>NZ_JBHRZC010000024.1:0-517 GCF_042649405.1 Lysobacter sp. GCM10012299 | reverse complement strand
ATAGTCAGTGAAATTGAGATTTGCCAACGTCCATGCTATAATAACCATGCGAAAACGTTAGAATTTTTTCGAGTGCGGAATGCACAAAAGCCAGCCACCATGCGACGGTGTCTGGCTTTTTTTTCGCCCTGCGACTAGGCGTGTGAGTTGGAAGGCACTAAGCCTTAGTTGTCGTCTTTCTCGTCCAACCAATGAGAAACTAGCTCAATGACTAGCCCGACAAATAGCGGTGCGACAACCAACGTTAGAAATTTTTCGTACATACGGAATACACCTCCCAACCTGTGTAAGCGTTAGTTGGCTTTAGTGCCAAGATTAATATAGCATTCACTCCCTGCAAAAAAAAGATGGTCTACCAGATGGGGCTTTTGGGTCGTTAGGGCTTGCCCTGACCGCCTGTAAAGGCGCTGTATAACAAGACTAACGATTTAATCTAAATCAGTCTAAAAACTTGCTACAACAAGCTTTTACGCCTATCCCAACCGCTCCTTGAACAACGGTTTTGACCTTAACGAAG
>NZ_JBHRZC010000023.1:0-582 GCF_042649405.1 Lysobacter sp. GCM10012299 | reverse complement strand
CAGAATACGTTTGGTAAGCTGGAAGTAGGCGGCGTTCATGTCTGTGACTAAAAATTTTACTTCTTCAGGATTAGCGCAGCCTAAGAAATAGCTTGTTAATCGAGGCAATTTACGCGTAGGCAAGACATCAATTAATTGTCCTGTTTCGCCATCTGCGCAAATAAAGCTCATTTTATCTTCTATGGAAGCGTGCGAACGAAATTCATCAACCATCAATACTCTGGGGAGAATCCTCTTAGATTGCTTTGGTAAGTAGCTTTTAAACTCTTTCAACGTACGAATAACGGTGGTCAAAGATACCTGACAATTTTTCGCAATAAAAGATAAAGATACTTTTTCAGTCAGTAAAGAAGCAATTTTATATCTGACATGATTCGCGATTGAATGTCTGGGTTGAACAAAATAACTTTGAGCCGTCCAATGGGTTCGACAGTTTTTACAGGTATAGCGCTGCTTTTTTAAGCGCATAACCAAAGGCATGTGATTGTATTGTTCAAAGCGGACAATCGTTTCCTTCTTCCCATTTTTCACTACAATTACTTTCCCGTTTCCATCTACCACAGTAGAACCACAATTTCTACA
>NZ_JBHRZC010000022.1:0-625 GCF_042649405.1 Lysobacter sp. GCM10012299 | reverse complement strand
GAAGAGGTTGTGAAAAAACTGCCCTGCATCAAGTAATAAGAACAGCCAAACAAAAATAGCTCCTTATATTTTTCGTTTGGTTGGGCTTATTACCGCAGATGCAAGCTTTTGAACACCGTTTATCAGGAGGTTGTGAAAAAGTCGCTTAGTTTCGAGTATTAAGAAAAATTTTGTGAAAATGGCTTTCCACATTTTTGCATAAATTTGGCTTAATACCGAGAAACTGGCTTTTGAACACCGTTTATCCAGAGGTTGTGAGCCTACCATTTAACTCCGAATCACAAGAAATAATTTCAAAAACAGCTTCTCATGTTTGATGGATATTGTGACTTGTGACCGAGGAGTTGGCAGGAGAACACCGTTTATTCGGAAGAAGGGATTGTGAAAAGTCTTTTGTCATAACCTCTTATTTGGTAGCTAATTGTAAATCCCAAACGGCATGTATTATTTTTCATAAGTCCGTTTTTAAGGATTAATGTTTTCTTTTGCTTTTTATATGGTCTGGCTTCAGCGAGAAGTTCCAACGCATATACAAGGACGACTTATGTCAACGATAACAACGATTACCATGGTGGCCAGTCCACTTGGATTAGCACTGTTTGGTGCGCTCTTTGATTGGAAGACA
>NZ_JBHRZC010000021.1:0-911 GCF_042649405.1 Lysobacter sp. GCM10012299 | reverse complement strand
TCACTGACTATTCAGCTCAAAATAGGATTCTACATCGTCAAATCGCTTTGTGTAGCGGTCTTTCAGCTCTTTATCGGGCAAAGTAGCGATCACGTCACGATTTTTTTGTACCCAATCCGCCGTAATAACTTCGCTTGGATAGTCTTTTGGGTTAAAGGTTTTCAGCTTTTCTTGACTGGCAATTTTCAATGCCTGCTCCAGTTGGTCCGAAATTTTATCAATTTTTTTCTGTTTTGCTTCGGCTTTCGCTTCTAGTTGCTCTATTTTGCTGATTTTAGGGCGTACAGACAGCGCAACGTCCGGACGGTATGAAGAAATGCCGACCGACACAAAAAGCGCTAGAAACGCAAAACAGAGGGCAAAAACGACACGTTTCAGCTTTGGTTCCTCAAATTTTTCTAAGATCGAGCGAAAAATGCAGAATAAACTATACGAACCGACCAAAATAATCACGACAGGAAGAATATGCCACCCCATTTTTTCAAAGAACAGTTTCATTTGCGTTTTAAGCCCCCTCTCGTTCGATTACAGGAGCTTTAGGACTGAAACAATAAGAATAGCAGTGCCACCGATAAAAAGCCCCACAGAGGCTAATACGGACATTAAATTCGCTATTCGATTTTGTTTCAGCTCTTCGGCAGTCGCTCGATCATCGTTGGCTAAAAATTTTTGGACTTGTGGGCGCACTTGCCGGCTCAATTCGTCAGATACAGATTTGCTGATATTACCGTAGCTATCAAGCTTTTGGTCGATTTCAGCGGTTCTTTTTTGAACGTAGGTGGCGTAGCGGTTCATTTCAGCTTTCAGCTCGCTCATTTTGGGAATATCTTCGCCACCTCGCACCTTGATATAGCCTTGTTTTACGCTGTTATCAAGGCTTTTCAGCGTTTCAATGACTTCTTGATTTTGTT
>NZ_JBHRZC010000020.1:0-509 GCF_042649405.1 Lysobacter sp. GCM10012299 | reverse complement strand
GAATGAAGCACCTTCGATGTCATTGGCAACAGAGATTTCAGATAAGATAGACAATTGATTGTCGTCTGTTAAAAAACAAACATCTAGTTTTTCAGAGCTAACGTCAATACCGACAAATAATTTCATGGAAGAAGGACCTCCTTTCGATATAAATTTTGGAAAATGCTTCGATACTGTGGGATTTCCCAGAAACTCACTGTATAGCCACAACCTCGCCTAATAGAATACGGTGATAAAAGAGCTAGAAGCTGCCTTCCCAACTACTATTTGAAAGTCTAGTCCATTATCGAAACAGCTAATGAGTTGGTAGTGATAACAGTGGTTCGGGTAACAGACTAAACAGGGTAGACAAACGCTACAGGAGGAAATAGCAAATTCCCGTTGGATCCTTTCCATACATCCATTGTACTCTGAGAAATCACACAATATCGAAACAAATTCCGTTAGGAATGTGTTATTCAATAAATTTTATAATCTAGAAACATTTTGAATAAAAACTATTAGACAAA
>NZ_JBHRZC010000019.1:0-546 GCF_042649405.1 Lysobacter sp. GCM10012299 | reverse complement strand
ATGAACAGCGGGCTGGCGGACTTCATCGAGCATCACGCCGAAACGATCATCGAGCACGCGATCACGTTCGCGAAGACCGTGGAAGTCGGTACGCCACTGGATGACGCTGCGCTGCGCGACCACTTGCCCGAGATCGTCGAGGCGATCGTGGTGGACTTGCGAACGCCGCAGACACGCGCCGAGGAAATCGAGAAGTCCGAGGGCCGCGCGCTGGTGCCCATCGGGCGCCCCCGGTCGGCAGCGGGCACGCACGCCCTGCATCGCGCCCACAGCGGTTACAGCATCTCGAACCTCGTGTCGGAGTACCGCGCCCTGCGCGCGTCCGTATTGCGACTGTGGGCAGAGGCGCCCGACCGGGAAGTTGCCTCCGCAGAGGAGGTCACCCGGTTCAACGAGGCGATCGACGAGGCGATCGCCGAGTCGGTGAGCCATTACGCGGACGAGGTGGAGCGGTGGCGCAACATTTTCCTGGGCGTGCTGGGCCACGATCTGCGCAGCCCCCTAAGCGCCATCGTGATGTCATCCCAGATGATCGCGCGCGTGGCG
>NZ_JBHRZC010000018.1:0-590 GCF_042649405.1 Lysobacter sp. GCM10012299 | reverse complement strand
GGATACGTCGGCCTCGTCACCGGCACCTGCCTGGCCGACGTCGGCCACGACGTGGTCTGCGTCGACATCGACCAGGCCAAGGTCGACGGCCTCAACCAGGGCGTCATTCCGATCTACGAGCCGGGCCTGGAGCCGATGGTCAAGGCCAACCACGCCGCCGGGCGCCTGCGTTTCACCACCGACGCCGAAGCCGCGGTCGCCCATGGCGACGTGGTGTTCATCGCCGTGGGCACGCCGCCGGACGAGGATGGCAGCGCCGACCTCAAGTACGTGCTGGCGGTGGCACGCACGATCGGCCGACATCTGGAACGCCAGGTCGTGGTGGTCAACAAGTCGACGGTGCCGGTCGGCACGGCCGACAAGGTGCGCGCGACGATCGCCGCCGAGCTGGCCTCGCGCGGTGCCGAGTTCGGTTTCGAGGTCGCGTCCAATCCGGAATTCCTCAAGGAAGGCGACGCGGTCAACGACTGCATGCGCCCGGACCGGATCGTGATCGGTGCCAGCAGCGCCGCGGCGGTGGACAAGCTCAAGCGCCTGTACGCACCGTTCAACCGCAACCACGAGCGCATCGTGGTGATGGACGTGCGTTC
>NZ_JBHRZC010000017.1:0-675 GCF_042649405.1 Lysobacter sp. GCM10012299 | reverse complement strand
AAAAAATTTCACTCTGATACCGAGGTCGGCTACCACCTACAAGACCTAAACGATAAGGTTTTATTGAGTTTTGGCATTGAACAGCCGAAAGAAAAATTCAAACAAGTTGATTTTGAAATGCACGCCGAGGGCAAATTGAGTAATCGAGAAAAAATGAAGCATATGATCCTGGGCGCACAAGATATGAGTACCGATTTTGATTCTTTCAAAAAAAATCTTCAAGAAGCCTATGCTGTCGAGGTTTATGAGTACAATAAAGGCAAAAGGATTGGCTTCAAATGGGTCGATGATGAGGGCAAAGATTTCACAATCGGCGGACGAAAATTAGGTTCTGATTTTGAGCGCCCTGCGATCGAACGAACACTTGAATTTTCTCAACAAAAACAAGAAAAAGAAGTCGAAAAACCGCTTGAAACCAAGCCTAAAGTCACCAATGATGACTTTTCTATCAGCGGTTTGAAAAATCTTGCTAATGATATTCGTCAGCAAGAAGAACGCAAGAAAAAAGAGGAGCTGCAACGACAAAAAGAAATCGAGCGTCAACAACGTTCTCGCCCGTTCTATCATGATCGTGGTGGCATGGAAAGGTAGTGACGATATGCCGTTAGATGATTTTGCAAGTAAGCAGGAGCTTCAAAAAGTGAAGCAGGAACTAGCGGAAATCAAGCAACAAAA
>NZ_JBHRZC010000016.1:0-788 GCF_042649405.1 Lysobacter sp. GCM10012299 | reverse complement strand
AAGCCAGTAATATGCTTTCAAATCTACTCTCTAGCCCTTTAACAGAACGTGAGTTGAAATTTTGACAACCTAATTTTTCTAAGGAAGAAAAAACAGTCTCAACTGTTTTTCTTTGTTTTCCAAGTAAGCTGTGGTCTAGTTTTTCTGATTTATCCATGTTTTTACGTGGCGGAACGGATATAGTAATGCCCTTAAGGGCAAGCTTTTCATGGATTTTATGGCTAATATATCCTTTGTCCCCTAGGATATTGGGAAGATTCGCTTCTTCCGATAAAGTCTCTAACACTTTCACGTCATGGACACCTGGATTCGTGATTGAGTAAGTAATCGGAAAGCCAGTCTTAGTAACGATCATATGAATTTTAAGACCATAAAAATAAGATTTTTTTGTTGAGTTATAGCCAACTTTGGCTATTTGATTCAATAGTTTTGCTTGTCTATTTCTAACTGGTTTACATAATGGACTAGGAAAACTATCTATAATTCCGACTAGTTCACCTTTGGTGAGCTTCTTGATGAAAAAGTATCGAATAATCTTGATAGTGTAAGCTAAGTTTGAACTTAAGCGAGTGAATCGACTCCTACTAGGAAAGTCACCATTAGGAAATAAGACGGAACAAACCGCTCTATACGTGGCTCTTTGGCTAGTATAGCCATTAATTATGCCCCATATAACACAAGCAATAATCACTGTATCGCGTTGCTTCAGTTTATCAGTATTTCTTCGGTTTTTAATCTTATCTGGTACACAATTGTGGTATATGTTAGAAACAGTTCTCATAATTTCC
>NZ_JBHRZC010000015.1:0-1033 GCF_042649405.1 Lysobacter sp. GCM10012299 | reverse complement strand
GGCATATTATACTGTGCACGGACTTGACGGGTTACTTCATATCCATCCATTTTCGGCATCATAATATCTAAAATTATCAAATCAATTGATTGAGCCTGGATGGTTCTGTTGCAAAGTTTTAAATCTACTATCAAATAAGGTAGAATAATAGAAAAAGATAGCAGGAGGAATGACGATGAATCATTTTAAAGGAAAGCAATTTCAGCAGGATGTGATTATTGTAGCCGTGGGCTACTATCTTCGTTATAACCTTAGCTATCGTGAAGTTCAAGAAATCTTATATGATCGTGGCATTAACGTTTCTCATACGACGATTTATCGTTGGGTGCAAGAATATGGCAAACTACTCTATCAAATTTGGAAAAAGAAAAATAAAAAATCCTTTTATTCATGGAAAATGGATGAAACGTACATCAAAATTAAAGGAAAATGGCATTATTTGTATCGAGCCATCGATGCAGATGGTTTAACCTTGGATATTTGGTTACGTAAAAAACGGGACACACAAGCAGCCTATGCTTTTCTTAAGCGGTTAGTGAAGCAGTTTGATGAACCGAAGGTTGTAGTCACAGATAAAGCCCCCTCTATTACAAGTGCCTTTAAGAAACTAAAAGAATACGGCTTTTATCAAGGGACAGAACATCGTACCATTAAATACCTGAATAATTTGATTGAACAAGACCATCGTCCAGTAAAGAGACGCAATAAATTCTATCGAAGTTTACGCACTGCCTCTACCACGATTAAAGGCATGGAAGCCATTCGAGGATTATATAAGAAAACCCGAAAAGAAGGCACTCTCTTCGGGTTTTCGGTCTGTACTGAAATCAAGGTATTATTGGGAATCCCAGCTTAAATCATAGATACCGTAAGGGATTTTATTCTTTATTTAAAACTTTGCAACAGAACCTTCTGTTGCAAAGTTCCCCAAAAGAGTATAGAAGTCCTAGTTTAATATTTTGACTATGCTGGGATCCCCATCAGAACTTTAATTTCAGTCGACACCGAAAATCCGAAGAGCGTTCCGTTTCTT
>NZ_JBHRZC010000014.1:0-1229 GCF_042649405.1 Lysobacter sp. GCM10012299 | reverse complement strand
TGCGGTTTCAACCGGTCGATGCAACACACTGAGAGCTGCCTAGGCAGCGGGAGTGTTGCAGATGAAGTACCGGGCAAGGATCTGTTACACGGAAAGCCAGAAGGCCCAGATGTGGGATCGGTGGCAGCAAGGCGAGTCGCTGCACGAGATTGCGCAGCTCTTTGATCGGCGCCACAGCTCAGTTCGGCGGATCCTGGCCGAGTCCGGTGGGATCCGGCCGCCCGCGCGCCGACGTTCTGAGCGGACGCTGAGCCTGGCCGAGCGGGAAGAGATCTCGCGCGGCGTGGTCGGCGGGCAGTCGATCCGTTCGATCGCGGCCACGCTGGGGCGGGCACCGTCCACGGTGAGTCGCGAGTTGCGGCGCAATGGGGAAGCCAGTGGCTATCGTGCCAGCCGAGCCGATCAAGCCGCCTGGGACCGGGCACGTCGTCCAAAGACTTGTAAGCTGGCACGGCATCGAGCCTTGGCGCGGCAGGTCGCGGCCAAGCTTCAACAGCGCTGGTCCCCGCAGCAGATCGCCGGATGGCTCAAGCGCATCCATCCAGACGACGCGGGCGGTCAGGTGTCACACGAGACGATCTACCGCACCCTCTTCATCCAAGCCCGAGGTGCCTTAAAGCAGGAGCTGTTGGGCTACCTGCGACGGACGCGAGCGATGCGCCGCTCGCGCCACCACAGCCAGAAGACGGACAACCACGGCCGCATCGGCGACACTGTATCGATCCGCGAGCGCCCTGCAGCGGTCGAGGACCGGGCCGTGCCGGGCCACTGGGAAGGCGACCTGTTGTTTGGCAGCAGCAACAGTCAGATTGCCACGCTGGTCGAACGGCATACGCGCTACGTCATGCTGGTGAAAGTCGGCGGCAAGGACACCGAAACGGTCATCGACGCGCTGATCAAGAATGCGCGCCGCTTGCCGAAGGAGCTGTACCGATCGTTGACCTGGGACCGCGGCAAGGAGATGGCCGACCACCGCCGCTTCACCCTGGCGACCGACATCCAGGTCTACTTCTGCGATCCGCAGCATCCTTGGCAGCGCGGTTCCAACGAGAACACCAATGGACTGCTGCGGCAGTACTTCCCCAAGGGGCTCGATCTGTCCACGATCACGCAAGCCAAGCTCGACGCGGTGGCGAGAGAGTTGAACGGACGGCCCCGGAAGACGCTAGGCTACGAAACACCGGCCGAACGATTTCAACAATCTGTTGCGTTGACCGGTTGAAACCGCA
>NZ_JBHRZC010000013.1:0-2099 GCF_042649405.1 Lysobacter sp. GCM10012299 | reverse complement strand
GCGAGAGAGTTGAACGGACGGCCCCGGAAGACGCTAGGCTACGAAACACCGGCCGAACGATTTCAACAATCTGTTGCGTTGACCGGTTGAAACCGCAGTCGGAAGCGGACATTAGCACTGGCCAAGGCGACCGCTCCACCCCAACGACCGCCATCGGCCAGGAGCGATCATTCCCTGGCCCAACGGTAGCGACGGCATACGAGAGTAGCGATCACCGCGGCCACGAAAGCAAGGATGGAATGAAGAAAGCCGGCGTGTTGCCAAAAGCGCATCGGCGCAGCACCAGCGACGTCGGGGCCGGAGCAATCCCATTTGCTGTGGCTAATGACGAAGCCCAGGTCGGCGCAGTCATAGGGCAGAAGAAGCCACGAGTCAGCGTACGAAAGCACGATCCATGCAAACAGGAGCCATATGGCGATGGTCGCGAGTCGGCCAGCCTTCATCTCCGATGCATCCTTTAGGCGCCAAACGGCCGCTTGGGTCGAAAGCGAAAGTTAGCACCGCCCTTGGCGGTGGATCTAGCCGAGTGTCCGCTATCGGCCATAAGCGGAATTCGCGACCGTCTGCGCCTAGCGCCTGACGCCGACCGGTTCGGGTCGCACCCTCGGATGCTGGCGTTGTCGGCCCCGGCTGGGATCGGCCGTCAGAAGGCGAGCCGCCAATCCTGGCAAAACGCGATCCGCTACTCTCGAATTTCGTGGAAGTGAACTGGAAGCAGTCAGGAACCCACCGACCCGGAGGCAACATGGAATTGCTGACTTCAGTCGTACTCGCTGCCGCACTCGCCGCTGGACCGGCCACGCCGGCGGCGGAACCCCTGGATGCCGTCGTAGCCGACACGGACGCCATAAGCGCTGGCGATCTCGACGAGCGGGTTCGCTTCATGGCCAATTTCCCCAACGAGCTATACCGCCTCTATGGAAGCGAGGCCGCAGGGAAAGGCCACTGGAATGATGCGCTGCGCAATTTCACCAAGGCCGCGCATTACGCCGACAAGTATTCGCAGCACCGCATCAGCCTGATGTACTGGCACGGCGCAGGGGTGGCGCGCGATCCGGCGTTGGCTTATGCGTGGGCGGACCTTGCCGCCGAACGCGCCTATCCGAGCTTCCTGGTGTTGCGCGAGAAGATCTGGATGTCGCTGAGCCCGGCGGAGAAAGACCGGGCACTGAGCGAGGGCGAAGAACTGTATGCGAAGTACGGCGACAAGGTGGCCAAGCGACGCCTTGCCGCGGCGATCCTGCGGCAGAACACCCAGATCACCGGTACTCGAACCGGCCAGCTAACCAGCAAGCTCCAGGTGCGCTCCGCACCGGCAGGCGCTGCCGACCTGTGGGACAACGCCGGCTACGAGATGAATTCGATGTATGCCAGCTGGCGGCAGGATCCGGAACGGTACTGGGCGGTCGAAGACGCGATCTGGAAGGACGGTGCTGTCGAGATCGGGCCGACCGAGAAGACCTCGAACAGCGACCCGCAGCGACCGTAGGTCAGCTGCTGCGCAGATACTCTCGCAGTTCGTCGGCCGACGCGCCAACGACACGAACCGCTGCGCGCAGCTCGTCCTCGGTGACGTCCAGCGACGCCATCCAGTAACGCAGCTCGTGGTCCTGATTGACGTTGATGCGGGAGCGATCGGGCTCGCCTCGATTGGTGGCGAAGCGGACATTCACCAACCTTTGTACCTGGTGGATCGGTTAGGTCACATTGCCGCGAAACTTGCGACGACAAACAATGCCCAAGGCAAGAAGACCAAGCCCAGTCGCCAAAATAACGTATGGCAGATAGGCAGCACTGTGCGCTGCTGCCGGGGTTCCACTCTTGACCCAGCGGTAGTAGGAATGGGTGGCATGGTCGCCACCTGGAATCACCCACTCAAGTGGGAGCAGGTCTTGGATGACCGGTGTGCCGATGAGTCCAAAAGTCGCCGCGGCTATGCCCAGAGCTATTGCCAAATTTGCGAGGAGCCGTTTCATCGGGCAGCGCTATGTCCGCTTTGGGTTGCGGTTTCAACCGGTCAACGCAACAGATTGTTGAAATCGTTCGGCCGGTGTTTCGTAGCCTAGCGTCTTCCGGGGCCGTCCGTTCAACTCTCTCGC
>NZ_JBHRZC010000012.1:0-2339 GCF_042649405.1 Lysobacter sp. GCM10012299 | reverse complement strand
TGACCTGATCGAGGAACACAGTGATCCCGTGCTTCAACTCTTCCCCGGCCGTACCAGGCGGCGATCGACCTGCCACTTTCGCCCGGCAGCGAGCGATCAGCTCGTCTCGATTCGATATTAGGAACTGGTACATCACCGAGCTCACTGTACGCCGACTAATCTCGGTGTGTGGTGTTGGAGGACGTGTCGCCGCCGGGCGGTCGTCCAGTGGGGTTGTGGAAGCGCTTGAAAGTCGTTGGTCGGAAAATTGTTACGGCCAGGTGTTGACTGGACTGGGAAACCGTCACGCAGGTTCGGGTCGTGCGAACCGTTTAACCTTCTTCATTTCTCGGATTTGCCGATAGCGGGTCAGCTTGCCGGGTTTGGAGCTGATGCGGTCGGCCAACTTGGCCGGTGCCAGGCAGACCGGCCACTGGCTTGCTTGGCTCAACGAAACCGAAACAGTCACTGACCCGACGCGAATGAGCGCTTCTGGCCGATGGCGGACGTCGGGGACTACCTGGGCACCGGGACCGGTGCTACCGTCCGCTTCCGACCCAAAGCGGACATCGATTCGTGGAATCCGCAGCAGCGTCAGCTCATCGGGGTTCAAATATGAGGTACGAGTTGCCGTGATCGACACTGCCTTCAAAAGTGCGCTGACACCGCTCGAGCTTGATCTGCTCGATCGCTTTCATTCGCGATACAAACAACTGGGATTCCCTCCGCCTGAGGGAATCCGTGTGAAATTTCGACAAAGTTCGAGTGCAGGCCGCTGTACCTACTTCGAGCATGAAGGTCATGTACAGCGGGTGGATGGCCAGCTCGACCTGGGGCGGTTTAGTCAGTTCGATATGGTTGGGCTGGATGCTGGCGCATCGTTCTGGGTCGAGATAGAGAACAGTAAGGTTCTGTATTTGGAGATCAACGTAAACGGCGAGCAAGAATGGGACTGCTCCGAGCTGCGTTGGATAGTCCTTGATCCCGACACTGGTGAGCTGACCTCTAAGAACGGGATGGAGTGACGGCCGTGCTCGGGAAGCCATATCGGTTTCCGCAGCTGGCCTCAGTGCTACGGGCTATGTTCGCGGAGAAAACGTCCGCTTATGGCCGATAACGGACCCCAGGGCTACCTGAGCGCCAGGACCGGTGGTAACGTCCGCTTCCGACCCAAAGCGGACGCACGACTTGCTAGTGTTGCCCGCGGCTTCGTCAGATGGGACTACACGCGAATGATGCTCCGGTTGGCCTTTGTCGCTTTCATGCTTCTGGGTGTCGTCGCCTGTTCCAAGGGGCCGGGCGCGGCAGATCAAAGCTGGGCACCTGCGGGAGCCTGCAAGTTTGTCGGGAATCGAGCCGACAGGCACTACTGCGCTACCACCGCTATACAAATCCTCGCGAATCCCGAACGTTACGATGGCAAGCTGATTCTTGTCAGTGGCTGGTTGGTAGTTGGCGAGGGCAAGGGATTTCTGTATCTGTCCAGAGAGGCGTTGGACGGGGCCGAGCTTCATGGAGCTCTGGCGCTCCTGCCGTCCGCGAGCCCGAAGGCAACCAACTCAGGTCCGTATCCGGCCCGAATCGCCGGCAGGTTCCACCTCAATCGGACATCGCCCGAGGGTAAGGGCGCGCTTCGAAACGTTCCCTGGAATGCGTTCGGATCGTTGGACGAGGTTGAAGTGTGGTGACACGCGAATGACCGCCTCTGGCCGATAGCGGACATTGGGGGCTATCTGGGCGTCGTGACCGGTGCTAACGTCCGCTTCCGACCCAAAGCGGACATTCAAGGGGCATGGGTAGTCTCGCCATATGTTGAATAGATCCTACGACTACCGGAGGGGGATTGGTGTCGTCGCTGAATCATGCTTGTCTTGGACTTGCTCTGCGATCAGTTTAGCCGGATGCGCGAGCACTCCGCCTCCGCTGATGTCGGAACCTACCGCGGAAGACCTTGGCAATGTTACGTATCACGATGACAACGCGGACGGGTTCGTCGATTTCGAAATGCATGATTTCGGGTGCTGCGATCGCAACTGGGCGCTTGTCGATTCCGATTTCGACGGCACCTTCGATCTGCACGTGCAGTGGGGTTACAGCTTCACCGGGAAGCCGATCGAGCAGCCGGTTCCGCACTTCGTTGCAATCTCGCCCAGGAGCTCCGGCTGGGTGCGATGAGTGTCCGCTCCTGGCCGGTAGCGGACGTTGGGGCAGGGCGGAGGCCAGGACCAGTGCTGAGGCCAGGACCAGTGCTAATGTCCGCTTTCGACTGCGGTTTCAACCGGTCAACGCAACAGATTGTTGAAATCGTTCGGCCGGTGTTTCGTAGCCTAGCGTCTTCCGGGGCCGTCCGTTCAACTCTC
>NZ_JBHRZC010000011.1:0-45376 GCF_042649405.1 Lysobacter sp. GCM10012299 | reverse complement strand
AGCAGCGGGACATGGATGTCCCGCGTCCCGCGTAAAGACAGGATGTCGTCCGCGGGACGGAGCACTCCCCGCCCCTGCGGACGACGCCGTGCCGAAGCAACGTCAACGTCAAAATGGGTCCCGGCGTTCGCCGGGATGACGGCGACGGGATCAGCGCGTGAGCGCGGCCAGTGCGATCGCCGCGACCATTTGCGCCGCGATCACCAACACCATCCCATTACGAAAGCTCCGCTTGGCCGTCTTGTGGCGGAACAGCCACATCGCCAGCAGGGCGCCCGGCGTGCCGCCGCACAGGGCCAGGCCGAGCAGGGTGCGCTCGGGAACGCGCCGGCGGCGGCCGCCGGCGATGGCCTTGTCGTAGCCGTAAACGAGCACCGTCACCGCGTTGAACGCCAGCAACCACGCTGCCCAGGCCGGCACCGCGCGACCTCAGTCGATCGCGGTGGCGTGCGCGTGTTCGCGCGTGGCCAGGAACTTAACGTCCGGCGCGCGCTCCTGCGCGAGCTGCAGGTTGACCCGCGTCGGTGCCAAATAGACCAGCTGCCCGGCGGCATCGATGGCAAGGTTCATCGCGTTCTTGTCGCGGAACTCTTCCAGCTTCTTGTCGTTGTCGCAGCGGATCCAGCGCGCCGTGGACACGGCGACCTGTTCGAAGCTGGCATCCACGCCGTACTCGTCCTTGAGGCGATAGGCGACCACGTCGAACTGCAGCACGCCGACCGCGCCGAGGATGAGGTCATTGCTCATCAACGGACGGAAGAACTGCGTGGCGCCTTCCTCCGACAACTGCGCCAGGCCCTTCTGCAGCTGCTTGAGCTTGAGCGGATCGCGCAGGCGCGCGCGACGGAACAGTTCCGGCGCGAAGTTGGGGATACCGGTGAAGTTCAGCGCCTCGCCTTCGGTGAAGCTGTCGCCGATCGAGATGGTGCCGTGGTTGTGGATGCCGATCACGTCGCCCGGGAAGGCGCTCTCGGCGATCTCGCGGTCGGAGGCCATGAAGGTCAGCGCGTTGGCGAGCTTGACCTCCTTGCCGGCGCGCACGTGGAAAGCCTTCATGCCGGCATGGAACGCGCCCGAGCAGATGCGCATGAACGCAACCCGGTCACGGTGCTGAGGGTCCATGTTGGCCTGGATCTTGAAGACGAAGCCGGTGAGCTTGGGTTCGTAGGCGCCGACCTCGCGGCCGGTGGTTTCGCGCGGCTTGGGCGAGGGCGCGTGCTCGACGAAGAAGTCCAGCAGCAGCTGCACGCCGAAGTTGTTGACCGCCGAACCGAAGAACACCGGGGTCTGCTCGCCCGACAGGTACTTGGCCGGGTCGAACGGATGCGAGGCACCTTCGACCAGCTCGAGCTCGTCGCGCAGCTCCTTGAGCATGTTCTCGCCGATGCGCGCGGCCAGCGCCGGGTCGTCGATCGAAGAGAAGATGGTGGAGTCCTGGCGGGTGAAGTTGCGTCCCTGTTCGTACAGGTGCACCTCACCGGTGACCAGATGGACCACGCCCTTCAGGCGCTGGCCCATGCCGATCGGCCAGGTGATCGGCGCGCACTGGATGCCCAGCACCGACTCGACTTCATCGAGCAGGTCGATCGGGTTCTTGCCCTCGCGGTCGAGCTTGTTGATGAAGGTCATGATCGGCGTGTCGCGCAGGCGGCACACTTCCATCAGCTTGATCGTGCGCTCTTCGACGCCCTTGGCGACGTCGATGACCATCAGTGCCGAGTCGACCGCGGTCAGCACGCGGTAGGTGTCCTCGCCGAAGTCGGCGTGGCCGGGGGTGTCGAGCAGGTTGACGATGCGGCCCTCGTAGGGGAACTGCATCACCGAGCTGGTCACCGAGATGCCGCGCTCCTTTTCCAGCGCCATCCAGTCCGAGGTGGCATGGCGCGCGGCCTTGCGGCCCTTGACCGAGCCGGCCATCTGGATGGCGCCGCCGAACAACAGCAGCTTTTCGGTCAGCGTGGTCTTGCCCGCGTCGGGATGCGAAATGATCGCGAACGTGCGGCGGCGGGCGGCTTCTAGGGAAACGTCGGACATGGCTTAAGCGGGCGGGTCGGGCGACCGGTCCGCGAGTCGGGAAGCGGGTGAGGGGGGCAATTATACGCGGCTGCGGCCTACAAGCCGGCGCGGCCCCCGGCGATCCTCAGCGGCCCGGCCGGGCCGCGCATCCTGAACGGAATCGACTCCAGCCGCATGCCGCGGTTCACCTGCACGGCGAAATGCAGGTGCGGGCCGGTGGTGAAGCCGGTATTGCCGGACAGGCCGATCTGCTGGCCGGCACGGACGCGCTGGCCGACCCGCACCAGCACGCCGTCGTCGGCCTTGAGGTGGCCGTACAGGGTCATGCTGCCGTCGTCGTGCAGGATGCGGACGAAGTTGGCGCGGCCGCCGTACCTTTCGCGGTTGAGGCCGGCCTTGTCGAAATCCGATTCGACCTGCATCACCACGCCGTCGCGCGCCGCCAGCACCGGTGTGCCGATGTCGGCGGCGAAGTCGACCGCGTAGCGGCTCTGCTCGTCGTTGTGGCTGAAGTGCCCGCCGTAGCCCTGGTCGATGCGGAACACGTCCTGCTGCAGCGGCAACACATAGTCGACGTTCTGCGGCCGGGCGCTGGGATCACCGGGCAGGCTTTCCATCTGCAGCTCGAAGCCGAAGCCGCGCTCCGGGTCGGCCGATTGCAGCACCGCCACCAGGGCGCTGCCGCGCGCGGCGACCGTGGCCCGCGCCGGCAGCAACGGCCGGCCGATCACGTTGTCGCTGCGACTGAAATCGAGTTGCACCTCGATCGGCCCGGACAGGCGGTTGTCGGCGAATGCCAGATAACGGTCGCCGTCGTTCTCGATGCGCAGGCGCGCGATCGCGCTGGGTTCTGTCTGCACGGGGATCGCGCGGACCTGCGCGGCGGGCGCATCGGGCACGTGGTCGCCGTAGTGGGTGATGCCGTCGCTGTCGGTCCAGCGGTAGACCTTGGCCGCGCCCGCGGCGAACGCGAGCAGCAGCGCGGTGCTGCCGATGATTGCTGCTGCCAGGTGGCGCCTGGTGGCCATGGCGCTAGCGGGTGCAATCCGCCGACAGGCCCAGCACGCGCACGACCTCGGACAAGTCGAACGCCGTCACCGACTTGTCGTCGTGCACGGCGAACAGTGCGCCATCGGGGAATGCGGCAGTGGAGGCGGCATGCAGGGCGACGCCGTCGGTGTGCGCGGTGACCTCGCCCTCGAAGCTGCCGACCGGTGCCAGCGTCGTCCGGTCGAACAGATGGAACACCGTGAGCGGTGCCAGCTGGTCGACGGCGATCCAGTAACCGCCGCCGTTGGCGCAGGTCCACAGGGCCACGCCTTCGGCTTCGGCGGCGAAGCTGTCCTGGGGCAGGCTGCGACCGGTGTACTTGCCGCTGAAGCTGTACTCGCGCAGCGTCGATTCGTGGCGACGGTCTTCATCGGCGACGAGGAGGCGGTCGTTGCCCGGGTCGCCGGCAATGGACTCGACCATGCGCAGGCCGGCGGCCTCGCTGGTGTCGCCGAACGAACCGCCATAGCTGCTGCGCAGGCGGCCGGCCTGGTCGAACTGCACGCGATAGCGGCGCACGCGCTGGTCGAGTTCGGCCAGCGGCGGCACTTCATCGAACTTCTTGCCGTACATGAAGCTGTCGGTGACATACACCTCGAGCTCGCCCGGCTCGGTTTCGGTCAACCAGATGCCGTAGGGGCTGCGCAGTTCCTTGTCACCGAAGCTGCCCAGCGGCTTGAAGTCGGGCAGGGTGAAGACCTGCACGCGGTGGTTGTCGCGCTCGACCACGAACAGGTAGTCGCCGTAGACAGCGATGCCGTTGGGGCGGTTGAACTCGCCCGTGGCCTGGCCTTCGCCGCCGACCTCGCGCAGGCGCTTGCCGGAGTCCGCATCGAACACCACCAGGCGATGGGTCGACTTGGCCGTGGCGATCAACAGCGTGCGGCCGTCCTCGCTGGTCCAGGTGGCGAGCGAGTCGAGTTCGTCCTGCGGGCTTTCCGCGGAGACGTAGCGCTCGAACACGGTCTTCACCGCGGGCGCCGCGGTCGGGGCGGCAACAGGCTCCTGCGGCGGCGCAATGGCCGGGCGGGTGGTGGAGCAGGCGGAGATCAGGCCCACCAGCATGACTGCGGTGGCGAGGGGGGGAAGAAGGCGTGGCGTCATGGACGAAGTGTATTCGCGTGGCCTTAACAATGTGGCGCCAAGACGTGACCGAAATAATAAATCGCTATATGCGGATGGAGCGATTGACACCCGTCGGTCGACGCTGGCAGACTGCGGCCATCCATCGAGACCGGCAGAGGGACAGGCCCTTTGAAGCCGGGGCAACCCAACCCACCAACCCGCCACAGGCAGGGGACGTGAGGTGAAGGTGCCAATTCCTGCGACAGGCGTCCGCGCCGGTCGGAAGATGGTTGTGAGTGCGCCCCGCCGAACGATGGCCGGGGCGCTTCGCGACTCGCAGGCTCGATGGCCCCGTCACTTCGGATGCCCGCCATGAGTCTCGCCAACGCCCCCACCACCACCCACGAACACGACACCGCGGCGACGCTGGATGCCATCGCCCATGCCGCTGCCTGGGTCAGAGGCGCGATTGCCCCATCCGTCCCGGCCGAGCGTGGCGAGTGCACGATCGAGCTGCCGTTGCTGCACGCCGGACGCCAGCGCGTGACGCTGCGTTACGAGATCCTCGGTGACCGCACGCTGCCGGCGGTGTTCGTCGCCGGTGGCATTTCCGCGCATCGCCATGTCACTGCCAGCCAAGACTTCCGCGAAGGCGGCTGGTGGCAGGCCCAGGTGGGCGAAGGGCGCACGATCGATCCGCGCGCGCATTGCGTGGTCGCCTTCGACTGGCTCGGTGCCGATGGCAGCCTCGATGCGCCGATCGACCCGGCCGACCAGGCCGACGCCATCGCCGCGCTGCTCGACGTGCTCGGCATCGATCGCCTGCAGGCATTCGTCGGCTGCTCGTATGGTGCGATGGTCGGCCTGCAGTTCGCCGCGCGCCATGGCGGTCGCCTGCAGCAGCTCGTCGCCATCAGCGGTGTCCATCGCGCGCATCCGTATGCCAGTGCCTGGCGCGCATTGCAGCGCCGCGCGGTCGCGCTCGGCGCGCTGCAGTGCGACGAAACCCATGGCCTCGCGCTGGCCCGCCAGCTGGCCATCCTCAGCTATCGCACCCCTGAAGAGTTTGCTGCCCGCTTCGAGGCCGCCCAGGTCACTGATGGCCGCGTTCGAGTCGGTGCCGAGGATTACCTCGACCATTGCGGCGCAACCTACGTCGAGCGCACGTCGCCGACGGCCTACCTGCGCCTGTCGGAGTCGATCGATCTGCAAGCCGTCGACCCGGGAGCGATCCGCCTGCCGGTGACGGTGATCGCGGTGGCCGAGGATCGCCTCGTGCCGCTGTCGGACGCCTACGACCTGGTCGAGCGCCTGCGCGGCGAAACCCGCCTGCGCGTGCTGCGCTCGCTGTACGGCCACGACGCCTTCCTCAAGGAAGAGGGCGAGGTGGCAGCGGTCCTGCGCGAGGCCCTCGAAGACTGTGTTGCCGATGCACGCGTGGAGGTGCTGGCATGAGCACCCGCAGCCGCTGTACCGCCGCCGTCCGCGCCGGCATCGATCGTGACCCGGCCTTCGGTGCGGTCACGCCCCCGATCGTGCTGTCGTCGAACTTCAGCTTCGCCGGCTTCAACGAGAAGCGTCAGTACGACTACACCCGCAGCGGCAACCCGACCCGTGACCTGCTGGCCGACGCGCTGAGCGAACTGGAAGGCGGCGCCGGCGGCGTCGTCACCGCCACCGGCATGGGCGCGATCACGCTGCTGCTGCACGCGCTGCTCAAGCCCGGCGACCGCCTGGTGGTGCCGCACGACGGCTACGGTGGCAGCTGGCGCCTGTTCAATGCGCTGGCGGCGAAGGGTGCGTTCGAACTGGTCACCGCCGACCTGACCGATCCGCGCTCGCTGACCGATGCGCTGGCCACCGATCCGACCGTGGTCTGGATCGAAACGCCGTCCAACCCGTTGCTACGCATCACCGACCTGCGCTTCGTCATCGAGGCCGCCAAGGCCAAGGGCGCGTTGACCGTGGTCGACAACACCTTCCTGTCGCCGGCGCTGCAGCAGCCGCTGCAGTACGGCGCCGATTTCGTCCTGCACTCCACCACCAAGTACATCAACGGCCACAGCGACGTGGTCGGCGGTGCGGTGGTCGCGCGCGACGCGGAGCAGCACCAGCAGCTGGTCTGGTGGGCGAACGCGCTGGGCCTGACCGGCTCGCCGTTCGACAGCTTCCTGACGCTGCGCGGCCTGCGCACGCTGGATGCGCGCCTGCGCGTGCACCAGGAGAACACCGAGGCCGTGGTGGCGCTGCTCGACGGGCACCCGGCGGTGCGCACCGTGCATTACCCGGGCCTGGAATCGCATCCGGGCCATGCGCTCGCAGCGCGCCAGCAGCTGGGCTTCGGCGCGATGCTCAGTGTCGAGCTGGAAGGGGGCGAAGAAGCCGTGCGCGCGTTCGTCGATGGCCTTGAGTGCTTCACCCTCGCCGAATCGCTTGGTGGCGTCGAAAGCCTGATCGCGCATCCTGCAACCATGACGCACGCGGCGATGTCGGCCGAGGCGCGCGCTGCCGCCGGCATCGGCGATGGCTTGTTGCGACTGTCGGTCGGCATCGAGCATGCCGATGACCTGGTGGCCGACCTCGAGGCTGCGCTCGGACGTGCCGAGCTCGCGGTGGCGACCGCCGAGCGTGCCAAACGATGAGTGCGGCCGCGCTGGACGTCGCCCATCCGGTCGTCGCCCGCGCCGTCGTCGCGCAGCCGCGCAGCGCCCAGGCACGCGTGGCGCTGCTCGGCACCGGCACCGTCGGCAGCGCGGTGCTGCAGCGACTGGCGGCGTGGCAGGGCAGCCATCTCGGCCAGCGCCTGCAACTCGTGCATGTCGCCAACTCGCGGCAGTCGGCCAGTGACCGCTCCGGACTTGCGCCGGCCGAGGCCGCGCATCGGCTTGCGCTGGCGCCGCAGCGCAGCTCGCTGGAGACGATCGAAGCGGCGCTCAAGGGCGACGGCGCGCGTATCGTCATCGATGCCACCGCCAGTGAAGTGGTCGCCGAACGGCACGCGCACTGGTTGCAGCAGGGCATCCACGTCGTCACTGCATGCAAGATTGGCCAGGGCACGTCGCTGTCGCGCTGGCGTTCGATCCGTACTGCCGCGGCGATCGGCAATGCCGGCTACGGCGACAGCGCCACGGTGGGCGCGGGCTTGCCACTGCTGCGCTCACTGCGCGAGTTGCAGGCCGGTGGCGATCGCATCCATTCGGTCGCTGGCGTGCTGTCCGGTTCGCTGGCATGGCTGTTCAACCATTACGACGGCATGCGGCCGTTCTCGGCGCTGGTGCGGCAGGCGCGCGATGCCGGCTATACCGAGCCCGATCCGCGCGACGACCTCTCCGGCGAGGACGTGCGCCGCAAGCTGCTGATCCTTGCGCGCAGTGCCGGCGTAGAACTGGACGCTGGCGATGTCGAGGTCACGTCACTGGTGCCGCCGGAGCTGGCACTCCTGTCGCGCGAGGCACTCGATGCCGCCTTGCCCGCGCTCGATGCGCCGCTGCGCGACCGTTACGCCAGCGCCTACAAGCGGCACGAGAAGCTGTGCTTCATCGCCCGCCTGCAGGACGGCGTCGCCCGCGTCGGCCTGGAGTCGCTGCCCGCTGACCATCCGCTCGCGGGCGGTGCCGGCACCGACAATCGCGTGGCGATCTGGTCGGACCGTTACTGCAACCAGCCGCTGGTGATCCAGGGGCCGGGCGCCGGTGCCGAAGTCACCGCGGCAGGTCTGCTGGACGACGCGTTGCGCCTGTCCCACCGCTGAGGAAAAGGCTCAAGTCCCGACCCGATCGCATCCGCTAGACTTGCCGCCGGGTCAACTCCGTGGGGACGGAGCGCCCGCAAAACGGAAGCCATCAGGGGGATAGGGATGAAGGCGATTCAGGCTTTGGCATTGGCGTGTGCGGTGCTGGCGGTTGGGGGTTGCGGGGGCAAGGGCGGGGGCAAGCCGAGAACGTCGGCACCTGCACCAGCGGCCGTCGTGTCGCTGTCCATCTCGACGCCGGCCATTTCGGGCGACGCCATTCTCGGCGATGCCTTCAACGCTTCGGTCGGCGGCAACTGGACCGGCAGCAATCTCGGCGCGGGCCAGGTCTACCTGCAGATCAGCGACAGCGCCGGTACGTTCACGACGCCCGCGGCCCAGGTCGCAGGCGGCACCGGTTTCACCTACTCGCTGCCGCTCTCCAGTGGCGTGACGCCCGGAACCCGCAGCGGCACCTTCACCGTCAGGGCGTGCAAGGACGCGCAGTGCGCGCAGCCGTACAGCAACGCCTCGGCGACGGTCGGCTACCAGGTGCAGGTTTTCGAGCCGTCGATCGGCGTGGCCATCACGTCTCCGGCCCTGGTCGAATCCGTGGACCTGGGCGACAACTTCCGCACCGCGGTCAGCGGCACCTGGACCGCGACACACCTGGGCACGAACAAGGTCTACCTGCAGGTCAGCGACAACGCCGGCACGTTCGTCACGCCGCAGCCGCAACTGGTGGCGGGTGGCAATACGTTCGATTTCCCGCTGGGCCTGGTAGCCGGACTGCCGACTGCGCCACGCAGTGGCCTGTTCACCGTTCGCGCCTGCCGCGACGCACTGTGCACACAGCCGTACAAGGACGCCATCGCGTCGGTCGGCTACCAGTTGCAGTTCATGCGCATCGACGAGTGGGAGACGCACCAGCGCAATGCCGCGCATGACGGCTATGTGCCGATCACCCTGGACCCGTCGAAGTTCGCCAAGGCCTGGGAGTGGAAGTACGTTCCGGCCTCGGGGTCGTTCAACAACATCAATGCGGTAGCCACCAGCAACGGTTCGGTCTATGTCAGCACCGGCGCCTATCACTCCGAAGGCAGGATGTTCGCGCTGGACGAAGCCACCGGACAGCTGCGCTGGAACCTGTCGTTCGGCGTGCAGCCGGGACTGAACCCGCCCGCCTACCATGACGGGCGCATCTACATCGCCACGACCGGGCACCAGGACACGTACCTGTGGTCGTTCGATGCGACCGACGGAACGTTCAAGTTCAAGTCGGCGTTCGACGGCCAATGGCCGGCCGTGCTGGCGCCGACCGCCTACGACGGGCAGGTCTACGTCAGCGGCGGCTACTACGGCGGATCCGTCTATGCCTACGACCGGATGGACGGCACCCCCCTGTGGACCGGCAACAACGGCGGCGACGACGACATGTCGACACCGGCCGTCGACGCAGAAAACCTGTACTACCACACGGGCGCGAAGCTGGTGATCTGGAACCGGATGACGGGCCAGACCGTCGCCAACATCGTCGATCCGTTCGCAACGCCCAGCGGCTACTCCTATCACGGCTCGCCGATGCTGGGCGGGCGCAACAACGTGATCGCATTCGCCGGCTCGGCGTTCAGTGGAACGGGCTTCGCGAGTGGAGAGCACTACGATCAACGGGTGCTGTCCAGCCTCAACATCGGCACCAAGGCATGGGAGTGGGCCACCCGGGATGCGTACCTGACCCACCCCGCCGTCGCCAAGGGCGTCATCTATGCCGCGCGCAACCGGCCCAACTATCTCGATGCGATTGACGAAGCCACCGGCCGGGTCCTGTGGAGCTGGTCGCCGATGCCCGACCAGGGCGACACCGAGTTCCACCGCAACATCATCGTGACCCGCAACCTGCTGTTCGTCAGCACCGATGCGGCGGTCTATGCGATCGACCTGGCCACGCACAAGCCGGTCTGGCGCTATCCGGTTCCGGGCATGCTGGCGATCTCGGCCAATCGCACGCTGTACGTCAACAGTGGCGCTACCCGGAGCGACGGCACGCTGATCGCGATCAAGCTCAAGTAATGCGCGTCCCCGGCCCCTCTCCCGCATCCGGGGGAGGGGGGAGAGGCTGCAGGGCGCTGCTTGTCAGGCAAGCAGCGCGCCAGGGCACTGGGCTGTCCCGGGTGCGCTTCGCTTACCCGGGCTACGGTGTGGCGGTCAGAAATCTGCTTGTTCACCGGTCTGCGCATCGACAATCCAGTAACGCCAGCGCTCGCCATAGGCGTACTCGTACTTCAGCGCGTAGTGGCGGCCTGGCTTGACCACGAAGTACCGCGTGTAGCGTTCGCTGCGGTAGGGCGGCATGGTCCGCACGCCGATCGAGTGCTGGCCCGGCGAAAGCGTGTAGGTTGAAATGATGCCGACGCCTCTCCACTCGCCGTCGATATGCTCGATCACGACGCCGCTGTGGGCGGGATCTTGATGCTCGAGCGTGGCGAGCTGGTCGGGTGCGAACTTCCCGGCATCCTTGCTGATGTAGGTTGCGGCACAGCCAGACAACAGCGTCGCGCAAATCAGGATCATCGACTTGCCAGTCGCAAGCTTCATGGATTCGGGCGCCCCCCGCGCCGCGTTGTTTCCGCCCATGTTACCGGGCGCGGGCACCCCCCTTTTTTGCCCGCGCGGTCGTATCGTATGCAGCACCCGCCACCCGGACGCCCGCCATGAACTCCCTGCTCAAGCTGTCCGTCGCCGGCTTCATCGCCGCCGTCGCCATTGCCGCACCGTCCTACGCCGCCCTCAAGGCCGGCGCCAAGGCCCCCGATTTCTCCGCGCCGGCGTATCTCGCTGGCGAGCCGTTCACCTTCAAGCTGGCCGATGCCCTGAAGAAGGGTCCGGTCGTCGTCTACTTCTTCCCGGCCGCGCACACGCCGGGCTGCAACCTCGAGGCGCACCTGTTCTCCGAGGCCGCCGGTGAGTTCAAGAAGCAGGGCGCGACCCTGATCGGCATCACCGCCGGCAACACCAGCGAGCTGGCCGCCTTCTCGAAGGAAACCGAGCATTGCGGTGGCAAGTTCCCGGTCGCCGCGGACGACGGCGCCAAGATCGCCAAGCAGTACGACGCGATCCTGGCGCAGAAGCCGGAGTGGTCCGATCGTACGTCGTACGTGATCTCGCAGCAGGGCACGATCGTGCATGCCTACTCCGAGCTCAAGCCGAACGAGCACGTCAAGGAAACCCTCGACGCGGTCAAGGCGCTGAAGAAGTAATCACACTTCACCGGCCCGGGGCAGGCAATCTGCCCCGGGCATTGCAAATCAGAACGCCTTGCGCAGCTCCAGTTCCCACGAGCGCGGCTCGCCAAGATAGGCCATGTCGTTGCTGATCGCGTAGGCGATGAAATCGCGGTCGCCGAGGTTGCGGCCGCGCACGGTCAGGCTGGTGCCTGCATCGAGCTGCCAGCGCAAATGCGCACCGAGCACGCCATATCCCGCCGCCTTGGTCGTGTTGGCCGTATCGGCGTAGCGCGACGAGAGCGCGCGCAGGTCGACACCGGCCGTCCATTGCGGCGCGACCACGTAGTCCAGCCACAGGTTGGCGATCCGCGACGGCGTATTGGTCGGACGGTTGCCGGCACGTGACACCGACACACCGCCGGCGCTCTCGTAGAAGTCATCGAGCGTCGCATCGACCCACGCCAGGTTGCCGTTGATCGACAAGCCCTGCAGCGGCTTCACGCCGAAGGCGAGTTCAATACCGCGTGACGATTGCTGGCCTACCGGCAACGTCTGCCCGGGGTTGGCCGGGTCGGTGATCGCCAGGTTCTCGCGGACGATGCGGTACGCGGCGACCGTCGCGTAGTTGCGCGCATCGGTGGACTGGAACTTGGCGCCGACCTCTTCCTGCCGGCCGGTGCTCAGGTCGAAGTCGCGCAAGGTCGCGAAGTTGGCCGTCGACAGGATCCCCGCGGGCGGGTCGGCGGACGTGGCGACCTGCACGTACGTGCTCACCGTCGGCGTCCATGCGTAGTCGAGCGCGAGCCGCCCGGTGGTCGGCGAGTAGTTGTGCTGGAAGCGCGCCGGGTTGGTCGCACTCACCGCGCGATGGTTGACGACATCCAGGTCGATCCGGTCGTGCCGCAGGCCGGTCAGCAGCGACAGTTGCGGGCTCAGGTGGGTCAGGTTCTCAACGAACAGCGCCTGCGTGTGCAGGCGGTTGGTGCGGTCCGGGCGATAGACCTGCTCGGCGCCGGGGACGTCGAAGAAACTGCCCGGCGTGACGGCATCGATCGGCACCGTGTCGACCACGCCCGGCAGCGACAGCGGGAAACGCGTCTGCCGGTTGTAGCTGACATCGACACCGGCGCTCCACTGCGTCGGCAGCGTCGCCAGCGTGCCGTCGTGCGACCACTCGACGCGGTCGCCGTACAGCTGCTGGTCGTGCCGCTGCATCAGCGCGCTCGAGCGGATCACGCCCTGGCGGTCCGGCGTCAGGCGGTACGACTCGACATTGCGGTAGTCGCGCAGCGCATCGTAGTAATAGAGCGTGTTGCGCAGCTGCGTGCGGTCCGACACCTGCCATTCCAGCAATGAGCGCGTCCACAGTACCTGCTGTCCGTAATGGCCGTCGGCGACGTTGTAGTTGCTGGTGCGGGTGGCATCGAGGACGCGCAGGTGGCCATCGTCGCGGAAAGCCGGCGTGCCCCAGTACGGCCGCTCGCTGTCCTCGTCCTGGTACTCCAGCGCGAGGGTATGGCTAAGGGAGTCGCTAATCTGGTCCAGCCACGAAAGCGCCAGCGTCGTCGCCTCGCGCCGGTTGCGGTCGGCCCAGCCATCGCTGTGCGACCACGCCGCGTCGGCGCGGAGGGCGTTGTGGGCGTCGTCGCCGCCGATGCGCTGGTTGATTCCGCCGGCGACCAGAGCGCTGCCGAACGAGCCGGCCGTCGCCAGCAACTGCGTGCTGTCGCGATCTAGGTGGGCGACCTTGCTGACGTAGTTGATCGAGCCGCCCACCGCGCCGGCGCCGTAGAGGAAGCTGGACGGGCCGCCGATCGCTTCGACGCGCTCGTAGATCCAGCCATCGACCGGGCGCGCCGCGATGGCGTCGTACTGCACGCCGATGCCGTTGAACAACTGCGTGATCTGCGCGCCGGAGAATCCGCGCCAGGTCACCGCGTTGCCGTTGCCCGGAGGCGACGCCACCGCCAGGCCGGGAATGCCAAACAGTGCTTCTTGGGTATTGCGGACGCCGCGCTCGTCCATCGTCGTGCGGTCGATGACGGTGATCGACGCGGGCGTTTCCTGCACGGTCATGTTGAGGCGCGTGCCGGTGGCGGCGGCTGCGTCGAGCGGATTGGCCATGGCCGCGACTTCGACGCGATCGAGCGTGGTGGCGTCGCCGCTGGCGTCATCGGCGCGGACGGTGAAGGGAAGTGCGCAGGCGAGCGCGGTCGAGATCGCCACGCACAGGCGCGACGAACGGAAAAGGGAAGGCATCGGAAACTCCAAAGCACAAGGCGCACGCGGCGTCGCCGCCGCATGCAGGGATCAGGAAGGCGTCTTGTGGTTCAGAGGGCGAGCGGCGGGCCGCGCGAGCCCAGTCCGCAGGGGTGCCAGCGTGCCCACGGCAGTGGTGTCCGTCGCGGTGGCGCCTGCCGTTGCCGCTCGATTGCGGCCAACGCAAACACCACGCACAGCACCAGCGCGACCAGCGAGTTGAGCACCGGGCAATAGGCGCAGTCCTGCATCGGCAGGTCGCCACCGGGCTTGGGCGTGATCGGATCGATCGGGTTGGCGTCTCCCGCCGACACCTTCACCAGCTTCAGGCCGGCCATGGTGCACATCTGCGTCCAGACACCGCCATCGCGGGCGCCCGACGCTCCGGCCAGCAATCGACCGACCGTCGGCATGAGCAGGAGCAGCAGCATGGCGGCCAGCGCCAGCAGGCTCATTCGACGGTGGAAGGGGGCGTGGCGCATGGGGTGCCGAATTATAGCGGACCACGCGACTCACCCGTTCGCCCTGAGCGTAGGGCCATTGGCCCGGAGTCGAAGGGCCTGCCGCGTCGGGGTCCTTCGACTTCGCTGCGCTACGCTCAGGACGAACGGATCACCGGAAAAAAAGGGCGCCGATCGCGGGGATCGGCGTCGAGGGGTCAAAACCCGAGGAGGGTTCTGGAGAGTCGTTTACTTCAGTCCGTTGCTGATGGTGTTGACCAGCGTGCCCTGGGCGTCGTCGCCGCTGAATTCCCAGAAGAACGCGCCGCCCAGGTTCTGTGCCTTCACGTAGCCCATCTTCTCCGTGACCATGGCCGGCGTGTCATAGCTCCAGAACGTGTTGCCGTCGTACTTCCAGGTCGCACGCGCATTGGCATCGGTGTAGATCGTGCCGGGGCGATTGTTGAGCACCTTGAAGTCCTCGTTGCCGGCTTCGTACGTGCCCGGCGCCGCGGTACCGCTCTGGTACAGGCCGTTGTTGACGTTCGGCACGCCGGTCCAGCCGCGACCGTAGAAGCCGATGCCGATGTTGAGCTTGGAGGCGGGTGCGCCACGGCTCAGGAACGCCTCGATCGCATCGTTGCTGTTGTAGAACTTCTGGTCGCCCGTGGACGGATCATTGGGCGAGTCGAACAGCGACGAGTGATGGTTGGTCTGCGGATCCCACGTGCCGTGGAAGTCGTAGGTCATCACGTTGATGTAATCGAGGTACTGCGAGTAGGCCGCCGGGTCGGTGACGCGGACCTTGTCGACGCCGGCGCCGGCCGCAATCGTCAGCAACAGGCCCGGCCGCACCGCATCGAGCTGGCGGCGGAACTCGGCCAGCAGCGCGGTGAAGTTGGCGTTGTCGGCGGGTGTGCCGCAGCTCAGTCCGCAGGCCACCGGGTACTCCCAGTCGATGTCGATGCCGTCGAACACGCCGGCTGCCGCGCCCGGACCACCGGCACTGTCGGTCACCGGCAGGTTGCCCTTGATGTAGGCATCGATGCAGGAGGCGACGAAGGCCTGGCGGTTGGCCGGGCTGGCAGCGCTGGAGAAGTTGCGCGAGTACGTCCAGCCGCCCAACGAGATCAGCACCTTCAGGTTCGGGTACTTGGCCTTGAGCTGCTTGAGCTGGTTCCAGCTGCCACGCAAGGGCTGGTTCCAGGTGTCGGCGGTGCCGTTGACGCTTTCGCCCGCGCCGAACGACTTGGTGTAATCGGCGAACGCATCGCCGCCGACGCCGGTGTTCTGGTCGGTGGGCTGGGTGATGCCGACTTCACATCGGTTGTTGCGAACGTTGCCGAAGGCGTAGTTGATGTGCGTCATCTTCGCCGCCGAACCGCTGGTGTCGATATTCTTCACGCGGTAGTTGCGGCCATAGATGCCCCACTGCACGAAGTAGCCGATCACCCGCTTGTTGCCGCCGCCACCGCCGTTGAGCGTGGTCGCGTTGACCGCGGCACTTTGCGCCGAGGCATTGGCGGGGCTGGCGTTGTCGCGGGCACGCACGGTGAACGAGTACGTCGTGTTCGCCGCCAGGCCGCTGCTGGTGTAGCTGGTGGCGGTCGGGGAGGCGATGAGGCTGCCATTCCTGTACACGTCGTAGCCGGCCACGCCGGTGCCGCCGCTGTTGTCGGTGGAGGCATTCCAGCTCAGGCCGATGCTGCTCGACGACAGCGCACTGGCTGCCAGTCCGGTCGGAACGCTGGGCGGCGTGGTATCGACGGGCGGCGTGCCGGTGATGGTGATCGTGCTGGTGGTCGATGTCGTGCTGGCGCCGTTGTTGTCGGTGGCCACGGCCTTGAACGCATGCGAGCCGGTGGTGGCATTGGCCCAGGTCACCGCATACGGCGCGCTGGTATCGACGCCCAGCGATGCCGTGCCTCGGAAGAACTCGACCCGGCTGACGGTGCCATCGCTATCGCTGGCATTGGCACTGACCGCGATGTTGCTGCCCGCGGTGAAGCTGGCGCCGTTGGTGGGCGCGGTGAGGGTGACGCTGGGCGGCTGGTTGGCGCCGCCTGTGCCGCACACGCCAAGGTCGGTGTACCAGCCACAGCTGGGACAGTGCGTCGGTGGCGCGTTCCAGATCTGGATGTTCGCCTGGTACAGATGGTTCTGGTAGACGAGCTTGTCGCCGGGGTTGTAGATCGTCGACGAGGTCCAGGCCGGTACTGCCGCGCAGGACGCGGACTGGGCCTGGGCCGTCGGCAAGACAACGAGTGCGAGCAGGCCGGACAGCAACAAACCGGCGGGTCGTGCAGCTTTCCCTGGTGCAGCCTTCACTGGTGCGTTTTTCACGAGCATCCCTCCCATGTTGACCACCACACATGCCTGCCCGGACTGGGCAGGCGCCTATTTCCCTGCAGGCGTGGACGGCCGCACTGGCCGCCGCGAGTGGTGACAACGTTGTCAGGCAAGGTCAGGGCGAAATGTGCTGGCGCGCACATTTTGGGCTGGCAATAGGGAGCGAGGCGACGAACGGCCGGAAAAATCACGCGCCGTCACGTAAGGATTTCGCGGACTTAACAATTGTCTTGCGGACAATCGCTAGCAAGTGCGGACATCGGGGAAACAACCTCTAGTTACTTGCGAAGCTCGGCCACCGTTGCCGCATCGACAGCGGTTGCCTGGCCGCCGTGGCGCTGGCGCAGCCAGGTCGCGAGCGCGGCCACTTGCCCATCGTCGAGGTCGTCGCCGAAGCCCGGCATGTCCTGCATGCGCGCGATGCCGGGGAAGTCGTGTTCCGGCAGGCCGTCGAGAATCGCCACGATCAGGTTGTGCGGGTTGCTGTCGTGCACGGCGGTGTTGCGCTGCAGGCTCACCGCGACATTGGGAACACCTTCGCCATCGCGGCCGTGGCAACCCGAGCAGAGATCGAGGTAATGCTTGTGCCCGGGGCCAGCGGCCGTGGCCGTCGTGGCGGCGACTTTCGCCGGCAGCGGTGCATCGCCCAGCAGGTACACCGCGATTGCGCGCACATCCTCGCGGCGCAGGCGGCTGGTCGACAGTGTCACCACGCGCAACATCTCATCCGATGCCACGGCCTGCGCGCTGACGCCGGTGGCCAGGTACTGCTGCAACGAGGCCGAATCCCAGCCGCGCGCCGCCAGTCCCTGCGGGGTGATGTCGGGCGCGGCGAAACGGCCGAGCTTGGCGCTGCCCGACAGCGGACGGTCGCGGTCGATCTGGCCGAGCGCTCCGCGCGGGCTGTGGCACTCGCCGCAGTGGCCAAGCGTTTCGACGAGATAGTGCCCGCGCTTCCAGTCGGCACTGCTGCCCTGCGACGCGGAGCGGACTTCGGGGTGCGCGAACAACAAGTTCCAGCCGTGCAACGCCGTGCGGATGTTGGCGGGGAAATGCACACCGTTCTTCCGGTTGGGCACGTTCACCGGCGGCTGGCTCATCACGAAGGCGTAGATCGCATCGCTGTCGGCGCGGGTGATCGTGCGGTACGACACGTACGGCATGGCGGGATACAACTGATGGCCGTCGCGCGCTTCGCCACGGGTGAGTGCGTGAAAGAAATCGTCGGCGGTATAGCGGCCGATGCCGTGCTCGCCATCGGGCGTGATGTTGGTGCCGTGGATCGTGCCGAACGGCGAATGCAGTGGGAATCCTCCCGCCAGCGGCGCGCCGTCATGCGCGGTATGGCAGCCGGCGCAGTCGGCCGCGTCGGCCAGGTAGTGACCGCGCTCGATCTGCGCCGGCGTCGCCTTGACCTTCTGCACCGGCCCGCGGTTCGACATCCAGCGCGAGATCCAGCCGATCAGCAGCACGACCAGGACGACCAGCGCCAGCCAGGCCAGGATGCGCTTCCAGCCGACGCGGGTCATGGCGCGCGCTCCTTGCCGTCGTGCGGCTCGCCACCGCGCACCAGCCCCGGCGTGGCCAGCACCAGTGACTTCACCGCCTGGTAGTAACGCACGTAGCCCGTGCAGCGGCACAGGTGCGGATTCAAGGCCTCGCTGATCGTGTCTTCGACCTGGTCGTGGGTGATTGGCGATTTGTGCAGGCGTTCGAGCAGCACCGTGGCGGCATTGACGAAGCCCGGCGTGCAATAGCCGCACTGGAAACTGAAGTGATCGAGGAAGGCCTGCTGCACCGGCGACAGCTCGATGATCTTGCCTCCGTCATCGCGTCTGGCATGCCCTTCGACCGTGCGGATGCGCTTGCCCTCGAAATAGTGCGCACCGGTGATGCAGCTGCGGACTTCGCGCGGGCCGCGCTCGTCGTCGACGATCACGGTGCAGGCGCGGCATTCGCCCTGGCCGCAGCCGAAGCGCGTACCGGTCAGGCCCAGGTATTCGTGCAGCACATCGACCAGCATCATGTCCTCGGGCACGTCGATCGGCCCGTGGGCGATACCGTTGACGTGCAGTGACAGCGGGCGCGGCTTGGCGGGCGTCGTGCTCATGCCGTCTGCTCCTGCACGCGCCCGGCGACCAGCGCGGCGCGGACTTTTTCGGCGGTGACCGGCAGCTCGCGGAATCGCAGTCCGGTGGCATGGGCAATGGCATTCACTATCGCCGGCACCACCGCGATCATCACCACCTCGGCCATGCCCTTGGGCGGGTCGCTGGCCGACAGCGCCGGCAGCACTTCGCCGGTCTGCTTCCACACCGCGACATCGGCCGCGCGTGGCAGCGTGTAGCGATTGAAGTTCCAGGTGCCGTTGCCGGGGCCGTCTTCGTAGAGTGGCAGGTATTCGTGGAGGGCGTGGCCGATGCCCATCGCAAGGCCGCCCTGCAATTGCCCGGAGACGAGCTCGGGAACGATCGGGTTACCGCACTCGAGTACCGAATGGTGGTTGATCAGCTCGACCTTGCCGGTAGCCGTGTCGACCACCACCTCGGCGATCGTGCCGATGGCGCTGTAGTAGACGACGCCCGCGTTGTTGCGCTGCGTCGGCGGGTAATACGCGCGGGTGCGTTCAATCATGCGGTAGCCATTGGCGGTTGCGGTGCCCTTGCCGGTGCTGCCGTCCGCGCCCCAGCGCAGGGCGACGGCATCCAGTGGCAGGCGTGCGTCTTCGCCGTCGAGCGGGAACTCGGCTTCGGCCCATTGCCAGCGGTTGAAGGTGTGGACGATCGCGCCGGTGGCCAGTCCCAGTTCGTAGGCCTTGCTGACGAGCCGCGGCAACGGCAGCCCGGCCAGGCCGCCGGCCGTGAGCTTGCCATCGACCCAGTGCGCGTCTTCGCGGCGAATCGCCAGCGGTGCCAGCTGGCCGCCACCGAAGCCCTCGCTCCATATCGCCTTCGCTGCCGGCCACAGGCCCTGCGTGAACAACAACCGCGCCGCTTCCCGCGTGGCATGGCTGAAGAAATACGCCGAATTGCTGGCGCTGCTCGGGCTGCAGACGTGCGGGGTCCAGCGCGGGTTGCCGACGTTGCGGTCCTGCTCGGCCTGCTGCATCAGCCACGGATCGCCGGTGGCGAACAATGGCAGCTCCGGCCATTGCGTCTCGCCGGTGCGAACCTCGTCGGCGGGTTTGCCCAGCCATGGGACGCACAGCGCGGACTGGCTGGTCGCCATGCCGGTGCCCATGTCGATGCCGATGTGGCGCAGCAGCAGGCGTCCGTCCGGTGCGAACGACACCTCGACGAATGCGGCCTCGGCGCCGGTGCCGAAATCCTTCTGCACGCAACCGAAGCCGATGCCATGACGCTTGCCCGGATGCGCGGCTTCGTACTCGCGCTTGCGCTTGTCGCGGTCGCGCCACAGCGGATGCGCGCGGCACTTTGCCAGCACTTCGTCGGCGCGCTGCGCGCCACCGGGGATCGCGCCCTGGGTGTTCTTCATGCCGGTGGTGAACACGTTGCGCTGGCGCAGCTCGATCGGATCGAGCTTGAGTTCGGCCGCGACTTCGTCGACCAGCATCTCGGTCGCGCCCATGCTCTGCAGCGTGCCGTAACCGCGTGCGGAGCCGGCATCGAGTGCCCGCGAGGAAATCACCGTGCTGGCCAGGTCGCTTTGCGGGAAGTAGTAAATCGACTGTGCAGCGGTCGCCGCCACCAGGCACACCGAGGGCGAGAAATTCTGCCGACCGCCGCCGTCGCCGACCATGTCGCCCTGGAAGATCCCGAACTTGCCGGTCTTGCGGTCGACGGCAATGCGATAGCGGATGCGGAAGCTGTGGCGCTTGAGGCTCGACTGGAACTGCTCGTAGCGATCATTGGCCAGCCGCACGGGCCGGCCGTCGCCGTACAGCCCGGCCATCAGCACGTAGAACGGCATCGGCGCGTGGTCCTTGGAGCCGTAGCCGACGGTGTAGCAGGGGTGCAGCACCAGGTTCTTCACGTTCAACCCGCTGGCGGCGAGCATGCGCGGGCCGTCTTCGGCGATTTCCTGCGGCGATTGTGTCGCCACCACGACGTGCAGCGTGGCGTTGGCGGCGTCGAACCAGGCGTTGCCGTTGTCGGGTTCCAGTGCGGCGGTGTCGATCGATTGCGAGAAGTACTCGCGCTGCAGCACCAGCTGGTCGGGGCCGGGCGCGTCCAAAGCCCTGGCTATCGCGGCGGCATGGTCGGCGCCCTGGGCATCGAGCCCGCCGTGCGGATTGGCCTGTGGCCACTGCGGCCGCTTCTTGCTGTAGCCGGTGGGGAAGAGCGGCGTGTCCTTCAGGCTTGAATAGACATCGTCATCGAAGGCCGTCGCACCGCCGACGCGCACGTAGCGGAACGCGGCCCACGGATCGCGTTCCAGCGGGCCGGTGACCGCGCCGTAGCGGACGATGTCATCGCGGAACTTGAGCGCGGTCTTGGCGGCACGGAAACGGGCGAAGTCGTGCCAGACCAGCAACGCCACGGCATGGCCGAGGTAGGCCGCCGTCTTGCCTTCCGGCAGCAGCATGTCCTCGCCGTAGAACTGCGGAAACTGCACGCCGTCGCGCTGCAGGTCGGCGGCGGTGACGACGCGGTCGGGCCGCAGCGCATCGCCCAGGATCGACAGGTCGAAACCGGCATAGGCGCGGTCGGCCTGGGTCGCGCGCAGCAGCATCGCGTGCGCCTGCTGCTCCGGCCACCCCGGCATGTCGCGACCGCGCATGTCGAAGCTGAAGACCTTCTCGCCGGTGACCTTGGCGGTCGCGTCGATGCGGTAGCGGATCTTGCCGGTGCCGGGATCCCACGGCAGTGGCCGTAGGCGCTGCTGCTCGAACAGCGCCGCCAGCGCAGCACTGCCCGGCGCAGCGATATACACGCTGATGCCCGCGACAACCGTGCATTTGAGGAAGTCGCGACGACTTACCCGGGCTGGCATGGGCAACGCTCCGGCTGGCCTGTGGTGGATGGTAACCACAGTGCGGGGCGGGGCGTGTTGGCGGTGTGTGATGAGTGGGGTGGGTCAGCACTCGATCACGTTGACGGCGAGGCCGCCGCGCGAGGTTTCCTTGTACTTGTCCTGCATGTCGCGGCCGGTGTCGCGCATGGTCTTGATGACCTTGTCGAGGCTCACCTTGTGCTTGCCGTCGCCACGCATCGCCATGCGGCTGGCATTGATCGCCTTGACCGCGCCCATCGCGTTGCGCTCGATGCACGGGATCTGGACGAGGCCACCGATCGGATCGCAGGTCAGGCCGAGGTTGTGTTCCATGCCGATCTCGGCGGCGTTCTCGATCTGGCTGGAGCTGCCGCCGATCGCGGCGGTGAGGCCGGCGGCGGCCATCGAGCAGGCCACGCCGACTTCGCCCTGGCAGCCGACTTCGGCGCCGGAGATGCTGGCGTTTTCCTTGTACAGGATGCCCACGGCTGCGGCGGTCAGCAGGAACGTGCGCACGCCCTGGATGTTCGCGCCCGGGCAGAAACGGTCGTAGTAGTGCAGCACCGACGGAATGATGCCGGCGGCGCCGTTGGTCGGCGCGGTGACGACGCGGCCACCGGCGGCGTTCTCTTCGTTGACGGCCAGTGCGTACAGGTTGACCCAGTCGAGCGTGGTCAGCGGGTCGCGCATCGCCGCTTCCGGGCGCGAGGTCAGCTCGGCGTGCAGGGTCGGCGCGCGGCGCGACACGTGCAGGCCGCCGGGCAGGGTGCCGTGGGCGCGGATGCCGCGACCGACGCAGGCCTGCATCGCTTCCCAGATCTCGTCGAGGCCAGCATCGATCTCTTCCGGCGTGCGCCAGACCTTCTCGTTGGCGTACATCATCTGGGCGATGCTCAGGCCGCTCTCGCGCGCCCGTGCCAGCAGTTCGTCGCCGGAACGGAACGGGTAGGGCTGCTCGGTATCGTCGGCAACGATGCGGTCCTCGGCCGCCTCGTCCTGGTTGACGACGAAGCCGCCGCCGACGGAGTAGTAATCGCGCGTGGCGATCACGTTGCCGTCGGCATCGAACGCAGTGAAGCGCATGCCGTTGGTGTGGAACGGCAGCTTCTGGCGCTTGTTCATGATGAGGTCGTGCTTCTCGTCGAAGCCGATCTCGTGCTGGCCGTGCAGGTTGATGCGCTTGCTGCCGCGGATCCGCTCCAGCGCCGGCGCGATGATGTCCGGGTCGATCTGGTTGGGCAGGTGGCCTTCCAGTCCCATCAGCACCGCCTTGTCGGTGCCGTGGCCGCGGCCGGTGAGGGCCAGCGAGCCGAAGACTTCGGCGCGGATGCGCGCGGTGCGCTGCAGGTCGTTGCCGTCGCCGTTGCCACCCTCGACCAGCCAGCGCTGGACGAAGCGCGCGGCCGCGCGCATCGGGCCGACCGTATGGGACGAACTCGGACCGATGCCGATCTTGAACAAGTCGAAACTGCTGACGGCCACGTGGTGCTACTCCGGAGAAGGCTGGCTGCGCGGGCGGGGGCGCGCTGGCGGGATGCGAACGGGTAATCCGGCTATTCTACGCGCCCTGGCAGGTGCGCCCTGCCATACCCTGCCGCATTGCCGATGCCCGGAACCGTGAGCGATTCGATGCCCCATTCCCTGCACGACTCAATACCTGCCGCCGCACCTGCGTTGACGCTGTTCCAGCGTGACGACTGCCACCTGTGCGACCTGGCGCTGGAAGTACTGGCAATCGCGCGCGTGCCCGAGTTCGAGAGCGTGTTCATCGATGCCGACGACGGTCTGGAGCTGCGCTATGGCGTGCGCGTGCCGGTGCTGCGCGACGAAGGTCGCGGCATCGAGCTGGACTGGCCGTTCGATGTCGAACGGCTGCGTGCATTCCTGGCCGAGCCGGCGTAAGGCGCGAATTACTTCGCGATGTCGAACACGACCTTGGTGCTCACCGCGACTTCGTTCGGGATCATCGCGGTATCGGCCCAGTCGCCGCCGCCGACGCCGAAGTCCATGCGCTTGATGGTGGCCTTGCCGGCGAGCACCGGCTTGGCGCCGGGTGTCCAGGTGAAGGTCAGCGTCACCGGCTTGCTGACGCCGCGCAGGCTCAGCGAACCATCGGCCGCGTACTGGTTGCCGCCGAGGCTGCGGAACTTCGTCGCGGTGTAGCGCGCCTGCGGGAACTTGCCCGAGGCGAAGAAGTCAGCGCCCCTCAATGCATCGTCGCGATCGCTGTTGGCCGTGGTCGCCGACGCCAGCGGAATGGACACGTCGAGCTTGGCCGTGGCCAGCTGCGCCGGGTCGAAGCTGAAGCGGGTGACGAAGCCGGGGAACTTGCCGGTGAACACTTCGCCTTCGTACTTGCTGGCGAAGGTCAGGCTTGAGCCTGCGGCCTGCACGTAGTTGGCGGCCAATGCAGGCGTGGCCGACAACAATGACGCGACCACGACCGCGGCCAGGGTTTTCTTGTTGAACATCACTGGATCTCCGAAGCGGGGGAGGGAGCGCGGCGCCGGCCCGGCAGCATGCGGGACAAGGTGGCGTCGTGCTGGAACAGGTGGTGGTACAGCGCTGCCGCCGCATGCACGGCCACCAGCGCGATCAGGATCCAGAACAGCCACTCGTGCCAGTCACGCACCAACGGCTGCAGTTCCTGGCTGGGCGCGGCGATCTTGGGCATCTTGAACAGGCCGAACCAGCGCATCGGCCGCAGGCCGCTGACCGAGTCGTACAGCCAGCCCGACAGCGGCACGGCGAACGTCAGCACGTACAGCAGGCCATGGGTGACCGTGGCGATGCGGTGCTGCCAGCCCGGCGTGCCCGGCACCGCCTGCGGCGCGCCGGCGATCATGCGCCAGACCAGGCGCAGCACCATCAGCGCGAGCACGGTGATGCCGAACGACTTGTGCAGGTCGTAGACCCAGAAGTAACGCGGTGATTTCGGCAGCTCGACCATGACCAGGCCGACCACGCCCAGCCCGAGGATCAGCAGCACGATCAGCCAATGCAGCAGCTGGCTGATGGGGCCCCAGCGGTCGGCGGTGTTCTTGAAGGTCATGGGGTGGTGTCCGTGGCGGGTTCCGTGGTCGGCTGGTCGGGCGTCGGCTCGGTGCTTGTCGGTTGCGTGCTCGTCGGCTCCGTGCCTGGCTCGGAGCTCGGCTGCGCCTCGTCGGCTGGCGGCGCGGCGTCATTGGCCGGTTCACCGGCGCCACGATCGCGCAGGGCCTCGGCCTCGATGCGCAAATCGACGCGATCACCGATGACGTTCTTCCAGGCGTTCATGCCGAAATCCGCGCGGCTGAGGCTGGCCGTGGCGGAAAACCCGGCAGTGCGCCGGAACGGCGGCAGCGGATGGCGTTTGACCGCATTGAGCGTCACGTCCATGCACAGCGGCTTGCTGACGCCGCGCAGGGTCAACTCGCCGCAGACCTTGGCATGGTCCGCATCCACCGGCTCGACCGTGGCGGAAACGAAGTGCGCCATCGGATAGCGATCGCCGTCGAGCAGGTTGGCCGCGAGCACGGCCTTGTTCCATTTGGCATCGCCCAGGTCGAGCCGTTGCAACGGTACCTGGACGTCGAGCCGCGCCGACTTCCAGTCATCGCGGTCGAACACCAGCGTGCCAGTGCTGCCCGATACGGTGCCCAGCGCGTGCGAGAAGCCGGCATGCTCCACCGCGAACAGCACGCGGGTGTGCACCGGGTCGAACGACCAGGTCTCCGGCGGCGCCGCCATGGCCAGCGCCGGTGCCATGGCCAGCAGGACGAACACGCGGGTGCAACGGGTTCGTGGCGTCGGTCTGGGGCTCATGGGCGATCCCGGGGCTTCAGGAGGACAAGATTCCAAGGCAGCGATTCTAGGCGCAGGCAGGTGAACGGGTCCGTGGATGGCCGCAACGGATCGTTGCAGGCGTCGGGCCACCGCCATGGGCTTGCGTCGCCTCGGCGCTTCGACCAGCCTAGCGGCGGGGACAGGAAGCCGGGTTGGGGAAATGCGGACACGAGTGATCGCCAGGTGGGTCGTTGTGGTGTGGCTCGCAGCCGCGGCGCTCTGGTCGGCCCACGCCGGCGTCCCGGAAACCCCGCGGCCGCGACAGATCACCGTCGCCGACGGCCTGCCGTCCAACCGCATCAACGGCATCACCGAAGACCACAACGGCTACCTGTGGATCGCGACCAGCGATGGACTGGCACGCTACGACGGCATCGGATTCCGCATCTGGCGCGCCGAACACGGCCTGCGCGACAACTTCGTCTGGGCCGTCCATGTCGACGCGCGCAATCGCGTCTGGATCGGCACCAGCCAGGCCGGACTGGCGATGCTCGACACCGACCGCAAGAAGTTCCGCTACTACAACCGCGCCAACACACCGCAGATCGGCAGCGACACCGTCTGGGCGGTGACCTCCACGCCCGACGGCGCGATCTGGTTCGGCACCTCGTTCGGTGGCCTGCATCGCCTCGATGGCGACGGCAAGGTGACCCGCTTCATGCCGCGCGCGGGCGATCCGCGCAGCCTGCCCGATGCCGAGGTCGGGCAGCTCGTGGTCGCGCCCGATGGCGACCTCTGGGCCGGCACCAAGGGCGGTGTGGCGCGCTGGACCGGCCGCGATTTCGAGCGCCTGCCGCCGACCGCGCTGAGTTCGCCGCTGGTAAACGGCATCACCGCCGAGGCCGACGGCACGCTCTGGTTCGCAACGCCGCGCGGCGTCGGCGTGCGACGCGTCGATGGCAGCGTGTCGGCGACGCCGTGGGCGGATGCGGGCATGAAGGACTCGATCCTGCACGTGCTGCTGCGCGACCGAAGCGGCATGTACTGGTTCGACATTCCACAAGGATTGGGTCGCGACGAGAACGGCAAGCTCAGCGTGGTCCCGCTTTACAGCGGCACCGCGCAGGGCCTCGTGCGTCCCGGCTGGGTGGGCGCCTACCAGGACCGCGAAGGCGGCCTGTGGTTCGCCAGCAGCAGCAACGGTCTGTGGTACCTGCCGGCGAACTGGCGCCAGTTCGCGGTGATGTCGCGCCGTATCGACGACGCCACCTCGCTGGCCAACGCGCACGTCCGCGGCATCGCGCCGTCGGCGGATGGTTCGATGTGGCTGGTGGGCAGCGGTGGCGTGCTCGACCGGCTCGACCCCGACAGCGGGGCCATCACCCATGTCGTGCGCGACGTCGGTGACGGTTACATCCTGTCGAGCGTGCTGGAGGATCGCACCGGCACGGTCTGGGTGAGCTACGTCGGCGGCCTTGCGCGCATCGAAGCGGGGTCGCACCACCTGCGTCGCTGGAGCGCGGACGACGCGAGCGATCCGGCGCCCGCTGGCGAGAGCAAGCTGGTCCAGACGCGTGACGGCCTGGTCTGGCTGATCACCGAAGACGGTGTGATGCAGGTGCGTTCGCCCGACGGTCGCATCCGCGAAACCATCGTGCCTGGGCAGGACATCGGCCTGGCCCATGACGTGTTCATCGAACAGGCCGGGCTCGGGCCGGACGGCGCACTTTGGCTGGCCGGCAGCGAAGGCATGTCGCGGTGGAACGCAGGCAAGCACCGCTTCGAACCGATCCCCGGTGCAGGCCAGGGCCGCGTGCATGGTTTCGCCAGCGATTCGCGCGGCCAGGTCTGGCTGGCGCGCCTGGGCGAACTGGAGGCCTACCGCTGGGCCGGTTCGACGCTGCAGCGCGAATGGCGCATGGGCACCGACGACGGCCTGCCGCTGGTCGCCGCGGGTGGTCTGAGCGTGGACGCGGCCGGCATCGTCTGGATGTCGAGCGTGCGCGGCCTGACGCGCGTGGATCCGCAGCGGCGCGCGGTGCGCGTGTACGGCGTGCGCGACGGATTGCCGAGCCAGGAGTTCGACATCGCGCCGGTGGCCAGTCCGCGCGACGGCAAGATCCTGGTCGGCAGTCCCGAGGGCCTGGTGCTGTTCGACCCGGCGACGGTGCGGCCGAACACGCAGGCACCGCACCTGGTGATCGAGAGTATCGATGCACGCCGCAGCGACCGGCGGATCTCGTTCTTCCCCACGCGACCGTTCGAGATCCACCACGACGACCGCGACCTGCGCATCGTCGCCCGTCTGCTGTCGTTCAACGATGCACGCAACCACGCATACCGGTTCCGCCTGGCGGGCTACGACAATGCCTGGGTCGAAGTCGGCTCGGTTGGCGAGCGCGTGTTCTCCCAGCTCAAGCCGGGCAACTATGAGCTGCAGGTGGCGGCGCGCACGGCGGACAACATCTGGTCACGGGCGCAGACGATCACCTTCGCCGTGGCCGCACCGTGGTGGCAGACCTGGGCGGCGATCGCCGGGTTTGTCGGCCTGGCGGCACTGCTCGGCTGGTGGATGGCCGACGCCTACCGGCGCCGCCTCAAGCGCAGGCACGACTGGCAGCTCGCGCAGCAGGAGCGGGAACTTGCCAAGCAGGCCTCGCTGGCCAAGACCCAGTTCCTCGCCACGCTCGGCCACGAAGTGCGCACGCCGATGACCGGCGTGCTGGGCATGAGCGAGCTGCTGATGGACACGCAGCTCGACCCGCGCCAGCGCGGCTACGTCGATGCGATCCGTCGCGCCGGGCGCCACCTGTTGCGCCTGGTGAACGATGCACTGGACCTGGCACGCATCGAATCGGGCAAGCTCGACCTGGCCGATGCGCCGTTTGCCTTGCGCGACGTGGTTGATGAAGCCGCTTCGCTGATGGCGCCGCTGGCGCGGCAGCGCGGCCTGGCCTTCAGCACCGACATCGACCCTGCGGCACCGTCGGGATTGCGCGGCGACGCCAACCGCGTCTGCCAGATCCTGCTCAACCTGCTCGGCAATGCCATCAAGTTCACCGAGAAGGGTTCGGTATCGGTGCGCGTGTCCGCGCTGTCGCCACAGGGCGTGCGCATCGAGGTCGCCGACACTGGCCCGGGCATCAGCGAAGAGCAGCTGGCACGCCTGTTCCGCCGCTTCGAGCAGGCCGAGGGCATGCGCACCGCGGCGCGCTACGGCGGTAGCGGCCTGGGCCTGGCGATCTGCCAGGAGCTGGCCGAGGCCATGGGCGGCAGCATCCATGTCGAGAGCACGCCGGGCGAGGGCGCGCGCTTCATCGTCGAGCTTCCGCTCGCCGAAGCTGCGGCACCGGCCGCGCACGACGCCGGCGATGCGCTGCTGGCATCGCGTGGTGGACCGCTGTCGTTGCTGCTGGTCGAAGACGACCCGACCGTCGCCGAAGTCATCACCGGCCTGTTGCGTGCGCAGGGACACCGGGTGACGCATGCCGCGCATGGCTTGTCGGCGCTGACCGAGGCCGCCACCGCATCGTTCGACGCGGCGCTGCTCGACCTGGACCTGCCGGGCATGGACGGCCTGGCGCTCGCCGAGCAACTGCGCGCGCAGGGCTTCAGCCGACCGTTGCTTGCGATCACCGCGCGTGCCGATGCCGATGCCGAACCGCAGGCCACCGCGGCCGGTTTCCATGGCTTCCTGCGCAAGCCGGTGACGGGCGCGATGCTGGCGGGCCTGCTCGAAGGTGTGCCGCGGCGGTAGCGCTTGCCCCCGGGTGCGCTGCGCTTACCCGGGCTACGCCGCCCGGAACGTAGCCCGGGTAAGCAAAGCGCACCCGGGTTCCCCGCCGCCGCTCACGCATAACGTAGCCCGGGTAAGCGAAGCGCACCCGGGTTCACCGCCGGCGCTCACGGAGATTTCACCGCGGTTGCCGCAGAAGGCGTTGATTCCACCGAGGAACTGACGCCATGAGATTGCTGACCGCTGCCGTGATGATCGTGCTGGCCACCGCATGCCAACGCCAGGCCGAGCCCACTCCGTCGGCAGAGGTCAGCCCGGCGAAGCCGGAGGCCGCCTCGCAGGCGACTGCCTCGGAACCGGCTGCCACGCCGCAGGCATCCGAGCCGGGCACGGTGCCGGTCAACGTCGACAACTTCGTTCGCGCCGAATCGGATCTCTACATCTCCAACGCGGTCAAGGAGGCCGGCGGAACCGGCAAGTTCTTCCATCGGCGCGAGCTGACGCCGCTCGACAAGCAGACCGTCATCCGCATGAACCGGGACACGCTTTACTCCGCCGCGGTGTTCGACCTGGATGCGGGACCGGTGACGGTCACGCTGCCCGATTCGGGCAAGCGATTCATGTCGATGCAGGTGATCAACGAAGACCAATACACACCGCTGGTGACCTACACCTCCGGCAAGCATGTGCTGAGCAAGGACAAGATTGGTACGCGATACATCCTGATAGGTGTGCGCACGCTCGCCGACCCGAACAACCCCGACGACATGAAGCAGGCCCATGCCCTGCAGGATGCGATCAAGGTCGAACAGGCCGCGCCTGGGACATTCGAGTCGCCGAAGTGGGATCCGGTAACGCAGAAGCAAGTGCGTGACGCACTCCTGGCGCTGGCATCCGGCCTGCCCGACACACGCAAGTCTTTCGGTACCAAGGCCGACGTCGACCCGGTGCGTCGCCTGGTGAATTCGGCTGCGGCCTGGGGCGGAAATCCCGACAAGGACGCGATGTACCTCAACGCGACGCCGAAGCAGAACGATGGCAAGACCGTCTACAAGCTGCACGTCGGCAATGTGCCGGTCGACGGCTTCTGGTCGATCAGCGTCTACAACGCCAAGGGCTATTACGAGGCCAATCCGCAGAACGCCTACACGATCAACAACATCACCGCGAAGCACAACGACGACGGCTCGGTCGATGTGCAGTTCGGCGGGTGCGACGGCAAGGTGCCGAACTGCCTGCCCACCACGGCCGGATGGAACTACCTCGTGCGGCTCTATCGCCCCCGTGCCGAAATCCTCAATGGCAAGTGGACCTTCCCGGAGGCCCAGCCGGTCAGCAAGTGATACCGCCCCGGAGCCTGCCGGGAAGGCGCCCGGGCTGCGGGCGCCCTTGCAGGGCCAAGTGCTAAAGTCGCCGGGTTCGAACGCTAAGGGAGATAGCGGGAGATGCCACACGTCCTGATCGTGGATGACGACCTGGCCAGCCGGAAGCTCGCGCGGACGGTGCTCGAGCACATGGGCTGGGAGGCGAAGGATTTCCCGGATGCGGCATCCGCCCTGGCATGCTTCAGGGAAGAGCGGATCGATGCCGCGCTGATCGGCGGGCTGCCGGGCTACGGCGGGCTTGATGTGTGCCGGACCATGCGTGAAGAGCAGAAGGGCCCGCTTCGGATCGTGGCCTACACTGCATCGGCACAAAGGGAACAGACGGAAGACTTGCTTGCGCGGGGGTTCGACGAGGTGCTGCACAAGCCCGTCAGCGTCAGCGAGATCGAAGCCGCATTCAACGCATGACGAGTGATTTCATGGAGGGAACAGGCATGACGATGCAATTGCGATGTAGCTGCGGAGCGGTGAAGGGCGAGATGGACACGCGCCGCGCCTACACGCGCGCGACGTGCTACTGCAAGGACTGCCGTGCCTATGCGCGCTTCCTCGGCAAGCCGGGCGTGCTGGATGCAAGCGGCGGCACCGACGTCGTCGCCACATCACCGGCACGCGTGCGCTTCACGGAGGGCTTCGAGAACATCGCCTGCATGTCGCTCAGCCCAAAGGGGCTGCTGCGCTGGTACGCGTCCTGCTGTCGCACACCGCTGGGCAATACTTCGCGCGATGCGAAGATGCCCTACGTGGGCCTCGTGACCGCCTGCTTCGATGCAGCGCCGGAGGCGGTGAGCCAGGCGTTCGGGCCGGCCGGTCGGGTAGTGATCAACACCAAGTCGGCAACCGCGCCAGTCAACGCCACACCGCTCGGGTTCATCACGGGCGGGTTGGGCATCCTGGGCGGCATGATCGGTGCCCGCCTGCGCGGCGATCGTGACACCCCCTTCTTTGATGCCAGCGGTCGTCCGTTGCGCGAGCCGGAGGTCATCAGTCGCGAGCAGCGCGCTGCGCTGGAGCAGGAACAGTAGGCAAATGATCGAACTTCCGATAAGGGACCCATGCGACTTCTGCGAAGGCATGGCAGGTCGCGAGGAACGATGGGCGATCATCGACGAAAGCGAACACACACTGACCGTGCTCAATCCATGGCAGTTCGAACTGGGCCAGTGTTGCGTCATCACGCGCAGGCACGTCGCGACGCTCCTCGATCTTTCCGATCAGGAATGCGAGACCATTCTGTTCGCGGCAAAGCGGGTCGCGGAAGCACTGGTCAAGACCTACCGGCCGCTCGGAATACTTACGTTCCAGAACAACGGGGTCTATAGCGGACAGGAAACGCCGCATTTCCACTTTCACGTCGTGCCCAGGCAGAAGGGCAGCGACTGGGGCATAGGCCCGCCCCAACTGGCGACGTTCGATGGCGCCGGACGGGAAAGGGGCACCTTGCACGATCCCAGCGGGGATCCACAGCGTCGCCAGCGGGTCCAGGTGTCTGCCAGGCAAATGACTGAAACCGCGGACCTGATTCGTTCGAACCTGCCGAAGTAGAGAACTGCCCCGGGCGTCCGAATCATGTACGCCGTTCCCGGGAGACGCGATAGGCGGCCAGGCGTGCACGCAGCACTGGATCATTGGAAGCCTCGATTCCGTCGACCAGTGCCATGGGGTTGAACATCACGTCCTGCGATGGATGGACGAACGCAGTGAGCCGAAGCCGGCCTACGTTCAACTGCGCGCGGTCCATCGGCCAAGTCACAGTCGGGTCGTCGAGCGCGTCACCGTCTTCGGCGATCTGCAACCACAGTTCGAACTCCACCGGACCCATCGAGAGCCGCGTGGCCAGCTCCTCGGCTAGGAAGTCGTCCGGCAGCGTCGACAACCCAGTCTCGTCCAGGCTTTTGCGTCCGGCCAAGGGCTCCATGTGCCAGCGTGCATGAACGGTCTGGTCGCCTTTGTCGATGAAGCGGAAAGCATGAATGGCGAAGTATGGGGAGGTGGCATAGCTGGCGGGCGGTGCGACTGACGCCAGGTGTTCAATGTGCGGCCGTGTGTCTGGATGGGATGCATTGAAAGCCGCGATGCGCTCGGGATCGACCAGGCCAGTGGCAGCGTCAGGGCGACGCGCCTCGAAGTAGTCGACGAAATGCGCAGGGTGTCTGATGAAGAATACCGGCGCCGACATCATCACCAGGTCGGTTGACCCCTCGCCAAAATCGAAGCGCAGCGCCAGTCCGCGCACGCTGCGTGCCTTGTCACTGGCCCTCGGATTTCCGCCGCCGACCGAGAAGCGGGCCAGCACGCGACTGCGCCTGGCAGTTTCAAGGTGGGGGGCGCGTGTGATCGCTGCGGCCCGGCCGTTGGCCTCGAAGTCGCCTTCCAGGAACAGGCCCTTGGCATGCGAGGCCCGGTTGCCGTTCTGTGGCCCGAAAACGGCATTGAGCGCGTCGACGAAGGCCGCGGGATCGAGGGAGGTGGCGGAGTGCATGTGTCGTCTTCCGGCGGAACGGCGATCGACCGGTGGCCTGGCTATTGCCGCTCGCCGAACGAGATGGGATAGGCGCGGTTACGCAACAGCAGCATCGGGTCGGCGGCCTCAATGCCCGGATGTGGCTGACCGGGCAGCACCGTATAGGCCTTGTTGGCGGCAGCGATATCGGCGGGGCGCCGATTGAGTGTGAAGGTGCCCAGCTTCACCAGCTTGCGACTTTCCGGCCAGGTCTTCGAAGGATCCTCGATGCGGTCGCCGGACTCGGCAATCTGCGCGTACCAGTCGAAGATCACCGGGCCTTTTGCCAGTCTCGTCACGAGCTCCTGTTGCAGATAGTCCGCTCCCTGCGCCTTGAGCTGATCGGGAGTGAGGTAATGCTCGCCGGCCCGCGGCACATACCGGTAGCGCACGAAATGGGACTTGCCTGCGGCGTTGGTCCACTTGAACGAATTGATGCCAAAGAAGGTGGCCGTGGCGTAAGAGGCGGGCGAAGTGAGGCTGTCCAGGAACGCCTTGGCCTCCGGGTGTGCAGCGAGGAACGTTTCGACCGGTGTCGGGTGGGGGGTATCGGGCCTGGTTTCGCCGACGGCTCGCAGGAACTGCGCAAACTCGCCACTGGTGGCGACGATGAAGCCGTTGTGCTGGTCGCTCGCGAAATCGTAGCTGCTTCCATCCCTTGCCTGGATCTTCAGCGCCAACCCGGTGGGCGGCGCCGCAGCGGCGGTGTCCGGGATGTCCGGAACGCCGGCGAACAACGAGAAGCGGGCGACGACGGGAAGTTCGCCACCGGCGAATATGGGGGCCATGGTGTAGGCCTGTGCTTCCTTCGATGGCGCGAAGGTTCCTTCGGCCATTACCCCCTTGGTGTGCACCGCGCGATCGTGATGCTGGCCGAAAGCCGCATGCAACGCGTCAACCAGGTCCTGGGGCGATGCCTTGTCAGCTGCGGTGGGTGGCTCCGACTGGGCCAGCCCGAGCTGGATCATGCCGACCACCAGCGCCGCGCCAACCCCGACCCGCCAGAGTCCGAATCGATTCTGGACAGAGCGTTTCATGATCAAGTCCCTGCACGAGTTGTGGGCCCTGACAATGCGCGCACAAGGACATCCTGGCTTGGATGTTTTCACTGTCGCCGGTAGAAAATCGCTGTCCTGCGAGGCGCCTTTTCATCACGTGACTGCAACGGGCCCCGGTGCTACGTTCCCGCCGTGCAGCCGCACATGCCGGACGAGGGCATGCAGATGCGCCTTCAAAGTGGCGGGGCTTATGGCCGGAACCTGGGCCGGGCATTCCGGCAACCAGAACCGCTGCGCCTGACAGCGACGACAGCCGCGCACGAGACGCTGGCTGTCACGGAAATCCGCTTCGACGAAGACGACTTCGGCATGACCCTGCCGATACCGCGGAGCGAGGCCTATCTGATCGGGTTGCAGTTGCGCCCGATGCGCCATCACGAATTCTGGCTCGACGGTCGTCCGATTCCGGCAGGCGGATTTGCCCAAGGTACGGTCGCTTTCAGGGAGCTTGAACGCGACCCGGTTTGCCACCTCGCAGAACCGTTCCATTCCCTGCAGTTCTACATCCCTCGAGCAGCGCTTGAAGAGGTGGCACTGGAACTGGGATGCGGTCGCATCCGCGGACTGGCCAGCGGAGACGGCTACCTCGATGATCCAGTGGTTCGGGCGCTTGGGATGAGCCTGCTACCTGCGCTGCGCGCGCAGCAGCAAACGAACCAACTCTTCGTCGATCATGTACTGCTCGCCTTGCGAAACCACCTGGTGGCCACTTACGGTGCGCCGGCACGCAGGCCAAAGCCCGCCGGTGGCCTGGCGCCGTGGCAGCAGCGACGCGCCACCGAACTGATGCGGTCCAACCTCAGCACCGGCATCGGGTTGGCCGAACTGGCTGCTGCGTGCGGCCTCTCGCCTTCGCGCTTCCTGCCTCTGTTCAAGCAGAGCATGGGAGTAACACCGCATCGATGGCTGCTGATGCGCCGGGTTGAACAGGCGATGGACCTGATGCGCGATGGGGACGACTCCCTGGCTGACATTGCACAAGCCTGCGGATTCGCCGACCAGAGCCACCTGGCTCGTACTTTCCGCCAAAGCACAGGGGTCAGTCCTGGTGTCTGGCGCTCCAGGGCCGGGGCCCATTAGAGGTCCATTAGAGGCCGGACCGGATGGGTGCTAACGTCCGCTTCCGAACGATATCGGTCCGGAGCTTCCAATGCGTCGTCGCGACTTCCTCACCGCTGTAGCCGCCACGGGCGCTGCGTCCATTCCGTTCGTTCTGTCCGGCCGGACGGCCCAGGCTGCACCCGCCGGCGCGCCCACCGGCGTGGCCGGGCTGACCTCCCTCACGACCGGCGCCAAACCCATCTCCGTCGAGGAGCGCCTGGCGCGGATAGCCAAGCTGCAACGGCTGCTGGTTGAGCAGAAGATTGGCGCGCTGATCCTGGAGTCCGGCTCCAGCCTGGACTACTTCACCGGCATCCAATGGCATCGCTCCGAGCGTACGACTGCCGCGGTCATTCCGGCCCGTGGCGAAGTCGTCGTCGTGACCCCGGCCTTCGAAGTGCCCTCGGTCCGCGAAACCCTGGCGGTGGGCGGCGACGTGCGGCCGTGGAATGAGCATGAGAGTCCCTTCGCGCTTCTGGTCGGTGCCCTTCGTGATCGCGGTGTTACCTCCGGCCCGATTGCGTTCGAAGCCACGACGCGTATGTTCATCGTCGATGGTGTGCGCGACGCGAGCGCCGGCGCCTACCGCATCGTGTCCGGCGACGCGCTGGTGAAAGCCGTGCGGCTGATCAAGTCACCGGCCGAACTCGCGCTGATGCAGGTCGCCAGCAATGTCACGCTGGCGGCGCTGCGCCACGTCCATGGCAACGTCCGTCCCGGCATGCGCCCCGACGAAATCGCCGCCATGACCGATGCCGCCACGGTGGCACTGGGTGGCGAACCAGGGTTCGCCCTCGTGTTGCTCAATGAGGCCAGCGCTTATCCGCACGGGTCCAAGCAACCGCAGACCGTGCGCGAAGGCTCGGTCGTGTTGATGGACGTTGGTTGCACGGTGCATGGCTACCAGTCGGACATCTCGCGCACCTGGGTCGTGGGCCAGCCGACCGCGAAACAGCGGAAGGTCTGGGACACGGTCAAGCGCGGACAGGAGATTGCGCTGGCCACCGCAAAGCTGGGCACGCCGGTGGGCGCCATCGACGACGCCGTGCGCGGGTATTACGAAAAAGAAGGCTGGGGTCCCGGATACCGGCTGCCCGGCCTGCCGCATCGCACCGGCCACGGCATCGGCCTGGACGGCCACGAGCCGCCTTATCTCGTGCATGGCGACACGACGCCTTTGGCGCCCGGCATGTGCTTCTCCGACGAACCTGGACTCTATATTCCCGGCGAGTTCGGCATCCGCCTGGAAGACTGCTGGTACATGACCGAGGCCGGACCGAAACTGTTCACGGAGCTGGCAAGGTCGCTGGAAGATCCGATCTGATCAAGCCAGCCAGCGTAGCCCGGGTAAGGCCGCAGGCCGCACCCGGGGTGGCGCGCGATCCCGGGTCAGGGCTTGATCACCAGATCAGGTCGTCGGGCACCTTGAACTGCGCGTAATACGCATCGTCTTCGGACGTTGCGACGGCAGGCTCAGTGCCAGCCTCCTGTCCATGGTCGAGCACGATCATTGCAGCGTCGCGCTCGCGCACCTTGTCGGCGGCGGCGCGCGGCAACAGCTCGAAGCGATCGTCGATGCGTGCGATCACGAGTGCGCCGGAAGACAGCTTCTTTCGCAGGTCGGCATCGATCAGCAGCGTGCGGATCGCGCCGTCGACGGTGAAGCGGTACTCGCTCTCGCCCGTGCGCGGCACCTTCCTGTCCTCGATGATCTGACGCGCCTGGGCGCGCAGCTCGGCGATGCGTGCCTGTGCCTTGCGCTCGGCCGCCAGTGCGCGGTCGCGCTCGGCCTTCTCGGCCCGTGCCCGTTCCGCTTCCAGCTGGATCTCACCCGGCCCGGATGGCGTCTTGGCGTGGCGGGCCTTGTTCTGCTCGCGCGCCACCTCGGCCACCTTGGACTTCTTGACCAGGCCCGCCTTGAGCAGTTGTTCCTGAAGCGGATTCGCCTTTGCCATGTCGCCGTCTCTTGCCTGAAGTCTGTCTTGCCGGGAATTTCCGGCCCATTATAGCTCCCGTGCCCGCTGCCCCCGCCCCGTGACCAGCCCGAAATGGACGATCTGAAGTACCTCGCCGGTTACCCGCCTCACGTGCAGGCGCGGGTGCGCGAGCTGATCGGACAGGATCGGCTGGGTGCCTTGCTCGCCGACAAGTACAGCCAGGCCCATGCCGTCCGCAGCGATGGCCAGCTTTACGAGTACGTGCAGGCGCTCAAGGACCGCCACCTGCGCAAATCGGTGCCGCTGGGCAAGGTGGTCTACGACAGCAAGCTGCAGGTGATGAAGCATGCGCTCGGCACCCATACCGCGATCTCGCGGGTGCACGGTGGCAAGCTCAAGGCCAGTCGCGAGATCCGCATTGCCACCGTGTTCCGCGATGCGCCCGCCGAGTTCCTGAAGATGATCGTGGTGCACGAGCTGGCGCACCTGAAGGAGGCCGAGCACAACAAGGCCTTCTACCAGCTGTGCACGCACATGGCGCCCGACTACCACCAGCTGGAGTTCGACCTGCGCCTGTTCCTCACCCACAGGGATGCGGCGGCGGGGGCCGGCAGGCAGTGACGGGGCAGTACTTCCGGCCCGGGTAGGGCGCGACCCTGCGGCTATAGTGGCGGCCACCATCCCAGCAAGGGGCGTTGCCGTGGTCAGGTCCAGCCTTCCGCTCGTCGCTTTGTTAGCGTTCGCCACCACCGCGTCGGCCGGCGCGGTGCACGGCATCCATCCCGAGGACATGAATCGCAACGGCGATGCATGCACCGATTTCTTCGACTACGCCAATGGCGCGTGGCGGCAACAGAACCCGATCCCCAACTACATGGATCGCTGGAGCCGGCGCTGGCAGTCGGGCGAGGTCAACAAGGAGCACGTGCGCGACATCCTCACCGAGCTGTCCGCGCGCACGGACTGGCCCCAGGGCAGTGCCGGCCAGCTCGCCGGCGACTACTACGCCGCGTGCATGGACGAGTCGCGCGTCAATGCGCTCGGCAGCAAACCGGTGCAGCCCTGGCTGGCCGAAGTCGGCGCGATCAAGGACACGGCCGGCCTGCAAGCCATGATCGGCAAGCTGCACGACGTCGGCGTCTCCGTACCCTTCATCGTCTATGCCGGTGAAGACCTGCACGAACCGTCCAGGACCGTCGCCCACATCTATGCCGGCGGCCTGGGCATGCCCGACCGCGACTATTACCTCAAGCCCGAGCAGCGTTTCGTCGATGCGCGCGCGCAGTACCTGGTCCACGTCGCGAAGATGTTCGAGCTGGCGGGCGTGCCGGCCGCACAGGCGAAGCAGAATGCCGACACCGTCTTCGCTTTCGAGAAGCGGCTGGCGCAGGCCTCGTTCGACAACGTGCAGCTGCGTGATCCCAAGTTGCTGGACAATCCCACCGCGTTCGCCGACCTGGGCAAACTCACCCCTGGCTTCGACTGGAACCGGTACTTCGATGCGGCGGGCATGCCACGCAATGCGGTCAACGTGACACAGCCGAAGTTCCTGCAGCAGGTGCAGGCGGAACTGGCGACGACGCCGCTGCCGCAGTGGAAGGCCTACCTGCAGTGGCACGTGCTCAACACCGCCGCGGACTCGCTGTCGCAGCCGTTCGTCGAGGAGAACTTCGCCTTCAACGGCAAGTTCCTGACCGGCGCCACCGAGATCAAGCCGCGCTGGAAGCGCTGCGCCGAATCCACCGACAACCAGCTCGGCGAAGCGCTCGGCCAGAAGTACGTGGAGAAGTACTTCCCGCCGGAAGCCAAGGCGCGCATGCAGGACATGGTGAAGAACATCCTGGCGGCGATGGACGACACCATCCGCGGCCTGGACTGGATGGACGAGGCGACCAAGAAGAAGGCACTGGAGAAGCGCGCCACGTTCTTCCCGAAGCTGGGCTATCCGGACAAGTTCAAGGACTACAAGGGCGTGGCCGTCTCGCGTGATTCGGCCTGGGACAACCTCGTCGCGGCCTCGCGATGGAACGTTGCCGACAACCGCAGCCAGGTCGGCAAGCCGACCGATCGCAGTCGCTGGGGCATGACGCCGCCAACCTCGAACGCGTACTACAACCCCTCGCAGAACGAGATCGTGTTTCCGGCCGGCATCCTGCAGCCGCCGGCGTTCGACGTGAATGCCACCGACGCCGTCAACTATGGCGCGATAGGCGTGGTCATCGGCCACGAAATCAGCCACGGCTTCGACGACCAGGGCGCACAGTTCGACGCGCAGGGCAGGTTGGCCAACTGGTGGACGCCCGCGGACAACAAGCAGTTCCAGGCGAAGGGCCAGTGCGTGGTCAACCAGTTCGAGGGCTACTTCATCGAGCCGGGTGTGCACCACAACGGCAAGCTGGTGCTGGGCGAATCCATCGGCGACCTGGCAGGCGCCAAGCTGGCCTACCGCGGCTACCTGAAGTCGCGCGAAGGCAAGGGCCCGGAACCGACCATCGACGGTTTCACGCCCGAGCAGCAGTTCTTCATCGCGTGGGGGCAGTGGCGCGGCGACGAGACGCGCATGGAGACCCAGCGCACGATGATCCAGGGCGACCCGCATCCGGTCGCCAAGTACCGCGTCAACGGGCCACTGTCGAACCTGCCGGAGTTCCGCCAGGCATTCCAGTGCAAGGCCGATGCGCCGATGGTCCGGCCGGAGGCGGATCGCTGCGAAGTGTGGTGATGCGCTGAACCGGATGCTTCGACTCGGCGAGGGCCCGCCCGGTGGCGGGTCCTCGCTCCCGCGATTGGCCTACAATCGCGGGATGGATTACCAGCTGGTCATAAAGTTCTGGCGCAAGTCGCTGGAAGACGAAGCCTTCCTCGCGACGATCGAGGCGGAGCTGAAGCAGGCATTGGGCGACAGCGCGCAGCTCGACGGCTATGACGTCAGCAAGAACGAGATCAACCTGTTCATGGTGACCGCTGATCCCAAACATTCGTTTCGGCGCGCCAAGGACGTCCTGGAGCGCCTGGGCCTGACGAAGGGCGTTTCCAGCGCGTACCGCCTGGTCGGCGGTGCGCGCTTCACGTCGGTCTGGCCGTTGCGCTCGACGCGCAAGTTCACCTTGCCCTAGCGCGCGCTCAGCTCGTGCACCGCCGCCACCAGCGCGGCGACGTGGTCGGGACTCATGTCCGGCGACATGCCGTGGCCGAGGTTGAAGACGTGGCCTTCGCGTGAACCGCCATTGCCGGCGGCGTAGTCATCCAGTGCGCGGCCGACTTCGCGGCGGATCGCATCGGGCTGCGCGTACAGCGTGACCGGGTCGAGGTTGCCCTGCAGCGCGACCTTGCCGCCGGTGCGGCGCGCGGCGTCGCCCAGTTCCACCGTCCAGTCGACGCCGACGGCTTCGGTGCCGCTCGCGGCCAGCTCTTCGAGGTAGGCGCCATTGCCCTTGCCGAACAGGATCAGAGGCGTCTTCTCCTCACCGCGCGGCAGCTCCTGGGCGATGCGCTTGAGGTAGCGCAGCGAGAACTCGCGGTACATCGACGGCGACAGCACGCCGCCCCAGGTGTCGAACACCTGCAGCGCCTGCGCGCCGGCCTGGCGCTGCGCGTCGAGGTAGGCGATCACCGAGTCTGTGACCACGTCGAGCAGCTTGTGCATCGCCGCCGGGTCGTTGAGCGCGAGCGACTTCACCTTCGAATAGTTGTCGCTGCCGCCGCCTTCGACCATGTAGCAGGCCAGCGTCCACGGGCTGCCGGAAAAGCCGATCAGCGGCACCGAGTTGTCGAGTTCGCGACGGATCGTGCGCACCGCGTCGGTGACGTAGCGCAGCTCGCGGTCCATGTCGGGCACGGCGAGTCGGGCAATGTCGTCGTGGCTGCGGATCGGGCGCTCGAACTTCGGGCCCTCGCCCTCGACGAAGTACAGGCCCAGGCCCATCGCGTCGGGCACGGTCAGGATGTCGGAGAACAGGATCGCCGCGTCCAGCGGGAATCGGCGCAGCGGCTGCAGGGTGACCTCGCAGGCCAGCTCCGGGTTCTTGGCCATCGCCAGGAAGCTGCCGGCGGCGGCGCGGGTGGCGCGGTACTCCGGCAGGTAGCGACCGGCCTGGCGCATCAGCCACACCGGGGTCGCGTCGACCGGCTCGCGGCGCAGGGCGCGCAGGAATCGGTCGTTCTTGGGGGGCGTGGCGGCAGCGGTCATCGTGGATCCTTCGGCGCGGGGGCGCATGGTTCGGGGACGCGTGGTCCGGTCGGGTCGGACAGGAACGCGGGGCGGCATTATCGCCGCTGGAGGCCCCCGGCTGGCGACCCCCTCGACGGTGCCTGCGCACCGGACTGTTGCGGCAAAGGGCTACTTCGGGGCGTCGGCGCCCTGTACGAACATCAGCTGGAAGCCGCGCTTGAGCTGCTGGTCGCGGGCCAGCTCCAGCGCTTCCAGGGCACTGGCCTGGTCGAGGAACTGCTCGCGCCGCAAGGTGCTCTTGCCGCCGATCTGCCCCGTTTCGCGCACCAGTGTCCAGCCGCCGAGGAGGTCGGGCTGCAGCATCAGTTGCACGAAGCGCGGCGCTTCGCGGCCATCGGGCCGTTGTTGCAGTAGCAGGCGCATGGGCGGGATTGTACGGGAGGCGGTCGCTTTCCCGGGTGCGCGTTGCTTACCCGGGCTACGGGCGGCGGAGGACGTCGAGGACGCGTTCGTCGGGGACGCCGCGGACCACGCTGGCCAGGCCGGCGTGGTCCCAGAGGATGAAGCGCAGGCCACCGGCTTCGGCCTTCTTGTCCAGGCGCATGCGTGACAGCAGTGCCTGCGGGTCGAGGCCGGGCGGGATCTCGGTCGGCAGGCCGAGACGCTGCAGCAGCGCCTGCAGGCGTTGCGCGTCGGCGGCCGGGGCGCGACCCAGCGCGGTCGACAGCCGTGCCGCCAGGACCATGCCGACGGCAACCGCCTCGCCATGGTTGAGCGAATCGGTTCCAGCGCCTGCATAGCCCTGTTCGGCCTCGATCGCATGGCCGAAGGTGTGGCCGAAGTTGAGCAGGGCGCGCTCGCCGTGCTCGTAGGGATCGCGCGATACCACTTCCGCCTTGTACAGGCAGCAGCGCGCGATCGCCTCGGTCAGCGCCACGTCGTCGCCGGCGAGCAATGCCGATGCGTGCGACTCGAGCCAGCCGAGGAAATCGGCACCGAAGACCGCGCCGTACTTCACCACTTCGGCCAGGCCGGCGCTGAGTTCGCGGGGCGGCAGTGTGCGCAGCACCGCGGTGTCGGCGATGACCGCACGCGGCGCATGGAACGCGCCGGCCAGGTTCTTGCCTGCGGGCAGGTCGACGCCGGTCTTGCCGCCGACCGACGAATCCACCATCGACAGCAGCGTCGTCGGCATCTGTATGACGTCGATGCCGCGCATCCAGCAGGCAGCGGCGAATCCGGCGAGGTCGCCGATCACGCCACCGCCGAGGGCGACCACCGCGGCGTCGCGCGTGGCGCCGAGCCGGGCCAGTGCGTCCAGGCACTCGCAGAAGCGCGCCAGTGTCTTCTCCTGCTCACCGGCCGGCATCACGAATCGCGCCACTTCGATGCCGGGTCGCGCGCTGCGCACGGTCTGTTCGACGCGATCGGCGTACAGCGGTGCGACGTTGGCGTCGCTGACGATCAGCGCATGCCGCCCCCGCAGCACATGGCTGATGCGAATGGGGTCGCCCAGCAGGCCGGGGCCGATGCTGATGTCGTACAGCGATTCGCCTTCGACCCGGACGGTGCGCATCGTGCTCATGACGGTTCCTTGCTGTGCGCGCGCTGCAAGCCGGTGTCGACGCGTGCAGGAGCCTGCGGCTGCCAATCGGATTGCAGCAGTTCCTGCGCGAGTCGCGAGGCGACTTCGGTGGCGGTGTAGTGGTTGGTGTCGAAGCGCAGGTCGGCGACCTGCGCGTACAACGGTTCGCGTTCGGCGGCCAGGGCGTGCAGCACCTGCTCGCGATCGCCGCGTGCCAGCAGCGGCCTGCTGCGGTCGCTGGCGAGGCGTTCGATCTGCCGCTCGACGCTGACGTGCAGGTGGACGACGAAACCACGCTCGCGCAACTGGCGGCGATTGTCCGGATCGATTACTGCGCCGCCACCGGTGGAGAGCACGATGCCGTCGTCGGCAAGCAGCTCGGCAAGCATGCTGCGCTCACGCGCGCGGAAGCCGGCCTCGCCCTCGCATTCGAAGATGGTGCTGATGGTGGCGCCGGTGCGCAGCTCGATCTCGTGGTCGACGTCGACCAGCCGCAGGCTGAAGCGCTCGGCGAGGGCGCGGCCGATGCATGACTTGCCGGCGCCCATGGGGCCGACGAGGACGAGATTGCTGGCGGAGTTCATCGGCCGATTGTAGCCAGCCGCGGCGGCGGCCGTGCTCGCGTGATCTTGACGGGATGCGGCGTAACGTCCGGCGTACCTGGAATGTCGATCAGCGCGGGCCGGATACGGTCAGCGGCTGGCGGCGTGCATCCAGCGAAATCGTCCATTCGGCGATATCGGGCAGCCGCAGCAGCGCCTGTCGGCTGACCCGCTCGAACAACTGCACGAAACGTTGCACCGCGGCTGCGTCCATTGCGCGACCCGCGCCCGGTCGGTGCGCGCGCGCCCGCAGTGCCGTCTGTTCCTGCTGCCAGCGCCACTGCGGCACCGTTTCGAAGCCCGGCGGCTGCAGGAACAGCATGCGGTCCAGCCGCGACCACAGAGCCGGGTAGTCCTGGGCCAATGCCTGGTTGCAGTGGCGGCGCCAGCGACCGTCGGGGTCTTCGTCGCGCTCGACGGTGTTGATCGGCTCACGCAGCTCCGCCGCGGTCTGTGCCGGCGTCTTCAGGAACCAGCCGTCGAACAGGGTCAATTCGATTTCGCGCGCCCATGGCCAACGCGACGGTGGCAAGCGCGTGTCGGCGAGCTTGTCGAAGTGCGGCAGCCGCACCGGGCGGCCTTCATGCAAGGCATCCAGCGTCGAGCAGGCGAGGGCGACGTCGTGGGTGCCGGGCGGCCCGCGCGTGGCCAGCAACGGGTGCACCTGGCGGCCGAGTTGCAGGCGTTGGCGCCGGCCGAAATAAAAGTCGTCGATCGACAGCACGGCCACGCGCAGGCCGCGCACGCGCGCCAGGGCGGCGACCTGGGCCGCCAGCGTCGACTTGCCCGAGCCCTGAAGGCCGGCGATCGCATGGATGCGGCTGCCGTGTGCGAGGGCGTCGTCGAGCACCTGTTCGACCAGCCCGGCGGCGAAGCCGGGAGGCGCCACTGCGGGCGGATTCGCGGAGGGATGCAGCCGTGGCGACATCGGCCCACAATAGCGCAATGGATACCCCCTTCCTGCTCGACGAAGCCCTCGACACCTTCGCCCAACTGTTCGCCGAGGCCGGCGTCGCCGGCGAACCCGACCCGACCGCGATGTACCTGGCCACCGCCGGCCTGGATGCGCGACCGTCCGTGCGCACCGTGCTGCTGAAGGCGCACGACGCGCGCGGCTTCGTCTTCTACACGCACCTGGACGGACGCAAGGGCCGCGAGTTGCAGGCCAACCCGCACGCGGCGTTGCTGTTCCACTGGCCGCGCGTGCGCGAAGGCGTGCAGGTGCGCATCGAAGGGCCGGTCGAGATCGTCAACGACGACGAGGCCGACGCCTATTTCGCCCTGCGGCCACGCGGCAGCCAGCTCGGCGCCTGGGCGTCGAAGCAGTCGGAGACGCTGGATGCGCGCGAGACGTTCGAACAGCGCCTGGCCGAGGCCGACAAACGTTTCGAAGGCCGTGAAGTGCCGCGCCCGCCGCGCTGGACCGGGCTGCGCGTGCGGCCTTCACTGATCGAGTTCTGGTACGGCGCGAACTTCCGCCTGCACGAGCGGCAGAGTTACGAACTCGACCGTGCCGGCGAGTGGCACAAGCGGATGCTCTATCCGTGACGTCGGCGGGCAAGGCCGTGGGGCCGCAGCGCATCGTCTGCCTCACCGAGGAGCCGACCGAGACGCTGTACGCGCTGGGTGAGCAGGACCGCATCGTCGGCATCAGCGGTTTCACCGTGCGCCCGGCGATCGCGCGCCGGGAGAAGCCCAAGGTCAGCGCATTCACCAGCGCCAAGATCGGCGAGATCCTCAAGCTTAAGCCGGACTTCGTCATCGGCTTCTCCGACATCCAGGCCGAGATCGCCGGAGAGCTGATACGCCATGGCGTCGAGGTCTGGATCAGCAACCACCGCAGCATCGAAGGCATCATCGACTACGTCCGCCGGCTCGGTGCACTGGTGGGCGCGACTGATCGTGCCAACGCCTATGCCGACGAACTGCAGCGCGGGATCGACGCAATCGCCGCCGAGGCCGCAACGTTGCCGCGCCGGCCGAGGGTCTACTTCGAGGAGTGGGACGAGCCACCGATCACCGGCATCCGCTGGGTTGCGGAGCTGGTGCGCATTGCCGGTGGCGACGACATCTTTCCCGAACGCGCGGTGGAGTCGTTGGCGAAGCAGCGCATCCTGGAGGATGCGGGCGAGGTGGTGCGTCGTGCGCCGGACATCATCCTCGGCTCGTGGTGTGGCAAGAAGTTCCGTCCGGAGAAGGTCGCGGCGAGGCCCGGCTGGGATGCGATCCCTGCGGTGCGCGATGGCGAGCTGCACGAGATCAAGTCGCCGATCATCCTGCAGCCCGGGCCGGCGGCGCTGACCGATGGCGTGCGCGAAATTGCCGCGATCATCCGGGCGTGGTCGTCACGCCGTCATCCCGGCGAACGCCGGGACCCATTTTGACTTTGCCTTTGTTCTTGCGAGGCAACGTCAACAGCTTCCGCCACTAAAGCGGCGGGTCACTTT
>NZ_JBHRZC010000010.1:0-68559 GCF_042649405.1 Lysobacter sp. GCM10012299 | reverse complement strand
GAGGAGGCCATTTCTTTTTGGTTACTTTTTCTTTGGGCCAGCAAAGAAAAAGTGACCCGCCGCTTTAGTGGCGGAAGCTGTTGCTGTTGCCTCGCAAACCAAAGAGCAAAGGCAAAGTCAAAATGGGTCCCGGCTTTCGCCGGGATGACGGGTCAGATCTCGAAGCGGTAGCTCAGCTTGACCAGCAACTGCTCATCGTCGCGCAGCTCCAGGCTGTCGCGCACCGCCTCGCCGGTGTCCTCCGAGAACGGCTCCTGCTGGTAACCACCGCGGCCGTAGACCACGTACAGGTACGACAGCGGCGCCAGCTCATAGCGATAACGGATCTGGAACCCCAGGTTCTGCACGTTGAAATCGTCGACCGCATCGGCACTGGCGATGGAGTTGCCGCCGGCATCGACCCGATAGGCCTGGCGCAACGGAGCATCCAGCCCCAGTGCCTGCAGCTTCACCCGCAGCTCCTGCTTGCTGCCGATGTTCCAGTCCAGGCCGGCGCTGATCTGCATCATCTTCTCGTTGAACTCGCCGATCAGATTGTCCTGTTGCCAGATCAGCCAGCTCGGGATCTGCTCGTAGTACCCGCCCAGGTAGACACTGAAGGCGTCGTTGAAGAAATACGTCGGCTGCAGGCGCAGGTCGAAGCCGAGCCTGTCGTTGCCGGCCAGGCCGCCGCTGAAGGCATTGGCCTCCAGCTCCCACGCCCAGTTGCCCTTGCGCGGGCGCTCGTACTCCAGGTACGCGTTGAAGTTCGGCGGAAGGTTGACGTTGCCGTTGCCGCGCGTGAGCAGGTCGTCGACGAAGGCGCTGTTGATGTTGATCTGCGCGTACTCGAAGCTGCCGTTGCGCAGGTTGCCCTGGCGGCTGATGCGCAACTGCCGTTGCAGGCGCTCGCCGTGGTCGTTGTCGGTGCCGCTGATACGACCGCGCCAGTCCTTGGAGGCATAGCGCGATTCGGCCGGCTGGTCGGTGAAGCGGCGCATCACCTGCCAGTTGAGGTAGTTGAGGTTGGCGCGCGACAGGTAGCCGAAATCGTTGATCTGCAGGTCTTCGCCGAAATGCATCGCCAGCCACTGCTGGCGCCAGCCGTCTTCCATCTCGTAGTTGACCCACATCGTCGCGCCGTTGTCGTCGGTGGTGCGGCCGTCCTGGTCGATCGAGCTGCCGATGACGCGCGTTTCCACGGTGACGTGCTGGTTCGGGCGCCAGCTGTGGTCGACGCCCATCACCGAGGCTTCGCGATCCAGGAACGGTCGCTCGACCTGGGTCAGCATCACGCCGAGGTTCTGGCTGGCGAAGTCGCGCACCACGCGCAGCGCGCCAAAAGTGCGGCCGACCTCGTCGGCCTCGTCGGCGGCGAACACGCCGTACTTGGTCGCGCCGAAACTGCCGTTGAGCTTGACCGCCGCCGTGATGTCACCGGCGCCGTTGCCGTCGTCGGCGGGGCCACCCACGCGGCGGGTATACAACAGCTGGCTGAAGTCCGACGGCGTGGTGAACTCGAAGATGCCCTGGTTCTCGGTGAAGAACGGGCGCTTGTCGCTGATGAAGGTTTCGGTGGCGCTGAAATTCACCACCAGGTCGTCGCTCTCGACCTGGCCGAAGTCGGGGTTGATCGTCGCCGACAGCTGGAACTGGCCGTTGGGCTTCCAGAAGATGTCGGCGCCGCCGTCGAAGTCGCTGTTGCCGCCGACGTTGTCGTACAGGCCGGAGACATAAGGCGTGATCGCCAGCAGCGACTGGCTGTACTGCGCAATCTGCATCGGCTCGAAATCGGACAGGAAGCGCGGCCGCTCGTAGCTGGCCGCCGGCCACGCCGAGCGCTCGCCGGTCGAACCGATCACGCGGTCGAAGTAGACCTTGACCGTGCGCATGCCATCGCTGCCATTGCGCATCGGCGCGATGTACCAGGGGATCAGCATCTCCACGTTCCAGCCGGTGTCGTCTTCGCTGACCGCGTGCTGCCAGTTGCCGTCCCAGTCGTCGTTGAACTGGGTCTCGTTGCTGATGACCGCATCGGCGATGCCATCGGTCGAGGAGACGGTGAAGTTGTAGCCGGTGCGGCCGTCGCCGTCGTAGTCGATCATCAGGTTGACGCGGTCGACCTGTGCCTCGAAGTCGCGCTGCACCTTCTGCCGGGTGCGCGTTTCGACCGGCTGGGTGTTGCGGAAGGCCACGGCCAGGCCCTCGGGCGTCGCCATCACCCATACCTTGGTCTGCAGCGTCGCCGGCTCGCGGCTCAGCGGCTGCACCTTGCGGAAGTCGGTGATCTCGCGCGCGCCCTGCCATTCGGCCGGATCGATGCGGCCATCGATTTCCACGCCCATTGCCGGGGTGGACAGAGCGGCCAGGATGGCCAGGGTCAACGTTGCGCGCGTGCCGTGCATTGAGGAGGAATCTCGGAGGTCGGGGTTGCCAGTCCGGTATCCCCGCCGCAACCGCCGCCATCGAAGGCGGCCATCCGACCAGATCGTCCGTGCTGGGCTCGTTCAAGGGCACCGTGGTACCCGAGCGGAGCACAGCCTATACGCAGTGGCACCCTGCGCCAGAATGGCGAAAGTCATTGCAACCCTATTTCCCCGACCCGCATCACGCATTGATGCGGGTGCCCCTGGGAAGGGCTACTGCATGTGCCAACCGTGGCTGACCACGAAGCTCTGGCCGGTCAGCGCCGCGCTGGGGAATTCGGCAAGGAAGCGCACGGTCTGGGCGACGTCCTCTACCGTGGTGAAGATGCCATCGACGGTGTTGCCGAGCATGACCCGGCTCACCACTTCCGCTTCGCTGATCCCCAGTTCCTTCGCCTGCTCGGGAATCTGCTTGTCGACCAGGGGCGTGCGCACGAAACCGGGGCAGACCACGTGGCTGCGCACCGAATGCTTCGCCCCTTCCTTGGCCAGCGTGCGCGACAGGCCCAGCAGGCCGTGCTTGGCGGTGACGTAGGCCGACTTCAGCGGCGAGGCCAGGTGCGAGTGCACCGAGCCCATGTAGATCACGGTGCCACCGCGCGATTTACCGTCCGCACCGGCGCCGTACATGTGCGGCAGCACGGCCTTGGTGGTCAGGAACGCGCCATCGAGGTGGATGGCCAGCATCTTCCTCCAGTCGGCATACGCGAACTGCTCGATCGGATTGACGATCTGGATGCCGGCGTTGGAAACCAGGATGTCTACACCGCCCAGTTCGGCCACCACGCGCGCGACGCCGTCATTGACCGCCGCCTCGTCGGTGACGTCCATCGCCAGGCCCAGAGCGCGCCCGCCCCTGCCGGCGATTTCAGCCGCGACGGCTTGCGCGCCATCGGCATTGAGATCGGCGATGGCGATCGCCGCGCCGGCGCGCGCCAGCTCGAACGCGATTTCCTTGCCGATGCCGCTGGCGGCTCCGGTGACGATGGCGACCTTGCCTGCGAGGCTCATGGGGACTCCTGGGATGCGGGTGGAGCGCCAGTGTCGGGCGCGCGCGTTACCTCAAGTGTGGCCGCGCTGGAGGGCGATACACCATTGCCCGAATGTACGCCTTGCCCGTCATTCCCGCGAAGGCGGGAACCCGGCAACGGCAAGATGGATCCCGGCGTTCGCCGGGATGACGGCAGCCAATCAGGCCAGCTTTGCCCGCTTGGCCTCGCCAGCCAGCTTCTCTTTCTTCTTTTCCTGCTTCTTTTTCTTCTTGTCGGACTTGGGCTGCAGCATCGTGCCGGTGCAGCCGGGCGATCCGCAGCGGCACTCCCAGATCTTCTTCAGCTCTTTGGTGTGCTTCTCGGCCAGGGTGATGCCGTAGTTGTAGGACAGCTCCTCGCCCGGGGCGATGTCGCGGATCGCCTCGATGAACACCTTGTCGAGGCGACGATCCTTGCCCTCGTCCTCTTCCAGCACCGCCTCGCAGTTGGGCATGCAGCTGTGGTTGATCCAGCGCGCGTCGTTGCCCTTGAAGTTTGCGTCGATCACGTACTCGTCGTTGAGCGTGAACAGGAACGTGTGGCCGGTATCGATGTCGCCGCTTTCGCCGGCGTCGACTTCCTCGTGGGTGCGGCGCTGACCCTTGTACTCGATGACGCGCTCGCCCTTGGCGATCGGTTGGACGGCGAACACGCCGTTGCCATGGATGGCGGAGCGTCGGGCGGCGATCTTGCGCGGCATGCGGAATCCGGTAGTCATTGCGGGAGGCGGACATTCTGGCCCGGATCGGCCGCCGCGCGCCATCGCATCTGGCCGGTTCGTGGCGATCACCGCGTTGGCGTGGGTCACCTCCCGATGTGCATGAATGATGAAGACGATCCGATCAGCCCTCGCCCTCACTGCCCTGCTCTCCCTGGCCGGCTGCCAGCAAGGCGAGCACGCGCGCCAGGCCAGCAACGACCAGAAAGCACCAGCACAGAAGGACCTGCTCGCACGCGGCGAGTACCTGGCCCGGACGGCCGGCTGCAATGACTGCCACACGCCCGGCTATGCCGAGAGCCAGGGCGCGGTCGCCAAGGACCAGTGGCTGGTCGGCTCGCCGGTCGGCTTCCGCGGGCCGTGGGGCACGACCTACCCGACCAACCTGCGCCTGAAGTTGTCGACCATGACCGAAACGCAGTGGCTGGATTACAGCGCCAAGCTGCGCACCCGCCCGCTGATGCCGGACTTCGCGATCCGCGACATGACCCTGGAAGATCGCCGCGCGATCTACCAGTTCGTGCGCTCTCTGGGCCCCACCGGGCAGCCCGCGCCGGCGTTCATCCCGCCGGGACAGAACCCGCAGCCGCCGTATTTCGACCTGGTGCTGCCGGCCGCGCCTCCGGTGGCCAGCGCAACCGCCAGCGAATCCTGAACAAGTCGGCGGCGGATTCCCCTTAACGGGGCGTTCCATGGGCGGAACGGGAGCGTTCCGCCCCGGTTGTTGGCTGGGCGCGGCCGAAACCGTACAATTCCGGTACGGATTAACCCGACCGGCCTGCCCCCATGCTCCGCGTCACCAAGCTTACCGACTACGCGACGGTTGTCATGACCGTGCTCGCGCACCGTTCCGACGCTGTCCTCAGCGCCTCGGAGCTGGCAGAGCGCGCCGGTCTGGAAACCACCACGGTGTCCAAGGTGCTCAAGCCGCTGGCCCAGGCCGGGCTGGTGGAAGGCTTCCGCGGCGCCAACGGCGGCTACCGCCTCGCTCGCAGTGCCGAGGACATCGGCCTGCTGGAAATCGTGATCGCCATGGAAGGGCCGCTCGGCATGACCGAGTGCAGCGTCCATGCCGGCAACTGCGGCATCGAGCAGTCCTGCGGCGTGCGCGCCAACTGGCGCCGCATCAACGACGTGGTGATCGACGCCCTTCGCGGCGTGACGCTGGCACAGATGCTGGCGCCGCCACCACCGACGACACCCGATCCCACGGCCAAGCGCATCGACCTGCGCCTGGCCAACGCGTAGCGGGCCCGCCCGCCATGCAACAACGAATCCTGTAGGCAGCCCAATGGCCACCGAAGTAATAGAAAACAAAGAGATCCACGAGCAGCTTGGCCGCAAGTACGAGGCCGGCTTCGTCACGGACATCGAATCCGACAGCCTGCCGCCGGGCCTGAACGAGGACATCATCCGCGCCCTCTCGGCCAAGAAGGACGAGCCGGAGTGGATGACCGAGTGGCGCCTGGCCGCGTACCGGCATTTCCTCACCATGCCGATGCCGCACTGGGCCAAGCTCAACATCGCCCCGATCGACCTGCAGGCGCTGAGCTACTACTCCGCGCCGAAGGCCAAGTACGCCTCGCTCGACGAAGTGCCGCAGGAGCTGCTCGACACCTACGAGAAGCTCGGCGTGCCGCTGCACGAGCGCGCCAAGCTGGCCGGCGTCGCGGTGGACGCGGTGTTCGACTCGGTTTCGGTCGGCACCACCTTCCGCAAGGAACTGGCCGAGAAGGGCGTGATCTTCTGCTCGCTGTCGGAAGCCATCCACGACCACCCGGAGCTGGTGAAGCAGTACCTGGGCAGCGTCGTGCCGACCGGCGACAACTACTTCGCCGCGCTCAACTCGGCGGTGTTCTCCGACGGCAGCTTCGTGTTCATCCCCAAGGGCGTGCGCTGCCCGATGGAGCTGAGCACCTACTTCCGCATCAACGCGATGAACACCGGCCAGTTCGAGCGCACGCTGATCATTGCCGAGGAAGGCAGCTACGTCTCGTACCTGGAAGGCTGCACCGCGCCGATGCGCGACGAGAACCAGCTGCACGCGGCGGTGGTCGAGCTGGTGGCGCTGGACGACGCCGAGATCAAGTACTCGACGGTGCAGAACTGGTACCCGGGCGACGAGAACGGCGTCGGCGGCATCTACAACTTCGTCACCAAGCGCGGCGAATGCCGCGGCGCGCGCTCGAAGATCTCCTGGACCCAGGTTGAGACCGGTTCGGCGATCACCTGGAAGTACCCCTCGTGCGTGCTGCTCGGCGACGACTCGACCGGCGAGTTCTACTCGGTCGCGCTGACCCACCATCGCCAGCAGGCCGACACCGGCACCAAGATGATCCACGTCGGCAAGCGCACCAAGAGCAAGATCATCAGCAAGGGCATCAGCGCCGGCCGCGGCCAGAACACCTACCGCGGCCTGGTCAAGGTGCTCGGCGGCGCCGAGGGCGCGCGCAACCACACCCAGTGCGACAGCCTGCTGATCGGCAAGAAGTGCGGCGCCCACACCTTCCCGTACATCGAAGTGAAGCACCCGACCGCGACCGTCGAGCACGAGGCGACCACCTCGAAGATCAGCGACGACCAGCTGTTCTATTGCCGCAGCCGCGGTATCGGCGCTGAGGACGCGGTGTCGATGATCGTCGACGGCTTCTGCAAGTCGGTGTTCCGCGAACTGCCGATGGAATTCGCGGTGGAAGCCAAGAAGCTGCTGGAAGTGAGCCTTGAAGGCTCGGTCGGCTGACATTTGCACCTCCCCTTTTCTTCCCGCTGCGCGGGAATGGCAAGAACAACCCGGAACACATCATGCTCAAGATCGAAAACCTCCACGTATCCGTTGCCGGCAAGGAAATCCTCAAGGGACTGTCGCTCGACGTCCAGGCCGGCCAGGTGCACGCGATCATGGGCCCCAACGGCGCCGGCAAGTCGACCCTGGGCAACATCCTGGCCGGTCGCGAAGGCTATGAAGTCACCGCCGGCACGGTCACCTTCGATGGCCGCAACCTGCTCGAACTGGAGCCGGAAGAGCGCGCCGCGGCCGGCGTGTTCTTGGCCTTCCAGTACCCGGTCGAAATCCCGGGCGTGAACAACACCTACTTCCTGCGCACCGCCCTCAACGCCCAGCGCAAGGCGCGCGGCGAGGCGGAACTGGATTCGATGCAGTTCCTCAAGCTGGTGCGGCAGAAGCTGGCCGTGCTGCACCTGAAGGACGAGCTGCTGCACCGCGGCGTCAACGAAGGCTTCAGCGGCGGCGAGAAGAAGCGCAACGAGATCTTCCAGCTGGCCCTGCTCGAACCGCGCCTGGCGATCCTCGACGAGACCGACTCGGGCCTGGACATCGACGCGCTCAAGGCGGTCGCCGACGGCGTCAACGCGCTGCGCGACGCCGGCCGCGCGTTCGTGGTCATCACCCATTACCAGCGCCTGCTCGACTACATCAAGCCCGACGTGGTGCACGTGCTTGCCGACGGTCGCGTGGTCGAGAGCGGCGGTCCGGAACTGGCCTTGCAGCTCGAAGAGCACGGCTATGCCTGGGTCAAGGATCGCATCGCGCCGGAGGCGACGGCCTGACATGAGCGCCCTGCTCGACTCCTTCGCCAGCGCCTTCGATTCGCTGGCCGCGCGCGACGCCGCCGGCCTGGGCGACAGCCGCAAGGCCGCGCTCGATGCGGCCCTGCGCGACGGCATCCCGCATGCCCGCGTCGAGGCCTGGAAGTACACGCCGCTGCGCTCGCTGGAGCGTCGCAGCTTCGTCGCCAGCGATGCCGCCGTGCCTGCCTTCGACGCCGCCGTGCTCGATGCCATTCCGGCGCCGCGCATCGTATTCGTCAACGGCCGCCTCGACGCCGCCCACAGCGACATTGGCGGACTAGGCGCCGGCATCACGCTGCAGCCGCTTTCGCAGGTGCTGCGCGAGGGCGAACCGCGCGAGGCCAACTTCCTCGCCCGCCGCTTCGACCGCGCCGACGAGATCTTCGCCCGCCTCAACTCGGCACTCGCCGACGACGGCATCGTGCTGCGCGCCGAAGCTGGCGCGCAGGCCGCGTCGCCGCTGCATTTGGTCTTCATCGGCGCCGCCAGCAACGGCGACCGCGCATGGCACCTGCGCAACCTGATCGAGTTGCGTGAAGGCGCGAACCTGACCGTGGTCGAGCACCAGCTCGGCGCCGGCGCGCACAGCCACCTGGCCAATGCCGTGACCCACGTGCACCTGGGCCCGAACGCCACGCTCAACCACGCCCGCGTGCAGGACGAAGGCGCCACTGCCACGCTGATCTCGCGCACCGATGCGGTGATGGCGAAGGCGTCCGAGTACCGCCGCCTCGACCTCGAACTCGGCGCCGGCCTGTCGCGCCACGAGCTCAACGTCGCCCTGCATGGCGACGGCGCGAAGCTGCATGCCAACGGCGTCCTGCTCGCCACCGGCAAGCGCCACCTCGACACCCGCCTGGGCATCGACCACGTCGGTCGTGACAGCAGCTGCGACCTGACCTGGCGCGGTCTCGGTGCCGGCCGTTCCAAGGCCGCCTTCCACGGCGGCATCCTGATCCGCGAAGGCGCAGACGGCACCGCCGCCAACCTGTCCAACAAGAACCTGCTGCTCAGCGAAGGCGCCGAGATCGACACCCAACCGGTGCTCGAGATCCACGCCGATGAAGTGCAGGCCGCGCACGGTGCCACCGTCGGCCAGCTCGACGCGACCGCGCTGTTCTACATGCGCAGCCGCGGCGTGCCGGCCGAACAGGCGCGGGCGCTGCTGACCGCGGCGTTCTGCCGCGAGACGCTGGCCGTGTTCGACGATCGCGCCCTGCGCGAAACGCTGACTGCCCGCCTCGATGCCGCGCTGGCCACGCTGGAGACCGCATGAACGCCTCCCTCGACAGCACCATCGACTGGGCCCGGGTCCGCGCCGACTTCCCGCTGCTGACCCGCCAGGTCCACGGCAAGCCGCTGATCTATTTCGACTCGGCCAACACCGGGCAGAAGCCGGAGTCGGTGATCGCCGCGGTCGATGATTTCTACCGCCACCACAACGCCAACGTCAGCCGCGCCGTGCACGCACTGGGCACGGAAGCGACCGACGCCTATGAGGGCGCGCGCAACAAGCTGGCCCGGTTCGTCAACGTGCGTGGCGACGAACTGGTGCTGTGCAGCGGCACCACCTTCGCCATCAACCTGGTCGCCTATTCGTGGGCCCTGCCGCGGTTGCAGCCGGGTGATGCCATCGTGCTCACGCGCATGGAGCACCACGCCAACATAGTGCCGTGGCAGCTGGTCGCCCAGCGCACCGGCGCAACCATCAAGGTCGCCGAGCTCAACGAGCGCGGCGAGCTCGACCTCGAGCGCCTGTACGCCCTGCTCACGCCGGACGTGAAGCTGCTGTCGCTGACGCACGTGTCCAACGTGCTCGGCACGGTCAACCCGGTGCGCGAGATCTGCCGCGAGGCCCGCCGGCGCGGCATCGTCAGCGTGGTCGACGGTTCCCAGGCCGCGCCGCACCGTGCGCTCGACATCGCCTCGATCGGCTGCGACTTCTACGCCTTCACCGGCCACAAGATGTCCGGCCCCACCGGCACCGGCGCACTGTGGGCGCGTCGCGAACACCTGGCCGCGATGCCGCCGTTCATCGGCGGTGGCGAGATGATCAAGGAAGTGCGCTTCGAAGGCACGGTGTTCAACGACCCGCCGCACAAGTTCGAGGCCGGCACGCCGAACATCGCCGGCTTCATCGGCCTGGGCGCGGCAGTCGATTACCTGTCGTCGCTGGGCATGCACAACATCGAGGCGCGCGAGCAGGCACTGCTCGCCCACGCCACCGAGGAGCTGTCCAAGGTCGAGGGCCTGCGCATCTTCGGCGAGGCCGCCGAGAAGGCGGCGGTGATCAGCTTCCTGCTCGAAGGCGCGCACGCGCACGACCTGGCCACCCTGCTCGACCTGGAAGGCGTGGCGATCCGCTCCGGCCACCACTGCGCGCACCCGCTGATGCACCACTTCGGGGTCGCCGCCACCTGCCGCGCCTCGCTGGCCTTCTACAACACCCACGACGAGGTCGACGCCTTCGTTGCGGCCCTTCGCAAGGTACGTAAACTGCTCGCATGACGACCCACGCCGCGGCGATCGAATCGCCTATCCAATTCCGCCACGCCACCCACGCCGACATCGACGCGCTGGTCGCGCTGGTCGAGTCGGCCTATCGCGGCGATGCCAGCAAGCAGGGCTGGACCACCGAAGCCGACCTGCTCGGCGGCCGCCGCACCGGTGCCGACGACATCCAGGCCTGCATTGATCGTCCGCAAAGCGTGATCCTGATTGCCGAACGCGAGGCCGCCGACGGTCGCCCTGGGCTGCTCGCCTGCGCCCACGTCGCGGTCGAGAACGATGCCGGCTACTTCGGCATGTTCTCGGTCAACCCGACCCTGCAGGGCGGTGGCATCGGCAAGGTCGTCATCAACGAGGCCGAGCGCCTGGTCCGCGAGGACTGGGGCATGGAGGCGATGCGCATGACGGTGATCGACGTGCGCGAGGAACTCATCGCTTTCTACGAGCGCCGCGGCTACCACCGCACCGGCATCAAGAAGCCGTTCCCGTACGGCGACGCACGCTTCGGCGAACCCAAGCGCGACGACCTGCGTTTCGAAATCCTCGAAAAGGCCCTGTAAGGCATGAGCGACTGGGTCTTCGTCTGCGCCACCTCGCAACTGCTGCCGGGTGAATCGACCGTCGCCTGGGACGGCGATACGCCCATCCTGGTGGTCAACTACGACGGCGATTACTACGCGCTCGAAGACAAGTGCTCGCACGAGGACTTCGAACTGTCCGCCGGCACCTTCGACGGCGAGGAAGCGACGGTCGAATGCGTCCTGCACGGCGCGAAATTCGACGTGCGCGATGGCCGGCCGCTGTGCGCGCCGGCCTACGAGCCGGTGGCGAAGTTCCCGGTGAAGGTCGAAGACGGCGGGGTCTGGACCCGCGACGACCGCGGGTGAACCCTTCCGGCCCGCGCGCCGGTTCTGATGTCCACTGGGGCCCCCGCCCCTTGCACGCACTGCTTTTTCCCGGCCCGACAGGCGCTGGCGCGGCAGTGTGGCCGCTACCACGTTCAGTTTTCGTTGCAAATGGGAATCGCTCTCATTACCATTGTCGATCGCAGCGGCAGTGCGCCGCACTCGACCATCAGGATTCCCCCCATGTCCCACAGGAAGATGTCCAACAGGAAGTTCGCCGTTTCGCCGCTTGCCGGCGCGGTTGCGGTGGCCGTCACCGCCCTTGTCGTCTCCGGCCCCGTCCTGGCCGATCCGGCCGGCGAGCCGCAGGCGAAGGACCTCGACAAGATCGAAGTGCACGGCCAGTACGTCGACAAGCCCTCGTCGGTGAAGTACACCGAGCCGCTGCTCGACACGCCGCAAACCATCACGGTCGTCACCAAGGAAGTGATGGACCAGCAGAACCTGATCGGCCTGCGCGATGTGCTCACCACCCTGCCCGGCATCACCTTCGGCGCCGGTGAAGGCGGCGGCGGTTACGGCGACAGCATCATCCTGCGCGGCTTCAACGCCAACAGCGACATCACCACCGACAACGTCCGCGACAGCGCCCAGTACAGCCGCACCGACAGCTTCAACCTCGATGCGATCGAACTGATCAACGGTTCCAACTCGGTCTATTCCGGCGCAGGTTCGGTCGGCGGCAACATCAACCTGGTCAGCAAGGCCGCGCGCGAGGGCGACTTCACCGTGCTGCAGGGCGGCGCCGGCACCGACAGCTATGGCCGCATCACCGTCGACAGCAATACCGACTTCGACAATGGCACGGCCTTCCGCATCAACGCGATGGTCCACCAGAACGACGCGCCGGGCCGCGATGTCGAGACCTTCGAGCGCTGGGGCATCGCGCCGTCGCTGGCCTTCGGCCTGGGCAGCGACACCCGCTTCACGGTGAGCTACTTCCACCAGAGCGACGACAACATCCCGCAGTACGGCGTGCCCTACTTCAGCGCCTATGGCGGCCCGCTGCCGGGCGTCGATCCGTCCAACTACTACGGCTACCGCAACATCGACAAGCAGGAGATCGATGTCGACATGCTCACCGGCGTGTTCGAACACGACTTCAGCGACGCCATGACGCTGCGCAGCCTGGCCCGCTTCCAGCAGGTCGACCAGCTCAGCGTGGTCGACGCACCGCAGGGCACCTGGTGCCTGGAAGGCGGCGTCAATGCCGCCACCGGCCTGGCCTGCCCGCGTCCGCTCACGCCCAACACCTACCAGCCCAGCGGGCCGCGCGGCCATTCGCGCGACACCCGCAACGGCATCGCCATCAGCCAGACCGACCTGACCTCGCACTTCGCCACCGGTTCGATCAAGCACTCGCTGGTCGCCGGCGTCTCGTTCTCGCACGAGAGCTTCGACCTCGACACGGTCAACCTGCTGCGCACGGCCGACGGCACGCCGGTGACACCGCCGATCATGAGCCTGACCAACCCCGACTCGCTGTGGACCGGCCCGATCAATCCGTTCCTGGTTGGCCGCACCGAAGGCACCCAGGACAACCAGGCGGTCTACGTCTTCGACACGCTCGAATTCAGCCCGCAGTGGATGCTGAACCTCGGTGCCCGCTACGAGCACAACGAGGGCGACAGCGCCATCTGGAACATCAAGACCTACACCGCGCCGACGCCGGCCAACCCGAATCCGGACAACAGCAACATCGGCGCCGTGCTCGGCCGCGCGCCCGTGGCCGCCAACGAGGACGACCTGTTCTCCTACCGCGCCGGCCTGGTCTACAAGCCGCGCGAGAACGGCACGATCTACGTGTCGTACTCCAACAGCAAGACGCCGTCGAAGGCCTCGGTCAACGGCTCGTGCACGCTGACCAGCACCACCGGCACCGCCAACTGCAACGTCGACCCGGAAACCGCGGTCAATTACGAAATCGGCACCAAGTGGGACATCGGCAGCCGCCTGGCGCTGACGGCCTCGGTGTTCCGCAACGACCGCGAGGAGTTCAAGGTCGCCGACCCGGGCAATCCGCTCAACCCGAGCGGCGAGCAGCAGCTCGACGGCGAAGCGCGCGTGGACGGCGTCACCCTCGGCGTCGCCGGCCAGATCACCCACGACTGGTCGATCTTCGCCAACGTCACCTGGCTCGACAGCGAAGTGCTGCAGGGCGTGTCCGACAACTGCATTGCCCACCCGAGCACGGCGTGCGGCAACAACTCCGCCAATCCCGACCCGATCAAGGGCCGGCCGATCAGCGGCACCCCGGAGCGCTCGGGCAGCCTGTGGACCACCTACGACCTCAGCCAGTGGACCTTCGGTTACGGCATCACCCACCAGAGCGGCTACGAGTACTACACCGGCGTCGGCGCCAACGCCGGCGACATCAAGGGCTACACCACCCACCGGGCGATGGTCGGCTACGACATCAACGAGCGCCTGAGCCTGCAGCTCAATGCCAACAACCTGTTCGACAAGGAGTACTACATCCGCGTCCGCAACAACGGCTGGTCGACGCCGGGCGATACCCGCTCGGTGGTATTGAGTGCCGCGTACAGGTTCTAATCCGGGCTGAGTCCTGACCGGTCCCCGCGCCGCCCGGCCCACGCCGGGCGGTCGCATTGAAGGAGCACGAGACGATGCTGCTGCAAGTCCCGCAAGTCCTCACCGCCGACCAGGTCGCGCATTGCCGCGCACGGCTGGCGCAGGCCGGCTGGGCCGACGGCCGCATCACCGCCGGCTACCAGTCGGCGCAGGCCAAGGACAACGCGCAGCTGCCGGAAAACGATCCGGTCGCCCGCGAGCTCGGCGCGCTGGTGCTGGAGGCGCTGTCGCGCAACTCGACGTTCTTTTCCGCAGCGCTGCCTCAGCGCATCTATCCACCGTTGTTCAACCGCTACAGCGGTGGCCAGTCGTTCGGCTTCCACGTCGACAATGCCGTCCGCTACGACCGCAGCGGCGGGGGTGCGGAGCCGATCCGTACCGACCTGTCGGCCACGCTGTTCCTCAGCGCGCCGGAAGACTACGACGGCGGCGAACTGATCATCGAAGACACCTACGGCGTGCAGCAGGTGAAGCTGCGCGCCGGCGACCTGGTGCTCTACCCCGGTACCAGCCTGCACAAGGTCACGCCGGTGACCCGTGGCGAGCGCATCGCCTCGTTCTTCTGGATCCAGAGCCTGCTGCGCGAGGATGCGCAACGTCGGCTGATGTTCGACCTCGACGTGTCGATACGGCGCCTGACCCAGGATGTGCCCGATCACCCTGCGCTCGTGCAGCTGACCGGCGTCTACCACAACCTGTTGCGGCGCTGGGCAGAGACCTGATGGCTTCGAGAGCATGAGCGCCTCCTCCGCCACGCCCGACATCGCCGCCCGCCAGCAGCGCCGCGGCTTCTGGCTGCGCACGCTGCACCAGTGGCACTGGATCAGCTCGGCGATCTGCCTGGTGGCGATGCTGCTGTTCTCCATCACCGGCGTCACCCTCAACCACTCCAGCGTCATCGAGGCCAAGCCGCAGACCCTCAACCGCACGGTCGACATGCCGCCTTCGCTGTTGAAGGCGTTGGGCAAGCGCAATGAAGGCAGCGCACCGTTGCCGGGCAGCGTCAGCGACTGGCTCAACGATGTGCTGCCGGTCGCCATCGGCGCGCAGCCGGCGGAGTGGTCGGAACAGGAGGTCTACCTGTCGCTGCCGCGTCCCGGCGGCGATGCCTGGCTGAGCATCGACCGCGCCACCGGCGCAGTCGAATACGAGCGCACGTCGCGCGGCTGGATCGCCTACCTCAACGACCTGCACAAGGGCCGCAACACCGGCGCTGCCTGGCGCTGGTTCATCGACATCTTCGCCATCGCCTGCCTGGTGTTCTGCATCACCGGCCTGTTCCTGCTGCAGATGCACGCGCGCCAGCGCCCGACGACCTGGCCCTGGGTGGTGCTGGGGCTGGTGTTGCCGCTGCTGCTGGCGCTGCTTTTCATCCACTGATCGTCACACCGCCTCCCCCGGAGATCCCATGCGTGTCCAACTGACCATTGCGCTGAGCGGCCTGCTCGCCCTGCCGGCCCATTCGGCCGAGATCAACCTCAACCTGCAGATCCCGCAGCTCAACGTCGCCGAGTACCACCGTCCGTACGTGGCGATCTGGGTGGAAGGCCTGGACCAGAAGGCGGCTGCCAACCTTGCGGTGTGGTACTCGCAGAAGGCGACCAACGAAGGCGCCGGCACCAAATGGTTGCCTGACCTGCGCCAGTGGTGGCGCCGCAGCGGCCGCACGCTGAAGGTGCCGGTCGATGGCGTCACCGGGCCGACTCGACCGGTCGGCAAGCACGAATTGCAGTTCACCGACAGCAACCCCGAGCTGGCCGCGCTGCCGGCCGGCGACTACACGCTGGTGGTGGAGGCCGCACGCGAAGTCGGCGGGCGCGAGCTGCTCAAGATTCCGTTCAAGTGGCGCGGTGCCAGCAATGGCAGCGCACAGGGCAGCAGCGAGCTCGGACTGGTCACGCTGGCCAGCAAGCCGTAACCCGCATCCCCCAATATTGTTCGTCGGAGTGTTCCCCATGAAGCAGACCCTGAAGTTCGCCGCACTCGCATTCGCACTCTCGCTGCCGCTGGCCGCGCAGGCACACAAGGCATGGTTGCAGCCGTCGCAGACCGTGCTCGCCGGCAACAATCCGTGGGTCACCGTCGATGCCGCGGTGTCCAACGACCTGTTCTACTTCAACCATGTGCCGCTGAAGACCGACAACCTCGTCATCACCGCGCCCGACGGCAGCCAGGTCGCCGCGCAGAACAGCGCCACCGGCAAGTACCGCACGGTGTTCGACGTCGAGCTCAAGCAGACCGGCACCTACCGGATCGGCGTGGTCAACGACTACGTGGTCGGCCAGTGGGACGAAGACGGCAAGCCCAAGCGCTGGCGCGGCACCGCCGCCGAGTTCGCAACCGGCGTGCCCAAGGGCGCGAAGAACCTGCAGGTGTCGCAGTCGATCAGCCGCGTAGAGACCTTCGTCACCAACGGCTCGCCCAACGACACCGCGCTCAAGCCCAGCGGCAAGGGCCTGGAGCTGGTGCCGGTCACGCATCCCAACGATCTGTTCGCCGGTGACGAAGCGAAGTTCCGCATGCAGATCGACGGCAAGCCGGCGCCCGGCATCGATGTCGAGATCGTGCGCGGCAACACCCGTTACCGCAACGCGCAGGACGAGATCAAGGTCAAGACCGACGCCAAGGGCGAGTTCACCGTGACCTGGCCGGAAGCGGGCATGTACTGGCTGGAAGCGACCAGCGAGGACAAGAAGACGAGCGTGCCGCAGGCCAGGCAGCGTCGTGTCGGCTACGTCGCCACGCTCGAAGTGCTGCCGCAGTAACCAGACGTGCAAGCTGCAGGCAGCAACCTTGGCGCCGTCGACATCCTCGGCGGCGCGACCATGGGAACGACCTGGTCGGTGAAGCTGGTGACCCAGCGGCATACCGATCTGCACGCGGTGCATTCACGCGTCCAGGCACGCCTGGATGGCGTGGTCGCGCAGATGAGCAACTGGACCGCCCACTCCGACCTGAGCCGGTTCAATAACGCCGCGGCGGGCAGCTGGCACGCGCTGCAGGACGATTTCTGGACGGTGCTGACGTGTGCGCTCGATATCGCACGCAGCAGCGATGGCGCCTACGACCCGACCATCGGCGCCATCGCCGATGCCTGGGGCTTCGGCCCCTCCGGTCGCCATGACATGCCGCGGGCCTTGCCGCCTGAAGTGCTCGCGTCCGTCGGCTGGCGGCGCCTGGTCCTCGACGCGCAGACACGGCGTGCATTGCAGCCGGGTGGCACGCAGCTGGATCTGTGCGCGATCGCCAAGGGCTTCGCCGTCGATGCGGTGGCGATGCAATTGCAGGCCGACGGCATCGACAGCGCGCTGGTCGAAGTCGGCGGTGAGCTGTACGGACGCGGCCGCAAGCCTGACGGCGCGCCGTGGCGAGTGATCGTCGAGGCCTGTGCCGGCGATGAGGACGACAACAGCCCTGCGCGCGTGCTCGATCTCGACGGTCTGGCAGTGGCGACGTCGGGTGATCGCTGGCACCGCGTCGAACGCGACGGCCAGCGCTACAGCCACACCATCGACCCTCGCAGTGGTCGCCCGGCACTGGACGCTCCGGCCGCGGTCACCGTGGCCGCTGCCACCGCCATGCTCGCCGACGGCTGGGCCACGGCGTTGACCGTGATGGGCGCGGCGGACGGTTACGCATTCGCCTGCGAGCACGGGATGGCGGCGCGATTCGTCGTGGCCGGCACCGATGGTGCCGGGGAACGCATGACGCCGGCATTCGCGGAGCTGTTGCAGGCATGACTGCTGCCGTCTCCACGCGCCGGGCATGGCTCGGCAACGCGCTGGCGCTGTCTGGCCTGCTGGTGCTGGCGCTTGCGTTCGGCCACTGGCAGACGGATGCATGGTGGCTGGCATCGCCGCGCCTGGGTAGCTGGTTGCTGGCCGCGCTGGTCGTGCTGGCTTACGTGGGACTCTGTGCGGCGATCGTTTCCGGTGCGAGAACACAGGCTCGATCGGCGTCCCTGGGCGATGAGACCGACGGCGCCGATGCGGTGCTGCTGTCGTGGGCCAGCCAGACAGGATTCGCGCAGCAGCTGGCCGAGCACACCGCCGACGCGCTGCGCACGGCGGGCATGGCGGTGCGTGCGCTGCCGCTGCATCGCGTCGATGCCGACGTGCTGCGCAGCCATCGGCGTGCGCTGTTCATCGCCAGCACCACGGGGGAAGGCGATCCGCCGGACCACGTGCTCGGCTTCACGCGCCACGTGCTCGACCAGTCGCTCACCCTGGAAGGACTGGAATACGCGGTGCTGGCATTGGGCGACCGTGCCTACGACCAGTTCTGCGGCTTCGGCCGTCGCCTCGACCAGTGGTTGCACCATCACGGCGCCACGCCGCTGTTCGATCGCATCGATGTCGACGCCGGCGACGCCGGGGCATTGCGTCATTGGCAGCACCGGCTCGGGCAGCTCAGCGGCCGCGCCGACTTCGCCGACTGGAGTGCACCGGCGTATCAGTCGTGGCGCCTGGCCGAACGTCGCTGGATGAACGTGGGCAGTGTCGGCGGCCCGGCGTATCACGTCGCGCTGGTGCCGCAGGACCCGACCCACCTCGACTGGACCGCCGGCGACATCGCCGAGATCGGCCCGCGCAATCCCGACGATGCCGTCGCGCAATGGCTCGCGGAGTGCGGTCTCGATGGCGATATCGCCGTCAAGATTGGCGATGCGGTCGAGCCGCTGTCGGCGGTGCTGGCACGGTCGCGACTTCCCTTCAGGCGCGATGTATCGGGCCAGGGTGCGCAGACCGTGGCGGATAACCTGCAGCCCTTGCCGCATCGCGAATACTCGATCGCTTCTTTGCCTGGCGATGGCAGCCTGCAGTTGCTGGTCCGGCAGATGCGCCTTCCGGACGGTCACCTCGGCAGTGGCAGCGGCTGGCTGACGGCCCATGCCGCGGCGGGCGAACGCATCGACCTGCGCATCCGCCGCAATACCGCCTTCCATCCGCCGGCCGATGATCGCCCGGTGGTGCTGATTGGCAACGGCACCGGCCTGGCCGGCCTGCGTGCACTGCTGAAGGCACGCGTCGCCGCCGGCCACCATCGCAACTGGCTGCTGTTCGGAGAGCGCCAGGCCGCGCACGATTTCCACTATCGCGACGAGATTGAACGCTGGCATCGGGTAGGACGCCTGCAGCAGCTCGACCTCGCGTTTTCGCGCGATGACCCGACCCGCCGGACCTACGTGCAGCACCTGCTGCGCGAGCGGATCGACCAGCTCCGCACGTGGATTGCGCAGGGCGCTTCGGTCTACGTCTGCGGCAGCCTCGAAGGTATGGCGCCCGACGTCGATGCGGTGCTGCGCGAAGCGGTCGGTCTCGACGTGCTGGAAACCATGGCCGCTTCCGGCAGTTACTGCCGCGACGTGTACTGAGTCAGGCTTCAGGCACCGGTTCGATCCGGATCAGCAGGGCTTCACCGCCACCGTCGAGGACATGCCGCACGCGCTGCGAACCGGCGGCGATGATCGCGGTGTCCTGCGCCGCCAAGGGCGGCAGGCCGGAGTCGTCGGCGAAGCGCGCCTGCCCGGCGATCAGGTGCACGACCCAGGTGCTGTCCGGGTCGGCAAACAACACCATCGGACCGACCAGCGGGCGGTGCCACAGCTCTGCGCGAACGCGGTCGCGGCGCCACATCAGGTTGAAGTCGTGGGTCAGTCCGTCGATGAGCTCGCCGGTTACGACGCGCTCGCCTGCAAAACGCATTCGATCGTGAGGCGGCAGCAGTTCCTTCACTTCGCCATCGCGGAAGCGCAGGCGCAGACCGTTGCCGGCCAGCAGCACCAGTTCGCGGTCGATGCCGGGAAACGCGGAGAACGGGGCATCACGCTCGATCTCGGCGATCGAAAGGCGCCAGTCCCAAGGCTCGCCGGCGACAGGCGCGTGGGCGAGGATCTCGCGCGTCCAGCCCATCTGGTTTCGCCAGCGCTCGCGGCGGTACTCGTTGGCCGGGATTACCCAGGATCGGCTGCTGCGTTCGCGTGCCATCACCAGTGAGGTCGCCTGTGCGGAGTCTCGTTGGCGACAGTCTAGCGGTGGCCGCTCCGACCCGACACGCGCCAGGCGAGGTGCCACCCCGTCGCAGTCCCTTGCAGCGGAGTGGCGTACTTCCTTGTCCAGGGATCTTCCCCTGACTCCCTTCGGGCATCCGTGCCAGTTCGCCTGCCGCCAACAGCCGGTCGTCGGCGGCTGGAGACCTTCAGCGGCTGGCCGTCCTGGCGGGTGCGACAGGTTTGGCGGCCGGCTTTGCGGCGGGCTTGGCGGCGGGCTTCGCCGCGGCCGGCCTGGCTGCTGCCGCCTTCGCGGGAGCGGCGGCGCCGGTGAAGACGATGCGGTCGAGGTTCTTCTCGACGGTCTTGAGGCCGACGCCCTTGACCAGCGCCAGCTGCTCGGCGCTGCGGAAGGGTCCGTTCGCCTTGCGATAGGCCACGATCGCCTCGGCCTTGCCCGGGCCGATGTTGACCATGACGCGATCGATGGTGGCGGCATCGGCGGTGTTGATGTTGACCTTCTCGGCGGCCATGGCAGTGGTTGCGAACAACAAGGACAGCAGCAGCACGAACTTCCTGGCGATTGATTTCATGGTGTGGCTCCTTGGGTTGGGAGCCCAGTCTCGGCGCGGGCTGCAACCCGTCACATCGCCGCGACCGTCACGCCCGGCCCGGCGCAGCCCGCTGCAGGCGGTGGGGAAAGGCCTACCGGCTGCGGCAAACCGGCGCCCCGCCCCGGCTGGCCGCGGCCAAGCGGCCCCATTGCGCATCGGCCCGGCCCCGCAGGAGGCGTAAACTGGCGGTCTTTCCCGCGGCCTTTCCCGCGATCCTTCCCCTGCTTCGAGGCTCCCTCCATGGATACCAGCAAGGTCGACCGTTTCGTCGCCGACAAATGGGATGACGAGATCGTTCCCCAGCTCGTCGAGTACATCCGCATCCCGAACAAGTCGCCGATGTTCGACGCCGACTGGGTCAAGCATGGCTACATGGACGACGCGGTCAAGCTGATGGAGCGCTGGGCCAAGGCGCAGCCGATCCCCGGCATGCAGGTCGAGGTGGTGCGCCTGGAAGGCCGCACGCCGCTGATCTTCATCGACATCCCCGCCAGCAACGGCGGCAGCAACGATGACTGCGTGCTGCTCTACGGCCACCTCGACAAGCAGCCGGAGATGACCGGCTGGGATCCCGAGTTCGGCCCGTGGACGCCGGTCATCAAGGGCGACCGGCTCTATGGCCGCGGTGGCGCCGACGACGGCTATGCGATCTTCGGTTCGCTGACCGCCGTGCTGGCGCTGCAGGAACAGCAGCTGCCGCATTCGCGCTGCGTGATCCTGATCGAAGCCTGCGAAGAATCCGGCAGCTACGACCTGCCCGCCTACGTCGACCATCTCGCCGGCCGCATCGGCAAGCCGTCGCTGGTGGTGTGCCTGGACTCCGGCTGCGGCAACTACGACCAGCTGTGGTGCACGACCTCGCTGCGCGGCCTGGCCGGCGGCAACTTCACCGTCAAGGTGCTCAGCGAAGGCGTCCATTCCGGCGACGCGTCGGGCATCGTGCCGTCCAGCTTCCGCCTGTTGCGCCAGCTTCTCTCGCGGCTGGAGGACGAGAACACCGGCAAGATCCGCATCGAGGACCTGTTCGCCGAAGTGCCTGCCGAGCGCATGGCGCAGGCGCGCGAAGCGGCGAAGGTGCTCGATACGGCGATCTTCGACAAGTTCCCGCTGCTGCCGGGCATGACGCCGATGGCCAGCGACCTGACCGAGCTGGTGCTCAACCGCACCTGGCGGCCGGCGCTGTCGGTGACGGGTGTCGACGGCATGCCGCCGCTGGCGTCGGCCGGCAACGTGCTGCGTCCGCACACCTCGGTGAAGCTGTCGCTGCGCCTGCCGCCGACCCTGGACGGCAAGCGCGCCGGCGAACTGCTCAAGGAAGTCCTGCTGAGCAATCCGCCCAACGGCGCCCAGGTCACCCTCGACCTGGAGAAGTCGTCGAGCGGCTGGAACGCACCGGCACAGTCGCCGTGGCTGACCAAGGCCATCGACGCCTCCAGCCGCGAGTTCTTCGGCCAGCCGGCGATGTACATGGGCGAAGGCGGTTCGATCCCCTTCATGGGCATGCTCGGCGAGAAGTTCCCGGGCGCGCAGTTCATGATCACCGGCGTGCTCGGCCCGCACAGCAACGCGCACGGCCCCAATGAGTTCCTGCACATCCCGATGGGCAAGCGCGTCACCGCCTGCGTCTCGCGCGTGATTGCCGAGCACCACCTGGCCAGCCAGCGCGGCGAGACCACGGGCGTGGCGGCGGTGGCCGGCGGGCAGGAGCGCGGCGACCACGGTTGCTGCTGAGGGCTCGCCCTCCCTCCCCCTCTCCCTGGCCGCTTCGCGGCCTGTCCCTCCCCCGCAAGGGGGGAGGGATTGCGCAGCGGGGTCCGGTGCTAGGATTCGCTCGCGTCACCCAACCACTTCAGGAGGGAGCGATATGGGCAGCATCGTCTATACGATCATCATTGGTGCGGTTATTGGCATCCTGGCGCGCTTCTTCAAGCCCGGTGCCGACCCGATGGGTTGGATCCTCACCATCCTGCTCGGCATCGCCGGCGCCTACATCGGCAGCCTGCTCTATGCCGGCGGCGGCTTCATCGGTTTCCTGATCTCGATCATCTGCGCCGTGGTGCTGCTCTTCATCTACGAGTTCATCCGCAGCAAGACCGCCAAACCGGCGGCCTGATCCGCAAGCCAGACAAAAAACCCCGGCCACCGCCGGGGTTTTTCTTTGCACGTAGCCCGGGTAAGCGCAGCGCACCCGGGGCCAAGTCAGCCCATCAGATAGTCGATGACCGTCTGCGCCAGCCGCTCGGCATCATCGCTGACCGTATCCAGCGTCAGCTCAGCCGCCTCCGGCACCTCATAAGGCGAGTCGATACCGGTGAAGTTGCGCAATTGCCCAGCGCGCGCCTTGGCATAAAGCCCCTTCACGTCGCGCTGCTCCGCCACCGCCAGCGGCGTGTCGATGAAGACTTCGACGAACTCGCCGGGTGCGAACAGTTCGCGCGCCATGCGCCGCTCGGCGCGGAACGGCGAGATGAAACTGACCAGCACGATCAGGCCGGCGTCGGCCATCAGCTTCGCCACTTCGGCGACGCGGCGGATGTTCTCGACCCGGTCCTCGTCGGTGAAGCCCAGATCCTTGTTGAGGCCGTGGCGGACGTTGTCGCCGTCGAGGATGAAGGTGTGGTAGCCCAGCGCGTGCAGGCGCTTGTCGACCAGGTTGGCGATGGTCGACTTGCCCGAGCCGGACAGGCCGGTGAACCACAGCACGCGCGGCTGCTGTCCCTTGATGCGGGCACGCGCGGTCTTGTCGACGTCCAGGTGCTGCCAGTGGATGTTGCCGGCACGGCGCAGGGCGAAGTCGAGCGCGCCGGCGGCGACCGTCGCGTTGCTCTGGCGGTCGATCAGGATGAAACCACCGAGCGTGCGACTGTCGGCATACGACTCGAACGGCACCGGCTGGTCGAGGTAGAGGTTGCAGTAGCCGACCTCGTTGAGCTCCAGGTGCTTGGCCGCCAGCGCTTCCTGCGTGTTGACGTCGATCTTGTGCTTGATCTCGGTGATGCTGGCGCTGACCGTGCGCGTGCCGATCTTCAGCCAGTACGGCCGGCCCGGCAGCAGTGCCTGCTCGCCCATCCACAGCATGTGCGCGGCGAACTGGTCGGAGACCTGCGGCGGTTTGTGCGCATCGGCGATGACGTCGCCGCGGCTGATGTCGAGTTCGTCGCGCAGGGTCAGTGTCACGGCCTGGCCTTCGCCGGCCAGCGCGAGGTCGCCGCCAGCGGTGACGATGCGCTCGACCTTCGAGCGCCGGCCCGAGGGCAGCACCACGATGTCGTCGCCGGGCCGCACCACGCCTGCGGCGACGGTGCCGGCAAAGCCGCGGAAATCCTGGTCCGGACGATTCACGTACTGCACCGGCAGGCGGAATCCGATGTCGGTGCCGTCGCGGCTGACGTCCACGTTTTCCAGGTACTCGAGGACGCTGGGGCCGTCGTACCACGGCGTATTCGGCGAACGCTGGATCAGGTTGTCGCCCTGCAGCGCCGACAGCGGCACCGCCTGCACGTTGCCAATGCCGAGCTGGTCGGCAAGCTCCAGATAACCGGCGACGATCTCGTCGAACACGGCGGCGTCGAAACCGACCAGGTCCATCTTGTTCACCGCCAGCAACACATGGCGGATGCCCAGCAGCGAGGCGATGTAGGTATGCCGGCGCGTCTGCGTCAGCAGGCCCTTGCGCGCGTCGACCAGGACCACGGCGACATCCGCGGTGGACGCGCCCGTGGCCATGTTGCGGGTGTACTGCTCGTGCCCCGGGCAATCGGCGACGATGAACTTGCGCTTGTCGGTGCTGAAGAAGCGGTAGGCCACATCGATCGTGATGCCCTGCTCGCGCTCGGCCGAGAGGCCATCGAGCAGGAGGGCGTAATCGATCTCGCCGTTGCGGGTGCCATGGCGACGGCTGTCGGATTCCAGCGTCGACAGCTGGTCGTCGAACAGCGCGCGGCTTTCATGCAGCAGTCGCCCGATCAGCGTGCTCTTGCCGTCGTCGACGCTGCCGCAGGTGATGAAACGCAGCAGGCCCTTGTTTTCGTGGCGTTGCAGGTAGGCAGCGACTTCGACGGCGGCGGAGTCGGGGTGGGTCGGAGTACCCATCAGAAATACCCCTCCTGCTTCTTCTTCTCCATCGACGCCGACGGGTCATGGTCGATCACCCGGCCCTGGCGCTCGGACGTCGTGGCCACCAGCATCTCGGCGATGATCTTCTCCAGCGTGTCGGCCTGCGAGTCGATCGCGCCGGTAAGCGGATAGCAGCCCAGGGTGCGGAAGCGCACTTGGCGCAGCTGCGCCGATTCGCCTTCGCGCAACGGCAGGCGCTCGTCATCGACGAGGATCCAGGCGCCGTCGCGTTCGACCACCGGACGCTCCGCGGCGAAGTACAGCGAAGGCACCGGGATCTGCTCGCGGTAGATGTACAGCCAGATATCGAGCTCGGTCCAGTTGGACAGCGGGAACACGCGCACCGACTCGCCCTTGTGGATGCGGGTGTTGTACAGGCTCCACAGTTCCGGTCGCTGGCTTTTCGGATCCCAGCGATGCTGTGCGCTGCGGAACGAGAAGATGCGTTCCTTGGCGCGTGATTTCTCTTCATCCCGACGGGCGCCGCCGATGGCGGCATCGAAGCCATGCTGGTCCAGCGCCTGCTTGAGCGCCTGCGTCTTCATCACGTCGGTGTGGACGGTGGCACCGTGGCTGATCGGGCCAATGCCCTGCGCAACGCCTTCGGGATTGGTGTGCACGCGCAGCTCGACGCCGGTCTCGGCGGCGCGACGGTCGCGGAAGGCGATCATCTCGCGGAACTTCCAGCCGGTGTCGACGTGCAGCAGCGGGATCGGTGGCCTGCGCGCCGGTGCGAACGCCTTGAGCAGCAGGTGCAGCAGCACCGAACTGTCCTTGCCGATCGAGTACAGCATCACCGGGTTGCGGAACTCGGCCGCCACCTCGCGCAGGATGTGGATGCTCTCGGCTTCGAGGCGATCGAGGTGGCTCAGGTCGACAGGCAGGGTCATCGTCAGCAAGTCAGTGGCGGGCGTCAGGGCCGGCAGCTACCGGCTCAGGACGGTCGCGGCTATCTGACCACATTGTAGGAGCGGCATGCGCCCGCCCCGGAAATAAGCCCCCGGCATGAGCGCATTACCCAACGTCCTTTCATATGGACGACGGCGGGGCCTAGCCTGCAATGGTCCCCGCCGCCCAGTCCCATGCCGATGTCGGCTTCTGCCAGCCCGTTTGCCAATACCTCCCTCGGTTCTCCCCTTCCCGAGGATCGGCTGGCGGCGCTTGCCCACGTCACCGAAGGACTCGATGCAAACGGCCTGTGGTGGCTGTCGGGCTACGCCGCCGGACTGGCCAGTCGCTCCGCCGGGACGGCGGCGACGATTGCCCTGCCGATCGCGGAAGCCCAGGCGGCGGGGCGCCTGACCGTCGTCTACGGCAGCCAGACCGGCAACGCCAAGCGACTCGCCGAACAGCTGGCCCGGCAGTCCGAGGCCGCCGGCCTCGCCGTCCGCCTGCTGCGCGCGGATGCCTACCCGACCCGCGAACTGAAGGACGAGCGCACTCTCTACCTGGTGGTCAGCACACAGGGCGACGGCGACCCGCCGGACGATGCCCGCGCCCTGGTCGAGTTCATCGCCGGCAAGCGTGCTCCGCAGCTCAAGCAGCTGCGTTATGCCGTGCTGGCCCTGGGCGATTCGAGCTACCCGCAGTTCTGCGCGATCGGCCAGAAGCTCGACGAGCGCCTGGCCGAACTGGGCGCAACCCGGCTGCTGCCGCGCGGCGATGCCGATCTCGACATCGAGACCGTCGCCACGCCGTGGCTGTCGCAGGCGCTGGCCAAGGCCAGGGACGCGCTGAAGCCCGCCGCTCCGCTGGCGACAGTGACGCCGCTGCGGCCGCTGCCCGCCACGCCCGCGCATGGCCGCGATGCCCCGTTCGCTGCCGAACTGCTGCTCAACCAGCGCCTGGTGAGCCGTGCCAGCAGCGTCGGCCGTCCCGGTCCGGACAAGGACGTGCGCCACATCGAGCTGTCCCTCGAGGGCTCCGGTCTGCACTACGAGCCGGGTGATGCGCTGGGCCTGTGGCCGTCGAACCCGCCCGCGCTGGTCGAACAGGTGCTTTCGACGCTGCAGCTCGATGGTGACGAAGACGTCAGCCACGGCGGCCAGACCCTGCCCTTGCGGCAATGGCTCGGCAGCAAGCGCGAACTGACCCGGCTGACCCGCCCGTTCGTCGCCAGCCTCGCCGCACAGGCGCGCAGCGACGAGCTCAACGGCCTGCTCGCACCGGGCCAGCAGGCCCACCTGTCGCAGTTGCTCAACGAGCAGCAGGTGATCGACCTGCTGTCGCAGCACCGCGCTGACTGGAGCGGCGAGGAACTGGTCGCTGCCCTGCGTGCGCTGACGCCGCGCCTGTACTCGATCGCCTCCAGCCAGAAGCATGTCGGCGACGAAGTCCATCTCACCGTCGCCCACGTCGAGTACGACAACGGCCGAGGCACGCGCTGGGGCGCCGCATCGCACCAGCTCGCCGACAGTGCCGAAGGCGACCGCCTGCCGGTCTTCATCGAACACAACGAGCGCTTCCGCCTGCCCGCCGATGCCTCGCGCGACGTGATCATGATCGGCCCCGGCACCGGGGTCGCGCCGTTCCGCGGCTTCCTGCAGGAACGTGCTGCCATCGCCGCCACCGGCCGCCACTGGCTGCTGTTCGGCAACCCGCATTTCCGCACCGACTTCCTCTACCAGGTCGAGTGGCAGCAGGCCCTCAAGGATGGCCGCCTGCAGCGCCTCGACCTGGCCTTCTCGCGCGACCAGTCGCACAAGGTCTACGTCCAGCACCGCCTGCGCGAGCAGGGCCGCGAACTGTTCGCCTGGCTCGAAGGCGGCGCGCACGTCTACGTGTGTGGCGACGCCACGCGCATGGCCCGTGACGTCCACGCCGCGCTGCTCGATGCCATCGCCGAACACGGCGGAAAGTCTGCCGAAGACGCCAACGACTACCTCAACGACCTGCAGCAGCAGGGCCGCTACGCAAGAGACGTGTACTGAGAAGGCATGCCCTGATGAGCAACCATTCCGTCGAGGACATCAAGCACGAAAGCGCGCGCCTGCGCGGCTCGCTGCTGGCGTCGCTCGCCAACCCGGTCACCGGCGCGCTTGCCGAGGACGACCAGACGCTGATCAAGTACCACGGCAGCTACCAGCAGGACGATCGCGACATCCGCGAGGAGCGGCGTGTCGCCAGGCTCGAGCCGGCCTACAGCTTCATGATCCGCACGCGCACGCCCGGTGGCGTGGTGACCCCGGCGCAATGGCTCGGCCTGGACGCGATCGCCACGCGTTTCGCCGAGCGCGGCCTGCGCATCACCACGCGCCAGGCGTTCCAGTTCCACGGCGTGATCAAGACCGAGCTGAAGCCGACCATGCAGGCGATCAACGCCGCGCTGATCGACACCCTCGCCGCCTGCGGCGACGTCAACCGCAATGTTGCCGTCGCCGCGAATCCGTTGCTGTCGCAGGCGCATGCCAGCGTGCATGCGCAGGCGGCCGCGCTGTCGGAACACCTGCTGCCCAACACCCGCGCCTACTACGAGATCTGGCTCGACGAGGAGCGCGTCGCCGGTAGCGGCAGCGAGGAGGAACCCGTCTACGGGCCGACCTACCTGCCGCGCAAGTTCAAGATCGGTTTCGCGATTCCGCCCTATAACGATGTCGACGTGTTCGCCCAGGACCTGGGCTTCATCGCCATCCTCGACGACGACGGCGCCCTGACCGGATACAACGTCAGCGTCGGCGGCGGCATGGGCGCGACCCACGGCGATCCGGAAACCTACCCGCGCCTGGGCGACGTCATCGGCTTCGTCACGCCCGACCAGGTCATCGCGGTCGGCGAAGCCGTCGTCACCGCGCAGCGCGACCATGGCAACCGCCAGCTGCGCAAGCGCGCACGCCTGAAGTACACCATCGACGACCACGGCCTGGACTGGTTCAAGGCCGAGGTCGAACGGCGCGCCGGGTTCACGCTGCAACCTGCCCGTGCGTTTTCTTTCATCCACAACGGCGACCGGTTCGGCTGGATCGACGGCGAAGACGGCCGCGCGCACCTGACCCTGCGGATCGTCGCCGGCCGAATCTGGGACCAGGACGGCGTCGCCCACCTCAGCGGCCTGCGCGAGATCGCGCGCGTGCTGGACGAAGCCGACGTGCAGGCGCAGTTCCGCCTCACCCCCAACCAGAACCTGGTGATCGCCGGCGTGCCCGCGGCGCTGCGCGCTCGCATCGACGCACTTGCCACGCAGTACGGCCTGGACGGCTACCGCACCGCCAGTCCGCTGCAGCGCAATGCCCTCGCCTGCGTCGCGTTGCCGACCTGCGGGCTGGCGATGGCCGAGGCCGAGCGCTACCTGCCCGAGCTGACCGGCAAGGTGCAGTCCCTGCTCGACGGACACGGCCTGCACGACGCGCCGATCCACCTGCGCATCAGCGGCTGCCCCAACGGCTGCTCGCGCCCGTACCTGGGCGAGATCGCCCTGGTCGGCAAGGCGCCGGGCCGCTACAACCTGATGCTTGGCGCCGACCATCGCGGCCAGCGACTGAACACCCTGTACCGGGAAAACATCGCCGAGGCGCAGATCCTCGCCGAACTCGATCCACTTTTTGCGCGCTATGCCGGACAGCGCGAAGCCGACGAAGGCTTCGGCGACTTCCTCGTCCGCACGGCCGTGATTGCACCACCCAGGCCCCCGATCGATTTGCAACTGCGTAGCGAGAATGCTGCATGAGCACGCCTCCTGATCCCATCACCGCCGCCGAGTCGCCGCAGGCACTGGCGGAACTCAACCACTGGCTGGGCCAGCACAGCGCGCAGGAGCGTGTTGCCTGGGCGCTGGAGAACACGGCCGGAACGCATGCGCTGTCGTCGAGTTTCGGCGCGCAGGCAGCGGTGTCGCTGCACCTGGCGACGCAGCAGCAGCCGGATATGCCGGTGATCCTGATCGACACCGGGTATCTGTTCCCCGAGACCTACCGTTTCGTCGACCTGCTCAGTGAGCGGCTCGGCCTGAACCTGAAGGTGTATAGGCCGCAGATCGGCATCGCCTGGATGGAGGCGCGACTGGGCAAGCTCTGGGAGAACGGCCTCGACGGCATCGAGCGTTACAACCGCATGCGCAAGGTCGAGCCGATGCAGCGCGCGTTGAACGAGCTGGGCGTGCGCACCTGGATCGCCGGCCTGCGTCGCAGCCAGGCGCGCACGCGCGCGAACATCGAGTTCCTCGAACTGCGCGACGGTCGCTGGAAGCTGCATCCGATCGCCGACTGGGGCGATCGCGAGGTCTGGCAGTACCTGCAACAGCACGACCTGCCCTATCACCCGTTGTGGCACCAGGGTTACGTGTCGATCGGCGACATCCACACCACGAGACCGCTGGAGGCCGGGATGAACGAGGAAGACACGCGTTTTTTCGGCCTGAAGCGTGAGTGCGGGCTGCATTTCGACAGCGAGCCGAATGCGGCTTGAGCCCCCTCACGTCATTCCCGCGAAGGCGGGAATCCAGGGACGACTGCAGGATCAAGATGGGTCCCGGCGTTCGCCGGGACCACGGTGACGACGCTCAGGTCGTGATCGGCTGACTAAGTTCTCGCCACGCGGGGGCCTGCGGCCAGCGCGGTTCGAGGTTGCCTTCCAGCACGCGCCGCAGGTCGCGACGATCCAGTTGCGGCGCGATGCCATGCATCAGCGCCAGCGCGTATTCGCGCAGCACGCGTGCGCGCGGGATCACGGCCCAGGTGATGCACTCGGGCAATGCGTCCGGCGCAGGCAACGCCTTGAGGTCGGTGTCGCGTACGCCCACCGCCATCTCCGCCAGCACGCCGACGCCCAGGCCGGCGCGCACATAGGTCTTGATCAGGTCGGCATCGCGCGCGGTCATGGCCAGCTGCGGCTCCAGGCCGGCAGCGGCAAACGTGCGGTGCAGCGACGATTCGGGCTTGGTGGAGGACTCGTAACTGATCAACGGATGCGCGGCCAGCTCCGCCAGCGTCGGCGCGCGATCGAGCTTGGCCAGCGGATGCGTGAGCGGCACCAGCACCACGCGGCGCCAGCGGAACAGCGGTACCGCAACGCCGCCCTCCGGCTCGCCGCCGGCCGTGCTGATCACGGCCAGGTCGGCTTCGCCGCGGGCCAGCTGCTCGAGCACTTCGCCATCGGCCGCCGCCTGCAGGTGCACGCTGACCTGCGGGAACTCGCGCTTCACCGCGGCGATGACTTCGGGAAGCACGAAACGCGCCTGGGTGTGCGTGGTCGCCAGCACCAGGCGGCCGCTGTGCTGGCCACGCTCGTTGGCGGCATAGGCGCGGATGTTGCTGGCTTCCTCGAGGATGCGGCGCGCGTGCATCAGCACGCGCTCGCCGGCCGGCGCGATCGCCTCAAGGCTCCGGCCCTTGCGCGTGAACAGCTGGAAGCCGAGCTCGTCCTCCAGTTGCTTGAGCTGCTTGGACAGGCCCGGCTGGGTCGCATGCACGCGCTCGGCCGCCAGGGTGATGTTGAGCCCGGAGTCGGCAATGGCAACGAGGTAGCGCAGCTGGGTCAGGGTCATGGCGGAGCGACTATATATCGCTCGATGCGAATGGAGGGATGGAAAGAAATTACCCCGGCGCGGACCCGCTGTCCAGCACCGCGGCCATCATTCCGAAACGGCATACCGCCAGACGGCGGCGTCATTTCCGCCGGTGCGGGGGCGTGGGTAGGTTCACGGTATCGCCGCTCCATCCCTCGATCGACACCATGGCCAGCCCACTGTTTCCCGTTTTCGCCGACCTGCGCGGCCGTGACGTGCTGGTCGTCGGCGGCGGTACGGTGGCCCAGCGCAAGGCCGAGGCCCTGCTCGAGGCGGGGGCACGGGTCCGTCTCGGCGCCCCGTCGCTGAACCGGCCCCTCGCCCGGCACGTCGCCGAGGGCCGGATCGAGCATCTGGACGGTGCCTTCGATGCGCACTGGCTCGACGGCGCCTGGCTGGCCATCGCCGCGACCGATGACGATGCGGTCAACCAGGCGGTCGCTGCGGCGGGCGAAGCGCGGCGCATCTGGGTCAACGTGGTCGACGACGCGCAGGCATCGAGCGTGCAGATTCCCGCGCGGATCGAACGTGGCCTGCTGCAGGTGGCGATCTCCAGCGGCGGCGGCGCGCCGATGCTCGCCCGCCACCTGCGCGAGAAACTGGAATCGGAACTCGACGAATCCCTGGGCGCGCTGGCGGAGCTGCTGGAGCGCGAGCGCCCTCGCATCCGCGCGCGATTCCCGGACATCGGCCAGCGTCGTCGCTTCTTCGAGCGCCTGCTTGCCGGTCCACTGCCGGCCTTGCTGCGCCAGCGACGCAAGCTGGCCGCCGAACGCGAGTTCAGCGCCGCACTGGCAGGCAGCAACGAAGCAGTGAGCGACACCATCCGCGGCTCGGTCGCGCTGGTCGGCGCCGGCCCGGGCGATCCTGGCCTGCTGACCCTGCGCGCGTTGCGCGTGCTCAACGAGGCCGACGTGATCCTCCACGACCGCCTCGTCAGCAAGGACGTGCTGCAACTGGTGCGCCGCGATGCACTGCGGATCGAGGTCGGCAAGCAGGCCGGTAACCACCACACCACGCAGCAGCAGATCCACGCGCTGATGCTCGAGCACGCGCGCGCCGGCAAACGCGTAGTGCGGCTCAAGGGCGGTGATCCGTTCGTGTTCGGACGCGGCGGCGAAGAGCTCGAGGTGCTGCGCGCCGACGGCATCGCCTTCGAAGTCGTGCCGGGCATCACCGCCGCACTGGCGTGCGCGGCCTACGCCGGCGTGCCGCTCACCCATCGCGACCATGCGCAATCGGTGCGCCTGGTCACCGCGCACTGCAAGGACTCGCTCGACACGCTCGACTGGCAATCGCTGGCGCTCGAACGGCAGACGCTGGCGGTGTACATGGGCGTGGCCGGACTGGATGGTCTGCGCGATCGGCTGATCGCACACGGTCGCGCAGCGTCGACGCCGTTCGCGCTGATCGAGAACGGCTCGCGGCCGGAGCAGCGCGTGGTTGTCGGCACGCTGGCCGACCTGGCCGAGCGGGCGCGGGAGCACGACGTGCAATCGCCGGCACTGCTGATCATCGGCGAGGTCGCCGCGCTCGCCGGCACGCTGCACTGGTTCGGCGAGCCACCGCTCGGTGGCACGGCGCTGGCACTGGCGGCATAGCGCAACGCGCCCCACCCCCCTTTCCCTGGAGCAAACCCATGGCCCTGTACGACAGCATCCTCGACACCATCGGCAGCACGCCGATCGTCCGCCTCCACCGCATCGCTCCGGCGCACGTCACCCTGTACGCCAAGGTCGAATCGTTCAATCCCGGCGGCTCGGTGAAGGATCGCCTGGCGCTGGCGATCGTCCTCGACGCGGAGCGCAAGGGCCTGCTCAAACCGGGGCAGACCATAGTCGAGGCTACGTCCGGCAACACCGGCATCGCGCTGGCGATGGTCGCGGCCGCGCGCGGTTATCCGTTCGTGGCAGTGATGACCGAGACGTTCTCGGTCGAACGCCGCAAGCTGATGCGCGCCTACGGCGCCAAGGTAATCCTTACGCCGGCCGCGGAGCGCGGCAGCGGCATGGTGCGCAAGGCTGCCGAACTGGCCGAGAAGCACGGCTGGTTCCTCGCCCGCCAGTTCGAGAATGAAGCCAACCCGGCCTACCACCGCAGCACCACCGGTCCGGAGATCCTGCGCGACTTCGCCGGCAAGCGGCTGGACTACTTCGTCAGTGGCTGGGGCACCGGCGGCACGATTACGGGGGCCGGCGAAGTGCTCAAGCTGGCGCGACCGGAGCTGAAGATCATCGCCAGCGAACCAGCGGGCGCGGCCCTGCTGTCCGGCAACACATGGCAGCCGCACAAGATCCAGGGCTGGACGCCGGACTTCCTGCCGGCCGTGCTCAGCCGCACCATCGCAGACGAAGTGCTGCCGGTCGACGACGTGCTGGCGCGTGACACCTCCAGGCGCCTGGCCGCGGAGGAAGGCGTGTTCGTCGGCATCTCCGCCGGCGCGACCGTGGCCGCGGCGCTGAAGGTGGCCGAGCGCGCGCCGGAGGGCTCGGTGCTGCTGGCGGTGCTGCCCGACACGGGCGAGCGCTATCTGTCGACGTTCCTGTTCGAGGGTGTGGCAGAGGGTTCGGACGACGAGTGGCTGGAGACGCTGGAAGGCAAGAAGGAGGCCGTGGCGGCCTGAAGCACCGCCCGCATTCCCCCGCGCGCACAGGCCCGTTAGGCTGTGCGCATGCGGCGCCTGCCGCCCGGAGAATGCATGTCCGTAGTACCTGGTTCATCCGATAGCGGTTCATCCGACCGCGAATCCTCGCGCCTGGCTTGGGCGCGCGCCGCGAGCGGCGACCCCGACCTGCTGCTGCAACGCGCCTCGGTCGACGCCGGTTTCCGCAGCTATTGGCGCGCCACCACGGCCACCGGCACGCGCATCGTCATGGATTCGCCGCCGGATCTCGAAGACGTGCGCCCGTGGCTGCGCATGCGCAACCTGCTCGAAGGCGGCGGCGTGCGCGTGCCGCAGGTGCTGGTCGAAGACGTCGACGCGGGCTTCCTGCTGATGGAAGACCTCGGCGGCCCCACCCTCGCCAAGGTCATCGACGACGACAACGCCGACGCGCATTTCGCGGCCGCGATCACGCAACTGCTCAAGCTGCAGGCGATCGCGCCGCCAGCGGGCATGGGCGAGTTCGGCGAGGCCCTGCTGCAGCGCGACGCCGGTTTGTTCGAGGAGTGGTTCCTGCGTCGCCACCTCGGCATCGAGCTCGACTGCGGCGACGCCGAACGCCTGCAGCTGGTGCAGCGCCGGCTGATGGACAACGCGCTGTCGCAGGCACGCGTGCTTACCCACCGCGACTTCATGCCGCGCAACCTGATGCCCGTGACCGATGGCCCGGCCGTGCTCGACTTCCAGGATTGCGTCAGCGGCCCGGTCGCGTACGACGCGGTCAGCCTGTTCAAGGATGCCTTCCTGAGCTGGCCGCTCGAACGCGTCGACGGATGGCTCGCCCAGTACCACGCGCGTGCACTCGCCGCCGGCGTGCCGGTGCCGTTGCTGGAACAGTTCCGCCGCGACGCCGACTGGCTCGGCATCCAGCGCCACCTCAAGATCCTCGGCATCTTCGCCCGCCTGCACCATCGCGATGGCAAGTCGCACTACATCGAGGACGCACCGCGCTTCATCACCTATCTCGACGAGGTGTTGCCGCGCTATCCGGAGCTGTCCGCGCTCGGCGACCTGCTCGATTCGCACATCCGTAGTGCGATGGCGAGGGTGCGCGCATGAAGGCACTGATCTTCGCTGCCGGCCTGGGCGAGCGCATGCGCCCGCTGACCAACCACACGCCCAAGCCGTTGCTGGTCGCCGGCGGCAAGCCGTTGATCGCCTGGCATCTGGAGAAGCTCGCCGCGATGGGCGTGCGCGATGTCGTCATCAACACCAGCTGGCTCGCCGACCAGTTTCCGAAGGTGCTGGGCGACGGTGCCGACTGGGGACTGCGCCTGCAGTACTCCTACGAAGGCTCCACGCCGCTGGAAACCGGCGGCGGCATGCTGCATGCGCTGCCGTTGCTGGGCGACCAGCCCTTCCTGCTGGTCAACGGCGACATCTGGACCGATTTCGATTTCGCCCGCCTGCCGCGCGAACCGGCGGGACTGGCGCACCTGGTGATGGTCGACCGACCGGGCCATGCCACCAACGGCGACTTCGCGCTCGACGACGGCGGCCACGTCCGCGCCGGGGGCGACAACCTGCTGACGTATGCGGGCCTGGGCCTCTATCGGCCGCAGATGCTGGCGAACTGGCGCGAGGCCGTGGCAACCGAGCCTGGCGTCAACGAACAACCGCCGCGCTTCCGCCTGGCGCCGATCCTCAAGAAGCGGATGCCCGACGGCCTGATCACGGGTGAACATCACCGCGGGCGCTGGACCGACGTGGGCACGCCGGAGCGGTTGGCTACTCTGGATGCGCAGTTGCGCGGCTAGGCCTCAGCTTCCCAGCGTCTGCCGCAGGAACGGCACCGTGATCCGCCGCTGCGCTGCCAGCGAGGCGCGGTCGAGGCGATCGAGCAGGGCGGTCAGTCCGCCCAGGTCGCGACCGACGCGCTTGAGCAGCCAGTCCAGCGCCGCTTCTTCCAGCACCAGTCCGCGCCGCTGCGCACGCTGGCGCAACACTTCGCGACGGCCCTCGTCGTCCAACGGCGACAGCGTGATCCGCGTGCACTGGCCCAGGCGCGAACGCAGGTCCGGAAGGCCCAGCCCGATCGCATCGGGAATGTCACGGGCGGCGTAAACCAGCGCCACGCCGGCAGCGCGCGCGCGGTTGTGCGCATCGAACAGCGCGACCTCGTCCTCGCGGTTGCCGGCGATGACATCCAGGCCGTCGATCGCGATCAGGTCGTTGCCCTCGAGCGCTTCGAGTGCGTCGCGCAAGCGCCCGGCAGCGGCCAGCAGCGGCAGGTAGGCGGCACGGCGTCCCGCCGCTTCCGTGGCCGCGCAGGTCGCCAGCAACAAGTGGGTCTTGCCGACGCCCGAGGCACCGGCGAGGTAGACATTGTCCGTGCGCACGGCAGCGGCGCCCGTCGCCAGCGCGAGCAACTGCTCCACGGTTCCGGCGGGAGCATGGACAAACGTATCAAGGCGCTGGTCGGGCGGATAACGCAACGCCAGCGGCAACTGCGGGACGCTCACTGCTGTGCACTCACTGCTGTGCTCTCACAACTCACTCTTGCCTGTCGTCCAACGGTGGTGCCAGGTGCGGATCCGTCAGCGCGTCCGCCGGCGAATCCGGCGCGCCCACATACAACCGGCTGTGCCTGTACCGCTCCTGCGCATAGCGCAGCAGCACGTTGACCACCGCCGCCACCGGCAGCGCCAGCAGCATGCCGAGGAATCCGAACAGCTGGCCGCCGGCCAGCACGGCGAAGATCACCGCCACCGGATGCAGGCCGATGCGGTCGCCGACGAACTTCGGCGTCAGCACATAGCTTTCGATGACCTGGCCCACGCCGAACACCGCCAGCACGCCGGCGACATGCTGCCAGTCGCCGTACTGCACCAGCGCCGCGATGACGCCCAGGATGATGCCGCTCGCCGGGCCCAGGTAAGGCACGAAGGTCAGCAGGCCGGCGATCAGGCCGATCAGGATGCCCAGGTCCAGACCCACCGCCCACAGGCCCAGGCCGTACATCACGCCCAGCACCAGCATCACCAGCAACTGGCCGCGCAGGAACGCGCCGAGCACGTCGCTCGATTCGCGCGCCAGGCGCTCGACCGTGGGCAGGTGCTTGCGCGGGATCAGCGATGCGACGCGCTCGACCAGCAAGTCCCAGTCGCGCAGGAAGAAGAAGGCGATCACCGGCAGCAGCGCGATGTTGGCGACCATCGCCAGCACCGCCGAACCCGAACGCGACAGGTAACCCAGCATCGTCGTTGCGATGCCGCCGGCCTGGTCCCAGTTTTCACGGACCAGCTGCGCGAAGTGGCTGAAGTCGAGCGAATCGGTGATCTCGAAGCCGGTGCGGCGCTCGACCCAGGGCAGCGCCGTCATCATCAGCCACTCGCGGTACTTGGGCAGCGACGAGATCAGCGTGGTGATCTGGCGCTCGAGCAAGGGCACCAGCACCAGCATTCCGGCCAGCACGACCAGCGCCATCATCGTGAACACCAGCGCGACAGCGGTGTTGCGCGAGCGACCGGCACGCTCGATCCGGTCAACCAGTGGATCACCCAGCCAGGCCAGGATCAGCGCGAAAGCGAACGGCGACAGGATCGGCGCCAGCAGCCACACGACCCAGCACACGCCCAGGCCGAGCGCAGTCCATTGCAGCCTGCGCAGGAACAGCGCGATCTCGTCCAGTGATTGCGTCTGCATGGGGTTCCCAGTGGTTACCGCAGTGGTTACCGCAGCCGGTAGACCGGCGGCTGTCCTTCGAGGCCTTCCAACACCTCGATCACGTCATCGCGCGCCAGCATCCGGTTGAAGCCCGGCAGGCCGCTGACCAGTTCCAGGTCGTATTCCAGTCCCAGCGGCGTCGCCCGCGTCGGCGTCAGGCGGCGCACCACCGACAGCTTCTGCAGGTAACCGGCGAGGCGGATGAAGTCGTCGCTGCTGTCGATGCCGGTGAACGTCACGCGGTAGCTGCCGGGCTGGCCGCTGGTCGCGCGCTTGGCGTAGCGCTTCATCAGCGCATCGGCGGCGCCGTCGGCGCCGTTGGCCATCAGCTGGCGCGGGTCGGTGCCGGTCTGCGACCAGTTCGACAGCACCTTGCCACCGTCGACGAAGGTCCAGTCGGCTTTCCAGCCGGCGGTGGTGTCGCGGTAAAGCTTGCCGATCAGCTGCATCGGCGGGCTGTAGCGGGCCGAAGCGCGCGCGACCGCGGCGCTGTCACCGCGCCAGATCGCGCCCACGGCCGCCTGCTCGGCGGCATTGCCGGTGGGCAGGCCGAGCTTGTAGCCACGCTCGGTGGCGCGGTTCAGGGCCGGCCGGGCCGCATTCACCTGCGGCAGGCCGACCAGGCGCGGGCCGCTGCCGTCGTCGATCGCCAGCCACAGCACCGGCTTGGGCCGCGGCTGCGGCCAGACCGGGATGCCCAGGGTGGCGGCGAGCTCGTTGACCGCCTCTTCGTCGTACTTGATCACCAGGGTGGTGCGGAAGCTCGGCGCGCCGGTCGGGCCCAGGCCCTCGTCCTGGCGGTAGTCGTAGCTGTCGACGTAGGTCTTGGCCTGGCGCAGCTCCTGGCCGACGCCCGGCCGCGAGGCCGCGCCGCGATCGCCGGAGAGCTTGCCCAGCACGGAGGCGAGCCCGCGGGCAAAGGCCGAATTGCGCTCACCCTCGCCCTGGCCGTTGACCTGCACTTCGGTGGCATAGATGCCCTCGGCACGGGCGACGTCGCCTTCCACGCGCTGCGCGGCGGCGCTGAAGCTGGCAAGCAGCAGGGCCAGCAACAGCGTGACTGCGAGGCCAGGGCCCCTCGAGGGAACATTCGTATGGATCGTCATGCCGCCCAGCATGCCTGTTGCGCCGCTCGCAGAGCGTGTTTCCGTGCCAATTACCCGAACCATCGCTATCCCTGGTGGTGCGTATTGAGCCGAAATGGTGCCGCAGTGGCGTCTTGGCGTCCATTCGAAGGCGTCACGGCTGGTAAAATCGCCGCTTCATATCCCGCGACCGCCGAGGCCGCCCGTGTCCAGCACTCCCCCCAGCCCCACCACGCTCACCTACCGCGATGCCGGCGTCGACATCGACGCGGGCAACGAGGTCGTCGAACGCATCAAGCCGCTGGTCAAGCGCAGCTTCCGTCCCGAGGTGATGGGTGGCCTGGGTGGCTTCGGCGCCCTGTTCGACCTGTCGGGCAAGTACAAGGAGCCGGTGCTGGTCTCGGGCACCGACGGCGTCGGCACCAAGCTCAAGCTGGCCCAGCAGCTGAACCGCCACGACACCATCGGCATCGACCTGGTCGGCATGTGCGTCAACGACGTGCTGGTGCAGGGTGCGGAACCGCTGTTCTTCCTCGACTACTTCGCCACCGGCAAGCTCGATGTCGACACCACCGTGGCCGTGGTCGGCGGCATCGCCAAGGGCTGCGAGATGTCCGGCTGCGCGCTGATCGGCGGCGAAACGGCGGAGATGCCCGACATGTACCCGCCGGGCGAATACGACCTGGCCGGCTTTTGCGTCGCCGCGGTCGAGAAGTCGAAGCTGCTCGATGGCGCCAAGGTGCGCCAGGGCGACGTGCTGCTCGGCATTGCGTCGAGTGGTCCGCATTCCAACGGCTACTCGCTGGTGCGGAAGATCTATGACCGCGCCGGCCGTCCGGCCGACCTCGATGTCGGCGGCGTCAAGCTGATCGACGCGCTGATGGCGCCGACCGCGCTTTATGTGAAGCCGATCCTGGAACTGCTCGGCAAGCACGACCTGCATGCCATGGCGCACATCACCGGCGGCGGCCTGACCGAGAACATCATCCGCGTGATCCCCGACGGCCTGGGCCTACAGATCGAGGCCTCCAGCATCGTCCTGCCGCCGGTGTTCGACTGGCTGCAGCGCGAAGGCGCCGTGCCCAACGACGACATGTGGCGCACGTTCAACTGCGGCGTCGGTTTCGTACTGGTGGTCGCCCCGGGCGACGTCGCCGCGGTCAGCGCCGACCTCGACCGCCTCGGCCTGGGCCACCGCGCCATCGGCGAAGTGGTCAAGGCCGGAGACGGCGAACGCGTGCACATCGGCTGATCGCCTGACCAGGCCTCCGGACACCATGCAGCCTGAGAAGCGGATCGCACTCGGCCTGACCGTGGCCGTGTTCCTGGCCACGTGGATCGCACCGATCTGGCCGGTGGAGCAGGCACTGCACAGCAGCCTGACCGTGGTCGGGCTGTGCTGGCTTTGGCGCCATGACCAGCGCTGGCCGATGCGCACGATCGATTTCGCGCTGATCTGCGGCTTCATCGCGGTGCACTGCGTGGCCGCGCGCTGGCTCTACTCCAACCTGCCGTACGACGAATGGGTGCGGGCACTGACCGGCTGGTCGCCGCAGCAGGCGTTCGGCTGGCAACGCAACCATGCCGACCGCCTCATCCACTTGATGTTCGGCGTGTGCTTCACACCGGGCCTGCGCGAGCACATGCAGCAGCGCTGGCCGCGTTTGTCGCCGCGACAGGCCTTCGCGCTCGCGCTGATGCTGATCATGTGCGCCAGCCTGGTCTACGAATGGCTGGAATGGGGCATCGCCCTGACCATGTCGCCCGAAGCCGCCGAGGCCTACAACGGCCAGCAGGGCGACCTGTGGGATGCGCACGCCGACATGCTGCTGGCGACACTGGGCGCACTGCTTGCATGGCCGCGTCGCGTCGAAGCGTCTTGCGCCGCTGCGGCGGAGGCCGCCTGATGGCCGCCCGCATCGCGGTGCTGGCCTCGGGCCGGGGCAGCAACCTGCAGGCCATCATCGATGCGATCTCGAGCGGCGAGCTGCCGGCCGAGGTGGTCGGCGTGTTCTCCGACAAACCGGCGGCGACGGCCTTGGCGCGCGTCGCGCCCGGGCTTCGCTGGAGCGCCGATGCCCGCGCGTATCCGTCGCGCGAGGCTTTCGATGCCGACCTCGCTGACGCAGTCGCGGCTTGCCAGCCGGACTGGGTGGTCTGCGCCGGCTACATGCGCATCCTCGGCGACGCCTTCGTCAATCGCTTCCGCGGCCGCCTGCTCAACATCCACCCGTCGTTGTTGCCGCACTACCCGGGCCTGCGCACGCATGCGCGCGCCATCGCCGACGGCCGGCGCGAACACGGCGCCAGCGTCCATTTCGTGATCCCGGAGCTCGATGCCGGCAGCGTGGTCGCACAGGCCGTGGTGCCGGTCCTGGCGGGCGATGACGCCGAGACCCTGTCGGCGCGCGTGCTGGCGGTGGAGCACCCGCTGCTGGTGGCGGTGCTGCGCCTGGCCGCTTCCGGCCGCCTGGCTGAACACGGGACAACCATCCAGCTCGACGGTCATCCGCTGTTTACGGCACTGCGCTTAGATTCCGCCGGTGTTTTGCATGCCCCCGATGGCCCGCCATCTGTGCCAGTCTGACGCCACTGCGCGTCCCCCTGCCAAGGTTCGATGAAGCCGATCTTTAGTGTCCTGACCCTCTTCGCGTGCACTGCGGTTTCCGCCCCGGCGCTGGCGCTGGAGTCGTTCGTCGCCAACTACCAGGTGTTCAATGCCGGCAAGGCGCTGGGCGAAGCGACGATGCAGGTGGTGCCGGGCGACACCAGCGGGCGCTGGCGCATCGACCTGGACATGCGCGGCACGCGTGGCCTGATGGGCCTTGCCGGCGTCAACGCGCAGCAGAGCACGGTGTTCGACACCGTCGGCGACAACTACCGCCCGCTCAGCCAGAGCACCGTGCGCAAGGCCCTGTTCCTCGGCAAGAAGATCAGCGGCACCTACGACTGGGCCAACCATTCGGCGCGCTGGACCGGCGACGTCAAGAAGACCCGCCAGGCGCCCGTGCCGTTGCGCGATGGCGACATGAGCGGACTGCTGATCAACCTGGCCATCATCCGCGATGCACAACCGGGACGCGAACTCGCCTACCGGTTCGTCGACAACGGCCGCGCCCGCGACCAGCGCTACGCCGTCGCCAACGACCTGGAAAGCGTCGCCGTCGATGGCATGAGCTTCAACGCGATGCGCGTGCAGCGCGTGCAGGCCGGCAACGAGGAAACCGTGGTGTGGGTGGTCGATGGCGTGCCCACGCCGGTGCGCATCCTGCAACGCGAAAATGGCGAAGACACTTTCGACCTGCGCCTGGTCGACTACAAAGGAGCCCAGTGATGGCTGCCAGACTGACCACCACCCTGCCCCGCCCGCGCTTGCACGGCATGTTCGCTGCCGCGCTGCTGATGGTTGCGAGCGCTCCGGCGCTGGCGATCAAACCCTTCACCGCCGACTACCAGGCCAGCTACATGGGCGTGGTGGGTGCCGGCCGCATGACGCTGGCCGCCGACGGCGCCAACCGCTGGAAGTACACGCTGTCCGTCACCGCGCCGCTGGCCGACCTGCGCCAGACCACGGTGTTCGAGGACAAGGGCGGGCAGTGGCGTCCGCTGTCGGGCATCGACAGCAGCAAGGTGCTGGCCAAGAGCAAGACCAAGAACGCCGTCTATGACTGGAACAGCGGCGTCGCCAGCTGGAGCGGCGACGTCAAGCCCGAGCGCGCTGGTCCGGTCAAGCTGCAGAGCGGCGACCTGGATGCACTGCTGATCAACCTCGCGGTCGTTCGCGACCTTGCCGCCGGCAAGCCGATGAACTACCGGATGGTCGAGGACGGTCGCGTCAAGCAGCTCAACTACACCGTCGCCGGCAAGGAAGAAATCACGGTCGGCGGCAAGCCGATGCAGGCGACCAAGGTCAGCGCCACCAATGGCGAGAAGCAGACCATCGCCTGGATCGTCGACGGCATGCCGGTGCCGGCACGCATCCTGCAGCGCGACAAGGGCCAGGACGCGATCGACCTGCGCGTGCAATCGGTGAAGTAACCGCGTAGCCCAGAGTAGCCCGGGTAAGCGCAGCGCACCCGGGTCACACACGCGTCAAACCCCGGGTGCGCTTCGCTTACCCGGGCTACGTTTTGGTGGTCAGGCCTTGGCGTGCCATGCCTTCAGCAGCGCGGCTTCCTGCTCGCGCGTGATGCCCGCGCGCAGCGTTGCCTGGCGCTCTGCCGGCTGGCTGCGGAACCACGCCAGCAAGTCGGTCACCGTGGTATCGAGCGGGCGATAGGTGAGCCCGGCGGCAATGGCGCGCGCGTTGCTGACCGCACCATAGCCGGCATATGGACCGCTCTTCGACGACACCCAGATCGGCAGCTCGACTTTCTGTTCGTCGAGGAATTCCGGCGACACGTGCGTGTAGGTCGGCTTTTTGCCGGTGACGCGCTCGCAACCCTTGAGCATCGCGCTCATGCTCAACGGCTTGGCCGGGCCCACCGCATTGAACGTGCCCAGCGTGCCCGCCTCCGCCAGGCGGATCATCCACTCGCCCAGATCGCGGCCATCGATGATCTGCACCGGGTCGGAACCATCGCCAGGCACCAGCATTTCGCCTCCCTGGGCGACGCGATGCGGCCAATAGGTAAAACGATCAGTCTCGTCGCGCGGGCCGACGATGTAGCCGGGACGCACGATGGTGACGCGCTCGCCAAACTGCTTGTGCGCCTCGGCCTCGCTCAATGCCTTGAGCGGCCCGTACAGGTGCTCGATGTCCGCGCGCAGCGACTCCTGCGTCTCTGCCATCGCGTCCTTGCCCTCGTACACGGCCAGCGGCGCATCCTCGCTGATGCCCGGCTTGCTGCCGTCGGCGTAGACCGAGATCGTGGAGATGAAGAGGTACTGCCCGACGTTGCCCTTGAGCACGTTGCCGGCATCGCGCACCCAGAACGGCAGGCTGGTCGGGTTGTCGATGCAGACATCCCACTTGCGCCCCTGCAGTGACTTCAGGTCGCCGGTGTTGCGGTCGCCGAACAGCTGCTCGACATCACCCGGCCATTCCGGCGAAGGTCGCTTGCCGCGATTGAACAAGGTCACCTTGTGCCCGCGCGCCAGCGCGTAGTTGACCTGGAACGGCCCGGTGAAGCCGGTACCGCCGAGGATCAGGATGTTGAGCGGCTTGGCCGCACGCTCGATGGGTTTGGACGACTTGGCCCACGCCCACTGCGGCAGCGCGGCCGAGGCCGCGGCGAGGGCACCGAACTTGAGCAGGTCACGACGGGTGGTGGTCATGCAGGGATTCCTGGCGAGTCGGCCGGAATTCTTAGCACATCCGAATCGGAATGCATGTGCGATGCGGCAGGGGTCCCGGCAGGTGCCGGAACCCGACAACGCCCGGGCGCCCGGCTCAGGGCTTCGGCGCGGCCTGCATCGTCGTGCGGCAGTCCACGCGCAGCGTTTCGGTCGATCCGCGCCACGAATAGGCGCGGCATTCGCGCTGGCCTTCGCGGGTGATCTCCACTTTCACCGCATAGAGCGACTGCAGCATCTCGGTCATCGTGACCTGGCCGTCGTTGTCCCAGTCCATCTGCTTGCGTTCGAGCCCGCGGGTCGCGGCTGCGCCGGTGAAGTGCAGCCAGGCCACGACGGCCAGCAGCACCAGCACCAGGCCCAGCAGCACCTTGCGACGGGTCGAGAACTTTCCGCGGGCGATGATCATCGACGCTTCAGCCCGGCATCAACCGGCGATGCGGCGGATGCCGGCGCCCAGGCCCGAGAGCTTCTCTTCGAGGTTCTCGTAGCCGCGGTCGAGGTGGTAGATGCGGTCGATGGTGGTGCTGCCTTCGGCCACCAGCCCGGCCAGTACCAGCGACGCCGATGCACGCAGGTCGGTCGCCATGACCGGCGCACCGCTGAGGCGCTCTACGCCGCGGATGATCGCGGTATGCCCTTCGACGCGGATGTCGGCGCCCAGGCGCTGCAGCTCCGAGACGTGCATGAAGCGGTTCTCGAAGATGGTCTCGTTGATCACGCCGACGCCATCGGCGATGCAGTTCATCGCCATGAACTGCGCCTGCATGTCGGTCGGGAATGCCGGGTGCGGCGCGGTGGTCAGGTCGACCGCGCGCGGACGCTTGCCCTGCATGTCCAGGGTGATGCGGTCGCCATCGACTTCGATGTGCGCGCCGGCCTGCTTGAGCTTGTCGATGACGGCATCGAGAGTGTCCGGGCGCGCGCGGCGCACGGTGACGCGGCCACCGGTCATTGCCGCGGCGACCAGGAACGTGCCGGTCTCGATGCGATCGGGCAGCACGTCGTGGCTGCCGCCGTGCAGGCGTTCGACGCCATGGACGACGATGCGACCGCTGCCGGCGTGCTCGATGTTCGCGCCCAGCGCGTTGAGGCAATCGGCGAGGTCGACGACCTCCGGCTCCATCGCGGCGTTCTCGAGCACGCTGGTGCCTTCGGCGAGCGCGGCCGCCATCAGCACGTTCTCGGTACCGGTGACGCTGACCACGTCGAAGACGAAGCGCGCACCCTTCAGGCGGCCGTTGCGGTGGGCCTTGATGTAGCCGTTCTCGACGGTGATCTCCGCACCCAGCGCCTGCAGGCCCTTGATGTGCTGGTCGACCGGTCGCGAACCGATCGCGCAGCCACCGGGCAGCGAAACCTCCGCGGCGCCGAACTTCGCCAGCAGCGGGCCCAGCACCAGGATCGAGGCGCGCATGGTCTTGACCAGTTCGTACGGCGCGACGTGGCTGTGCACGGTGGTCGGATCGACCACGATGCCGCGGCCGCGACCGGGCTTGCCGTTGACGCTGATGGTGCCTTCGTCGACGGTGATGCCGGCGCCGAGCTCACCCAGCAGCTTGGCCGTGGTCACCACGTCGTGCAGGTGCGGCACGTTGCTGATCGAAACCGGGCCGTCGGCCAGAAGCGTCGCGCACAGGATCGGCAGCACCGCATTCTTGGCGCCGGAGATCTGCACCTCGCCGTTCAGCGCGGCGCCGCCTTCTACTACGATCTTCTGCATGGGTCGGATTCTGGATTCTGGGATTGGATGGAATATCGGGGTGGCAGCCGGGTGACGGTCGGAGCCGTCAGCCGGCTTCTTCAGGCGTCAGCGTCTTCAGCGCCAGGGCGTGGATCTCGCCGCCCATGCGATCGCCCAAGGTCGAATAGACCAGGCGATGGCGGGCCAGCGGCAACTTGCCGCGGAACGCCTCGGCCACCACGGTGGCTTCGAAATGGACGCCGTCGTCACCGCGCACATCGGCGCGCGCGCCCGGCAGGCCCTGTTCGATCAGCTGGCGGATGGTCTCGGGATTCACGTATGCAGGGCCTCGGAAGTGCATGCGGCCGGCGGCAGCGGGGCTGCGCGCGGTCTCGCGGTGGGCGGGAGCCCGGGCTTGACGGGCTTTTGGCGGATGAACCGCATAGAATTGATGGATTAGCCTAGCGGAAAGGCCCCCGGTCCGAAATGGCAAGCGTCCCCAGCCCTGCCCAGCCCCACCCTGCCCAGCCCTACGCCGACGACCCGGCGCAGCTGGCCGCCAGCGGCCGCCGCGTGTTCGAGATCGAGGCGCAGGCGCTGGCCGCCGTGGCCGAGCGCATCGACGGCGACTTCAGTGCCGCCTGCAAGCTGATCCTCGCCTCCAGCGGCCGCGTGGTCTGCACCGGCATGGGCAAGTCCGGCCACATCGCCCGCAAGATCGCCGCGACCCTGGCCTCGACCGGCACGCCCGCCTTCTACGTCCACCCGGGCGAGGCCGGCCACGGCGACCTGGGCATGATCACCGACGTCGACGTCGTGCTGGCGCTGTCCTACTCGGGTGAGAGCGACGAGGTGCTGATGCTGCTGCCGGTGCTCAAGCGCCAGGGCAACAAGCTGATCACCATGACCGGACGCCCCAACTCCTCGCTGGCGCGCGAGGCCGACGTGCACCTGGACGTCAGCGTGCCGGCCGAGGCCTGCCCGCTGGCGCTGGCGCCGACCTCCAGCACCACCGCCTCGCTCGCGCTGGGCGACGCGCTGGCGGTGGCACTGCTGGACGCGCGCGGCTTCACCGCCGACGACTTCGCCCGCTCGCACCCGGCCGGCGCGCTCGGCCGGCGCCTGCTGCTGCATATCTCCGACATCATGCACGCCGGCGACGACGTGCCGCGGATCAGCGCCGATGCCAGCGTCAGCGAGGCGCTGATCGAGATGACCCGCAAGCGCCTGGGCATGACCGCCGTCGTCGATGACGACGGTCGCCTGATCGGCCTCTACACCGACGGCGACCTGCGTCGCACGCTCGACGATCCCGGTGTCGACCTCCGCCACACCCGCATCGCCGAAGTGATGACGCGCTCGCCCAAGACCATCGGTTCCGATTCGCTCGCGGTCGAGGCGGCGCAGCTGATGGAGGCGCACAAGATCAGCGGCCTGCTCGTGGTCGACGACGACCGCAACGTGGTCGGCGCGCTCAACATTCATGACCTGTTGCGCGCGCGGGTGGTCTAAAGCCACATGACCTACAGCCACCTCAACGACTACCCGGCCGACATCCGCGAACGCGCGGCGCGCATCCGCCTGGCCTGCTTCGACGTGGACGGCACGCTGACCGACGGCCGCCTGTTCTTCGACAGCGAGGGTCGCGAGCTCAAGGCGTTCCATGTCCACGACGGCCAGGGCCTGGTGCTGCTGCGCAAGTCCGGGATCACGGTGGCCTTCGTCACGGCCCGTGCCAGCGAAGTGGCACAACGTCGTGCCGCCGACCTCGGCATCGCCGAGGTGCACACCGCCGTCGCCGACAAACTCGCCTGCGTGCGCGACATCGCCGCGCGCATGGGCATCACCATGGACGAAGTGTCGTTCATGGGCGACGACCTGCCGGACCTGCGGGTCATGCTGCAGACCGGCCTCGCCGTCGCCCCGGCCAATGCCCATCCCTGGGTCGCCGGTCGCGTCCATTGGCGCACCAGCCTGCGCGCCGGCCATGGCGCGGCGCGCGAACTGTGCGACCTGCTGCTGGCCGCGCAAGGCCACGCCGAAACCCTGCTTTCCCAGGTCAGCCAGGTGGAAGGCGTGCGCGTAGAGGGCAATGCATGACCCGGCGTGGCGTGGCGATCTTCGTGTTGCTGCTGATCGGCGCGGTGCTGAGCACCTGGGCCCTGTGGTCGCAGCGCGACCACGACACGGTGGCGGGCGGCGGGTCCGATCGGCCCGATTACACCCTGCACGATTTCGAACTGACGGTACTCGACGTGCAGGGCAAGGAAGCGTTTACGCTGATCGCACCGAAGATGGAGCGCGATCCGAAGGTCAAGACGCTGGACATCGCCACGCCGCTGTTCGTCATTCCGCCCAAGGCCGGCAGCAAGGCGACCCCATGGGAAGTGCGCTCGCAGACCGGCTGGGTCAGCGAGAAGGGCGAAGAAGTGCGACTGCGCGGCGGCGTCAAGGCCCAGAGCACCAATGCCGACGGCAAGCCAGTCAGCATCGTGACTGACCACCTGAACGTCTTCCCCGACGGCAAGCGCGCCACGTCCACGGCAGCGGTAACGGTCACCCAGCCGGGCTTTATACTGAACGGCCAAGGGCTGGAAGCCGATCTAGATGCCAAGCGCATCCTCCTCAAATCCAACGTCAAGGCCCGCTATGACCGCAGTGTTCGCTAGCCTGCAGGCGCTGAATGTCCCGGCCGCCGCGCTGGCGGCTGCGCTCGCGACCCTGCTGGCACTGGCTCCGCCCAGCGCGCAGGCCCGTACCAGCGACCGCAACAAGCCCATGGACATCGACGCTGGCAGCAGCGACTACTCGATGGACGACAGCCGCCCGACCACGCTCAGCGGCGGGGTGATCATCACCCAGGGCACGCTCGATATCCGCTCCAGCCAGGCCGTCATCCACTCCAGCGGCGGCGACCCCGTCCGCGCGGTGCTGACCGGCTCGCCGGTCACGCTCAAGCAGGAGCTGGACGACGGCAAGGCCATGGACGCGAAGGCCAACAAGGTCGATTACGACCTCAAGTCCGAGATCGTGGTGTTCACCGGCGGCGTCAACATCCAGCAGCCCAGCGGCTCCATCGCCGGCGAACGCGTGGTCTACAACATGAAGACCGGCCAGGTGCAGGGCGGCGGCCAGGATGCCGGCCGGGTCAAGATCCGGATCATGCCCAAGAACGCGCAGGGAGGCGGCTGATGCTGGTCGCCCAGGGGTTGCGCAAGGCCTATCGTTCCCGCGAGGTCGTCAAGGATTTCGCTCTTACCCTGGATGCCGGCGAAGTCGTCGGCCTGCTCGGCCCCAACGGCGCCGGCAAGACCACCTGCTTCTACATGATCGTCGGCCTGGTCCCGGCCGATGCCGGGCAGATCGTGCTCGACGGCAAGGACATCACCTCCGAGCCCATGTATGCGCGCGCCAAGTACGGCGTCGGCTACCTGCCGCAGGAGCCGTCGGTGTTCCGCAAGCTCAGCGTGGCCGACAACATCCGCCTCGTCCTGGAACTGCGCGAGGACCTCGACAAGGCCGGGCGCGAGCGCGAGCTGGCCAGCCTGCTGGACGAACTGCAGGTCAACCACGTCGCCGACCAGATCGGCGCCAGCCTCTCCGGCGGCGAGCGCCGACGCGTCGAGATCGCCCGCGCGCTCGCGGCCAAGCCGCGGCTGATGCTGCTTGACGAGCCCTTCGCCGGCGTCGACCCGATCTCGGTCGGCGAGATCCAGCGAATCGTGCGCCACCTCAAGAATCGCGGCATCGGCGTGCTCATCACCGACCACAACGTTCGCGAGACCTTGGGTATTTGCGATCGGGCGTATATTCTCAACGAAGGTGGCGTGCTCGCGCAGGGAGCACCCGACGCGCTGCTTGCAAATCCCGACGTCCGACGCGTTTATCTGGGTGAAACCTTCCGACTGTGATGTCCTGTCTGTGATGTCCGGTCATTGAAGGATGTGGTGCGCGGAACGCGCATCGCGACGAACGCGGCACGGCCGTCGACCTCCCCCGGTCGCGTTAGTCTCAGACAATGAAGCCCCGCCTCCAAGCCGCACTCGGACAACAGCTGGTGATGACACCGCAGCTGCGTCAGGCGATCCGCCTGCTGCAGTTGTCGGCAGTCGAGCTTGAAGCTGAACTGGCGGCGGCAGTGGAAAGCAATCCGCTGCTCGACTGGACCGAAGTCGCGATCAGCGTCACCAATGGCAACGGCGCAAGCGATTCGTCGTCGCATGAAGACTCCCCCACCGAGCACCTGCCGCCCGAAGCCGAATGGGGCAGCAACGATGGCGAGCCGTGGTACGAGCGCATCGGCCCGGCCGACAGCGATGACGACGCGCCGGTCGCCGAGCAGGTCGCCGAATCCGACACGCTGCACGACCACCTGTTGTGGCAGCTGCACCTGAGCCCGCTGTCGCCGCGCGACCGCCTGATCGGCGTGGCCCTGATCGAGGCCATCGACGACGACGGTTACCTGCGCGAACCGCTGGACTCCATCGCCGCCTCGCTGGCGCCGTCGGTCGAGGCCAGCGAAGAAGAAATCACCACCGTGCTGCACCAGGTTCAGCAGTTCGACCCGGTCGGCGTCGGCGCCCGCAGCCTGGGCGAATGCCTGCGGCTGCAGCTGGCGCAGTTCGCCAGCGAGACGCCGGGCAAGGCACTGGCCCATCAGCTGGCCAATGGCCCGCTGGAGCGGCTGCCCAAGGTCGGCGTCGCCGGCCTGGCCAGCGAAATGCGCCTGGACCTGGGTGAAGTCGAAACCGCCGTGCACCTGCTGCGCTCGCTCGACCCGCGCCCCGGCGCGCAGATCGGCGCGATCGCCAGCGACACCTACATCGCCCCGGACCTGGTCATCTGGCGCCAGCACGGCCTGTGGCGGGTTGCGCTGGCCGACGGCATGCGCCCGCGCATCGCGATCCATCGCGGCTACGAAAGCATGGTCCGCCACGCCAGCGGCACCGACGCGAGCTACCTGCGTGGCCACCTGCAGGAAGCGCGCTGGCTGCTCAAGAGCCTGGAAGCGCGCGGCGAGACGCTGATCAAGGTCGCGCGCTGCCTGCTCAAGCAACAGGCGGCGTTCCTCGAATTCGGCGACAGCGCGCTGCGGCCGCTGACGCTGCGCGAGGTCGCGGGCGAAGTCGGCCTGCACGAATCCACCGTTTCGCGCGCGATCGCCCGCAAGTACGCACGCACGCCGCGCGGCACCATTCCGCTGCGCGCGTTCTTCGCCTCGGGCATCGACACCGGCGCCGGCGGCGAGGCCTCCAGCACGGCCATCCAGGCCATGATCCGCCGCCTGATCGAAGCCGAGAACCCGCGCAAGCCGTTGTCGGATGCGCGCCTGGCCGAAACGCTCAAGGCAACAGGCGTGCCAGTGGCGCGGCGCACGGTCGCCAAGTACCGCGAAGCCATGAGCATCCCCTCCTCGCAGGATCGTGTGCGCATGGGCTGAAGCTGGCCCGAGCGGGTCGGCTGAACCGAGGCGCACGCGTTAAAACGCCGTGCACGTTGCAGCACGGTTTACGCTTTCGGCCAAAAACATCGACGGATCAAGGCCTTCCGGGCCACATTGGCCAAACTGTGGACGCCGGCCACTTGCACATCGCACCGGTCGTGCCATCCTGTCTTCCCGTTGCGACGTAAAGGAGGTCTCCGATGCGTATCGAAACCTACGGCCAGCAGATCGAAGTCACACCGGCACTGCGTGACTACGTCGAAAGCAAGCTGGCCCGACTGGAACGGCATTGCGAACAGGCTTTCGACGTCCGCACACAGCTCAGCCTCGACAAACCCAATCATCGCGCCAAGGCCACGGTCAACATCGCCGGCCGCACCCTCCACGCCGACGCCGCTGCCATCGACATGTACGCAGCGATCGACCTGCTATCCGACAAGCTCGACCGGCTGCTGAAGGAACACCGCAGCAAGGTCGTGGACCACCACCGCGGCGAAAGCGCTGCACGCAGCGACAGCTTCGGCTGACACCCTTCCTACTCCATGCCCCTGGACGAATCGTTGAGCGCGGCCGCGGTCGCGCACGCAGTCGAGCACACCTGGTCCAGCACTCCTGTCCGCGCGGGCGCACGGCGCCCGCCGGGCAGCACGCCCGATTTCCGCGCCTGAGGCCCGCATGAGCACCAGCATCAGCGCAGGGGAACTGTTCGACCAGCAACGCGATCGACTCAGCCTGCGCTGGCTTGCCGGCCAGGGGGGCGACCGGCGCGTGCTCGAAGCGGTCAACACCGTGGCACGCCGGCCATCGCTCGCCGGCTATCTCAACGCGATCTATCCGAACAAGGTGCAGATCCTCGGCACCGAGGAACTGGCCTGGCTCGACGCGCTCGACTCGCGCCTGCGCTGGGAGACGATCGAGAAGATCATCCAGTTCCGTCCACTCGCGCTGGTCATCAGCAAGGACCAGGCCTGCCCGGAGGACCTGCGCATCGCAGCGCAGGAAAGCCAGACGCCGCTGTGGGTCTCGCCGCGTCGTGGCCACGAACTGCTCAACCACCTGCAGTACCACCTTGCGCGCACGCTTGCGCCACGGGTGACGCTGCACGGCGTCTTCATGGAGATCTACTCCATCGGCGTGCTGATCACCGGCGAATCGGGCTCGGGCAAGAGCGAGCTGGCGCTGGAACTGGTCACGCGCGGCCATCGCCTGGTCGCCGACGACGCGCCGGAATTCACCCAGATCGCACCGGACGTGCTCGACGGCACCTGCCCGGAAATGCTGCAGGACCTGCTCGAAGTACGCGGCCTGGGCGTGCTCAACATCCGCCAGATGTTCGGCGACACCGCGGTCAAGAACAACAAGTACCTGCGACTGATCGTGCACCTGGCCAAGCCGATGACCGAGCCCAAGCCCATGGGCATCGAGCGCCTCACCGGCGACAGCGGCGTGCGTCGCGTGCTCGACCTCGACGTGCCGATGATCACCCTGCCCGTCATGCCCGGCCGCAACCTGGCCGTGCTGACCGAAGCGGCGACGCGGCTGCACAGCCTGCGCATGAAGGGGCTCGATCCGGCGGCGGCGTTCATCGCACGCCACAGCAATTTCCTCGAACGCGGCGATTCGTGACGCCGCGCCACACCATACAAAGACCACCCAACCCATGAGCGAAACACCCACCCCCTCCCTGGTCATCGTCAGCGGCATGTCCGGATCGGGCAAGTCAGTGGCGCTGCGGACCTTCGAGGACATGGGCTACTTCTGCGTCGACAACCTGCCGGCCGACCTGCTGCCGCAGTTCGTCGCCAGCGTGCAGCGCGCCGACGACGGCGCACCGGCCAAGCTCGCCGTCAGCATCGACGTGCGCAACCGCCACAGCGACCTGAGCAACATCCCCGAATGGTTGTCGGCGGTGGGCGCGCTCGGGCTCGATCCGAAGCTGGTGTTCTTCGACGCCAGCGACTCGACCGTGCTCAAGCGCTATGCCGACACGCGTCGTCGCCATCCGCTGAGCCACCTGGGGCTGTCGCTGGCCGACGCGATTTCGCTGGAACGCCAGGTGCTCAAGCCGTTGCGCTCGATCGCCGATGCGGTGGTCGACACCAGCGAACTCAACGTACACCAGCTGCGCCGGCAGGTGATCACCGAGTTCTGCATCGGTGGCGATACCGGCATGTCGCTGTTGTTCGAATCGTTCGCCTATCGCCGCGGCGTTCCGGCCGATGCCGATTTCGTGTTCGATGCGCGGGCGCTGCCCAATCCGCACTGGGATCCGGTACTGCGTCCTCTGTCCGGGCGCGATGCCTCGATCCGCGCCTATCTGGAAGCGCAGCCGGACGTGAACCTGTTCGCCAACCAGATCAGCCAGTTCCTCGACACCTGGCTGCCGCGGCTGCATGTCGACAGCGCGCGCAGCTACGCGACCATCGCGTTCGGTTGCACCGGCGGCCGCCATCGCTCGGTCTACCTGGCGGAACGCCTCGCCGAACATGCGCGCGCACAGGGTTGGGAAGAAGTTGCGGTGCACCACCGCGAACTGGACTGACGCGGCCTTGCGGCCGATTGCCGTGAATCCTTCCTGACTTCGCGTCGCTGCGGGCTTTCGCATCACGAAATATTTGCAGCTTGCTTGCATCTGGCTTGCGTGCATGCGGTTAGGGTTGGGGTGCGTTGCAAGGCAGCGCTCCTCCACCACGGAGAATGCCCATGCGAACCCAGTCCGTTCGAACCATGTCCGTGCGAAGCCGCGCGCTTCCACTGGTCCTTCTCGCCGTGCTCGCCGCGCCGGCGGCGCTTGCCCAGCGCACCGAACCGCCGACGACGACGCCACCGCCCGACAAGCCCATGGACACGACGCCGAAGATGATGAGCTTCCGCGACATGGACGTGAATGCCGACGGCAAGGTCAGCAAGGACGAAGCAGCCGTCGATGCCAGGCTGACCAGCCAGTTCGCCAAGGCCGATCGCGATGGCGACGGTCAGCTTTCCGAAACCGAATACGCCGCCAGCCAGGGTGGCGCAAGCCAGTACTGACCAAGGAGGCAATCCATGAGATCGACCCTCTCCCATCGCTCCTACCCGATCGCTGCCGCCCTCGCCCTGGCGCTCACGTCCGCGCTGGCCCTGGGTGGCTGCCAGAAGACCGAGACCACCACGCCCGTGCCCGTGGAGACACCGCCCCCGGCCGAGCCGCCGCCGCCGGATACGTACACGCCGCCGGCCGACACCACCCCGCCGGCGACGACGACACCGGAGTCAGGCGCGCCCACGCCACCGCCGGTGGAAGGCCAGGAGACGCCTCCGAAGGACGACACCACCCCGCCGTCGAAGTGATGCCCCCTCACCGATGGCGCCCACGCGGTCGCTCAGGCGATCGCCCACCGCGGCCCGCAGCGATGCGGGCCGCTTCTTTTGCTGGCGAGCGCTTCCGGCCCGTCACCCGCCTCTGCTAACTTGGCGACATGGCCGTCGGCATCCTCCTGATCACCCATGAAGGCATAGGCAACGCGCTGATCGCGGTGGCCGGGCGGCTCATGCGTCCGTTGCCGCTGCGGACCGAGGCACTGGAGGTCCCGTTCGACGGCGACCCCGACGCCCTGCTGCCACTGGCGAGCGCCGCATTGCGCCGCGTCGATGGCGGCGAAGGCGTGCTGGTGCTGACCGATCTTTACGGCGCCACGCCGAGCAACCTCGCCGCCAAGGTCGCCCGCCTGGGCACACCGGTCCGGCGCGTGTCGGCACTGAGCCTGCCGATGCTGCTGCGGGTAATGAACTACGCCGACCTGACCCTGGACGAGCTGCCGGCCGTGGCCGCCGCCGGTGCGCGCAACGGCGTGATCGTGGATGAAGCATAGGACGCCATCTTGAGCAGTACCCAGGAGCAGTACGAAATGGAATGGCTTCGGCAGAGCAAGCGTGACCTGGCCCGGCGGGATCGTAACGGGCGCGTGACCGGATCGAGGAATCGGCGATGATCGAACACGAACTGACCGTCACCAATCGCCTCGGCCTGCATGCGCGCGCGACCGCCAAGCTGGTGCAGGCGCTGTCGGGCTTCCGCAGCAGCGCCACGCTTACCGCCAAGGGCCGCGAGGTCAACGCCAAGAGCATCATGGGGGTGATGCTGCTTGCTGCCGGCCAGGGCACCCAGGTCAAGCTGCGGGTCGAAGGCGAAGACGAAGCCAGTGCCGCGCAGGCGGTGGTTTCGTTGTTCGAGCGCCGCTTCGACGAAGACAGCTGACGCCCCGTCGCACCACCGGAGTAAAGGAATGAGGCAGGAGTTCAACGGACACGGTGCATCGCGCGGAAGCGCCCTCGGCCGCGCCCGTGTCCGCCTGCCGCACGTGCTCGAGGTGCTCGAGGAGCACATCCCGGCCAAGGCGGTCGAAGCCGAAGTCGCGCGCCTGCATGCCGCCATCGCCACCGTCCGCGGCGAGATGTTCGCGCTGCGCGAGCGCCTGCATGGCGCACTGGCGCACGAGGTCGGCGAGTTCCTCGACCTGCACAGCCTGCTGCTCGACGACCCGGAACTGCTCAACGGCCTCGACGAGCTGATCCGCACCGGCCGCTACTCCGCCGACTACGCGCTGCGCCTGCAGCGCGACCGCATCGCCTCGGTCTTCCAGGCCATGGATGATGCCTACTTCCGCAGCCGCGTCGACGACATCGACCAGGTCATCGGCCGCGTCCATGCCGCCCTGCATCGCCACGACAACGGCATCTCCGGTGTCGCCGGCGAAATCCTGGTCACCGACAACGTCGCCCCGGCCGAGCTCGTCCAGCTGCAGGCGCAGGGGGTGATGGCCATCATCACCACCAGCGGCAGCGTGCTCTCGCACAGCGCGATCCTGGCGCGCAGCCTGCACCTGCCCTATGTGGTCGGCGCGGCGCAGGCGCTGCAGAAGATCAACGACGGCGACGTGCTCGCCGTCGACGGCGCCACCGGGCGCGTGGTGCTGGAGCCCGACGCCAACGACCTGCGCTCGCATCGCGGCCGCGTGCGCGAACTTGCGCGCGAACGCAAGCAACTGCATCGCCTGCGCCGCGAGCCCACGCGCACCCTCGACGGCGTCGACATCAAGCTGTTCGCCAATGCCGAGTCGCGTGACGACGTGGCCGAGGCGCACGCGCTGGGCGCCGCCGGCGTCGGCCTGTACCGCACCGAGTTCCTGTTCCTGCAGCGTAACGAACTGCCGGACGAGGAAGAGCAGTTCCGCGTCTACCGCGATGTCGTGCTCGGCATGACCGGACGCACGGTGACCATCCGCACCCTCGACCTGGGCGCCGACAAGGCCGACCGCACCGGGCTGGCCCTGCGCGACGAACCCAACCCGGCACTGGGGCTGCGTGGCGTGCGGCTGTCGCTGGCGCGTTCGGGCCTGCTCGAGTCGCAGTTGCGTGCACTGGTGCGCGCGTCCGGTTACGGCCCGCTGCGCATCCTGCTGCCGATGATCAGTTGCCGCGAGGAAGTGCGCGCGGTCCGCAGCCTGCTCAAGCGCGTGACCACGCAGCTGCGCGAGGAAGGCCACGAAGTCGCCGAGCAGGTGCCCCTGGGCGCGATGATCGAAGTGCCCGCTGCGGCCATCGCACTGCCGACCTTCATCGGCTCGGTCGATTTCCTGTCGATCGGCACCAACGACCTCGTCCAGTACCTGCTTGCCGCCGACCGCAACAACGAGGCGCTGACCAACCTCTACACGCCGCTGCATCCGGCGGTGATCCGCCTGATCCGCGACGTCATCCGCCTCGGCGAGAAGCGCGGCAAGCCGGTGGCGGTCTGCGGCGAGATGGCCGGCGATCCGCATTTCGCGCCGATGCTGCTGGCGCTGGGCCTCACCGAGTTCAGCCTGCATCCGGCGACGCTGCTGGAACTGCGCCGCACGATCCGCCACTGCAGCCTGGCCCAGCTGAAGGCCAATGCAGCGTCGCTGCTGCGCGCGCGCGATCGTTCGGCCATCGAAGAGTGGATCCACGGCAACGCCCCTTCGCATCGGCCCTGACGTCCTTCGATCACATCCTTCCACCTGGCCTTGCCGATGACACGGCCCGCTCGGGCTGTGCTTTATCGCCTTCAGGGGCGATAATGCGCGCCATGAACACCTAGCCCTGTCGCGCCATCGTGGTGCGATGCGCCACCGGAAGCCCCGCATGGCCGAAGCCGTCCGCCACGACAAGACCGCGCGCCAGCTGCGCCTGCTTTCCGATGCGCTCGACAGCGGTCGTCTGGGTCCGGTGCGCCGGCTGGTCAACACCCTCTCCCCCGCCGAGATCGGCAACCTGCTCGAATCGCTGCCGCCGGCCAAGCGCACGATCGTGTGGGGCCTGGTCGATGCCGAGGACGACGGCGAGGTGCTGGTCCACGTCGGCGATGAAGTGCGCGAGAGCCTGCTGGCGGAGATGGACCCGGACGAGATCATCGCCGCGGCCTCCGAGCTGGAAATCGACGACCTTGCCGACCTGGTCGAAGACCTGCCCGACACGGTCATCGACGAAGTCCTCAAGTCGATGGACCGCGAAAACCGCGAGCGGCTCGAGCAGGTGCTGTCGTACCCGGAGGACACCGCCGGCCGCCTGATGAACCCCGACGTGGTGACGGTGCGAACCGACACCACCGTCGACGTCGTGCTGCGTTACCTGCGCCTGCGCGGCGAGCTGCCCGAGCACACCGACCACCTGTACGTGGTCAGCCGCCGCCACCAGTACCTGGGCCGCCTCGCGCTGGCCGCGCTGCTGACGCACGACCCGGGCACGCCGATCAACAAGCTGATCGACGACGAGCAGGCCGCCATCGACGTCGAGGAATCGGCGAACGAGGTCGCGCGCAAGTTCTCCGACCATGACTGGCTCAGCGCGCCGGTGGTCGACGAGAACAACATCCTGCTCGGCCGCATCACCATCGACGACGTCGTCGACATCATCCGCAACCAGGCCGAACACCAGGCCCTGAGCGCGGCCGGCCTGGACGAGGACGAAGACCTCTTCAGCCCGGTCTGGCGCGCGATGCGGCGGCGCCTGATCTGGCTGTCGATCAACCTGGGCACGGCATTCCTGGCCGCCAGCGTGGTCGGCGAATTCGCCGACACCATCGACAAGCTGGTGGCGCTGGCGGTGCTGATGCCGATCGTCGCCGGCATGGGCGGCAACGCCGGCACGCAGGTGCTGGCGCTGATGGTGCGCGGCCTGGCCCTGGGCCAGGTCGGCGCGGCCAACGTGCGCACGCTGCTGTGGAAGGAAGCGCGCGTGGCACTGCTCAACGGCTTGGTGCTGGGCACGCTGCTGGCGCTGATCGTGCTGCTGTGGTTCCACAGTGTCGGGCTTTCGATCGTGATCGGCATCGCCCTCACGCTCAACCTGCTGTTCGCGGCGGTGGCGGGCGTGCTGGTGCCGGTGACGCTGCGACGCGCGGGATTCGATCCGGCGCTGGCCAGCGGCATCTTCCTGACCACCGTCACCGACGTCATGGGCTTCTTCACTTTCCTCGGCCTGGCGACACTCATCCTGCTGCGGTAGCGTTCGCGGCGGCATTCCCTGCTCCGCTTTCTCCGGAGGCTTGTCGATGTCGAACGTTTCCCGCGTGCTCGTCCTGCTGCTCCTGGCCATGACGGCCGCGTGCGTGCACCGGCCGGCGCGTGAAGCCAGCGGCCGTTTCGTCGAGCGCGAACTGCAGATCGACGGCGCCACGCATCGCTACCAGGTGTTCGTCCCGTCGGCACAGGCCGGTGGCCGCCATCCGCCGGTGCTCCTGTTCCTGCACGGCTCCGGTGAGCGCGGCAACGACAACCAGAAACAGGTGCAGGTCGGCCTCGGCCCGTACCTGCGCAAGCACCTGGTGGATTTCCCGGCCATCGTGGTGTTCCCGCAATCGCCTGAGGGTCAGTCCTGGGACGGTGCCAACGCGCGCATGGCCCTGGCCGCGCTCGATGCGAGCCTTCGCGAGTTCGACGGCGACCCGCACCGCATCGTCCTGACCGGACTGTCGCGTGGCGGCTACGGCGCTTACGAACTGGCGTTGATGCAGCCGCTGCGATTCGCCGCGCTGGTACCGGTCTGCGGCGGCATCACGCAACCGCCGGGCGTGCCCGAGCATCTTCAGGTCGAGGGCGTGGCGCAGGCGCCGGACCCGTTCGCGGCGGCGGCGCAGCGATTGCAGCATCTGCCGATGTGGCTGTTCCACGGCGCCAACGACGAGGCGGTCACGCCGGACCAGTCACGGCACATGGCCGAAGCGCTGCGCCGCGTTGGCGCGGATGTGCGCTACAGCGAAATGGCCGGCGTGGGGCATGACGTGTGGGATCCGGCGTATGCGATGCCGGAGCTTTGGACTTGGATTTGGGCCCAGAGGCGCTGAGTCCTTCGACTTCGGCGCTTTGCGCCTACGCTCAGGACGAACGGTTCACTTCCTCCGGACACCGTTCGTCCTGAGCGTAGCGCAGCGAAGTCGAAGGAAGGATGCCCTAGCCGCGCAGCAGCGCTTCCAGCACCGCCATCCGCACCGCCACGCCGTTGCCGACCTGGCGCAGGATCAGCGACTGCGGGCCATCCGCTACTTCGTCGGTGATCTCGACGCCGCGATTGATCGGGCCCGGATGCATCACCACCGCGTCGCCCGCAGCGCGCTTGAGGCGGCTGGCAGTCAAGCCGAAATCGCGGTGGTAGTCGTCGAGCGAAGCGATCAGGCCTTCTTCCATGCGCTCGCGTTGCAGGCGCAGCATCATCACCGCGTCGACACCTTCGAGCGCGGCATCGAGGTCGTGCGAGACATTGCAGCCCTGCAGCGTGCCGTCGTCCGGCAGCAGCGGGGCCGGTCCGCATACGCGGATGTCACCGGTGCCGAGCGTGCGCAGTGCCTGCAGGTCCGAACGGGCGACGCGCGAATGCTTGACGTCGCCGACGACCAGCACCTTCAGCTTCGAGAAGTCGGCGCCCTTGGCCTGGCGCAGCGTCAGCATGTCGAGCAGGCCCTGGGTCGGGTGCGCGCTGCGGCCGTCGCCGGCGTTGACCAGCACGGTGCCGTCGTTGACGTGCGCGGACAGCCCGGCCACCGCGCCATCGTCCTGGTGGCGCACGACGAAGCCGCGCACGCCCATGGCCTCGAGGTTCTTGAGGGTGTCGAGCGCGGTTTCGCCCTTGCGCGTCGACGACGTCGAGGCGTCGAAGTTGAGCACGTCCGCACCCAGGCGCTGCGCGGCGAGCGTGAAGCTCATGCGCGTGCGCGTGGAGGGTTCGAAGAACAGCGTGCACACGGCGATGCCATCGAGCGCGCGGCGGTCGTAGTGGCCTTCGGCAAAGGCCTGCGATCGAACCAGCAGCGCATCGAGCACGCCGCGTTCGAGGTCTTGCAGGGTCAGCAGGTGGCGCGGCAGGTGCGTGTGCGGTGCGTTCATGGATTGGAATGGGGAAGTTCGGAAAGATCGAGGGCGTCGTCCGGTGCGGCCAGCCAGCGCTCGATGATGACCGCCGCCGCCACCGCATCCAGCGCCTCGGCATCGCGGCGGCGCTTGCGGCCCTCGGCACGGTCGGAGGCGAAGCGTTGCGCGGCCTCGATCGAACTCATGCGCTCGTCGACCAGCACCACCGGCAGCCCGTAGCGTGCGTGCAGTTCGCGGGCGAAAGCATGGGCGCGAATGCGGATCGGCTGGTCGCCACCGTCCAGGCTCATCGGGTCGCCGACGATCAGGCCATCGGGGCGCCATTCGGTGCGCAGCCTGTCTATGGCGGTCCAGTCGGGGCCATGGCCGTGCACGTCGATCACTGCCAGGGCGCGTGCGCCGTGGCCGAAGGCGCTGGCGACGGCCACGCCAATCCGGCGTGCACCGACGTCAAAGCCGAGCACGGTGCCGTCGCGCCGGATCGGTGACGCCTTGTCCGCGGTGCCCGCCATCAGGCGTGCCCGGAGTAATCGGCCAGGTAGGCGAAATCGACGCCGATGCGCCCGGCTGCGGCCTGCCAGCGCGCGTCCAGCGGCAGTTCGAACAGCAGCTCGGGATCGGCCGGTGCGGTCAGCCAGTCGTTCTCGGTCAGTTCCTGCTCGAGCTGCCCGGAGCCCCAGCCGGCGCAGCCCAGCGCCACGATGGCGTTGTCGGGGCCGTCGCCCCGCGCCATGGCTTCGAGGATGTCGCGCGAGGTGGTCAGGAACAGCCGCTCGGTGATCGCCAGCGTGGAGTCCCACTGCGAGCCGCCGTCGTGCAGGACGAAGCCGCGCTCGGGATGGACCGGGCCGCCGGCAAGGACGATCTGCGACAGCAGGGAGGGATCGCCGCCTTCCAGGCCCATCTGGCCGAAGACTTCGCCCAGCGTGTACTCGGACGGGCGATTGACGACCAGCCCCATCGCACCGTCGGAATCGTGCTGGCAGATCAGGGCGACGCTGCGGGCGAAGTTGGAGTCGGCCAAGGCCGGCAACGCGATCAGCAGCTGGTTGGCAAGTGGCGTGGGAGTCACTGACATGGCCAACATTCTAGCCCGCGTTGCGCGATGCGTGCCGCACCGTCGCGGGCGTAGGATGGCGACTTTCCCTGTCCACGCCGTGCCGCCGCCATGACAGCTTCGAATCCGACCGCTCCGCACTCCACCCGCCTGCGCGTCCTCGCCGTGGCCTGCCTGGCCGGGCTCGCCCTGGCCGCCTGCAAGCCCCAGGCCCCGCAGGAGCCGGCCAAACCGGCCGCGCAGGCTGCACCGGCGGCCGCCGCCTCCGGTTACGCCGCTGCCCACGCCGGCGATTACGCGGTGGTGCCGCTCAAGGCCGACCTGTCCGGCTTCGACGATTCCGGCAAACGCATGATCGCCAAGCTCGTCCAGGCCAGCAAAGTCATGAACGACATCTACTGGAAGCAGTCCTGGGACGGCGACCGCGCCGCCCTGCTCGCGCGCGCCCCGGATGCGGGCACGCGCGAACTGGTCGAGGTCAACTTCGGCCCCTGGGACCGCCTCAACGAAGACACGCCGATCATCGATGGCGTCGGCCCGCGCCCGCCCGGCGGCCCGTTCTATCCGGCGGACATGACCAAGGCGGAGTTCGAAGCGGCCACGCTGCCCGACAAGACCTCCAACTACACGCTGCTGCGCCGCGTTGACGGCAAGCTCGTCACGGTGCCCTACCACGAGGCCTACAAGGCCGACCTCGAGCGTGCCGCCGCACTGCTGCGCGAGGCCGCCACGCTGAGCGCGGACAAGTCCTTCGCCGATTACCTGACCAGCCGCGCCAAGGCCCTGCTCGACGACGACTTCCGTCCCAGCGACATGGCATGGATGGACATGAAGACCAACCCGGTCGACATCGTGATCGGCCCGATCGAGACCTACGAGGACCAGCTGTTCGGCTACAAGGCCGCCTACGAGGGCCTGGTGCTGGTCAAGGACGTGGAGTGGAGCAAGAAGCTCGCCCGCTTCGCCAGCTTCCTGCCGACCCTGCAGAAGGGCCTGCCGGTGGACGACAAGTACAAGGCCGAAGTGCCCGGCTCGGCGGCGGACCTCAACGCCTACCAGGTCGTCTACTACGGCGGCAACGCCAACGTCGGCGCCAAGACCATCGCCATCAACCTGCCCAACGACGAGGAAGTGCAGCTGGCCAAGGGCACCCGTCGCCTGCAGCTGGAGAACGTGATGAAGGCGAAGTTCGACGCCATCCTCACCCCGATCGCGAAGGAACTCATCGCCTCCGACCAGCTCAAGCACGTCACCTTCGATGCGTTCTTCGAGGACGTGATGTTCCATGAGGTCGCGCACGGCCTGGGCATCAAGAAGACGCTCGACGGCAAGGGCACGGTCGACGAGGCGCTGAAGGAATACTCGTCCAGTTTCGAGGAAGGCAAGGCCGACATCCTCGGCCTGTACATGATCGATGCGCTCAGCCGCAAGGGCGAACTGGAAGAGAGCAAGCTCATGGACGGCTACGTGACTTTCCTCGCCGGAATCCTGCGCTCGGTGCGCTTCGGCGCCAGCGACGCGCACGGCAAGGCGAACATGGTTCGCTTCAACTTCTTCGCCGAGCAGGGTGCCTTCAGCCGCGATCCGGACGGCCGTTATCGCGTCGACTTCGAGAAGATGCGCGCGGCGATGAACGCGCTCAGCGCCAAGCTGCTCAAGGTGCAGGGCGATGGTGACTACGCCGAGGCCAAGCGCATGACCGAGACGCTGGGCATGATCAAGCCGGAACTGGCGGGCGACCTTGCGCGACTGAAGGACGCGAAGATCCCGGTGGACATTCGCTTCGAGCAGGGCGTGGGCGTGCTGGGGCTGGAGCAGTTCGCAGCGGGCAAGCCGTAAGCGATGTCCGGCTACTGCGACTACGCGCCGGGCCACCCGCTGCATGGGCCTTACCACGACCACGAATACGGCTTCCCGCAGCGCGACGATGCCGTGCTGTTCGAACGCCTGGTGCTGGAAATCAACCAGGCCGGGCTGAGCTGGGAAACCATGCTGCGCAAGCGCGAGGGTTTCCGCAGCGCCTATGACGGCTTCGACGTGGACAAGGTGGCCGCCTACGGCGAGGCCGATCGTGCGCGCCTGCTCGAGGATGCGGGGATCATCCGCAACCGGCTGAAAGTCGATGCGGCGATCCACAACGCCAAGGTCATCCAGGAGCTGCGCGCTGCACATGGCAGCTTCGCGCAGTGGCTGGACGCAAACATGTCCATGGACGGCAAGCGTCGCGACAAGGCCGACTGGGTGAAGCTGTTCAAGAAGACCTTCCGCTTCACCGGTGGCGAGATCACCGGCGAGTTCCTGATGAGCCTGGGCTACCTGAAGGGTGCACACCGCGACAGTTGCCCGGTGCAGGCGAAGATCATCAAGCTCAAGCCACCGCTGGACCCGCCCTGGCGCCGGTAGCCCGGGTAAGCAACGCGCACCCGGGAGTCCGCCAGCCACCCGGGTGCGCTTCGCTTACCCGGGCTACGCACCACCCTCCCCGTAGCCCGGGTAAGCGAAGCGCACCCGGGATGGATAGCCGGCCTGCAACAAAAAAGCCGGGCAATGCCCGGCTTTTTCGTGCGACACCATCGCGGCGATCAGCGCACTTCCGCGACCTCGATGCCGTCCATGCCTGCCGCCAGCGTCCGGGCGTCGCCGCCCTGGGCCAGCTTGATGCGCAGGCGCACTTCGTTCTGCGAGTCGGCGTAACGCAGGGCGTCCTCGTAGCTGATCTCGCCGGCCTGGTACAGCTCGAACAGGCTCTGGTCGAAGGTCTTCATGCCCAGCTGCACGGACTCCTTCATCACTTCCTTGATCTTGTGGATCTCGCCGTCGCGGATGTAGTCCTGCACCAGCGGCGTGCCGAGCAGGATTTCCATCGCCACGCGCCGACCCTTGCCGTCCGGCGTCGGGATCAGCTGCTGCGCGACCACGCCCTTGAGGTTGAGCGACAGGTCCATCAGCAACTGCTGGCGGCGGTCTTCCGGGAAGAAGTTGATGATGCGGTCCATCGCCTGGTTGGCGTTGTTGGCGTGCAGCGTGCACAGCACCAGGTGGCCGGTTTCGGCGAAGGCGATCGCGTGGTCCATGCCCTCGCGGGTACGCACCTCGCCGATCATGATCACGTCCGGCGCCTGGCGCAGTGTGTTCTTCAGCGCCGCATCCCAGCTGTCGGTGTCGATGCCGACTTCGCGCTGCGTGATGATGCAGCCCTCGTGCTTGTGCACGAACTCGATCGGATCCTCGATGGTGATGATGTGGCCGGTCGAGTTGAGGTTGCGGTAGCCGATCATGGCCGCCAGCGAGGTCGACTTACCGGTACCGGTCGCACCGACGAAGATGATGATGCCGCGCTTGGTCATCGCCAGCGTCTTGATCACCGGCGGCAGGTTGAGCTCCTCCACCGTCGGGATCTTGGTCTCGATCCGGCGCAGCACCATGCCGACCTGGTTGCGCTGGTAGAAGCAGCTGACGCGGAAGCGGCCGACGCCGGCCACGCCGATGGCGAAGTTGCACTCGTGGGACTTTTCGAACTCCTCGCGCTGCTGCGGCGTCATCACGTTGAGGACGAGGTCGCGGCTTTGCTGGGGCGTCAGCGGGTTCTGGGTGATCGGCGAGATCTTGCCGTGGACCTTCATCGACGGCGGCATGCCGGCGGTGATGAACAGGTCCGACGCCTTCTGGTGCGCCATCAGCTTGAGGAACGAGGTGAAATCGATGCTGCCGCCGGTAGTGCTGCTCATGCTTACTCCAGTGCCGACGGCCTCCCCGGCTCGTGCGGCGTGTGACTGACAAGACTGCCCTCACCCTGGCCGCCTGCGGCGGCCTGTCCCCCTCCCGCGAACGGGAGAGGGGTATGGCTTTTATTCGAAAAGACGCTTGTCCTTGGCGTACTCGCGCGCCTGCGGACGCAGGATCAGGCCGCGCTTGACCAGGTCCTGGAGGTGCTGGTCGAGCGTCATCATTCCGTACTGCTGGCCGGTCTGGATCGACGAGTACATCTGCGCGACCTTGTCCTCGCGGATCAGGTTACGGATCGCCGGGATGCCGACCATGATTTCCCAGGCCGCGGTACGACCGCCGCCAACCTTCTTCAGCAGCGCCTGCGAGATCACCGCGCGCAGCGACTCCGACAGCATCGAGCGCACCATCGGCTTTTCGCCGGCGGGGAACACGTCGATGATTCGGTCGACGGTCTTGGCCGCCGAGGAGGTGTGCAGGGTGCCGAACACCAGGTGGCCGGTTTCCGCGGCGGTCAGCGCCAGGCGGATGGTTTCCAGGTCGCGCAACTCGCCGACGAGGATGTAGTCGGGGTCTTCACGAAGGGCCGAGCGCAGCGCCTCGTTGAAGCCGTGCGTGTCGCGGTGCACCTCGCGCTGGTTGATCAGGCACTTCTGCGAGGTGTGGACGAATTCGATCGGGTCCTCGACGGAGAGGATGTGGCCGTATTCGTTCTTGTTGATGTGGTCGATCATCGCCGCCAGCGTGGTCGACTTGCCCGAACCGGTCGGGCCGGTCACCAGGATCAGGCCCTGCGGCTGGTCGATGAGCTCGCGGAAGATCGGCGGGCAACCCAGGTCGTCCAGGGTCAGCACTTCCGAGGGAATGGTACGGAACACCGCACCGGCGCCGCGGTTCTGGTTGAAGGCGTTGACGCGGAAACGCGCCAGGCCGGGAATCTCGAAGGAGAAGTCGACCTCGAGGAACTCTTCGAAGTCGCGGCGCTGCTTGTCCGACATGATGTCGTAGACCAGCGCGTGCACTTGCTTGTGGTCGAGGGCCGGGATGTTGATGCGGCGCACGTCGCCGTCGACCCGGATCATCGGCGGCAAGCCCGCAGACAGGTGCAGGTCGGATGCTTTGTTCTTTACCGAAAACGCCAGAAGTTCGGCGATATCCATGCGTGCTCCCCTGCACTGCCACTGGAAAAACAGACTTGAAGATCAGTACCTTGAACACAGGGCCTTGCAGCGCCCCGTAGTGGAACCAAACTACCCCTGCGCCGCAGTATAGCCCCCTAACCTCGCCATCTTTCCAGCACTTTAGACAGGAATTGAGACGTGCGCGCCAGCGCTCTGCAGGACATGCAACTCAAGCTTGAGAACGCGGCGGAGGCCTCCGGACGGCCAGTGCCGCGGCTGCTCGCCGTCAGCAAGACCCAGGATGCGACGGCCGTCGCGGAATTGGCCGCCGCCGGCCAGCACGCCTTTGGCGAGAACTATGTGCAGGAGACCGCGGCCAAGCAACCGGCATTGGCCGCGCTGGGCCTGGAATGGCACTTGATTGGCCATTTGCAGTCCAACAAGGCCAGGGAGGCCGCCACCCTGTTCGACTGGGTCCAGACCGTCGACCGGGCCAAGCTGGTCACTGCCCTGGCCCAGCATCGCGCCGACGACCGTCCACCCTTGAACGTGCTGATCCAGGTCAACATCGACGACGAAGCCAGCAAGCATGGCTGCCAACCCGGCGACGTGCCGGCCCTGGCAGACGCCATCGCCGCCCAGCCGCGACTGCGCCTGCGCGGGCTGATGGTGATCCCCACGCCCCACCCCGATCCCGAGCAGCGGCGCGGCGCGTTCCGCCGCACCCGGGCGCTGTTCGAGGCCCTGCGTGCCGCGCACCCGGGCGTGGATACGTTGTCGATGGGAATGAGCGACGACCATGCCATCGCGATCGCCGAAGGGGCGACCATGGTGCGCATTGGCACGGCGCTGTTCGGCGCCCGGCCGAGGCCGGCCTGAGGCCTTGCTATCCTCGATGACCGGCACCGACCGTCATTCGCCCTCTTCCCCCGCATGCCCCAGATCGAATCCACCACCACACCCGACGCCCCCGGCGCCATCGCCTTCATCGGCGGCGGCAACATGGCGCGCAGCCTGATCGGAGGCCTGATCGCACGCGGCCAGCCGGCCGATGGCATCCACGTCGCCGAGCCCGCCGATGCCTTGCGCCAGGCACTCGAGCGCGACTTCCATGTCCAGGGGTTCGACAACGCCGCCGAAGCCGCGGCGGGTGCCGATGTCTGGCTGCTCGCGGTCAAGCCGCAGGTGATGGCGGGCGTCTGCGCCGAGCTTGCCGGAATTGCACAGGCGCGGCGGCCGCTGGTGATCTCGATCGCGGCCGGCATCACGGCGGCCCAGCTGGACGGCTGGCTGGGCGGCGGCCTGGCGGTGGTCCGGGCGATGCCCAACACGCCGGCCCTGCTCGGCGTCGGCATCACCGGCCTGTTCGCCAACGACCAGGCCGATGGCCACCAGCGCGACCACGCCGCCGGCCTGCTCGATGCGGTGGGCCCGACGGTCTGGATCGATGACGAAAGCCGCATGGACGCCGTCACTGCCGTGTCGGGCAGCGGCCCGGCGTATGTGTTCCTGCTTGCCGAGGCGATGCAGGCGGCCGGTGTCGCCGAAGGTCTGACGCCGGAAGCCGCACGGGCGCTGGTGCAACAGACCCTGCTCGGTGCGGCCACGATGCTCACTCGCCTTGAAGAACCGGCCGACGTGCTGCGTGCGCGGGTGACCTCCCCCGGCGGCACCACCCAGGCCGCGATCGAAACCTTCGAAGCCGGCGGCTTCCGCGAGCTGGTCGCGCGCGCGATCGCCGCCGCCACCGAGCGCGGCCGGCAGTTGTCGGCAGCCCACCATTGATTGCCTGAGGAGTCTTCGCATGCGCATTGCCCCCCTCATTGCGTTGCTGGTCGCCGGCCTCGCCGGCTGCAGTGGCAGCGCTCCGCCGCCGGCCACGCCAGCCGCCCCTGCTGCGCAGGGTGAAGCCATCAGCCGGGTCGGCGACGTCAGCGTCCGCGCCAACGCGATGCAGACCTCGGCGTTGTCGCCGGCCGTGGCCAGCCAGTACGGCATCAGCCGCGCCGACAACACGGTGATGTTGCTGGTCGCCGTGCGCCAGGGGCCTGAAGCGCAGGAAGTCGCATTGCCGGCGCGCATCACCGCCACCGCGACCGACCTGCGTGGCCGTCGCCAGACCATCGAGATGCGCGAATTGCGCAGTGGCGATCTGCTCGACTACATCGGCACGGCAGAAGCAACGCCGCCGGACACTCTGCGTTTCGACGTGACGGTCGTGCGCGAGAACGGTGCGACGTCGACGATGCAGTTCCCCCGGGATTTCTATCCGCGCTGAGCCAGGTAACCGTCCCCCCTGTCACCGTCATCCCGGCGAACGCCGGGATCCAGGCCGATAACCCGTCATCCCGGCGAAAGCCGGGATCCATCTTGACGCTGCCTTGGTGCCCAGGCTTCGGAGCGGCGTCGTCCGCAGGGGCGGGGAGTGCTCCGTCCCGCGGACGACATCCTGTCTTTACGCGGGACGCGGGACATCCATGTCCCGCTGCT
>NZ_JBHRZC010000009.1:0-101127 GCF_042649405.1 Lysobacter sp. GCM10012299 | reverse complement strand
GGATTGATCCGCAGCGGGACATGGATGTCCCGCGCCCCGCATCAGACAGGATGTCTGACTAAGGGGCGGAGCAATCCCCGGCCCGGCGGACGACGCCACTCCGCAAGATGCAAGCCCAATCGCATCGGCAGGTCCTTCGACTTCGCTGCGCTACGCTCAGGACGAACGGTGGTCGGCAGTGGCGACCGCAGCGCAGCATCAGGCACTCTCGGCCTGTCGCCCTCGCACAGGCAGCGCCCTTGGACCAGCAGGCAACGGCACGCCCCACCAGCACCGTTCGCGCCGTCAGCCGATGGCAGATCGTGGGCTTGTCGATCAATGACGTGATCGGCAGCGGTATTTATCTGCTGCCCGCCGCCGCAGCAGCACTGCTCGGCCCGGCCAGCCTGTGGGCGGTGCTGCTGGCCGGATTCGCCGTGAGCCTGCTGGTGCTTTGCTATGCCCAGGCCGCCAGCTACTTCGACGGCCCCGGCGGCGGCTACCTCTATGCACGCGAAGCGTTCGGGCCCTTCATCGGCTTCGAAGTCGGCTGGATGCTGCTGCTCACCCGCCTCGCCACCGCCGCAGCGCTGAGCAATGGCCTCGCCGAAGCCGTCACCCACTACTGGCCCGCGGCCGCATCCGGCCTGCCGCGGATCGCGATCGTCACCGGCTCACTCGGCCTGCTGGTGGTGATCAACGTGATCGGCGTGCGCGCCGCAGCGCGCACCGGCGTCATCCTCGCCATCGGCAAACTGCTGCCGCTGCTGCTGTTCGTGGCCATCGGCATCTTCCACGTCGATGCCACGCTGGCCTCGCCGGCGAACGCACCGGTCACCTCCAAAACCCTCGCCGAAGCCGCGCTGCTGCTGTTGTTCGCGTACGCCGGGTTCGAAAACCTGCCAGCCGCCGCGGGTGAATATCGCAACCCCCGCCGCGACGTCCCGTTCGCGCTGCTGACGATGATCGCCACCGTCACGCTGGTCTACGTCAGCGTGCAATGGGTGGCCCTGGGCACGCTGCCGGGCCTTGCCCAATCCTCGACACCGCTCGCACAGGCCGCCGCAGGCTTCAGCGGCGAGACGCTGGCGCTGCTGATGACCGTCGGCGCCAGCATCTCGATCCTCGGCACCAGCAGCAACACCGTGATGATGGCGCCACGCTACCTGCTGGCGCTGGCCAGCGACGGTTACGGACCGCGCTCACTGGCCGCGATCCATCCGCGCCTGCACACGCCCGCGGTCGCGGTCGTGGTGATCGGCGTCGTCTCCCTGGTGCTGGCACTGTCGGGGTCGTTCGTGCAGCTTGCGCTGCTGTCGGTCGTGTCGCGACTGTGTACCTACATCGGCACCGCCTGCTCGGTGCTGGTGCTGCACCGCCGCCACGGACACCACCAGGGCGCATTGCAGTTGCCCTTCGGCCCGCTGATCCCGATCGCGGCGATCGTGCTGAGCCTCGGATTGCTCGCCAGCGCCAGCATCGCCAACCTGCTCGCCGCCGCCGTCGCCATGCTCGTCGGCGCCATCGTCTACAAATTCCGCCGCCCCCCGCCCCCGTAGCCCGGGTAAGCGAAGCGCACCCGGGATCGCCGCCGGCAGAGCGCAACCCGGGTGCGGCCTTTGGCCTTACCCGGGCTACGGGGTTGGCATTTCCATCAGCTGTTGCTGCAGGTCGTACAGGATCTCGGCGTCACCCGGCAGCCACTGCTCTTCTTCGTTGCCGCGATAGTGACGATGGAACGCGCGCACCGCCGCTGCCGGGTCGCGCAGGTCGTACCCGACCAGTCGCAAGGCGGCCCACGAGTCGAACCCAGCCGGCGCCGCCACAAGCGGCGTGCGCGGCCACAGCCCATAGCCGGCTTCAGCCAGTCGCTGCCATGGAAACAGTGCACTCGGATCACGCTTGCGCGCCGGCGCGATGTCACCGTGGCCGATGATCAGGTGGCGCGGGATATCCAGGCGCGAGGTGATGTTGCCCAGCAGCCACAACAGCGCGTCGATCTGCTCGGTGCTGAAGGGCGCGACGCCGTCGTTGTCCAGCTCGATGCCGATCGTTGCGGAGTTGAGGTCGGTCACGCCGCCCCAGCGCGATGCGCCGGCGTGCCAGGCGCGATTGGACTCGGCCACCAGCTGGTACAGGTGGCCGTCCTTGCCGATCAGGTAATGGGCACTGACGCGGCCCGTGGAGTTGCTCGTCTGCAAGGTCAACAACGCCGCTTCGGCCGATTCCATCTCGGTCTGGTGGATGATGATCATCTGCGCGCTGCGGGCGTTGAAGTTCAACGACGGCCGCCACTGGGGCTGCGGATTGGGCGCGGCCGGCGGTGCGCTCGCGCAGCCGGCCAGCACCAGCGCGCTGGCCACGACGGCGATGACTGCCTTCATCCGGATCTCCCTTGCGTTCATGGGTGCAGCTCGACGTCGTGATGATCGGCATCGGGCTCGAGGAAATGCAACAGCGCCAGCGCCTCCGTGGCGATGTCGTCGCGCGTGCCGGCGTCGAAGCGGTCGAACAGCTTGACCTGGATGCTGGCCTTGCCCTTGTCGCAGGCATGTGACCAACCGGCGCGGACGAAACCGTCGACCAGCACCGCACGCAGGCGCCGGCCATTCGCGGTCTGGGTGAAATGCTGGCTGTGCTGCGGCATGACGATGCGATCGCGATCGTCGTGCGACAGGAACACGTTGTCGTACTCCGGCAACAGCCGCACCGGCGCTGGCGTGTCCGCACGCGGGCGCGGCGCCTGCGGGAGGTCGAACAGTTCGCGTCCGGATTCGTCGCGATACACCTGCAGCCGTGGCCGCAGAGCTTCGAGCGCAGGCTTGATGCCGCGCAACCCGGACCAGCTGCGCAGGTCGGCGGAACTGGCCGGGCCGATCGCGGCGATGCCGTGCAGCAGCAGTTCGGCGGTGCTCGCCGGTGCCAGCGGCTGTTGCAGCCACTGCTCGGCCGGCACGAAGCGCGGCGGACGCGGGTAACCCCAGCGGTCATCGCTCGGGACGATGGCCAGCGCGACGCGCGTGCGCACCCAATGCCCCAGCCCGGCCTTCTGCGCGTCCGGGAAATGCGCCAGCAATGCCGCGCCGAGCTCCTGCGCGCTCATCGGCCGTTGCGCCATCAGCGCGCGCGCAAGCGGCTCGACCCGCGCCGGATCGAAACCGCCGCTGATGGCGCGCCAGTTCGCGGTCTCCAGTTCGCGATCGATGACCTGCTGGAGCACGGGGCGAAACGCCAGGAAATCGGCGCTTGCGACGGTGTGGATGGTGGACCGCAGGTAGCTCCCGCGCACGACGTCGCCACGTTGCGCGGTGCGTGCAGGGCCTCGCCCTTGAACGCGCTCAATCGCGACCACAGGGCCACATACGGATCCCTGGGCTCCTGCGATTGCAATCCGCCGACGCGATGAACGATGTCGGCGATGGACAGGCGTTGGCGCTTCAACAACCCCTGCCTGGCCAGCAGGGCGCGGTTCAGTGCGCGGTTGCTCAACGTACGTATCGCCATCAGGTCGGTTCCGTTGCCGGTGGCGGTGACAGGCGCCCGCATTGTTTCACACGTGCGTTTCCGCGCGCCGACGCCGGTGGGACGTCCCGTCGCGGAGATGAATGCGCGCAGCTATCCTCTCGCGCTCGACAAACTCGACGCCCATGGACAGGGATACGTCTTGGACATCCTCATTGCCGCGCTCCACGTTGCCGCGGATTACAGATCCTGGATTACCGCGACGGTGATGGCGACGGTGACGGCCGCCCTGGTACTGCTGCCACCGCGGCCTGCATGGAGGGCGCCGATGGCAGTGGCGGCACTGCTGGCCCTGGCCAACCAGTGCTTCGGCCATCGAATGGCAAGCGCACTGTCGGCGCGGCATGACGTGGTCGTCGAGGAAGCCGATCGCGGCGTCGACGATCAGGCAGTCGAAACCCGCTTTGACAGGCGCGTGATCGCCAGGTCACCGCGGCAGGCGGAAACCGCCCGCTGATCCATGCCTAATGCGGTGATCGGGCATCGCCGTTGTCCGGCGATGCCCGATGACTGCCTCAACCAATCCAGCGCCGCGCCGCAGCCTTGCTCGCATACGACAGCAGGAACAGCGCGATCACGAGGATCAGCGCCGGCATTGCCAGGCCCATCGGGCCAAGCAGGCTCCACGCCGGGGTCACCAGGAACGTGCCGGCAATCTGCACGACCAGCGCGGCCAGCGACAGCTGGAACAGGGCCACCGCCCAGCGCTTCTTCATCAGCAGTCCGATCGCGCCGAACGCGCCGGCAAACACGGCCACGCCATAGGCGACGTTGAGCCAGGTCGGTGTTGCGGCGATGATCTGCTGCTGCTCGGTTGGCAGCGCCGCCATCTGCGCGGCGCCTGCGCTCATCTGCATGTAGAACATGTAGACGCCGATCAGGTTCCACACCAGCGCGAGCGTGGCGATGATCCAGTAACTGGTGGGACGCGATGACGCGACGACAGTGGTCATGTTTCCCTCTCCTCCCCAGGGGCGGGATGCCCGGCAGCAAGACTACCCGCCTGCCGGGCGGCGTGTTGCCGCACTGCGGCATGGCCGCCGGCATGCCCGGCCCGCTCAGGTCTTGCGGATGGCGTGGCCGCCGAACTCGTTGCGCATCGCCGCCAGCAGCTTGTCGGCGAAGGAGTCGTCTTCGCGCGAGCGCAGGCGTTCCAGCAACGACAGGGTGATCACCGGCGCCGACACGTCCAGGTCGATGGCCTCGGCCACGGTCCAGCGCCCCTCGCCGGAGTCGGCGACGTAGGGGGCGATGCCGTCCAGTTGCGGGTTGCGGCCCAGGGCATTCGCGCTGAGGTCGAGCAGCCACGAACGCACCACGCTGCCATGGCGCCAGATCTGCGCCACCTGGCCCAGGTCGAGGCCGAAGTCGGTCTTGCGCTGCATGATCGCGAAGCCTTCGGCGTAGGCCTGCATCATTCCGTACTCGATGCCGTTGTGGACCATCTTGGCGAAGTGGCCCGCGCCGCTGGGACCGACCCGTCCCCAGCCGCTGTCGGGCGTCGGCGCCAATGCGCTGAAGACCGGCCGCAGCCGCTCCACCGCTGCTTCGTCGCCGCCGATCATCAGGCTGTAGCCTTCGCTCAGCCCCCACACGCCGCCGCTGGTGCCGCAGTCGATCCAGGCGATGCCGTGTTCGGCGAGGCGCTGCGCGCGCCGCAGGGTGTCCTTGTAGTTCGAGTTGCCGCCATCGACGATGGCGTCGCCGGCAGCCAGCCGTGGCAGCAGTTCATCGATGGTGCGATCAACCGGGTCGCCCGCCGGCACCATCAGCCACAGCGTGCGCGGCGATGGCAGCGCCGCGATCAGTTCGGCCTGTGACGCCACCGCTTCCACGCCGCGCGCGGCCGCCTGTTCGCGCGCCGGCGCGCCCGGGTCGAATCCGACGACGCGATGCCCGTTGCGCACCAGCCGTTCGGCCATGTTCGCGCCCATCCGGCCCAGACCCACCATTCCCAGTTCCATGCTGCGTCCTCGCCACCTGTCTTGGACGGGAAGCGTACGCGGTCCGGGATGGAGGGCGGGCGAACGCCGCTCTGGCTCAGCTGCCGCCGCAGCGGCCGAAGCGGGCCTGCATCGCCCCGCCGACGATGGACGCGGCGCTCGGGACGTAGCCTTCCAGTGGCACGTACGTGCCCTTGGCGTCCTCGAACACGTACAGCGAGAAATCGTCGCCGATGAATTCGACCTTGTAGCCCTCCGGCACGGCCGAGGTCGGTGCGCCGCCGAAGCTGGTGTACGAGTCCATCCGCGCCGGCGTGCGCATGCTCTTGCCGCTGGCGCTGATCTGCAGGCCGTCGGCGCCGATGCGCACCTGCGGCGCGGCGTTGTTGGCGCAGTCGGGCGAGTAGATGCCGCCGTACAGCTTCAGCGACTCCGGGCGCAGGTCCTGCGCGGCTGCCGTCACTGGCGAGGCCAGGATCGCCGCGCCCGTCAGGACCACGGCGAACCACGTACCTGTAATGCGCATGGACCTGCTCCGGTTCCTTGTCTGAGGAACAACGCGCCGAGCAGCGCGTGCAGGCCAGCGCAGCGCGCCGTTACTGCAGGCGCGTCGGCGCTTCCAGGCCGGCAGCGGGACGCGGCGGGACATCGTCGTCGTCACGGCTGCGACGCTCGTTCTCGAGCGCGGCCAGGTACTCCTCGAGGGTCTGCTCGTGCACGGCGGCTTCACGCGCCGCCGCGGTCAGCAGCGGTGGCGAGGCGTGGAGTTCCAGTTCGACGCCGGCGTCGGCCTGCACGGCGACGACATGGCGCAGCATCGCCAGCGCCATCGCCGCGCTGTCGCTGCTGGCGACCACCTGCCCGGCCAGGACCAGCAGCCACTGGCCGTCGCGCCAGCCGACGCCGCCGACGGCATTGCCGTCGCTGTCGAGCAGTTGCGCGTGCGGCTGCAGCGAGGCGCCAAGGCGGCGGATCGGGCGCTTGGGTTCGTTCTTCTTGCGAACCGCGCGCTTGACCTTGGAATTGCGGGACATGGGATTCCTTGCTTGCTGCCTGGCGTGCTGCCTGTCACCGCATTCTAGGCCCGGCACGTCCCGGCCGCGACGCAGTCGAGGCGTGGGAACCTGACCCCAGGCGTTGGCCCATTGTGCCTCCACATGCCGTGTGATATCCGACTGCAAACCAACTGGCCAACGCCCATGACGCGCATCTCCCGGGTTGTCCTGACGATGTGCCTGCTGGGGCTGGCGGCCTGCTCCAGCCTGCCCGAGCGGCCGGTCCTGCCCGACGCCTTCGCCCAGCCACCGGCGGCCGAAGGCGAACTGGCCCGGCGCACCGGGCCGGCCGAATCCCGCCATCCCGGCCAGTCCGGCTTCCACCTGCTCAGCAACGGCACCGAGGCCTACGCCCTGCGCATGTACAGCGCCCAGGTCGCCACCCGCAGCCTCGATGTCCAGACCTATATCTGGCACGCCGACCTGACCGGCAAGATGCTGGCCCAGCGCGCACTGGCCGCCGCCGATCGCGGCGTGAAGGTGCGCCTGCTGGTCGACGACATGGACGCCCGCGCCAAGAACGCCGGCTTCGCCGCGCTCGACGCGCACCCGGACATCGAGGTCCGCATCTTCAATCCGTTCGCCAGCCGCAGCGGCAAGGCCAGTCGCGTCGGCGAGCTGGGCACAAGCTTCGACCGGCTCAACCACCGCATGCACAACAAGAGCTGGATCGCCGACAACCGCGTCGCGGTGGTCGGCGGGCGCAACCTCGGTGACGAGTACTTCGGCGCCAGCGCCGAGAGCAATTTCGTCGACCTCGACCTGGCCATGGTCGGCCCGGCGGTGCGCCAGGTCAGCGGCAGTTTCGACCGCTACTGGAACGCACCGAGCAATTATCCGATCGCCACGATCAGCCCCGACGCGGTGACGCCCGAGGCGCTGGCGAAGCTGCGCGGCGACCTGCAGGGCACGCCGGCCGAACTGGCCGCCAGTCCCTATGCAACGGTGCTGCGCGAAGACCCGGACGTGCAGCGCATTCTCGACGGCGGTACGCGGATGCACTGGACCGCGGAGTGGACGTTCGCCAGCGACGACCCGCTCAAGCTCAACCTCAAGGGTAATGAAACCGCGATGGATCGCTCGGCGGTCCTGTCGACGCTGACGCCGGCGATCCACGCCGCACAGCGCCAACTGCACCTGATCTCGCCGTACTTCGTGCCCGGCGAGGTTGGCACGCAATCACTGGTGACATCGGCCATCGCCGGCACCGACGTGCGCGTGCTCACCAACTCGCTGGCCGCGACCGACGTCGCCGCCGTGCATGGCGGTTATTCGCGCTACCGCGAGGACCTGATCGACGGTGGCGTGAAGGTGTGGGAGCTCAAGCCGACCCGGGACGCCGCATCGGGCTTCAGCCTGCGTGGCTCGTCCGGATCGAGCCTGCACACCAAGGCGGCGATCATCGACGAGCGCCAGGTGTTCGTCGGCTCCTACAACCTCGACCCGCGCTCGACCTCGATCAATACCGAGCAGGGCGTGCTGGTCGCGCATCCGGCGCTGGCGCAGGAACTCGAACGCATCTTCCAGGAGCAGCTGCAGGGCAGCCGCGCCTGGCGCGTCGAGCGGGTGGACGACAAGCTGCAGTGGAGCGACGGCACGCAGACCTTCACGCGCGACCCGGACGCCAGCGGCTTCCGCCGCTTCCAAGCCTGGCTGATGAAGGTGCTGCCGCTGCAGTCGCAGCTCTAGGAATCGCACCTAGGCCGGCGCGTCGACGTCGTAATGGACCACCGCGGGCTCGAACTCGAGCAGGAAGCGGTCGTCTTCCGGGTAGTACTTCGCCCGGGTGACGTCGCTGCCGGCGAAGGCCTCTATCGCCGCCAGCGACTGCCAATGGGTCAGGATCAGGAAGTGCGCCAGCCGGCCGTCCACGCGATGCATCAGGCTGACCGACAGGTTGCCCGGCGTGCCGCGGTAATCGGGCACGGCACGCTGGCGAAGGAATGCCAGGTACTCCTCGGCGTCCTCGCGCAGCGTGATGCCGTGCCACAGGCGGGCGATCATGTCAGCGCGGCAGCATCAGCTCGTTGAGCAGCAGGGCGAGCGCGCCGAGACGCGACACCCCGCGCGGCTTCCGGCGCTCGCCGCCATCACGCGGCGCAACCACGCCGCCGGGCGAGGCCTGGGCATCGTCGCCATCCTGCGCGAGCGAAACCGCCAGTTCCGGGTTCTGGATATAGCCGTGCTGGAACAGCAAACCGGTGTAGATGTTCATGGCCAAGTCCTTGTTGCCTTGAGTGGAAGGCAACGTTAGACCCGGACGAATCGACGAAAAAGCGATTGTTTGGCAAGCCTGCCTTGAACCTCGTTCAAGGCTCGGGGCATCACCCGGGGCACGGGCGGGCGGCGCTATGATCGGCCGCACCCGCGCCGCGTATTGGCCGGCGCGAGGTTCCGCTTCTTTCCCGGTTTTTCCTTCCCCCACGGAGATCCAGGCCATGAGTGAGCACGTCTACAAGGCGCTCGAGCTGACCGGCTCGTCGAAGACCAGCTGCGATGACGCCATCCGCAAGGCGATCGAGCGTGCCTCGGGCACCGTCCGCAACATCAAGTGGTTCCAAGTGCTGGAAACACGCGGCCACGTCGAGGACGGCAAGGTCGCGCACTGGCAGGTGACCATCAAGATCGGCTTCACGCTGGAAGGATGACCGGCGCGCGCCGCTTCACAGCAGCGGCGCCATCACCTTGAGATCGTCCAGCCGGTAGCCCTTCGCCGTGGCCCGCGCCTTGATCTGTTCGAACAGGGTGCGGTCCATGCCAGGCGTTCGCGACAGCACCCACAGGTTGTCGCGATCCGGGCCGCCGACGACCGCCCAGCGGTACTGCGGATCCAGGTCGATCACCCAGTAGTCGGCCCACACCATCGGCACCCACGACAGCCATTCCGGCGCGAAGCGGACTTCCAGTTGCCCCGGCTTGGCGCCGACCGGTCGCGCCACGCCTTCGGACACGTCGCGCGTGCCATCGCTGGTGCGGCAGGCATTGCGCACACCGACCGTGCCGTCGGGCTTGGGCGTGTAGGTGGCGGTGATGTCACCGACGCACTGGCGCTGCCAGAACATCGGCAGGTGCGCGATTTCGTGCCACTGGCCGCTGTAGCGCTGCAGGTCCAGCGCGGGCACCGGTGCGTTGGCCGTGGTGCTGGCCTGCGCCTGCGCGCGCGCGCCGGGAGCAATCAGTGAAGCCGTGGCAAGCGTTGCTGCGAGGATCAGGCGTTGCATGGCATCTCCTGGAAGGTCAGGGAGATGCAGGGTCCCGATCGTGGCGTTGATGCGGCGTGAGAAACCAGCCGAGCGCGCGCGCAGTATTCAGCTTTGCCAACGTGCCGCGACGATCACATCCACTCAAGAAGGAACCAGGCCGCGACCGACGTATGCGGTGCCAGCACGATGGGCTCCAGGTTGAAGGCATCCGGCGGTCCGCTCTGCGGCTCGACGCAGGTGGCGTGCGCGGCCGCGTCGTAAACCACCCAGTGCACGCAATCCGAGGTCAGGCGGATGCGCTGCCCACCGCGCTCGACGAGCACGGGAAGGTCGTTGATGAAGCAGTCGTCCCACGGCCCCGGCGTTGGCGCGGTCAGTGGGCGGATGGCGATGCCATCGGCATCGCGCGGGTAGATCATGCGCGGCTCGAACTGCATCCGGTCCGGCTTGCGGAACCACGGATGCCAGCCGATCGTCGCCGGCATCGCCTGCTCGCCTGCGGTCGCCGACAAGGTCAGCCTGATGTGGCGGTGGCCGACTTCGATGCGCTGGTGCGCGCTTCCACCGAAGGGCCAGCGTTCGTCCTGCGGCATCGACAGCGAAAGTTCGGCGTGGTCGGGGCCGTGCGATGGCAGTTGCCACGGCATGGTGAAGCCGACGCCGTGGATGGCGTGCACACCCAGGTTCAGTGGCAGGTGATGGTGGCGGCCTTCGCTGGCAAAGCGACCGTGCCGCACCCGTCCGGCCCACGGCACCATCGGGTAGCAGCCCCATGCGATGGCGGCGCTGTCGTCGCCGTGGCCGACCAGCTGTTCGATGCCGTCGACGCGGATCTGCGCGATGCGCCCGCCCGCTTCCGGCGCGATGTCGACCGCCACTGCGCCCACGCCAATCGTGGTTACCGGGCCCGCCGCCAGCGGAGCCATCGCGTCGACGCGAGGATCACTCCCCATACGGATGGATCGTCCCGATCTTGCCGTCGTCGTCGTAATGCAGCTCGGTGACCTTGATCGAACGCAGGTGCGTCACGCCGCCCGACAGAATGGAGTCGTGGTAGAACAGGTAGGTGCGGCCCTGGAATGCGCAGATGGAGTGATGCGTGGTCCAGCCCACCACCGGCGTGAGGATCGTGCCCTGGTAGGTGAAGGGCCCGTACGGGCTGTCGCCGACTGCATAGCACAGGAAGTGCGTGTCGCCGGTCGAGTACGAGAAGTAGTAGCGACCCTGGTGCTTGTGCATCCACGACGCTTCGAAGAAGCGCCGGTCGTGGTCTCCGGCGCGCAGCGGCTGGCCGGCCTCGTCGAGGATCAGCACTTCGCGCGGCACTTCGGCGAACTGCTTCATGTCGCCACTCATGCGCGCGACGCGCGCGCCCAGCGCCGGCTCGCCATCGGCCGGCTCGACGTGCGCCGGGTCGTAGGCGTTGTCGCGGTACTTCTGCAGCTGACCGCCCCAGATGCCGCCGAAGTACATGTAGTGCTCGCCATCGTCGTCGGCGAACACCGCCGGATCGATCGAGTAACTGCCTTCGATCGCCTCGGGCTCGGGCACGAACGGACCTTCCGGCCGCGCACCCACCGCCACGCCGATCTGGAAGATGCCGTCGGCGCGCTTGGCCGGGAAGTACAGGTAGTACCTGCCGTCCTTGCTGGCCGCGTCGGGCGCCCACATCTGCCGCTGCGCCCACGGCACGTCCTTGACGTGCAGCGCCACGCCGCAGTCGACGGCCTCGCCGGTGGGCGAGTCCATGCGCAGGACGTGGTAGTCCTCCATGCCGAAATGACCGCCGTCGTCGTCGAACGGCAGCCCGGCATCGATGTCGTGCGACGGATAGATGTAGAGCCTGCCGTCGAACACGTGCGCCGACGGGTCGGCGGTGTAGATGTGGGTGACCAGCGGCTGCGAGATGGCCTTCGCAGCCAGCGCCTTCAGCTCGTCGGTATCGATGTCGTCAGCCATGGCGGTTGCCTTCGCGTTCGGGTTGCAAATGGAATTCAGGCCGCGCTGCCGGCCTGCAGCCTGCGCGCACCCAGTTCCTGCTCGATGCGCGACTCCATCGACTTGTTGATCTGGTACAGGAACAGCAGCACGACGCACAGCAGCAGCGGGATCGAGCAGTAGATGCTCACCGCCATGCGGATGCCGTCGATGGTCTGCGCCGACTGCACCGGCTCGCCGGCCTGGTAGCCGTAGTAGGCCAGCAGCCCGGCCACCAGCGCGCCGCCGACGCTCAGGCCGATCTTCAGGCCGCACAACATCGCCGAGAAGATGATCGCGGTGGCGCGGCGGTAGTTGCGCCACTCGGAGTAGTCGGCGACGTCGGCGATCATCGCCCACAGCAGCGGGATGGTGATGCCGTAGAAGAAGCCGTGCAGCACCAGCGAGACGAACACCAGTGCGACTGCCGTCGGCGGGTAGAAGAAGAACGCCAGCAGGAAGATCGTCGAGACGAACAGCGCCCCACCGAACACGTCCCGCTTGCCGAAACGGTCGGCGAGGCGCTTGGAGAAACCGATGCCGACGATCATCGAGATGATGCCGGCGGCGTTGAACATGCTGTACGCCGAGGTCGGCGCATCCTTGGGCCATTGGAACTCGGTCAGGCCGATGCCGGTAAGCGCGGCATTGAGCCCGCCGATCAGGCGGTTGAAGCCGACGTCCTCGAGGAATTTCGCCAGCGCGGCCGGATCGAGGTAGTACTGGAAGTAGTAGATGTACGAGCCGCCCTTCAGTGCCAGGGTCACGAACACCAGGATGGTCAGCGCCAGCATCACCATCCACGGACGGTTGCGGGCCAGGTCGGCCAGGTCCTGCCTGACGCTCGACTTGTGCTCGGGCGCGGCCACGATCCGCTCGCGCGTGGTGAAGAAGGTGATCAGGAAGAACACGGTGCCGACCACGGCGAACAGCATCATGGTGTTGTGGAAGCCGCGCACCTTGTCGCCGCCGCCGAGGATCAGCACCAGCGGCAGCAGCAGCACCTGGATCACGAACTGCGCCAGCATCACCGCGACGAAGCGGTAGGACGACAGGCTGTTGCGCTGCGCCATCGAACCGGTGAGCACGCCGCTGAGCGCGGAGTACGGCAGGTTGTTGGCGGCATAGATCATCACCAGCAGGATGTAGGTCGCCAGCGCATAGACCACCTTCCCCTGCTCGCCCAAGTCGGGCGTGCTGAAGGCCAGCAGCGAGAACACGCCGAACGGAATCGCCGTCCACAGGATCCACGGACGGAACTTGCCCCAGCGCGTGTTGGTGCGGTCGGCGGCAAAGCCGATGATCGGGGTGAACACGAACGCACCGAGCATGCCGCCGATGAAGATGATGGTGGCCGCCGTGCCGGCCGGGATCCGGTAGACGTCGGTGTAGAAGAAGGCCAGGAAGGCGACCAGGGTCTGGAAGATCAGGTTCGCGGCGAGGTCGCCGAGGCTGTAGCCGACCTTTTCCCTGACGGAAAGAATTTCAGATGTGCCGTTCATTGACCACTGCTTGAGGAGGGTGGAAAAGCGTCCTGCGTCGCGTCCCGACCCAGGCCCTGGTTTGACAGCCCCAGTATGGCGCGGCTCGCCCGTTGCCGAAGCAGCGGGCGGGCCACGCGGTGGTTACCCACCGACTACCGCATCAGAACGTACCGCGAACACCCAGCAGCACGGTGTAACCCGGCTCGTAGTACTCGTAGGCAGCGTTGTCGAACGCGAAGGTCTGGCGCAGCGGCTCGCTGGTGATGTTGATCACGTTGAGCGTGATCTGCGGCTGCGAACGGATGTTGGCCAGGGTGTAGCTGGCCGACAGGTCGAGCTGGCCGCGCGAGTCGAGGTAGCGACGGGCGTACGGGATGCCGTTCTCGTTGAAGCCCGAGGTGATCATCTCGTCGGTCCAGGTGTACGACAGGCGCACCGAGGTGATGTCGTTCTCCCAGTAGGCCGTGGCGTTCCACAGGTTCGGGGCGACGCCGATCGCGACGGCCGGCACGCCCTGCCCTTCCGAGGTCTGCTTGACGTTGGTGTAGTTGGCCGTGAAGCCCAGGCCTTCGACCAGGCGGTCGAGCGGCTGCACCCACGTCGCTTCCCAACCCTGGATCTTCAGGGTGCCGTCGGCGTTGACCTGCTGCTGGACCGTGACGGTGGCGTTGTCCGGGCCGCCGCGCTGGTCGAGCGCCAGCTGCTGCGACGGCAGCAGGCTGTCGTACGGGATGCCCAGGTCGTTGAACGGAATCGTGTTCGTGCCCAGGACGGTGAAGCCTTCGATGTCCTTGCGGAAGTAGGTCAGGCCGACGTAGCCCTCGGCACCGGTGTACCACTCGCCACCGAGGTCGAAGTTGGTCGACAGGTACGGCTGCAGGTCCGGATTGCCCTGCGAGGCCTGCTGCGCGGAGATGTCGCTGAAGTTGGTGTTCGGCAGCATGTCGCTCGGGTTCGGACGCGTCAGCGTGCGCGAACCGGACATGCGCAGGACCACGTTCTCGGCTGCATCCCAGGCCAGGTTCATCGACGGCAGCATCTTGTCGTAGTCCGACTGCAGCGTGCGCCACACGCGCGTCGTGCCGGTCTGGACCGGGCCGCTGGTGGTCTGGTCGGTGCTGACGTAACGCACGCCGGCGTTGATGCGCAGCGGACGGTTCCACACCTCTGCCTCACCGTTGGCCTCGACGTAGGCGCCCAGGTTCTGTTCGTCGATCAGGCCGGTGGTGGCGGCGGTGTTGGACGAACCGGACTCGGGTGCGTTGTCGCGCAGGGCGTAGTAGTTGGTGTCGTTCTTGAAGCGGTCGAAGTCGACGGTGACGAAACCGAACGGACCCGGGCGCAGGTACGACGCCAGCGACGGCTGCGGCACGCCCGCCAGCGGTCCGCCGACGCAGGCCGGACGCGGGTTGGGGACGCTGCCATCGGGGTTCAGGCCGCGGCAGGCCGCGTCTTCCCAGGCGGCGCTGTTGTCGAAGCCCTGGATGCGGCGCGACGCCTCGTCGTAGGCGATGCCGACGCGGATGTTGCTCTTGTCCTCGCCGAACTGCAGGTCGGCGCGGGCGCCCTTGGTCTCGACGACGCGCTTTTCGTTGTTGATGTTGACGCGGCCACCGGCCCAGGTCCAACCGGCGTTGGGATCATTGAGATCCACGCCCGTCGTCCAGGTCGGGGTGTCGCCGCCGTTGTTGTTGTACTGGACCGTGGTGAACGGCGTGTTCACCAGCACCGTCGGCGATTCGCGGAACAGCCAGCTGCGGCTCATGTTGGCCTGGAAGTCGAGCTTCAGGTCGTCGGAGAACCAGAACGTGCCGCCCGGATTGACGTTCCAGAACTTCACGTCCTCGATGTACGGGCGTGCTTCCAGGAAGAACTGGGCATTGGTGAAGGTGGCGCTGGTGACGACGTTGTTGGCGTCGACCTGCATGTTCAACGGGATCATGTTGCCGTTGCGGCCGATCAGGTTGATGTCGATGCGGTCGTTGGTGCGGTGCGCCTGCGTGTACATCGTGTCGAGGTAGAACTGCGCGCTTTCGTTCGGACGCCATTCCAGCGAGCTGACGAAGGCGTCGCGGTCGCGGTCGCCGGACATGTGCACCGGACGGCCGAGGCGCGGGATCAGCGCTTCGCTGATCTGCTGGATCGACAGGCCGGGGTTGTTGGCCAGCAGGAAGTTGCTGTCGATCAGCGTGCCCGGGACCAGGCCGGCGCCGGCGGTGGTCGGGACGCGGTCGGGGATGCGCCAGTTGCCGCCGCCGCCGACGTTGCAGTTGGCGGGCTGGATCGTCATCGACGTGCCGGTGCCGCACTGCACCTGGGTCAGGCCGGGGTTGGTCCAGCCGACCGACTCGAAGCCTTCCACGCCGATCTTGCCCTTGACCGAAGACAGGCCGACGAGGGCGCCGAAGGTGTTGTCGGCGTTGGTCCAGCTGCCGATCAGCGAACCGCGCGGGCTGTACTCCTCGCTGGTCTCGTTGTAGTCGCCCTGCAGCGAATAGGTCAGGTGCGTGCCGGGGTTGTCGAACGGACGCGCGCTGCGCATGTCGACCACGCCGGACACGCCGCCTTCGAGCTGGCTGGCGAGCGGCGTCTTGCTGACCGACAACTGGGTGAAGAACTCGGTCGGGAACAGGTTGAGGTCGACTTCGCGGTTCTGGTTCTGGTTGTTCAGGCCGATCGACGCGGTGGCGATCGAGGAGCCGTTGAGCGTGGTCTTGGTGAAGCTGCTGCCGAGGCCGCGGATGGCGACGTTGAGGCCTTCGCCGTTGACGTCGCGGGCCAGCTGCACGCCCGGGATGCGGTTGAGCGACTCGGCGATGTTGAGGTCCGGGAACTTGCCCATGTCCTCGGCGAACACCGTGTCGGTGACGTTGACGGCGTCGCGCTTGGCCTGGGTCGAGTACTCCAGGCTCTTGCGGAAACCGGTGGCAACAACGCGGTCAAGATTGACCGCATCCTGCGAACCGGCCGGCGCCTGCGCCGCCGTGGCGGCGGTGTCTGCCTGCGCGACCTGGGTCGGTGCCTGCTGCGTGCCGGCCTGCTGCGTGGTCGCCTGCTGCGTCTGTGCCTGCTCTTGCGCCTGTGCCAGCGCCGAACTGCTGGCCATGCCGAGCAGGGCGATGCCCAAGGCGCGCGACAAGGCCGTTCTTGCGAAATGCGTTTGCACCGTACTCCCCTCCCGTTTCTGGTGTCTGCACCGGCGCGCGAACCGTGTCGCTGCGCAGGCGAGGCTTGGTTTTTGTTGTTTGGCTACAACACTCGTGACGCGACAAATCCGTCTGAGGCAATCCGGGCGGATGGTAGCGCTACCATTTTTGCCCCGCACGCTGCATAGCAACATGAGCGATTTCGCCCCTTCCGGCCGGAGTTTTCCGCACGCCAGATTTCGCAACATGCAGGACCTGAAGCGATTTTCAGTCTGTGACGGCCGTCGAACAGCAGTAGCCCGGTCCCCGATCCGTGTGCTAATGCTAGCGCTAACACTTAGCTCCACTGCGTGCGAAAACGCAGGGAAAACCGCGATGACACGATTCGCCAGACCCGCGCATGACGCGTTGCACTGCAGCAATTTTCCTCGCGCCTGTCGCACTGCGGCGACACTGGCGCAGGTCCGGACGGGGGTCGCATGAGCGAGGCAACCACGAGCGCAGGCTCCCCCGCGGCGCCGGTGGCGAAGGTCGGCATGTACCGCTGGCGCATCTGCGCCATGCTGCTGCTGGCCACCACCATCAACTACATCGACCGCCAGGTGCTCGGCGTGCTGGCGCCGTTCCTGCAGACCGAGATCGGCTGGAACGAGATCGAGTACGGCTACATCGTCACCGCCTTCCAGGCCGCCTATGCGATCGGCCTGCTCTGCGCCGGCGCGATCATTGACCGGCTCGGCACGCGCATGGGTTACGCCATCGCCATCAGCATCTGGAGCCTGGCGGCGATGAGCCATTCGCTCGCCGCCACCGTGATTGGCTTTGCCGCCGCGCGCTTCGTGCTCGGCTTCGGCGAAGCCGGCAACTTCCCCGCCGCGATCAAGACCGTGGCCGAATGGTTCCCGCGCAAGGAGCGGGCGCTGGCGACGGGCATCTTCAATTCCGGCTCCAACATCGGCGCGATCGTGGCGCCGATGATGGTGCCGGTGGTGGCAGCCACGTGGGGCTGGCAGGCGGCGTTCCTGGTCACCGGCGCGCTCAGCGCGACCTGGCTGGTGGCGTGGCTGGTGATCTACCGCACGCCGGAGGAACAGCCCAGGCTCAGTGCCGGCGAACTGGCCTACATCCGCAGCGATCCGCCGGAGCCTTCCGTGCGTGTGCCGTGGGCGCGCATCCTGCGCCATCGCCAGGCGTGGGCGTTCGTCGCCGCGAAGTTCATCACCGACCCGATCTGGTGGTTCTTCCTGTTCTGGCTTCCGAAGTTCCTGCACGCCGAGTACGGACTGACCCTGCTCGGCCTGGGCCTGCCGCTGATCGTGATCTTCGTGATGGCCGACGTCGGCAGCATCTTCGGCGGCTGGCTTGCCGGTCGCTTCATCCGCATGGGCTGGAGCGTCAACCGCGCGCGCAAGACCGCCATGGGCATCTGCGGCCTGGCCGTGGTGCCGATCGTGTTCGCCGCGAATGCCGACAACCTGTGGCTCGCGGTCGGCCTGATCGGCTTGGCGACGGCCGGCCACCAGGGCTGGTCGGCCAATGTGTTCACGCTGACGTCGGACATGTTCCCGCGTCGCGCGGTGGCGTCGGTGGTCGGCATCGGCGGCTTCGCCGGCGCGGTCGGCGGCATGATGATCGCCACCTTCACCGGCTTCCTGCTGCAGACCACGGGCAGCTACGTGCCGGTGTTCCTGATGGCGGGGTCTGCCTATCTGATCGCGCTGCTGGTGGTGCACCTGCTGGCGCCGCGCCTGGAGCCGGCGCAGCTGGATGGAGCGGGCGCATGACCTACATCAAGGGGGATGCAAGGATGAAAGCACTCATGTTGGCCCTGCTCGCTGCCCTGCCGCTGACGCTGCAGGCGCAGGGAGCACCGCTCGCCGCCGGGCAGCAGAAATTCCTCGGCAGCGTCCACAGCCCGACCCAGTTGGCAGGGTTCGACAGCTACTGGAACAAGGTCACGCCGGAGAACGCCGGCAAGTGGGGTTCGGTCGAAGCGGTGCGCGACCAGATGGACTGGTCCGGGCTGGACGCGGCGTACAAGTTCGCGAAGAGCCACGGTTTCCCGTTCCACATGCACGTGATGGTCTGGGGCAACCAGCAGCCTGAGTGGATGGAGAAGTTGCCACCGGCAGAGCAGCGCGAGGAGATCGAAGAGTGGTTCGCCGCCGTTGCGCAGCGCTACCCGGACCTGGACTACGTCGAAGTGGTCAACGAGGCACTGAACGACCCGCCCAACAAGGACGACGAAGGCGGCGGCAACTACATCAACGCGCTCGGCGGCAGCGGCGCCACCGGCTGGGACTGGATCGTCGAGTCGTACCGCCTCGCGCGCAGGACCTTCCCGCACGCGAAGCTGCTGATCAACGACTACAACATCACCAACAAAGACGAGAACACCCGCCGCTACCTCGAGATCATCGAGTTGCTGCGCAAGGAAAATCTCGTCGACGGCATCGGCGTGCAGGGCCACGCCTTCGCCACCAAGCCCGACATCCCGATGTCGGTCCATCGCGCCAACCTCGATCGCCTGGCCGCGACCGGGCTGCCGATCTACGTGACCGAGCTCGACATCGACGGCGCCACCGACGCGCAGCAGCTCAAGGACTACCAGCGGATCTTCCCGGTGTTCTGGGAGCATCCGGGGGTCAAGGGCATCACGCTGTGGGGCTTCCGCCCGGGCATGTGGCGCACCAAGGAAAAGGCCTACCTGGTGCGCAGGGACGGCAGCGAACGGCCGGCGCTGTCGTGGCTGCGCGGCTATGTGCGCGGCGTGACCGGACCTGCTTCCTCCACCGCAACCGCGAAGTGATGGCAACGAAGAGAACCGCACGATGAGCACCACGAAAGTACTGGACCTGCACCCCGACCGCCTGTTCCCCGCCGAATCCGGCGCACGCGCGATCGCGCGACGCCTGTACGGCCAGGTCGCGCAGCTGCCGATCATCAGCCCGCACGGCCACACCGATCCGTCGTGGTTCGCCGGCAACGAGGCCTTCGCCAACGCCACCGAACTGTTGCTGATCCCGGACCACTATGTGTTCCGCATGCTCTACAGCCAGGGCATCGAGCTGGACGCACTGGGCATCCCGCGCCGCGACGGTTCGCGTTCGCCGGTGGATCCGCGCGCGGCATGGCGGCTGTTCGCGTCCAACTTCCACCTGTTCCGCGGCACGCCGTCGTCGATGTGGCTCAACCACGTCTTCCACGAAGTGTTCGGCCTGCGCGAGCGCCTCGATGCCGGCAGCGCCGACCGCTACTACGACCACATCACGGCAGCGCTGCAACAGCCGGAATTCCGGCCGTGTGCGTTGTTCGACCGCTTCCGCATCGAGCTGCTGGCGACCACCGAATCGCCGCTCGATCCCTTGCAGCACCACGCGCAGATCCGCGCCAGCGGCTGGCCGGGCCGCGTGGTCACGGCCTATCGCCCGGACCCGGTGGTCGACCCGGAGCACGAGGAGTTCGCTGCGTCGCTGGAGCGCTTCGGCGAAATCACCGGCGAGAACGTCTACACCTGGGACGGCTACCTGCGCGCGCACCGCCAGCGCCGTGCCGCCTTCGCCGCGATGGGTGCAACGTCAACCGACCACGGCCACCCGACCGCCGCCACCGCCGACCTGCCTGCCGACGAAGCGCGGCGCCTGTTCGAGAAGGTGTCGCGCGGCGGTGCGAGCGCGGCCGAAGCCGAACTGTTCCGCGCCCAGGTACTGACCGAGATGGCGGCGATGAGCCTCGACGACGGCCTGGTGATGCAGATACACCCCGGCTGCTTCCGCAACCACAATGCGCGCCTGTTCGAACGCTTCGGCCGCGACAAGGGCGCGGACATGCCGATGCGCACCGACTACGTCAACGCGCTCAAGCCGCTGCTCGACCGCTTCGGCAACGATCCGCGCCTGCGCGTGATCGTGTTCACCCTCGACGAGAGCACTTACGCGCGCGAACTGGCGCCGCTGGCTGGTCACTATCCGGCGCTGTTCCTCGGCCCGGCGTGGTGGTTCCATGACGCACCCGAAGGCATGTGGCGCTTCCGCGAACAGACCCTCAGCAGCGGTGGCTTCTACAACACGGTCGGCTTCAACGACGACACGCGTGCGTTCCTGTCGATTCCGGCACGGCACGATGTGGCGCGCCGCGTCGATTGCGCGTTCCTGGCCAAGCTGGTCAGCGAACACCGCATGGACGAGGACGAAGCGGCCGAGCTTGCCGTCGACCTGGCCTATCGCCTGCCGAAGCAGGCTTACAAGCTGTGAGGTTGTTGCGCCGCCTCCGCTTCGTGGTGGCGCCGATGCTGGTGCTGATTGCGTCCACGACCGCACATGCGGGGGACGCGTCAGCGCGCGAGCGCATCCCGATCAACGGTGGCTGGCGATTCCACCAGGGCGACCCGCCCGGGCTGTCGACGCGGCTGGACTACGACGTGCGGCCGAAGGTGACGGACAACCAGGACGGCAAGGCCGCCGATGCGCGTCCCGAGGAGGCCGAACAGGTCGCTGCGCAGGCGCAGGGCGTGCTCAAGCCCTGGATCCTGCCCAGCGGCAACGCCTTCATCGGCGACCCGTCGCGGCGTCATGTGCGGCCGGCCGGCGACCCCGGTAGCGACGTCCCGTTTGTGCAGCCGAAATTCGACGACCGCGCCTGGCAGCAGGTCACCCTGCCGCACGACTGGGCCATCGCCGGGCCGTTCCTGCGCGAAGGCCCGTACGGCGGCATGGGCCGACTGCCGAGCTGGGGCATCGGCTGGTACCGGCGCAAGCTGGACATTCCGTCGAGTGATCGTGGTCGCTCGGTCTTCCTCGATGTCGACGGTGCCATGTCGTACGCGACGGTGTGGCTCAACGGCCATCTCGTTGGCGGCTGGCCATACGGCTACAACTCGTGGCGCGTAGACCTGACGCCGCACCTCAAGCCCGGTGGCGACAACCAGCTGGCGATCCGCCTCGACAACCCGCCCGATTCGGCGCGCTGGTATCCCGGCGGCGGGTTGTACCGGAATGTCTGGCTGAGCAAGGTCGACCCGCTGCACGTGGCGCACTGGGGCACGCGTGTGACGACACCGCAGGTGTCGGCCGACGCGGCGACGATCCAGCTCGATGCGACCGTCGACAATGATTCCGGACGCAGCACTGACGTCGAAGTTGCCACCGAGATCGTGGCGCTCGACGAGTCTGGCCAGCGAACCGGCGATGTGGTCGCGCGCATCGCGCCAATGCGCACCAGTGTCGCCGCTCGTTCCAGTGCGACCGTCACCGGCACGACCACCCTCGCCCGCCCGCGGCTGTGGGGCCCGCCGCCGACACAGCGGCCGAACCGCTATGTCGCCATCACAATGGTCTCGCGCGGCGGCCGCATCGTCGACCGTTACGAGACACCTTTCGGCATCCGCTCGGTCCGCTTCGACGCCAACGAGGGGCTGATCGTCAACGGCGAGCGCATCGTCATCCGCGGCGTCAACAACCACCATGACCTCGGTGCGCTGGGTGCCGCCTTCAACGTCCGCGCGGCCGAGAGGCAACTCGAGATCATGCGCGACATGGGCGCCAATGCCGTGCGCATGAGCCACAACCCGCCGGCGCCGGAGCTGCTTGAGCTGGCCGACCGCATGGGTTTCCTGGTGGTCGATGAAGTGTTCGATTCCTGGGAGCGCAAGAAGACGCCGCTCGATTTCCACCTGATCTTCAAGGACTGGCACGAGCCCGACCTGCGCGCGATGCTGCGCCGCGACCGCAACCATCCGTCGATCATTGCATGGAGCGTCGGCAACGAGGTCGGCGAGCAGTACACCGGTGAAGCCGGCGCGGCGATCGCCAAGCGCCTGCACGAGATCGTCCGCGAGGAAGACCCGACCCGGCCGACCACCAATGCCATGAACTGGGCCAAGCCGGACATGCCGCTGCCGGCGGTGCTCGATGTGATCGGCCTGAACTACCAGGGCGAAGGCATCCGCGACACGCCCGAGTTCGAGGGCACCGAGCGCATCCGCACGCCGCCGCAGTACCCGGCGTTCCACGCGCGCTTCCCCGACAAGGCGATCGTCAGCACCGAGACCGCATCGGCGCTGAGCAGCCGCGGCGTGTATCTGTTCCCGGTGACGAAGGAGACCAGCGCGCCGGTCCGCGACGGCCGTGGCGGCGATTCGAAGATCCGCCAGGTCAGCGCGTACGAACTGCACGCGGTGGATTTCGGCTCCAGCGCCGACAAGGTCTTCGCCTCGCTCGACCGCAACCCCTATGTCGCCGGCGAGTTCGCCTGGACCGGGTTCGATTACCTCGGCGAGCCGACGCCCTACTACGACTCGCGCAGTTCCTACTCCGGCATCGTCGACCTCGCCGGTTTCCCGAAAGACCGCTTCTACCTGTACCAGGCGCGCTGGCGCCCGGACCTGCCGATGGCGCACCTGCTGCCGCACTGGACCTGGCCGCGACGCGAGGGCCAGGTCACGCCGGTGCATGTATTCACCTCCGGCGACGAGGCCGAGCTGTTCGTCAACGGCAAGTCGCAGGGGCGCCGGAAGAAGGGCCCGTACGAGTACCGCCTGCGCTGGGACGACGTGGTGTACCAGCCCGGCGAACTGCGCGTACAGGCCTACCGCAACGGCAAGCCCTGGGCCGAGGCACGCACGCGCACGGCCGGCGCCGCGGCAACGCTGGACCTGCAGCCGGATCGACGGCAAATCCGGGCCGACGGCAGCGACCTGTCGTTCGTGACATTGCGCATACTCGACCGCGACGGACAGCCCGTGCCCGATGCCGCTTCGCTGGTTGAATTCAGCGTCGAAGGCCCCGCCGAGATCGTTGCCACCGACAATGGAGATCCGACCGACATGACCCCGTTCCCGTCGCACCAGCGCAACGCATTCCATGGCCTTGCACTGGTGGTCCTTCGCAGCAAGCCGGGCCAGGCCGGCACCGTCACGCTGCGTGCGACGTCGGCGCAACTGCAGGCCGCGCAATCCACGGTACAGGTGCGCTGATGCGCCGCCTCCCGCTCCGCGCCACGCTTCTCATCACGCTGCTGGCGACAGCAGGCGCATGCACACCGGCAGTCGATACCGCCGCCACGCGCACGTATCCGACCGTCGGACACATCATCGTCTACGACGACGCGCTGCGCTCGATCGTCGCGCCTGACGCGCGCATCGAGCGGATCGCTGAAGGCTTCACCTGGTCCGAAGGGCCGCTGTGGATGCGCGACGGCGGCTACCTGCTGTTCAACGACGTGCCCGGCAACACGATGTATCGCTGGTCGCCGCGCGACGGACTGTCGGTGTTTCTCAAGCCATCGGGTTACGGCGGCACCGATGTGGAAGGCTTGCGCGAGGCCGGCGCGAACGGGCTGGAGGTCGAACCGGAAGGCACGGTGCTGCTCGCCGACTCGGGTTCGCGCCTGATCGCGCGCCTCGACCCGGCGACAAAGCACAAGACCGCGCTTGCCGCTGCTTACCAGGGCAAGCGCCTCAACAGCCCCAACGATGTCGTCCGCCACGGCAACGGCTCGGTGTACTTCACCGATCCGCCCTACGGATTGAAGGGCATCGACGAATCGCCGCTGAAGGAGCAGGCCGCGAATGGCGTGTACCGCCTGGACCGCGACGGTTCCGTGCACCTGCTGGAAGGCGGCCTGCGCTTCCCCAATGGCGTCGCGTTGTCGCCCGACCAGCGCACGCTCTACGTGGCCAACTCGGACGAAAAGCGCCCGGTGTGGATGGCATACCGGCTGGACGATCGCGGCAACGTGCTCGACCGGCGCGTGCTGGCCGATGCATCGGACCTGGTCGCCGCCGGCGCCAGCGGCGCGCCGGACGGGCTGTGCATCTCCAGCGACGGCCACCTGTTCGCCAGCGCGCCCGGCGGGCTGCTGGTGATGGATGCCAACGGCAAGCGGCTGGGCCTGATCGAAACCGGCAGCCGCGTGTCGAACTGTGCCTTCGGCGACGACGGCCGCACGCTGTACCTGACCTCGCACACGTTTGTCGCGCGCGTGCGAGTGGCGGTGACCGGGCTGGGGTTCGGACACCCGACCGGTAACGGCGACTGACCGGAGCAACCGGCCGCGGCAGGTAGCCGCGGCTTCGTTCGCTATAATCGCCCCGTTCTCCACGTCTCTCCGAGGTGTTGCGCCATGCGCCAGTGATGCCGCCGTCGTTCTGACGGCCTGACCGCCTCCATCCCATCCGGGTGGATCGGCCCATGGCATACCTGGAGTCCGCATGACCTCGCCCTTGCTCGCGCTCGAGCGCGTCGCATTTGTCCTGCCCGATGGCAGGCCGCTTTTCACCGATCTCGATGTCCAGCTCGACCAGCGCCGCACCGGCCTGGTCGGTCGCAATGGCGTGGGCAAGAGCTTGCTCGCGCGCATCCTCGCCGGCGACCTTGCGCCGACCGCCGGGCACTGCCTGCGTGCGGGATCGGTGCACTACCTGCCGCAGCAGATCGTGCCTGCCCACGGCGCCAGCGTCGCCGCCATCGCCGGCGTGCAGCCGGTGCTGGACGCGCTTGCGCGGATCGAAGCCGGCAGCGTGGACGTAGCGGATTTCGACCTCGTCGCGGAGCGCTGGGACATGCGCGAACGCATCCAGTCCGGACTCATCGAGTGCGGCCTCGGCAAGCTGCGGGCGGACCTTCCCGCGGCCTCGCTCAGCGGTGGCGAACTGACGCGTGTCGCGCTGCTTGCAGCGCGGCTCGGCGAAGCCGATTACCTCGTCCTCGATGAGCCCAGCAACCACCTCGACCGGGAGCAGCGCAGCGCGTTGCTGCACCAGCTGGGCCAATGGCCGCGCGGATTGCTGGTGGTGAGCCACGACCGCGAACTGCTGGAATCGATGGAGCGAATCCTCGAACTGACGCCGGCCGGATTGCGCGACTATGCCGGTGGCTACTCGCTGTACGCACGGGAGCGTGCAAGCCAGCAGCAGCAAGCCGAACGTGAGCTGGCGCGGGTGAAGGTCGAGCGCCGCCGCGGCGAAGCCCGCATGCGCGAGGAGCGCGAGCGCCAGCAACGCCGCCAGTCGCGCGATTCCAGGCAGGCGCGCGACGCCAATCAGGCGAAGATCCTGCTGGGCAACCAGAAGCAGTGGAGCCAGGCCAGCGCCGGCAAGTTGCAGCACCGGCACGCCGACCTTTCCGCCAAGCTCGCCGACGACGTGCAGCAAGCGGCCCGGCACGTCGAGTCCGAGACGGGCGTGGCGTTGTTCGCGCCCATGCCGCCTGCGGCGTCGCAACGCCGCGCGGTGCGTCTGGAACAGGTGCTGGTGCCGTTCGGGGCCGCGGCGTCCCATCCGCTCGATCTCGATATCGGCGGTTGCCAGCGCATCGGCCTGGTGGGCGCCAACGGCAGCGGCAAATCGACGTTGCTGAAGCTGCTGGCCGGCTCGGTGGCGCCGGCAGGCGGCCGCTGCGAGGTCCATGTGCCCACTGCCTACCTGGGCCAGCAACTGGAAACGCTGGCCGCGGATGCGACACCGCTGCAGTCGCTATCGCAGGCCAATCCGTCCGCCGAGGAGGCCGAGCTGCGAACACGCCTGGCACTGCTGGGGTTGCCGGCCGAAGCGGTGCTGACGCCCAACCATCGGCTCAGCGGCGGTCAGTGCCTCAAGGTCGCGCTGGCGTGCGCCGTGTATCGCACCCGGCCCGCCGAGCTGTTGTTGCTCGACGAGCCTACGAACCACCTCGACCTTGCTTCGGTCGAAGCGCTGGAGCTCATGCTCCTGCGCTATCCCGGCGCGATGGTGGTGGTGTCGCACGACGAAGCATTCCTGCAACGCCTGGCGCTGGATGCACGGCTCGAGGCGCGTCCACAGGGTTGGCAGTTGACGCTGCTCTAGGCGTCAGTCCGACAGGGCGCGCCAGACCGCGGCTGGCGTGCCGTCGCCCAGTCGGGCGTAGGCGTCACGCACCGCATCGACGAAACGCGCGTCGGCCGAGAGTGGCGCGAAGATCGAATCCAGTGCCAGGAACCTTGCGACGTCGTCGTTGGCATCGCCGGTCGTGGCGCGGCCGACTTCCACCAGCATCTCCGCCATCGGATCGACCAGCGCCACGCCAATGCGCGCCTGTCGACGAACGAACTGCATCCACGCCGCCACCGGCAGGCACAGCAGGTCGATCGGGCGGCCCGCGGCGAGTGCATCGCTGATGGTGCCCAGCAGGCGCACCGGCAGCTTCTGCGAGCCGTCCCATGCGATCTGCAGCAAGCGGTGCTGGATCGCAGGATTGCGGAACCGCGCGAGGATCGCCTCGACGTAGGCGCCGGCATTGAAGCCCGCCGGCGCCTTCACGTTCGGCACGATGCCGTCGTGCATCAGCCGCTCGACGAAGCCGGCCAGCACCGGCGTGGCCATGGCCTGCGCGACGGTCTCGATGTCCATCAGCGCGCCCAGGTAGGCCAGCGCCGAATGCGGTGCGTTGAGCAGGCGCAGCTTGGCGCGGTCGTAACCGGCGATGTCGCCGCTGAGGGTCACGCCAACCTTCTCGAACGCGGGCCGGCCGTTGCAGAAGCTGTCCTCGACCACCCACTGCGTGTAGGCCTCGCGCTGCACCGGCCAGGCGTCGCTGCAGCCCAGCTGTGCGGCGACGCGTTCGCGCAATGCGTCGTCGGTGGCCGGTGTGATGCTGTCGACCATCGAACAGGGGAAGGCCACTTCGGCCTCGATCCAGCGCGCGAGCTCGGGATCGAGCTTCCACGCAAACTGCACCACGGCGCGCGCGAGCTTGCGGCCGTTCTCGGGCAGGTTGTCGCAACTGAGGACCGTGAACGGCGGCAGGTGCAGCTTGCGCCGTACCGAGAGTCCGGCGACGACGTAGCCGATGGCGCCGTTCGGTGCATCCGGTGAGGCCAGGTCGTGGACGATCTCCGGATGGCTGAGGTCGAGGTCGCCGCCGGCCAGGCAATAGCCCTTCTCGGTAATGGTCAGCGTGACGATGCGCACCAGCGGGTCGGCCAGGCGCTTGAGCACCTGCTCGCGCTGCTCGCGGGCGAACAGCAGTTCGCGGATCGAACCGATCACGCGCAGCGAAGGGTTCTGGCCGAGTAGTGCCAGTGCGTACAGGCCGTCCTGCGGCTGCAGCGCGTCGCGCACGTCGCGGCTGTTGAGGCTGACGCCGCAGATCGCCCAGTCCGGTTCGCTGGCGAGCACGTCGTCGAGGTAGACCGCCTGGTGGGCGCGATGGAACGCGCCCACGCCGATATGGACGATGCCGATACGGGTGCCGGCGCGATCGTAGGCGGGACGAATGACGTCGGGCGGCAGTGTGGCGAGTGCAGCCTGGTTCAAGCGGTGGGACATACGTTTCCTTCAAGGAGTCCAACCCCGTCATCCCCGCGAAGGCGGGGATTCCACCATGTCCGTCATCCCCGCGAAGGCGGGGATCCAAGGACGTTGACGTTGCGTCGTTGACGTCCATGGGTTCCCGCCTTCGCGGGAACGACGGTGATGCTTACTTGGTGATGGTCAGCTTCGTCTTCGCGCGAATGTCCTCGCTCGACGCACCGACCTGCACTTCATAGCTGCCCGCATCGACCGCGTACGCCTTCGCGCCCTCGTCGTAGTAACGCAGGTCGACCGTCGGATCGAGCTTGAAGGTCAGCGTGCGCTCCTCGCCCGGCTGCAGGGTCACGCGCTGGAAGCCGCGCAGCTCCTTGCGCGCACGCGGCTGCTTCGGATCGAGCGCGCGCACGTACAGCTGCACGACCTCGTCGCCGGCGCGCTTGCCGCTGTTGCGCACCTTCACCGTCGCCGCCACCGCCTGCTTCGCACCGGCCCTGGCGCGGTCGAGGCGCAGGTCGGAGTAGGCAAACGTGGTGTACGACAGGCCGTGGCCGAACGGATACAGCGGCTCACCCTCGTAGTAACGGTAGGTGCGGCCCTGCATCGCGTAGTCGTCGAACGCCGGCAGCTTCGCATCGGCCTTGTAGAACGTGACCGGCAGGCGACCGGCGGGGTTGGCGTCGCCGAACAGCACGTCCGCCACCGCGTTGCCGCCGCGCTGGCCGGGATACCAGGCCATCACGATCGCCGGCAGGTTGTCCTTGGCCCAGTCCACCGCCAGCGCGGAACCCGCGGTCAGCACCATCACCACCGGCTTGCCGGTTGCCTTCAGCGCTTCGAGCAGCTTGCGCTGCGTGGCAGGCAGGCGCATGTCGGTGCGGTCACCGCCGGCGAAGCCCGGATAGCTGACCGTCATCTCCTCGCCTTCGACATCACCGGTGAGGCCGCCGACGAAGATCACCACGTCGGACTCGCTCGCCACCTGCAGTGCTTCCTCGAACGGCGGCCTGGCGCCGGGCATGCGCCAGGCCAGGCGCACGCCTGCGTCGCGCTCGCCGTCGTAGTACTCGAGCTTGATGTCGTAGCTGCGGCCGGCCTCGAGCGTCACGTTGGTGCTGTCGGCGCGCAGGCGATCGGTATCCTTCCACTGGTCCAGCACGAGCTTGCCGTCGAGGTACAGGCGGAAGCCATCGTTGGCCGATGCTTCAAGTTGATAGCTGCCCGACACCGGCGGCAGCAGCTGGCCGCTCCAGCGGATGCTGAAGTTGTCCGACGGCACCGACTGCCCGCCGTGCGCCTCGCCGCGCGCCATCAGGTTGTCGGTCGGCGAGCCGCGATCCCAGCGGAAACCGATCTGCGAATCGACGCGCACCAGCGCCGGCTTGCCGGACAGGTCACGGCTGCGGAAGTACTCGCCGCGCAGGCCGCGCTCGCTCGAACCCTTTTCCGGGCGCAGGTACTGCGGCTCGATCAGCGGTGTCGCCGCCGGATCGTCGCGACCTTCGACCAGGTCGACGCCGCGCGCATGAACCACCTGCGCGTTCGGCACGGCCTGGCGGATGCCCTGCAGGATCGTCACCGGCGCGGACGGCGTGCCGTAGTAGTTGCCGAGCAGCGCCATGGTGTCGTCGGCGGTCGGGCCGACTACCGCAATCCGCTTCGTGTCGCGCGACAACGGCAGCACGCCGTCGTTCTTGAGCAGCACGATCGACTCCTGCGCGACCTTGCGCGACAGCGCGTCGTGCGCGGGCGCCTGGTTCACCGAGTACGGGATGCCGGCCCAGCGCACCTTCTCCGGCGGGTCGAACATGCCCAGGCGCATCCGCGCGGTGAACAGCTTGGTCAATGCCTGGTCGATCTCGGCCTCGCTGATCAGGCCCTTCTTCACCGCCACCGGCAGCGATGGCGTGTAGGTGTCACCGCAGTCGAGCTGGGTGCCGTTCTTGACGGCGAGCGCGGCGGCCTCTTCCGGTGTCGCGACGATCTTGTGGTGCTTCCAGATGTCGACGATGGCCCAGCAGTCGGAGACGACGTACCCCTTGAAGCCCCACTGGCCGCGCAGCGTGTCCTGCAGCAGGAACTTGCTGGCGCTGGCGGACTCGCCGTAGACGCGGTTGTAGGCGCCCATCACGGCGTCGACCTGGCCTTCCTTCACCAGCGCTTCGAAGGCCGGCAGGTAGGTCTCGTACAGGTCACGCTGGCTCGGCCTGGCATCGAAGGTATGGCGGTCCGCTTCCGGGCCGCTGTGCACGGCGAAGTGCTTGGCGGTGGCGTCGAGCTTGCGGTACTTCGGGTCGTCGCCCTGCAGGCCCTTCACGAAGGCCACGCCCATGCGCGCGGTGAGATAGGGATCCTCGCCGTAGGTTTCCTGGCCTCGGCCCCAGCGCGGATCGCGGAAGATGTTGATGTTGGGCGACCAGAAGGTCAGGCCCTGGTAGCGGCCATGCTGGCCCTGTCGCGCGAACTCGTGGTGCTTGGCGCGCGCCTCGTCGCTGATGACCGTGGCGGTCTCGTTCATCAGCGGCACGTCGAAGGTGGCCGCCATGCCGATCGCCTGCGGGAACACGGTCGCCGCTCCGGCGCGGGCGACACCGTGCAGCGCCTCGTTCCACCAGTCGTACGCCGGCACGCCGAGGCGTTCGATGGCGGGCGCGCCGTTCTGCATCTGCGCGGCCTTTTCCTCGAGCGTCATCCGCGAGACGAGGTCGGCGGCGCGCGCTTCGAAGCTCTTGTCGAGGTCGAGGTAAGCCGGCGTCGCGCACAGCGCCTGTGCGCTCGCGGCGAGGAGCACGGCAGCAATCACCGCGCGCAAGGTTGCAACCCCCGCCTTTCCGGAAACGTCATCCCCGCGAAGACGGGGATCCATGGACGTCGCGCGTGAAGCACCAACGTCCATGGATTGCCGCCTGCGCGGCAATGACGAGCAGGTTTCTTCCCGGCGAATGTCATTCATTTCTTCGTCTCCGTACGCGCATAGGGCCCCACCACCGCGCCGACGAATCCGCCGGCGACGTCGGTGCTGAGGATGGTTCCGTCTTCGTCCTTGCGCAGCCACTGCCAACCCTTGCCGTCGACATCGAAGCCGAACGAGTAGGCACCGCTGTCGCCGGTGATCTTCAGTTTCAGCGTCTTCGTGTTCGCGATGGCAGTGGTAGCGATGGTGCTTGCCTTGCCGTCGACGCTGCGCTGCAGGATCAGCTCCAGGCCGGCGCCAGCGCGGCGCACGCCCAGGAAGTACCAGTAGCGCTCGTTCTGGAACGCGACGATGCCGGCTTCCGTGCCCGCCTCGGCCGGCACCGTCAACGCGGTGCTCGACTCGAAGGCAAGGTGCTGCTGCCGTCGTGCCAGGAACGAGGGATTGCGCAATGTGCCCAGGCCTTCCGCCAGCGGATGGATCGCCAGCTGGCCAGGCCTAGCGGCCAGGTCGGCCCACGGCTGCTTGGGCACGCGCACGTGCATCCATGCGCGATCGAGCTTCGGCTTGTCGAACTCGTCGCGCCACGTGAAGTTGCCGGTCATCGGCGCCTGGGTCTTGCCGCGCTCCATGAAAGCCGGGCCCTGCAGTACCTGCGGTATCGCCCGTCCATGCTCGAGGATCACCGGCCAACCATCCTTCCACGTCACCGGCAGCAGGTACGTCTCGCGCCCGGTGTTGTAGTGCACGCCACCGTAGTTGCGACTGGCGAGGAAGATCGCCCACCAGCTGCCATCGAGTCCCTCGACCAGGTCGGCGTGCCCGGCGTTGGTGATCGGGTTCGCACGCGCCGGGTCGAGGTCGCGCTGGGTCAGGATCGGATTGCCCGGGTACGGCGCATACGGCCCCCACACGTTGCGACTGCGCAGCACCACCTGCGAATGGTCCGGCCCGGTGCCGCCTTCTGCGCAGACCAGGTAGTACCAGCCTTTGCGCTGGTAGATGTGCGGGCCTTCGATCCAGATCGGGTTCTTCGACGGGTCGACGCCGCCGTCGATCAGCACCTTGCGCGGACCGACCGGCTTGCGTTGCGCCAGGTCGAATTCCTGCATCCAGATCGCGCGGTGGCCGTCGTAGCGGGCCTTGCCTTGCGGCTCGCCGTTGTTGAGCAGGTAGGTCTTGCCGTCGGCGTCGAAGAACAGCGACGGGTCGATGCCGTCGATGGTCGGCAGCCACACCGGTTCCGACCATGGACCCGCCGGATCGGTTGCGGTGACGAAGAAGTTGCCGCCGTTGTCGACCGCGGTGTTGACGACGTAGAAGGTGCCGTCGTGGTACGCGATCGTCGGCGCGAACACGCCGCGCGACATGCCCAGGCCATCGAAGTCGAGCTGCGACGGCCGCTCGATGGCGTTGCCGATCTGTGTCCAGTGCACCAGGTCGCGGCTTTCGAACACCGGGATGCCCGGGAAGTAGGAGAAGCTGGAATTGACCAGGTAATAGCGGTCATTCGCGCGCACGACCGCCGGGTCCGGATGGAAGCCGGCGAGCACCGGGTTGCGGAAGCTCCCTTCCGGCAGCGGCTGCTCGAACGTGGCGTCGTGGCCGCTGTATTCGAACCAGTCGAACAGCACCGGCTCGCGCGCCTGGGCGTGCCCCAATCCTGCTGCAGCCGCCGACAACGCCAGCAGCAACGGAGCCATCTTCCTCGAAAGGTTCGTCATCGTGATCACCAGTCCCACATCGAGCCGTCTTCCAGGCGCGCGATCGGCAGTTGCTTGGGCGAGTACGGGTAGCGCGCGGCGAGCTTCTCGTCGATGGTCACGCCGTGGCCCGGCGCGTCACCGACGTGCAGGCGTCCGTCGCGGAACACGTAGTCGTGCGGAAACACTTCGTTGGCTTCTTCGGAATGGAACATGTACTCCTGGATGCCGAAGTTCGGCACCCAGGTGTCGAAGTGCAGCGCCGCGCCCATGCACACCGGCGACAGGTCGGTGGCGCCGTGGAAGCCGGTGCGCACCTGGTGCAGGCCGGCGAAGTCGGCCAGTCGGCGCAGGTGGGTGATGCCGCCGCCATGGACGATGGTGGTACGGATGTAATCGATCAGCTGGTTCTCGATCAGGTGCTTGCAGTCCCAGATCGAGTTGAAGACCTCGCCCACCGCCAGCGGCGTGACCGAGTGCTGGCGGATCAGCTCGAACGACTTCTGGTTCTCGGCCGGCGTGGCGTCTTCCAGCCAGAACAGGCGGTAAGGCTCGACGTCGCGGGCCAGGCGCGCGGCTTCGATCGGGCTCAGGCGATGGTGCACGTCATGCAGCAGCTCGACATCGTTGCCATGGTCGGCGCGCAGGCGTTCGAACAGCTTCGGCACGACTTCCAGGTACTTCGGCGTCGACCACACGGTCTCGGCAGGCAGTTCGCTCTCGGCCGGCTCGTACGGCTTGCCGCCGCTGGAGATGCCGTAGGCCTTCTTCACACCGGGTACGCCGCACTGCGCGCGCACGGCGAGGAAGCCCTTTTCGCGGTACTTGCCGACTTCCTCGCTGGCCTCGCTGATGTCGCGGCCGTTGGCATGGGCATAGACCAGCGCGCCCTCGCGCGAGCGACCGCCCAGCAGCTGGTACAGCGGCAGGCCGGCCATCTTGCCGAGGATGTCCCACAGCGCGACGTCGACCGCGGCAATCGCGGTCATCGTCACCGGGCCACGGCGCCAATAGGCGCCGCGATAGAAGAACTGCCAGATGTCCTCGATGCGGCCGGCGTCGCGGCCGATGAGGTTCGGTACGAGGTGGTCCTGCAGGTACGAGGCCACCGCCAGCTCACGGCCGTTGAGCGTGGCATCACCCAGGCCAACCACACCCGAGCGGGTTTCGATGCGCAGGGTGACGAAGTTGCGTCCCGGGCAGGTGACGATGACGCGCGCGTCGACGATCTCGCGGTCGCGCGAGGAGCCGTGGGTGGTGGTTTCGGTGTGGGCGCCGGTATGGGCGTTAGTGCTCATCTTCGAGTCGCTCGGCTGTGTGCGTTTACTTGATCGGGGTTTCGAACGGACCGGCCGGCAAGCCGGCGCCATCAAACAGGGTGCAGACCGGGCCGTCGGCCCAGCAGTAGCGCACGCGCGTGGCATCCGCCGCCGCAGTGGCGCGCAGGGTCACGCTGTTGCCACTGATGCGGGCATCGGCGTAGTGGCAGCTGTCCTTGGCCGCGCCGCACAGCTCGAAGCCGATCGGGCCATCGGCGCCGAACGCGACCAGGCCGTCGCTGACATCACCGAACGCGAGCACCACGGCGTCGCCTTCGCGTTTGGCCGATGCCGGCACCGGGCCCGAAGGCGGCTGCTTCTCGCCGTAGATCGCATGCCGCGCAGCGCGCGCGAGGCGGCGCCCGAGCTCCTGCTTGTTCGGCGGATGGATGTCGTAGTGGTCGCCGATGTCGATCGTCACCGCCAGCCCGCTGTGGGCATCGTCATTGGCGACGATGCGCTGGGCTTCGCGCAGTTCGGCCCAACCGCTTTCGGCCGGTTGCGACTTCGGCATGCCATAGCCGGCCAGCTGCACGATCAGCACCGGCAGGTCGGCACCGAAGCGCGAACGCCAGTCGTTGCGCCACATGCGCAGCAGGTCGGCATAGCGATCGGCTTCGAAGGTGTTCGACTCGCCCTGGTACCAGAGCATGCCGCGGAACCCGTACTTTCCGATCGGCGCGATCATGCCGTTGTAGAGCGTCGACAGGCCTGCGGCCGTCTGCCACGGCGCGCGCGGCGGCCAGTCGTAACCCGGCGCCGGACGGTACTTCCAGGCGCCGTCGAGCGGCACGGTGGTGCCGTCCTTGAAGCGCACCGCATACGCCGACGCGGGACCGCTCATGCCGCCGGCGCGATAGGTGTCGAGCACGTTGATGGTGACCGAGTTTTCGCCGGCCTTGAGCAGGCCAGCCGGCAACGGGTATTCACGACCGGAGCCGGGCCCGTAGGTGCTGCCGACGCCGTGGCCATTGACCCAGGTCATGTCGACTTCGTCGATCGAACCCAGCAGCAGCACCGCGTCCTGCGCGGCCTGCTGTTCGGTGAGCTTCACCGAGGTGCGGAACCAGACCATGCCGTCGTAGGCGGCCAGGTCCTTCACGCCCCACTCTTCCCACGGACCGAGCGCGCGCGGTGCATTGCGCCAGCCCTCGCCAGCGTTGTAGCCGGCCGCCCACGGTTCATCGCCGGCCTTGAAGTCCTTGCGACCGTCCCACCACTTGCCCCAGACCTCGCCCCACTGCCCCACTGCGGCGACAGGGTCCTTCGCGTATGACGCGAGCACGTCGAGTTCGTCGTCGTACTGGCCCGAGGCACGCAGCGCCTCGCCGCTGGTCCAGGCCTGGATGCGCGAGCCGCCCCAGGCGGCCGTGACCAGGCCCATCGGCACCTTCACGGTCTTCTGCAGTTCGCGAGCGTAGTAGAAGCACGCGGCGGAGAAATCGGCCGTGGTCTCCGGCGATGCCTTCAGCCACTTCACCGGCGCGGCAAAATGCTCCAGCGGCGTGACGCTGCCGGTTTCGCCGACGGTGAGCATGCGGATGGCGTCGTTGGCGGATCCGGCGATCTCGGCGCGCGAGTCGAGCGTGCGATGCACCTGCAGCACCATGTTCGACTGGCCGGAGCACAGCCACACGTCGCCGACCATCACGTCGTCGACGGTCTGCTTCAGGCCGCCCTGCGCACTCACGCTCAGCGTGTACGGCCCGCCCGCGGCCATCGGCGGCAGGTTCGCCTGCCAGCGACCATTCTCGTCGGCGCGTGCGTTGGCCTGCTTGCGCGCGAGCGTCACCTTCACCACCTGCCCCGGTCCGGCCTGGCCCCACACGCGGATCGGCGCGTTGCGCTGCAGGACCGCGTGGTCCTGGAACATCTCGTGCAGCAGCGGTGCCGGCCTGCGCTCGGTCGTGGTCGCGCCGGGCTGGTCCTGCAGGGGTTCATGCGCGTTGCTGCCGGCGTTGACGGCTGACGTCGCCAGCAGCGCCAGTGCCAGCAGGCCGGCGCGCGGGAGACGCAATGATTTCGATACGGTGGAATTCATGCTGCCTCAGTGACCCGGCGCGAAGGGAAAGGAAAGGGCTTCGTAGTACTCGAGCGAATGCGCGGGCGGCGCGGCTCCCGCGGGCAACGGCCGCTGCGAGAACGTCTGGAAGTAAGCGATGCTGGCGTCGCGCCACCACTGCGCCTCCTTCTGCTGGATCGACAGGAACGTGGCGACCTCGGCGTGGCGCTCGGCGTCGATACGGCCGTCCAGCGCGCTCCAGGCCTGTTCCATCTGCTTCACGCTGTCGACGCCGTGGCCGTAGCGGTACACGAGCTCGTCCCACAGCGTGCGGCCGGACTGCGTGCGGTAATCCCACGGCACGTGGTGGAACCACAGCAGGTACTTCTCCGGCACGCGCTTGAGGTCGCCGAACTCGCGCGCCACCGGCGGCGCGTACTGGGCCACGGCATTGCTGCCGCTGGCGCTGCGATCGAAGCCGATGCCGTCACGGTTGGCGCGGTGGTAGTACACCGAGGTCCAGTCGGCGCGCGGACCGCCCGACACCCACGGGCCCGGGCCGTAGTGGTGACCGTTGCCCATCAGGTGATGCAGGCCGAGCGGCGTCATGTAGTCGACCACCGCTTCGCGCGAGCCCATCATCATCTCGACGATCGGCTTCACCACGTCGGCGTCGTTGGAGAACGTCATCCGCGTCCATTCCTCGGCGATCGGCCGGGCCTTGAGCGACGGATCCCAAGCCATGCGGCCGAACACATACCAGTTGGCCTGGTCGAACTGCGAGCCGCTCCAGTTGCGGTCCGAACCGATGTTGGCGGCACCGGCCATGCCGGTCAGCGCGTACTTGTGCAGCGAGCCGTCGACCACCTTGGCCACGGTCGAGCCCTTGCCGCGACGATGCGTGTCGGCTTCCAGCGTCTCCTCGTACATCGGCCCCAGATAGGCCAGGTGCGTGGCGAAGCCGAGGTACTCCTTGGTGATCTGGAACTCCATCATCAGCGGCGTCTTCGGCATCGCGCCGAACAAGGGGTGAAACGGCTCGCGTGGCTGGAAGTCGATGGCGCCGTTCTTGACCTGGACGATGACGTTGTCGCGGAACTTGCCGTCGAGCGGCACGAACTCGCTGTAGGCCTGCTTGGCGCGATCGTCCGGTTCCTCGTGCGAGTAGACGAAGGCGCGCCACATCACCACGCCGCCGTGTGGCTTGACCGCGTCGGCGAGCATGTTGGCGCCGTCGGCGTGGCTGCGGCCGTAGTCCTGCGGGCCAGGCTGGCCTTCGGAGTTGGCCTTGACCAGGAAACCGCCGAAATCGGGAATGACCTTGTAGATCTCGTCGGCCTTGTCGCGCCACCAGCGCTGCACCTGCGGATCGAGCGGATCGGCCGTCTTGAGGCCACCGATCTCGATCGGCGCACTGAAGCGCGCACTGAGGTACACACGGATGCCGTAGGGCCGGAACACGCCGGCCAGCGCAGCGGCCTTCTCCAGGTACATCGGCGTGAGGCTCAGCGCATTGGCGTTGACGTTGTTGAGCACCGTGCCGTTGATGCCGAGCGAAGCATTGGCGCGGGCGTAGTCGGTGTAGCGCGGGTCGAGGTAGTCGGGCAGCTTGTGCCAGTCCCAGATCGACTCGCCGGCATAACCGCGTTCGACATGCCGGTCGAGGTTGTCCCAGTGGTTGAGCACGCGCAGCTGCACGTGCGGTGCCTCGCGCAGGTCGAGCGCCGCCAGCGGCTGCGCGGTCTGGATCAGGCGCAGGAAGTGGAATGCGCCGTACAGCGCGCCGACATCCTCGTTGGCGGCAATGACCGTGGCACGGTGGCCGTCTACGGTGACGCTGCGTATCAGGTAGCCCTCGCGACCCAGGCCCCGCAGCTTGAGGCGAAGCCCGGCGATCAGCGGCGAGGACGCGGGCGTGCCGACGATGACGGCGCCGTCGGCGCTGGCCTCGTTGGCCACCGTCGGTGCGCTGCCCAGCAGTCCGGTGAGGCCGCGCAGCAGTTCGGCGCGCGTGGCGGCCTGGGTCGGCGTCGCGTCGGCGACGACCAGCTGCGAGACGTTCGCGCGATAGGCCGTGGCACTATCGGCCGGCAATGGCCGGTAGCGCAGCCACAGGTCGTAACCATCCTCGGCGTGCGCGACCGGCACGACCGACAGCGTCGCGAACAGGGCAACCATCGCCATCCCGGCCAGGCCCAGGCGCTGGAAGGCCCGGCGCAGCAGGCGCCTCGCCCCGGTAATCGCCCCGGAAATCGCCGTGGTGTTGTCGCTGCGTGGGGCGGTTGTCGGTACCATGTGCTTCGTTGTCATTCCCTGTCCGATGTCACTTTGGTGTAGATGAGAACGTCTGCGCCGACCTAAGCCGAGCTAAGGAAGGAACGTTGGAAAAGCCCAAGAAATCGGTTCGCCGCAAGGGTCGTGCAGTCACCATCGATGAGGTGGCGGCGCTCGCCAACGTTTCGCCGATGACCGTCTCGCGCGTCGTCAACGGCTACGGCAAGGTCCGCGAGTCCACCCGCGAACGCGTCACCCAGGCGGTGCGCGAGCTGGGCTACACGCCCAACCAGGCCGCCAGTTCGCTGGCCGCGGCGCAGGACACGCGCATCGCGCTGATCTACACCAACCCCAGCGCGGCCTACCTGCGCGAGCTGCTGGTGGGCGCATTGAACGGCGCCTCGCGAACCGCCGCGCAGCTGGTCATCGACACCTGGGAAAACTTCGACGCCGAGCAGCAGCGCCATGCCGCGCGTGCGCTGGCCAAGACCGTGGCGGGGGCGATCCTGCCGCCGCCGCTGTGCGAGTCCAAGGCCATCGTGTCCGAGCTGGTCAATGCCGGCGTGGCGGTGGTGGCCATCGCCTCCGGGCGCTTCAGCCAGGAAATCTCCAGCGTCCGCATCGACGACTTCCACGCCAGTCGCGAGATCACCGCGCACCTGATCGCGCTCGGCCATACCCGCATCGGCTACATCAAGGGCAATCCGAACCAGACCGCCAGCGCGCGCCGTTACGAAGGTTTCCAGGCGGCGATGAGCGAAGCCGGCATCGCGCTCGATTCGGCGCTCGTGCAGCAGGGTTACTTCACCTACCGCTCCGGCCTCGACGCCACGGAAAAGCTGCTGGGCCTGCGCAAGCCGCCGACGGCGATCTTCGCCAGCAACGACGACATGGCCTCGGCGGTCATCTCGGTCGCGCACCGGCGCGGCCTCGACGTGCCGCGCGACCTGTCGGTGGTCGGATTCGACGACACCTCGGCCGCGACCACGGTGTGGCCGGAACTCACCACCATCCACCAGCCCATCGCCTCGATGGCCGATTCGGCCGTCGACATCCTGTTGCGCAACATCCGCCGCAAGGATCGCAACACGCGCGTGGTGGTCGATCACGTCCTGCCCCACCAGCTGGTGTCGCGCGACTCGGTCGCACCGCCGGCCAAACCCGCCGGTCCGGACGACGCGACCGGCCAGTGACGCCCGCTTGACCGCGGGCGTCATGGCAACGCGAAACGGAAGCGCTGGAACCGGAAGCATCCCCCGGCTCAGCCTTCCATCTGTTCCAGTTCCCTGCCCTTGGTCTCGTAGACGTAGCGCAGGACGAAGAACACCGAAATGATAGCGGCCACGGTGTAGATGCCGTAGGCACCGGCCAGGCCAATGCTGCCCAGCAGCATCGGGAAGGTCACGGTGATGGCGAAGTTGGACGTCCACTGCGCCGCACCGGCGACCGCGAGGCCCGAACCGCGGATCTGGTTGGGGAACATCTCGCCCAGCATCACCCACATCACCGGGCCCCAGGACGCGTTGAAGAAGATCACGTAGACGTTGGCCGCGACCAGCGCCAGCGTGCCCATCGAATCCGACAGCGCCAGCTTGTGGTTGGCATCGATCGATCCGGTGGTGAAGGCCCACGTCATCAGCGCCAGCGACACTGCCATGCCGGCCGAGCCGACCCACAGCAGCGGCTTGCGACCGATGCGGTCGATCAGCAGCACGGTCACCAGGCAAGCACCGATGCTCAGTGCACCCGACAGCACGTTGATCAGCAGCGCATCGCTCTCGGAGAAGCCGACCGCCTGCCACAACACCGCGCCGTAATAGAAGACGACGTTGATGCCGACCAGCTGCTGGAACGTGGCCAGGCCAATACCGATCCAGACGATCGGGCGGATCTTGCCGGTCGCCTTGTTGACCAGGTCCGACAGCTGCGGGCGGTGATGGTCGGCCGAGAGCGATGCGTCGATCTCGGCCAGCTTGGTGCGCGCCTGCGCCGCACCGTACAGGCGCGTGAGCACCACCAGCGCATCGGCCTGGCGCTTCTTCACCACCAGGTAGCGTGGGCTTTCCGGAATCGTCAGCAGCAACACCAGGAACAGCAGCGACGGAATCGCCTGCACCCAGAACATCCAGCGCCATGCCGCCTGGCCCAACCACAAGCCCTCGGTGGAAGCACCGGCGGCCTTGGCCAGCAGGTAGTTGCTGAGGAAGGCGCAGAACAGGCCGCCGATGATCGCGATCTGCTGCACCGTGGCCAGGCGGCCGCGGTAGCGCGCCGATGCCACTTCGGCGATGTACGCCGGCGACATCACGCTGGCGGCACCGACGGCGAAGCCGCCGAGCACGCGCGCGATGACGAACATCGTCGATGTGGCCGCCGCGCCGGCGCCAATGGCCGACAGCAGGAACAACACCGCCGAGATGATCAGCACCGAGCGCCGACCCCAGCGGTCGGCCAGGCGGCCGGCGAAGAACGCGCCGATCGCGCAGCCCAGCAGCATCGAGGCGACCTCGAAGCCGAGGCCGGCCTTGCTGGACCCGAAGGCCTGCTGCAGTCCGTCGACGGTGCCGTTGATCACGCCACTGTCGAAGCCGAACAGGAAGCCACCGATGGTGGCCACGCAGCTGACCAGGATGATCAGGCGTGTGTTCTCGGCGTCGTGGTTGGACGTGGCGTTTTCGAGCGTGGCGCTGTTCATGGCCTACCCCTCATTGTTGATCCGGCCCCCTGTCACCGCGCGCGGCGCGGTGACCCTCCCTTCTTCCTTCCCCCGTTGCCGGAACGGGGGAAGGCGCGCGCCGCTCAGCGCATCAGGTACTGGTTGAGCAGGTTCTCGTAGCGCTCCTGCTTGCCGCTGATCTTGGCAGGCTCGCCCTTGCCCGCCAGTGCACTCAGCGCGGCGAGGTCCAGCTTGCCGCCGGCGAAGTCCTTGCCGGCGCCATTGTCGAAGCTGGCATAGCGCTCGGCGCGCCACTGCTCCCACGGCGACTTGGTCAGCAGCGCGTGCGCCACTTCCAGGCCGCGCGCGAACGCATCCATGCCGCCGATGTGGGCCAGGAACAGGTCGTCGGCATCAGTCGACTCGCGACGCACCTTGGCGTCGAAGTTGAGGCCGCCCGGCTGCAGGCCGCCCTGGCGCAGCACCACCAGCATCGCGCCGACGGTGTCGTACAGGTCGGTCGGGAACTGGTCGGTGTCCCAGCCGTTCTGGGCGTTGCCCCGGTTGGCATCGATGCTGCCGAGCATGCCGGCGTCCGACGCAACCTGCAGGTCGTGCTCGAACGTGTGGCCCGACAGCGTGGCGTGGTTGGCTTCGATGTTGAGCTTGAAGTCCTGGTCCAGGCCGTGCTCGCGCAGGAAGCCGACGACCGTGGCCGAGTCGAAGTCGTACTGGTGCTTCATCGGCTCCATCGGCTTGGGCTCGATGAGGTAGTTGCCCTTGAAGCCGATGCTGCGGCCGTAGTCGCGCGCCATCGTCAGGAAGCGGCCGAAGTGCGCCAGCTCGCGCTTCATGTTGGTGTTGTGCAGCGAGGCGTAGCCTTCGCGGCCGCCCCAGAACACGTAGTTCTCGCCGCCCAGCTCGACCGTGGCTTCGATCGCGGCCTTGACCTGCACGGCAGCGCGCGCGACCACGGCGAAGTCCGGGTTGGTGGAGGCACCGTTCATGTAGCGCGGGTGGCTGAAGAGATTGGCCGTGCCCCACAGCAGCTTCATGCCGGTCGCCTGCTGGCGCTCCTTGGCGATGGCGACCATGTGCTTGACGTTCTTCTCGTACTCGCCGATGTCGTCGGCGTCGGGCGCCAGGTCGATGTCGTGGAAGCAGTAGTACGGCACGCCGAGCTTGGTGAAGAACTCGAACGAGGCATCGGCCTTGGCTTCGGCACGCGCCAGTGGCGTGGAAGCGGCATCCCACGGATAGACGCGGGTGCCCGGGCCGAACGGATCATGGCCGGCGTTGCAGAAGCTGTGCCAGTAGCACACCGCGAAACGCAGGTGCTCGGCCATCGTCTTGTCGCCGATGCGCTTGTTGGCGTCGTAATGCTTGAACGCCAGCGGGTTGTCGGAATCGCGTCCCTCGAACGGGATGCGGCCAATGCCGGGGAAGTATTCGCGGGCGCCGATGAAGGGAGTCGTCATGGTGGCTGTCACTGTTCGGAGGTGAGGAGGGGCGGGCTGCAGGCCCGGCTGGCGTCAGGGGTTGTTGGAGTGGGCGTGGGACTGCATGGCCGCATCGAGGTGGCGGCGGAACTGGCGGTAATGCGAGCGGTAGGCGGAAGCGGCATTGCCGTCCGGGCGCGCGACCGAAGCCGCGTCGGTGCCGACGTGCTCGCGCGCGATCGTGGCGATGTCGTCGCCGCCGCCATTGGCGCGGCCGTGTGCCCAGACCGCCTGCAGCGCGGCGCCGAACGCGGCGCCCTCGCTTTGCTCGGGCACGGCGACGGGCAGCTCGAACACATCGGCCACCATCTGCCGCCACGCGGCGCTCTGGCTGCCACCACCGGTGAGGCGGATCGCGTCGAACTGCAGGCCGGCCGCGGTCAGTGCGTCGTAGCCGTAGCGAAGTGCATAGGTCGCGCCTTCCATTGCCGCGCGGTAGACATTGCCGCGGGTGAGGTTGGTCGAGTCCATGCCGTGCAGCGAACCGCGTGCGTGCGGCAGGTCCGGCGTGCGCTCGCCATTGAGGAACGGCAGCATCACCAGCCCGCCCGCGCCCGGCGCGGTGTCGGCCATCACGGCATCGCCGTCGCGGCTGCTGAAGCCGAACATGCGGGCGACGCTTTCGGTGGCGACGGTGCAGTTCATCGTGCAGATGAGCGGCAGCCAGCCGCCGGTGGACGAGCAGAACGCGGCCCAGCCACCGGCGTCATCGACGACCGGGTGGTCGGCATGCGCGAACAGCGTGCCGGAGGTGCCCAGGCTCATGCTCAGCACGCCGGAGGCGACGTTGCCGGTGCCTATCGCCGCCATCATGTTGTCGCCGCCGCCGGCGGCCACGCGCACGCCCTGCGGCAGGCCCAGTTCGTTGGCGATCGATGCGGAGAGGGTGAAGCTGGCATCGGCTTCGACCAGCGGCGGCAGCAGGGCCGACAGGTCACGCTGCGCATCGGTCGCGGCAAGCATGCGCGGCGACCAGCGGCGCGTGCGCACGTCGAGCCAGCCGGTGCCGGAAGCGTCGCCGTATTCCATCCAGCGTTCGCCGGTGAGCCAGAAGTTGACGTAGTCGTGCGGCAGCATGATCGCGGCCAGGCGCGAGTAGACCTCGGGCCGGTGCTTGCGCGTCCACGGCAGCTTCGATGCGGTGTAGCCGGCAAGGATGGGATTGCCCGCCAGCGCGATGCAGCCCTTGGCGCCACCGGCGGCGGCCATGATCTCGTCGCACTCGACCGTGGTGCTGGTGTCGCACCACAGCTTGGCCGGCGCGAGCACGTCGCCGGCGGCATCGACCGGTACGAAACCGTGCTGCTGCCCGGACACACCGATCGCGCTCACGCGTGCGCGTTGCGCGGGCTCCATGCGGGCGAAGCAGGCGCGGATGGCGTCGATCCACCACTGTGCGTGCTGCTCGCGGCTGCCGTCATCGCCAGCGATGAGTTCCAGTGCATGGCCATGCGTCGCCACGACTTTGCGCGCCTGCGGATCGTAGGCAACGAGCTTGACGCTCTGGGTACCAACGTCGAGACCGACGAACAGGCTCATGCGGACCTTCCAGAAAAAAAGTTAGCGCTACCACTCCGGACGCATAAAAAAACATCACCGGTGATGCTGGCCAGCCGAGTCATAGTCAAAAGGGGGTCCCGGGACGGATGGGGGAACTCTACCCAGCGTTGCGCAAAATGGCTTGCTGCAATGCGGAATGCCTTTGCAGACAAGCACTTACGACAAACCTCAGGACCGTATCTTCCGCACCGCGAAGGCATGCGACGGGTTGTCGACGAAGATCTTGCCGATCTGCGCCTCGTCGAAACCGCCCTCCCGCAGCGCCGGGATCAAGGCCGTGAACAGCGGCAGGTAGGGTTTGAACTCGCCGCCCCGTGGCTGGGCGGCGTTGTACCAGCCTGCGTCCTGCGACACGAGCACGCGGTCGAGCAGGCCTTCGTCGCGCATGCGGCCGATCATCGCCAGATAGGCCGCCTCCTGCCCCGGCCGGAAGCCATCAAACGACACCCAGGCGCCACGACGCGCTGCCTCGACATGCTGGCTGCCCTGCGCCTCGTTCTGCGCATGCACCCAGATCCAGGCCGACGGGTCGACGCCGGCGCCCTGCAGCAGGTCGAGTTGGGCGAAGGCGCACCGCCCATTGCGGCCCGGCGCGACGTCGGCCCACGGCCCCGTGTGCGAGGCGATGACAAGCCCCGTCTCCAGCTGCGCATCGGCGGCGGCACGGAGCACTTTGCGTTCGGTGTCGCTGGGCAGGTCGCCCTCGATTCCGAGTTTGATCAGGCCCGGGCGGATGCCCGTATCGCCGATGCCATCGCGCCATTCGGCGATCCACCGTTGTGCCAGCTGGTCGGCGGTTTCGCTCTGCACATAGGGCGGCACGAAGCGACCGCCAGCCGCGACGTAGGCGCCGGTGACGGTCAGCATCTGCAGGCCACTGGCCTGCGACAGCCGTCTTATCAGCACCGGATCGCGTCCGAGCGTCGTGGCAGTGCAGTCGACCAGCGTGCGACAGCCCTGTCGCTGTATCTCCCGCAGATAGGGCAGCACCACCTCCACCACTTCATCCCTGTCGACCGCGAGGGGGCTCGTCATCTGCTCCGCATAGGGGCGCAGGTCGGCGAACAGGTGCTCATGCGCCAGCGTCATGCCCATGTCCGCGGCCGGGATCGAACCGTTCACGGTCATCACGGTTGCGCCCGCCTTGCCGGCCCCGCCGTCGATACCGGCGCAGCCGGGCAAGCCCCAGGCGAGCGACGATGCCGCCAAGGCGCCGAGAAATTCCCTGCGTTGCATCGCGTGGCATCCCTTCAGGACTGAGGCATCGCGATCTTATCGCCAGTTCGCGATCGGGATCGCGATCGGGATCGGCATCCGCAAGGGCGCCTTACCGGCCCCGCAAGTGGTGCTTAGCGCGGGCTCAGGCCTCCGGTGACCGCGTGAACCGCGCCGCGACGTCTCCTGATAGAGGGCAGGACCTCATGGAGGGTGACATGGAGCGAGTCAAGGAGGTCCAGTGCAAGCGTCGCGGGCTCTGGACCGAAGCCTACGGCCGCTGGGAGAACTTCGCGGTCGCCAAGCGGCCACTCGAATCGGCCGTTCGCAACATCGACGGTTCGATACCGCGACCGGCCGTTGCCGTCAGCACGCCGGTGCAGAAGTCGCGATTCGAGGAACGCCAGCGAATGCGGCAGGTGTTCGAGAGCGCCGCCTACCGCGGCATCCGCATTGCCGCGGAGCGACAGGTCGGCGCGACGCTCGACTTCGCCGACCTTCCGCCCAACGAGCAGGCGCTCAAAGCCGGTCGACCCGTGGCCCGGCTGGTATCGCTGGGTGGCAACGGCATCGAGCCCAAGGGCTTCGCCACCGCCTTCCTGGTCGCCAAGGACGTGATCCTGACCAACTACCACGTCTTCCAGAAGCCCAGCGACGCTTACAACTGCGGTGCGCAGTTCCTGTTCGAACGGATCGAACAGGGCGTGCGATCGGGCCTGATATTCGAACTCGATCCGGACCGGTTCTTCATCAGCAACCGCGAACTCGACTACGCGCTCGTGGCGGTCAAGCCACGGTCGTTGACGGAGGCATCGCTCGACCAGTTCCAGTACCTGCCGCTGATCGGCGCCAAGGGCAAGATCGAGAAGGGCGGCACGGTCAACATCATCCAGCACCCGGAAGGACGGCCGAAGCAGTACGCCACGGTCAACAACCTGCTGCTGGACCTGCGCGACGACGGCTTCCTGCTGTACGAGACCGACACCCTCGAAGGATCCAGCGGATCGCCGGTCTTCAGCCAGTGGTGGGAAGTGATCGGCCTGCACCACTGCGGCGTCCCGCAGATGCAGGACGGCAAGCTGGTCAAGCGCAACGGCGAGATCGTGCCGACCAGCGCCGAGGTCGACGACGACGAGCTGATCTGGATCGCCAACGAAGGCGTTCGCGTCAGCGCGATGGTGGATTCGTTCAAGCAGCAGCGCGTGGATGGCACCGAGCCGAACGCGATACTGCAGCGGATCATCGAGAGCACGTTCGACACGCTCTGCCTGGTCGCAACGGGCAGTCCGCTGATCCAGCCCGAAGTACTCGCATCGCCCGGGGGCACTCCCATGGCCAGCCACACCTTCCAGTTTTCCGGTCCGGTGACCATCTACATGGGCGGTGGCGGTGCCGCAGCGCCTGCCGTCGCCATTCCCGCCGCGGCGCCGGTCGTTGCCGTCACGCCCGCCGCGTCGCCGGCACCGGCCGTGGCCGCAGCCGTGGCGGCGGCAACGGAGTTCTTCGAGAAGAAGCTGCGCTTCGACGAGAACTACGCCTCGCGCGATGCGCTCGGCTACGACACCACCTTCCTGCGTGGGTGGCGGATCCCGGCGCCGCAGCTGAGCGCGGCGCTGGAGGCGAAGGCACTCAAGAAGAAGAACGGCAGCCCGTGGGTGCTGAAGTACTACCACTACTCGCTGGTGATGCACGAACCGCGGCGCCTGTTGATCTGGGCCGCCAGCAACGTCGACTACAGCGCCGCCGCGAGGAAGCGCACCAAGCCCCGGAAGGAATACGGCGGCGAGGACTGGCGCCTTGATCCGCGCGTGGCGCTGCAGGCACCCGGCCTGCAGATCGAGGACGTCGACTTCTATCGCCCGGCCACGAAGATCGACCGGGGGCATATTGTCCGTCGCGAGGACGCGTGCTGGGGCAGCACGGCCAAGGAGGCGGAGTTCGCCAATTCCGACACCTACCACTGGACCAACTGCACGCCGCAGAGCCAGGCGTTCAACCAGTCCGGCGAACACGGTATCTGGGGCAAGTTCGAGGAACACATCCAGCGCGAAGCCAAGGCGCTCGACGGCCGCGTGTGCGTGTTCGCCGGGCCCGTGCTCGGGCTGCGCGACCCCCGGCACGGCTACGATGACGACAACCTGATCAAGGTGCCGATGAAGTTCTGGAAGATCGTCATGTGCGTGTCGAACAAGGACGACGGCTCCGAGCCGCTGGCCTACGGCTTCATCTTCGACCAGACCGAGGCCATCGAACGACTGGGTTTTGAACGCATGGACATGAGCGAGTACGAGATCTACCAGGTGCCGGTTGCCGAGATCACCCGCAAGACCGGCGTCCAGTTCGACGACTCGGTCCTGGCCGCGGACGTCCTGCGCCGCGGTGGCGCCAACGAGAGCCTGCGCGACGACAAGGGCGTCAGCATCACCACACTGGAGGACATCGTCCTGCGATGAACACGGAACTCCACCACATCGGAAGTCGCAACCTGGTGGTCTGCCTGGACGGCACGGGCAATGCCTACGGCAGTGCCAACACCAACGTGGTGAAGATCTACGCCATGCTGGATCACGACCCGCACCAGCAGATCGCCTACTACGACCCTGGCGTCGGCACCTTCAGCGCGCAGGGCGCGTGGACGCGCGCCAGCAAATGGCTCACCCGCGTGATGGGGCTCGCGTTCGGCTATGGCCTCGCCACCACGCTGGCCGAGTCCTACGGTTTCCTGCAGCGGAATTATCGGCCAGGCGACCGTGTGTACATCTTCGGCTTCAGCCGTGGCGCCTACGCCGCGCGTGCGCTGGCCGGCATGGTGCACAAGGTCGGCCTGCTGCGACCGGAGCTGCGCGACCTGGTGCCGTATGCCGTCGACATCTTCAAGAAGGAGAACCGGTCCTCGGTGATCCACGGTTTCCGCGACACGTTCTCGCGGCCCTGCCCCGTCCACTTCCTGGGACTGTGGGACACGGTCAGCTCGGTCGGCTGGGTGTGGAATCCGAAAGTCCTGCCCTACACGCGCGACAACCCCAGCGTCGCCATCGTCAGGCATGCCGTGTCGATCGACGAGCGTCGGGCGTTCTACCGCACCAACCTGTGGAACGATTCGGCGGCTGACCAGGACGTGAGGCAGACCTGGTTTCCCGGCGTGCACTCCGATATCGGCGGCTCGTACCCGGAGCACGAAGCCGGGCTCGCCCAGCTGGCACTGCAATGGATGGCCTGCCACGCGCAGTCGGCCGGACTGCTCGTTGATCCCGTGGCGCAACAGCGCCTGCTTCCGCGGACGACGCACGCCGACGGGCCGGTCGCGCCGGATCCACTGGCGCCAATCCATCGCTCGCTGCACGGCATCTGGTGGCTGGCGGAGATCCTGCCGAAATGGTTCCGCGACCCGCGCCGGAATTTCCGCAGGCGCCTGCGCTTCAACCTCGCACGGCGCCGCTTCATGCCGGCCGGTTCGTGGGTGCATCCGGCTGTCGTGCAACGCCAGGCGTCGGCGCAGGCGAACTACCGTCCCACCAACCTTCCCGCCGACGTGCGCGTGGACATGTCCGAGCAGCTGTTGTGCCCCGGAAACGTCGACACCCGGATCGCTGCCACGGCCCCGTTGCCTTCGTCGCCATGAGGGCCGTCGTACGTGCCGGATGCACGATCGCGTTGCTGGCGGCGGCGGTCGCGACCTGCGGGTGCGCGCCCAATGCTGCATACCGGACGCGCGTGGCGCCCGTGGGCGAAGCCTGCGATTTCGCGTCCGGCACCTGCGAAAGCGATGTCTGGCAGCGCCTCCCGCCGGCCAACAGCCCGGGCCCGGCGCCACGCAATCCGGTCAGCCTGGGCTTCGTTGAGTTCGACGACCAGGGCCAGCTCAGGGACCGGGCGCTCAAGGACGCGCTGATTTCGCACGTCCGCGCGGAGGCCGACGCACACCCGCTGCTGATCGTCGTGTTCGCGCACGGATGGAAGCACAACGCATCGGCCTCCGACAGCAACGTCGCCGACTTCGGCAAGCTCGTCCAGCGCATCGCCGCCGAGGACGAGAAGGCCTGCGCGGGCCACTCGTGCGCCGATCGGCACGTGGTCGGCGTGTTCATGGGCTGGCGTGGATTGTCCGCCTCGGTGGAGCCGTTCAAGGAGCTGTCGTTCTGGACGCGGAAAAGCCGCGCGCACCGGGTCGGTTCCGATGGCGCGATGGAAGTCCTCGCCGAGCTGAAGAAGATCGACGGCGGCGATGACCTGGGCCGGATGATCATCGTCGGACACAGTTTCGGCGGCGCGCTCATCTACACGGCGGTGCAGCAGCAGCTAATGCGCGACACCGAGTTCCTCAACCGCGGCAGCGTGGCGCGCAATGCCGCCGACCTGATCGTCCTGGTCAACCCGGCGTTCGAGGCCGCGCGCTTCCACGCGCTCAATCGCCGCGCCGCCGCGATGACCCATCCGGATTCGCAGCGGCCGATATTCGCGGTATTCACCTCCACCAACGATACGGCGACCGGCAATGCGTTCCCGGTCGGACGCACCCTTGGCACGCTGTTCCAGAGCCACGTGTCGGACGAGCAGCGCCGCGAGAACCGCACCGCGCTGGGCCACTACGTGCCGTTCCAGACCCACGACCTCAACCTGACCCGGGCCGCCGGCAACGACACGCAGTCACTGCTGCAGTTGTCGACGTGGTCCGACTACGGTTGCGCCTGGCAGGCTTACCAGGCCGGCACGACCGACGTCTGGTCGCTCGGCGACCTGGCACTGAGCCGCCGGCCGGCGATGCAGACCGAGGGCCAGCGGCACAACCCGTTCTACATCGTCAGCGTCGACCCCGGCATCATCGATGCCCACAACGGCATCTGGGGCGACCGCTTCAGCCAGTTCCTCTATCGGTTTGTCGCCGTGCAGTCGTGGCGGGAAAAGCCGGGTTGCGATGGCTGACGGCGGACTCGCTCAAACGTCAGGCACGTTGCGATCATGCAACGCATATACGTTCGCATCCACCGGCGTGCCGTCCTCGAGCGTGGCCTTGATCTGCACGCGCTCGTACCCCTCACCTTCGAATTCATCCAGCCGCGGCCAGTGCCGACTCAGTTCTTCGGACGAGAACACCAGCCCCGGCACCTCGTCGCCAGATTCATCCGGGATGATCCCCGGATAACCGATCGCCGCACCCCAGCCTTCGGAGAACAACTTTCCGCGAACGGTGGCTGGCTGCCACGTGCCGGGCACGTCGGCCAGCACGTGGGCATTGGCCTGCCCCGGCGCCAGCGATCCGTAGACGAAGAGTCGCTCGATCATGGCCGCAACTATAACGCTCAGCCGTTGGGCGACTGCAGCAGCTGCGCCGCGTGCGCGGCCGCGCCGAGCAGCCCCGAACTGGGATGGACGATGGCCAGCGAAGGCACCTCGGCCAGCGCCGACGAGAAGCGGCCCTTGCTCTCGAACCGCTCGCGGAACGCCGACGCCTGCAGCGCGGGCAGCATCTTCGGTACCAGGCCGCCGGCGAGGAACACGCCGTCCCAGGCGCCGTGCATCAACACCAGGTCGCCGGCCATGGAGCCGAACGCCGCGCAGAACACGTCGATCGCCTGCTGGCAGGTGGCATCGCCCGCCGCTGCCCTGGCGGTGATCGCCGACGGTGCCAGCGCCTGTTGCGGCAGGCCGTGGATCTCGCAGACGGCATCGTGCAGGTTGACGAGGCCAGGGCCAGACACGAGGCGCTCGCACGATACGCGGCCGAACCGGCCGATCAGGCATTCCAACAGGCGCAGGTCCTCGATGGTCACCGGCGCGAAGCCGGCATGGCCACCTTCGGTTTCCAGTGGGTAGCACCTGCCGTTGCGCACCAGCAGTCCGCCGACACCGAGCCCGGTGCCCGGTCCGATCACGGCGAAGGTGCGCGGCTCGCGCGCATCGAACGGGCGCCAGGGTTGCGGCCCGATCGCGACGACATCGTCGCGCTGCAGGCAGGTGATCGCCATCGCCTGGGCGGCGAAGTCGTTGATCAGCGCGACGTGGCCGACACCGAGTGCGCGTTCGGTCTGCTGACGAGATATCACCCACGGGTGGTTGGTGATGCGCACTTCGTCGCCGAGGATGCGTCCCGCCACGGCGAAGACCGCGGTGTCGACGTGCTCGCCCTGCATCTCCAGGTAACTGGCAGCGGCCTCGCTGAGCGAAGCGAATCCGGCCACCGGGAACTCGCGGACACTGCCCTCGACCAGCACGCCATGGCTGCCGGCCTCCGCCAGGCCGAAGCGCGCATTGGTGCCGCCGATGTCGCTGACCAGCACGCGCGTCCCTGCCCGTCTTGCGACATGTCGAGCGCTTGCGCTATCACGCAAGCGACCTGCTGCGTTGCTCACTTGCGCTCCGATGCCGTGGTAAGCGGCCTGAACTGTAGGGACTGCAGGTCGATGCCGGCGCTGATGGCTTCGATCACGAGCGTGTTGCGGCCTTCGAGCAACGTCACTTCGCGCGGCCGTGCGGTCGTGGCCTTGCCGGCGTCGACGCCATTGACGGAGACGCGGGCGTCGCCACGGCTGCCGTTCAACTGCAGTGGATAGCGGCCGGCGCTGGCCACCGTGAAGGTGTACTTCAACCACTCGCCAGGCTGCATGTCGGCAACCTGCAGGCCGTCCGCGCCGTCGGCCAGGTCGACGCCGTCGTTGCGATACGTCTTCGATGGATTCCAGCCGGTGTCCGGCTTGCCGCTTTCGTTTGCCGACGTGAGGTCACGATAGGCAATGCCATTGCGGCCCATGTCGAAGTCGACGGCCGCGATCGTGCCGCCACCCGCACCAATCCGGTGATCCTTGAACGGCACGCTGCGATCGTCGCCGGGTGCGCGCAGCAGGGCATCGACGACGTCCGGGTGCACGATGTTGTTCTCATGGCGGATGTCGTGCGTGGCCAGCATCATCAGCGCCGCTTCGGCCTCGGCCGGCGCCGGTTTGGCGCCCTCGCCACGCCAGTACGCCAGCACCTTGGCGTAGCCGGGGTTCGGCTGGACCTGCAACGGATTGTTGTAGCGGATCTTCTTCAGCGGCCAGATCGCCCAGCCGATGCCCTCGGCCTCGACCGTTGCCATGGTGCGCGTGAACCAGTCGTTGGAGTTCTCGCCGGTTTCGCCGAGCCACAGCGGCATGTTCCAGCGCTCGCGCAGCGCCAGTTGATCCTTGAGGGTGTCGCGGCCGGTGCCGTTCCAGTACTTGTGGAAGCTGACCACCAGGTTGTCGTCCCAGGGGCCCGCATCCAGCACGCCGCGGTAATTGTTGCCCCAGCAGTTGCCCTCGATCACGACGATGTGGCGGCGATCGACTTCGCGGATCGCCTGCGTGGTCCGCACCAGCAGCTCGCGCAGCGGCGCGTTGCCGTTCTCGCTGCAGCCGTGCTTGTCGGTGGCGTCGGCGAAACCCCAGTTGGGTTCGTTGATGATGTCGTAGGCGGCGATCGCCGGCTCGTCCTTGTAGCGCTCGGCCAGCATCCGCCACAGCGCCACCATCTTGTCGCGGTTGGCCGCGTCGTCCCACAGCGACGGCATCGCCGGGTCGCGGTCGGAGATGTTGAGGTCGTTGCCCTGTCCGCCCGGCGCCGCATGCAGGTCCAGCACCAGGTACATGCCGTTGGCCTTCACCCACGACAGCAGCTCGTCGGTGCGGCGGAAGCCTTCCTCGCGCCAGGTCTGCTGGCCGCGCACCGGTTCTTCCGACACCGGCGGCGTGTACAGCTCGTAATGCATCGGCAGCCGCACCGAGTTGAAGCCCCAGGCTGCCAGCGCGTCGATGTCGGCCTTGGTGACGTGGTTGTCGCGCCAGGCCTGGTAGAACGCCTCGGACTTGTCAGGGCCGATCAGGTCGCTGATGCGGGCGCGGATCGAACGCTGCGTGCCGTTGCCCTGCACTTCCAGCATGTAGCCTTCCTGCAACATCCAGCCGCCCAGGCCGATGCCGCGCAGGAGCACCACGTTGCCCTGCTCGTCGACGATCTGCTTGCCCTGCGCGCGAAGGAAACCGCCTGCAGTGGCCGGAAATGCGACCAACGCGAAGCAGGCAACGAGCGCCGCGGCCGCCAGGCGGCCCGCCCCTGCCCTGGGCCGGCGGCGCTTGCCACCGGCCTCGTTCGTCGCGTGCATGTGCGCTGCCTCAGCCGGCGCTGACCGGCGCCGGCTCGCGCGGGCCCGGGCAGTACTGGTCGATGTAAGCCTGGTGCTGCGGCAACGCCTTGACGGTGCTGTCGACGTTGCGGCGGATGTCGTCTAGGAACCGCTTCAGGTCCGGCTCGCTCATCACGTCGGCCGTCGGGTGGTACTGCTTCGGCATGACTCCCTGGCCCATCATCACCTGCACCCACGAGTTCTCGGCGAACAGTTCCTCGGCCTGGCGGAACACCTTGCCGGTCTCGCGGAACAGGTCGATGCGGTGCTTCAGCGTCGCCGGGATCTCCATGTCCTGGATGTCGCGCCAGTACTGCGAGTCGCGGCGGTTGGTCAGGTGGTAATGCATCACCACGAAGTCGCGCACGTGCTGCAGCTCGGAATCGAGCGTGGCGTTGTACTGGTCGATGTCGGGCTGGGCGACCACCTGCGGGAACATCCGCAGCAGGTGGACGATGCCGCGCTGGATCAGGTGGATCGTGGTCGACTCCAGCGGCTCGATGAAGCTGCCGGCCAGGCCGAGCGCGATGCAGTTCTTCTCCCAGCTCTTCTTGCGCTGGCCTGGCTTGAAGCGGACCGGCCACGGGTCCTTGATGATCTCGCCTTCCACGCTCGACAGGAACTCGTGCCTGGCTTCGTCGTCGCTCATGTGCTTGCTGGAGTAGACGATGCCGTTGCCGACGCGGTGCTGCAGCGGGATGCGCCACTGCCAGCCGGACTTGCCGGCGATGGCGCGCGTATAGGGCACCGCGTCGCGCACGGCCAGGGTCTGCGTGGCCAGGGCGCTGTCATTGAACAGCCAGTGCGACCAGTCCTCGAAGCCGACGCCGAGGGTCTTGCCGATCAGCAGCGCGCGGAAGCCGGTGCAATCGATGAACAGGTCGCCCTCGACCGTCGAGCCATCGGCGAGCTTGAGCGCGGTGATGAAACCCGAGGCCTCGTCGGTCTCGACCTCGACGATCTTGCCTTCGATGCGGCGCGCGCCGTGGTCCTGGCTGAGCTTGCGCAGGAAGCGCGCGTACAGGCTCGCATCCATGTGGTAGGCGTAGTTGATGCCGCCGCGTGGCAGGTGCGCGAACTTGTCCTCGAGCGCGGCCTTGAGCTCGACGCAGTAGTCCTCGTAGCCGCTGGCGATGCCGAGCTTCTGCCCACGCATCCAGAAATGCTGGAAGCCGGCGGACCAGTGGTCCTTGCCGCTGATGCCGAAGGAATGGATGTAGCGGTGGCCTTCGTCGAGCCAGTTCTCGAACGAGATGCCGAGCTTGATCGTGCCCTTCACCGCCGACATGTACTCCTGCTCCTTGATGTCGAGCAGGCGGTGGAAGGTCACCAGCGTCGGGATGGTGGCCTCGCCGACGCCGACCGTGCCGATCTCCTCGGACTCGATCAGGGTGATGTCGAGCACCTTGCCCAGCGTCCGCGAGAGTGCCGCGGCCGCCATCCAGCCGGCGGTGCCGCCACCGGCGATGACCACGCGGCGGATCGGCTTGTTTTGAAGGTCGCGGGCGCTCGTCATGCACTGTTCCTCAGCGGTTGAGTCGTTGCAGCAGGCGCGCGCGCAAGCTGCGCGCCTGGGTTTCATCGAGGGGCGACAGCACGCGGCGCGCGCTCTCGGGTATGTGGTCGGCGGTCGCTTCGCCGGGCTGGAAAACGTAGTGCCGGAACACGTCCTCCCAGTTGGCGCGCTGCTCCGGCGGCAGGTCGCGCACGGTCATGATGGCCAGCATCAGCGCGTTCATCGGCGTGTCCATCCACGCCGGCGTCTGCCGCCACCAGTAGTTGACCAGCACGTTGAAGTCTTCCAGCGCTTCCATGTGGTGCCACCACAGGCTCGGGATGAGCACCGCGTCGCCGGGCTCAAGCACCGCCGTCAGCGCGTGCGCCTGCGCCTCGCGGAAGCGCGGGAAGCGCTCGTAGTCCGGCGCGGCGAAGTCGACCAGGCTGATCGGCTGGCCGGCCGGCGTGTGGTCGAGCGGACCGATGTAGAGGTTGGGCAGCTGGTCGGGCGGGAACAACGTCACCCGGCGCCGGCCGGCGACCACGCAGGCCAGGTTGTCCGGCACGTCCTGGTGCGCGGCGATGCGGGTGCGGTTGCCGATCCAGATGCTGGCCAGCGGCTCGGCGCCTAGGATCGTCAGATCGTTGTGCTGGCGGAAGCCCGGCAGCCAAGTGTCGATCGTGGTCGAGCCGATGTAGATCGCCGGCGACGCGTCCTGCTGCGCGTACTTCAGCAGCGTCTTCAGGGCGACACCGAGCGGTACGTGCTCCTGGCGGAAATTGAAGCCGCTCAGGTCGTCGTTGTAGAAGAAGCGCCCGCCGATTTCCGGCGGACCCACGGTGGCGACCACCGGCGGTCCATCGGCGCGTTCGAAACCGCGCAGGTAGGCCACCGACGCTTCGGCCGGGCCGCGGCTTGCCTGCACCATCGGCCAGCTTGCGACGAGGCCGCGCAACACCACCGGTTTGCCCGATTGCAACAGGTCGGGCGGGATTGCACGCGGATCGACGTCCGCGAGCTCGCCGATGGGGCTAGTGCCCGGCAGCATGGCGTCGGTTCATCCGCGCGATGAGGTCGCGGAAACGCGAGACCGACGCGACCACCATGTACACCGGCTCCAGGTGGCCGGCGCGGTGCAGCTCGTCCAGCGCGGCGGCATCGAGCGCGCGCAGGCGTTCCTCGTTGATCGTGTAGAAGCCGACCAGGCGATTGAGCGAACCGTCATCGAGCTCGACGTCGAGCGTGAACGACTCGATCAGGTCGTGGCGCAGCATCGCCTCCATGAAGGCCGGCGTGCCGCCCAGGCCATCGTGCAGCGTCATAAGCACCGAGGTGATGCGGTCGAGGTAGTCGGTGGTGCCGCCCTGGTCGCGGAACAGCATCTCGCCGCGGTCGTTGCGCACGCGCGGGTGGTCGAGGTCGATGTGGACCATCAACTGCTCGCCGTCGCGGCCGATCAGGAACGGCTGCCGCTCGATTGCGAGCGGCACGTAGGTCGCATCCCAGCGCCCGCCGTCAAGAAAGAGGTTGCTGCCCTGCTTGAAGCCGAACATGGCCACCGGCTGCAACTCGCCCTGCGCGTCCTTGTGGAACACGATCGGGTAATGCGCCTGGACGCTGCGGAACTCCGCCGGGAAGGTCACCGTGAACATGACATCGTCGCCCAGCGCGGCGCCATGGCCGGTATCGATGCGCAGGGACTTGTGGTCGATGTTGTTGAGCAGTACGTGGTTCGGCATGGCCCTGGTGTGTCCTGGCAAACGCGTGAGTACCTATCCTATGCGCGGCGGCTAGATCTTTGACATCCCGCGCGTCATGACGTGATCGAGCATTTCGCGATGCCCCGGCAGCGCGGCCAGCATCTTGCGGGTCAACTCGGCCGCCTCGCGGAAGTAACCTTCGGCCTGCGCGGGATCGTCCATGCGCCGCGTCGTCGGCCGCTGCTCCGGGTGGAAGCCCATGCCGTAGAGGATGTACTGGTAGCTGGCCGAGGGGAACACCTCCTCGATCCTGTACAGGTCATGGCGCGACGGCGGCTGGTGGCGCCACAGCTGCAGCAGTTCCTTCAGGCGATCGGGGATCGACTCGGGCCGGCAGTTGTCGCGCCAGTAATCGCTGTCGGTGCGCCCGGTCAGCACGTAATGCAGCTTGAGGAAATCGACCACCCGCTCCCAGCGGTACTGGAACGAATCGTTGTAACGCCTGGCAACGATGTCCATGTCGCTGCGCGTGGCCGGCAGCTGATCGCTGAGCATGCCGGCGGCCAGTTCCACCAGCACCAGCGAGGACGCCTCGAGCGGTTCCATGAAGCCGCTCGACAGGCCGATGGCGACGCAGTTGCGGTGCCAGGACTTGGGCCGGTAGCCGGGACGGATGGTGATCTTCGGCAGCGTGTAGATGTCCTGCTCGCGCCCGCCGGTGGCCTTGACGTATTTCAGCAGTTCGTCGGCGGCTGCCTCGTCGGTGGTATGCGTGCTCGAGTAGACGTGGCCGACGCCGCGCCGCGTCTGCAGGCCGATATCCCAGACCCAGCCGCTGCTCTGCGCAGTGGAGATGGTCTGGCAGGCGATCTCCTGGCGCGGGTCCGCGTACGGAACCTGCAGGGCGATCGCACGGTCGTTGAACAGCACGTGCTTCTGCGACTGGATCTCGATGCCGTAGTGCTGGCCGATCAACAGCGCGCGCATGCCCGTGCAGTCGATGAACAGGTCGCCCTCGATGGCACCGTGATCGCGCGTCTGCAGCGAAGCGATGTCGCCGTTGTCGTGCGCGTTGACGCCGGTCATGTGGTCACTGACGTGGCGCACGCCGAGCCGCTCGATGCAATGCTTGCGCATGAACACGCCGAGCTTGCCGGCATCGAGGTGGTAAGCGTAGTTGGCCACCGCCGCCCACTCGGGCGTGGAGAACTGCTTGGGTGCCTTGCCGGCCTCGCACAGGTGCGGCTGGAAGCTGACCAGCTTGCCGAACGGCACCTGCGAATGCTTCGCCCATCCGGCGACGACATTCGTCTCCAGGTAGCCTTGCGGCAGCACGAACGGATGGTAGTAGTAGTCGTCGTCGCGATCGACGCGCCAGCGCGCGAACTTCGAGCCCTGCTTGAAGGCGGCATCGCACTCGCGGATGAAATCGGTCTCGGTCACGCCGGTCCGGCGCAACGTGTCGCGCATCGTCGGCCAGGTGCCTTCGCCTACGCCAATCGTGGCGACGTCGGGAGATTCGATCAGGGTGACTTTCAGGCCGCCGGCGCTGGCCGCCTGGTGGTCGGCGGCCAATACCGCCGCGGTCAGCCAGCCCGCCGAGCCGCCGCCAAGGATCACAACGTGCTTCACAGCTTGACTCAAATCGTCCCCCTGGCCCCGTACAGCAAACGGGAGCCGCCAGCGTGCCGGCGGCTCCCGTGACTTGCAACCGTCAGAACATCAGAACTGGTACCGGAAACCGAGCATGTAACGTGGACCGTTCTGGGTGGCAAACAGCGTCTGCCGCTCATTCCGGCCGAACACGCGCACGGTTTCGTCCGTGATGTTGATGCCCTCGAACTGCACCGACATGTGGTCGTTGATCTGGTAGCCGACGCTGATGTCGAGCTGGCCGTAATCATCGACATAGTTCGGGTTCGGGATGCCCGAGCCGTCGAACACCGCCGACAGGAACTGGTCACGCCAGTTGTAGGCCGCGCGGACCGACCAGTCGTACTTCTCGTAGAACAGCACCAGGTTGGCCGAGTCGCTGAGGCCGACCAGGGCGAACTGTCCGCCGAGCACGGCGTTGTCGTAGTTCAGGTCCGGACTGTCGACGATGGTGTAGTTGGCCGCGACGCCGAAGCCGGTCTCGCCGAACACGTGCTGGATGTTGAATTCCCAGCCGTCGAGCGTGGAGTCCTGCTTGTTGGCCGGCGTGGTGATCTTGAAGCTCGCCAGCGGATCGCTGGCCAGTCCGTTGATCGTGCCGGTGGCGTTGCCGTTGGCATCCGTGCCGGTGCGGGTCACGCCCGGCTGGCCGTTGAAGTTGCCAAGGATGTAGTTGCGGATGCACACCACGTCGGCCTGCGGGCAACCGTTGGCCAGCGCCGCGTTCCAGTAGCCGCCGCCGACCGGCGTGTGCAGGTTGAACGGCGTCTCGCCGTCGCTGCCGCCGACGTCGATGATCTGCGAGGTACCGATGTAGTTCTCGATGTCCTTGCGGAAGTAGCCCACCGACACGTAACTGGACTCGGCGAAGTACCACTCGAACGACAGGTCGAAGTTGTCCGACAGCAGCGGCTTGAGCGACGGATCGCCCTGGGTGCCGGTGCCGCCGTCGACGCGCACGATCTGGTCGAGCGTGCGCCCGCCCTGGATGTCCGCCCAGCCCGGCCGGCCAATGGTCTGGCTGTAGCTGCCGCGCAGGATGATGCTGTCGGTGATGTCGAGGCTGGCGTCGAGGTTGGGCAGCCAGTAGTCGTACTCGCCACGCAGCGTCGCGAAGCCCGGCTCGCCGAAGTTGAGGTTGAGCTCGTTGGCGGCGCTCCAGGAGATCCCGGTGGCGGTCGGCACCAGTGCCGACGAGGTCACCTCGGTCTTCTCGTAGCGCACGCCGGCGGCCAGGTTCAGCGGCATCGACCAGTTGAACGTGGTCGTGTACTGCATGTAGCCGCCGGTGGACTTCTCTTCCGTGCGCAGGTCGCGGGTGAAGGCGTCCGGCGCGCGGTACCACTCGGGGTGCCCGGTCAGCTCCGCTGCCCGCGCGCGCAGTCGATCGAAATCGAACAGCAGGAAGCGGTCGGTGAAGGACGAGGCGTTGTGCCCGGAGAAGCTCTCGAAGTAGTTCCCCATGTTGTCCGGGGAGAAGATGCTGTCGTCGTAGTCCGCGGCGGTGCCCACGCCACCCCAGGTATCGCGCTGCATGAAGCCGAAGGCAGTGCGGTTCTCGACATCGGTGTAGGACGCGCCGAAGTCGAGGCCGGAGTACTCGCCGAACTCGTAACGGCCCTTGAGCTGGGTCTGTTCGATCTCGGACTTGTTGTAGGCGTTGTTGAACACCGAGCCCGACACCAGCGCCTGCGACGGTTCCACCTGCGACACGCCGGGCGGAAGCGCGATGGTCACCACCGGGAAGTCGCGGGTGAAGTCCGCGGTGGTGTCGCCGCGCACGAACGCCGACATGCCCAGCACGCCGGCCGAGCCCCACGGGCTGTCCGGACGCGTTTCGGCCGACGAGTTGTGGTAGTCCAGCGACAGGTCGAGCGAGTCGCTGATGTCCCAGTCGACGTTGAAGCCGAGCGACTTGTTCTCGTTGACGTTCGCCAGGCGCATGCCGCCCATCGAGACGTCGCTGGTCGCCGGATTGATGATTTCCTTGTAGATCAACGGCGCAGCCACCGGGCCGTCGGTCCAGGAGGACACCGACGGGCCGAAGTTGAACCACACCGACAGCTCGTTGCGCTGCTGCTGGATCTTGTTCTCGGAGTACGTGTAGTCCAGCGTCGTGGTGATGTTGTCGGCCGGCGCCCACTGCAGGGTCAGCTGGCCGTTGGTGCGCTGGCGCTGCACGCCGTTGACGCTGTAGTTGAGGTTCTGCGGAACCGAGTAGATGTCGGTCGGACCGGGGCGGTTGGTGATGTTCTCCGAGCCCGGCGTGCCCGGCTGCGGAATCGTGCCCCAGTTGTTCTCGTCGCCGCGGAACGGACGCCAGCCGTTGGGCACGCCGACCTGGCTGAAGCCGAAGTCGCGTTCCTGGTAGCTGCCGGTCAAGGCGACGCCGAAGGTGCCGTCGAGGTAGCGCTGGCTGAAGATGCCCGAGATTTCCGGGGTGATGTCATGACCCTGCAGCGAATCGGGCAGGTTGCCATTGGACGTGTCGTAGACGCCCTTCATGCCGACATTGATGACCGGCTCGGACTCCAGCGGCCGCGCGGTGCGGATGTTGATCGTCGCACCGATGCCGCCGGGCGGGATGCTGGCGCGGCTGGTCTTGTAGACCTCGACGCTGGAGATCGCTTCCGACGCCAGGTTGGCGAAGTCGAATGCGCGCGAGTTGGACACGCCGGCGCCGTTGCCGTTGCTCGATGCCGGCATCTGCCGGCCGTTGAGCATGACCAGGTTGTAGTCCGGGCCGATGCCGCGCACGGTGACCCGCGCGCCCTCGCCCAGCGAGCGGTCGATCGACACACCGCTGATGCGCTGCAGCGACTCGGCCAGGTTGGTGTCCGGGAACTTGCCGATGTCCTCGGCGACGATGCCGTCGACGACACCCTGCGAGTCGCGCTTGAGGTTCATCGACGAGGTCAGGCTTCCGCGGATGCCCTGGACCACGACGGTATCCAGCGTCCGCGCGTCCTCGTCGACCGTGGCCGAGCGCTGCCCGGCCTCGGACGTGTTGGTGGTGTTGGTGGTCTGTTGCGCATACAGCGGCTGGCCCAATGCCAGCAGCAATGCCGACGCAAGAAGTGTGCGCTTGGGGGCGACACGCGACTGCTTCATCGAAACTCCTCCCCAGAATTCACGATAGAGATGCAGGCGTCGCCACGCTGCCCGCAGGTTTAGTGCGAGGGGATTTGACGTCGGATTGACAGCGCTGTCAACACACCCCTTTCAGGACGTGCTTTTCAGTACGAAACAGCTGTTTTCAAGGGATTTTTTCGTTGTGCAGTGCAGCGATACAGGCTACGTGCCCTGCGATTCGCAGCATCGCCGCGCCAGTGGTAGCGCTAGCATTTGTGCGCTTCGTGCGCGCTCGCACATACGCACGCATACGCGTGCGCGCGAGCAGTCAAGCACGATGGCTCAGCGGCGCGACGGCGCCTGCGTCGATTCGCGCATCACCAGTGCATGGTCGACACGCAACATGCGCCCTGCTTCGGGCGACCGGATCCTGGCCAGCAGTTCAAGCGTGGCAAGGCGGCCCATCTCGGACGTGGGCTGGCGGATGGTGGTCAACGACGGATAGATGTGCCGCGAGATCGGCGTGTCGTCGAAGCCGCACACCGAGAGGTCGCCGGGCACGTTCAATCCGCGCTCGCGTGCAACGCGGATCACGCCGGCCGCCATGTCGTCGTTGGCGGCGAAGATCGCCGTCGGTGGCTTGCGCAGGTCCAGCAGCGCCTGCGCACCGGCGCACCCGGATTCGAACGAGAACGCGCCCTGCACCACCAGCTCCGGGTCGAAATCGATGCCGGCGTTCTGGAGTCCCTTGCGGTAGCCGTCGAAGCGCCAGCGGCAGGCGCCGTGCGCGGCGGCGCCCTTGATGTGTCCGATCCGCGTGTGCCCGAGCTCGACCAGCTTGGCCATCAGTTCCAGTACCGCGGTCGTCTCGTCCATGGCCACGCCTATCCGGCCGGCGGCGTTCTTGGGCGCGATGCAGGCGAACGGCACGCCCATCTTCTCCAGCTCGTCGATGATCAGCTTGTCGTCGGTGAGCGGCGGGATCAGCAACACACCATCGGGGCCGAAGTTGCGGAACAGGCCCTGTATGTCGGCGACGCGCTCCCGGCCCAGGCTGACCGCGGCCAGGAACAGGTTGTAATTGCTGGCATGGCAAGCCTCGAGCATGCCGTTCTGCACTTCCATCATGTAGTTGCGTGACGGGTTGTTGTAGGCCAGCGCCACGCTGTACGAGCGCTGCCCTGCCAGGCTGCGCGCGGATGGATTGGGCTTGTACTGCAGCTCGGTCACCGCCTGCATGACGCGGTCGCGCATTTCCTCGCGCACGTTCGGCTCGTTGTTGAGCACGCGCGAGACGGTCTTCATCGACACGCCGGCGGCGGCGGCGACATCCTCGATTCGAATACGCATTGAGCGGCGGATGCTCCAGGGGGCGGAACGCGGCAGATGGTGCCAGAACCATGGCCGCCTGCGATGACAGGAAAGGACATGGGCTCCGAGCGGCCAGAGTATGCATCGCAAAGCCTTGCTGCAGCGCAACAGTCCCGCCGGCATCGGCATCGGCCAACTCGGGACGAGTCCACAGTCCAGTACGCGCAGCAGGCAGGAACGTTGACAAGGGCGCGCCAGCCCTAGTATTGACAGCGCTGTCAACCGGCTGGGGAATAGAACGGTGCAGGCGAGAGCTTTCGTTGGAGCAAGTCTTTTGGCGATAGGAGCGGCACTGTTTCTGTATGGCGGTAACGGCAATGCCGCCGGCGCGGCGCCGGTGCTGCAGGACTGGCCGCACGTCGACAGCGCCGTCCGTCCCGACCCCGGCATCGAGGCGCGCGCCGCCCGGATCCTTGCCGGCATGTCCCTGGCCGAGAAGATCGGGCAGATGACGCAGCCGGAGATCAAGGCGATCACGCCCGACGAGGTGCGCAGCTACCACATCGGCTCGGTCCTCAACGGCGGCGGCTCGTGGCCGGCGATGAACAAGCACGCCACGGTGGCGGACTGGCTGGCGCTGGCCGACGCCTACCACCAGGCGTCGATGAGTGCAGCGGTCAAGAACCCCATCCCGGTCATCTGGGGCACCGACGCGGTGCACGGCCACAACAACGTGGTCGGCGCGACATTGTTCCCGCACAACATCGGCCTGGGCGCGGCGCACGATCCGCAGCTGGTCGAGAAGATCGGCCACGCCACCGCGCAGGCCACGCGCGCGACCGGCATCGACTGGGCGTTCGCGCCGACCCTTGCCGTCGCCCAGAACCTGCGCTGGGGGCGCAGCTACGAGAGCTTCTCGTCGGACCCGGCGGTGGTGCACGACTATGCCGCGTCCTACATCCGCGGCCTGCAGGGCGACCTGCGCGGCGACGGCACCGTGGTCGCGACGGCCAAGCACTTCATCGGCGACGGCGCCACCGACATGGGTCGCGACCAGGGCAATGCGCTGGTCACGCGTGCGGAGATGATCAACGTCCACGGCCAGGGCTACTACGGTGCGATTGGCTCCGGCGTGCAGACGGTGATGGCCTCGTTCAACAGCTGGGACGACGTCGAAGGCGGCGTCGACTACGGCAAGATGCACGGCGCGCAGGCGCTGCTCACCGGCGCGCTGAAGGACAAGATGGGCTTCGACGGTTTCGTCGTCTCCGACTGGAACGGCATCGCCCAGGTGCCCGGCTGCAGCAATGCCAGCTGTCCGCAGGCGATCAATGCCGGCATCGACATGGTGATGGTGCCGGAGGACTGGAAGGCCTTCATCGCCAACACCATCGCCCAGGTCGAGGCCGGCACGATCCCGATGGCGCGGATCGACGATGCCGTCACCCGGATCCTGCGGGTGAAGTTGCGTGCCGGCCTGTTCGACCGTAAGCCCTCCGATGGCCGTTACGCCGGCAAGGCCGACGCACTAGTGCACCGGGAACTCGCCCGCGAGGCGGTGCGCGAATCGCTGGTGCTGCTCAAGAACGAACGCAAGGCGCTGCCGCTCAAGCGCGGCCAGCGCGTGCTGGTGGTCGGCAAGAGCGCCGACAGCTTCACCAACCAGACCGGCGGCTGGACGCTGACCTGGCAGGGCACCGACAACGCCAGCGCCGACTACCTCAACGCCGACACGGTGCTGACTGGCCTGCGCGACGCCCTCGGCGCGGACCACGTGACCTTCGACGCGACCGGCACCGCCAACCCGGGCAAGTTCGACGTCGTCGTCGCCGTGATCGGCGAAACGCCGTACGCCGAAACCAACGGCGACATCATCGGTTCCGACACGATGGCGCACAGTCGCCGCCATCCCGAGGACCTGGCCGTGCTGAAGGCGGCCGCCGCACACGGCAAGCCGGTGGTGACGGTCTTCATGTCCGGCCGCCCGCTCTACAGCAACGACCTGATCAACCTGTCTGACGCCTTCGTCGCGGCATGGTTGCCGGGCTCGGAAGGCGGCGGCGTCGCCGATGCGCTGGTGGCGGCGAAAGGCTTCGACTTCCGTGGCCGGTTGTCGTTCTCGTGGCCAGGCGTCGCCTGCCCTGCACCGGAGAACCGGCCCGATGCCAAGCGCCCGCCGCTGTTCGCGCGCGGCTATGGCCTGACCTATGCCAAGCCGGTTGCGGTGCCGAAGCTGGGCGAATCGCATGTCGACGCCTGCGGCCCGGCGACCTCGCTGCCGATCTTCAGCACCAACGATGCGGCGCCGTTCCAGCTGCAGGTCGAAGCCGCTGGCGCCACGCAGGCGGTGGGTGCCTCGCTCAACGACACACTGGAGTGGCCCAAGGCCAGGCCGGCCATCCGCGTCGCCACGACGCAGATCAACACACAGCAGGATGCGAAGTCGGTGACCTGGCTGGCGCCGGCACGCGTGTTGGCACGCAGCGTCGGCCCCAACAACCTCAACGCCCTCGCCTTCGCCGACGGCGGCCTGCAGTTCGACGTTGTGGTGCAGAAGGCGCCGACTTCGCCGGTGCTGCTGGGCATGGGCTCGGGCAAGGTGTCGGGCAGCGTCGACATCGCGCCGCAACTGCTCGCGGCCGGCATCGGCAAGAAGGTGACGATCAACGTGTCGCTGCGCTGCTTCGGCAACCAGAAGGTGGATGTCGGCGCCGTCGATGTGCCCTTCAGCGTCTCGGCACAGGCACCGTTCGCGGCAGCGTTCACGCGGATTGCGGTGGTCGCCGGTGCGGCCAGGCAAGCCAATGCGATCGACTGTGCCCCGGCCCCGGCGCCGTAACCGGCTGCAGGCCCGCGCCGCTGCGGCGGCGCTGGTCCTGCTGGCGCTGCTGGGCGCTTCGCCGTCCGTCGTTGCCGCCGAACCTTTCGCATGGCCGCAGGGCCAGCAGGCCGCGGTCAGCCTGGGCTACGACGACGCGCTCGACTCGCAGCTCGACATCGCCATCCCGGCGCTGGACAGGCACGGATTCAAGGCGACGTTCTTCCTGGTGATGGCCAACAAGCCGGTCGCGGCGCGGCTGGCCGACTGGCGTGCCGCCGCCGCCAACGGCCATGAGCTGGGCAACCATACGCTGTTCCACCAGTGCTCGCGCTCGGCTTCCGGCCACGACTGGGTCGAACCGCAGCGCGACCTCGACACGACCACCGCACAGCAGATGAAGGACCAGGTGCTGCTGGCCAGCACGATGCTCAACGCCATCGACGGCAAGACCGTCCGCACGATGGCGCTGCCCTGCAACGAGTCGTCGGCACAGGGCCAGGATTACCTGCCACTGGTCGCCGATGCCTTCGCCGGCATCCGCATCGGCGGCCGTGCCGTCACCGCCGATGTCGCCCACATGAACCCGTCCGCGGTCACGGTGATCACCACCGATGGCTTGTCCGGCAAGGACATGATCAAGCTGGTGAAAGAGGCCAGGCGCCAGCACGGGCTGGTCAGCTTCACCTTCCACGGCGTCGGCGGCGACTACCTCACCACCTCTGCCGATGCGCACGAGGAGCTGCTCGTTTACCTGGCCAGGCACCGCGACGTGTATTGGGTCGATACTTTCGTCAATATCATGACCCACGTCAGGCAGCAGCAGGCTGCGGCCAACAAAACACCGGGCGCCCCCTGAGGCCCATCCTTTCTTCAGCGGAGCCCACATGAACCAACGCCAGCTCTCCACCCCCGTCACCATCGCGATGATCAGCCTGATCTTCTTCGCGTGGGGCGGCATGACCAGCCTCAACGACGTGCTGATCCCGCACCTGAAAGCCGTGTTCGCGATGAACTACGCGCAGACGATGCTGATCCAGTTCACCTTCTTCGGCGCCTACTTCCTGATGTCGCTGCCGTCGGGCGCGATCGTCTCGCGGATCGGCTACAAGTCGAGCATCGTCGTCGGCCTGCTGACCGCCGCGGTGGGCGCGGCCATGTTCTACCCGGCGGCACGGCTGCCGTCGTATGGGGTGTTCCTGGCGGCGCTGTTCGTGCTGGCCAGCGGCATCACCCTGTTGCAGGTGGCGGCCAATCCGTACATCAGCCTGCTCGGCAACCCGGCCACCTCGGCCAGCCGCCTCAACCTGGCGCAGGCGCTGAACTCGCTGGGCACGACGGTCTTCCCGTACTTCATTGGCCCGCTGATCCTGTCCGGCGCGGTGCTCGGCGCCGACCAGCTGGCGGCGATGGCACCGGAGGCCGTGACCGCGTACAAGACCACGCAGGCACAGTCGGTGCAGGTGCCGTACCTGATGCTGGCCGGTGGCCTGCTGGCGATGGCGGCACTGGTGCTGCTGCTGCGCATCCCGTCACTGCGTGAAGCGACCGACGCCGGCGACAAGCTGCACCACCACACCTACCGCGAGACGCTGCAGCACCCGCACCTGCGCTGGGGCGTGCTGGCGATCTTCCTGTACGTCGGTGCCGAAGTCTCGATCGGTAGCTTCCTGATCAACTACATGGCCCAGCCCGACATCGGCGGCCTGAGCGAAGCCACCGCCAGCCGCTACCTCGTCTACTACTGGGGCGGCGCGATGGTCGGCCGCTTCATCGGCGCGGCGCTGATGACCGTGATCGACGCACGCAAGCTGCTGGCGCTGTTCGCCGTCGTCGCCGCGGCGCTGCTGGCGACGACGATGGGCACGCACGGCAACCTCGCGATGTGGAGCGTCCTCGCGATCGGCCTGTTCAACTCGATCATGTTCCCGACCATCTTCGCCTCGGCGATCGAAGGCATGGGCCCGCTGACCGGCAAGGCCTCGAGCCTGCTGGTGATGGCGATCGTCGGCGGCGCGCTGGTGCCGATGTTGCAGGGCGCGCTGGCCGACAGCATCGGCATCCAGTCCGCATTCGCCGTGCCGCTGGTCTGCTACGCCTACATCGCCTGGTATGGCGCCCGCGGATCGCGCGTGGTCGAGAGCCTGGGCCAGGCCGAGAGCGCGGCGCTGGCGCATCCGCGGCACTGACGCGGAGCGATCGGATCGGCAATGACAAAGGCCCCGCAAGGGGCCTTTTGTTTTGGGGACGACACCCCTCCGTAGACAGAAGAAACTCAGGCCAACTCGCGGCCCGGAGACTCCACCGCCCGCTGCCGCACCAGCCACCGGAACGCAGGGCCAGTGAGCAGCGTGGACAGCACGGCCAGCGTCACCAGCGCCGCGAACGCGTGCTCGGACAGCAGGCCCTTGTCGCGCAGGATCGTGGCCGCGACGATTTCCATCAGCCCCTTGCACTGCAGCAGCGCACCAACGGCCAAGGCTTCACGTCGTTGCAGATGCGGCGCAGGCGGGCAGACCAGCACGGCGGCGAGCTTCGCGCTCACCGCCAGCACCAGCAGCAAGACCGAAGCCTGCAACGACGCCCACCCCAGCACCTCGCCGTCGATCTTCATGCCGCTGTGGCCGAAGAACAACGGCGCCAGCGCCAGCAACGCGAACTGGCCGATACGCTCGACCGGCAACTTCCTCGCCCAGGCCTGCGGCACCATCGCGCCGGCAAAGTAGGCACCGAGCAATTCGTGCAGCCCCAGCTGCGACGTCGACCACGAGCCCGCCGCCAGGAATACCGGCAGCGTCGCCCACGCCACCCAGCGCGGCGGCGAGACACCCATCCGCTTGATCACGCTTGCGGTAACGGCCAGTGCCACGAGCAGCAGCAGCGCAACGCACTGCACCGCCGAAACCCCATCCAGCAGCGAGCCACCATCGGCCGCCAGCAGCAGCGCCGCCAAACCGATCCAGAGCACCGCGTCGTCGATCACCGCGATGCTCAACGCCAGCTGCGACAACGGACGATGCAACGGCCCCAGTTCGCGCACGATGCCGATCAGCACCGGCAGCGCGCTGACCGCGACGCACAGGCCGATGGCGAGCGACCCCAGCCATTCGCCACCACGGGGCGCCGCCCAGCCGGGCAACTGGGTGAAATGGAAATGCGCGGCAACGGTGCCGACGCAGAACGGCAGCAACAGCGCCACCGCCGCGCTGGCAATGAAGCGCAGCCTGCGCGCGTGCGTCTGCGTGGTCGTACCCGACTGGGCCGGAAGGTGCGCCTCCTGGCGTGTCTCCAGCCCGGCAGCGAAGGCCAGCAGCAGCACGCCGGCCCAACCGATCCTGTCGCCGATGACCGAGGGAAGGCCCCAGCTCGCAGGCACTGCACCGCTGGCGGCCAGCACCAGGCCGATGATGATCGGGATCACCGCGATCGGAATGGATCGGCCCAGCGCGCGCCACACGCACCAGGCGAGGACGACGAAGACGAGGGTGTCGAGGGCAGCGGCGATTAGTGACGGCACGATGCCGATCATAGCCATCTGCAACGGCGATGGAACACCTGTTTCGCGGTTGCGTGGCCCGGCCCGCCGACGCTCCCGATTCATCTGGGCTTCGACGGATCGACCGGGCCCGGGTTTGTATCGAAACGTATCCCCGCCGATCCACGCCAAGCTCGAAGACAAAACCGCGGACCAGGCGACAACCGGGGGATACCTCGCGGCCCCGAAATGAGGCCATCGAATCCCATCGCCTCGCCGAGGAACCCGCAATGACCACCGCCACCCCCACTTCCGGACTGCTGTCGCGCGTCGACGGCGTCGGCCAATGGCTCTCCCCGCTCGGCCTGCGCGTGCTGCTGGCGTGGGAGTTCTTCGAAGCCGGTCGCGAGAAGCTGCAGGGTGACAACTGGTTCGGTGACCTGGCCGACAAGTTCCCGCTGCCGTTCTCGCTCCTGGGCGCCAACATCAACTGGACGCTCGCCACCTGGTTCGAACTGATCGGCAGCATCGCGCTGCTGCTGGGCATCGGCACCCGTTACGCCGCGGCCACGCTGTGGGTGCTGACGGTTGTCGCCATTTACGCCGTGCACTGGCCGTCGGAGTGGTCGAGCCTGTCGGAGCTGTGGCAGGGCTACGCCATCAGCAACGACGGTCATGGCAACTACAAGTTGCCGCTGATCTACCTGGTGATGCTGCTGCCGCTGATGCTCAACGGCGGCGGCCGCTTCAGCCTCGACCGGGTGATCACTGCATTGCGTCCGGTGCCGGCCGCGGCCCCGGTTGCCGACACGTCGGCATGGGGCCTGGTGCTGTTCGCCGTTGGCGCCACCGTGGCGATGCTGTTGCCGTGGTTCGGTGGTGTTGCCGCCCTCGCCGGCGTCGGCCTGCTGGTGTGGTCGCGCCTGCGTTCGCAGCCTGGCGGCCGTTACGCCGCCGCCTGATCCGGAGAAGTCCTCATGCGCTCCATCATCACCTCCACTTCCGCTGGCCTTGGACTGCGCCGCGGCTTGATCCCGGAACTGCTGGCCATGGACGAGGGCCCGGTAGATTTCCTCGAGGTCGCACCCGACAACTGGATCGGTGTTGGCGGCAGGTTCGGCGAGCAGCTGGCGCAGTTGTCGGCGCGCTTTCCGATCAGCGCGCACGGGCTGTCGCTGTCGCTCGGCGGCAGCGAGCCCCTGGACATGGAGCTGCTCAGCCGCACCCGCCAGTTCAACGACCGCTTCGACGTGGTGCTGTACAGCGAGCACCTGAGCTACACCGGCGACGACGGCCATCTCTATGACCTGATGCCGATCCCCTTCACCGACGAGGCCATCGGCCACGTCGCCGCGCGCATCCGCCAGGTGCAGGACGTGCTGGGCCGGCGCATCGCGGTGGAGAATGTCTCGTACTACGCAGCGCCGTACCAGGCGCTGGCCGAGATCGATTTCATCAATGCCATCCTGGTCGAGGCCGATACCGACCTGCTGCTCGACGTCAACAACCTCTACATAAACTCGATCAACCACGGCTACGACCCGCACGCATTCCTGGCGCAGCTGCCACACGAGCGGATTGCCTCGTACCACATCGCCGGCCATTTCGACGAAGACATCGACCTGAAGGTCGATACGCACGGTGCACCGGTCAAGGACGACGTCTGGTCGCTGCTGGACAGCGCCTACCGCCGCTTCGGCGTGCGCCCCACGCTGCTGGAGCGCGACTTCAACTTTCCGCCACTGGCGGTACTGCTCGGCGAGACCGGGCGCATCCGCATGATGCAGACCGCGCACGCGGACCGCCATCGCCTGCTGGAGCAGATCCATGCATGAGGTTCTTCGTGAGCAGCAGTTCGTCCTGGCGCGCCATCTGCGCGATCCCGCCGCCAACCCGCCACCGCCCGGCCTCGGCGAGCGGCGGCTGCGGATCTATCGGGAGCTGTTCTTCAACGCCATGGAGGGTTTGCTGGCAGGCGGTTTTCCGGTGATACGCGAGACGTTGGGCGAGACGAGCTGGAAGGCGCTGGTGCGCGCGTTCTATTCCGGCCATCGCAGTCGCACGCCGTTGTTTCCGCAGATCGCCGGGGAGTTCGTCGATTACCTCGAGCATCGCGACGCCGACGGCGACCTGCCGGCGTGGCTGCCGGAACTGGCGCACTACGAGTGGATCGAGCAGAAGCTGTTCACCAGCGATGCGCAGGTGGCGGCGCATGACCCGGAGGGTGATTTGATCGACGGCGTGCCGTTGCTGTCGCCGCTCGCGTTGCCGTTGGCGTATCGATGGCCGGTGACGGATATCGGGCCTGGTTATCTGCCGAGCGTGGCACCGGACACGCCGACGTCGCTGCTGGTGCATCGTGACAGTGAGCATCAGGTGCGCTTCGCGCGGATCGCGCCGTTGGTGTATGCGCTGCTGGTTTCGTTGCAGGCCAATGCATGGACGGGGCGGGAGCACCTGGCGGCGCTTGCGGCGCAGAGCGGGGCCGACGCGGCATCGATGTTCGAGGAAGGTCGGGCGTTGTTGCAGGCGTTGCGGGCGCAGGGGGTGGTGGTCGGCACGGTTGCGTGACCGCGATCCCGGGTGCGCTGCGCTTACCCGGGCTACGGGTTGGGGCGATCGCCGCGATCCCGGGTGCGCTTCGCTTACCCGGGCTACGGGGAGGGGGTGTAGCCCGGGTAAGCGCAGCGCACCCGGGGCCCTCACCGCTCGCCAAATCCTTTGGCGAATTCCGTTACGCCCGCCCAATCCTCGGGCAATTCTCCTCGCCGCACGTATTGATGAAATGACGAATGCGGCCATTCGCAAACCCGTGACACCAAACCGTGCTTCATCGGATTGATATGCACGTAATCCACATGCGCCGACAAGTCGGCCTCCGACCGGATGGTGTGCTCCCAGAAGCGCGGTTGCCAGGGCGACGGCGCACCCAAGCGCTTGGTGAACCCCTTCTTGATCTCCTGGCACAGGCGTGAGTAGTCGCCCCGGTCGTCCTGCATCCTGATCACGGTGTGCAGGTGGTCTGGAAGGATCACGGCAGCGATGATTTCATGCGGCACCCGCTGCCGCGCGCGAATCCAGGACGCGCGCAGCAGGTCAACGTGCCGGATCAGCGCGTCGTCTCGCCGGTCGCGCAGGGTCGCGGTGATGAAGTACGTCGCGCCGGCGATGGGGTTGCGGCGGTATCGCACCATCGGTGGGCCCTCGGCACGGGTCCGTGTGCCAGGGGGTGATGGTAGGGGGCTTCGTTGCCCCGGGTGCGCTTCGCTTACCCGGGCTACGTGTAGGGCGCCGGGTGTAGCCCGGGTAAGCAAAGCGCACCCGGGTCCGTGCCTAACCCACGCTGTACCGATCAGCGGTATCCAACGCCTCGTCGATGATCGCCAGTCCCTCACGTAGCGTCGCTTCGTCGATGACCAGCGGCGGCGCCACGTGCAGGCGGTTGCCCACCACGAATGGCCACAGTCCACGCTGCTTGCAGGCGGCGGCGAATGCCGCCATCGGGGCGTTGTCCGCGCCGCTGGCGTTGAACGGCACGAGCGGTTCGCGCGTCGCGCGGTCGCGCACCAGCTCGATGGCCCAGAATCCGCCCAGCCCGCGAACGTCGCCGACCGACGGGTGCCTGGCCTGCATCGCCTGCAACGCCGGCGCGAACACTTCGTCGCCAAGGCGCCGGGCATGTTCGATGGTGCCCTCTTCCTTGTAGATCCCGATGCAGGCCACCGCCGCCGCGCAGGCCAACGGATGGCCGGCGTAGGTCAATCCACCGGGATAGGCGCGCGATTCGAAACTGGCCGAGATCGCGTCGCTCATGATCACGCCGCCCAGCGGCACGTAACCCGAGTTGACACCTTTGGCAAACGTGATCAGGTCCGGCACCACCTTCCAGTGGTCGATCGCGAACCATTGACCGCAGCGACCGAAACCGACCATCACTTCGTCGGCGATCAGCATGATGCCGTGCCGGTCACACAGGTCCCGCACGCCCTGCAGGTAGCCATCGGGCGGGACCAGCACGCCGCTGGAACCGATCACCGGTTCGAGCACGATCGCGGCGATGCCCTTGGCACCCTCGACCATGATCGTGTCGGCAAGGTGCGCCAGCGCGCGCTCGCATTCTTCTGCGGTGTTCGCGGAATGGAACGGGGAGCGATACAGGTACGGTCCCCAGAAGCGGGCGAAGCCCGGCGCGCCCGGTTCGGACGCCCAGCGTCGCGGGTCGCCTGTCGCGGTGATCGCGCCAGCGGTCGCACCGTGGTAGCTGCGGTACGCAGTCAGTACCTTGTGGCGGCCGGTGTGCAGGCGCGCCATGCGGATCGCGTTCTCGATCGCTTCCGCGCCGCCGTTGGTGAAGAAGACCCGGTTCAAGCCCTCCGGCGCGACTTCGGCGATCAGCCGCGCCGCTTCGCTGGTCGCCGGGTTGGCGTGATAGGGCGCGACCGTGCACAGCACGTCGGCCTGGGCCTTGATCGCCGCGATGAGTTTCGGGTGCTGGTGGCCGACGTTGACGTTGACCAGCTGGCTGGAGAAATCGAGCCAGCGCCGTCCGCTCTCGTCGTGGAAGTGCACACCGGCAGCGCCGGTGACGACGAGCGGATCCAGCGCGCCATGGGCCGACCACGAATGCAGCACGTGCAGCCGATCGTCGCGGGCAGCGGCAGACCGTGCGGCGCCCGCACCGGCCACGCCATCGGGGGAGACGTCACGCATTGGCTTTACGCCTCAGGGGATGAAGGTTTGAGTCGGGTCGTCGAACGACTTGAACTCTAGCGCATTGCCCGAGGGATCGAAGAGAAACATCGTCACGTGCTGGCCGGGCTTGCCCTTCAGCCGAAGGTGCGGCTCCTCGGCAAAGGCGACGCCGGCCGCTCTGAGCCGCTTGGCCAACGTCTCCCATGACGCGCGGTCCAGGTTCATGCCGAAGTGCGGCACCGGCACCGCCTCGCCGTCGAACTGGCTGTCGAGTGCGGGCCGGCCGTCGCCGCCGAGGTGGGCGACCAGGTGGTGGCCGAAGAAGTCGAAGTCCTGGTAGTTGACGTCGCTCCTGCCCTGCGGGCAACCGATCACGCCGCCATAGAAGTTGCGTGCCTCATCGAGGTCACGGACCGGGAAAGCAAGGTGGAACTGGGTCAGCGGCCTGGCTGCGTTCATGACACCGTGCCCGGCCGGATCGCGCAGCTGGCAAAGATGTTCTGCCAGAACAGGTTCCATGCGGTGATGCTGCATTCGTAGCCGTCGGCCAGGTCCGACAGCGCTTCGGGCTCGTGGCGGATGTAGTCGTCGATGGCCTGCCGCGTCAGCTCGCCGTGGATGATGTCCTGTTCTCCGGTATGGATGGTCCAGAACTCCCAGTCGATGCGGTCGGCATGCTCGACCATGTAGGGATGGGTCTTGAGGTGTTCGAACAACACCGACAAGTAGGTCTGGCACAGGCACTCGCCGCCCATTCCGCGCAGGCCGACGCCAAACGCGGAACTGCGTGCGGACAGTTGTCGCGTGAGGCTGTCCAGGTTCTTGCGATTGGCGGGAATGCAGCGCTGCAGCTGTTCGGGCTCGACACCTATCGTCGCCAGGAAGCGGTCGTAGATGGCCGGATGCGCCCTGTCCGGATCGCCTTCGCCAAGCTCTTCGGCAAGGATCTCGCTGAGCAGGCTGCGAAGACCGCCGAATGGCAGCTTCGCCAGCAACAGGGCCAGATCGCTGATGTAGTCGATGGTGAAGAAGCGGTACTGCACGCAGACCTGGCGCAGGTCTTCGATCGAAAGCTGCGGCAGGACTTTCATCTTTTGCGCCGCCAGCGCTTCGGTCGCTTCCTTTGCCGCGTCGGCAAACTGCCAGAAGCTGTCCCGGTCCCATGTGCCCGAAGGCAGCGCACCGGGTATCAGCGCGCCGGACTCGATGGAGGATGGTGTGGCCTGCGCACCTTGGCTCTTCAGCAATGTCATTCGTCCAGCCCTGGAGAGGTCGGGGCGAGCATAGCTTCGAAAAGCAGAGCCGCATTTCACTCCGCGTAGACCCGCAAGTCGCATTTTGGAGCGCTGGTTCACTGAACATTTGACTTGCGCGCCCTGCAGCGGCGCTGACTCGTATTCATCATCGAGATCGCCGGTGTTGCGGTTCACGATGCGTTTTGAATTTGCGCAATTCTTCGTGCAGGTTTTGTTCACGGCCCGACGTGCCATATAGGACACACGACATCGGATGTACTGTGATGCGATGCAAGCGATGCAAAGCAACGATAAATCCAACGTAAACCTGCTCTGGACGGGCGGGTGGGATTCGACGTTCCGATTGCTGCAGCTGTTGTTGCAGCACCGCGTTCCGGTGACGCCGTACTACCTCGAAGACCCGACCAGGCCGTCGACGCGGATCGAGCTGGACACCATGGTCCGCATCGGCGACCACCTGCGCGCCACCTATCCGCACACCCGCGGGCTGCTGCAGCCGATCCGGGTCGCCTCGGTGCGGGACGTCGTCGAGGACGACGAGATCGATGCCGCGCTGAGGGAGATCCGCCGGCGCATGTACATCGGCAGCCAGTACGCGTGGCTGCCGTCGTTCTGCAAGCACAACGCGATCGACGCGATGGAACTGGGCGTGCACGTAGACGATAAGGTGCAGGCGCTGGTGCGGCCCTACGCGCTGGAATCGGACCACCCCGACGGCTACCGCCACATCCGCGTCGACCCCCTCCATGCCGGCACCGCCGAGTACCGGTTGTTCCGCTACTTCAGCTTTCCGCTGTTCCACATCGACAAGGTGGGCATCGACCGGCAGGCCGACGCGGAGGGCTGGAGCGCGATCATGGACATGACCTGGTTCTGCCACACGCCCGTGCGCGGCAGGCCCTGCGGCATCTGCGCGCCCTGCCTGTACACCATCGAAGAGGGGCTTGCGCGCCGCGTGCCGGTGTCGCGCCGTGTGGTGTCGTTCTTCTACCGGCACCTCGCGCTGCCGCTGAAGGCGCCGCTGCGGCGCGTGCGGGCGTCGCTGCGCGCGGGACGCCGCGGTAGCCGTCCTCGCGCGCCGGGCGTGCCCTGAAGGCTTACTTCGCGGCAGCGCGCGCCGTCGGCAGCTGCGCCAGCGTCTGCGTGGCCACGGTGTCGAGGTTGACCGACGCACCCTTCCTGGCCCGCACCGAGCCGCGGTAGAGCGCGCGCCACAGCACGCGGATATCGGCCGGCTGCAGCACTTCCACCAGCAAGCCGCCTTCCACCATCATCTTCGTGTCGAGCTTCACCGCCGGCACGCCGTTGTCGCCCTTGGTGACGATCTGCGAACAGCCGCCGGCCTTGCATTGCACGGCGGTCTCGTTGGCGCTGGCCAGTCCCGTGTCGCGCACCGTGGTTTCTTCGGTGTCGCGCACGCCGACGCGATAGGCAACGGCGATGTCGGCCTGGCGGACGTCCTCGATGCGCCGATAGCCCTTGGCTTGCAGTGCCTTGTCCAGCGCCGCCTGCACGCGCTGGCGCAGTTTCGGATCCTGCACGCGCTTGTCGAACTCCGCTGCCTGCTGCGGCGGCATCGCCACCCAGGCGTAGCGCGTGCCCGGCAGGGAGGTGGCGGGTTTCGACACCTGGACCGATGACTGCGGCGCCTGCGCGGGCGCGGCGATCGGTGCCAGCAGGAAGACCAGTGCACAGGACAGCAATGAGGACTGCAGGCGATTCATGTAGGAGGCTCCGGATTCTGGGACGTGACGATCAACGCGCTCGTGGCGCCCCAGCCAGTGGCCGGAGTTCGGTTCGAAAGCATTGCTCCGCGGCAATCGTCCGATCAGCGCATGTGAAACAGGCGTGACGACGTGCGCGCGTTCACCGCGCCATCACCGGCCCGGGTGACGCTATGGCGCACGAACCGATCAAACAGGCGCGAGTATGAAGCGGCTATTCCCGGGTCTGTTTGTCGCCGCGCTGGCCATTGTCGTGACAGGCTGCGGCGACATGTGCAGGAACGACCAGGTGACCGTCGTGCCCTCGCCTTCAGGCAAAACGCGCGCGATTGTTTTCCATCGCAACTGCGGGCCGACGACGGAGCGCAACACGCAGGTCGCCGTGCTCCCGCATTCGGCCCAGCTGGCCAACATCCCCGGCAACGCACTGATCCTCGGCGGCGACGTCCCGCTCAAGGTCCGCTGGGACTCCGACACCACCGTGACCGTCTCCGGCCTCGGCAGCGCACGCGTGTTCAAGCAACAAGACAACGCCGCAGACGTCACCCTCACCTACGAAAAGTAGCCCGGGTAAGCGCAGCGCACCCGGGAAGCAGGGTGTAGCATGCCCCCACACCCGCCACACACGCGCGCGTTCGTTCGGCCGCCCAGCGCCCGCCCTCCTCGCTCCCCCCACGTACGACCACCCGCCTCCATGCGAGGCACCGGGAGCGCCACATGCCGGGCTATACAACGCGAAATCAGGTCGTGCCCATCGGTGGCCACGACTATCGCCTGCGCGTCCTAAGCGACAAGCAGCAGTACTCCGATCCCGACGGCCATGGCGAACGACTGGGCATTTCCTCGGCGCAGTGGAGCCTGTTCGGCCAGGTGTGGCCGGCCGGGCGCCTGCTTGCGCAGGCGATGCACCGCTTCGACGTCGCCGGCAAGCGCGTCCTGGAACTGGGCTGCGGCATCGGCCTGGCCAGCCTGGTCCTGCAAGGGCGTGGCGCGAACGTGGTCGCATCCGACATGCATCCGCTGGCGGAGGCCTTCCTTGCGTACAACGCCGCGCTCAACGCGCTGCCGGCGCTGCACTATCGCCAGTTGCGCTGGGATGTGCCGCTGCCGACGCTGGGGCACTTCGACCTGATCATCGCCAGCGACGTGCTGTACGAACTCGATCACGCCCTGCTGCTGGCCAGCGTTGTCGAAAGGCACGCGCAGCCGACGGCCGAAATCGTGCTCACCGATCCCGGCCGCGGCCACAGCACGCGCTTCACCCGCATGCTCGCCACCCAGGGCTTCGCGCTGGTCGAGGAGCGCTGCCCGATGGACGACAACGACCTGCCGCCGTACCGCGGCCGGCTGCTGCATTACTCCCGCGTCGCTCCCGCCGCCGTGGCCTGACGCAGCCTGCACGTCGCAGGCTCTTGCCGCGCGTCGCAGACACGAGCACCCTGTCCGGCCAAACGGGAGTGCCTCGCGATGAATCCGGTATCCACCGTGCTGCTCGGCCTGGCCATGTCGACCGATGCCTTCGCCGCGGCGCTCGGCAAGGGCGCGGGCATGCTGAAACCGCGCTGGCCGCAGGCGCTGCGGATCGGGTTGATATTCGGCGTGGTCGAAGGCCTGACGCCGATCATCGGCTGGCTGCTGGGCACCGCGGCCTCGCGCCATATCGAGCAATGGGACCACTGGATCGCCTTCGGCATGCTCGGTGCGCTCGGCCTGCACATGATCTACAAAGCCGTCACCGGCCAGGACGAGGTTGAAGCCGCGGCAGTCGGCGGACGCAGGGATGGGCTGTGGTCGGTCGCGCTGACCGGCCTGGCGACCAGCATCGATGCGATGGCCGTGGGCGTTGGCCTGGCCTTCGTCGACGTGAACATCCTGATCGTCGCCGTCGTGATCGGACTGTGCACCGTCACGATGGTGACGCTGGGGATCATGGCCGGTCGCGTGCTCGGCACGCTGATCGGCAAGCGTGCGGAGATGGCCGGCGGCGTGATCCTGATCCTGGTGGGCACCGGCATCCTCTACGAGCACCTGCACGCCGCGGCTGGGTGATCACCGGCAGCGGCGATGCATGACCGCCCTCTGGCGATCAGGGCCGGACGCGAACGCCGAATCCCGACCGCATTTCTTCCATGTCGAGATTGCCGTCGCTGTTGCGGTCGAGCCAGCCGAAGCGCATTTCCAGCGCGCGACGCAGTTCGTCGTCGTCGAGTTCGCCATCGCGATCGAGGTCGGCCACGATCAGGCGATCCGCCGCAGTCGGCACGCCCTGCACCGGCGGACCCAGGATCGCCTGAAGCTCCTGGGCGGAGATAAGCGAGTTGTGGTCGGCGTCCGCCGTTTCGAAGGCGACCTCGCTGTCGTACTCGTACTTGCTCAGCACGCCATCGCGATTGGCATCGAGGTATTCGAAGCGGGCCTCGGCACTGTCAGGGAGTTTCCGGGTCGTCGTGCCAGTGACATCGCACCATCCCGGCCCTGCGATCGCGATGCCAAGCACGAGGGTGGACAGGCGCAGCAGGCAGGCGGTCATGGCGGTTCCCCAGGGCGATGAGCTCAGGCTCATGCAACGGCCCGTGCGCCGCAAAGCGGACACCAGGGGCTCTCACTGGGGTCAGATCACCAGAACAGGTTCGGCCGTCCGGACTGCAGCAGCAGGGTCCAGATCATGACGCCGCCGATCGTGCCCGCCATCGCGGCAACCAGCCCGCGCTGGAACCAGCGCGATACCGGCGATGCGATGGCGGTCAGCACCGTGTCGTCAGGCGCCAGTCCGACCAGCGACACCAGGTAGAGCAGTGACACCACGATCGGACAGACCAGCGGGTTGTCCAGCCAGTAGTTCACCGGCCAGTGGCACAGCGCGATCGCCGCCGTCAGCGCGACCCACAGCCAGCCCCGCCCGGCAACCAGCATCGGCTTGCGGGAGCGCACGATGGCAAACCCCGCCCAGGCCAGCAGCATGGTGGTGATGATGTAGCGGGCAAGGTCGAGCGATGTCCAGGAAGCCACGGCACAACGGCCCCGGAGGGCGTCTGTTCAAACCGGCGAGTCTGCGGCGCGCGGTGTCGGAGAGCGGTCGGAGTCGACGGCTGCAGCCCCGCGGCGCCGACCTTCGCGCCTAGAAGGCCGTTCCTGTGAATATGACGACATCCTCTTTCTGCTTGGCCAAGGCATCGCGCTCGAATTCCGCGGGATCGAGCCTGGCGAGCGCGCATCCGGTGACATCGGCGTCAAGATTGACGACTGCGCCGGTCAGCGACAGGAACGTGGGTCGCCGCGCCTTCTTCGCGCTCTTGCTGAAGTAGTCGGCCTGGTGGCCGCGCAGGACTACCGCGTTGCCACCCTTGGCGCTTGCAGCCTGCTGCAGCTTCGCGAATGCCGCCCGATAGCTCACGGAGGTGGGGGCCATGCCGGTACGCAGGTTCGGCTCCCGGTTGCCGACAGTGACCGACACCTGGCCAAGCCTGTCCTTCACGCACGATGGCGATGCGCTGAGCAGTTGCACCTTGGATGATGGATCGGCCGCGCTTGCGGCAACGGACATGGCGAGCAATACGCTACCGAACAAGACGTGGCGTTGCATCCGGTTCCCCTGTGCCGTTGACAGTAGTCGGATAGTAAAGGACCCCGGCCGGGCGTGAACTCGCCCGTCACGCCCGGCACTGACAATCCACTGCTGACCGGCAGGCACCCTCGCCAACACCGGTCCGAATCAGGAGACTCCCATGTCCCGCTCGAAGTCCATGGCACGTGCAGTACTGATCGCGTCGATGCTCTGCATGCTGCCGGCCATCGAAGCCGCCGCAGAGGTAAAGCCATTCCCCGCCAGCTTCCACGACAGCCAGATGCCGGTGGCCGGTGGAACGCAATACGTTCGAGTTGGCGGCAAGGGACCGGCGGTCCTGCTGCTGCATGGTTTCGGCGACACCGGCGACATGTGGGAACCGCTGGCGACCCGGCTGGTGAAGGACCACACGGTGATCGTTCCCGACCTGCGCGGCATGGGCCTGTCCTCGCATCCCGAGGATGGTTACGAGAAGGCGGCGCAGGCGCGCGACCTGGTCGCCATCCTCGACAGCCTCAAGGTCAAGCAGGTGCAATTGGTCACGCACGACATCGGCAACATGGTCGGCTATTCGCTGGCCGCCCGTTACCCGGGCCGTGTCACGTCCTGGGTGGTGATGGATGCGCCCCTGCCGGGAATGGGAACCTGGCAGACGCAGCTGCTCAACCCCCGGGTCTGGCACTTCAACTTCCGCGGGCCGGACGTCGAGCGACTCGTCGCCGGCCGCGAGCGCATCCTCCTGGACCGGTTCTACAACGAGCTCGGCGGCAACCCCGCCGGCATCGATGAGCAAACGCGCCAGCATTACGCCGCGCTCTATGCGCGGCCCGGCGCCATCCACAATGCCTTCGGCGGACAGTTCGAGGCGTTCTCGCGCGATGCCGAAGAGAACAAGGCGAACTTCGACAAGGTCGGGAAGCTCGACATTCCCGTCCTTGCGATCGGTGGCGACCACTCCTATGGCGCTTCGATGAAGCCGGAGATCGACTATGTCGCCTCGAATGTGGAAGGCGCGGTCATCAAGGATTCCGGGCACTGGATCATGGAAGAGCAGCCGCAGCAGGCCCTCGACGTGATCCTGCCGTTCCTCGCGAAGCATTGAGGCATTGCCTGGGCTCAATGCGGGCCCAGGCGCTGACCCTCCGGCTGCGGCGACGAGGTCGTGCGCAGCAGGCTTTCGAGGTTGCGCACGCCGCGCATCGACGCGACTTCGCGCAGCAGGTCCTCGAACTCTTCCTCGGCCACGGCGCCTTTCAGCTGCACCCATCCGTCGTGCACGTGCACTTCGACGTCGTGCGGATGGCCCACGAAACGCCCGAGGCGCGCGCGGATGCGATCGTGCAGCCGGTCGTCGTCGAGGGGTTCGGTGGACAGGCTGGCGCGTCCGCGTGCGGCGACGCCCTTGAGGCGATGGGCCGCGCGCTTGGCCTTGCCGCGTACGTAATGCCCGGCGTCGCTGCCCATCGAAGCACTCCGGTCGCGTATCAGTGCGCGACGCCGGCGGCCGGTGTTGGGATCGAGCAGGTACATCACCAGCGCACCGGCGGCGAAGGCCAGGGCGACGCCGGACAGCAGATTCAGCGTGCTCCGGGGGGATGGTTCATGCATGGGGACATCTCCAGACACAGGTTCGCGTGAGGGGTGATGCTGCCAAACCGGTCGCAAACGAAGCGCGAAGAAACGGCCACTGTTTGCTTAACACGCACGCCCTGCCGCCCCCGGGATGGTTCCCGGACGGGGATATGCATTACCATCGCGCTCACGAAGGGGAGTAGCTCCCACATGCTGTCACCGTCACTACGGGATCCGTCCCCGGTGCAGCAGCAGGTCGCCTGAGGCGGCCTGCGAGCAAGACCTTCGCCGTCCCACGGCGAAGGTGCGTCCATCGGATACGCAGGCGTCGTGGCACCCCTGCCCTTCCGACGAGCTCCCAATGGACGTATTGCTGAACCCCGAAATCTGGATTGCACTGGCCACGCTGACTGCGCTTGAGCTGGTGCTCGGCATCGACAACATCATCTTCATCTCGATCCTGGCCGGCAAACTGCCGCCGGAGCAGCGCAACAAGGCGCGCCGCCTGGGCATCACCCTGGCCGCGGTGACGCGACTGGGCCTGCTGCTGGCCATCGCCTGGATCGTCAGCCTGACCGCACCGCTGTTCTCGGTGCTGGGCAACGAGTTTTCATGGCGTGATCTCATCCTCATCGGTGGCGGCCTGTTCCTGATCGGCAAGGCCACGCACGAGATCCACCAGAAGCTCGAAGGTGCCAGCGAGCATGTGGGCGTCGGTGCGGCGACGGCCACCTTCGCCAGCGTCATCGCCCAGATCATGGTGCTGGACATCGTGTTCTCGCTGGACTCGATCATCACCGCCGTGGGCATGGTCGACGAGCGCTGGGTGATGGTGACCGCGATCCTGATCTCGATCGTCTTCATGCTGATGTTCGCCCGGCCGATCGGCGAGTTCGTCGAACGCCACCCGACCGTGAAGATCCTGGCGCTGAGCTTCCTGATCATGATCGGCCTGGTGCTGATCGCCGACGGTTTCGGCCAGCACATCCCGAAGGGCTACATCTACGCCGCGATGGCGTTCTCGGTGTTCGTCGAGATGATCAACCTGTGGATCCGCAAGCGCGAGAAGGCCAAGGTCGCGCCGGTGCAGTTGCACGAGCGGTACACGGACGATACGCCGTCGGCGTGAGGCAGAAAGCAGAACGGCCGGCCCTGGGGCCGGCCGTTCTGCATGCCGAGACAGTCAGATGCTGCGCGCTGCTCAGTACGCGACCGACCAGGTGGCCATCGCGCCGGTCCAGGTTTCGCCATGCTCGCGGCGCGAATCGACGTTCAGGCCGAGGGTGCCGCGACGGCCGAGTTGCGCGTCGAAGCCCAGGCCGAACACGGCCGCTTCGCGGGCGAGGCCTTGCACGTCGACCGGCGACCACGCATCCACCGCGGAGAAGCGGGCCTGGAGTTGTTCGCCCGACACCGACAGCAGGCGCTGCCATTCCAGCCTGCCCTGCAAGCGCCACGTGGCGCCGCCGATGTCGCCTTCCTGCTGCAGGCGGGTGCCGAACTGCGCCTGCCCTGCGCGCAGCGTCGAATCCTTCGTGGTCAGGCCGAAGCCGGCGGCGCCGTCCTCGCCGAAGCCGTCGCGATCGAACTGCATGCCCTGCGCACCGGCGTAGAGCGTGACGGAACCGCTGTTCCACGCCAGCGGCATGCCGGCCTGCATGCCAACCGTCGCATAGCGCTGCGTGTAGTCGCTGCCGACGCGGAACGCGTTGGCGCCGAGCAGGACGTCGCGCCGGGTCCAACGCTGCATGTGGCCGAACGACGTGGTGCCCAGCAGGTAGCCGCCGTGCCCCAGTCCCCATGCCGCGTACAGCTGGCCGTCGTACTGGCGGTTGAGTTCGCGGTCGCCGCGTTGCGAATGGTAGGCCGTGCCATCGACCTCGGACAGCGCGGCACCGACCGTCAGGCGATCGTCATGGCGCAGGTCCATGCCCATGGTCCAGCCGTGGGTGTCCATGTCGAACCGGCCCATCGTCCGGCGCGCCTGCAGCGAGTCGCTCCAGACGCCGGCCGGCCCTTCCCGCAATGCATCGACGCGCGATTCCAGCGCGTGTCGATTGTCGTCGATGGCCATGGTCGCGAACGGCAGGTCGGCGCCGTGCAGTTCACCCGAAAGGCTGTCGAGCGAATCCTGGAGGGCGCCCTGGTCGGAGATTCGCTGCAACGTGCCTGCCGCATCGGCGAAGGCATCGGCGCCGCCGCGATCGGCGGAGTTGCCCGTCTTTCTCGCTTCCCGCTCGTCGAGCACTGCGAACGCGCCGTCCAGTCGCTCCGCCGCGCTGAAGCTGGCCGCAGTGAAGCCGCCGCCGACGGCCGTGGTGGCCGGGATCTGCGTGACGTCCAGCCAGACGCGATTGGCGTCGTAGCCCAACGTCGCCTGCACCATCAGGCCAAGCATCTTGAGTTGGGAAAAAGTGCCATCGATGCCGCCATCGGCAACCAGCACTTCCGTGTTGCTGCGCGCCACGTAACCAGGCGCGATACCCGCCACGTTCAGTACGCCGTCGATATCGGCATGGCCAGTCACGTGCACCGGCGGCGTGCCCAACAGGATCTGGTAGATGCTGGTCGGGCCCAGCGTCAGGTTGCCCTCCATGGTGGTCACCGCGGAGTTGCCCCAGTTGGCCATGTAGCCGTGGTTGACCACGTTGCCCTTCATCACGGTCGGGCTTTGCGGGACGAAACTGGTGTTGAAGAGCAGGCTGCCGCGATTGGTGATGTCGCCTTCCAGCGTCACTTCCCACGCGTAAAGCTGCGCGCCGCTGTCGATCTCGACGTCGGCTGCCAGGCGGCCATTGACGGTGACATCGGCATCGCCACTGATGTGCAGTGGGCCGTCGAACGTGTTGTTGCCATGCAACAGCAGCCAGCCGCCGCTGCCGGTGACGTTGATGCCACCGCGTCCGGAGATGTCGTTCCACCAGATCGTGTCGGTGTCATAGGGCAGGAACACGTTCATGTCGCCCCAATCGAGGCGACCGGGGCCGCGCAACGCCTTCTCCACGTTGATCAGGCCCTGGCCGAAGACCGGGTCAGGGCCGGGGACGCCGAGGTCGGTCGCGGTGCCGAGCAGGATGTCGCGCACCTGCTTGCCGTTGAGGTTCGGGAATGCCTCCCAGACCAGCGCGGTGGCGCCCAGCACCAGCGGCGAGGCGACCTGGGTGCTGCTCATCGACCAGTAGGTCGGATTGCCGGCCGTGTCGTCCTTGCCCACCAGGGTCACGTCGCCCGGTGCGACCAGGCAGTAGGTCATCGCGGCGCCGCAGCCGTTGGAGTACGACGCCAGGTGGTCGGGACGCGCGGTCTCCACCGCCGCGACGGTGATCCAGTGATCGGCCAGCGACGCAGGTGCGCCGGCAAGGCTCGGCAGCTTGGCCATCTGGCTCGGTTCGGCCTTGCCGCCGTCACCGGCCGCGAAGACCACCAGGCCGTCGTAGGAAGGCGAACCCGCCGACCAGTCCACATAGGTTTCGAAGGCGTCGAAAAGCCGCGTGGAGACGGCCGGATCGGTCCACTGGAAGTTGCCGTCCCAGGTGAAGCCGACTGCACGGGAGAACGCGCTCTTGCTGGCCAAGCCACTTTCCAGCGCGCTCAGGCCTGCTTCCACGGTGGGCTGGCCGAACGGATTGCCCAGCGCGGGCTGGTCCGGAATGATCCGCATCACCGTCAGGTTGGCATCGGGTGCGGCACCGCCACTCCAACTGCCCTGCGCGCGACCGATCGCCGCCATCGCCGTCGCCGTGCCGTGGCCGTTCACGTCGTCGCGGGTGTAATCGTTCTGGGCGCGGTCGACCAGGTCGGAACCATTGCCCCACCACAGGTGCTGGTCGAGCACCGGCGTGCGCAGCGCGCCCGTGTCGAACAATGCGATGAACTGTCCGCCGCCCTTGTGGCCATTGAGGTGGGCGTCGGTCGCGCGCATGACGCGCAGATGCGCGTCGCCCGCGGTGGGCGGTGCATCCAGTCGCGTCGGCATGACCAGGCCCGTCGGTGCGGGCGGCGTGACGGGCGGCGTGACCGGAGGCGTGACCGGAGGCGTGACCGGCGGTTCAACCGGCGGTGTCACCGGCGGAGTGACGGGAGGCTTGACCTCGGGAGTCGTCGGCGGAGGGTCGCTCCGGACATTGCCACCACCACCGCCGCCGCCGCAGCCTGCAAGCGTCGCGGCGAGACACAGCAGGACCGCGCGGGACAACGCCGCGCGTGCGAAAGTCTTTTCCATGTGTAGCCCTCCCGGCCCCACCCGCTCCCCAGCAGGTTCCCTGAGCCGTCGAGGGCACATTCAAGCATGGGGGTTTTTGAGCGTCCATCGCTCACGGGCCGATATGAGCGGTTGGGCAAGTTCCCGCCATCAAAAGAAAAGTCGCACGCCTACCTGGACCTGGACATCGCGCTGGCGGACATCGAGCCCCTCGTCGCGCCGCTGGTTGCGGCTGCTGTCGACCTGCAACACCTCGCCGGTGATCCGCAGGCGCTCCTGCGGCCGCCAGTTCACCGCAAAGGTCACGGCATTGCCGTGCTCGCTCAGCATCGACGACGGGTCGGGCCGCTGGCGCGACTGGAACAGGTCGACCCGCAGCGCCGGCTGCCATTGGCCGTACTCGCGCGCGAGCATCAGGTAGCCGGCATTGAATTCGGTGTTGAGCACCATGCCGGGCACCGGCTCGAAGATCGTGTAGCCATGCATGGCCTGGCCCAGCAGCGCCCATTCGCCGAAGCGCTGTTCCGCCCCCGCGCTCCAGAAGTGCGTGCGCCAGGCGAACAGCGTGCGACCGGCGTACTGCACCGATTCGTCGAGATCGGCGTGGTTGTCGTAGTACAGCGCGGTGAAGCGGGTCTGCGACGACGGCTCCCATCCCAGCGAACCGTAGAAGCCGGGATGGTCATCCATCTCGACGAACGGGCGGTACTCCATCGGCACCGGCGCATACGCGACGGATGCGTACACGTCGGGCTGGCGCAGGCCGCCATCGAGGCCCGTGGCGATGTCGCCCAGGGCCCAGCCGCGCGAGGAGAGCAGCTCGCCGGCCGGGTCGTTCTTGAAGAACATCGCCGCGCGCGCGTCGAGCGTGCCGCGCTGGCCGCGGTGTTCGACATGCAGTTCCGCGCCGATCGTGCGCAGCTCCTCGCCGACCCAGCTGTTGATCGCCGAAGGCGTCAGCGTCCGGGTGGTGCTCCAGCCGACGCCGTCGTGTTCCAGCGATATCGGCGGGAAGAACGCACCTGCCTGCACGGACCAGCGCCAGGGCGTGGTCGACACCGGCCGGTAGCGCACCCAGGCTTCGGTCAGGTCGAACGGTTTGGGCAACTCCGGCTGGTACTGCGCCGTCGCGCTGGCCAGCAGCGACGGCGTGGCCTGGAAAGAGAGCTTCAGGACCGCCCCGCCCGATAGCGCATCATCCCCACCGCCGAAACGGGTCTTGCCCAGGCCGCCGTCGAGCCAGCTGGTTTCGTCCGCCGGGGCCGCCACGCGCAGGTCGAGGAAGCCTTCCGTCGTCAGCGACTGTGCCTGCGCGGGCAGCGCCATCAGGCAGGTCAGCGCGACGATCGTGCGCGTCGTGCGCATCAGGCCTCCACTCCGGCCCGTTGCTGCCACGGTTCGGCGTGGATCCAGCCAGCCAGGTCCTGCGCCGGCATCGGCGGCGAGAGCAGGAACCCCTGCGCATGGTCGCAGCCGATGTCACGCAACCAGGCCAGCGCTGCCGCGTTGTCCACGCCTTCCGCGGTGACCTGGTAGCCCAGGTGATGGCCGAGCTCGACGATGGAGCTGACGATGATCCGATCCTCGCGCGACTGGGCGAGGTTGGTGATGAACGTCTTGTCGATCTTCAACTCGCGCACCGGCAAGCGACGCAGGTACGCGAACGACGACTGGCCCACGCCGAAGTCATCGATGGCCAGGTCGATGCCCTGGTCGGCGAGGCGCCGCAGCACGCCGATGGCCGCATCCGGCTTGCCCATGATCGCGCTCTCGGTGATCTCCAGTGCGATCTGCGCGGGCGCGACACCATGGGTCCGCAACAGCCCGGCGATGCGACGTGGGAGATCGGCGTCCTCGAGGTCGCGCGCGGAAATGTTGATGTAGACGCGCAACGCACGCCCTTCGGCCTTCCAGCGACTGGCCTGTGCAATGCCGGTGTCCAGCGCCCAGCGCGTGACGTGGCGGATGTTGCCGGTTTCCTCGGCCAGCGCGATGAACGCATCCGGCGCGACCGGGCCCAGCACCGGATGCACCCAGCGCGCGAGGCCTTCGGCACTGTCGATGCGGTCCTCGCGCAGGTTGAGCCGGGCCTGGTAGTGCAGGTCGATGCCGCCGAATTCCAGCGCGTGGCGCAGGTCGCCCATCAGCGACAACCGCTCCGGGCGATGCGGATCGGTCGCGGGGTCGTAGACAGCGATCGGATCGACCGCATGCAGCGCGCCCATCATCGCCACCTCCGCGCGACGCAGCAGGACGCCGGCGTCGGTGCCATGTTCGGGCGCCAGCGCGATGCCGACGGCAGGTGCGAAGTCGAGGGTGAGGTCGGCTTCGCGGTAGGGGTCGCTCAGCGCCTCGACGATCCGCTGCGCCAGCTTGCGTGCACCCGCGCGTGCGTCCGCCCCTTCGCGGAGGAAGATCGACAGCTGCGTGTCGGTCGCGCGCGCCACCAGTGCGTTGCCGGCGACCGCCTGCACGCGGGCGCCGGCTTCGCACATCAACCGGTCGGACACCACGTGGCCGAGCGTCTTGATGATCTCCGGCAAACGCTCCAGGCCCAGCATCAACAGCGCCGCGCCACCGTCCGGACGTGCGGCCAGGGCGTCCTGGATCGCGACTTCGGCATGGGCACGATTCGGCAGTCCGGTCACCTGGTCGTGGCCGGCCTGGTGCAGGATGCGCGCCTCGCGTTCGCGGATCGCGTCGGCCATGTTGCCGAACGCATTGGCCAATTGGCCGAGTTCGTCGGAGCGCGCCGGTGTGTCCGGCGGGCTGTAGTCACCTGCCGCGATGCGCCGGGACAGCGCGGCCAGCGCCTCGACCGGCCGCGATACGCCGCGCGCGATCAGCCAGGCGCAGACCAGGCCCACGGTCAGCCCGAACGCCAGCAACAGGGCCCATGCAAAGGCGACGGAGCGATACGGCCTGAGCGCGTCATCGACCGAGAAACCCAGCACCGCGGCCACCTGCGGACTCTGGCCCGAGCCCCGCAGCCAGACGGCCTGCGAGACGTACTCGCGACCTTCGACTTCCACCACCACCGGCGAAGTCGGCAAGTGGCCGCGCGCGGACAACGGCACGGCGAGCCGGCTCGGGTCGCTGCCGCGCGCCAGCACGCTGAAACCACCCGAGGCATCGGCGGCGGCCAGCTCGATGCTCTTGGGCAGCACCGACTGCTGCTGCAGGCGCGACATCACCCGATCGTCGACGGGGATGACGGCACCGATGTAACCCACCAGGTCCGGGGCGAACACCGGCACGACCACCATCCAGCATGCGCGACGCTTCAAGGCCACGACCGCCGCCACCGGCTCCTGCAATGCGTTTTCGATCAGGTCCGCATAGGGGAACGGAGCGCCCACGGACAGCTGGTCCGATGTATCGGCCTGCACGCGACCGTCCACGCCGACCAGCAGCATCTGCGTGGCGCCGACACGCTGGCCGTGGTTGTGCAGCGCCGATGCGAGCGTGGCCGAATCGTGCTGCGCCACGGCCGAACGCAGGGCGAAGTCCTGCGCCAGCACCTGCACGGCCGCCGCGGTGCTGTCGGACATGTCGTCGAACTGATGCGCGAACGACTGCGCCGATACCTGCAGCTGGCGCTTGCCTTCGCCGATGAGCTCGCTGCGGGTGACGCGATAGACCAGCAGGCCGGTGATGCCCTGCACGAGCACGAGCGCCACGACGAAGAACAGTCCCAGTCGGAAGCGGAAGCCCACGGCCGGCGCCTGCGTCAGTACCGCGTGTGTTCGCGGTCGAACTGCCGCCGTGAATCGGGCAGCAGCGTCAGCGAGAAATCGAGGCTGCGATCCTCGTCAGCGCGCAACGCGATGCCGGACAACTCTAGGTCCGGGCGCTTCGGCGGCAACCGCGGATGCCAGACGCGCACGTCGAACTCACCGGCGGGCAGGTCGCGGAACTTCACCACGCCGCTCGTGTCGGTGTGCGCGACCCACGGCGCATCGGAGATGTAGAGGTAATTGATCATGCCGTCGTGGATGTTGCAGCCGACGGCGATGACGCCGGAGCGCTCGAGCTTCAGCGGTGCCGAGCTTTCGCCGGGCGCCAGCACGAACTCGAACGCCTTGATCGGCGAGAACGAATAGACATGGTGTCGGGTGCGGTCGCTGTTGCGGTAGACGACCTCGTCGCCGGGACGGAATACCTCGACATACGGGGTGAAGACCAGCGCCTTCTGGTCGATCACGCGCGTGGTTGCCCGGCCGCGGGTGGACGGTCCGCGCTGCTCGCCGGCACCGGCGCCTCGCACGACCATGGTCACGACCGCATCGGTGACAGGCTGGCCGCCGCGATCGGCGACGCGCACTTCGAGCTCGGCCGCTGCGGCCGAATGGCCGAGCAAAGCCAGCGTCATGACCACCAACGCCCCTATCCGCATGCCGCTTCCCCCGAAGGCGCCACCGCAGGAGGACCGTCCCCACGGCCCGTGCCCCGAGGTTAGCACCGGCAGCGTGGAGCGCAACCGGCCCGGCCGAGCCGCTGGCGACGGAGTGCGTGCACGCCGCACTGACGGTCCTTTCGCCACGGGCTAACGAGTCGGCCTTGAAAGTGGAGCCTCCCAGCAAAGGATTCCAAACTGCATGCGCCAAGGTCGGGTCGGTTGTGCCGGATGGTCGATCTCGCGCAGGCATGCCCATTTGTTCGGGGAGGGCGAGAGCATGCTCGCCCGCTACGCCACCCGGTTTGCGGTGGTGGAGGTCAACTCTTCGTTCTACCGCCCGCACCAGGCCAGCACGTACGCGCGCTGGGCCGCCTCGGTGCCTGCGCATTTCCGCTTCTCGGTGAAGGTGCCGCAGACGATCTCGCACGAGCTGGCGCTGCGAGGCGCTGGCCCGGCGCTCGACCGCTTCCTCGCCGAAGCCGAAGGGCTGGACACCAAGCTCGGCGGGTACCTGCTGCAACTGCCGCCGAGCCTGGCCCTGGACATGCGGTCGGCCACGGCCTTCTTCCGCGCCTTCCGCACGCGCAGTGCCGCGCCGCTGGTGGTCGAACCTCGCCATGCCAGCTGGTTCAAGGACCGGGTGCATCCCCTGTTCGAGCAGTTCGAGGTCAGCCGCGTGGCCGCGGACCCTGCGCGATTCGAGCACGCCGACCGACCGGGCCCCGAACCCCGCTGGCCCTACTGGCGCTGGCACGGATCCCCGCGCATGTACTACAGCGACTACAGCGAAGAGGCCCTGCGCTCACTGGCGGTGGAAGTCCGCAAGCACAGGAATGCGCCCGTGGCCCCCTGGGTCATCTTCGACAACACCGCACACGACTTCGCGACCGCCAACGCGGCGCGCTTGCAGGAGCTGCTCGCAGCGCCACAAAGGAAGCGCACGCGTGCCTGAGGGTCCGTCCATCGTCATCCTCAAGGAGGCGGCCGCTAAGTTTCGCGGCAAGACCGTTCGCAAGGCGACGGGCAACAGCAAGCTCGACCTCAAGCGCATGGAGGGCCGGCGCGTGGTCGCGCTGCGGAGCTTTGGCAAGCAGTTCCTGATCGAGTTCCGCGGGTTCAGCCTGCGCATGCACATGCTGATGTTCGGCTCGTACCGCATCGACGAGGCCAAGCCGGTGCCCGCGCGCATGTCGCTGGAGTTCGACAACGGCACGTTCAACGTGTACTCGTCGTCGCTCAAGTACATCGAAGGCCCGCTCGACGAGGCTTACGACTGGCGCGCGGATGTCATGAGCCCCGACTGGGACCCGAAGCTGGCCAGGAAGAAGCTGAAAGCCGAGCCGTCCACGTTGGTGTGCGATGCCTTGCTCGACCAGGAGATATTCGCCGGCGTCGGCAACATCATCAAGAACGAGGTCCTGTTCCGCATCCGCGTCCATCCCTTGAGCGAAGTCGGCGCGCTGCCGCCACGCAAACTCGGCGAGATGATCAAGCAGGCGCGCGAGTACAGCTTCGATTTCCTGGAATGGAAGAAGCACTTCGTCCTGCGCAAGCATTGGCTGGTGCACAACAAGGGCACCTGTGCGAACTGCGGCGGACCGCTGGTACGGGCGCACCTGGGCGTGCGCAAGCGCCGGACCTTCTTCTGCGAGAACTGCCAGGTGCGATACCCGTGATCCGGGCCCGCATCAGTCCTGCTCTGCCCATCGCGACAGGTTCTGCTTGATCCGTTCGATGCCTTCCCACGGGTCCTTGCGCCTCCTTTTAAGCCTGGCAGGCACGTTCTCGATGGTGAAGGCATCGGGCCTGGCCAGCTTGCCGAGCTCGCTCCACGCCAGGGGCATGGCCACGGGCGCACCCGGGCGGGCACGCAGCGAGTAGGACGCGACGGCCGTGGCACCGCGGCCGTTACGCAGGTAGTCCAGGAAGATGCGCTTGTTGCGCAGGCTCTTGGTGGCGGTGGCGAGGAATCGATGGGGCTGCAACCGCGCCAGGGTTTCGGCGAAACCGCGTGCGAAGCGCTTGGTCAGTGACCAGTCGCAACCCGGGCTGAGCGGTACGACCACATGCAGGCCCTTGCCGCCCGAAGCTCGCAGGAACGATTCCAGCTCCAGCTGGGCAAGATGCCTGCGGATATCGGCGGCCGCTTTCTTGACCTCGGCGAATGGCACGCCTGTGCCGGGATCGAGGTCGAACACGACCCGGTCGGCCCGGTCGGGATCGGCGGCATGCGCGCCCCACGGATGGAACTCGAGTGCGTTGAACTGCACGAGTTCCATCAGGCCGGCTTCGTCCTCCACCACCAGGTAGTAGGCGTTGTTGCCGCCCTCCTCTTTCAGCTTCACGGACGATACGAGCGACAGGCCCGCCGTGTGGTGCTTCTGGAAGAAGCAGGGTTTGCCGATGCCGCCAGGGCATCGAATGATCGACAGCGGCCGCCCCTGGATCTCCGGGAGCAGGTGTTCGAGGACCGCGGTGTAGTAATCCCAGACCTGCTGCTTGGTGATTCCATCGTCGGGATAGACGACCCGGGTCGGGCTCGACAGGGTCGGAATCGCGGCCTTCGCAGTCGACTTCTTCGCAGCGGACTTCTTCGCGGCCTTCTTGGTTGCGGGCGCAGCGGGTTCGCGATCGGAATCGGCCAGGTCCTCGATGCGCTTGTCCCAGCGGATGGCCTTGAGCGATGGCTGTCGCAGCAGTTGTTGCCGGCCCATGCCGCGGTAGAACACTTCCACCACGAACCGCGGGGCAAACCAGGTGGCGGCGCGCAGGTCGGAATCGATGGTCCCCACATGCGCCGTCGGCGTTTTCTTGCCGCCCTTGCCGAGCTTGGCGGTCACCTCGCGCATCATGGCGTCGTTGAAGCCGGTGCCCACCCGGCCGACGAGTCGCCAGCCGTGCTTGGCATCGGGCTTGGCCAGCAGCAACGAGCCGAAACCCGAGCGGCCGCCTTTGGGCGCGGTGTAGCCCACCACGGCAAACTCGTCGCTGGCCAGCTGCTTGGTCTTGCGCCAGTCATCGCTTCTGCCGGGATGGTATGGCCGGTCGGAACGCTTGGAGATGATGCCCTCGTAATGGCGCTCTGCCGCCTTCTGCCAGATTTCCTCGGCGTCGCCTTCGAAGTGCGTGCTGAAGGCCAGGTGCGCGGGCGGGTCCGTCAGCAGTTCCTGCAGCAAGGCTTTCCGTTCGGACAACGGCGCCCGATCGATGTCCACGCCATCCAGATGCAGCAGGTCGAACAGCACCAGGCTGAGGTTGCCTTGTGATTCGCCCGACAACGTCGACTGCAGGAGATTGAAGTCCTCCTTGGTTCCGGTTCCGGCGATGAGCTCGCCATCCAGCGCCGCGGACTTCAGTCGCAAGGCTTCGATGCCTTCCCGGATCTCGGGGATCTTGTCCGTCCACTCCAGCGCGTTGCGCGACCACAGCCGCACCTCGCCGTCGGACACGGTCACCAGGATCCGATAGCCGTCCCACTTGAGTTCGTGCAGCCATTGCTCGCCTTGTGGCGGCGCTTCGCCCAGGCGAGCCAGTTGTGGCTCGAACGGACCGGATGGCGCCTTGCCCTTCCTTGCGTCGGTCAGGGAAAGCGCCTTCTTTGCCCAGTCCTTGCGCCGGCCCTTGCGCACCGGCACTGCGGCCAGCTGCTTCTTCGTCGCCTTGCCGGAGCCGGCGCGTGCACGATCGGCCGACGGCGCCTGCTTCACGTCGGCCAGCAGGTCATCGGCTTCGAGTTTGCCGGCGAACGCGTCCTTGTCCTTGAACAGCAACCACTGCGGCTGGCGCGCGGCCTTTCCCGACCGCACCAGGTGCCACCCACCTTTCAGCTTGCTTCCGAACAGCTCGAAGCGCAGATGACCCTTGGCCAGCTGTTCTTCCGGGTCGGCCTGGGTCGACCAGACGCCATGGTCGAACTGCGCGACGTGGCCGCCGCCGTACTGGTCCTTCGGAATCTCCCCTTCAAAGGTAGCGTAATCGAGCGGATGGTCCTCGACCTCGACGGCCATGCGCTTGACGGCCGGGTCGTAGCTGGGCCCCTTCGGCACCGCCCAGCTCTTGAGCGCCCCGCCCACCTGCAGGCGGAAGTCGTAGTGGCGGCGGCTGGCATGGTGCAGCTGGACCACGAAGATCGGCCGCTTTCCCTTGGGCACGGCCTTGCCGGGCTCGGGTTCGCGCGTCTTGTCGAAGCTGCGCTTGCGACGGTAATCCGTCAGGCTCATGCGCTGGCAGCCTTCTTGCGCGCCGTCTTCTTCGCCGTGGCCTTGCGTGCCTTCTTCGCTGGCGCCTTCTTCGCAGGGGCCGCCTTCCTGGCCGCGGCCTTGGCCGGCGTGCGCTTGTTGGTCTTCAGGCTTTGCTGCAGCAGCGACATGAAGTCCACGACATTGGTCGCGGCGTCTTCGCGCGGTTCGGGCTCCTCGAACTTCGTTGTTGCGCCGGCGGACTTGATGCGCTTCTTGATGGTGGCCGACAGGCGCGCGCGGAATTCGTCGTGGTAACCCTTGGGCTTCCACTCCGAGCTCATCGACTCGATCAGCTGCTCGGCCATCGCCATTTCCTTCGGCGTGACCCGGTGGTCGGCGGCCTTGCCGGTGGGCAGCTTGTACTCGTCCGGTTCGACCAGTTCCTGCGGGTATCTCAACAGCAGCAGGACCAGCGCGTCATCCTCGGGCATCACCGAGCACAGGTACTCGCGGGTGCGGATCACTACTCGTGCAATGCCCACCTTGCCGGTCTTGCGCAACGTGTCCCGCAGCAGCACATAGCCCTTCTCCGCTCGCTTGCCTGGGGTCAGCACGTACGGCTTCTCGAAGTAGCGCAGGTTGATGCTGCCGGCATCGACGAAGGTTTCGACCTCGACGGTCTCGTGGGTTTCCGGGGCGGCGGCGGCGATGTCCTCCTTCTCGACCACCACGTAACTGCCCTTGGCGTACTCGAACGCCTTGACGATGTCCTTCCACGGCACCTCCTCGCCGGTGTCCGCGTTCACCCGCTCGAAGCGGATGGGCTTCTTGTCGCGTGAATCGAGCATGCGAAAGCTCAGGTCGGTCTTGCGCTCGCCGGACATGAGCGAGACGGGGATATTGAGCAGTCCGAACGAGATGGAGCCGCTCCAGATGGGTCGGGCCACGATGGCGCCTCCTGCTGAGTTGCCCTGTTTCTAAGCCCCGGCCCGTGAAACTGCTGTCGATCCAGTAACGCGGCCTACACCGTCCTTCCGCTATTCATGCGCTTTCGCGCGAGCGCCCTCGCCATGGCCCACTGGATACGTGAACACATGCTGGCCACCATCGTAATCACCGTGGTCTTGACCCTGGCCGCGGTCATCCTCTTCACCAACCTCACGGGCTCGGAAAAGCGGGTGCAGCGGATCGTGCAGCACCGCTACGCGGTGAGCGACCCGCAGTTCCGCCGGGAGATGGGCGTGATGCTGGGTCCGACCGTGGTGCCGGGCAACCGGATCGTCCACCTGCGCGACGGCGACCAGATCTTTCCGGCGATGCTGCACGCGATCGAGAATGCCCGCGAAACCATCACGTTTGAAACCTACATCTACTGGTCGGGCGATGTCGGCCGGGAGTTCAGCGACGCACTCGCCCGGCGCGCACGTGCCGGCGTCAAGGTCAACGTGACCCTCGACTGGCTGGGCAGCGCCAAGATGGACGAGGACAGCGTCGAGAAGATGAAGAAGGCCGGCGTGCATGTCGAACGGTACCGCCCGCTGAGCTGGTACAGCCTGGATCGCATCAACCACCGCACCCATCGCAAGATCCTGGTGATCGACGGAAAGACCGCGTTCACCGGCGGTGTCGGCATCGCCGACCAGTGGCAGGGCCACGCGCAGGACCCGGAGCACTGGCGCGACAGCCACTTCCTGATCGAGGGCCCCGCCGCGGCACAGATGCAGGCGGCCTTCAGCGACAACTGGATCAAGATGACCGGGCACGTGCTCAATGGCGCGCCCTACTATCCGGCGGTGGAGCGCCAGGGCGACATGGACGCGCAGGTTTTCGTCAGCTCACCGGCCGGTGGCAGCGAAAGCATGCACCTGATGTACCTGCTGACCATCGCCGCCGCGACGCAGACGATCGACCTGGCGGCGGCGTACTTCGTCCCCGACAAGCTCACCCTGCGTGCCTTGATCGAGGCCCGGGACCGCGGTGTGCGGGTTCGCATCCTCGTACCGGGCCCGCACATCGATTCCGATGCGGTCCGCCTGGCGTCCAAGGCGGAATGGGGCGTGCTGCTGGCTCGCGGCGTAGAGATCCGGGAGTACCAGCCGACGATGATGCACGTGAAGCTGCTGATCGTGGATACGCACCTGGTGTCGGTGGGATCGACCAATTTCGACGCGCGCTCGTTTCAGCTCAATGACGAGGCGAGCCTGAATGTCTACAGCGCGGCCTTCGCGAAGGAAATGACGGATGTGTTCGAGGACGACCTGACCCACTCGACCGCCTACACCCTCGAGCAGTGGACCCGGCGGCCATGGAAGGAAAAGTTGTTGGAGAAGTTCGTGGTTCCGCTACGCTCGCAGTTGTAGCCCAATGGGTCGGGCCAGGCGGATCGAACTTTGCCATCGCATATGAACCCCTCTTCGAATCCGGCACGTGTCGCCCTGATCGGCTACGGCTATGCCTCGCGAACATTCCATGCGCCGCTGATCCAGGCCGTGCCCGGCCTGTCGCTGGCGCTGGTTGCCTCAAGCAAGGCCGAGCAGGTCCGCGCCGAGCTGCCCGGCGTCGCGATTGAAGCCGACCCTATGCAGGCGGTCGTCGCCCGAGGTGTCGATCTGGTCGTGATCGCCACCCCCAATGACACGCACTTCCTGCTCGCAATGGCCGCGCTGCGCGCAGGCAAGCATGTCGTCGTCGACAAACCGATGACGCCCAGCCTGGCCGAAGCCCGCGAGTTGCACGCGACGGCGCAGGCGCGCGGCCGGCTCCTGTCCGTGTTTCACAACCGCCGCTGGGATAGCGACTTCCTGTCGGTGCGGCAAGCCCTGCGCGACGGCCTCATCGGCGATGCACGCCATTTCGAATCGCGCATCGAACGGTTCCGCCCCCAGGTGCGCGACCGTTGGCGCGAGCGACCCGGGCCGGCAACCGGGTTGTGGTGGGACCTAGGGCCGCATCTGGTGGACCAGGCGCTGGCCCTGTTCGGATGGCCCGACACCGTGCAGGCGAACCTCGCCCTGCAACGCAGCGGCGCGACCACGGAGGACTGGGCGCACGTCGTGCTGGGATTCGGCCCGACCAGGGTCATCCTGCACGTGGGGATGCTTGCCGCGATCCCGGGGGCGCGTTTTGTCGTGCACGGCACGCGAGGGTCCATCGTCAAGGCGCGGCCCGATCGCCAGGAACAGCAATTGCTCGAAGGACTGCGACCCGGTGACCCGCAATGGGGGACCGATGCCGATCCCCTGCAATGGCAAAGCGATGATGGCCCGGCGCAGACGCGACCCGCCCTGCCGGGCGACCAATCGCAGTTCTACGTGGAGCTCGCTGCAGCGATCGCAGGCAACGGGCCCAACCCCGTTCCGCCGGACGAGGCCATTCGCGTCATGGCGATCATGCAAGCGGCGGTGGACTCGGCATCGGACGGGCGTACCGTTTCGCCGACCTGTCCTGTCTAGCGCCAAATCCATAGTGCGATCACAGCCGCCATCACGAGCCAGATGGTCACGATGGCCACGGCCATGGCACGACTGACTGGTCGGTCGACGGCGGCCGCGGCCTTTTCCCTGGCGGACTGTTTGACCTCTGGCGGGATAAGGCGCAGCACCAGCGTGACGCCAAGCGGGACAATGATCAGGTCGTCGAGGTAACCCAGTACCGGAATGAAATCCGGGATGAGGTCGATCGGGCTCAGGGCATACGCCGCAACGAACAATGCGAGCAGGCGGACCAGCCACGGCGTCCTGGGGTCACGCGCAGCGAAGTAGACGACAAGTGTCTGCTGCTTCAGCGCTCTTGCCCACTTTCTCAGCGTGGAAGTCATCGCCGCTTGTCAGGTGTCGCCAATGGGCAAGGCAGAGTACGGATGCACGACCCTGCTGACAGCGTTGGGTCGGAAGCGGACGTTAGCACCGGCTCCGAGCCCTGTCTCGGCCAATGCCCGCTAACGGCCGGAAGCGGACATCGGTCACTGGATACTGTAGAAGGCGGATCAGGGCCCTTCGATGCGAGGGGGCGATTGCGCAGGCTCGCGAAATTCGCGGACACAACCAAGGGGTTACGCATGAGAACGATGTGGGTGGCATTGGCGGTTGGCGCGTTGATCGCGGGTCCGGTGGTGGCACAGGTGCCGACCGGCAAGATGGACCCGCTGCGTCCTGACCAGCAACGCTTCTTCGAGCTCTACAAGCAACTGGTCGAGACCGACACCTCGGTCACCACCGGCAATTGCACCCAGGCCGCCGGGCAGATCGCCGCGCGCCTGAAGGCAGCGGGCTTTGCCGACGACCAGATCACCCTGTTCTCGGTGCCCGAGCATCCGAAGGAGGGCGGGATCGTAGCCATCTACCCCGGCACGTCCAGCACGCTCAAGCCGATCCTGCTGCTGGCGCACATCGACGTGGTGGCGGCCAAGCGGGCCGACTGGGTGCGCGACCCGTACACGCTGGTCGAGGAGGGCGGCTACTACTACGCGCGCGGCATCGCCGACGACAAGATGATGGCGGCGACCTGGGCCGACACGCTGATCCGCTTCAAGCAGGACGGCTACAAGCCCGCGCGCACGGTCAAGATGGCGCTGACCTGCGGCGAGGAGACCGACACCGCGTTCAACGGCGCGCAGTACCTGGCCAACCACAAACGCGATCTGATCGACGCGGCCTTCGCCCTCAATGAAGGCGGCGGCGGGGACACGGATGGCAAGGGGCACCTCGTCGCACAATCGATCCAGGTAGGCGAGAAGACCTACCAGGACTACAAGCTGGTCGCCACCAATCCCGGCGGACACAGCTCCCAACCCGTGCGCGATAACGCGATCTACGCCATGTCCGAGGCCCTGTTGAAGGTCGGAGGGCACGAGTTCCCGGCCGAGTTCAGCGACACTACCCGCGCCTTCTTCGCGCGCGCCGGCGCGGCGCGCAAGGATGAGTTGGGGGCGGCGATGGTGGCGTTGGCGAAGGATCCGGGTGACGCCAGGGCGGCGGCTGTCGTCAATACCGACAAGGGCTTCCACTCGATGCTGCGCACGACGTGCGTGGCGACGATGATCAACGGCGGGCATGCGGTCAATGCACTTCCGCAGCGGGTCGAAGCCAACGTCAATTGCCGCATCTTCCCCGGCCATACGCCGGTGGAGATCCAGGACGCGCTGGCCCGGGCGATCGGCAATCCCGCCATCTCGATCGACCTGGCACGCAAGGACAAGCCCCTGGCCAAGTCGCCCGCGCTCGATCCGGCGATCATCGGCCCGATGGAGACGTTGAGTGCGAAGTACTTCCCCGGCGTGCCAGTGATCCCGTCGATGTCGACCGGCGCGACCGACGGACTCTACATGTCGGCCGTGGGTATCCCGACCTACGGCGTGCCCGGCATGTGGGGCGATCCCGATGGCAATGGCGCGCATGGGCTCAATGAACGGCTGGAAGTGCGTTCGGTTTATTTCGGGCGCGATTATCTCTTCGACCTGGTCAAGGCGTTGGCGCAGTAAGGGCGCGGCCGGTCCCCTAAACGAAAGCAAGGGGCAGAGCATGGGGACGAGGTAATCAAGTCAGCCCTTGAACATCCGTCCACTCTTCAGGCCCGCCAACGGCGGGCCTACTTTGCTGCGAAAGGAGGAAGCACGGATTACTACTGTCGGATGTCTGCTTCCGGCCAGGAGCGGACATCTAAGGAATCGAAGTTTCTGGATACATCGAGGCCGCTTCCGCTCGACCCAGCATCCTGGCACCGCGGAGCGTTTCATGCCAGAGCGACCCGCAAGCATTGCAGCGCTTGAGAAAGGTTGGGCCATCTTCACGGGCAGCTAGCCGTTCGAACCTCTCAAACGGCGCGTGATAACCGACTTTGCAATCGGCACATTGAAGTTCGGTCTGGGTTGACATCAAGGCCTCTTCATTCGTTCGCCCGATCCCGGATGTCCGCTACGGGTCGAACGCGGACGTTAGCACCGCCCCCGGCGGTGGATCTAGCCGAGCGTCCGCTATCGGCCAGAAGCGGACGTTCGCCTATCAGCTAGGCAGCCGCAACAGATAGCCCGATTGGCTTGGCGAGGTAGCAACAACAAACACCCATCCTTGCCCGACTGGATCGACAAAATGCAAATCGCCGGCCGCGAACCCACTAATCCTACGATGCGTTGGTTTGAGGTATCGAGTCATGAGCCATCGGCACCGATACTTGTCCGTGACCCGGACTCTTCCGCACCGGGAGGGCCGCACGCCAACTCGGTCAATCGCCGCTCCTCAATCACGTGAGGAGGAAGCGTTCCATGCTCAATCATTGCGTAAAAGCCTGTCCAGCCAGGCTGCTCGGGCCAGCGTGACCTATATGCCTCACGCTCGTCCCCAGTCAACGCGCGATACCACACGCTCCATTCGACCCAATAGCTCTCGCCGTGCCCCATGCGCCACCCGAGACTTCCCCAGGGGATCGTGGGGAACTGGACGAAGGGCGGACTCTTCTCCATGCACAGTTCTCATGTTCGAAAGATCGGCGAAGCGGAGTATGTCCGCTTTGGGTCGGAAGCGGACGTTAGCATCGGCCCCGGCGACCAGGTAGCCCCCAAGTCCGTTACCGGCCGGAAGCGGACGTTCGCCTCCGCCGAGCCCGAGTCAACCAGCGAAGCGCCTTCAGCTTGAAGCGAACTCAGGCTGATCACGAATACCTGGCGGGCAGCGGAGCATGGGTACGGATAGCCTCAAGCACCTCATCCGGGTCGCTCTGGCACCAGTAGCGGAAGTACAAAGACGGCTGCTTTGATCCCTTGAAAATATCTTCCGCGCTTGTGTTGGGAAGGATCAGAAGCTTTGGGGCGCTCCACTGCTGAGCCATGACGCCGATAGGACCTAGCTGACCAATCACATCAATCAGCCATGTGGCCTGGCCTCCCGCGATGCTGGCTAGTGGGCATACCCGCCAGGCCGCAGCCAAGACCTCCAAGATGTCGCACGAAGCGGCAATGGAGAACGCCGCTTCGTGAGAGGCGCAATCGTCCCCTGCGCAAACGCTATCCCGGTCAACGGTGATGGCGAGGATCATTGGGAACGGGGCCTGGAATGTCCGCTATGGGTTGCGGTTTCAACCGGTCGATGCAACACACTGAGAGCTGCCTAGGCAGCGGGAGTGTTGCAGATGAAGTACCGGGCAAGGATCTGTTACACGG
>NZ_JBHRZC010000008.1:0-112721 GCF_042649405.1 Lysobacter sp. GCM10012299 | reverse complement strand
GGTTGAGGCCGTCGACCTTGGCCTGGTCGATGTCGACGCAGACCACGTCGTGGCCGACGTCGGCCAGGCAGGTGCCGGTGACGAGGCCGACGTATCCAGTTCCAAAGATCGTTACTTGCACTTCAACACCTAGTAGGCAGCCTTGCCAATGAAACCCTTCACGACCGTCATCGCGATGATGCGAAGATCAAGCAACAGGGACCAGTTCTGCATGTAATGCAGGTCGTACTCCACACGCGCCGACATTTTGTCGACCGTGTCCGTTTCGCCGCGCAGGCCATTGACCTGCGCCCAGCCGGTGATTCCAGGCTTCACGCGATGCCGCTGCATGTAGTTCTGCACGATCACTTTGTAATGGTGGTTGTGCTCCACCGCATGCGGGCGCGGGCCCACGATGGACATCTTTCCCTGTAGCACGTTGATGAACTGCGGCAGCTCATCGAGGCTGGTGCGGCGCAGGAAGCTGCCAAATGCCGTGATCCGGGGATCGCGCTTGGTGGCCTGGGTCACCTGCCCCGCGTGCTCGGCATGGAGACGCATGCTGCGGAACTTCCAGACCTTGATGGTCTTGCCATCCAGGCCATGGCGCTTCTGCTTGAACAGCACCGGGCCCGGCGAGCTGAGCTTCACGCCAATGGCAATCAAGGCGAGCAAAGGGGCAATCAGTACCAGGATCAACGCGCCGAGCACGCGATCCTCCAGCCCCTTGACCATGCGCGCCTCACCATCGAGCGGACTCGCACGCAGATTGATCACCGGCAATCCCGCCATCTGCTCGACGGAGTGATTCAGCAGCTGCAGACCGAAGAGGTCTGGCACGAACTTGATGTCCGCGGTCGAGTGGTCCAGGTCCGTGATGATTCGATCGATTGCCGCCTGTTCGCTAACGGGCAATGCAATCCACACCTGACTGATGTGTTGCGACTCAACGTACGGCGCCAACGCGGCCAGATCACCCAGATGCGGCACACCGGCCAATGCAGGCTGAAGACCATCAGCCGTACTGAACCACCCACGGACTTCGATACCGGCCCAGCGCTGCCGTTCGAGGGTGCGCACGATATGTGCCGCGTCGGCGTTGGAGCCGATGACGACGGCCGTACGCACATCCAGTCCACGCTCGCGGACCCAGACGGCCGCATGGCGGCAGATGAGCCTGCCCGCGCCGGACGCCAGCACCGTGCCAACAAACCAGTAACCCCACCAGAGTCGCGAGGTGACGCCCTGCACCTTCAGCAGCGCGACGTAGAGGACACCGAGCACGAACACGACCGTCCACACGCCCGTCAGCTTGAACGCTTCGCCGACGGCACCAATGCCGCGCCAGCTGCGATACATCGAGAACGTACCCATCGACAGCATCGTGAACAGTACGCCGCGTGCGATTGCCTGCTGGAACTCCATCGGCATGCTCACCGTATCGAAGCGCAGCCAATACGCCACCATGCCAACCACAACGACGACCGAAACGTCGAAGATGCGCAGCATCAGCCCAAACAAGGCCGAGAACTTGTTCGACTGGGCGCGTTCAACGGCGTACTCGGCCCGGATCGGCGAGAACAGCATTGGGTTATCTCCTGTCATCGCGCGTCACTCGCGCTCGTCAGGAGGAAGGACAGCACCAGCGCGAATACCACCGCGACCGCATGGGTACGCAACGGGTAATCGACGAAGGAATGCGCCAACGGGACGAACGCGGCGATCGCCGCAGCACCGAGTATCGGCCCGTGAAAAGTGCGATCAATGAGATTTTTTCGTGTGACGCAGATCACAGTGACCAAAAGCGTCAGCAACAGGACGAATCCAGGCAGCCCTGCTTCGATCAGCGTTTCAAGAATGTCGTTATGGGCATGCAGCGCGAACACTTCCCGCATCGAACCGACAGGCTCGAACGGTGCATAGACAGACTTGAAACTGCCCCAGCCACTGCCAAGCGGCAGGTAGGCCTGTGCGGCGTCCCAGCCATAGCGCAGGTACTGCCAGCGCAGGTCTTGCAACGGGTCTTGCTGCAGGCGCTGGCTGATTCCATCCCAGGCGTAAACAGCAATGCCAGCAATGGCCACGGCGATGCTCGCCAGCGGCGCCCAGCGGCGGATGCGTCCCAGGTTCGAAGCAACGCCTGCGCGCGACGTGAGCAGCAACAATCCGGCGAGCGCAGCCGTGCAAGCGAGCGCCAACCCGGTGCGAGAAAAGCTCAAGGCTGCCGCAAGGAACAGCATTGCCGCCACGGAGTACCAAGCCAACGTAGCGGGCACGCGTCGCAGCGCCTGGCTCTGTACGCCCAGGGCGATCGCGAACGGAAGCAGCATCGCCATCAGGCAGGCGAAGTGGTTGCGGTTGGCAAACAGGCCAATCGCGCCAATGGGGTGGTGATAGTCGTAGAACCGCAGTTGCGAATAGGTGCCCGCGGCCGATTGCGCATAGCCGAGCAACGCGGTCAGCGTCGCCACGACAAGCGCGAGTTTGAGCAGTCGCAGGCGCGCTGCGTGGGTAAGCGTGCACGCCAGCGCCCAGAACGAGGTAAACACCATCATCGCCAACAGTGCGCGAACAGTTCCCCAGCGATCCAGTGTCAGCGGCAGCCAGCCATGCGGCTGTCCAGCCTGCGCCAGATCGGCCAGCACGGTTTCGCGACCAGGCAAGAGCGAATACAACGAAGGAGGCAGGGGCAGCAACTGCAGCGCGGCCAAGGCGATTGCGCCGACGCACACCAGCGCCATGGCGCGCTGCGCCCGCGAAGCAGGCGCCCACCGCCAGCGCATCGCAGCCAGCAGCAACGCCGGCAACGCAGCCAGGTGCACGACCAGATCCCCTGCACCACGTGATCCACCGCCCGCCAACAATGCGGCGCTCAGCAACAGCGCTGCGGCAAGTTCGGCGGCCGTATCAGGCGTCCCCTTGGCGCCTTTGAAACGCATCTCAACCTCGTTGACAGCAAACGGGCCGCACTCGGCGGCCCGTTGCCATCTATCTGCTTCTAATGGAATCGCGAGCCGGCTACCCGCGTTTGCGAAAAGCCGGCCTTGCCCTGATTACGGACTCGACGGCTTCGGCGGCTTCGGCGGAGTCGCTTCCGGCTTGTCGTCACCACCGCCACCACCGCCGGCCAGGGCCAGCGCGCCAGCGGCCACGGCGATGCCGGTGCCGACCATGGCGTAGTTGGTGTCGGCGCCGACCTTGCCCAGGGTCGGGCACTTGGCCGGTGCGGTGTCCTGCACGGTGTAGGTGCCGGTCACCTTGAGGGTGCAACCGTTGGAGTAGGTCACATACGCTTCACCGCCATTGACGTCAACAACGTCGCCGGCTTCGGCGCCGGAGCTGTTGGACTTCTCGATAGCGCGGCCGGCAACCTGCACGTCGCTGCCTTCAGAACGCACAAGCACCTTCGGCGACTGCGCCAGCGCACCACCGGCCAGGGTCAACGCAAACATTCCAACGATCAGCGACTTCATTGCAACTCCAGATCTACTTGATTGGGTCACGCCAGACCCCCTGGCGCACGCGTGAATTCTACGTGAAATTGTGCGAACGGTAACACTCCATTGGAGAGCCACCGTCGCATGACGCAGACCACACTGCGCCAGCATGACCAACAGTGACACTGAGCGTCACTGCTGGTCAGTACATCGCGAGACCGTTACGGGCTCGACGGCTTCGGCGGCTTCGGCGGTTCCTGCGCCGGCTTGTCACCACCACCGCCGCCACCAGCTGCCAGGCCAGCAATTGCAGCCACGCCCGCGCCGACGGCGAGGACCGTCGAGCTGGAGGCCTTGCTCTTCTTCGCCGGTGCCGCCGGCTTGGCCGGAGCTGCCTGCTCCTGCGGCTGAGCCTCGGCTGCCGGCTGCGCGGTCTGCGCGGATGCCGCGCCAAATGCAAAGACGGCAACCAGGCCGAACAGAATCTGCTTCATGTCGCTAGAACTCCCTGATCAACACAAAATGTGTCCACTGCAACAGCCTATTCGGCATGTGATGGGTTTGGCAATGTGACACGGTTGGGAAGTTTTCTCAGTTGCACATCGTCGACCCGTAAAACACCGCTTATCTGACGTTCGGCCATCGAGCGGCCGGTGTGACGAAGTGTCAGTTGTTGACCCTGGCAGTCAGGCGGTACATCGAAGTCTGCGCGAACAGTTTTCCAATGACCGTCACTGTTTGCTGGCAGATCCAGCTCGATCAGGGCCGGGCCGGAGTTGCACTGCACGAACCACGCGAAGCGGCGCGGTGAACCGGTGCGATCGTCCACCGCACTGCTGATTTCATAGCTGCCCGGAGCAAGCACGAGGCGCTGGCGCGGCCCAACGAACCGCACCGCACGACCACTGAAGTCCACCTGCAGGGACTGCTGCCCCTGGGCCGGATCGATTGCATCGAATGCAATGGTCACGCCCGGCTCTTCGTTCCACCGCCAGCCGAAGCCGTCGGTCTTGTCGATGCCCTCGAACCCTGCATCGAACAGCAAGCCGTCGAGCGCCCGGTCGGCCTCCGGCAACGACTGCAGCCAGATCTCGCGCGCATGCCCGGGCTCGCCGAGCGCAGTCAGTGCTTCAACGCGGGCGGCCAGTTCCGGCGCGGTCAGCGGTACTGCCTGCGTCAGCGCTGCGAGCAACGTTTCCGTTTGCGTGGCATCAGCGTGGCGCAGCACCGGCGCCAGCGACCCGCGCCACGGCGGATCCGCGGCGAGTGCCTTGACCAGTGCATCCAGCAGCTGCGGGTTCGCCACGTACGGCACCAGCGAAGCAAGCAGCGACTCGCGCATGTGGGGGGCGATGCGCAGCAGTGCGTCGACGTGGGTTACGCCCTCGCCCACCGCGCCCTGCTCGAACGAGGCGTCGATCAGCATTGCCTGGGCAATGTCGTCGCGCGGGTCCAGGCGGGCGGCGATGCGGTAGAGCTCGCCGGCCCGGTCGGGATTCGACTGCAGCGCGGCAGCCAGCCCGAGCATGCGGAACGCGCCGCCGTCGATGGGACGCTCCGCCAGGGTTTCGCGGGCGACCGACGTCAAGGCGTGAGCATCGTTGGCCAGGCCGCGGGCACTGGCGACGCGGCGGTCGGGCCCCTTTGGCGCGCCGACTTCCGCATCGACCTGGACCTGTTGCCAGGCCAACCAGGCTACCGCCACGACCGCCAGCAAACCTGCTCCCATGCGGAAGCGGCGTGCCAGCGGCCCTTCAGTCAGCCGAGCCACCGTAGGCATAGTAGGTGTAGCCGTAGCCTTCGCCCTTGCGCTTGTGGTCGAAGCGGGTCAGCACCGCGCCAAGCACGCGCGCACGCGCAGCCCGCAGGCGTTCCAGCGCCACCCGCAGGGCGTCGTTCCGGGTGTCTTCGGCGGCGGCCACCAGCATCGTGGCTTCCGCCTGGTTGGCAAGCAGCGGTGCATCGGCCAGGCCAAGCACCGGCGGGCCATCGAGGACCACCATGTCGAACTGCTCATGCAGCTGCGCGAGCAGCTTCGCCAGGCCATCGCCGGCCAGCAGCTCCGGCGGGTTCGGCGGCAGCGGGCCCGCAGTGATCACGCTCAGCTTTTCGTTCGGCAGCTGCTGCAGAACGTCGGCGAGTTCGCCGGCACCGGCCAGCAGGTTGGATAGACCACGCGCCGTCGACAGCCCCGTGACCTTGTGGACCGACGGGTTGCGCAGGTCGGCATCCACCAGCACCACGCGCTTGCCGAGCTGGGCGATGTTGCGCGCCAGTTCGTGCGCCGTGGTGCTCTTGCCTTCGGCCGGGCTGGCACTGGTGATCAGCAGGCTGCGCGGCAAGCCGTGCACCGTGGCGAATTGCAGCGCCGTGCGTACGGAGCGATAGGCTTCGGCAAACGGCGAGCGCAGGTCGGCGGCCGCCTGGGCAGGTGTGACGCCCTGTTCCAGGCGCGGGATGGCGCCCAGGACCGGCAGGCCGGTGATGGTCTCCAGCGCCTTCGGGTCGTGCACCGTGTTGTCCAGGTGGTGCAGGACGAACGCCAGCAGCACACCCAGGAAACCGCCCAGCAACAGGCCGACGGCCAGGTTCAGCAGCTTGCGCGGCGAGCTGGCCTTCTCGGGAGCGATGGCGCGGTCGATGACCGAAACGTTGTTCGCACCGACGCCGCCGGCCACGCCAATCTCCTTGTAGCGCTGCAGCAGCGCGTCATAGAGCTGGCGGTTGGTTTCGGCTTCGCGGCGCAGGATGTTGTACTGGATCGAGCGGCTCTGCAGGTCGAGCACGTCGCCCTTGAGGCCGGTGATGCGCTCGCGCAGCAGCGTTTCCTGCGCAAGTGCAGCGTCGTATTCGGAACGGATGGCGGCGCGGATGTTGCCCACTTCGACGTTGATCTGGCGGTCGGCCTCGTCGATCTGGTTCTTCAACTGCACCATGTTCGGGTAGTCGGCCTTGTACGTACCCAGGTTGTTCTGGTACTCGGCCATCAGCGTCGAACGCTGCTCGCGCAGCTTCTGGATCAGCTGGTTCGCCACCACTTGCGGCAGGCCCATGCCGTTGCCGATGCTGGCCTGTGCCCACATCGCCTCGGCCTTGATGCGCGAGCCCTGCGCGGCAGCGAGTGCGGCATTGAGGTCGCTGAGGTTCTGCGCGTCGAGCGAGGGCTTGTCGTCACCAACGGAGACGATGCGCTCGCTCTCGGAGAACGCGACCAGTTCCTTCTCGGAGTCCTCCAGCTTGCCCTTGAGCTGCGCCAGGCGCTCTTCCAGGTACTTCTTGGCGAACGACGACGCGTCGAAGCGACGCTCGATGTTGCTCTGGATGAAGCCGTCGGCGTAGGCGTTGGCGACGCGCGCGGCCAGCACCGGATCGGGCGAGTCGAAGTTGACCCGGACCAGGCGCGAGTTGCGGATCGGCTCGATGCTCAGCGACTCGAGCACGATCTCGATCATCGCCGCTTCGCGTGCCTGCTGCTTGGCGGACGCGGCCACGGCCTGGCCATTGGCCTTCTCGGCCAGGGCCTCGTCGACCTTGGCCATGTCCTTCTCGAACTCTTTGTTCGCGGGCAGGCGCAGGTCCTGGATGACGCGCCTTGCCAGCGAGCGGCTCTTCAGAAGCTCGTACTGGGTCTGGTAGAAGTCGCGGTCCATCGGCGATTCGGTCGGCTGCAGGCCTTCGAACGCCACGATCTTCATCGTGTCGCGCTCGATCTGCAGGGTCGAACCCGCGCGGTAGATCGGCGTCGCCAGCAGCGTGAAAACCAGCGTCAGGAACACCACCGCAAGCGCGGTGCCCACCACCCACCACTGCCGCTCGCGCAGGATGCGCCAGTACTCGAGCAGGTTGATCTCGTCGTCGTCGCGGCTTTCCTGGCGGAAAGACTCGATCGGCTCAACTACGGCGTTCAATTGTAGGACCTCCACACCGCGATGAACGGCGCCAGCTGGATCAACGTCCGCAGCGTCTGGCGGCCCATCGAGGTGTCGACCACGATGACGTCTTCGCCAAAAATCTGCGGATCGGGCTGCTCACCCTTCTCGATCGCGGCGACGTCGAAGCGCGCGTACTTGCGCTCCCCGCCGATGGTGCGGAACACCAGCACGTTGCGATGGCTGGCAACGTCGCTGAAGCCTTCGGCCAGGGCCAGGCTCTGCAGCAGGCTCAGGCGCGAGGTCATCGGGAAGATGCCCGGCTTCTTCACCGCGCCGCCCACGGTCACGCGCTGGCTCGAGAACTCCTTCACGAACACGGTCACCTGCGGGTTCTGCAGGTAGCGCGACTGGTAACGGCCGGCGATGTCCTGTTCGATCTCGCCCACGGTGCGGCCGGCGACGGGCACGGCGCCGATCAGCGGGAGGGCAATCTGCCCGGCGTTGTTGACCCGGACCTCGCGATTGAGGTCCTCGATCTGGAACACCGTCACGGCAAGCAGGTCGCTAGGGCCGATAAGATATTCGCTGCGGCCCATTGCCGCCGCGACCGGATCACCTTCCGGCAGCGTCGCTGCTTCTTCCTTGTTTGCACCCGAGCTGGTGCAGGCGCTAAGCAGCATCAGGCACACAAGCGCCCACACTCGAAAAACACTGAACAAGTGCCGTCCTCAAAAAATTGGATGCGAAAGCACGTACGGATTCGTACGGCTGCACATCGGAATTATGCCGCAGGTCCCAGTTTTCCCCGGACCTGTTGAACTAAGACTTTTCCTCACTTCCCCCGGATCGAGCGCAAAAAACGCCCGACGACGCCCTCGCCCGCCGACGCGGACGGGCCGCGAACCTGCGGCCTGAAGCCCGCCTGCCTGAACAACGGCGGCGGCAAATTCTCGGGTGCGACGTCATCGACGATCCCGCGCGTGCGGGTGTCGACCATGTGCACCGCTTCCTCCATTCCCACCAAGGCGGCCGCGGCCTCGCGGGCCTCGGCCAGCAACGGCGGCCGTCGAGTCGGGTGGTGGGCGTCGGTCGCGAGGATCATGCACAACCCCTCGCCGACGAAACGCTCGCCCCAGTACTTGACCCGCCGACCGTAGCGCCCGGTCATCGCCCCTGCCGTGATCTGCATCCAGGCCCCCCGCTCGGCAAGGCGCGCGAACACGTCGTAGTGCGTCTCCACCCAGGTCAGGCGCTCGGGATGGGTAATAACCGGTACCAGTCCGGCCGCCATCAGGTCGAACACCGCCTCCTCGAAGCGGGGCGGCGCGACGTGGTGCGGCGGCTCCAGCAGCAGGTAACGGGACCCGCCCAGGGTCGGCACGCGACCGCCGCGGATGCTCTCCAGCAGGTCCGGGGCCAGGTGGACGTCGGCACCTTCGACCAGGCGCAGTGCGATACCGCGCTCGTCCAGCTCGGCCTGGAACGCGGCGATCGCGGCACGGATGCCGTCCGCCGTGTTCTCGTACAAGCCGGGATAGATGTGCGGCGTGCAGGCCACGGTGACGATGCCGTCGGCCGCTGCCATGCGCGCCATCTCCAGTGCCATGTCGAGGTCTACCGCACCATCATCGATGGCCGGCAGCAGATGGCAATGTAGGTCGAACATGTTGCTCCCCCTGAGCAGAGCGCGGGAGTTTACTGGCAAAGCGTTCTGTTCCCCTGAACAAGCCGTGCCAGCCGCGATGTCACTTGCCCCCTTGCCAACACCGGGCGGCATTGGGGTATACTGCGCGCCCATTTCGGGCGGTTAGCTCAGCGGTAGAGCACTGCTTTCACACGGCAGGGGTCACAAGTTCGAAACTTGTACCGCCCACCATATTCGTCAACACCTTGGTAAGTATCGACCGCACGCCAGGCACTGTTGAACTCGAAGCATACGAACAACCCGCCCTGCGAAGGGCGGGTTTTTTGTTGCCTGGATGTCGCACGCAGCGGGCCTGGCAACGTGTCCGGCCCTACCCTTCCCGCGCGTTTGAACTGATGCAGGGATCCTGAAGAGGATGGGCAGTTGTGCTCACCTCCGGGGCGAAGGGTGAAGGACCAACCTCAGACCAACATCAGCCACAGAATCGCCATCGTCGGGCGCCTCGGCGTGTACCCGATGATCCGCCTCTCGCTGCCCGGGCGCCGTCTGTTGGCCTATCTCGCACTGCGCAGGCAGCCGGTCGCGCGCGGTCTGGCATCGGCACAGCTCTGGCCGGACGTGCCCGAAGAAACGGGACGGGCGAACCTGCGGCGTGCGCTGTGGCACGTGCCGCGCGGCTGGATCGAAACGATAGGCGATGAACTGGTGCTGCAGGCCGAGTCCGATCTCGAACTCGCACACCAGATCGCTGCGCGTGCGTTGGCCGGGGACTCTCTGGCCCTCGACGAAATCGCACTGCTGTCGAACGACATCCTGCCCGGATGGCACGAGGAATGGGTACTCGCGGAGCAGGACGCGTTCCACATGCTGCGCGTCCAGGCGCTGGAATCGGCCTGCCGGACCATGGCGGCATCGGGCCAGTTCGGCTTGGCCATTCAGGCCGGCGCTGCCGCCGTCGATGCCGAGCCGCTGCGCGAATCCGCTGCGGAAGCGTTGATCGACGCGCACCTCGTGCAGCGCAACCGTTACCAGGCGGTTCAATGCTTCCGCCTGCTTGCACAGCGCCTGGACGATGAACTGGGCGTAGAGCCGGACCCGCTGCTGGCCGCACGCGTGCTGGGCGCCGGCCTCGCCAATCGTCGGGCACGCTAGCACCACTTCCCTGCACTCCTGCCCGATCGGGGCAACGGGCATGCGTGGACGCAATGCGGACGCTTGCGCGACGCCGCCGTAACGAAGCCGCGCATGGAATGGGGGCGAACGCGCAACAGCCCTCGGATGCGGACGTGACGCATCCGGACACGTCCGGGGACGGCGCACATGGTCGACTGGCCCTGGAAGCCATCTGCTGGAGGCGCGTCATGTCGATCGAACAGGAAGGCTACGAACGCGAATGGACTGTTCAATCCGAACAGAACCCATTCGCCGAAGCTCCGGCGCCGGTGGCCAGCGTCGCGGCGGCGCAGGAAACCATGGCGTCGTTCAACGAAAGCTCGACGCCGTTCGCTGAAACGGCCGCAGGTTCGCTGTCGGAATCGGAGTCCGACCGGCTGTACGCGCAAGCGTTCGCCGAGCTGCGCGACGAGGCATTCGACGAGGCCGTCGCATTCCTGGCGCAGGAGACCGAGCAAGCGGTCTCCGACCGCTTCAGCGACGAGGCACCCTGGTCCGGCGCCGAGCGCGAGCGTTACGCGGATGCACAGCTGTCGGCAGTGAGGTTCGAGGCGCAGCAGTACCTGGAAGCGCTGGAATCCGGGCTCACGGGACAGGATCTCGAGTCGCTCGATGAAGCGCAGCTCGACCAGATGCTGGAGCGTTTCGATCCGCAGTCCGGCGAACTCACGCCGGCGGGTGAAGAGTTCATCGGCTCGCTGGTACGCAAAGCGAAAAGCGTGGTGAAGTTCGTCGCCAACACCGCGAAGTCGGCGGTCAAGACCGTAGGCAAGGTTGCCAGTGCGGTGCTCGGGCCGATCCTCAAGAAACTTCGCGGCCTGATCAATCCCCTGCTCAAGCGCGTGCTGTCGATCGCGATCGGCAAGCTCCCCGCGCCATTGCAGCCTGCCGCGCGCAAGCTGGCCGCACACTTCACTTCGGAAGCGTCGGAACACGAAGGCGGCCTTTACGAGGACGCGAATACCCCCGCCAATCTGACCGATGTGGAAACGCTGGCCGAGGACTTCGACGCCGCGCTGGCTGAAGCGATGGTCGCCGATCCTGCCGGCGAATTCGTCGGCGAATCCTTCGAAGAGTTCGAGGACGAATCGACGACGGACGGACGCGAGCTCGAACGCCTCGCCGAAGCACGCGGCGTGTTGATCGACCGCCTGCGCCAGGCCGGCGACGAGGAAGACCTCGCGCCGGCGGTGGAGCAGTTCGTGCCCGCGCTGCTGGGCGCGCTGCGAGTGGGCATCAACCTGGTCGGGCGGCCGAAGGTCGTGCGCTTCCTCGCCGGTTACCTCGGCCAGCTGATCAAGCGCTGGGTCGGCCCCAGCCTGTCGGGGCCGCTGTCGAATGCGATCGTCGACACCGGCCTGCGCCTGGTCATGCTGGAGGCCGGCGAAGACGCCAGCGAGGCCGGCAATGACGAGGCCGCCCCCATCGCCCTGGCCACGGTGATCGAAGACACCGTGCGGCGCCTCGCCGAAAGCGAGGACTACGTGCTCGAGAACGAGGACCTGATGCAGCTTGCCACCGCCAATGCGTTCGGCAAGTCGGTGGCGAGCCACATCCCGCAGCGCTTCGTGCGCCCTGCCCTTCGCCAGGCACCCTCGATCGGAGGCACGTTCGTCGCACGCCGTCCGCGCAGCGTGCGCACCTACCGCAAGTACAGCCGCACGCCGGAAGTGGAACTCACCGCCCAGATCGCCGACGCGCTGCCGACGTTCGGTGGAACCACCGTCGGCGCGGTGCTCCGCGCTGCAGGCGCGACCTTCCCGATCCGCGCGCGCATGCACATATATCAGTCGGCCACCGGCACCACGCTGCCGCGCATGATCCGCGTCGATCGCGGCAACGGCGGCGGGCGCGCACGCTTCGCTTCCTCGCAGGTGCACCCGCTGACTCCGCAAGCCGCCGGCCTGCTGCTGCGCGAGCCCAACCTTGGCGTGGCGATCGCACCGGCATTCCTGCGCTCGCGCAACCGCATCGCGGTCGGCCAGCGCTTCTACCTGCTCGAACCCATCGGTGCCGCCGGAGCGTTGGCGATGTCTGCTGCAGGTGGTGCCGCCGCCACGCGCCTGGCACCGAGCCGCGCCTGGACGGTCGTCAACCTTCGGCGCTCGAAGATCACGGTCGGCCTGTACCTGTCCGAGGCTGATGCGCAGACCGCCGCGGAAGGCATCCGCCAGGGTCGTGGCTCCGCCGCGCTCCTGCAGGCGCTGGCCAGCCTTTACAAGTCGGCCGCCCAGCCCACTGCCGCGGCACCGAACGGCCACGTGCGCGTCGTCCGCGAGGACAGCGAGGACCACGAAGAGCTCGCCCCGGCAGCGCCATCGCTGCCGCCGTCCACGATGGCACTGCTGCGGCAGCGGCTCGATGCCTGGGTGTTGCCGGCCCTGGCCAACTGGTCGCGCGACAACAGTGAAGCATTCGCGCGCGCCGCTGCGCATCCCGATCCCGGTGTCACGGTGCGCATCCGGCTCACCTCGGTACCCGGACTGGACGCGATCGGCTCGGCGAATGCCGCTGCGGTGAGCACAAAGAACGCACTGCAGGGCACGCCGTCCATTTCGATCAGCGTCACTTCGGGCAGGCGCCGCAAATGAGCCAGGTTGCGCCACTGGACCATGCCCTTGTCGTCGCGGACCTGGAGCGGCAGGTCGCGCATTGGCTGGCCGCTTCGCGCACGTTCCGCGATGCCGAGGAGTTCGCCTCGCTGGCGGCGTGGAAATCGGTCGAGCGCGAAACCGGTGCACCGCTGCGCAAGCAGCTGCACCAGGCCGTCGAGGAGCTCATCGCGCTTGGCGAGGCGACCACGGCACTGATTGCGAAAGCACGCAACGACCGTGCCCTCGTCGACCAGGCCAAAGCAGCCGTCCAGCGTTTCCGCCGCCGCTACGTGCAGGTGGACACGACCCTCGACTTCCTGGGCGACGCGGTCAACTCACGCACCAGCCCGCTGCTTTGCGCCGCGCTGACGACGCTGGACCGCCTCGCCGTGGCGAGCATGGCACCCGTGCTGCAGCGTGCCAACAAGCCTGTCCCGCGCGTGCTGGTTTACCAGGACAAGGGCACCGGCGCGTCGATCCTGCGCGCTGGTGTGCGGCTATGGGCACCCGGCACGATCATGCCGGTGGCGGCGGTCAAGATCGTGCGCCACAACCTCTACCGGCCGACGTCGTTGTTCCACGAGACCGGCCATCAGGTCGCGCATCTCACCGGGTGGGTGCCGTCCATGCGCGCATCGATCAACGACGCGCTCGCCGACGACCGGCAGCTGCAGGCGATGTGGACGCCGTGGGCATCCGAGATTGCCGCCGACGTCTACGCCTTCCTGCTCACCGGCTACGCCTCGGTCGCCGCGCTCTACGACGTGGTCGGCGATTCCGAGACGATCCTGCGCTGGCCGATCGGCGACCCGCATCCGATCGGATGGCTGCGGACCGCGCTGGGCTGCGCGTTCTCGACGCTGTGCTTCGGACCCTCCGGGCCCTGGGTGCAGCTGCTGCGCGCGATGCAGGCGCACCACCCGGCGTCGGCCGCCGACGACAGCGTGCAGCCGCTGCTCGCGCGTTCGCTGGCGGCCATGCCGAAGATCGCCGCGGCGTGCCTGGCGGCGCCGGTCCCGGCGCTTCAGAACCGGCCGATGACCGACGTCCTCGATCCGCAGCGCGTCTCGCCCAAAGCGTTGGCGCAGCTTGAAGCAAGCGCCGCGGCGGCGCTGTGGACTTCGCCGCATTGGCGCACCACGGAAGGTATCCGCATCGTCGCGCTGGCGGGCCTGCGCGAAGCCGAACAGCCCACGACCGCGTCGCTCTGGATCGATCGGGCGCGAACGTGGCTGACCACCGAACTGAAAGCCGCTTGATGAGACGAGGGTATTGACCATGGCAACCGACAAACACTCAGGCGCGAGCGGCCCAGCGCTCGAAGCACGCATCGCGGTTCTGGAGGAGCTGTTCGTCCGCCTGGCGCAGGCCGGCGCGACGGAATGCATCCTGGAGAACGGGTTCAAGACCCTCTCGGACCGGTTGCAGAGCATCGCCGACCAGATGGCGCCGCTGCGTTCACTTGGACCGGGCGAGCCGCAGGTCGCGGCGGAGGAAGACGATCGCCTCCGCAATCTCGAGGCCGCATTGATCTCGCCGCAGCGCACCGTCAAGCACTGGAATGGGACGCCCTCCGAGAGGCCGCGCAAGATGCTTCCGGACAGGCCTGTCGAAACGCTCTACGACACACACGAGCAGACCAACCAGCGGAGGACCGCGTCATGATCCGCCAGCTCGTCAATTACATCTTCGAGTTCGGGCACGCCGCATCGGGCGTAACGCAACTGAAGGACATGAATGCCGCCACCACGGCCGTGTTGACTGCCGATCCGCTCGACCTGACGCTCTACATCGAGCAGGTCTGGAACTCGTACAGTCCCACGGCCGGTCCGGCGCGCCGGGAACTGTGGAAGCTGGGGCGTTTCCAGGACATCCCGCCACCGGCGCCCATCGCACTGCCCAACCCTCCCGGCGATCCAGGCATTCCCAGCTGGGACCACCTGGCCTACAGCTACGTGCTCGAGAACACACGAGCGACCCAGATCCTGCGGCGTGTCGTGAGCCAGTACCGATCCGGCGAAAGCCTGGGCGTGCCCTCGCCGCAGACACGGCGCTGGCTGGAAAGCACCGAAGCCCTGCTGCATGGCGCGGCAAACCTGATCGCACCCTGGCTATCCACCAGCAGCGCCCGCAACGATTCGGAATACGTGCGTCGCAATGCCTACTGGCGCCTTCTCGGAATGGACCTGGCCCACGGCACGCCGGACAACGGCCCGGCGGAGTACGTCAAGGCGACGGCCGCCAATACCGACTTCGTGCGCTTGTTCGAAGAACTCCTGTACGAACTGTGGCGCGCGATCTCCAACATCAACAACCAGGTCGCAGGCAACGAGACCGACAAGGACCGCATCTTCCGCATCGCGCAGGAACTCCAGTACGTGCTTCGATCACGGCGCCTGGGCGAGATGCTCGATCGCGAGGAACTGGCGGCCGCCACGGTCCTTGGCTGGGTCGAGCTGACCGTGAGCAACGACAACTTCGTCGTCGCCGATCTCAAGGCGCAGTCCACGTCATCGGCGAACCGATTGAGGATGATCGGCAGCCGGGTGGGCTTGCCCGCGCACAGCAAGTCCGCCGCGTTGCTGTCCATGAGCGAACACATCTCCTTCCTGCTCAGGACGATCGAGTCCGCGGTGATCACCGAAAGCAACGTGACCATGCTGTACCAGCCCGGCACGGGCCTCGGCGAAGCCACGCGCCGCGTCATCACCGAGTGGTCCGCCGCCACCGGCAAGGACCTGAAGGCGCGTGCCAAGCCCGTGGACGTGAACCGTGCGCGGCTGGTCGCCGTGAAGTGATGCTCGAATTGCCGTAGGCGATGCCGTTGGAGAAATGGCCATGTCCGCTTCAGCCCCGATCGATCCGCACGACCCGCTTGGCCTCGATGCACCCTTCGCGGAAGGCGTCGATGAGGCGGACCGGTTCGGGGCCGCCCTGGCATGGACTGCCCAGGGCGAGTCGCCTTACGCGGAATCGCCTTACCTGGAATCGCCGTACGCGGAAGCAACGGACGAGGCCGAGGGCCGGACCGCGGATTCGCAATTGTTCGGCCCCACCGAAGAAAGCCTGGCCTGGCTCGACACCGAGTCAGAAGGTGGAGACACCCAGGCCCTCGCCGAGGACCTGGCATTGAATGGCGAGGACGCAACCGGGCTCGAGTACGCACGTGAATGGCAGTTCGATGCGAGCACGGGCGAAGCGGAATATCTCGATGACGAGGAGCGGGATGCGCAGGAGGCTTTTGTTGACAGCGCTCCGCAGTACGATTCCGAACAAACCGGGACCGCTGCGCCAGCCGTGGCACCCCTCTCCGGCCAGCAGCGCGCCTGGATCCTCGACACCGAACGCTCCGCCATCGAGCGATTGCCCGATGCGGCGACCCGGCAGCGCTTGCTGCAGCAGGACTGGTCGGGCATCGAGTTCCCGGGCAACGCCGCCAGGGACAGCGACCCCGCGGAGGTCCAGCGCCAGACAACGCTCGCGCGCGGACTGTTCGCGGCCATCGCCCGCATCGCGCCCGAGCGCCGTGTGCCGAGGACGATCCGCTTCCGCGATCGTCCCGCCCATCCCGTGCCGGGGCAGTCCGGCCACCGCCTCTATGCCGAAGCGCGGGATGCGTTCGTGCGCATGCGCGATGCCGCACAGAAGGACGGGGTGAAGCTTGCGATCTTGTCCTCGTGGCGCAGTCCTTCCCACCAGGCGAAGCTGAGCGCCAACCAGCGCAATCCCAATGCCGTGGCACGCGGTATCTCGGCGCACATGTACGGCCTGGCGATCGATCTGCGGATGAGCGTACCCGCACTGCTGGTGCTGGAAACCTGCACGCGAGGCTTCGAGAAGTGCACCAGTGCCGATCGCGCCAATCCCGCGAAGGCCGGCCTGCCGACGAAGATGGCCAACCTGGTGCGCATGTACCGCTCGCCGGTCTACAAGTGGATGCTGCTGCGCGCGCGTGATTTCGGCTGGTACCCCTATCGCAACGAACCGTGGCACTGGGAGTACAACCCTCCGGGCCTGAAAGCACGCTTCGAAGCCGATGTGGCGCAGGAATCCGAATCTGCCGGTGAAGACCCGTTCACCGAAGCGGAATTACAGGACCTCGACTACGAGTACGTCCCCCAGGGCGAGGCCCGCTGCAGTTGCCAGCATGAGGAAGAGACCGCCCCAAGCGGACAGTTGCGCACGTTCACCGCAAAGGCGCTGGGCGTGAAGGTCGCAGTGCTGGTCACAACGGCCGCGCAGGCCGCGCGTGAGGTCGAGATGCTGGTGTTCGCGCACGGACTGGACTTGTGCCGACCGCTGCGCAAGGACCGACCCGCGACATTCGTCACCGACCCGCCGTTCCGCCTCGGTCAACTGGTCGAAGCGTCCGGACGTCCAATCGTGCTGGTGGTTCCCTTCCTCGATTGGGAACGCCTGGAGGCCAATGGCATGGCCTTCGGCAAGAAATGGCACCGGCTGGCTGAACCCGCCGTGTTCAACCAGGTCGCAGAAGAAGTGCTCGAACAGGTTCGCAGCATGACGGGCAGCGCTGCCATGCCGACGTTGAAGCGCCTGATCCTGGCGGGACACTCGCGCGCCTACGGTTTCTTCGACGCCCTGGCGCACGCGCATGCGTCGCCGCAGATGCGCACGGGCGCACTGGGGCGTCCGCTGCACGTGTGGGCGCTGGACACGACCTACTCCGCCCCCCTCACCGACTGGAAGGCGTGGCTGCTATCGCGTGAGGACCTGCGCGCCACGGTGGTCTACCGCCACGGCACTTACCGGCTCAAAGGCTCCGATGTGAAGCACAAGCTGACCACCGGTGTGCGCGGGGAGTTGTTCGGCAAGCTGCGGGCAGTCGTCAACGGTCGACTGGAGGTGATGCCGGTGGCTGCGGACCACGTCTCACACTGCGCAATACCCGTGACTTACCTTCCACGCCTGCTCGCTGCGCTGCCGGCACCGACAACGCACGAAGCGTTCGAACGCGAAGCGACAGGCGAGTGGTCCGAGCTAGGCTTCGACGAAGACGAGGACGCAGTCCATCGCCCGGTTAGGGTCCCGGGCAACACCCATGCAGGAAACCAGCCCGCTCCAGCAAAGGTGCTTGGGCCGGGGCAGCTGCTTTCCGTGGGAAGCACCGGCTCGGCGGTATCCAGGCTCCAGCGCTTGCTCAACCTCCATCCACCGTCGAATCTGCCGGACCTCGCGATCGACGGTGTGTTCGGGGCCGCGACGCGCGCGCGCGTTCTGGAATTCCAGGGCAGCGCCGGCCTGGTGGCAGACGGCATCGCCGGCCCGCAAACGATGGACGCGCTCTGCCTCACGCTGCCCGAAATGGAGGAGCTGGCGCGAAGCTTCGGGGCAATCATCGCAACCCCACCCGAGGAATCGTCACGCCTGCAGGCCTACAACAGCCAGATCAGGAACAACATCCTGGCACTGACGCCGGTTGGGGCCGTGCAGGGCGTGGTGGTCGTCGGCATCGTCATCGCGATCCTGATCGTCTTCTATATCGCAATGCTCAATCTCCTCCCTGGTAGCCGCCGCGCGCATCGTGAGTTCGCGCAGAAGGTCGACCAGGAGCTCAACAAGTTGCGCGAAGCCCTCAACCTGCCCACTCCGATGGGGCTCATGTCGCGCGCAGTCGAGAGCATCCGCGAGATGGTCAAGGAGTTCATCGAAACCCTGAAGCGCAGTCGTCAGGATTGCGACCAGTCGCCAGAAGCGCTGCAGCGCTGCGCGAAGGAATCGATGGCCGTCGCCGTCGCGACACAATCCCTGTTGCACAAGCTCGGCGAGCTGACGTTCATCGGTGCACGGGGATTCAAGCTCAGCGATCTCGTTCGGGGAATCCTCGCCAGCTGCGCGGCGCTGGTCAAGGCCTATTCCGATCTCGGAAAGTGCCTCAACTGCGAAGAGATCATGTTCCTGGGACCGGGCCCGTCGGGCGAAGCGGACGAGGCGATATACGAGGAATCCGTGCGCGAGCAACTCGAACTGGAGTGTCCTGGCACGCGCACCAATCACCGCGTGCTGATTGCCACGCCATGGCAGTGCCAATACGGAATCCGTCGGCTGGAGAACGTGGGCACGTGTCCGGTCTTCCTGTTGCCGATGGGTGCGGACGGCGCTCCGTTGCCCAACACGCACCACCCGAAGCTCGAGCCGGGCGACACCATCGCCCATTACATTCCTCCGCAAGGGACGCACCGCCTGAGCGCGGTGTGTTCGAACGGGTGCAACGGCCCGGGGCGGCTCCAGTACGAAGCCCCGAACGCCTGAAGCGCCGCTTGCGCCGACCCAGGACATCCAGCGATGCGCGACGAGTTCCTCAAGGTCAGGACCGGACCACACGGCACCAAGCTACGGCAGGTGGCGATGTTCGACGCCTGCACCGGCCGGTGGCTCGGCTCGTTCACCACCGGCGCGCGCACCGTGATGCTGCGTGGCCCCCTACGCACCTTCCGCGAGAACGAGCATGCCGTCCGGCATGCGTTCTGGGTGCGCACGTGCCCACAGCCATTCGACGAGCAGGACTTCGACCCGCGATGGCTGGCCCGTGCTCTCGAGGCAAACGAGCGCGCGGAGCCCGACATCCTGGCCCTGGCGATGCAGTACCTCGCCGGCCACGCACCGATCCTCGGCGACGGCGACCCTTTGCTGCAGATCGCCGGCGATGCCAGTTACGGCCCCGTCTCGGGCGACAGCCGCGAGGAAGGGTCCGACTTCAACGATTACCTCGGCGTCGCATGGACCTACGTCGACGAAGCGCCGGACCCGCCGGAGACGCGCCAGTTCCGCTGCCTCGACTGCTCGGGCTACGTGCGCATGGTCTTCGGCTACCGTCGCAATCTGTCGGGGCCGCATCCCGGGCAGATAGAGCTGAGTCGAGCCCCGCGCAAGGACAGGTCCACGATCCCGCGGCGGGCGCACGAAATGGCGAGCCACGCACCTGGCGTGCTCGTCGTCGCACCTTCGGAGCGTGCGACCGCGCCCTACTCCCGCCTGGCCGCCGGCGACCTGGTGTTCTTCGATGCCGACAGCGGTGACGGCCCGCAGGTCGACCACGTTGGGATCTACGTCGGGCGCGACACGCGGGGCCATCACCGCTTCGTTTCCAGTCGCAAGCGGGCCGACGGCCCGACCATGGGCGACCTCGGCGGCCGTTCGATCCTGGATGGCGATGGCCTGTATGCGCGCGCGTTCGCCGCCGCGCGTCGCTTGTAGTGCTGCGTGATTATCCGGAGGTGAGCCATGACCAGCCCGATGAAAGGCACCCCTGACGCTTTCGACAAACTGGGCCTGGAGGCACCGTTCACCGAAGGACTCGGCAGTGAGGCGACGTGGTCGTCGGAATACGAGGCAGGCGACACCGAAAGCGAATGGAACGAGGACGCCGGCGAGGCGGACACTGTGGCCGCCGAAAGCGCACTCGATGAGAACAACGAAGTGGTCTGGCTGACGAGCGAGGACACCGAAGCGCTCGACGAAGCCGACGCGATGGTAGCCGGGGACAGCGGCGAAGCCATGGACGAAGACAATGCGTTCGCAGCCGACGAGGCCGATGAAGCGGTCCGGGCCTACGAGTGGGAGTCGGTGCTGCCCGAAGCGCTCGATCCGTCGTTGGAGTTCACCCTGTCCACGGATTTCGAGGACCTGGTTGGCCAGCCGGCGAAGAAGCCGGTCGAGGAAACCCGCGAGGCGCCGCGACTGCTGGTCGTCGACGAACGCGGCCAGCCGATCACCGAGGGCGAGTACGTCTTCCACCAGGGTCCGCAGCCGCATCGCGGCAAGTTTTCCGCGGAACAGGCCGGTCGCGCATACCTGGGCAGCATCGATCCGGCCCGGCCGTTCGTGTTCGAAGTGCGCGATCGCGTGTCCGCCATCCGCGCCGGCGCGTATATCGACCCGGACGATCCGAAGATCGAGTACGGCGGAACCTGGTTCGACTGGTCGCTGGTGCGAGACGGCAAGGACCCCGAGAAGAGCTTCTGGCCGCACTACCAGCGCGAGATGGACGCCGCTTTCGAGGCCGAGGCCCGCGAAGAAACCATCCAGCGGCGGATGGACCGCTTCCTGCAGCACGAGCACATCACGCGGCGGCCCGTGCGCATCGCCAAGTCGTACCTGTCGCAACTGGGAAAGCTGCGCATCTGTGCCGTGCCGGCGCGCATCCGCGTCGGGCCGTTCGTGCGCTACGCCGACCACGAACGCGCGGTGATCTGGCTGGAGACCGTGTCGCCGTGCATGGTGCGCGTGCGCTGCCGGGAATCGGGCACGGACGCCGGGCGTCCGCACCACGCCTCCACGGTGCGCGTGGGAGGGCGGCACTTCGCCGCGGTGGAGATCACCGGCCTCAGGGAACACACCTTCCACGACTACACGGTGGAGCTGGCACCCTTGCCCCACGCCGCCAAGATTCCCGTCGCACCAGCGGACTTCGACGGCGACGTCTTCCCGAAGCTTTCGGGCGCGGTCTCGGCGGACATGAAGCGGCAGTGCGCGTGCGCGTCGTTGGCTGGCACCGAGTGGCTGACGTTGCGCACGCTGCGCGCCACCTACCCCGACCGGCTTCGCTTCGCGACGGGTTCGTGCCGTTGGTACCCCGGCGACACGAAAGGCGGCAAAGACTGGAAGCCGGACATGTTGCACGGCCTGGGCGACTGGCTCCGGGCGAATGCGAAGGCCAGGGAGACATGGCCGTCGTTCCTGTTCTTCGGCGGCGACCAGATCTATGCCGACGAGATCGGCGACGACCACGGCGACATGCTGGTGCAGGGGCGTTTCGCTTCGCGGATACCGGGACCCGTGGACCCGACTGCGTCCGCGCGCGGAAAGCTCGTCGACGGCGCGTGGGCCGGGCGCTTCGCGCACCGGTATAAGGCCTACCGCGAACCGCCGGCGAGCCAATACGAGCGCACGCGCCAGAACCTGGCGTCGCTGGAGGAGCTGTACCGCAAGTACCCCGACATCCGTCGCATCTACCACCGCTTTCCGGAGACGGGCACCAAGGAGAGCCGCGAACTCGCGTTCGAGCTGATGAGTGCGCTTACCCGCGCGCTCGGCGGCAAGGTCAACGACCAGAAGGTCTCCGACAAGGCCAAGAGCATCCTGCGGACCGTCGACAAGCTGAACCTGGAAAGCGGATCGTTCCGCGCGTTCGTGCCGCACTGGAACGCCGGCGCCAGCGTGGCCGTCAGGCGCAACCCGATGGGGCGTCGCTACCTGGCACACAACTTCCTGCTCTGGAACGTTCCCGACTTCGACGAGTGGCTGCCGACCGTCCTCGACAGCGGCAACCTTCCGGTCGTGCAGCCAAACGCGCGCGGACACCAGACCGTTGCCGAAGGCCGGCACGCGGCGGACTTCGCCGAGTACGCCTACCTGTACGAACGGGCGTGGACCACCTCGCGCAGCGTGCGCGCACTGCTCGCGCACGTGCCCACCTTCCTCATGCTCGACGACCACGAGGTCACCGACGACTGGAACTTCGACGCATCCTGGGCGCGGCGGCTGCACAATCCCAAGGACGCGCTGCGGATGTGGCCAAAGACCATGACCGATGCACTTGCGGCGTACTGGGTCTACCAGGGGTGGTGCAACAAGGCGCAGGGCGCAAACGCGAAGTCGCGATGGGCTGCCGGGGACCCGCGCATGCAGGCCATGGCCACTGCTCAGCGCAACGGGATCGACGCACTTCCGGCATTGCGCAAGTGCATCCACGACGCCTGCCTGATGCCGGTTCCACCTGCGCCGCCAAGCGATCCGAAGGATCTGCGCAATCCCAGGCACGCCTACCAGACCGGCCTTGGCCTGGACTGGCATTACCGACTGCCGTTCGACCCGCCGTTCCTCGTGCCCGACTGCAGGACGCGCAAGCGCATGGTGCCGGCCGACGACGATATCCGGATCATCGATCACGACGATCCGGCCCGGGCGCCGCAGTCGCAGACCATCGACGATGCCCAGCTGGAGTGGATGCGCAATGTGCTGCTGGCGTGGCGCGGTGGACCAGTGGCGTTCATCGCACCGTCCACGCCGCTGCTGCTGCAGAAGAAGGTGATGGACATCATGATGAAGCCGGAAACCGCATCGGGCGCCTGGGGCACCGACGACGCGGGCTACGCCGTGGCGACGGCGCTGGATTCGACCAGGCTCGGCTTCGGCTCGAACCGGCTGCTGCGCGTGTTCCGCCGCGCAACCGACCTGGAGCACATGATCCGTGACCGCAACTGGCGCGACCTGTGGGGCATCGCCGATGCGATGCGCAAGGCACAAAGTCCGGTGAAGACCCTGGTGCTGGTGTCCGGCGACGTGCACCACAACTACGCGATGACCGGCAACCTCCCTGGCAGCGGACGTCCCAAGCCCGAATTGCTGCAGATCACCTGTTCCGGACTGCAGACCACGATCCGCCAGTCGACCAAGGAGTCGCTGGCCGCGACACTGGGCTTGCGCCCGTTCGACGTCGGCAAGGTCCACCTGACCCCGGGTTTCCTGCAGAAGAACGGCACCGGTCCGTCCGCGCTGGCGCTCTACGAGAACGCAGTGGCGATGGTCGATGTCAGCATGAAGCCGGAGGTGGCGGTCACCGTCACCTACCTGTCCGGCGAGACGAACCACGTATTCCGATACACTTCTGCCGCCGCCTATCTGCGGAACGGCGAATCGGTGTATTCGCCGTGGCATGCCGGAAAATGACACGCATGAACGACACCCGCCTCTACCACAACCCGCGCTGCTCCAAATCGCGTGGCGCACTTGAGCTGTTGCGTGAGCACGGCATCGAGCCGGTGGTGGTGCCGTACCTCGAAGCCCCACCGTCGGCGGCCGAACTGCGCGACCTGCTCAAGCTGCTGGGCGTGCCCGCGCGCGCCCTGCTCCGCACTGGCGAGGACGAATATGCCGCGCTGGGCCTGGAAGACGAGTCGCTCGCCGAATCGGCATTGATCGACGCGATGGTGGCGCACCCGCGCCTGATCGAACGACCGATCCTGGTCCACGGTGGCCGCGCCGTGATTGGCCGGCCGCCGGAGCGCGTGCTCGAACTGCTGGACTGACGCGGCGACGCAAGCCGCTCAGAGCGACTTGCTGCCCCACATCGACTCGACCACCGAAGGCGCGGCGAAGCTGTCGCTGCGCGCGCTCGCCCAGAACGCCTGGAATACCGCGTGCTCCGGGATCCGCGCCACCAGCTCGCCCGGCCGCAGGAAGGTATAGAGCGCCGCGAGCGAACGAACCTCGATCGGCGACACGCGACGCAGGATGTGTTCCGGCCCCAGTTGCTGCGGATGCTCCAGCCCCGACGCACACAGCAGGTCGCGCAGCGCCTTGAGCGTGTTCTGCTGGAAGGCTGCCACGCGCGTGGCCTTGTCGGGGACATCGAGGTTGCGCCAGCGGCGCGGGTCCTGCGTCGCCACGCCGGTGGGGCAACGATCGGTGTGGCAGCTCTGCGACTGGATGCAACCCAGCGCGAACATGAAACCGCGCGCGGCATTGCACCAGTCCGCGCCCATCGCCATGGTGCGGGCGATGTCGAACGCACTGGTGATGCGGCCCGCTGCACCGATGCGGATGCGCCCGCGCAGGTTCAATCCGACCAGGGTGTTGTGCACCAGCATCAGCGCCTCGTGCATCGGCACGCCGACGTGGTCGATGAACTCGGCCGGTGCTGCGCCGGTGCCACCTTCCGCACCATCGACGACGATGAAGTCCGGCAGCAGGTCGCTCTCTACCATGGCCTTGGCGATGCCGAACCACTCCCACGGGTGGCCGATCGCCAGCTTGAATCCCACCGGCTTGCCGCCCGACAGCTCGCGCAGGTGCGCAACGAACTGCAGCAGTCCAAGCGGCGTGTGGAACGCGCTGTGTGCGGCCGGCGAGACGCAGTCGACGCCCATCGGCACGCCACGGAACTGCGAGATCTCGGCCGTGACCTTGGCTGCCGGCAGCACGCCGCCGTGGCCCGGCTTGGCGCCTTGCGACAGCTTGATCTCGATCATCTTGACCTGCGGGTCGGCGGCGCACGCCGTGAAGCGCTCGGGGCTGAAGGTGCCGTCATCGTTGCGGCAGCCGAAGTAGCCCGAACCGATTTCCCAGACCAGGTCGCCACCATTCTCGCGGTGATACGACGAAATCGAGCCCTCGCCGGTGTCGTGGTAGAAGCCGCCCAGCTTCGCGCCGCGGTTGAGCGCGCGGATGGCGTTGGCCGACAGCGAGCCGAAACTCATCGCCGAGATGTTGAACACGCTGGCCGAGTACGGCTGCGATGCACTGCCCTCGCCCACCATGACGCGGAAGTCGTGCGAACCGTGCGGCTTCGGCGCCAGCGAGTGGTTGATCCACTCGTAGTCGACGCCGTACACGTCCTGCTGCGAACCGAACGGCCGCACATCGCTGACCGACTTGGCGCGCTGGTAAACCAGACTGCGCTCCTGGCGCGAGAACGGAACCTCGGCGATGTCGGACTCGATGAAGTACTGCCGAATCTCCGGCCCGATGGATTCCAGGCCGTAACGGAAGTGCGCCAGCAGCGGGTAGTTGCGCCGAAGCACGCTGCGAGTCTGCAGCAGGTCCCAGGTGCCGAGCGCGGCCAGCAGGCCGAACCCGGCCGCGCCCCACAGCCACGCCGGGTGCCATAGCCCGACAGTCAGTGCCGCGAGCGTTGCAAGGACACTGGCGATATAGAGCGAGTAGCGCATGTGCAGGCAACCGGCGCAGAGCGATGGCCAGAGCATAGCGCGCCCGCCGTTAGCGCGGCCTGTCGTGATTACAGCCGCGCGTCGATCTCGTCCCGCGGGTACAGGCTCTTGATGTCGTACAGCAACGCGTGCGGCCGGCCGAACGCGCGCGCGCCCTCGGCACCGAGTTCGCGGAACTGCTCGTGCGCCACGGCAACCACGACGGCGTCGTAGGTTCCGGCCTGCGGCGCGGCCGACAGCATTTCGACGCCATAGGCGCGTCGCGCTTCGTCGGCATCGGCCCAGGGGTCGTAGATGTCGACCTTGGCGCGGTACTCGCCGAACTTCTCCGCCAGCTCGACCACGCGCGTGTTGCGCAGGTCCGGGCAGTTCTCCTTGAAGGTGATGCCCAGGATCAGGATGCGCGCACCGGCGACGGCGATGCCGCGCTGGATCATCAGCTTCACCACGTCGGCGGCGACGTGTTCGCCCATCGCGTCGTTGATGCGGCGGCAGGCCAGCAGGATGTCCGGGTAGTAGCCGGCCTGCTGTGCTTTCTGGATCAGGTAATAGGGGTCCACGCCAATGCAATGCCCGCCGACCAGGCCCGGGCGGAACGGCAGGAAGTTCCACTTGGTGCCTGCTGCTTCCAGCACCTCGGTCGTGTCGATGCCCAGGCGCTGGAAGATCAGTGCGAACTCGTTGACCAGGGCGATGTTGGCGTCGCGCTGGGTGTTTTCGATCACCTTGGACGCTTCGGCCACGCGCAGGCTCGAGGCCTTGTGCGTGCCGGCCTTGATGATGCTGCGGTAGAGCGCATCGACGAAGTCCGCCGCCTCGGGCGTCGAACCGGAGGTCACCTTGGGAATATCGACCAGGCGCCGCTTGCGGTCGCCGGGGTTGATGCGCTCGGGGCTGTAACCGACGAAGAAATCCTGGTTGAAGGTCAGCCCGGATGCGCGCTCGAGTTCGGGCACGCAGATTTCCTCGGTCGCGCCCGGATAGACCGTCGACTCGTAAACGATCACGTCGCCGGACTTGAGCAGCGCACCGATCGTGCGGCTGGCCGCGATCAGCGGCGAGAAATCCGGGCGCTTGTGCTCGTCGACCGGCGTGGGCACGGTGACCACGAACACGTTGCAGTCGCCCAGGCGCTGCGGGTCGGACGTCAGCTGCAGCCGCGTCGCCCCGGCCAGGTCGCCGCGGTCGGTTTCGCCGTTGTAGTCCTCGCCGCGGCCCAACTGCTCGACACGACGCGCATCGATGTCAAAACCGAGCGTGTCGTACTGGCGTCCGAACTCGACCGCCAGCGGCAAGCCGACGTAGCCCAGCCCGACGACCGCGATGCGCGACTGCGAAATATCCTGCATCCACCTACCCGCTCAGTGATACGGCGCCCGGACCGGTCGCCACCAGTGGCCATTCTAGGGCCAGCGGGCCTCACGCCATCCAGCGCACCAGCACATATCCGCCAATCGACAGCCAGCCGAACAGCACCGCCGCCAGCAGCAGCGGTCGCGGACCGAGCGCGCGCAGCTTCGACACGCGCGTTTCGATGCCAAGGGCGGCCATGGCCGTGGCGAGCAAGAGCGTGTCGAGCGTGAGCAGTGCCGAACGCATGACGGCCGGCACGGTCACGACCGAGTTCAGGGCCACCACGCCGAGGAAGCCAAGTGCGAACCACGGAATCACCATCGCCCGCTGCCCGCCGTTGCGCGCCTCGCGCCAGCCGAGCACCAGCAGCACCGGCACCAGCATCAGCACCCGGGTGAGCTTGACGACGACCGCGGCATCGGCCGTTTCCGGGCTGATGGCGCTGCCGACCGCCACGACTTGCGCCACCTCGTGCACGGTCGCCCCGGCGTACAGGCCGAACTGCGCCGCATCCAATCCCAGGTGCGGGTACAGCTGCGGGTACAGGAAGATGTTCAGCGTGCCGAACAGCACCACGCTGGCAACGGCGATGGCCACCTTGCTGGCCTCGGGCCGGATCACGCGTTCCACCGCCAACACGGCGGCGGCACCGCAGATCGCGCTGCCGGCGGCGGTGAGCAAGGCCGTGTCGCGGTCCAGGCCAAACCAGCGGCGGCCCACCCAGGTGCCCAGCCCCAGCGTCGACACCACGACGATCAGGTCGATCAGCAGGCCATGAACGCCGACCGCGGCGACATCCTGGAAGCTCAGGCGCAGGCCGTAGAGCACCACGCCGGCGCGCAGCAACTGGCGCTGGGCCAGGCCGATGCCGGGCGCGATGCCGGCTGGCAGGCGCGCACCGGCCAGGTTGCCGATCAGCATGCCCATCACGATCGCGACGGTCAGCGCGCTCAGCTGCCAGCGCTGCAGCAGCGGCAATTGCGCTGCCGCCAGGGCCAGCAAGCCGACGGCGACCGCCAGGGCGAGGCCCGCAGCGGATGGCGGCAAACGGCCCGGAAGCCAGGGACGGGATCGGGTTTGGGATTGCGGTGCGACGTAGGCCATGGACGTCATGGTCACCGCCGGCGATCATTCAGTAAATTTGAGATTCCTTAGCCTTGGCATAAACTTCCCTGATGATCGGCATCAGCCCCCGGCAGCTGGAAGTGTTCGTGGCCATCGCCACCGGCGGCAGTGTCCGCGCCGCGGCGGAGCAGCTGCACCTGACCCAGCCCGCAGCCAGCATGGCGCTGGCGGAACTGGAGCGCGTCCTGGGCTCGCCATTGTTCGACCGCACCCAGCGCCGCTTGCACATCAACGCACGCGGCCGCCAGCTGCTGCCGCTGGCGCAGGAGCTGCTCGAGCGCATGCGCGAACTGGGCCGGCACGCGGGGCACGAGGACGACCTGCTTTCCGGCGAACTGCGCGTCGGCGCCAGCAACACGGTCGGCAACTATCTCGTCGGTGACCTGCTCGGCGGATTCATCACCGCCCATCCACAGGTCGCGCTGAAGCTGCGCGTCGACAACTCCGCGGCGATCGTCGCCGGCGTGCTCGATTACAGCCTCGACATCGGTTGCATCGAAGGCCCGGCCGCCCACCCGGACCTGGAGCTGCTGCGCTGGCGCGACGACAACCTGTGCGTGTGCGCCCCACCCGCGCATCCGCTGGCCAAACGGCGGCGCCTGCGCCCGGAAGATTTCGCCGGTGCGCGCTGGATCCTGCGCGAAGGCGGATCGGCCACCCGCGGCCAGACCGAACGCGCGCTTGCAGCGCTTCCGGCCGGCGAAACGGTACTCGAACTGGACCAGAGCGAGGCGATCAAGCAGGCCGTCATCGCGGGGCTTGGACTCGCCCTGTTGCCGGAGGTCGCGGTGGCACATGCGCAGGCCGCGGGACGCCTGGCCGTGCTGCGCACGCCGTTCCTTGGCCTCAAGCGACAGCTCAGCCTGGTGTTGCACCGGCGCAAGTACCGCAGCGCGCTGCTGCGTGAGTTCCTCGACAGCGTGCGAAAGCGCTGAGCCCACGTTCACCGGTTGCATTTCACCGGAGACTCACGACGCCGTCCTACTCTTTGCGAGCGCCCCGCCGTGGAGTCGGGCGCGTTCTTTCCGACACAAAGGGAGACGACGATGGCCGAGCAAGGGAAGCCGAACATCCTTTTCATCATGGGCGACGACATAGGCTGGTATAACGTCAGCGCCTACAACCTCGGCGTGATGGGTTACAAGACACCCAACATCGACCGCATCGCCAAGGAAGGCGCGCTGTTCACCGACTGGTACGGCCAGCAGAGCTGCACGGCAGGACGCGCGGCATTCCTGACCGGACAGTCGCCGATCCGCACCGGCCTCACCAAGGTCGGCTTGCCAGGCGCGGAACTCGGACTGGGCCCGAAAGATCCCTGCATCGCCCAGGTCCTGAAAGCGCAGGGCTATGCCACCGGCCAGTTCGGCAAGAACCACCTCGGCGATCGCGACGAACACCTGCCGACGATGCACGGCTTCGATGAATTCTTCGGCAACCTTTATCACCTCAATGCCGAGGAAGAGCCGGAGAACGAGGACTACCCGAAGGACCCGAGGTTCAAGGAGAAGTTCGGTCCGCGCGGCGTGCTCAAGTGCAAGGCCGACGGCAAGGGCGGGCAGACGATCGAGAACACCGGCGCGATGACGAAGAAGCGCATGGAAACCATCGACGAGGAATTCCTCACCGATGCCAAGGCCTTCATCAAGCGCAACAACGGCAAGACGCCGTGGTTCTGCTACTTCAACACCACGCGCATGCACATCTTCACGCACCTGAAGAAGGAGTCGCAGGGCAAGACCGGCTATGGCCTGTACCCGGACGGCATGGTCGAGCACGACGGTCACGTCGGTGAACTGCTGGCGTTGCTCGACGAACTGGGCGTGGCCGAAAACACGATCGTGGTCTACACCACCGACAACGGCGCCGAAAGCTTCACCTGGCCCGACGGCGGCACCACCCCGTTCCGTGGCGAGAAGGCGACCAACTGGGAAGGCGGTTTCCGCGTGCCCTGCGTGATTCGCTGGCCCGGCACGATCAAGCCCGGCACGGTGATCAACGAGATCTGCTCGCACGAGGATTTCCTCCCCACGCTGGGCGGCGCCGCGGGCGACAACGATGTGGTCGACCGCGTCCGCAAGGGCGGCAAGATCGGCGACACCTCGTTCAAGGTGCATCTGGACGGACACGACCTGCAGCCGCTGTTCAAGGGCGAAGTGGACAAGTCGCCGCGCGAGTTCTTCCCGTACTGGAGCGACGACGGCGACCTGCTCGCCATCCGCGTCCGCCACTGGAAGATCAGCTTCCTGGAACAGCACGCCGAGATCACACCCAAGACGCCGCTCGGTGTCTGGCAGGGGCAGTTCACCACCCTGCGTGCGCCGAACATCTACAACCTGCGTGCGGATCCCTTCGAGGGCGGTAGCGACGGCATCTACTACGGTGACTGGCAGGCGCGTCGCATCTTCCTGCTGGTTCCGGCGCAGGCGATCGTCGGCAAGATGCTGGAAAGCTTCAAGGAGTTCCCGCCGCGCGCGAAGGCGGCGAGCTTCACGGTGGGCGATGCGATGGAAAAGATCACCACCGCCAGCCCAAGCCAGAACTGATCCCGACGGTGGCGCGGCGATTTGCCGCGCCACCGTCCGGCGTGTCCTACTGGAGGACGTGCGTATTCGTCTCGAATTTCGCCAGCGATTCGCCGTGGAAGGTGAAACGAAGCTGCAGGGCTACCGGATGCCCTGACGTTCCGCCCTTCGAGGCCGGGTCATCGGCGATGCAGTCCGCAACGGGCGGCTGAAGGGATGAGCTGAAACACTCAAGCGACATGCCGTTGCGCGCCGCCAGCGCATCCACGAGGCCTTTGGACGATCCGTTCGGCGTCTCGCGCGCGACGGTTTCGTTCCAGAATTTCTCGCGCTCATCCAGGTTGCTGCGCTGGAACATGCCGTCGAACAGCCCGGTCGAGCGCAACACCAGCACGCCGAACACCAGGACGATCAGATAGCCGATTGACTTCCCCATTTGCCCCCTCCCCTCATGAAGGGCCGCCCCCCGGCCCGGCCTGAGCTTAGCAAGCCGGGTAATGCAAAAAAGGATTCGGTGGTGCCCGGAGCCGGAATCGAACCGGCACGGCCTTTCGGCCAGCGGATTTTAAGTCCGATGCGTCTACCAGTTCCGCCATCCGGGCTGGGATGCGTGGTGCGCGCTAGCTTACGCGAAAGCCAAAAAGCAAAAAGCCCAACCTTCCGGTCGGGCTTGTGCTTTGAACTTGGAGGCCTGGGTCGGAATTGAACCGGCGTACGCGGCTTTGCAGGCCGCTGCATAACCACTCTGCCACCAGGCCGGTGACTTTCGAATCCGCAATGCGGATTCTTCCATATTCCAGGCCCGTTCACGCAAGGGGGCCGGAAACAACAAGGCCCCGCTCGCGGGGCCTTGGTTGAGGGCACTGATGTAAGGCCACCCTCGAATTTGGAGCGGGAAACGAGACTCGAACTCGCGACCCCGACCTTGGCAAGGTCGTGCTCTACCAACTGAGCTATTCCCGCAGAGGAACCGACATTTTAGGCATGGAAGCGAATCTGTCAACCACTTTTTCGCTTCCCCGGAGGTCCCTGTCGCCGGACTTCCGCATTGCCTCTCAACACCCCACCGGACGTGCCACTGTCCGGTCGATCAGCGAACACTGCACCGTTCGCGATGACGCTATTTTCTATGAACGCGCGTCTTCGCGCAAGACCGGCCATGCAGCCCGCAGATACAAAAGTCCGGACCACAACGTCAGCAACGCCGCCGCGGCCAGCAGCCACTCGCCGACCATGAACACATTGATGCCCGCGAAAGGCTCCTGGTACAGCAGGCACACCAGCGCGACCATCTGCACGATCGTCTTGATCTTGCCGATACCGGCCACCTTCACCGTGGCGCGCTGGCCGAGTTCAGCCATCCATTCGCGCAGCGCGGAGACCGCAATTTCGCGGCCGATGATCACTGCCGCCCACAACGCCATCCACACCGTCGGGTGCTTCTGCACCGTCAGCAGCAATGCCACCGCCACCATCAGCTTGTCGGCCACCGGATCGAGGAAGGCGCCGAACGCCGAGTACTGGTCGTAGCGTCGCGCGATCCAGCCATCGAGCCAGTCGGTGACGGAAGCAAAAGCGAAGATGAAAGCGGCCGCGAAGTTCGTCCACTTGAACGGCAAATAGAACACCAGCACCAGTACCGGGATCAGCAGGATCCGCAGCAGGGTCAGCATGGTCGGTACCGTCAACTTCATCCTTCGCTCCGCGCGCCGCTCTTAGCGTCGTTCATGTCGGGTGTGTCCAGCCCGTGCAGGGTCGCATAGATACGCTCGGCAAGGGCATCGTTGATGCCATCCACCCGCGCGATTTCCTCGACGCCCGCCGCCTTGAGGCCGCCCAGGCCGCCGAAATGGCGCAGCAGGCTGGCGCGCCTGCGCGGCCCGATGCCGGCGATGTCCTCCAGGCGGCTGGTATTGCGCGCCTTCTGCCGGCGGCCGCGGTGGCCGGTGATGGCGAACCGGTGCGCCTCGTCGCGGACCTGCTGGACCAGCTGCAGCGCCGGGGACTCGGCACCCGGGTGCACGCTGCGGCCATCGGGCAGCAGCAGCTCCTCGTCGCCCGGGCGCCGTGCCGGCCCCTTGGCCACGCCCACCAGGGCCACGCCCTTGACGCCCAGCTCGTCCATGACCGCGCGCGCCTGCGCGACCTGGCCGGCGCCACCGTCGATCAGGAGGATGTCGGGCATCAGGCCGCCCTCTTCCACCGCGCGGCGGAAGCGGCGTTCGATCGCCTGGTGCATCGCCGCGTAGTCATCCCCGGGCTCGATGCCGCTGATGTTGTAGCGCCGGTACTGGCCGCGCACGGGGCCCTCGGCGTCGAAGACGACGCAGGACGCCACTGTCGCCTCGCCCATGGTGTGGCTGATGTCGAAGCACTCGATGCGCACGGGCAGCTCATCCATGCCGAGCATGTCGCGCAGGGCTTCGGCGCGGGCACGCTGGGCGGCATGGCTGGTGCGCTCGCCGGCCAGGGACAGCTCGGCGTTGCGCTTGGCCATGTCGAGGTAGCCGGCGCGTTCGCCGCGCACGTTGCACCGGATCTGCACCTTGCGCTCGCCGGCGCTCGACAGCGCCTGCTCGATCAGTTCCCGGTCCGGGATATCGCGGTCGAGCACGATCTCGCGCGGTGGCTGCTGCTCGCCGTAGTACTGCGAGACGAAGGCCGCCAGCACTTCCTCGGGGTTGTCGCTGCCGTTGGTCTTGGGGAAGAACGCGCGCGTGCCGAGGTTCCGGCCGTCGCGGAACGCGAGCAGCAGCACGCACGCGGCAACGCCCTGCATGGCGATCGCCAGCACGTCCAGGTCAGCGGCGCGACCGTCCACGTACTGGCGGGCCTGCACGCTGCGGATCGAGGCGACCAGGTCGCGCAGGCGCGCAGCCTCCTCGAAGTCGAGTCGGATGCTCGCCGCTTCCATCGACTTGACCAGGTCGTCGCTGAGTTCGTCGCTGCGCCCTTCCAGGAACAGGCTGGCACGGCGCACGCTCTCGGCGTAGTCGCGCGCCGGCACCATGCCGACGCACGGCGCGCTGCAACGGCCGATCTGGTGCTGCAGGCACGGCCGCGAACGGTTGCGGAACACGCTGTCCTCGCAACTGCGCAGCTTGAACAGCTTGTGCATCAGGTTGAGCGAATCGCGAACCGCTCCGACGCTGGCATAGGGGCCGAAATAGCGCCCGGGGATGGCGCGCGGCCCGCGATGCATGGCGATGCGCGGCCATGCTTCCTGAGTCATCAGCACATAGGGGTAGCTCTTGTCGTCGCGCAGCAGCACGTTGTAGCGCGGCTTGAGCGACTTGATCAGTTCGTTCTCGAGGATCAGCGCCTCGGTCTCGGTGCGCGTGACCGTCACTTCCATGCGCGCGGTCTGCGCCAGCATGGTCATGATCCGCGCCGACTTGGGCGTGGCGTTGAAGTAGCTGGAAACGCGGTTCCTGAGCACGCCGGCCTTGCCGACGTAGAGCACGCTGTCGTCGGCCGCGATCATCCGGTACACGCCCGGCGCGGTGCTGAGGTTCCTGACGAAGGCCTTGCCATCGAACGGCGTCGTTTCGACTTTGCTCATCGCACACCCTCCCGGCCCGGTTGCGGCCGTGCGAGGCCGTCGGGAGCCATGGCGGGAAGGGTGTCGAGGGCGGGCGTTGCGATCACAAGCATCGGCTCAAGAGTTGGGCCAATTATGCGACAGGACAAGCCTTCGCCGCGTTGAGCTGTAGCCCGGGTAAGCAAAGCGCACCCGGGTTCCGCGCGCCTAAAGCCGATACTCGCGCCGCAACCTCGCAATCGCCCCATCAGCCGCACGGTCCAGCAACTGGAAGACATGCTCGAACTGCGCCGGCCCGCCCGTATACGGGTCCGGCACCTCGCCGTCGCCATCCACTCCCGCCCAGTCCAGCAAGAGCGCCGCACGGGCGTGCGAGCCGCGCGGCGCGCGCGCCTCGACATCGCGCAGGTTGGCGTGGTCCGCACACAACAGCCAGTCGAAGCGCTGGTAGTCCGCGGCGGCAAGCTGGCGCGCGCGAAGTCCGGAGATGTCGATGCCGTGCTCAGCGGCATTGGCAATCGCGCGGCGATCCGGCGGTTGACCAACGTGCCAGTCGCCGGTACCGGCCGAATCAAGCTCGACCCGGCCGGCCAGGGTCGATGCCGCGATGCGGGCGCGCAGGACGCCTTCGGCCACCGGAGAACGGCAGATGTTGCCCAGGCAGACGACGAGCAGCCGGATTTGGCCAGGCATTACAGTCAACGTGGATCCGGGATTTCGCCGGGATGAGGGTGAGTGCTCAGCCACGGCCGGCGGCGATCCAGGCCTCGGCACGGGCCAGGTCTTCGGGCGTGTCGACGCCCGGCGGGAACGGCTCGGGAGTAATCCCGACGGCGATGCGATAACCGGCCTCCAGCACGCGCAGCTGCTCCAGCGATTCGATCTGCTCCAGCCGCCCCGGCGGCAGTGCCGCGAAGCGCTGCAGGAAACCGGCGCGATAGCCGTAGATGCCGATATGGCGCAGCCACTCGCCCTGCCCCGGCATGCTGCTGCGGTCACGGGCGAAGGCGTCGCGCGGCCACGGAATCGGCGCTCGGCTGAAGTAGAGGGCATTGCCGTTGCCGGCACGCACCAGCTTGACGGCATTGGGATCGAGCAGCGTCTCGACGTCGGTCACCGGTGCGGCCAGCGTCGCCATTTCTGTGTCGCCGTCCAGCATCAGTGCAGCGACGGCACGGATGCCTGCGGCCGGCGCGAACGGTTCATCGCCCTGCAGGTTGACCACGACTGTGTCGTCGCCCCAGCCGGCGATGCGGGCGCATTCGGCGAGGCGGTCGGTGCCGGACGCGTGGTCCTGCGAGGTGATCGCCACGCGTACGCCGCTCGTGTCGGCGACTGCGGCGGCAATACGTTCATCGTCGGCGGCGACCCAGACCTCGCGCGCACCGGCCTGCAGCGCGCGCCGTGCCACGTGCAGCACCAGCGGTTCGCCGGCGAGCATCCGCAACGGCTTGCCGGGAAGGCGGCTGGCGGCGTATCGGGCCGGAATGGCGACGACGAAATCGGACGCGCTCATGACTGCTTCCCTTCGTTCGCGCTGGCGCGGTACGGGCGCGCCTTGCTCGTCAACCGGTCGAGGAACGACACCCAGAACGCCTCGGGCAATTCGGCACGCACCGGCACGCTGAAATGGCGGTCGTCGGCGAACGCGGTGCACTTGACCGCGTCTTTCTCGGTCATCAGCACCGGCAGTTCGCGACTGCCGAACTCGAAGTCCTCGGCGCTGTAGCGGTGATGGTCGGCGAACGCATGCGGAACCACCGCGATGCCGAATCCGCGCAGCATGGAGAAGAAGCGCTCGGGGTCGCCGATACCGGCCACCGCATGCACGCGCTGGCCCGAGAATGACGCCAGGCGGCGTGGGCGCCCGCCCAGCATCGGCTGCACCTGATCGGCGATCAGGCGCATCGGCCATTCGCCAAAACCGGTGTCGCCATTGCCATTGCCACCGGCGCCGACGTTGACCACGCGGAAGTCGCAACGGGCGCCGCGCTCGGGCAGCTCGCGCAGCGGCCCGGCCGGCAGCAGCTGGCCATTGCCGTAGCGGCGACGGCCATCGACCACCTCGATCTCGATGTCGCGCGCGAGCTTGTAGTGCTGCAGGCCGTCATCGCAGATCACCAGGTCGCAGCCAGCCTCGGCCAGCGCCCTGGCGGCGGCGGCGCGGTCGCGGTCGACACGGATGCGCACGCCCGTGCGCTGCGCGATCAGGACCGGCTCGTCACCGGCGACATCGGCCGGACTGCGGAAGTCCACCCACATCTGCGCGCTGGCGTCATCGCGACCGTAGCCGCGACTGGCGACGCCGGGGCTCCAGCCTTCTGCGCGCAGGCGTTCGACCAGAGCGATGGTGAGCGGCGTCTTGCCGGCGCCACCGGCCGTGATGTTGCCGACCACGATCACCGGCACGCCCGGATGCTGGCGCTTGAGCCAACCCTTCAGGTAAAGGTTGCGACGCAACCCGCTCAGTGAACCGTAGACCGCCGAAAGCAGGCGCGCACCGAAGGGCACGCGCACGTCGTCGTACCAGAAAGCCGGGGTTTGCGACGAGCGTTTGCTCATTCAGCCTCGCGGAACTGCATGCGGTGGAGATGGGCGTAGAGGCCGCCGAGCATCAGCAGCTCGCTGTGCGTGCCACGCTCGACGATGCGGCCCTGGTCGAGCACCAGCACCTGGTCGGCATGTTCGATCGTCGACAGGCGGTGCGCGATGACCAGCGTGGTACGGTTGGGCATCAGGTGGTCGAGCGCGTCCTGCACCAGTCGTTCGGACTCGGTGTCGAGCGCGGCCGTGGCTTCGTCGAGGATCAGGATCGGTGCGTCCTTGAGCATCGCGCGCGCGATCGCCAGGCGCTGGCGCTGGCCGCCCGACAGGCGACCGCCCTTGGCACCGATCTCGGTGTGGATGCCCTGCGGCAGGCGTTCGACGAACTCCATGGCGTTGGCGCCGCGGACGGCCTGCTCCAGCGCCGGTTCTCCAGCCGTCTGCAATTCGCCGTAGGCGACGTTGGCAGCCACGGTGCCGTCGAACAGCATCACCTGCTGGCCGACGAGGGCGATCTGGCGACGCAAGTCCTGCAGGCGGTACTCCTGCAGCGGATGGCCATCGAGCAGGATCTGCCCGGCCTCGATGTCGTAGAAGCGCGGGATCAGCTTGATCAGCGTCGACTTGCCACTGCCGGATCGGCCGACGATTGCGGTGACCGTGCCCGGGCGTGCGACGAAACTGATGTCGGACAGCGCCGGCTGTGCCTGGCCCGGATAACGCGCGGTGACGTCGCGGAACTCGAGCAGTCCCTGCGAACGCTCCAGCGGACGCCGGCCGGTGTCGATCTCGTCGGGCGTGTCGAGCACGTCGAACAGGCGTTCGGCCGAAGCCACGCCACGTTGCAGCATGCCCTGCACGTTGGTCAGCTGCTTCAACGCCGGAATCACCGCCAGCATCGAGGTCATCAGGCTGACGAAATCGCCTGCGCTGAGGCGACCGTTGGCGGCCTCGCGGCCGGCGAAGAACAGCAGCAGCGCCAGGCCGACCGCGCCCATCAGCTGCACCACCGCCGAAGAGATGCTGCGCGTGGACTCGACCTTGAGGCTAAGGCGAAGGTGATGGTTGGCCTGGCCGGAGTAACGCTCCAGCTCGGCGCCCTGGGCACCGTAGACCTTCACTTCCTGGTGGTTCGACAGGGCCTGGTCGGCCGACTGCAGCAACTGTGCTCCGCTCTCCTGGATGCGATGGCCGATGCGGCGATAGCGACGGCCGACGGTGTCCATCGTCCAGGCCAGCAACGGGCCCAGCAGCAGGATGGCGAGGGTCACGCGCCAGCTGTAGTAGAGCATCACGCCCATCATCGCCACGACCTGCAGCGATTGCTGCAGCATCACCTTGGCGGCGTCGATCGCGGCCTGCGCGACCTGGTCGCTGTCCGAGCCCAGGCGCGTGAGCATCGAGGCAACCGGCTCGGTGTCGAAACGCAGGCCTGGCAGCCGCATGTACTTGCCCAGCACCATCACGCGCAGGTCGCGGGCGATGCTGCGGCCGGCGCGGGCCATGAAGGTGTCGGTGATATAGCCGGCAATGCCGCGGGCGACGAAGATGCCGACGATCGCCAACGGCAACAACAGGCTCAGCTTGCGGTTGTTGTTGATGAAGGTCTCGTCGACCACCGGCTTCATCAGCCAGGTGAAGGCGCCGGCGGCGGCGGCTTCGACCAGCATGCCCAGCAGCGCGATCAGCAGCACGCCGCGGTACGGCGCTACGAAGTGCTGGAGGCGGCGGTAGGTCGACCAGGGCGACGGCGAGTCGCTCACTTGCCCGCCCCCGCGGCGCCCGTGTCGGTGTGCGGCGCGTTGGTCTGCGGCGCGGTGGCGTTCATGACCTTGCGGAAACCGAGCTGGCCGAGTGCGTCGTAGACGGTGACCACGGCCTGGTACGGCGTGCGGGCATCGGCGCGCAGCATCACCGGGCGGTCGCGGTCGTTGCCGGCGACTTCCGCAATGGTGGCCTTGAGCGACTCGACGTCGCTGCGCAGCACTTCGCGGTCATCGACGAAGTAACGACCGTCGGCATTCACCAGCACGATCAGCGACTTCGACGTGTCGCTGGCCGGCTCGCCAGTGGCGCGCGGCAACTCGAGCTTGAGCACCGAGCGTGCATCGAAGGTCGCGGTCACGACGAAGAAAATGATCAGCACCAGGATCACGTCGATCAACGGGACCAGGTTGATCTCCAGCCCGTCTTCGAAGGCGCGGTGGTCGCGAATACGCATCGGGACGCGAGCCTCAGGCGGCCTGCGGCGTGCGCACGGCGCCAGCCGGGCGCGTCTCGAGTGTGTCCATCAGGGCGATGGCCTCGTGCTCCATCGAGACGATGTACTCGCCGATGCGACCGCGGAACCAGCGGTGCGCGATCAGCGCCGGGATCGCCACGATCATGCCGGCGGCGGTGCAGACCAGCGCCTTGCCGATGCCACCGGCGAGCTGGTTCACGTCGCCGATACCGTGGTCGAGGATGCCCAGGAACATCTGGATCATGCCCACGACGGTGCCGAACAGGCCCAGCAGCGGGCCGGCCGCGGCGATGGTGCCGAGGGTGTTGAGGTAGCGCTCCATCTTGTGGACCAGGTGGCGGCCGACGTCCTCGATGCGCTCGCGGATCTGGTCGCGCGGGCGCAGGCGGACGTCGAGGGCAGCCGCCAGCAGCTCGCCCAGCGGAGAGGTCTTGCGCAGGGACTCGATGTGCGCCGGGTCGAGCTTGCCGCTGCCCGCCCAGGTCCGCACTTCCTTGCCCAGGTTGGGCGGGAGCACCGCGGTCCGACGCAGCGACCAGGCGCGCTCGACGATCAGCGTCAGGGCCAGTACCGACAGCAACAACAGGGGAATCATCGGCCAACCGCCGGCCTTGACCAGTTCCAGCACGCCAACCTCCGGCCCTCGGCCGAGTTAATCAGGTCGATAGGATAGCCCAGCCGCGCCCTTCTCCCAGCGCTGTGCTGCATCCCACAGCCGCGGCTGTGCCTGACGTCGCGATTCGACGCTCGCGCCGTCGCGCTGAAGCCGCACACGCAGGGCGCCGGCGCGGGCGGTGTCATGAACCTGGGCGCCTGCCCGGGCCCAGCGAGCCACGATTTCGGGCCTGGGATGGTCGAAGCGGTTGCCGTGGCCGGAGGCCACCAGGGCGTGGCGTGCGCCGGTGGCGGCCACGAATCCGGGGTCGGAAGAGCCGTCGCTCCCGTGGTGGGGCACCGTGACCACGTCGGCACGCAGGGCCTCCGGCTCGCGCCGAAGGAGCATCCGCTCTACCACCTCCCCAATGTCGCCGGTCAGCAGAGCCGAGGCGCCAGCCGCCTCGATCCGCAGCACGCAACTGGCTTCGTTGCGCAGATAGGGGAAGTGCGGCGGCGGGTGCAGGAACCGGAAACGGACGCCATCCCAGTCCCAGGCCTGCCCGGCCACGCACGGGCGCGCCCCGTCCAGCGCCGCCCCGTCGGGCGCCGAAAGCCTGTCGAGCCCATAAACACGGCCTACCGCGTCCAGCCCGCCGGCGTGGTCGTTGTCGGCATGGCTGACCACAAGCCGATCGAGCCGGCGGACTCCCAGCCCCTGCAACGCCGGCACCACCGCCCGCTCGCCGGCATCGAAGCCATCACGAACCGCTGGACCCATGTCGTACAGGAGGGCGTGCCGCTGCGTGCGCACCAGGACCGACAGGCCTTGCCCGACGTCGATGACGACCAGCTCGGCTTCGCCACGGCTCGGCAGATCGCGATCTGGCCAGAGCAATGGCAGCCACAACAACAACGCCAGCACCTTGCCCGGCACTCCGTGCGGAAGCAGCAGCCAGAATGCCCCGACCAGCGCCAGTGGCAGCGCGAACCAGCGCGGCTCGGGCAGCCACCACACCGCCAGCGGGCTCGCCGCCAGGCGCTCGAACCAGGGCCAGGCCAGGTCGAACGTCGTCGACGCCAGCTTCCATGTCCATTCGCCGGCCCCGGGCGAGAGCATCTCCAGCGCCAGGCCGAGCAGCGACAACGGCACGACCACCAGGCTCCACAGCGGCACCGCCACCAGGTTCGCCAGCAGCCCTGCCAGCGATGCCTGGCCGAACAGCACCGCACTCAGCGGCAGCAGGCCGACGGTGGCCACGCCCTGCGCCGAAAGGAAGTCCTGCACCGGGCGCTTGCTGCCCCGCGGCAGGCACCACAACAGCCAGGCAACCCCGGCAAAGCTCAACCAGAACCCGGCGCCCAGAACCGCCAGCGGGTCCACCAGCAGCATCGCGAATGCCGCCAGCGCCAGCGAATCGGCCAGCTTCAGCGGTCGCCGGAACACGCGCACACCCGCGACCACGGCGATCATCAGCGCAGTGCGCACCGTCGGCAACGCGAATCCGACGGCGGCCGCGTACAGCACGGCACCGCACAACCCGGCTGCAGCCGCCGCGATCTGCGCCGGCAGTCGTCGCGCCAGCGCCGTCGGCCACAGCCACCACAACGCCCGCACCAGCAGCGCGAAGAAGCCGGCCACGAGGCCGACATGGAACCCGGAGATGGCGATGAGATGGGTCAGGCCATTGGCGCGCAGCACGTGCCAGTCGACGTCATCAAGCCCACGCGTGTCGCCCAGCGCCAGGGCACGCAGGAAACGCGCTGGCGGCTGATCGAGTGCGCCGATGCGCTCGGACATCGTTTCGCGCCACGCCTGCAGGCCCGTGGCGGGAGCGAGCAGTCGCGCCTCATCCGGATGCCGCAGGTAACCCGTGGCGGCAATGCGTTGCGCCATGGCGTGGCGCTCACTGTCGATTCCGCCGGGATTGCGCAAACCGCGCGGTGCGCGCAGGCGCACGTCGAACTGCCAGTGCTGCCCTGCCCTCAGCGCAGCACGTGCCTTGGCATTGCGGTCGTACCACGCGAGGCGCAACGTGCGACCGCGAAGCGGAAGCGGCTGGGCTGCGTCATCGTCGACGCGGAAGACGAAGCGGGTGCGTGCGGTTTCATGCACCGGCAGATCGACGACGCGGCCGCGGACCTGCGCGTCACTGCGTTCCAACCCGGCCGGAAGCTGCACGCCCAGCCAGTGCGCCGCATGCAGTCCGGCGAGGGCGAACCCGAGCAGCGCCCAGGCCATCGGCAGCGATGCGGCGCTACGTCGTCGCAGCCCATCCCACCCCAGCGCGATGCCGGCCAGCATCAACCCGATCGAAGCCGGCCACGGCAACAGCCACGGCATCCACAGGCAGGCGCAGACGCCAGCCAGCAGTGCCAGTGCAGTGGTGGGGGTGAACGGCGGCGTCCTTGCCGCTTCGTGCATCGACTACTCCCTGTCGTCAGACCTCGGCGTGGCTGAGCTCCCGCAACTTGCCTTCGTGCAGTTCCAGCACGCGATCCAGGCGCCGCGCGAGGCGGCGGTCATGGGTCACCAGCACCAGGCTGGTGCGCTGTTCGCGGTTGAGCGCGAGCATCAGCTCGAACACCGTCTGCGCGGTCTTCTCGTCGAGGTTGCCGGTGGGCTCGTCGCCGAGCACGCAGGCCGGACGGTTCACCAGTGCACGCGCGACGGCCGCGCGCTGGCGCTCGCCGCCGGAGAGCTCGCCAGGCTTGTGCTCGAGGCGGTGGCCGAGGCCGACCGACTCCAGCAGGTCACGTGCCCGCTTGGAGGCATCGGCGACCTGCGCGCCGGCCAGCAGCACCGGCAGCATGACGTTCTCCAGCGCGGTGAATTCCGGCAGGAGGTGGTGGAACTGGTAGACGAAGCCAAGCGCGCGATTGCGCAGCGCACCGCGTGCCGCATCCGACAGCGTGCTCATCTTCTGCCCGGCTACGAACACTTCGCCGGCCGTGGGCGTGTCCAGCCCGCCAAGCAGGTGAAGCAGCGTGCTCTTGCCGGCGCCGGACGCGCCGAGGATCGCCACCGTCTCGCCCGACTGCACCGACAGCTGCAGGCCCTCGAACACCGGCGTGCGCATCTTGCCCTCGGCATAGGTCATCGCTAGGCCCTCGGCCCGGACCGACTCACCGGTGTGCTTCTTGTGGTTGATGGCCTCACTCATAGCGCAGCGCCTCCGCCGGAGCCGTGCGCGCGGCGCGCCAGGCGGGATAGATGGTGGCGATGAAGGCCATCGCCAGTGCGACCGCGGCGATGATCACCACGTCGCTGCTCTGCAGGTCGGTTGGCAGGCCGGTGATGTAGTAGACGTCCTCCGGCAGCAGCTGCACGCCGAGCACGGCTTCAATCGCCTTGAGGATGTGTTCGAGGTTGAGCGTCAGCACGATGCCGCCGATCACGCCGATCACGGTACCGATCACGCCAATCAGCGTTCCCTGCACCACGAACACGTGCATCACCCCGCGCGGCGTCAGGCCGAGCGTGCGCAGGATCGCGATGTCGGCCTGCTTGTCGGTCACCAGCATCACCTGCGAGCTGACCAGGTTGAAGGCGCCCATCGCGATGATGAGCGACAGCAGGATCGCCATGATGGTTTTTTCCATCTTCAGCGCCCGGAACATGTTGGCGTTCTCGCTGGTCCAGTCGCTCACCCGGTACGGGCCGCCCAGATTCACGGCGAGGTCGCGTGCCACGTCCCAGGCCTTGTCCATGTCGTGCAGGCGCAAGCGCACGCCGGTGACGCCGTCGCCCATGCGCAGCAGGCGCTGCATGTCCTGCATGTTGACGACGGCCAGGCCCTTGTCGAACTCGTTGTAGCCGGCCTCGAAGATGCCGCTGACGGTGAACCGCTTGAGCTGCGGCACCGCGCCCAGTGGCGTGCTGCGGAAATCGCTGGTGGTCATCACCACGCTGTCGCCGACGCCGACGCCTAGCCAGAGCGCCAACTCCTTGCCCAGCACGATGTTGAAACTGCCGCGCTGCAGCGAGTCGAGCTTGCCCTGCACCATCTTCTCGGCCAGCACCGAGACTTTGCCCTCCTGCTCGGGGAGCACGGCGCGGATCATCGCCGGCTGGTTGCGCAGGCCCGACAGCAGCGCTTCCTTCTCGATGTAGGGAGCTGCGCCGGCCACGCGCGCATCGGCCACGGCCGTTTTGACGGCCTGCTGCCAGTCGCTCAGCGGTTCGCCGTAGGCACTGACCGTGGCGTGTGCCGCCATCTGCAGCATGCGATCGCGGATTTCGCGCTGGAAGCCGCTCATCACCGCCAGGGTGGTGATCAGCGCCGTCACGCCCAGCGCAATGCCGGCGATGGAGGCCAGGGAAATGAAGGAGATGAAGCCGTTGCGGCGCTTGGCCCGGAGGTAGCGCAGGCCGATGGCCACGGGGATGGGTTTGAACATATCGGACTATGGTGCCATCGAAGGCGCGTTCTGCGCAGCCGCTTTGACCGGGGCGGCCAGCCTGAGTTCACGGCGGCTCGCCGCCGGCAGGGTGTCCGGCCACCAAGCCAGCCGCTTCGGCCGGCCCCGGGAATCGCGAAAACGCATGAAAGCCAAGGGGCCGCGCCATTCGATGCACAGATCGGAGACGGTCTCGCCGTCGATCGTGGCCAGCCCGTTGGCGGCGATGGCCAGAGCAATGACCGGACGCGAACGTTCACGCCTGGCCAGGCGCACGCCCTCCCCGGCTGCCAGCAGCGCCAATGGCAGTGACAGCGGCAGGGGAAGTTCGCTGGCGATCAGTGACAGCCCAGCCAGGACGCCGAGCAGCATCAGGGCCGCTGCAAGCAGCCGCGACGGGTGCCACTCAAGGTGGCAGGGAGCGGATGCGCGCGACGAGCGCTGCGAGGTCGGCATCGGTCGGCGCGTCGTTGCCCATGAACCAGTGCCAGAGCTTATCGTCCTCGGTTTCGAGCAACCGTAGGAAAACGACGCGCTCGCCCTCGTCGGCCTGTCGCCAGGCGTGATCGAGGTAGCGTTCGAACAGTTGATCAAGCTCGCGCATGCCACGCCGGCAACGCCACCGCAGGCGGCGCAGCTCGCGTTCGTCGGCTTCGGTGGTGCCTTCCAAGCGCGGCTCCGTCTCTGTGCGCGGCGATCCCGGGTGCGCTGCGCTTACCCGGGCTACGAGGTGTGCGGGTCGAACTCCCGGGTGCGCTGCGCTTACCCGGGCTACGAACCTGTGGCCGGGTAGCCCGGGTAAGCGAAGCGCACCCGGGTACGAGGCCGCGTCCTCAGACGCGACGGGCCAGCATCAGCTTCTTGATCTCGCCGATCGCCTGCGCCGGATTCAAGCCCTTCGGGCAGGTGCGCGCGCAGTTCATGATCGTGTGGCAGCGGTACAGCTTGAACGGATCTTCCAGATCGTCCAGGCGCGCACCGGTGTCCTCGTCACGCGAGTCGATGATCCAGCGGTAGGCCTGCAGCAGGATCGCCGGGCCGAGGTAACGGTCGCCGTTCCACCAGTAGCTCGGGCAGCTGGTCGAGCAGCACGCGCACAGGATGCACTCGTACAGGCCGTCGAGCTTCTTGCGGTCCTGCGGCGACTGCAGGCGCTCGCGGTCGGACGGTGCCGGGCTCTGCGTGCGCAGCCACGGCTTGATCGAGGCGTACTGCGCGTAGAAGTGGGTCAGGTCCGGGACCAGGTCCTTCACCACTGGCATGTGCGGCAGGGGGTAGATCGGCACTTCGGCCTTGCCGCAGTCGCCAATCGCCTTGGTGCACGCCAGCGTGTTGGTGCCGTCGATGTTCATCGCGCACGAACCGCAGATGCCCTCGCGGCACGAACGGCGGAAGGTCAGCGTCGGGTCGATCTCGTTCTTGATCTTGATCAGCGCGTCCAGAACCATCGGACCGCACGTCGCCATGTCCACCTCGTAGGTGTCCACGCGCGGGTTCATGCCGTCGTCGGGGTTCCAGCGGTAGACCTTGAAGGTGCGCGGCTGCTTGGCGCCCGGTGACGCCCAGTGGCGGCCCTTCTGGATCTGCGAGTTCTTGGGTAGTGAGAATTCAGCCACGTTGCTCGCTCCGGATCAGTAGACGCGCTTCTTCGGCGGGACCACGGACACGTCGTCACTCAACGTGTACATGTGCACCGGGCGATAGTCGATGGCGGTTTCGCCGCTTTCAGTGACCGAGCACAGGGTGTGCTTCTGCCAGTGGGCGTCGTCGCGGTCCGGGAAGTCCTCGCGGGCGTGGGCGCCGCGCGACTCGGTGCGGTTCTCGGCGGAAACAATCGTCACCAGCGCCTGGTCGAGCAGGTTGGACAGCTCGTAGGTCTCGATCAGGTCCGAGTTCCAGATCAGCGAACGGTCGGCGACCTTGACGTCGCCGAAGGACGAATGGATCTCGCGCATCTTGCGCACGCCGTCGGCCAGCGTCTCGCCGGTGCGGAACACGGCGGCGTCGGCCTGCATCGTGCGCTGCATCTTGTCGCGGATGACCGCCGTCGGCGTGCCGCCGTTCGCGTTGCGCAGCTTGTCGAGGCGGGCCAGGGCCGAATCGCAGGCATCGCCGGCGAGGCGGGCCTGCTTGCCGTCGACCTTGACCGTCTCGGCGGCGCGGTTGGCGACGGCGCGACCGAACACCACCAGGTCGAGCAGCGAGTTCGAGCCCAGGCGGTTGGCGCCGTGAACCGACACGCAGGCCGCTTCGCCGATCGCGTACAGGCCCGGGACGACTTCGTCCGGGTTGCCGTTGCGCAGCTGCACCACTTCGCCGTGGTAGTTGGTCGGGATGCCGCCCATGTTGTAGTGCACGGTCGGAATCACCGGGATCGGCTGCTTCTCGACGTCGACGTTGGCGAAGATGCGCGCCGACTCGGCGATGCCCGGCAGCTTCTCGTGGATCACTTCCGGTCCGAGGTGGGTCAGGTCGAGCAGGATGTGGTCCTTGAACTCGCCGACGCCGCGGCCTTCGCGGATTTCCATCGTCATCGCGCGGCTGACCATGTCGCGCGGGGCGAGGTCCTTCACGCTCGGTGCGTAGCGCTCCATGAAGCGCTCGCCGTTGCTGTTGCGCAGGATGCCGCCTTCACCGCGGACACCCTCGGTGATCAGGCAGCCGGCGCCGTAGATGCCGGTCGGGTGGAACTGCACGAACTCCATGTCCTGCAGCGACAGCCCTGCGCGCAGCGCCATGCCGCCGCCGTCGCCGGTGCAGGTGTGGGCCGAGGTCGCCGAGAAGTAGGCGCGGCCGTAGCCGCCGGTGGCGAGCACCGTGCCCTGCGCCTTGAACAGGTGCAGCGTGCCTTCGGCCATGTCCAGCGCAAGCACGCCGCGGCAGGCGCCGTTGGCGTCCATGATCAGGTCGAGCGCGAAGTACTCGATGAAGAACTGCGCGTCATGCGCCAGCGACTGCTGGTACAGCGTGTGCAGGATGGCGTGGCCGGTGCGGTCGGCGGCGGCGCAGGTGCGCTGCGCCGGCGGGCCTTCGCCGTAACGGGTGGTCATGCCGCCGAACGGACGCTGGTAGATCTTGCCGTCGTCGGTGCGCGAGAACGGAACGCCGTAGTGCTCCAGCTCGATGATCGCCGGGATGGCTTCCTTGCACATGTACTCGATCGCGTCCTGGTCGCCCAGCCAGTCCGAGCCCTTGACGGTATCGAAGAAGTGGTAGCGCCAGTCGTCCTCGCCCATGTTGGCCAGCGCAGCGGCGACGCCGCCCTGTGCGGCCACGGTGTGCGAACGGGTCGGGAACACCTTGGTGATGCAGGCCGTCTTCAGGCCCTTCTGGGCCAGGCCGAAGGTCGCGCGCAGACCGGCGCCACCGGCGCCGACGACGACCATGTCGAAGGTGTGTTCGTGGATCTTGTAAGCGGCGGCCATGTATCAGGCTCCCAGCGCGATGCGGATGACGGCGAGCACGCTGGCCAATGCCGCGAGAACGCAAACGAAAACGACCGCGAGCTGCGATGCCATCGCAAGGCCCGGGGTATGGACGTAATCCTCGATGATCACCTGCATGCCGAGCTTGGCATGCCAGAACGAGGCGATCAGGAACGCCGACAGCAGCACCGCGTTGCACGGGTGGCCGACGGTGGCGCGGACGCTGGCGTAGTCGTCGCCGATCAGCGACAGGATCAGGCCGATCACGTAGATCGACAGGAACACCAGCGCGATCGCGGTGACGCGCTGGACGACGAAGTGGTGGGTACCGTCCTTGGCCGAGCCCAGGCCGCGCGCGGTCTTGAGCGGATTGCGCAGGCGGTTGTTGTTGATGCTCATGCGCCACCCCGCTGGGCCATCATCGCCAGGACCCAGATGATCACCGTCAGCACCAGGCTGCCGAAGACCGAGATCCAGCTGCTGCGCACGAACGCTTCGATGCGGTAGCCGTAACCGGCGTCCTGCACCAGGTGGCGGATGCCGTTGAGCAGGTGGTACGCCAGCGACCAGCTCCAGCCGAACAGGACCAGGAAGCCCAGCGGCGACCGCGCGCAGGCGGTGAAGGTGCTCCAGGATTCGGGACCGGCAGCCAGTGCCACCAGCGCCCACACAACGAGCAGGCTGCCCAGGGTCAGGACGATGCCTGTGCCACGGTGCAGGATCGAGGTCACCATCTGCACCTGCCAGCTGTAAATCTGCATGTGCGGTGACAGGGGGCGTTCGCGGACGCGTGGATCGTTAGCCATGGGCTATGGCGTTCTCTGAGCTGGGCGGCAGGTGCCGCGTGGCGGGGAAGCGTGGTGACGCGTCAGAAATCGATGCAGCGGCCGTTTTTTTCCCAGTCGCCGTAGCGGGTCGGTTCGGGGCCTTCGCGCCCGCCGTGCTCCTTTGGCCTGTTGGGATCCGTCAATGGCGCGGGCTGCGGAGTCGAATCTGCCTCGGGCGCTTCAACGGGTGGGGTTTGGCCTATCATCACGGCGCTGAATGTTAATTCCCGCCCCCCATGCATGACAACCCGCAGGCCACCGCCGGCCTCGCCTTCGCCCTGCCCGACCATCGCCTGATCGCGCTCAGCGGGCGTGATGCGGTCGCTTTTGCGCAGGCACAGTTCATGAACGACGTCGGCCTGCTGGAGCCGCGCAGCTGGCAGTGGAATGGCTGGCTGACGCCCAAAGGGCGCGTGGTGGCGCTGTTCGCTTTGCTGAAACTGTCCGATGAGCTGCTCTGGCTGCTGCTGCCCGATGCCGATCCCGGCGAGCTGGCCGCCGCACTGCAGCGCTTCGTGTTTCGCAGCAAGGTGAAGATCGAAGTTCGCCCGGATGTGCACGTCAGTGGTTCCTTTGCGGCACCGGCGACAGCCCAAGGCTCCGCCCTCGGCGGTGACGACGGGGTCGAGACGGTGGAAATGGACCTGGGCGGCGATGGCGGGCCGCGCAGCCTGCGCATTTCCGGCAGTGCCAATGCCACGGCCGATGGCCAGGCGGTGGCGCGCTGGCAGGCCTACGACCTCGAACACGGCCTGCCACGCCTCTCCGCCTCCGAGGCGGGCCACTGGACGCCGCAGCAGCTGTCCCTGGAACGCCTGCAGGCCTTCAGCGTGAAGAAGGGGTGCTATCCGGGCCAGGAGATCGTCGCGCGCACGCATTTCCTTGGGCAGGCCAAGCGGGGGCTGGCGTTGTTTGAAGCCGACGCGGCGCTCGTTGCCGGAACCGATGTGATGGCGGGCCCTTCAGCGCTGGGCAAGCTGGTTTCGGCGGTCGATGCCGCCGACCGGCATGTCGCGCTGGCGGTGCTGCCGCTGGAACGAGAGGCGCTTGAAATGACAGCCGGCGACGTCGTCTTGCGCGAACTACCGCTGCGCGGCGGCCTCGGGCGCTGACGCACCCGTCGTCCCGGCGAACGCCGGGACCCAGGCCCTCACCACATCAGCCACTTCACCGTCATCCCGGCGAAAGCCGGGATCCACGTCGACGTTGCTCGTTCGCGATTGACGGAAAGGCAACAGCAAGATGGATCCCGGCTTTCGCCGGGATGACGGAACTGGAAGGGTGACGGCCTGGATCCCGGCGTTCGCCGGGATGACGGTGATGGCCGGGACGGCGGACCTAGACCGCGCGCCGCTGCTCGCGCCAGTGCTCGTGCCACGCCTGGAACATCAGCACGTTCCACAGGTGCGTGTGCCATTTGCGCTCGCCGTCGAGGAACTTGCGCCAGATGCCATGTACGGCCGCGGCGTCGAAGTAGCCCTCTTCGCGCAGGCGCTGCTCGTCCAGCAGCGCCGAGGCCCATTCGCGCAGGTCGCCGCGCAGCCAGTCGCTGACCGGCGCACCGAAGCCGCGCTTGCCGCGGTCGACCATTTCGTCCGGCAGATACCGTCGCAGCACCTGCTTGAGCAGGTACTTGTTGCCCTTGGCGTGGCGCTTGAACGCCAGCGGCAACGACCAGGCGAATTCGGCCACGTGCCAGTCCAACAGCGGCGCCCTCGCCTCCAGGCTCACCGCCATGCTGGTGCGGTCGACCTTGCACAGCAGGTCCTCGGGCAGGTAGACGCTGAAGTCGGCCAGCATCATCGCGTCGGCCGCGGTGCCGGCGCCGTGCAGCGGATCGGGCTGGTCGTACAAGGTCGCCGGAAGCTTCGCGCCCGGCACCGCGCAGGTGGGATCGCGCCAGCGGGCGATGCGCTGGCGGTAGACGTCGCCGATGCCACCCGCGCCCATCTCCGCCGCCAGCGCGGCAAAGCCACCGGTGCGCGAGGACTCGCCATGCCCCGTCGCGCTGCGCGCCATTGCCTTGCGCAGTGGCGACGGCACGCGCCGCTGCCAGCGCCAGTTGCGCAATGCACGCTCGTAGCGCTTGTAACCGAAGAACAGCTCATCGCCGCCGTCACCCGAAAGGGCCACGGTTACCGCACTGCGCGCCAAGCGCGCCACCAGCGCCGTCGGCACCTGCGAGGCATCGGCAAAAGGTTCATCGAACATCGCCGGCAGCGTAGGCACCACCGCCAGCGCATCGCTGCCGCTGACGTACAACTCGGTGTGCGCGGTGTGCAGGTGCTCGGCGACCTCGCGCGCGAGGTGCGCCTCGTCGTGGTGCGAGCGCTCGAAGCCGATGGTGAAGCTGCGCACGGGATGGCGGCTCTGTGCCTGCATCAGCGCGGTGACGATCGATGAGTCGGTGCCGCCCGACAGGAACACACCGACGGGGACGTCGGCAACCATGCGCAGGCCGACCGCCTCGCGCAGCAGTTCGTCGAGGCGGTTCTCCGCTTCGCGCTCGTCGCCCTTGAACGGCGCCTTGAGCGCCGCTTCCATGCGCTCGCGCGGCTCCCAGTAGCGACGCTGGTCGCGCTGCGGATCGTGCGCGCCGGCACCAGCCGCCACCGTCGCCGCGTCGATGCGCAGCAACGTGCCCGGCATCAGCTTGAAGGTACCTTCATGGATGGCATGCGGTGCCGGGATATAGTCCAGGCGCAGCAACAGTGCCAAGGCATCGCGGCTGACGCCGTTGTCGAAGTCCGGATGGCGCCACAGCGCCTTGAGCTCCGAACCGAACACGAACGTGTCGCCGGCCCAACCGTAATACAACGGCTTCTTGCCGACGCGGTCGCGGGCCAGCCACAGGCAGCGCTCCTGGCGATCCCACAAGGCCACCGCGAACATGCCGTTGCAGCGGGCGATCGCGTCCTCCACGCCCCACTCCACCACCGCGGCCAGCAGCACCTCGGTGTCGGAATGGCCGCGGAAGGCATGGCCGCGCGCGACCAGCACCTCGCGCAGCTCGGCGAAGTTGTATACCTCGCCGTTGTAGGCGATGACGAAGCGATGATCGCTCGACGCCATCGGCTGGTGACCCAGCGGCGACAGGTCGAGGATGCTCAGGCGGCGATGCGCCAGGGCGATGCCGGACTCGGCATCGGTCCAGACACCCCGATCGTCGGGGCCGCGGTGGACCAGCGCATCGCCCATCGCGCCGGCGAGCGCGGTCAGCCGCTCATCGCTGGCGTCGGGAGTCGCGCGCAACAGTCCGGCGAGACCGCACATTCAGGCGAGCCGGTCCGCTGCAGCGACGATGTCGTCCTCGCCCGGAATCACCAGGAAGGCGGCACCTGCGAGCGGCGTGTAGGTGTCGACGCCGACGACGCGCTGGAACGGACGCGCACCGTAGCCACCTTCGGCAATCGCCGTCAGCACGCCCTCGCCCACGCCGGCACTGTGGCGGCCTTCGTCGACGATCAGCAGGCGCTTGGCACTGCGCGCCTGCTCGCGGATGAACTGCTCGTTGAGCGGCACCAGCCAGCGCAGGTCGACCACGCGTGCTTTCCAGCCGTGTTTCGCCTCGATGGTCCGCGCCGCGCGCAGGCTCATCGGCACGCCGTTGCCGTAGCTGAAGATCACCAGGTCGTCGTTGCCCTCGCCGTAAATGCGACCCTCGCCCAGCGTCATCGCTTCATCGGGCTTGGGATAGGTCGTCAGCCAGGCGCCGTCGCCGGCTTCGTACAGGTCCTTGGTCATGTACAGCGCGATCGGTTCCAGGAACACGCTCACGCGTCCGTCGACCTTGGCCAGCGCCGTCAGCGTGCGCAGCATCGTCGCGGCGTCGTCGCCGCGCGACGGGCACCCCACCACCAGTCCCGGGATGTCGCGCAGCGCGGTGATCGAATTGTCGTTGTGGAAGTGGCCGCCGAAACCGCGCTGGTAGCCCAGGCCGGCGATGCGCACCACCATCGGGTTGGCGTACTGGTTGTTGCTGAAGAACTGCAGGCTCGCCGCTTCGCCGCGGATCTGGTCGCAGGCGTTGTGGAAGTACGCCAGGTACTGGATCTCCGGGATCGGCAGCATGCCGACGTTGGCGAAGCCCTGGGCCATGCCCAGGATCATCGTCTCGTCGAGCAGCGTGTTGAACACGCGGCGCGGGCCGAAGGCCTTCTGCAGGCCCTTGGTGACCGTGTAGACGCCGCCCTTCTGCGCCACGTCCTCGCCGAACAGCAGCGTCTCCGGGTACTTGGCGAAGATGTCGTGCAGCGCGTTGTTGATCTGGATCGCGAGGTGACGCGGCGGCTGGTTCTCCGGCAGCTTGGCCTGGCTGCCGAACACTTCCAGGCGGCGCGCGTCGTAATCGGCGCGCTTGGCTTCGGCGGCAACCTTGGCCGGCGTGTACGGCGCCAGCGGTGCGACGACGTCGGCCAGGTTGTCGAGCTTGGGCCGGCGATCGGCCTCGTCGGCGGCAGCGAAGCACTTCTTACGCGTTTGCTCGTAGAGGTCGAGCACTTCGTCCTTCGACATCAGGCCCGATTCCAGCGCGATGGCCGCCGAGCGCAGCAGCGGGTCGGTGGCCTCGACCGCGCACAGTTCCTCGATCGAACGCCATTCGATCTCGAAGTCGGTGCCGGCGTGACCCATGATGCGGGTCGTCTTGAGGTGCAGGAAGGTCGGGCGGCGCGTAGTGCGGCAATGCTCGACGGCACGCTGCACGTCGCCATAACCGGCGGCCAGGTCGAGGCCGTCGGCGGTGAAGTAATCCAGGCCGTCCATGTTGCGGAAGCGGTTGCCGATCCAGCCGCCCGGGGTCTTCACCGAGATGCCGATGCCGTTGTCCTCGCAGACGAACAGCACCGGCGCCGGCAGCTTCTGGTACGCGGTCCAGGCGGCGGCGTTGAACGCGGTCTGCGCGGTGGCGTGGTTGGCCGAGGCGTCGCCGAAGGAGCAGATCGTGATGCTGTCGTCCGGGATCGGCAGTGCGTGCCCGAGGCGCTTGCCGGCTTCAATGGCCACTGCCGTGCCCAGTGCCTTGGGCAGGTGCGAGGCAATGGTCGAGGTCTGCGGCAATACCCACAACGGCTTGCTGCCCCAGACCTTGTGGCGGCCGCCGCTGGCCGGGTCGTCCTTGCTGGCGGCGAACGACAGCGCCGAATCCATCACCGGATCCATGCCGGGCAGCTTGCGGAAGCGCTCGGCCATGAAGCCGCCGGAGCGGTAATGCAGGAACGCCGGATCGGTATGGCGCGTCAGGCGCGCCACCATCGCGTTGCCTTCGTGGCCGCTGGAACCGATCGTGTAGAAGACCTTATTCTGCACGCGCAGCACGCGCGCCATCAGATCGAGGTGGCGGCTGACCAGCTGCGACTCGAACAGTTCGCGGAATCCGCGCGCATCGAGCGCGCTGCCCTCCAGGATCGCCTCACCCGCGGCCGGACGAGCTTCGGCGCGGCCGCTCCACGCTTTGACGAACTCGCTGAAGTTGACGTCGCAGATCTCGGCCCGGTTCAGGCCTTTCATGCGTGCGGGGATCGGGTTGGGCAGTACGGACATTTTTTCGGGTTCTCGGATTTCGTCCTGCGCAGGGCGCGGGACCAGGCATGTCTTTGCGAACGTTGGTGCGGCAGGATCAGTCCGGCAGCGCCAGGCGCGAGGCGACCTCGACCGGAGGCGCCGGCATGGCGACGAAACCCGGCGTCTTCATCACGCGGGTCAGCCATTCGCGGATCTGCGGATAACGCGAAACGTCGAAGCCGCCTTCATCGGCGACAACGGTGTAGGCGAACAGGGCGATGTCGGCGATGCCATAGGCCTCACCGCTGAACCACTCGTGCCCGGCGGCAAGGTGCTGTTCCATCACCGCCAGCGCCTGGTGACCGCGCTCACGCAACTGCGCCAGCGTGGCGCGACGCGGCGAGTCCAGCGTCGTCCAGCCGCGAATGAAGCGGGCGACCGCTATATACGGCTCATGGCTGTACTGCTCGAAGAACATCCAGCTCAGCACCTGCGCACGCTGCCAGGCGTCGCCCGCCCAGAACGGCGTGCCGTCGGCCAGCCAGCACAGGATCGCGTTCGACTCGGTGAGGATGCGGCCATCCTCGAGCTCGACCATCGGCACCTTGCCGTTGGGATTCTTGCCCAGGTATTCGGGCGTGCGCGTCTCGCCGCAGGTGCTGTCGATCTCGACCCACTTGAACTCGCGGCCCAGCTGGGTGAGCAGCAACTTCAGCTTGTGGCAGTTGCCGGAACAGGAATAGCCATAGACGGTGATCATGTGCGCTCCTCGCGTGTGCGCCGGGCGAGCCACTGCTCGCGCGACTGTCCCCAGATTTCGATCTCGTTGCCATCGTATGGCACCGGCAGCCGGCCCATGCGCAGGTAGCGTGAGCCGAGCTTGGCAGCAACCGCCCTGGAATTGGCATTCTGTGGATCGATGGTGTGGATCACCTCGCTCCAGCCCAGGTGATCGACGGCCCAGTCGATGCTCGCGGCCGCGGCCTCGGGGGCGAAGCCCTTGCCCCAGTGCTTGCGGACGATGCTCCAGCCGACCTCGGTACCTGGCCAGCCTTCCGGCTGCCACGGCCCGACGCGCCCTACCCACTCGCCGCTGGCCTTGTCGATCACCGAGAACATGGCAAAGCCCTTGAGGTGCCACACGCCGATCATCGCCGCGAAGCTGCGCCACGCCACCGGCCGCGCCTCGACGCCGCCGATATGGCGCGTCGCCTCCTCGTCGGCACGGAATGCCGCCCATGCCTCGAAGTCGCCTGCCTGCGGCGGACGCAGGATCAGGCGCGGGGTTTCGAGTCGGACGTCGAAGACAGAGATGTCGAAGACAGACACGTGGACTTCTCCGACCGTTGGCTCAGAACGCGCTGATGCCCGTCAGCTCGCGTCCGATCACCAGCTGGTGCACGGTTTCGGTGCCCTCGTAGGTGATCACCGACTCCAGGTTGAGCGCGTGGCGGATCGCCGCATGCTCGGTGGTGATGCCGGCGCCGCCGAGGAGGTCGCGGCACTCGCGCGCGATGTCGATGGCCATGCGGCAGTTGTTCCACTTCGCCAGCGACACCTGCGCCGGCTGCATGGCACCGGCGTCCTTGAGGCGACCGAGCTGCACCACCAGCAACTGCGCCAGGGTGATGCGGCGCGCCATCTCGGCCATCTTGATCTGCGCACTCTGCGTCGCCGCCACCGGGCGGTCGAACAGGATGCGTTCCTTGGTGTACTTCAGCACTTCGTCGAGGCAGGCGATGGCCGCGCCGATCGGGCCCCAGGTAATGCCGTAGCGGGCCTGGGTCAGGCAGCCCAGCGGACCCTTGAGGCCCTTCACGTTGGGCAGGCGGTTGCCGTCGGGCACGCGCACGTTGTCGAAGAACAGCGAGCTGGTCACCGACGCGCGCAGGCTCATCTTGTGCTTGATTTCCTGCGCGGCGAAACCGGGCATGCCCTTCTCGACGATGAAGCCCTGGATGCCCTCGTCGGTCTGCGCCCAGACGATCGCGATGTCGGCGACGTTGCCGTTGGTGATCCACATCTTCGAACCGTTGAGGACCCAGTCGTCGCCGTCGCGCTTGGCATGGGTCTTCATGTTGGCCGGGTCCGAACCACCGTGCGGCTCGGTCAGGCCGAAGCAGCCGATGACCTTGCCCGCCGCCATGTCCGGCAGCCAGCGCATGCGCTGCTCTTCCGAACCGTAGGCATAGATCGGGTACATGCACAGCGAGGACTGCACGCTGACGAAGCTGCGGATGCCGCTGTCGCCACGCTCGAGCTCCTGGCAGATCAGACCGTAGCTGACCGCATTGAGGCCGGCGCAACCGTACTTCTCCGGCAGCGACGAACCGAGCAGGCCCAGTTCGGCGATCTCACCCACCAGCTCCTTCGGGAAACGGGCCTGGTCGAACGCATCACCGATGATCGGGATCACGCGCTCGTTGGTGAAACGCGCCACCGTGTCCTGTACGGCGCGCTCCTCTTCAGTGAGCAGGGAGCGGACGTCGTAGAGATCGTACGGGTGCAGGGCCATGGCGCGCTCGACAGTGGAAAGACGGCCATTGTAATGGCCGACAGCGGCGCGGGTAGCCCTACAGCCCTGTTTTTCCAAGGGTCTTGCGGAGGTGAATACGCGGCAAGGACGCTTCGCGCGCCATCCCCCGACAAACCGACGAAGACCATGAAGTAACTCGCCGAAGCGTCGTCCGCCGGCCCGGGGATTGCGGAGCAGTGGGCCATGGATGGCCCACGCCCCGCGTAAAGACAGGATGTCGTCCGCGGGGCGGAGCAATCCCCGGGTCGGCGGACGGCGCCCTGAGGAAGCCATACGTCCATGGATTCCCGCCTGCGCGGGAATGACGGAAAAAAGAAAGGGGCCGGATTGCTCCGGCCCCTCGGGTATTGCACTTGCGATGGAGAGGCGATCAGCCCTGGTTCGAACCCGTCGAGGCCGACGCGGTCTGGGTCACGACCTGGCCGTCGATCACCGGCAGGCGGTTGTTGACCGGGCGCTCGTCCATGCGGATGGTCTGCTCGGCACCGTCGTAACGGTACGTCACGTCGTAACCGACCACCTTGTCCTCTTCACCCAGCAGGATCTGCTTGCCCGGCTTGCTGTCGGTGCGCATCGAACCGGTGGTGCCGTCCGGATTGCGGAAGGTCACGTTGTAACCGACGACGCGCGACGACTGCGACGTCGAGGAAGCCGTGTGGCACTGGCGCTCCGTGCGGCTGGTGACCTTGCCGCCAACGTGGCGCTTGTCGACCTGGTTGCCGATGAAGCCACCGGCGACCGCACCCGCGGCCGTCGCGGCCTTGCGGCCGTTGCCGCTGCCGATCTGGTTGCCGACCAGGCCACCGATCACGGCGCCAGCGACGGTACCGCCGACGTTGCCATCACGCTCCGGAGCGCGCTCCTGCACGACCACGTCCTCGCAGACCTCACGCGGGGTCGACGTGGTGCTGGTCTCGCGGACCGCGTCGGTGCCGATGACGGTCGCGTACAGCTTTTCCTTCTCGTTGATCGGCTTGACGTTGAGGACGTCGGCGTATTCGACCTTGCCCGACTGGATCGAGCCGTCGGCCGCCATGTCGCCGTTCTGGCCGATCGGCTGCCCGCTGGCATCCACCTGGGCCTGCGCGTTGTCGCTGCCGCGGAAGCTGTTGTAAGCCGCGACTGCGACGCCACCGACCAGCAGCGAAGCCAGGGCGACTGCGAGGATGTTCTTGTTCATTTCAGGCCTCTGTTGCGGGTTTTGGCCCGCGGGTTGATGGATGGCGCCATTCGAACACTGCGATCCTGAACGGCCGCCGATTTTTTAACATCAAGCTGTCGCAACTGTGAACCTGGTTTGCCGGCGTGTTAGCGTCATTGCGACCGCCGTCAAATTGCATCTGCCATGGCCAACCCACTCACTGCTCCCCTGCTGGGCTTCCTGGGCAAGCTCAGCTTCCCGCGCCTGTTCGTGCTGACCGCCGCCCTGTTCGTGGTGGACCTGGTCGTGCCCGACTTCGTGCCCCTGGCCGACGAGCTGCTGCTGGGCCTGGGCACCCTGCTGCTGGCCAGCTGGAAGAAGCGCAAGGATCCAGGCCTGCCGCCCGCCCCCCGCGCGCCCCGTTGAACGGCGCGCCTTGAACAGCCAGTGCGCCTGAACGTGGTCCCACTGGTCGACAGCCACTGCCACCTGGATGCGGCCGAGTTCGATGCCGACCGTGACCAGGTTATCGCGCGCGCCCGCGCGGCCGGCGTCACCCGCCAGGTCGTGCCGGCCGTCGATGCCGCCGGCTGGCCGAAGCTGCGCGCGACCTGCCCGCCGGGCAGCGGCCTCTACCCGGCCTACGGCCTGCACCCCATGTATCTGGCGTCCCACCGCGACGAGCACCTGCCGCTGCTGCGCGAATGGATCGAACGCGAACGCCCGCTGGCGGTGGGCGAATGCGGACTCGACTACTTCGTCGAGGGCCTCGATGCGGAACGGCAGATGCACATCTTCGAAGGGCAACTGCAGCTCGCGCGCGAGTTCGACCTGCCGGTGATCGTCCATGCGCGTCGCGCGGTCGACGCGGTGATCGCCGCCATCCGCCGCGCCGGCGGCCTGCGTGGCGTCGTCCACAGCTACTCGGGTAGCGAAGAGCAGGCGCGTCAATTGTGGCGTGCCGGTTTCATGCTCGGGCTCGGCGGTCCGGTGACCTACGACCGTGCCAATCGCCTGCGCAAGCTGGCTGCATCGATGCCGATTGAATACCTGCTGCTGGAAACCGATGCACCGGACCAGCCCGATGCCGGCATTCGCGGCCAACGCAACGAACCGGCGCGCTTGCCGGAAGTGCTGCGCGTCATCGCCGGATTGCGCGGCATCGACGCCGACGAGCTGGCGCGCGCGACCTCGGCCAACGCCGAGCGTCTGTTCGCGATGCCCGCTTAGGCATTACTTGCGCTTGAGCAGCAACTCCAGCGCGCGGCCGACCGCGGCGAACGCGAAGGTGCCGGTGATATGCGTGGCTGCACCGAGCCCCGCGCCGCAGTCCAGTTTCAGCGCGGCGTCGCCGCTCACCTGCGGCCGAACGCCGCAGACACTGCCGTCCGGCTGCGGGTACTTCACGTTCTCCAGCGAATAGATCGCCGAGATGCCGAAGTAGCGATCGGTGTTCTTCGGGAAGTTGAACTCGCTGCGCAGCTTCTTGCGCACCAGCGCCAGCATCGCATCGTGCTCGGTGCGCGACAGGTCGCGAACGCGCACCAGCGTTGCATCGGTGCGGCCTCCGGCCGAGCCGACCACGATCAGCGGCAGCTTGCGGCGACGGCACCAGGCGGCCATCTCGACCTTGGTACGGAAGCTGTCGCAGGCGTCGACCACCAGGTCGAAGCCACGGTCCAGCATCTCCGCCAGGTTCGACGGCGTGACGAAACTCGCCACGGCCTCGACCGTGATCTGCGGATTGATCGCGCGGCAGCGTTCGGCCATCGCCTCGACCTTGGATCGGCCGTACTGGCCCGCCAGGGCCGGCAGCTGGCGGTTGGTGTTGGACACGCACAGGTCGTCGGCGTCGATCAGGGTCAGGTGGCCGATGCCGGTGCGGGCCAGCGCCTCCACCAGCCACGAGCCGACACCGCCCATGCCGACGACGGCAACGCGGCAGGCGGACAGGCGGGCGATGGTTCCGACGCCATAAAGGCGGTCTACCCCGGCAAAGCGTTCAAGCCAGGCCGGGTCCAGGGTCGTGGTGGTCATTGCGACATTGTAAGGGTCCCCGGGCTGGGGCCGGCCGCGGACCGCATGGTATGGTTCGGCGCAACTTGCAAGGAGCATGGCAAATGAGCAACCCCCAGCCCAGCAGCGTCAAGCCAGGCAGCAATGCGACGAAGTACCTGTTCCTGTTCCTGATCGGCCTGGTCATCGGCGTGGTCGCGACGGTGATGGCACTGCGTGCGATCGACGCGCGCAAGGATCATTTCCACGACAGCGTGATGCACGTCCAGCAGTGGCACCTCGGCCAGCTCAAGCAGAAGGCCGAACAGAACCGATGCGCAGCAACCGACGTGCTGCCCCACTTCAAGGCGCTGCGGGTGATGGCCGACGACCTCGAGCCCGCCTTCCCCGACCTGGCCGACGACAAGCGCTTCGGCGAGCACGCCAGTCGCATGCGCGCCAAGCTCGATGCCGCACTCGCCAGTCCGCCGCTCAACTGCGCTGGCGTTGGCACGGTGAACACCGAGATCGGCGAAGCCTGCAAGGCCTGCCACCAGGATTTCCGCAGCTGATTCCTGTCCGGCGACCGGTGGCGGCGTCGTCACGCCGTCACCAGCAAGCTGGATGCATCCCCAACAGACACAGCACCGACTGGCCAGGATTGATGGCCTGTTCACCTCGCGGCCGCTAGCGTCGATGCGTGGCGTGTCGCCGTAGTGCGGCCAACGCCACTCCATCCTTACAGGAGTCGCGCATGAGTTCCCAGAATCTCCGCCTGCTTGGTGTTGCCGCCGCGGCTATGGTCGCGCTTGCGGGCTGTGCAACGTCTCCGTCTTCCGGCTACAGCACCGCGCCGGCGCCGTCCTATGGCGGCAGCGGCAGCACCAGCACCAGCAACTGCTACGACTGCGGCACGGTCACCCGGATCGAACAGGTCTCCGCCGGCAGCACTGCCCCCAGCGCCACCGGCGCCGTCCTGGGCGGTATCGTCGGCGCCGTCGCCGGCCATGAAATCTCCGCCCATACCGGTGGCAGCAAGGGCAACCAGAATATCGCTGCCGCCGCCGGCGCGGTCGGTGGTGCGGTCGCCGGCAACGCCATCCAGAAGAACACCGGCAGCGCGGCCTATAACGTATATGTGCGTTTGAATGACGGTCGCACCACCGTGGTCACGCAGAAGGACCTCGACGGCATTCGCGAAGGATCGTATGTCCGCGTGAATAACGGACGCGCCTGGGCGCAGTAACTAATCCCCGCAGGAATGGGAGCGTTACCAGCGATGGCGGGAATGTTTTGTAACTTCGCCATAAAGAAAAAACCCGGCCAAGGCCGGGTTTTTTCCTTTCCGGGCGCCGCAGGCGGCGCGCCAGTGACTGCAGTCGTGGCCGCGGATCAGAGCGGCTGGACGGCGTCGGCCTGCAGGCCCTTCTGGCCCTGGACGACGGTGAAGGAGACCTTCTGGCCTTCCTTCAGGCTCTTGAAGCCCTGCGACTGGATGGCGCGGAAGTGCACGAACACGTCCTCGCCATTTTCACGGCTGATGAAGCCGAAGCCCTTGGCATCGTTGAACCACTTGACGGTACCGGTTTCACGGTTCGACATGTTTACTTGCTCCTTGGAACGTTTGGTTGATAACGCCGCGTTAGGCTGCGTGCTGGTTGCAAGGAGGAAGCGAGGTGCAACGATGTAGCGGATCGATGGATCAACCGCATCGGGCCACGATTCACGGTGACCCTGGCAAACACAGCGCCCGCAAAGTACCCCGGGCCGGGTGAAAATGCAATCTGGGCAAAGTCATGCTCCGACAGGGGGTAATTAGTATGGAATTGCAGGGCATTTACTACGTATTGGCGGGGATTTTGATGCTGGTCGGGATTGCCGGGACGGTATTGCCGGCCCTGCCCGGCCTGCCCCTGGTATTCGCCGGCATGCTGCTTGCAGCCTGGGCCGGGGATTTCCGCGAGGTCGGCTGGGTACCGCTGGTGATCCTGGGCCTGCTGACCGTGGTGTCCCTGGGCATCGACCTGCTGGCCACCTCGATCGGCGCCAAGCGCGTCGGCGCGAGCCGGCTTGCCGTCATCGGCGCGGTACTGGGTACCTTTGCCGGGCTGTTCTTCGGGCCGGTCGGGCTGTTCGCCGGGCCGTTCGTCGGCGCCCTCGGTGGCGAGCTGATCCACGGCCGCGAAGTGCGCCAGGCCGCCAAGGTCGGCTTCGGCACGTGGCTGGGCATTGTCTTCGGCGTGGTGCTCAAACTTGGCCTGACCTTCGCCATGCTCGGCCTGTTCGCCTTCGCCTGGTTCTTCTGAAGGCAGCAGGTCACGGCGCCGCGCAGCAGGAATCATTGCCGTGCCTTGCCGACAACGGCCCGGACAACTTTCGTTAACGACCGTGGCATCGCGCCGATGCCACACTTCCTTCCAGCGACATTCAACGCATCGAGCCCCCCGCATGCCGCCAATCCGAAACCCGCGCCTTCGCCTGCCCCGTCCTCTCCAGTCGTCGCCATGGTTGTTGCTTGCCGCCGCGCCGCTGCTGGCGCAGGCGCAGGTGCCGGCCACGCCGGCCACGCCAGAGGCCTGCGTATCCATCAATGCCGACGCCGATCGGCTCGCCTGCTACGACGCGGTCCATGGCCGCAAGGCACGCGACACCCGCGGTGCCGACATCGCCGCCAAGGAAGCCAAGGCCATCCAGAAGAACCTGGAGATCGGCGAGGAGGTCGCGCCCGAAGCAACGCCTGACGCGACGCCCGAGGTGGTCGCCGCGGAGCCCGCGCGCGGCGGCGGTGACCTTTACCCCATGGAGGACCCGCTGCACAGCGCCGTGGCCAATGCCGGCAAGGGTTCGCTGCTGGACAGCCGCTGGGAGCTGGCCCGGGACTCCAAGCTGGGCATCTTCAACTTCCGCGCCTACAAGCCGGTGTACCTGCTGCCGGCGTTCTGGAGCAGCGACGCCAACGAGACCCCGCATTCGCCCAATCCCAACAACACCGTGCCGGGCCCGATTCCGGTCGACGCGCTGGAAGCCAAGTTCCAGCTGAGCTTCAAGACCAAAGCCTGGGAAAACATCTTCGGCGACAACGGCGATCTCTGGCTGGCCTACACCCAGTCCTCGCACTGGCAGGTCTACAGCGCCGAGACATCGCGTCCGTTCCGCGAGACCAACTACGAACCGGAGGTCATGCTGACCTTCCGCAACAACTACCAGATCGGCGGCTGGAACGGCCGCCTGGCCGGGATCGGCATCAACCACCAGTCCAATGGCCGCGCCGATCCGTTGTCGCGCAGCTGGAACCGCGTGGTCGGCATGATCGGCCTGGACCGTGACAACTGGGTGCTGACCCTCCGTCCGTGGTGGCGCGTTCCGGAGAGCGCGAACGACGACAACAACTCCGACATCGAGGATTTCGTCGGTCGCGGCGACGCCACCCTGGTGTACGTGCACGGCGGCCACCAGTTCTCGGTGATGGGGCGCCACTCGCTGCGCGGCGGCGACCGCTCGCATGGCGCGGTGCAGCTCGACTGGGGGTTTCCGATCAACAACAGCCTGCGCGGCCACATCCAGGTGTTCGATGGCTATGGCGAAAGCCTGATCGACTACAACCATCGCGCGACCTACATCGGCCTGGGCATCTCGCTGCTGGAGTGGTACTGACCTGACGCTTGCCGGTCGCAGTGCATGCGACCGGCCCTTGCGATCATGGCGTCCAACTTCCGCAGGAGTTTCAATGGCAGGAGACGTCACCGTGAAAATGCGCCGCATCCTTTCGCTCGATGGCGGCGGCATCCGTGGCCTGGTCAGTTGCGTCTGGCTGGCCGGTGTCGAAGATGCCCTCGCCCAGGCCGGGAAATCCGGCGGGCTGCTGCGCAACTTCGACCTGATTGCCGGCAGTTCCACCGGCGCGCTGATCGCATGTGGGCTCGCCATCGGCCTGCCGCCGCAGCAACTGGCCGAGCTCTATCGCCACCAGGCGCAGCTGATTTTTCCCGGCATGGCGCAGCGGCTGTGGTCGCGGGCGGGACGGACCTTCACCCAGGGCATTTCGGCACCGCGCTACGACGGCAAGGGCCTGGAAAAGGTCCTGAAAAAGGTTTTCGGCACGACCACGCTGGGCCAGGCGAAGAAGCCGCTATTGGTCACCAGCTACGACACGATTTCGCGAACACCCATCGTGTTCAAGAGTTTCAAGCCCGAGCACGCGGACCTGCCGATGTGGTCGGTGTGCCGGGCATCAACCGCGGCGCCGACCTACTTTCCGGCGCATCCGATGGTGGTCGAAGGGCGCAAGCGGGCCATGATCGATGGCGGCGTGGTCGCCAACAACCCGACTGCGTGCGCGATCGCCGAAGCCCTGCGCAAGGATGCCCGCGTCGACAGTGCGCAGGACCTGGTGGTGCTGTCGGTGGGCAGCGGCGAGCGAAACCGTCCGATCGACCTGAAGTCTGCACAGGAATGGGGCGCGCTGGAATGGGCCATTCCCATCATCGACGTGCTGTTCGATGGCAACACCGATGCGGTCGATTACATCGCCCAGCACCTGGTCGGCGATGGCTACTTCCGCCTGCAGGCGGAACTGCTGACCGGACTGGATGACCTCGATGACGTCAGCGCGACCAATGTCGCGGCGCTGGAGGCGATGGCGCAGGCGTACCTGATGCAGGTCGAGACGCGCAAGAAGCTGGTGGCGCTGGTGGGGCGGCTGTAACCGTCATCCCGGCGAAAGCCGGGATCCATGTTGCTGTTGCGTCAAAAGCGAAATGGGTCCCGGCTTTCGCCGGGACGACGGGGAACTTACTCCACCACCACCGGGATCTTGCCGATCTTCGCCTGCCATTCGCGCGGGCCGGTCTTGTGCACTGACTCGCCGGTGGAATCGACCGCGACCGTCACCGGCATGTCCTGCACTTCGAACTCGTAGATCGCTTCCATGCCCAGGTCGGCGAAGCCGACCACGCGTGCGGCCTTGATCGCCTTCGACACCAGGTAGGCGGCGCCGCCGACCGCCATCAGGTAGGCCGAGCCGTGCTTGCGGATCGCCTCGATCGCGGCCGGGCCGCGCTCGGCCTTGCCGACCATGCCGAGCAGGCCGGTCTGGCTGAGCACCTGCTCGGTGAACTTGTCCATGCGCGTGGCCGTGGTCGGGCCGGCCGGGCCGACGACTTCGTCGCGAACCGGGTCGACCGGGCCGACGTAGTAGATGAAGCGGCCCTTGAGGTCGACCGGCAGCGGCTCGCCCTTGTTGAGCATGTCCACCATGCGCTTGTGCGCGGCGTCGCGACCGGTCAGCAGCTTGCCGTTGAGCAGCAGCACCTCGCCCGGCTTCCAGCTGGCGACGTCCTCGCGGGTGAGCGTGTCGAGATTGACGCGGCGACCCTTCGACGAGTCGTAGGTCAGCTGCGGCCAGTCGGCCAGCGACGGCGGATCGAGCATCACCGGGCCGCTGCCATCGAGGGTGAAATGGGCGTGGCGCGTGGCCGCGCAGTTGGGGATCAGCGCCACCGGCAGGTTGGCGGCGTGGGTCGGGTAATCCTTGACCTTGATGTCGAGCACCGTGGTCAGGCCACCCAGGCCCTGCGCGCCGATGCCGAGCGCGTTGACCTTTTCGAACAACTCCAGGCGCAGCTCCTCGGCGCGATTGGACGCACCGCGCTGCTGCAGCTCGGTGATGTCAATCGGCTCCATCAGTGCTTCCTTGGCCAGCAGCATCGCCTTCTCGGCGGTGCCGCCGATGCCGATGCCGAGCATGCCCGGCGGGCACCAGCCGGCGCCCATCGTCGGCACCGTCTTGAGCACCCAGTCGACGATCGAGTCGGACGGGTTGAGCATCGCGAACTTCGACTTGGCTTCCGAACCGCCGCCCTTGGCGGCAACGATCACGTCGACCGTATTGCCCGGCACGACCTTGACGTTGACCACGCCCGGCGTGTTGTCCTTCGTGTTGGTGCGCTTGCCCGCCGGGTCGGCGAGCACCGAGGCACGCAGCTTGTTGTCCGGGTGGTTGTAGGCGCGGCGCACGCCCTCGTGGACCATGTCCTCCACGCCCATGGTGGCGTCGTCCCAGCGCACGTTCATGCCGATCTCGAGGAACACGGTGACGATGCCGGTGTCCTGACAGATCGGACGGTGGCCCTCGGCGCACATGCGCGAGTTGATCAGGATCTGGGCGATGGCATCACGCGCGGCCGGCGACTGCTCGCGCTCGTAGGCGGCGGCGAGGTTCTTGATGTAGTCGACCGGGTGGTAGTAGCTGATGTACTGCAGGGCATCGGCAACCGACTGGATCAGGTCTTCCTGGCGAATGGCTGCGGGCGTGGTCGAGCTGGACTTCGGGCTTGCGGCGTTGCTCACGGCGGGCTTCGAGGCTGGCGATGGGGCCGATATTTTAGCCCTTAACTGACTGCGGGTCCGGTGCCGTTGGGGTGGATCCCAAGCCAATCCGGGGGCAATCGCGGCCTTCACATTTCACGCACAGCCCACATGGAACGTTACAGAAACTGAACATCTACGCGGCCGGCCCCCGCCTGCCGCCAGCCTGAGGGGGTTCCCATGTCGTCTTCGCAACGCCGTAGCGGGGCTGTCGGCCGCCTGCTGATGCCCGCCGTCCTCCTTTCGGCCGCTTCGTTCCCCGCCGCGGCCATCGAGCCCCTGGACACTTTCAACGTCCGCATCGCCGGCTACATCAGCAAGTTCGACACCGAGCTGCGCGCCGACGGCGAGACCCTGCGCGGCACCAACGTGGACCTCAAGCGCGACCTCGGCCTCGATGGCGACAGCACGATCGGCCTGATCTCCGCCTCGTGGCGGCCACTGGAGAACCACGAGTTCGGCATCGCCTACTACCAGGACAGCTTCAACTCCTCGCGCACCCTCAACCGCGACATCACCTTTGACGGCGCGGTGTACCCGGCCAGCGCCACGGTGCGCAGCGAGTACAACCTCGATGCCTACGAGCTCAACTACAACTGGTGGGTCGCCAACAACGAGACCTGGGCGCTGGGCCCGCGCCTGGGACTGGTCTGGTACAAGGTCGAGCTCGACCTTGGCCTGGAGCTGGATGCGAATGGCAACCAGGGCGGCGCAGAATTTGATCGCCAGGTTTCCGCCGACGTTCCTGCCCCATCGATCGGCGCGAGCTGGCGCTGGGTCCCGGCCGACGACTGGCGCATCTATGCCGAAGCCGGCTACTTCACCGCGAAGATCAACGACATCGATGCCGACGTCACCTTCGCGCGCGGCGGCGTCGAGTGGTTCCCGTGGGAGAGCTTCGGCTTCATGCTCGACTACACCTTCAACAACATCGACGCCGACGCCGAAGCCAGCCGCTTCGACGGCCGGCTCGAGTTCCAGGACAGCGGCATCCGACTGGGCGGCGTGTATCGCTTCTGAGCGTGAAGATCGCCACGTTCAACGTCAACGGCATCAACACACGCCTTGAATCGTTGCTGGCCTGGTTGCGCAAGGAAGCGCCCGACGTGGCCTGCCTGCAGGAACTCAAGGCCGCGCACGAGCAGTTCCCGCGCAAGGCCCTCGCCGACGCCGGTTACGGCGCGATCTGGCATGGCCAGAAGGCGTGGAACGGGGTCGCCATCCTCGCCCGCGGCAGCGACCCGGTCGAGGTCCGGCGCGGTTTGCCCGGCGACCCGGACGACAGCCAGAGCCGCTACATCGAAGCCGCGGTTCAAGGCATCGTGGTCGCTTGCCTGTACCTGCCCAACGGCAACCCGCAGCCGGGGCCGAAGTTCGACTACAAGCTGGCGTGGTTCGACCGCCTGATCAAACGCGCGAAGCAACTGTATGCAAGCGGGCAACCGGTCGTGCTCGCCGGCGACTACAACGTCGTGCCGACCGACGAGGACATCTACGACCCCAAGTCGTGGCGCAAGGACGCGCTGCTGCAGCCGCAATCGCGCGAGCGATACCAGAAACTGCTCGCGCAGGGCTGGACCGACTCGCTGCGCGAGCTGTTCGGCGAGGAGCGCGTGTACACGTTCTGGGACTACTTCCGCCAGCATTGGCAGCGTGATGCCGGCCTGCGCATCGACCACCTGCTGCTCAATGCCGAGCTGGCGCCGCGGTTGAGCGAAGCCGGCGTCGATCGCTGGGTGCGCGACCTGGAGCGGGCCAGCGACCATGCGCCGACATGGATCGTGCTCGATCCGGATTGATGGCACGCAGGCATTGACGTCGGTCGCCGCCCAAGTGCCCTATCCTGCGACTCCATGCCAGCCACTTCGACCGCACCCGCCAAGCCGAGCCTGCGCGAACGATTCGACGCGCTGCGCAACCTGCCGCCGTTCCTGCGCCAGATCTGGGCGACCAGCCCCGGGCTGACGCTGACCACGCTCGGCCTGCGCGTGGTGCGCGCGTTCCTGCCCATTGCCACGCTCTACGTCGGCAAGCTGATCATCGACGAGGCCGTGCGGCTGGTGGCGGCCGGCAGTGGCTTCGACTCGATCGGCGATGCCTGGCGCAGCGGCCAGCTCGACACACTGTCGTCGCTGCTCCTGCTCGAGTTCGCCCTGGCGATCGGTTCGGACCTGCTAGGCCGGTTGATCAGCTACGGCGATTCGCTGCTGTCGGAGCTGTTCACCAACGTCACCAGCGTGCGGCTGATGGAGCATGCCGCCACGCTCGACCTGGAGGACTTCGAAGATCCCGACCTGCAGGACAAGCTCGATCGCGCGCGCCGCCAGACGATGGGACGGATGAACCTGATGAGCCAGCTGTTCGGCCAGGTGCAGGATGCGATCACGGTGGTCAGCTTCGCTGCCGGGCTGCTGGTCTACGCGCCCTGGCTGATCGTGCTGCTGGCGGTGGCACTGGTGCCTTCGTTCGTCGGCGAGGCGCACTTCAACGCGCTGGGCTATTCGCTCAACTTCGCCTGGACGCCCGAACGCCGCCAGCTCGAGTACGTGCGGCAGATGGGTGCCAGTGTGGAAACGGCGAAAGAGGTGAAGATCTTCAACCTCCACCGTTACCTGATCGCCAAGTACCGCGAACTGGCCGACGGATTCTTCCGCGCCAACCGTGCGCTCGCCCGCCGCCGCGCCGCCTGGGGCGCGCTGCTGGCAGCACTGGGCACGATGGGCTACTACGTCGCCTACGCCTACATCGCCTGGCGCACCGTGCGCGGCGATTTCAGCATCGGCGACCTCACCTTCCTCGCCGGCAGCTTCCGCCGCCTGCGTCAGTTGCTGGAGGGTTTGCTGATCGGCTTCTCGCAGGTGGCCGGACAGGCGCTGTACCTGGACGACCTGTTCTCGTTCTTCGAGATCAAGCCCGAGATCGTTTCGCCCGCGAACGCCTTGCCGGTGCCGCGCCCGATCACGCGCGGCTTCGTCTTCGAGAACGTCGGCTTCCGCTATCCCGATGCGGACAAATGGGCGCTGCGCGGGCTCGACTTCGAACTGCGTGCCGGCGAAGTGCTGGCACTGGTCGGCGAGAACGGGGCCGGCAAGACCACGCTGGTCAAGCTACTGGCACGACTGTATGACCCGGACGAGGGGCGCATCACGCTCGATGGCCGCGACCTGCGCGACTACGACCTGGACGACCTGCGTGGCAACGTCGGCGTGATCTTCCAGGACTTCGTGCGCTACCACCTCACCGCCGGCGAGAATATCGGTGTCGGCCAGATCGACGCGATGGCCGACGGTGCGCGCATTCGCGAGGCCGCGCGTCGTGCGGCGGCTGATGAGGTGATCGAGAGCCTGCCCAATGGCTACGACCAGCTGATCGGGCGGCGCTTCAAGACCGGCGTCGACCTGTCCGGCGGGCAGTGGCAGAAGATCGCGATCGCCCGTGCCTACATGCGCGATGCGCAGGTGATGATCCTCGACGAACCGACCGCAGCGCTGGATGCGCGCAGCGAGTTCGAAGTGTTCAAGCGCTTCAAGGAACTCTCGCACGGCAAGACCGCGGTGCTGATTTCGCACCGCTTCAGCAGCGTGCGCATGGCCGACCGCATCCTGGTGCTGGCGCAGGGCCGGCTCGAGGCCAGCGGCACCCACCAGGAGCTGCTGGAGCAGGGCGGCCGCTACGCCGAACTTTTTGAATTGCAGGCCGCCGGGTATCGTTGACGGCCCTGCCTCACCCTCTTCACCCTGAATCCTCCGCACCGGGAGTCTGTCCATGCGCCACCACCTGCACTGCACTGCCCTCGCCTTCGCGTTGTCGCTTTCGCTTGCCGCTTGCCAGGCCCAACAGGGCGCAGATCAAGGCACGGGCAAGGGCGCCGCCGACGCAGCCGCCAGCGCCAAGCCGGCGCCGAAGTCGATGCCGACGCAGACCGTCGCCAGCGCGAACGGGCCGGTGCAGGTGACCGAGATCGCGTCCGGCCTGTCGCACCCGTGGAGCGTGGCGCTGCTGCCCGATGGCAGCTTCCTGGTGACCGAGCGTCCCGGCCGGATGCGCCGCGTGTCCGCCGACGGTGCCGTGTCCGCGCCGCTGGGCGGCGTGCCGGAGGTCTGGGCGCAGGGCCAGGGCGGCCTGCTCGACGTGGCGCTGGCGCCGGATTTCGCCAGCAGCAAGCGCATCTACTTCAGCTATGCCGAGCCGGGCGAGAACGGCACCGCCGGCACCGCCGCGGCCATGGCCACGCTGGGCGATGCCGCGATCACCGACGTGCGCCGCATCTATCAGCAGCAGCCCAAGCTCGAAGGCCCGAACCACTTCGGTTCGCGCATCGCCTTCGACGGCAAGGGCCATGTGTTCATCACCCAGGGCGAACGCAACGATCGCCCGACCGCGCAGAAGCTGGACATGCTGCAGGGCAAGGTGGTGCGACTGAACCTCGACGGCAGCGTGCCCAGCGACAATCCCTTCGTCGGTCGGAAGGATGCGCGCCCGGAAATCTGGAGCTATGGCCATCGCAACATGCAGTCGCTGGCCACCGATCCACGCACCGGCAAGGTGTGGGAAGCCGAGCACGGCCCGCGCGGCGGCGACGAGATCAACATCCCCGAGCCGGGCAAGAACTACGGCTGGCCGATCATCACCCACGGCATCAACTACTCGGGTCTGAAGATCCCCGAAGCCGTCGGCACTTCGGCGCCGGGCATGGAGCAGCCGTACCACGTGTGGGAGAAGTCGCCGGGCCTGTCGGGCATGGCCTTCTACACCGGCCATGCCGGATCGAAGTGGGACAACAGCCTGTTCCTTGGCGCGCTGGCCGACAGCAGCCTGATCCGCCTGAGCCTCGACGGCGACAAGATCACCGGCGAAGAGCGCCTGCTGAAGGAACTGACCTCGCGCATCCGCGACGTGCGCGTCGGCAGCGATGGCAAGGTCTACGTGCTCACCGACGAGGACAACGGCAAGCTGCTGCGGCTGGATCCGCCGGCGGGCTGAGAGGCCGCGCGACGGAGCAGGCGCCCGCGAGCGCCTGCTCCGATCGCCAGATGAGAATCAGTCTCAGCTTGGGCTGATCGGCTACAATGCCCGCCGGTCACCCTCCCCCCAAGCACCGGCATGTCTTCCGCATTTGGCACCGAAACGGTGCTGGATGTCCGTCACTGGACGGACGACTACTTCAGCTTCACCACCACCCGCGACGACGGTTTCCGCTTCGAGAACGGCCAGTTCGTGATGATCGGACTGGAAGTGCCGCAGGCGGACGGCTCGACGCGGCCGCTGCTGCGCGCTTACTCGATCGCCAGCGCGAACTGGGAAGAGCAGCTGGAGTTCTTCAGCATCAAGGTGCCCAACGGGCCGCTGACCTCGCGCCTGAAATCGATCCAGCCCGGCGACCAGGTCCTGATCGGCCGCAAGCCGACCGGCACCCTGCTGATCCACGACCTGCACCCCGGCCGCAATCTCTACCTGCTGGGCACCGGCACCGGCCTGGCGCCGTGGCTGGCGGTGATCAAGGACCCGGAAACCTACGAGCGCTTCGACCGGGTGATCCTGACCCACGGCGTGCGCAGCGCCAGCGACCTCGCCTACCGCGACTACTTCGTCAACGAGCTGCCGCGACATGAATTCCTCGGCGAGCAGATTGCCGCCAAGCTCAAGTACTACCCGGCGGTCACGCGCGAGGAATTCGCGTTCGCGGGCAACGATCACCGCGGTCGCCTGACCGATCTGTTCGACAGCGGGCGGATGATGGATCAGCTGGGCCTGGAAGCGCTGGATCCCGAACTCGATCGCGCGATGATCTGCGGCAGCCCGCAGATGCTGGCCGATTTCCGCGGCATCCTCGACGGACGCGGGTTCGCCGCGGCACCGCGCATCGGCGTGCCGGGGCAGTACGTGTTCGAGCGCGCCTTCGTCGAGAAGTAAGCGCCCCTGCCCTCAGGCAGGCACGCTCACCGGACGGCGCAGCCAGCGCTCGGCCTCGAGCTCGCTGGTGAACACCGCGGCGTCGACGCCGGCATCGCGTGCATACAGCGCGCAGTACTCCACGTCCTGCACGCCGCGCGGCTTGACGTGGGCGATGCGGTAGCGCCACAGCCGGGCATATTCCATGGCGAGCACCAGCTCCAGCCATTCGTGTTCCTGCATCGCTTCGCCGGTCAGCTCGTCGACGAGCAGCACGCCGTTGCCCTGCGCCACTTCCAGGCGCGGCATGATTTCGCGCCAGTAGGCCAGCGTGTTGTCGAGATTCTCTTCGCCGCTCACATGCACGCGCAGGCCGAAATCGTGATCTTCGATGTCGACCTGCAGCTGGGCCTGCATGACCTGTCTAAGCATGGCATCACCCCAATGCGGCTTCGATGTCCTTCGCAATCGACTCGGGTTTGTCGGTCGGCGCGTAGCGCTTGATGACCCGACCGTCCCGCCCCACGAGGAACTTGGTGAAGTTCCACTTGATCCCGTCCAGCCCGAGGATGCCACCCTTTTCGTCCTTGAGCCACTTCCATAAGGGGTGGGCGCCGGCGCCGTTGACCTCGATCTTGGCGAACATCGGGAAGGTCACGTCGTAGTTGAGCGAGCAGAAGTTGCGGATCTCGGCCTCGTCCCCGGGTTCCTGGTGGCCGAACTGGTCGCAGGGGAAGCCGAGCACGGCCAGGCCCCTGGGGCCGAAGTCCCGGGAAAGCTTCTCCAGGCCGGTGTATTGCGGGGTGAAGCCGCACTGGGAGGCGACGTTGACGATCAGCAGGACCTTGCCACGGAACTCGTCCAGCGCGCGCGGCTGGCCATCGATGTCGGTGGCACTGAAGTCGTAGGCGGTAGTCATGGGGGGAGACTCCGGGGCAGTAGTGGCGAGCATAGCGCCGGGCCTGGGGGTGCGGCGGCTGAAAACGTTGGCATTCGGGGGAGTACGGGGGACTGCGGCGGGATCCCGGGTGCGCTGCGCTTACCCGGGCCACGGACGAGACCTTCGAAAACGACAACGCCGGGGCTGGCCCGGCGTTGTCGGTGTCACGCGCTTGCAGCAGCCGTCAGAAGCCGGCCTTGAACTCCACGCCCACCGTGCGCGGCTCGTTGATGAAGCCGGTCAGGTTGTTGAAGTCGATGCCGCCGACGACCTGCACTTCGTCGGTGATGTTGCGGCCGAACACGGCGAGGTCGTACTTGCCGTAGTCCCAGGTGTAGCCCAGGCGCAGACCGCCCTCGACCAGCGACTTGCCGGTGAACTCGACCGAGTCGTACAGGAAGAAGTTCACTTCGCTGCGGTAGACCCAGTCGGTGTAGGCGTAGAACTCGCCGCCGTTGTCCATCGGGATGCCCCAACGCAGGGTCAGGTTGTGGTTCCACTTGGGCGCCTGCGGCAGGACGTTGCCATCGATCAGGGCCTTGCCGTTGGCATCGAGCGGGTCGGTCACGGTGCAGGCCGCGCACGGCGAGACGGCCAGGTCCGGATCCTTGATCTCGGTGTCGTTGTAGCTGCTGCCCAGGGTCATCAGCAGGTTGTCGGTCAGGTACGCCTGGAAGTCCATCTCGAAGCCCTGGCCGGTCGACTTGTCGGCGTTGAGCAGGATGTTGGCGTTACCGGTCTCGCCGCCGACGGCGGTGAGCTGCTGGTCCTTGACCTCGTAGTAGAAGACGCCGGCGTTGATGCGCGCGCGCTTGTCCCACAGGTCGGCCTTGATGCCCGCTTCGATCGAGGTCGAGGTTTCCGGACCGGCGATCGACATGCCGTTGAACGCGCCCGCGGCCTGGATGCTGCTGCCGCGGTAGCCAGTGGCGGCGCGGCCGTACAGGTTCACGTCGTCATTGATTTCGTAGGTGGCCGACAGGTCCCAGTTGAACTTCTTGTCCTGCGTCGACTCCAGCAGGTTGCCGTCGGGCTCCATCGCCGCCAGCTGTGCGATGTTGCACTTGCCGCCGAGCACGCACGGGGCGAAACCGGTCTGCCAGTATTCCTTGACGGCCAGGTCCTTGTCGTCCCAGGTGTAGCGCACGCCGGCACGCAGCTGGAAGGCGTCGTTGACGTCCCAGGTCGTCGCGGCGAACACCGCCCACGAATCGTTGGTCTGGTTGACGCGCTCGTAGCCGTCCTGGATGCCGCCTGCCAGCGAGTCGTAGCTGAAGCTTTCGACGTCGTAGTCTTCGTTGAAGTAGAACAGGCCGGCCTGCCAGTTCCACGCGGTGTCGAAGTTCGACTCGATGCGGAACTCCTGCGTCCACTGCGAGTGGTCGGGGATGCCGTCAGCCGTTTCCGACGCGAACGGAATCACGCCGGGGCCGGACACCGGCAGGAACACCGCGCCGAAACCGCCGTCGATGTCGCCGCGGCTATAGGTCTCGACCGACTCGTAGCCGGTGATCGAGTACAGGTTGTAGTCGCCGACCTTCCAGGTCAGGCGCGCGCTGGCGCCCTGGCTGTCGAGCTCGGAGTGGTTCAGGCCATCCACCGACACCTTGTCTTCATCGAAGCCGTCGACCAGGTCGTTGGTGCCCGGCTTGATGATGTTGGCGCGGAACAGGCGCGCGGTGCCGTTGAGGTGGCGCGCGTGTGCGTTGAGCAGCGCCTCGAACGACTCGCCTTCGTACAGGAACTGCACGCGGCCGGCCGACTCGTCATAGCCTTCGAAGCCGTCGTTCGGGCCCGGGTAGGTGTTGGTGACCCAGTCGTCGCGACGCTGGAACAGCGCCGAGGCACGGGCCGACCAGTTCTCGGTCAGGCCGCCGCCGACGGCGCCCTCGAAGTTGAACATGTTGTCGCTGCCGACGCCGACCTTGCCGTAGCCGCCGAAGTCCTGCGACGGGCGCACCGACTCGAACTTGACCACGCCGGCCGGGGTGTTGCGACCGAACAGCGAGCCCTGCGGGCCGCGCAGCACTTCGACGCGATCCAGGTCGAACACCGGGAAGCCCTTGAGGATCGGGTTTTCCTGGACGACTTCGTCATAGACCAGCGACACCGGCTGCGACGCGTTGAGGCGGAAGTCGGTGTTGCCGTAGCCGCGGATGTAGAAGCGCGGGAAGGCACGACCGAACGAGGATTCGATGTTGAGGCTGGGCACGCGACCGGACAGGAAGCGCACGTCGTTGCCGCCCGAACCGAGCACGTCGAGCTGCTCGGCGTTGAGCGTGGTCACGGAGACCGGCACGTCCTGGAGGTTTTCGACCTTGCGCTGCGCGGTGACCTCGATGGTCTCCAGCGTGGTGGACTTGCCGTTGGTGGCCTGGGCAGTCTCGACCGGGGTCTGCGCATCCTGCGCGAAAGCGACCTGGACCGGCAGCATCAGGGCGATGGCAACGGTCAGGGCGTGACGGGGAAGCTTGCGTGCAAGCGGCATGGAAGGCATGGAGCGGTCTCGATGGGTGGTGTCAAGGATGGGACACCAAGGATTCGAAGGCCGACGCACCGACATGCCACTCTCCGACATGCAAATGCGGCGATACGTGACTTCAGGCCGTCCCCTGACGACCTCGACGCGGACCCGTCCCGCGCCATGGCAGCTGACATGACGGGCGGAATGTTACCAGACTGTTAAAGGGCCGTACTTGTGCGTACGCCCCTACCCCTCTCCCTGGCCGCATTCGCGGCCTGTCCCTCTCCCACAAGGGGAGAGGGGGAAACAGGGAGAGGTTCTGGGGTCCGCGTTGCCCTCTCCCCTTGTGGGAGAGGGATGGCGCCGAATGGCGCCGGGGAGAGGGGGGCTCAGCGCGCAGCGCTGACCTTCACCGCCGGCACGAACGGCTTGATCCCAAGCGCCTCGTGGATCTCGGCCGGGTAATACGCCGTGCCGGCCTTGATCACCAGCGCCACATTGCGGATATCGGCGATGTTCGCCGTCGGATCGCCGTCGATCAGCACGATATCCGACCGCTTGCCCGGCGCCACCGAGCCGCGCTCGGCCAGCGTTCGGGTGTACTTGGCGCCGTTCCAGGTGGCCACCTGCAAGGCCTGGGACGGGGTCAGCCCGGCCTGGACGTACAGCTCCAGCTCGCGCTGCAGGGTGAAGCCGACCATCTCGTCGGTGCCGGCCACCATCGGCACGCCGGCCTTGTAGGCGCGGCCGACGAACTCGATCATCTTGGCGTAGGAGCGGTTGTAGCGCTGCGCGGTGGCATCGTCCGGGATGTTCATCTCGGCGACGCGGCGGCCGCGCTGGATGTCCGGCGGCAGGTGGTCGGCGACCTCGGCCACGATCGGCGACATCTCGCCCTCACGCTGATGCAGGAACTCGAACGTGGCCAGGGTCGGGTCGATCACCACCTTCTTCGACGCCAGCGTGTGGATGAAGTCCTGCACCGGCTTGCTGTCCAGGTCCAGGCCGTCGGTCTTGTCGGCCACCAGGTAGAACCGCGCCAGCGTGCGCGTGTCGGTCTTTTCGTCGACGAAGAAGTTCAGCATCAGCTGGTTGATGTGCTGGATCTCGTCGAAGCCGTCGTCTACCACGTCCTGCGCGCGCAGGAACGCCGGCACGTGGCCACTCACCCGCATGCCCTTGGAATGGGCATAGGCCACCGTGTCCTTGAGCACGTCCTTCGGGAACGAATTGTAGATCTTGATCTGCGGATAGCCGTGCTCGGCATACCAGTCGACCGCCTTCTTCGCGCCGGCCAGATCCTTGATGACGAAGCCGTTGCGCGCGGAGAAGTTGCTCTCGCCTTCGATGAAACCGGCCGGGACGACGTCGGGCGACATCAGCGTGCCGTCCTTGATCTCCACCAGCATCTGCTGCAGCGTGGCGTTGTCGTTGCCCATGTCGCGCACGGTGGTCACGCCGGTGGCGAGGTTGAGTCCGCCGTCCCAGCGGCCGACGTGGCCGTGCATGTCGAACAGGCCGGGCAGCAGCACCTTGCCGCCGGCGTCGATGAGGTTGTCGGCATTGGCCTTGCCCTTGCCGGCCGGCGTGATCGAGACCACGCGACCGTCCTGGATCAGCACGTCGCTGGAGGGTCCCAGCTTGGCGTTCTCGCTGTCGAAGACGCGCGCGTTAGTGATCAGCGTGGTGCCGGCGAGCGGGTGGCCCAGGCGCTTGGCAAGATCGACGAGGACCTGGCTTTCGGCCTGCTTCTGGCGCGCTTCCAGGGCATTGGCGTCGGCCTGGCAACCGTCCTCGATCAGCTGCAGGTAGCCGGGATAGATGTAGGCGAACAGGCGCGGATTGGCGCCGGTGGTGGCCCAGGCAAACGTCGGCGTGAGGCCGACGCCGGTGACCGCATGCAGCTCGACGTCGCGCGGCGACTTGCCGCACTCCACCTTCGCCGTCGCGACCGTGCGCGAGGTCAGCGTGCCGTTGGGGATCAGCGGCAGCTTGCCGTCGCTGCGCTTGGACAAGGCATTCATCGCCACCGAGAAGCTTTCCGGCGTTCCGCCCAGCGCCGAGTACAGGGCCGTGCCTGACACCGTCTGGTGACCGTCGTCGGAGGTCGTCTTCCACTGCACCTCGTGGCCCTTGCGGCTGAAGGTTTCATCGACCTTGGCGCCGAAGGTCGTGGTGCCCTGCGAGCGGTAGGTCAGGTAGGTGCCGTCCGCGGCCAGGGTGAACTCTTCCTTCAGCTCGGGACCGCGGCCGTTGTCCTTGAAGATGAAGTCGACCTTGGTCTTGCCGTCGGCGCCGCGGGTGACCACCTGCTGGCCCGCCTGCTTGCCGCCGTCGACGAGGGCGACGTAGCGGACGGTCTCGGCGGCGAGGGCCGTGGCGCTGACCCCGATCAGACCAAGGCCAAGGACAAGGGTTCGGGTCAGGTTCATGCGGTTTCCCCAGGACGGACAGGTCGTAGCCCGGGTAAGCGCAGCGCACCCGGGAGCCGGTACGGAGTGTAGCCAGCCTTTGCCAGTCCGGGCCGTTGTCCGGCCCATGCCTTTCGTCAGGGGTCCCGAAGCCCCCCATCAGGTAGGCTGCGGGCTCCCTTTGACGAGGTTTCAGTCCAATGAAGCACCCTCTCGCGCTGGCCCTGGCCGTGGCATTGAGCGCAACCGCCCCCACCTATGCCAAGACCCCCAAGGCAGATACGTCCGTGAGCGCGCAAGCCCCGACGCCCAACAGCGTGAACCCGTTCTTCAGCGACAGCCCGCTGCCGCTGCACTACCCGCAGTTCGACAAGATCAAGGACGCCGACTTCGCGCCCGCCTTCGACGCCGGCATGGCCGAGCAGTTGAAGGAGATCGACGCGATCGCCAACAACACCGCCAAGCCGACCTTCGACAACACCATCATCGCGATGGAGAAGTCGGGCCGCACGCTGACCCGCGCCACCACGGTGTTCTTCAACCTCGTCGGCACCGACACCAATCCGACCCGCGAGAAGCTGCAGGCGACCTACGCGCCGAAGTTCTCCGCGCACCGTGACGCGATCAACCTCAACGCCAAGCTCTTCGCCCGCGTGAAGGCGCTGTACGAGACCCGCGACAGCCTCGGCCTGGACGCCCAGGGCGTGCGCCTGGTCGAGCGTTACTACACCGACTTCGTCCGCTCCGGCGCCAACCTGTCGGAAGCCGACAAGACCCGCACCAAGGCGATCAACGCCGAGCTGGCGGCGCTGGGCACCAAGTTCAGCCAGAACGTGCTGGCCGAGGTGAACGATTCGGCGATCGTCGTCGACACCAAGGAAGAGCTCGATGGCCTGACCGACGAGCAGATCGCCTCTGCCGCCGAGGCAGCCAAGGCACGCAAGCTCGACGGCAAGTACGTCATCGCGCTGCTCAACACCACCGGCCAGCCGCCGGAAGCTTCGCTGACCAACCGCGCGCTGCGCGAGCGCCTGCACAAGGCCTCGATCGCACGCGGCAGCCGTGGCAACGCCTACGACAACACCGCCATCGTCTCGCAGGTGACCAAGCTGCGCGCCGAACGCGCCAAGATCATGGGCTACCCGAACTACGCGGCGTACGTCCTTGACGACGAGACCGCGAAGTCGCCCGAAGCCGTCAACAAGATGCTCGGCCAGCTCGCTCCGGCTGCCGTCGCCAACGCCGAGCGCGAAGGCGCCGACCTGCAGGCGATGATCGACAAGGAACAGAAGGCCAAGGGCCAGCCGACCTTCAAGCTCGAGCCGTGGGACTGGTCCTTCTACACCGAGAAGGTCCGCCAGGAGAAGTACGCGTTCGACGAGTCGCAGCTCAAGCCGTACTTCGAAATGAAGAACGTGCTCGAGAACGGCGTGTTCTACGCCGCCGGCCAGCTCTACGGCCTGAAGTTCAAGCAGCGCACCGACCTGCCCAAGTACCACGCCGACACCTGGGTGTACGACGTGTTCAACGAGGACGGTTCGCAGCTGGCGATCTTCATCTTCGATCCGTACGCGCGCGACTCCAAGCGTGGCGGTGCGTGGATGAACTCGTACGTCGACCAGTCGGGCCTGACCGGTTTCAAGCCGGTGGTGGCCAACCACCTCAACATCCCCAAGCCGTCGGAAGGCAAGCCGACGCTGATGACCTGGGACGAGGTGACCACGGCGTTCCACGAGTTCGGCCATGCGCTGCACGGCATGTTCTCGAACGTCGAGTACCCCTACTTCTCGGGCACGAGCGTGCCGCGCGACTTCGTCGAGTATCCGTCGCAGGTCAACGAGATGTGGGCTGACTGGCCGTCGATCCTGGCCAACTACGCCAAGCACTACCAGACCGGCGCGGCGATGCCGAAGGAACTGCTCGACAAGGTGCTGGCCAGCTCGAAGTTCAACCAGGGCTTCGCGACGACCGAGTACCTGGGTTCGGCGATGCTCGACCAGAACTGGCACCAGGCGACGGCGTCGCAGCTGCCGGCGGCCAACGGCGTGATGGGCTTCGAAGCCACCGCGCTGAAGAAGGACGGTGTCAATTTCTACGCGGTGCCGCCGCGTTACCGGACGCCGTACTTCAGCCACATCATGGGTGGCTATGCGGCCGGCTACTACGCTTACATCTGGTCGGAAGTGCTGGATGCGAACTCGGTGGAGTGGTTCAAGGAGAACGGTGGCCTGACGCGCAAGAACGGCGACCATTTCCGCCAGTCGCTGTTGTCGCAGGGCGGCAGCGTCGATGCGCTGCAGCTGTTCCGCAACTTCGCCGGCCACGATCCGAAGATCGAGCCGCTGCTGGAGAAGCGTGGCCTGACCGCGACCTCGGGTTCCGAGGCAACGGGCAAGGCTGCCAAGAAGTAAGTCGCTCCATGCGATGGCGTTGACGAAACCGCCCGGGGAGACCCGGGCGGTTTTTTATTGCCGTCATCCCGGCGAACGCCGGGATCCATCTTGCCGCTGCCTTCGCTTCGTGTCGGCGTCGTCCGAAATCCGTCATTCCCGCGAAGGCGGGAACCCATCGACGTTGCTTCGGCCCTACGGCTCCAAGCGGCTAAGCTTGAGGAACATCTCCCGCGCCAGCACGCCCTGGTCGGGCTGGTCGATGAAGAAGCCCTGTGCGCCGAGCCCATACAGCTGCATCGCTTCGGCTACCACAGACTGCGTGACGCCACCTGGCGTTTGCGCAAGAAAGGTTTCCTCGGCGCGCAGCGTGTACGGATGGACCTGCAGTCCTGCCTTCAATGCCCAGGCCAGCATCGGGTGCACCAGGGCGGTGCCCTGCCCCGCCAGCTCGGCTTTGCCGTCGCCGTTGGCATCGACCGGCGGTGCGAGTGGCTGGCGCGGCAGCAGGTTGCCTTTCCAGGGGCCGACACCGCTGGCGTAGTTCGCCGTCATCCACTGCAGGACCGGCTCGGTGGCCAAGGCTCCGTAGCGCGTCGACGCAGTCAGGCCGCCTTCGACCTGCCCGGCCAGCCCGCCGTAAAGGGCGTTCATGTCACTGCCGTGGCTCGCGTTGTAGACCACGTCGTAGGGGCGCGCTTCGTTGAAATCGTCGTACAGCTGCACCAAAGGCAGGTCGATGCCGGCCGCCGGCATCAGCTGCCTTTTCAGTTCGATCAGGTTCGCGAATTCGAAGCTCTGCACGTAGATGCGCTTCGGGTCGGTGAAGCCTTCCGCTACCAGCGTCTCCACCAGCTTGGCACCCAGCGAGATGGCGATGGGCCGGCCGTCGATTCGCCTGCCTTCGCGGGCGAAATACGTCGGGTGCTTGGTCTCGGGGTAGATGCCGACCTTGCGGCCGTGGCGGCTCTCTCGCTTCACCAGCGCGATCACTTCGGCCAGCGTCGGAATCGTGTACATGCCGTCGAAGCGCGTGTTGGCAGGGCGGATCGCCGGGATGCGCTCCTTCGCCCGCAGCGTCTTCAGTTCGGCGAGGGTGAAGTCCTCGGTGAACCAGCCCGTCATCGAAACGCCATCGATGACCTTGGTGGTGCGACGGCTGGCGAACTCCGGGTGTGCGGCAACGTCGGTGGTGCCGGAGATCTCGTTCTCGTGTCGCACGACCAGCACGCCGTCGCGGGTGGCGACCAGGTCCGGTTCGATGAAGTCGGCGCCCTGTCGAATCGCCAGTCGGTAGGACTCCAGCGTGTGTTCCGGGCGGTAGCCGCTGGCGCCGCGATGGCCAATGACGATCAGGCCCTGATGCTGCGGTCGATCGTTCTGGTCGATGGTGCTCACCTGTGTGCAGGAACGTCCGGCACGGGCGCGAACGTCGAGTCCGGCTCGCGCAGCAATGCCTTGCGCACCGTGCGGGCATCATCCGGGTCGAGTTCCACCAGCATCTCGACCTCACCCGACACCAGCGTTGCCACGGCGATGCCGTCGCGGAAGGCGATGCGCGAACCGGCCAGGCGCGGCACCTTGTTGCCGGTGAGCACGGTGCCGAGCAGGTTCAGCGGATCGACCGCCGACACGCAGACCAGGGCACCATCGTGCGGTCGCTGGCGCACCTGGCGCATCAGCCCTATCGCCTCGGGCAGCGCGAACTGCTCGCCGGACAGGCCGGCGATGAAGCGTCCACCACGGATCTCGCCGCGCGCCTCCAGCCGGTGGTAGACACGCACCAGCTCGCGCCACGGAGGCAGCCAGGATGCCTCGCGTTCGAGCATGCGCCAGCACACCACGCCGTGGCGTCGCAGCAATACGCGGGCGATGTGCTCCACATCCTCAGGATCGCGCTTGTCGCTGCCTGGCGGCCGCCGGATCAATGCCCAGCGGCCTGCGTCCTCGATGCCGAACAGCGCCGCGCGGCGGCGACGTCCGTTCTGCGCACCGGGCCGCTTCGACGCCGGCACCAGCAGCGCGCGCAGGCCGGCATAGCTGTCGCAGTGCACGCGCCCGCGCGCGACGAGTTCCGCCAGTGCGTCCTCCAGTTCGGTGCGCAGCAGGTGCGCGCCGGTAACAAGTTCGTCGAAGAACGAGGCTCCGTGTCCGACCAGGTGGTCGAGCACGCGCTGGGCGCGCGTCGACAGGTCCTCGTCGGCCGTTGTCGCCGGCGCCAGCCGCGTCCAGGTCGCCGCGTCGCGTCGCGGCAGCAGGACGACGGGCGTGCTGCGCACCGGCGTACTGCCGCGGGCGGCATTGGCCTCGCTGCTGCCGGGACGCAGCCGCGTCCACAGTGTCCGTCCCGACGTGCACAGGTCGTCGAGCCAGGAAATCGAATAGTCGCTGACGCGCGCCGGAAGCAGTTCCGATTCCCACGCCGACGCGGGCGCCTCGTAGCCCTCCAGCTGCGACAGCACGCCGACCAGCGCTTCGGGGCCCTGCACCCGCGTCGAAGGACTGACGCGCTGCCAGTCGAAGGCGAAGCGCATGAAGTCGCGCGGCGACAGCGGTTCGATCTCGCGCCGCAGGCGACGCAAGGTGTAGCGATGGATACGCGCCAGCAGGTGACGCTCGCACCATTCGTCCACGTCAATGCCGGGCGTGAAGCGCCCTTGCATCACGTAGCCTTCGCCCTGCAGGCGCAGAAGGGTCTGCTCGACATCGCCGCGCGGCAGCGAGAGTTCGTCGGCGAGCACCTGCGCGGGCGTCGGGCCGAGCCCGGTCAGGCGCGAGCGCAGCAGTTCGACCAGGGCGTCGTCGCGTGACCAGACCTGTTGCGCGAACTCGGCCGGGGCCTCGATGGCGGGTTTGAGCTGTGCTTGCGGATGGATCGTGAGCAGCTGCGGCAGTCGTTCGGCGGCGCACCACAGGTCGTTGCCGTCGCCGCTGAGTACGGCGACACCTGCGCTCAGGGCGATCCCACCACCGCCGGCCGGGTCCCGCAGCGAGGTGGCGCGATGGTCCTTCGCCAGGCGCGCGAGCCAGTCGGCCCAGCCGTTCTCGCGAACTTCGCGCACGGTGACCGCGCCAAGGCCCATCAGCGCTTCGTGCATCTCGTCGACGCTGCGAACCTGTGGCCAGGCTTCCTCGCGCACGGCTTCAATAGCGGTTGCATCGAGGCGGCCGAGGTCGTCGGCGCTCTGCGCATCGGCATAGCGGCGGGTCTGCACGGCCTGGGTGCGACGCTCCTCCAGCGGGGCATCGTCCAGGAACGAATACGGACGCGCGTTGAGCACCTCGGCCGCGAACGGCGACGGCGCACTCAGGTCGCGGGCGACGATCCTGACTTCGCCCGCCTCCATCGCCCGCAGCAGGCGCAGCCAGCCTTCGATGTCCATCGCCTCGTGCAGGCAGTCGTGCAGGGTCTGCGCGACCAGCGGGTGGTCGGGCACCTCGCGCTCGCCGACGAGGTTCTCGGCGCAGGCGACCTGGTCGGGGAACACGGTCGCCAGCAGGTCCTCGGACTTCATCCGCTGCAATTGCGGCGGGACCTTCTTGCCTCCGACGAAACGCGGCAAGGCCAGGGCGGTGGTCGCCGCCCAGCGCCAGCGCACGCCGAACATCGGCGCATCGAGCAGGGCCTGGACCAGCACATGCTCGGCCGAGGACGAATGCAGGTAGCGCGAGACCTCTTCCAGCGGGAAGCTGTGGCTGGTGGACAGCGACAGCACGATCGCGTCCTCGGTCGCGGCCGCCTGCAGCTCGAAGTTGAACTGCCGGCAGAAGCGCTTGCGCAGGGCCAGGCCCCAGGCACGGTTGATGCGGCTGCCGTAGGGAGTGTGGATGACGAGCTGGGTGCCGCCGCTTTCGTCGAAGAAGCGCTCCAGCACCAGCGTGTGCTGGCTCGGCATCGCGCCCAGCGCGGCATGGGTGCTGGCGAGGTACTCGCTGACCTGCTGCGCGGCGGCGGCCGGCAGGTTGAGGTCGTCGCGAAGCCATGCTTCGCTGGCCGCCTGCGCCACCGGCGTTGCATCCGCATCCAGCCGCGAAGCCACTTCCTCGCGCAGTCGCGACACCGCGAACGACAACTCGTCGCTGCGGCCGGGCGCTTCGCCCAGCCAGAACGGAATGCTCGGCGGCACGCCCTGTGCATCCTCGACGCGAACCTTGCCCGGCTCCACGCGCAGGATGCGATAACTGGCGTTGCCCAGCTGGAAGATGTCGCCGGCCATGCTCTCGATGGCGAAATCTTCGTTGACGCTGCCGATGAACAACGACTCCGGTTCCACCACCACGGCATAGTCGGCGGTGTCGGGAATGGTGCCGCCGGACATCAGCGCGGTCATGCGCCCGCCCTTGCGGCCACGCAGCTTGCGGTTCACTGCGTCGCGATGCAGGTAGCCGGCACGGATGCCGCGGCGGGTGGTGAAACCCTCGGCGAGCATGCGCACCACGGCATCGAAGTCCTCGCGCTTGAGCTGCGAGTACGGCCAGGCACGACGCGCCCAGTCGTACAGCGCGTCCTCGTCCCACTCGCGGCAGGACACCTCGGCGACGATCTGCTGGGCGAGCACGTCAAGCGGCGCATCGGGCATGACCAGCGCGTCGAGTTCGCCGCGACGCACCGAATCCAGCAACGCCGCGCATTCGACCAGTTCGTCGCGCGTCTGCGGGAACAGCCGACCCTTGGGAACGCCGCCGACGTGGTGTCCGGAGCGGCCGACGCGCTGCAGGAAGGCCGCGATCGATCGCGGCGAACCGAGCTGGCACACCAGGTCGACGTCGCCGATGTCGATGCCCAGCTCCAGCGAAGCGGTCGCCACCAGCACGCGCAATTCGCCGCGCTTGAGCTTCTGCTCGGCATCCAGGCGCAGCTCCTTGGCCAGGCTGCCGTGGTGCGCGGCGACCGCATCCTTGCCCAGGCGTTCGCCGAGGTGGCGCGCCGCACGTTCGGCCATGCGCCGCGTGTTGACGAACACCAGCGTGGTGCGGTGCTGCTCGACCAGGTCGGCCAGGCGCACGTACACCTGGTCCCACTGGTCGTTGGACATGACGGCGCTGAGCGGTGTCGGCGGAAGCTCGAGGGCGAGGTCGCGTTCGCGGGTGTAGCCGATGTCGACGATGGTGCAGTCGACATCCTGTTGGATCGGGGCGTCCAACCCATCCCCTCCCAACCCTCCCCTTGAAGGGGAGGGCTCACCCACGAGGAATCGCGCCACCGTCTCGATCGGCTTCTGCGTTGCCGACAGGCCGATGCGGGTGATGTTGCGACCGGCCAGTGCTTCCAGTCGCTCCAGCGACAGCGCCAGGTGGCTGCCGCGCTTGCTGGCGGCGACGGCGTGGATTTCATCGACGATCACGCTGCGCACCGTCGACAGCATCGCCCGCCCGGACTCGGAGCCCAGCAGCACGTACAGCGATTCGGGCGTGGTGACCAGGATGTGCGGCGGCTTGCGCCGCGTCAGTGCGCGCTCGGCCTGCGGGGTGTCACCGGTGCGCACCGCGGTGCGGATTTCGACATCGGGCAGGCCCATGGCCTGCAGTTCGGCGCGAATGCCGGCGAGCGGCGCCTCCAGGTTGATGCGGATGTCGTTCGACAGCGCCTTCAGCGGCGAGATGTAGACGACCACGGTTTCGTCCGGCGGTGCTGCGCTCGGCTCGTCGCCGAACAGCCCGGTGTCGCCAGCATTGGCCAGCCCCTGCCGGATCAGGCCGTCGATCGCGGTCATGAATGCGGTCAGGGTCTTGCCTGAACCGGTCGGCGCGGCGACCAGCGTGTTGCGGCCGCTGCGGATCGCCGGCCACGCCTGCACCTGCGCCGGGGTCGGCGCAGGAAATGCCTTGGCGAACCAGGCGGCAACGGCGGGATGGAAGGCATCCAGGGGCATGGGGAGATCCTGTCGCAGGGCCGTCTCAGTCCGTGAGACGACATTCAGGTTGCGGGCCGGAAAACCCGGTGAATGAGAAGATGGGGGCATGTCCGTGGCTCCCAACAACCTGCCCCCTGCCCCGCTTCAGGAAGCTGATCTCCTGCGCGAGTGGCTGCGCCCCCACCGGCGCCTGTTCGTACTCACCGGCGCCGGCTGCAGCACCGGTTCGGGCATTCCCGACTATCGCGACGGCGATGGCCAATGGAAGCGCACCCCGCCGGTGACCTACCAGGCATTCACGACCGATCCGCAGGTCAACGCCCGCTACTGGGCCCGAAGCTTCATCGGCTGGCCACGCATCGCCCACGCCAGGCCCAATGACGCGCATCGCGCGCTTGCAGGTTGGGAGCAGCAAGGACGCCTCGCGACCCTGCTTACCCAGAACGTCGATGGCCTGCACCAGCGCGCAGGCAGTCGCGAAGTGATCGACCTGCATGGACGGCTCGACGACGTGGTCTGCCTGGCCTGTGGCGATCGCCAGCCGCGCGCGGCGATGCAGGAGCGGCTGGCAGATTTGAATCCGGCCTGGCTCGACCTCGATGCCGCCATCGCGCCCGATGGCGACGCCGACCTCGACGGCCATGACTTCAGTACGTTCGAGGTGCCCGCGTGCGCGCGCTGCGCCGGGATGCTCAAACCGGACGTGGTGTTCTTCGGTGAGAACGTGCCGCGTCCGCGTTACCTGCAGGCACAGGAAGCGCTGCAGGCATCGGACGCGATGCTGGTGGCGGGTTCGTCGCTGATGGTCTATTCGGGCTTCCGCTTCGTGCGCAGCGCGCACGAGGCCGGCATGCCGATCGCCATCGTCAACCGCGGTCGCACGCGTGCCGACGATCTGGCGGGATTGAAACTGCAGGCCGACGTCGGCGCGGTGCTGACAGCGGCCATGGCCTGACCGGCAGGAGCCAGCATGCTGGCTCCTGCGCGGGCGGCCGTGCTTACGCTTCCTTGCCGACGGCCAGCAGGCTGCTCTTGCGACCGTAGGCCAGGTAAGCGACCACGCCGATCACGTTCCACACCAGGAACCACAACTGCGTGCGGTGCGGCAGGCTCCAGAACAGGTACAGGCAGCCGAAGATCGCGATCGGTCCGACCGCCCACGCCAACGGCGTGCGGAACAGGCGCTTGCGCTCCGGGTCGCGCTTGCGCAGCACCAGCAGGCACACCGCCACCGCGATGAAGGCCGCCAGTGTGCCGGCATTGGCCAGCGCGGCGATTTCGTCCAGGCGTGCCACGCCCGCGAGCGCCGCGACCAGGGTTGCGGTGAACAGCGTGGTGGCGATCGGCGTGCCGGTGCGCGCATTGACCTTCGACAGGCCGCGCGGCAGCAGGCCGTCGCGCGACATCACGAAGAAGATGCGGCTCTGGCCGTACAGGAACGCCAGCAGCACCGTCGGCAACGCGATCACGGCTGCCGCTGCAATCACGGTGGCCGCCTTGCCCTGGCCGAGCTCGCGCAGGATCAATGCCAGCGGCTCGGGGCTGTTGCCGAACACCGTGTAGCTCAGCGCGCCGACCGCGGCCAGCGCCACGACCATGTAGATCAGCGTGCAGCCGATCATCGAACCGACGATGCCGATCGACAGGTCACGGCCGGGGTTCTTGGTTTCCTCGGCCGCCGTGGAGATCGCATCGAATCCGTAGAAGGCGAAGAAGATGATCGCCGCCGCGGCCATCACGCCGCGCTCCACGCCATCGGCACCCATCGACTTGGCGAAGCCATAGGGCATGAAGGGCTGGGTATTGGCGGCATCGAAATGCGGCAAGGCAATCGCGACGAAGATGCCCAGGGCGATGATCTTGAGCACCACCAGCACGGCGTTGAGCGTGGCGCTCTCGCGCGTGCCCGCCATCAGCAGGCCGGCCACGACGAAGACGATGCCCACCGCAGGCAGGTTGACCAGGCCGCCCGCGTGCGGACCGGCCGTCAGCCACAACGGCAGGTCCACCCCGAGCCCCTTGAGGAAGCCGACGGCGTAGCCGGACCAGCCGACCGCCACGGTGCTGACCACCAGCGAGTACTCCAGGATCAGGCTCCAGCCGACCACCCAGGCGATCGCCTCGCCCAGCACGATGTAGCTGTAGGTATAGGCGCTGCCGGCGGCCGGCATCATCGTCGCCATTTCGGCGTAGGCCAGCGCGGCGCAGGCGCAGACGATGCCTGCCACGAGGAACGACAGCAGCACCGCGGGCCCGGCGAGATTGGCGCCGACGCCGATCAGGGTGTAGATGCCGGTGCCGACGATGGCGCCGATGCCCAGCGCGATCAGGTGCGGCCAGCCCAGGGTCGGCACCAGGCGGCGCCCTTCCTCGTGGACCGTGACCCGGTCGATGTCCTTGCGCCGGAACCAAGTCTGCATAGAACCCTCGTGTCGAGCTGGCGAAATGGACGCACATAGTGGGGCAAAGCCGTCGGCGATGCGATGTGCAGTGCAGCTTGCGCGGGGGGAGGGATTGTTGTGCGGCGTGGCTTGGGCCCCGGGTGCGCTGCGCTTACCCGGGCTACATGGATGGGGCTTGGGCCCCGGGTGCGCTTCGCTTACCCGGGCTACGTGGATTGGGCTTGGGCCCCGGGTGCGCTTCGCTTACCCGGGCTACGTGGATGAGGTAGCCCGGGTAAGCAACGCGCACCCGGGGCACGTCACCCTGTCAGCGCGGGGCGATGTACCCGCCGCGCACGCCCGAGGGCGACAGCACCAGCTGCCACAGCTGCGTATGCCGGCTGCGGAAGCTGGCCATCGAGGCCGACAGGTAGAAGCGCCACATGCGCTGGAAGCGCTCGTCGTACCGGGCCGGCAGTTGCGGCCAGGCGCGCTCGACGTTGTCGAGCCAGGCCTGCAGGGTCAGCTCGTAGTCGGCGCCGAAGTTGTGCCAGTCCTCCATCACGAACAGGCCTTCGCAGCTGGTCGCGATCTGCGCGGCCGAGGGCAGCATCGAGTTGGGGAAGATGTAGCGCGCGATCCAGGGGTCGGTGACACGCACCGAGACGTTGGTGCCGATCGTGTGCAGCAGGAACAGGCCGTCCTCGGCGAGCGAACGCCGTGCCACCTCGAAGTAGGTGCGGTAATTCTTGACGCCGACGTGCTCGAACATGCCGAGCGAGAAAATCGCATCGAAACGCTCGTCGCCCTCGCCTGCCCCGACTTCGCGGTAATCCTGCAGCCGGAACTCGATCGGCAGTCCCGCGCACAGGTCGCGCGCGAACGCAGCCTGCTCCTTCGATACGGTGATGCCGACGCCGCTGACGCCGTAGCGCTCGGCCGCGAACTTCAACGCCTCGCCCCAACCGCAGCCGATATCGAGCACGCGCATGCCGGGCTTGAGGCCAAGCTTGCGGCAGACCAGGTCGAGCTTGGCCTCCTGTGCCGCGTCGAGGTCGTGCAGGCGTGCACCGTCGCGGTCGCGCCAGTAGCCGCAGCTGTAGACCATGCGCTTGCCGAGCATGGCGCGATACAGGTCGTTACCCAGGTCGTAGTGGCGCTCGCCGACGACGAAGCTGCGGCGCCGGCTCTGCAGGTTGGTCAGGTAGGCCTTCACCCCATCGGCCCACGCCTTCCAGCCGCGGACGCGGCGGTCGAGATCGGCGCTGATGACCTTGAACAGGAAGCCGTCCAGCGACGCCGCCCGCCACCAGCCATCCATGTACGACTCACCCAGACCCAGCGAACCCTCCGCCAGGACACGGGCGAAGAAGCGCTCGTCCTCAATCTGGACGTCCCAGGGACGACTGCCGCCGACGCGGACGTCGGCCAACGACAGCAACTGCTCTACCCGACTGCGCAATGCGGACATGGCGACCTCGGTGCTCGGCGCGATTTGACCGGCTGGCCCTCCTCGGGCCCTGCCCGCGCGTCTGGCGGGCAAGCCGATCCTAGCGCGATGCCGCTCAAGGCGGCATCAACCCTTTTGAGCGCGAGGCCGCCAAGGCGGCATCAGCCCTTCTGAGCGCGATGCCGCCAAGGCGGCATCACCCCCCGGTGAACAGCGACCGGTACTCGGGGCTCACGAACGGGATCAGCACGTCGGCGGGCACTTCCACCGTCTGCGTGCCGTCGGAATAGGGGCCAACCTGGTACGGCGCGAACACGAAGCGCAGGCCACCCAGCTTTCCGTCCGGCGCGGCCATCGGCTCGAACAGCGCGAAGTCGGTCGGCGCCGGCTCGGTGCCGTCGTCGATCATGCGCGAAGCGTTCTTGACGATCTCGGCGCGCTCTTCGGCCGGCAGGTCATCGGCGTCGACACGCTGCGACAGCGCCGAATGCAGCTGCTCGCGCACATACCCCGATATCGCCGCCCAGCCCTTGTCGTCGCGCACCAGCTCGCGCGCGGTCAGCATGCGTTGCTGCTGCGGCAGCCAGACGAAGCGGGCCACCAGGGGCGCGCCATGGGCGCCGCCGGTGTAGCTGCTGCCATCGGCAGCCACCGCCACCACGCTGGGGGTGTTCATCAGCTCGGTGAAGCTGAGCGAGAGGTCGTAGGGGGCGCTGGTCGCGCCGCCGGGCTGGCCGCGGGTCTTGGCCGCCTCGATGAGATCCGCGCGGGCGGCGTCGGCGTACTTCTTCAGCTCGGCCGCCAGCGCCGGATGCTGGCTGGCCGGCACCTGGTAGCTGATGCCGATGATGTAGTCGGGCGTCGACTCGGCAACGTCCTTGAGTTCGACCGCGGGTGCGGCCGCATCCGGTGCCGGCGCCACGGGAGCACCCGGGGTGGCAGTGGTTGCCGGCGCTGCCGGCTCGCCCTCGCGCTTGCAACCGGCCAGCACGGCCAGGCTCAGCAACGACAGCATGAACAATCGCTTCATGGGCAATCCCTTGTCGATGGGCATCAGGTTAGCCGCGGCGGCGTGATGCCCGTATGCAGGGGAACAACGTTTTCGGATGGCGCCTTCCCCACTTCGCGGCACGCATCGCTACAGCTGGCGTTGAACTACCACTGCGTGCGTTGCGGCAGCAGCCCCTGCAACTCGGCGTCGGTGAGGTTGCGCCACTGGCCGGGCTTGAGGTGACCGAGCTTGACGTTGCCGATGCGCACGCGCAGCAGCTGCTTCACGCGGAAGCCGAAGTGCGCCGCCATCAGGCGGATCTGGCGGTTGAGGCCCTGCACGAGCACGATGCGGAAACCGAACTTGCCCAGCTTGCCGGTCTTGCACGGCAGCGTGGTCTGGCCGTGCACGGGCACGCCACGCGCCATCGCGCGCAGGAACTCGTCGGTCACGGCGTGGTTGACCACCACCAGGTATTCCTTCTCCAGCTTGTTCTCGGCGCGCAGGATCTCGTTGACGATGTCGCCGTTGCTGGTCATCAGGATCAGCCCTTCGGAGTCCTTGTCGAGCCGGCCGATCGGGAAGATGCGGTCCTGGTGACCGACGAAGTCGACGATGTTGTGCTTGACCCCGGCCTCGGTGGTGCTGGTCACGCCGACCGGCTTGTTGAGGGCGATGTAGACGTGCTGGCGTTTGCCCTTGGCGACCTGGCGGACCTTCAGCGGCTGACCGTCGACCAGCACCTGGTCGCCCTCGCCGACCTCGGCGCCGATTCGGGCGCGCGTACCGTTGACGGTGACCCGCCCCTCGGCAATGAGGTTGTCGGCTTCGCGACGCGAGCAGAAGCCGGTGTCGCTGATGTGCTTGTTCAGGCGCATGCGGGCGGGCGCCAGGGGCGCGGCAGTCGGGGGATGGGCGCGCATGCTGTCATACATGGGCCCGGGGGGACAGCTTCAGGCGCCCCCGCGCTCCGGGGATGGCCGGGCGCGGCGGTGGCGGTCAGGCCAGCAGCTGGTTGTATTCGGGATGGCGTTCGACCCACGCGGCGGCATAGGAGCACTGCGGGTGGACGTGCCAGCCCTGCGCCTTGGCGAACTCGAAGGCTTCACGGACCAGCTCGCCGGCGATGCCGCGGCCACCGATAGCCTCGGGGACGCCGGTGTGGGTGATCACCATCTTGTTGCCTTCGCGGTAGTACTCCAGCCGGGCGTCGACGCCATCGACGGTCGTCATGAACGCGCCGATCACCGGGTCGTGCTGGATCTGGTGCTGGGTCATGTGGGCCTCTGATGTGGAATGCGGGCGCACCCGTCAGGTGCGCCCGACAAGAAGCTACGGTAGCTCAACGGCTGTCGCGCTTGCCCTGGTTGTGGCGATCCTGGGTGCCGATGCTGCCCTGGATCGCTTCCATCCGGCTCTCGGCCGCATGCAGCTCTCCGGCCTTGGCAGCCGCACTGTCGGACTGGAACCCCGGCTTGGGCACGTGCTCGTGGGCGGGATCGAACTGATGCCACGGTTGCGGCTGGTGGTCGCGCTCGTGCTTGAGGGCCAGCAGCTCCTGGGTGTTGGCCAGGGCCTGTTCGGGCGTGATGCGTGGCTTGCGCTGGGCGCGCTTGCGGGGGACAGGCACGGTGGCCGGGGTCGGTGCCGCGCGTGCCGTGCGGACCGGGGCCTTCCTGGCCGGCGCCTTCTTCGCAGCGACCTTGCGGGCAGTCACTTGGGTCGCGCTGGTCTTGCGGACGGTCTTCTTCGCGACCTTCTTCGCGGCCTTCTTCGCCACGGTCTTCTTTGCGACCTTGCGGGTCGCGACCTTCTTCGTTGCGGTCTTCTTCGCCACGGCCTTGCGTGCTGTTGTCTTCGCAGCGGCCTTCCGAGCCGTCTTGGCGACAACCTTTTTGGCGGCCTTCTTCACGGCCTTCTTTGCTGTTTTCGAGGCCGCCTTTTTCGCCGGGGCCTTGCGAGCGGTGGTCTTGCCGGCTTTCCTGATCGCCATGCCTGGCACTCCTGGGCATCGTCTGGGAGTTTTTTGGATATCACGCGCGGCATTCATGCCGGGTGAGCGGGACGCCTTGGCGGGCGCCGCATTACGTCATCCGTTCAGCCCCCGCCGCGACCAGTAATGACCGACTGCGTCACATTTTCCCGCCGCCCCTACCCCGATCAAAGCTGAGACGGCTGGCACGGAATCTGCGTGATCCAGAACAGGAAAGACAGTGCGGAGAACACCCATGACCGTGCACCACCTGACTCTTGGCCACGTCAGCGACGACGCCCTGATGACGCGCATGTTCGACCTGGTCCAGAGCGGCAAGGAAAGCTCCATCGAGTCGTCGCAGATCGATGCCGAGATCTACGCCCGCCTGCTCGAGACCTACGGCGCGGACGACGCGGCGACGTCCGACCGCCACGCAGCCTGATCATTCGATTCCGGCCGGGCCACCGCTCCGGTCGATACAGCTCGGGTAGCTGGGGGGCGCCCTGAGCGCGGTGGGCCTGCGTCATGCAGGCCCGCCGCAGTCCCTCCGGCTTGCCACTGGCGACGTCCGCCGCGACTCAGCGGAACGACGGGCTCATCAGCCGTTCCAGGAAAATCGTTCCCACCCGCGGCTCCATCAACAGCATGAACAACACGCCATAGATCGCACCGGACAGGTGCGCGCTATGGTTAATGTTGTCGCCGCCGCGCCGGTCCATCCAGAACGAATAGGCGACATAGCCGACCGCGTAGAGGATCGCCGGCATCGGCAGCACGAACACGATGATCATCGACCACGGCTTGATCAGGACGAAGGCGAACAGCACCGCCGACACCGCGCCGGACGCGCCGAGGCTGCGGTAAGTCGGATCGTGGCGATGGCGCAGGTAGGTCGGCAGGATCGCGATGACTATCGCCGACAGATAGAACAGCAGGAAGCCGAACGGTCCGATCAACTGCCCGATCACGTTCTCGATCACGCGGCCGAAGAAGTACAGCGTGATCATGTTGAACAGCAGGTGCGACCAGTCGGCATGAATGAAGCCATGCGTCAGCAACCGGTCGTACTGGTGATTGCGGTCGATCGCCGGCGGCCACAGGATCAGGCGGTTCAGCAGCGGCGGTCGCTCGAAGGCCAGCCACGAGACCAGCACGGTCACGGCGATGAGGATGAAGGTCAGCATCCGTTGGTGCTCCTGGCGGCGATGTCGGCGGTGGTCGGCGTCATGCGCTGCGGTAGTTGTCCTGCATCGGGTAGGTGCGCGCGTACAGCGCGAACGCCGCCGCTGCAACGAAGGCGAAGCCGGCGAAGAAGAACATCAGGAAGGCGTTCTCGCTCAGGCCGGTGCTGGCGATGTGCGACATCACCGCTTCGTTGCGCACGCCGGCGTTGGTCAGCAGCACCCACAGACTGCCGAAGGTGCTGGCGAGGTACCAGAACGCCATGATCACGCCCTTCATCGCCTGCGGCGCCTGGCTGTAGGCGAACTCCAGCGCGGTCGCAGAGACCAGTACTTCGCCGAAGGTCAGCAGCGCGTACGGCAGCATCTGCCAGGTCAGCGTCACCGGGTGGCCGCCGTCGAGGTAGAGCTGGATCAGGCCGGCGCCAATCCAGGCCAGGCCAGAGAACGCGATGCCCCAGCCCATGCGCTTGAGCGCGGTCACCTCGAAACCCAGGTGGCGCAGCAACGGGTACAGCACCAGGTTGTTGAACGGGATCAGCAGCATCACCAGCGCCGGGTTCAGCGCCTGCATCTGCGCGGCGTCCTTGACCAGCCAGCTCGGCCACCACCACTGGTCGTGCGGCATCGCCATCTCGTTGCCCTGCAGCACCCAGGTCGAGGCCTTCTGGTCGAACAGCGACCAGAACGGCGTGGTCAGCGCGAACACGATCAGGATCCGCAGCACCGCGCGCACGCCGTCGACAGCCTGGTCGGGGTGCTTGCCGCGGGCGCGGTCGAGCTGCATGGAGGTACCGATGCCGCCGAACGCGATGATCAGGCCAAGCGCCATGCAGGCGCAGATGACGAAGCCGAGTTTGGGGATCTGCATCAGCGCAGCCATGGCGAGCACGCCGCCGATGGCCGCCACCGTCAGCCCGGGCCGTCCCTGCCCCGGCGCGTGCGCGAGCAGCGCGGTGCGGGCGACATGCAGGAACGAATCCGGATCCGACGCACTCGGCGGCACGTTGACGTACTGCTTGCGACCGAGCCAGAAGATCAGCGTGGCGATCAGCATCAGCACGCCGGGAATGCCGAACGCCACCGCCGGGCCGTAGTGACGCAGGAAGAACGGCATCAGCAGCGAGGCGAAGAACGAACCGAAGTTGATGATCCAGTAGAACGAATCGAAGACGATCTTGGCCAGGTGCTTGTTGCTCTGGTCGAACTGGTCGCCGACGAAGGACACCACCAGCGGCTTGATGCCGCCTGACCCCAGTGCGATCAGGAACAAGCCGGTATAGAAGCCGGTGCGGTTGTCCTCGAAGATGGCCAGGCAGGCATGGCCGGCGCAGTAGACCAGCGAGAACCACAGCACGGTCTGGTACTTGCCGAAGAAGCGGTCGGCCAGCCAGCCACCCAGCAGCGGGAAGAAGTACACGCCGATGACGAAGCTGTGGAAGACGTCCTTGGCAAGGCCGGCGCGTTCGGCCTCCGGTGCGTACAGCAGCAGCGTGCTGACCAGGAACGGCGTCAGGATGTTGCGCATCCCGTAGAAACTGAACCGCTCGCAGCCTTCGTTGCCGATGATGTAGGGAATCTGACGGGGCATCCTGCCCTGGGAATCCGTCTTTTGTTCGACAGTGGCGGCGCTTGCGGTGGTCGTCATCTACGGCGGTCCTGCGGGTGCGTTCGGGGGTTCGATGCGGCACGCCGCAGCCGGCAGGGCCGGATGCGGCGGATGGGCAAGCCTACCCGATCGACGACCGCCGGCGCTCAGGCCCAGTCGGTCAGGCCTTCGCGTTCGTACAGGGTCTTGAAGGACGGACGCGCCTTCAGCGCCCGCGCCAGTGCCGCCAGGTGCGGCCAGTCGTGGCCGGGGCGCGGCATGTTGCGGGTCCAGCGCATCAGCATGGCGAGGTAGAAGTCGGCCGCACTCAGGCGCTCGCCGAGCAGGTACGGGCCGTTTGCCGCCAGGTGCGCATCCAGTCGATCCCAGGCCGCTTCGACGCGGCGGCGCGTGCCTTCGCGGATGTCGTCGGCGTGGGCTTCATCGATATCGCCCGGGTACCACCACAGGCGCATCGGCGACTGCACGGTGTTGGCCAGGTTCAACATCCACTGCAGGTACGGACCGCGCAACGGGCTATCGGCAGCAGGCGCCAGGCCGGATTCGGCATGGCGGTCGGCCACATGCAGCACGAGCGCCGCCGCTTCGTAGAGCGGCTTGCCGTCGGCGACCAGGGTCGGCACGAGGCCATTGGGATTGAGCGCGAGGTAATCGTCCGACTTGTGCTGCTTCGCCTGCGTGTCGACCAGGCGCAGCTCGTGCGGCACGCCGAGCTCGATCAGCAGCCAATGGACGACCAGGCTCGCCGCGCCGGGCGAGTAATAGAGGCTGTACATGTTTGGATCCCCGGGAAGGCAATTCGGTCTGCGGCCAATGATCGCATGCACCCGTCATCCCGGCGAAAGCCGGGACCCATTTTGACTTGAGCTTTGTTCGGCGCAGCGCAGAGCAACATCAAGATGGGTCCCGGCTTTCGCCGGGATGACGGGATGGCTGCTGACACCCGATGTCAGCAGCGTGACCCCGAGCGGCAAAGCATCGGCCTGCACTCGGATACCATGCGCCGACATTTTCGTGAGACTTCCGCGCATGACCCGTTCGCCGATCGCCGTCGCAACCCTCGTCGCACTGCTCACCGCCCTCCCCGCCACCGCTCCCGCCTCGTCCGCGCCCGCTTCCTCCGGGTTGGTCACCGTGTCCGAGCGCAGCGGCTTCGTGAAGACCGGCCGCTACGACGAAGTGATCGCCCTGTGCGACCGGTTCGCGAAGCAGTATCCCGATGCGGTGCGCTGCAACGACTTCGGCACCACGCCCGAAGGCCGGCCGATGAAGGTGCTGGTGGTGTCGAAGGCCGGCGCGTTCACGCCGGAAGCGGCAAAGGCCAAGGGCCTGCCGGTCATGTTGATCCAGGGCGGCATCCATGCCGGCGAGATCGACGGCAAGGATGCCGGCTTCCTCGCCCTGCGCCAGGCCCTCGACGGCGAAGCCGCCCCCGGCGCGCTCGACAAGCAGGTGCTGCTGTTCGTGCCGGTGTTCAACGTCGACGGCCACGAGCGCTTCGCACGCTGGAACCGCCCCAACCAACGCGGTCCGGAGGAAATGGGCTGGCGCACCACGGCGCAGAACTACAACCTCAACCGCGACTACGTGAAGGCCGACACGCCCGAGATGCAGGCGATGCTGCGCATGGTCGACGCCTGGGACCCGCTCGCCTATGTCGATCTGCACGTCACCGACGGCGCCAAGTTCGAGCACGACGTCTCGATCCAGGTCGAGCCGGTCCACAGCGGCGATGAAGCACTGCGCGCCGCCGGCACCGCGCTGCGCGACGGCGTGATCGAGCGCCTGGCGGCGGAAGGCTCGCTGCCGCTGTCGTTCTACCCCTCGTTTGTGAAGAACGACGAACCCGACTCGGGCTTCGAGGACGGCGTCCCCACGCCGCGTTTCTCGCATGGCTATTTCCAGCTGCGCAATCGCCTGGGCATGCTGGTCGAGACGCACTCCTGGCGCGACTACCCGCATCGCGTCAAGGTCACGCGCAACATCATCGTCGCCCTGCTCGACCTGGTCGCCCGCAACGGCGCGCAGTGGCGGCAGCAGACCGCCGCCGCCGACCAGCGCGCGGCCGCGCTCGGCGGCAAGCCGGTCGCGCTCGACTACAAGGCCACCGACAAGAGTCGCATCATCGATTTCCGCGGCTATGCCTACACGCGTACGCCGTCGGACATCTCCGGTGCGCTGATGACGCATTACGACGAGAGCAAGCCGCAGGTCTGGAAGCTGCCGATCCGCGACGAGATCGTGCCCGACCATGTCGTCACCGCGCCCAGGGGCGGTTACCTGGTGCCCTCGGCGCACGCGGCCTGGGTGGCCGCCAAGCTCGACCAGCACGGCATCCGTTACCTGCGCATGGCGGCCGCGCAGGCGCACGCCAAGGTCGAAGTCTTCCGCGCCGACAAGGCAAGCTTCGGTGCGCAATCGGTCGAGGGGCACCAGCGCCTGACCCTCGCCGGCCAGTGGAATGCCGAAACGCAGGACGTCGCGGCCGGCGCGCTGTTCGTGCCGATCGCGCAGCCCGAGGCGCGGCTGGTCATGGCCTTGCTGGAACCCCAGGCGCCGGATGCGCTGGTGGCCTGGGGCGAGTTCAACAACAACTTCGAGCGCAAGGAGTACATGGAGGACTACGTCGCCGAAGAAGTGGCGCGCGAGATGCTGAAGGATCCCAAGGTGAAGGCCGCCTTCGAGCAGCGCCTGAAGGAGGACGCGGCGTTTGCCGCCGATCCGCAGGCACGCCTGGAATTCTTCGCCCGCCGCCACTCGTCGTGGGATGCGCGTTACCGGATGTATCCGGTGCTGCGTACCGAGGGCACGCCACGCTGACGGCGCCACAACATCCGGGCAGCTAGGCTGCGCGCATCCCAGACAAGCCCCTGCCCGGAGAGCTGCCCATGTTCGAGTCGAAGCCATCGTTTTCGTTGATCCTGCCCGGCCTGCTCGGCATCGCGGTGGCGATGTCGCTGTCGGCCTGCCAGCCGGGCAGCGATTCCGGAACGGCCTCGACCCGACCGACACCGCCGCTCACCCACGGCGCCCACGCGATCAACGGCACTGCCGCCTATCGCGAGCGGATCATGATGCCGCCGGGCTCCTCCCTGCGCGTGCAACTCATCGACAACCAGCTCGCCGACACGCCATCGGCGGTACTGTCGGAGATGACGTTCAAGGACCTGTCCGGTCCGCCGTATGCCTTCAGCCTGCCCTATGACCCGGTCAAGCTGCGCAGCGGTGGCCAGTACGGGTTGCACGCATCGTTGCTGGGTCCCGATGGCAAGCTGTGGTTCGTCACCGACACGCGCACAGCCGTGGATCCGGCCGCCAATGCGCCGGTCGAACTGCAACTGGTACGGGTGGCGCCGTCTGCGCCCGTTGCCGAAGCCGCAAGTAAAACCAGCTATTGGCAATGCGGCGAGCTTCGCCTCGGCGCCGACTTCAGCCAGGCGGAGAAGGCGGTGCTGTCGTACTCCGGCCGCGAGCTGGCGATACCCCTGGCGGTGTCCGCGTCGGGCGCGCGCTATGCCGACGACAAGGGCAACGAGTTCTGGACCAAGGGCGGCAGTGGCACGCTCACCCTGGCCGGTGAAGACAAGCGCGAGTGCAGCCAGGCCGACGGGCCGTCACCGTGGGAAGCGGCCAAGGCGCGCGATGTCGGATTTCGCGCAGCGGGCAACGAGCCGGGCTGGTGGGTCGAGGTGGGCATGGGCGAAGCGCCGACGCTGCGCGCCGAACTCGATTACGGCGCGCGCAAGATCGACGTCGCCAACGCGCAGCCGCTCAAGGGCGCGATGGGGTTCAGCGGCAAGACCAGCCACGGCACCCAGGTCGAGCTGAAGATCGAACGCAAGCCGTGCACGGACGACATGAATGGAATCTCGTTCGAGGCCAGTGCCCAGCTCAGTGCCGGCGGCAAGATCTACAAGGGCTGCGGCGCCTTCCTGCGGGATTGATGCCTAGGCCATGTACTTCCAGTTGCGCGACTTGCCTTCAGCCACCCATTCCACGGTCTGCTCCAGGCGCCGCTGACGGGTGTCCTCGCGCTTGGCTTCGGTGATCCACTCGATGTAGTCGCGCCGGTAGCTGGGCGGGAATGCCTCGAAGTGGGCGCGGGCCTTCGCGTTCTTCTTCAAGGCAGCAGCGAGGTCGTCGGGGACCTCCAGCGGTGGTCGTGCGGTCGCTGCCTTGGCGACAGGACGCTTGCTACCGCTGTCGATCAGCGCCATCGCCTGCTTGATGAAGCCGGTGAGCTCACGCTTGCCCGGCAGGTCGGCCAGGCGGGTGATGCGGCCGAACTGGCCCATGCCCTGCTCGCTGCGCGGCGCGCCTTCGATCTTCTCGCCCTGCCAGAAGCCGAAACCGACATGCTGCTTGAACGCGGCCATGCCGCACAGGATCTTGCCGCGATACGTGAAGCTCGGCATACCCCATTTCAGCGTCTCCTCGACCTCGGGGCAGCCGGCATACACGACCGCCCGCAGATGCGTCAGCAGCGGTCGGGCGAACGCCTCTGACCGTGCAATATAGGCGTCGATACGCGGATCGTTGGCAGGCATCGTCGGTTCCGGAGCGGGCGCGTCCTATTGTGCACATGCTTCCACGTTGGAACAGCTGAGGGGCGAAAGAATCACAGGCAACAAAAGGGGACTGCCATGACCCTGCGCGACCGACGTACACCCGCCACCGACATCCACGTGCGAAAGCGGCGCATGGGCCTGACCGCACCGCAGGCGCAGGTGCTGGACGACTGCGAGCGCCATGGCTGGAAGCTCGCCTTCATCCGCGAGCCGCTGGAGCACCCGATGCCGGTGCTGTTCGCCACCGCCCGCGACTTCGTCGTGGTGCGCGAGGACGGGAGCATCGACCGCGACCCGACCATCGAACTGCGCCACTGAAGGTCAATCCTGCAGTTGCCAGCGCGCGATGATCCGGTACGGCTGCCCGGACTGGCTGTCCATGAGGACGAAGTCGTGCACGGGCCAGGGCAACGGTTCGATCGGCGTGACTGCGATGTGGCGGCGCACGTTGCGCTGGATGGTCACGTGCGGGCTGAAGGCGGCGGACGGCCTGGTCGGCACGCCGTGACGATCCAGCGCATCGCCCAGTGACGACCACAAGGCCTGCAATCCGGCGGGACTCGCGTGCGTGCCCAGCCACCAGACATTGCTGCCGCGAAAGCTCCCGGCGCAATCGAGCACGAGCTCGAACGGCGGCAAGCGCACCTCTGCGGCCGCCGCACAGGCGCCGGCGACCAGCGTTTGCGGAAACGGATCGAAATCGCCCAGGAACTGCAATGTCAGGTGATGACGCGCGGCATCGAGGCGACGCCCGCCCGGCACGAGTTCGCGCTCCAGCCGTGCCGCCGTCTCGCTGATCGAGTTGCGCAGCGCATCGGCGGGCCACAGCGCGAAGAACAGCCGATGGAACACGGCGATCGCGCGTGCCTCAGCGCGCTGACGACTGCGCGAACTTGGAGGGCTTGCCCCACCAAGTGAGGTCCTTGGGCCACCCGCGATCGGCGATTTGCCCGGGTTCCATGCGTCACCTCCAGCGGGTCGTGGCGCAATTAACCCATCGGCCAACGGCCGCTGCAAGTGCGCTCAGTGGGGGCTCGGCGGCCTGACCCGGTACGCCAGGCTGATCCGCGGACCCACCGGTTCGCGCGTCTTGGCGATGCCGTGCAGGTAATGCAGCTGCGAGGCGTGGCTCATCACCAGCAGGCTGCCTGGCTCCAGGTCGATGTGAACGCTGCGCGCGGGCGGCACCTTGGCGCGAATGGCCATGCGCCGCGGTGCGCCGAGGGACAGCAATGCGATCGGCTCACCGGGCGCCAGGCCGTGCAGCTTGTCGTTGTGCGGGGCGACGCTGTCGTTGCCGTCGCGGTAGTAGTTCAAACCCACCGAATTGAACGGCGCCGACAGATGCGCGCGAAGGCGCTCGGCGGCTTCGGCGAGGGGTGCGGGGAGCACGCTGTCTTCGAGCACGCTGTCATCCAGCCGGTAGCCGGCGACCAGCCGCGGCACGTCGACGATCCGGTCGTACATCGGGCGCTGCTGTGCCTGCCATTCGACGCTTTCACGCAGGATGGCGAACCAGCGGTCGGCCAGATCGTCGTCGATGAACTGCGGCCAGTAGCGCACGCCGCCCTCTGCATCGTTGATCAGCGTGCGGGGGCCGGAGGCGAAAAGTTCGGGCTGGGCGGAGGCGCGAGGCATCCGGATGACTGTGGTACCGGGGCGTCTCAGTGGGTGAGACGTGGTTGGAGGAGGGGAAGGTCAAGGTGGGTCCCGGCGTTCGCCGGGACGACGGGAGGGTCAGGCGTCCAGCTCGCTCCAGCGCGCGTAGGCCGCATCCAGGTCCAGCTGCGTCTGCGCGAGCAATGCGTTGTGCGCGTTGATCGCGGCCGCGTCGCGCTGGAAGAACGCCGGCTCGTTCATCTGCGAGGTCAGTTCGGCCAGCTTCGTTTCCAGTGTCTCGATCCGCACCGGCAACTGCTCCAGCTCGCGCGCTTCCTTGTAGCTGAGCTTGCGCTTGGGCGCCGCCGGTGGGGCCGGCGCGGCCACCGGCGTTGCCGGGGCCAGGGTCGGCTTGCCCGGCGCGCTGACCGAGGGCTCAGGGCGTTGCCGCAGCCAGTCGGTATAGCCGCCGATGTACTCGCCGACGCGCCCCTCGCCTTCCATCACCAGGGTCGAGGTCACGACGTTGTCGAGGAAGTCGCGGTCGTGGCTGACGAGCAGCAGCGTGCCGGGGTAATCGCCGAGCATTTCCTCGAGCAGTTCCAGCGTCTCGACGTCGAGATCGTTGGTCGGTTCGTCCATCACCAGCAGGTTGGACGGCTGCGCGAACAGCTTGGCCAGCAGCAGGCGGTTGCGCTCGCCACCGGACAGGCGCGTGATCGGCGCGCGCGCACGCTCGGGCGTGAAAAGGAAATCCTGCAGGTAGCCGATGACGTGCTTGGACTTGCCGCCGACTTCGACGAACTCGCGGCCTTCTGCGACGTTCTCCAGTGCGTTCCAGTCTTCGCGCAGGGTCGCGCGGTACTGGTCGAAATAGGCCACCTGGATGTTGCTGCCGAGCTGGATCTCGCCGGCGTCGGGCTTGAGCTCGCCCAGCAGGAGCTTGATCAGCGTGGTCTTGCCGCTGCCGTTGGGGCCGATCAGGCCGATGCGGTCGCCGCGGAAGATGGTGGTCGACAGATCGGTGATGAGCTGGCGCTCGCCGTGGCCGAAGCTCACGCCCTTGGCCTCGACGACCTTGCGGCCGGAGGCTTCGCCCTGCGCCAGCGCCATCTTGACGTTGCCGGTCAGGTCGCGGCGCTGTGAACGCTCCACGCGCATCGCCTTGAGCCTGCGCACGCGGCCTTCGTCGCGGGTGCGGCGGGCCTTGATGCCCTGCCGGATCCAGACTTCTTCCTGCGCCAGCATCTTGTCGAAGCGGGCATTCTCCTGCGCCTCGGCATTGAGCCGCTCTTCCCTGCGCCTTTCGTAATTGGCCCAGTCGCCGGGCCAGCTGGTGACCTGGCCGCGGTCGATTTCGACGATGCGGGTGGCCAGCGAGCGCAGGAAGCGACGGTCGTGGGTGACGAACAGCAGCGCCCCCTGCCAGCCCTTGAGGAAGTTCTCGAGCCAGTCGATGGCCTCGATGTCGAGGTGGTTGGTCGGCTCGTCCAGCAGCAGGAGGTCCGGGGCCGACACCAGCGCACGCGCCAGCAGCACGCGGCGCTTGAGACCGCCGGACAGGCTCGAGAACAGCGCGTCGCCATCCAGGCCCAGGCGATCCAGGGTCTCGGTCACGCGCTGGTCGAGCGACCATCCGTTGGCGTCCTCGATCTTGGCCTGCACCTTGGCCAGGGCATCGGTGTCGACGTGGTCGGCATGAATGATGTGGTGGTACCTGGCAAGCCACTTGCCCAGGTCGCCCAGGCCGCCGGCGACCACGTCCCAGACGTCGCCGCCGGCGTCGCTGGGCACTTCCTGCTCCAGCCGCGCCACGCGCACGCCGCCTTCGCGGCGGACTTCGCCGCCGTCGGGGTGGATCTCTCCGGCCAGCAGGCGCATCAGGGTGGATTTGCCGGCGCCATTGCGCCCGATCAGGGCGATTCGCTCACCGGCATCGATGGTCAGGGCTACATTTTCCAGCAGCAGCGGGCCGCCGACGCTGTAGTCGACGTTTTGCAGGGTCATCAGGGGCATCCGGCCATTCTACTTGGCACCGGCCCTCGCAGGCATGCCGTCGCAGTGCCAAGCGCGTTGCCGCCGGCGCATACTTGGCGCCAGGCCGCAGCACGGTGCCGTGGCCACCTGACAAGGGGAAAACCATGAGCAAGGGCATGGATCGCAAGAAAGAAACGAAGAAGAAGCCGGAGAAGACGATGAAGGAAAAGCGCGCCGCGAAGAGCGAGAAGAAGGCCGGCAAGGCCTGATCGCGGCGGTCGCGGCGATCTCGACGCTCGAGCCGGCAAGCACGGCACGTGGCAAGGGGCGACTGGAACCAGCCGCCCCGCCACACGCGACGGGATGAGCGCACGCCGATGAACTCCCCGCTGCATGCCCTGGCCGCTCCCGCCACCGCGCGGATACGACGCTGGGTCCTGCGCGCCTTTCCACGCGGCCAGAGCGGCATCGATTACGACCAGCCGCCCGGCGATCCGGGCCTGTTCGGTGCCGGCAGCGTCACCTGGCGCATCCACGCCGATTTCCCCGGCATGCTCGCCGGCGGCCTGTGCGCGCTGATGCTGCAAACGCTGCATCCGCAGGCGCTGGCCGGGGTCTGGGACCACTCGCAATTTCGTACCGACCTGCTCGGGCGGCTGCGCCGCACCACCAACTTCGTCGCCGGCACGACCTACGCCGGCCGCGCCGAAGCTGAACGCCTGATCGCGCACGTCGACAGCATCCACGCCAGGGTGCAGGGCATCACCGCCGATGGTCGCCCGTACCACGCGCGGGATCCGCGACTGCTGACATGGGTGCATGTCACCGAAAGTTACGGCTTCCTCGAAGGGTTCCGACGCTACGCGCCGATGGCGCTGCCCGCCGGCTTCGCCGACCGCTACTTCGATGAATCACGCCGCGTCGCGCAGGCACTGGGCGCACGCGACGTGCCCGGCTCGGAGGCGCAGGTGGCCGACTACTTCGCCAGCGTGCAGGACCAGTTGCGCTACGACGAGCGCTCACGCGAGGTGCTGGCGGTGCTGGCACGGATCGCATTGCCGGTGCCGGCCGCCGCCTTGTCGCGGAATCTGTTCCTGGGTGCCGGCAGCGCCCTGCTGCCGCCGTGGGCGGCGGAGCGACTGCGCCTGTCGCGTTCGCAGCGGCTGCAGGCCGCCGTCGCGGCGCAGGCATTGCGCCGCATCTCGCCGTTGTTCCGCCTGGCGCTCAGCGATGGCGTCGCCCCGCGCGCGTGCCGGCGCGTGGGTGTACCGGAGTCGGTGCTCGACGCGTGGCCGGGCTGACTTCGTTCAGGGCGTACCGGAACTGCGCAGCAACACGATCTTCTTGGCCGTGGTCAGCCGATCGCGCAGGCGCAGCGACGCGTCGATCTCGTCACCGGCCTTGAGGCTGGTCACCGCAACCGGCTTGCCATCTAGGGTGACGACCGTGGTCTGGTCGTCGTAGGCGATGAGGTTGGGGATCAGCGTCTGCGCCTGGTCGATGTGCAGCGTGCGCGTGTCGGTCTTGATCTGCCCGACGGTGCCATGCAGATAGCGTTCCGGCCCCTGTTCCACGTTGGTGTCGGCCAACACCGTCACCTTGCTGGCGCGCAGGCGGTCGTCGCCACTGCGCGAGGTTTTGATCAGCAGGCGCTCGCCCAGCTTGAGCCCGGTGAGCGCGGTGGCCTTGCCGTCGCGGCTGGCCGTGGTGCTGGCATCGAGGTAGACGTTGGTGGGGCTGCCCTGCCCCAGTTCGCTGCCGGTCTGCGCATCGTCCGCGAGCGACAGCCGCTTGCCGTGCGGGTCCAGCTCCACGAGCGTGCCGACGACGTGGTCGGCATTCTTTGGCGGCGGCGCCATGGCGGCGGCGACGGAGCAGAGCAACACCAGGCCCGATGACAAAATGACGCGTCGAATACGCATGGCCAGCACCTCCACCGGATGTCGGCGTCATCTTCCGCGTCGGCGGTGTAGGCGGCGTGTGCAGGCGCCGCTCACGAACTGCACGACAGCATGGAACAACCGGCGCGCTCGCGGGCCCAGTCAGGTCGACGGGCGGCGAATGCTTCGCGACCGGGCTGGTCGTCATAGGGGCGCCGCATGACGTCGAGCAGCTCGGAAACCCCGGCCATGTCGCCTTCCGCTGCGCGATCGATGGCCTGCTGCGCCAGATAATTGCGAAGCACGTAGCGCGGATTGGCCGCGTTCATCTGCTCGCGCCGCGCCTGCGGCGACATCGCCTGGTCGCGCAGCCGTGCCGCGTAGCGGGCAAGCCATTCGCGCAATGCCGGTTCGGCCGCTTCGCGACGGGCGTCATCGTAGAAGGCGTCGCGTACCGGGGCGAGGTCGAGCGTTTCCACATCGAGCGATGCCAGGCCACGGAAGAACAGCGTCATGTCGATCTCCGCCTCCGTCATCAGGTCCTGCAGCGCCTGCATCAGGCCGACGTCCTCGTCGCTGCACTCGGCCAGGCCGAGCTTGCGCGCGACATTGTCGCGGTCGGCGGCGGTGTAGACCTCGACGAAGCGGCGCAGGCCGTCCTGCAACGGCTCGACACCGTCGAACAGCAGCGACAGCGAGCCGGCTAGGCGCCCCAGGTTCCAGTAGGCCACCTGCGGCTGTTGGCCAAATCGATAGCGCCGGTGGTGGCGGTCGGTGGTGTTGGGCGTCCAGCCCGGGTCGAAGTTGTCGACCCAGCCGTACGGGCCGTAGTCGATGGTGAGGCCGAGGATCGACATGTTGTCGGTGTTCATCACGCCATGGACGAAGCCGACCCGCATCCAGTGCGCAACCATCACCGCGGTGCGCTCGCACACCTGCGCGAACCATTGCGCGTACAGCGCCTGGCCCTGGCCGCGCAGCTCCGGGAAGTCACGACGGATGCAGAAATTGACCAGCTGCCGCAGCAGCTCGACGTCATTGCGCGACGCCGGCAGCTCGAAGTTGCCAAAGCGGATGAACGATGGCGCCACGCGGCAGACGATCGCACCCGGCTCCAGCTCGGGATGGCCGTCGTAGAACATGTCGCGCTCGACCCACTCGCCGGTGCCAACCAGGCTCAGCGCGCGCGTGGTCGGCACGCCGAGGTGATGCATCGCCTCGCTGCACAGGAATTCACGGATCGAGGAGCGCAGCACCGCGCGGCCATCGGCGCTGCGCGAGTAAGGCGTCGGGCCGGCGCCCTTGAGCTGCAGCTCCCAGCGTTCGCCGGCGGCATTGATGATCTCGCCAAGGCTGATCGCGCGACCGTCGCCCAGCTGCCCGGCCCAGTTGCCGAACTGGTGGCCGCCGTAATTGGCCGCGAACGGCTCCATTCCGGCGATCAGCGCGTTGCCGGCGAACACCTGGGCGAACTGCGGCGAGGCGACCTCGGCCTCGCTGAAGCCCAGGCGCCGGGCCATCTCGGCCGAATGCGCCAGCAACCGCGGCGCCGCCACCGGCGAAGGGGCCACGCGCGAATAAAGGGCGCCGTGGACCTGTCGCACACCCGGGCCATCGTCCGGATCGCCAGGCAGGTCGCGGACGAAAGCGTTGTCAAATTCAAGATTCAGCATGTCAATCCGGCAGTTCACCGCGTCAATGTGGGCCTTCATAGCTGGCCAGGCCAGTGCTCGCAGGCCTTATGTGCGGGCCTCGCGGCGTTTTTCCAGCGTCCGGCAGCGGCCCGGCAAGGCGCCGTACACGGGCAAATCAACCTCCATGCCCTACACTGGCGCCCCGCACAACGAGATCGCCCATGGCAAAGCCCAATTACTCCTTCGAAAAGCGCCAGCGCGAAATCGCCAAGAAAAAGAAGCAGGACGAGAAGCAGGCCAAGAAGCAGCAGGCCCGCGATACCGCCAATCCGCCTGCCAACCCCGGCCCGTCGGAAAGCGAATCGGGCAGCAAGTCCTGACCTGAATGTATGCTGCGGTGAGAGGCCACGTTTACACCGGGGATCCACCGCAATGACCACCCGTCGCTCCCAGGCGCGCCGCCCTCTGGCGTTCGCGCTGTTGCCCGCCCTGCTGGCGATCGCCGCTGCTGCGCCCGCGCCGGCGCAGGTGGCAGCGCCGCAATGGACCGTGGTGCAGGCCGGTCACCTGCTCGACCGACCGGGCAAGCCGGCCCGTGGAGCCAGCACGCTGCTGCTGCGCGACGGCCGTATCGAAGCCGTCCGCGATGGCCATGTCGACGCATCGGCGTTCACCGGCGTGTCATCGACGGCCACGGTGATCGATCTGCGCGACCGCTATGTCCTGCCCGGCCTGATCGACAGCCACGTCCACCTGACCTCCGACAAGGCCGGCATCGAAGGCCAGCTGGAGGGCGTGTCGAAGGGCGTGGCCGACCACGCCTACGAGGCCGCGGTGAACGCGCGCAAGACGCTAGCCGCCGGCTTCACCACCGTGCGCAACCTCGGTGACGAGGACGGCGTCACGCTGGCGCTGCGCGACGCGATTGCCGCCGGCAAGCTGCCCGGGCCGCGGATCATCGATGCCGGCAATGCGATCTCCACCACCGCCGGCCACATGGACCCGACGCTGGGGTTCCGCGACGAACTGCACGACGCCATCGACGTCCACGGCAACACCTGCGACGGCGTCGAAGACTGCCGCCGCGCCGTGCGCCGGCAGGTCGGGCGCGGCGTCGACGTGATCAAGATCGCCACCACCGGCGGCGTCAACAGCCGGATAGGCGCAGGCCTGGGCCAGCAGATGTTCGACGACGAAGCGCGCGCGATCGTGGAAACCGCGCACCTGTACCACAAGAAGGTCGCCGTGCATGCGCACGGTGCCGACGGTATCGCGGTGGCGCTGCGCGCCGGCGCCGACTCGATCGAGCACGGCACGCTGCTCGACGACGCCGACATCGCGCTGTTCCGCAAGACCGGGGCGTACTACGTGCCGACGCTGTCGACCGTCAACGGCTACAAGGAGCGCCTGGCGAAGAACCCGGAGGCCTACACCGGCGAGGTCCGCAGCAAGATCGAATGGCGCATCGGCATCACCGGCAAGGCGCTCGAGCAGGCGGTGCCGGCCGGCGTGAAGATCGCCTTCGGCACCGATGCGGGCGTGAGCCTGCACGGCCGCAACGCCGACGAGTTCGAGTTGATGGTCGCCCACGGCATGACCCCGGCCACCGCCATCCAGGCAGCCACCGTCAACGCCGCCGACCTGCTCGGCCTGGCGGACCAGGTCGGCAGCCTCGAGCCCGGCAAGCGTGCAGATCTCATCGCGGTAGCGGGCGACCCGCTCAGCGATGTGACGGTGCTGAAGCAGGTCCAATTCGTGATGAAGGACGGCCGCGTGGAGAAGGACGTGCTCGGCTTGCAGGCCGCTGCAGCAGCGGGTTCGACAGCGCGCTGAACGGCTACACCCGGCCGACACACCGCAGTCCGGTACACTGTGCGGTCTTCCGACCGGCGTTCGCCGGCGCTGCCGAGCCCTCCCCCATGAGCGCCGAAACGCCCAATACCCCCTCCACGGACCCGTCCGCGGACACTCCGTCCATCAAATTCGCCGACCTTGGCCTGCCAGAGCCGCTGATGCGCGCCCTGGCCGATGTCGGCTATGAATCGCCCTCGCCGATCCAGGCCGCCACCATCCCGCCGCTGCTGGAAGGTCGCGACGTGCTGGGCCAGGCCCAGACCGGCACCGGCAAGACCGCCGCGTTCGCGCTGCCGGTGCTGGCCCGCATCGACCCCAACCAGCGCGCACCGCAGACGCTGGTACTGGCACCGACGCGTGAGCTGGCCATCCAGGTCGCCGAGGCGTTCCAGAAGTACGCCCACCACCTGCCCGGCTTCCAGGTCCTGCCGATCTACGGCGGCCAGAGTTACTACCCGCAGTTGCAGGCGCTCAAGCGTGGCGTGCAGGTCATCGTCGGCACGCCCGGCCGCGTCATCGACCATCTCGAGCGCGGCTCGCTGGACCTGTCGCAGCTGCGCTGCCTGGTCCTGGACGAAGCCGATGAAATGCTGCGCATGGGCTTCATCGACGACGTCGAGGCGGTGCTGAAGAAGACCCCGGAGACGCGCCAGGTCGCGCTGTTCTCGGCGACGATGCCGACGCCGATCAAGCGCATCGCCCAGACCTACCTGAAGGACCCGGTCGAGATCGCGATCAAGTCGAAGACCTCGACTGCGGCGAACATCCGCCAGCGCTACTGGGCGGTCAGCGGCGTGCACAAGCTCGATGCCATCACCCGCATCCTCGAAGCCGAGCCCTTCGACGCGATGATCGTGTTCGCCCGCACCAAGCTGGCGACCGAGGAGCTGGCCGACAAGCTCGCCGCGCGCGGCATTGCCGCCGCCGCCATCAATGGCGACGTGGTCCAGGCGCAGCGCGAGAAGACCATCCAGAACCTCAAGGACGGCAAGATCGACGTGCTGGTCGCCACCGACGTGGCCGCGCGCGGCCTCGACGTGGAACGCATCAGCCACGTGCTGAACTACGACATCCCGTACGACACCGAAAGCTACGTGCACCGCATCGGCCGCACCGGTCGTGCCGGACGCAAGGGCGAGGCGATCCTGTTCGTCACCCCGCGCGAGCGCGGCATGCTGCGCGCGATCGAGCGCGCCACGCGCCAGCCGATCGAGCAGATGCAGCTGCCGACCGTGGAAACGGTCAACGAACAGCGCGTCAACCGCTTCCTCGGCCGCATCACCACGGCGCTGGAATCGTCGGACGTGAGCCAGTTCCGCGACCTGGTCGAGCGCTACGAGCGCGAGCAGAACGTGCCGGCGGTGGAAATCGCTGCTGCCCTTGCCAAGCTGGTGCAGGGCGACATGCCGTTGCTGCTGGACGTCACCGCCGAGCGCCTGCGTCCGCATGCGCCGAGTTTCGACCGCCCCGAGCGCGGTGCGCGCGAGCAATCGCCGCGCGATCGCTACGAGCGTGGCCCGCGTGACGGCCAGCGCGATCCGCGCCGCGAGCGTGATGCTGCGCCGAGGCCGCCGCGCGAGTTCACACCACGCGAGCCGCAGCAGCGCGACGACCGCCCGCGCCATGCCGATCGCCAGTTCACCCCGCCGGCCGCCGGCGAGCGTTCGTTCGAGCGCCCGTCGGTCAATGCCGCCGAGTCGATGTTCGCCGACGAAGGTCCGGCACAGCATCGCCACGAGCCGCGCGAGCCGCGTGAACCGCGCGGCGAGCGCGCGCCCGAAGTCGGCATGGAAACGTTCCGCATCGAGGTCGGCCACACCCATGGCGTCAAGCCGGGCAACATCGTCGGCGCCATCGCCAACGAGGCCGAGCTGGAGAGCCGCTTCATCGGCCGCATCGACATCCGCGACGATTTCAGCCTGATTGATTTGCCCGAAGGCATGCCGCGCGAAGTCATGGACCACCTCAAGCGCGTGCGCGTCGCCGGCCAGCAGTTGCGCATCAGTCGCGCCGATGAGGACGCCGGCCACGGTCACGGCCAGCGCCCGCATGGCCGTTACGGCGATGCACCGCGCAGCTTCGACGACGATCGCCGTCCGCCGCCGCGCGGCCCGCGACCGCCGCACGGTGGCCACAAGCCGCATGGCAGCGGCCCGCGCAAGCCGTTCAAGCCGCGCTGATCCACACGAGCCACCACCTCCACCGCGGTAGCCGATGCACCTGATCCTGTTCAGCGCGCTGTGCAGCGTGCTCGTCGCGGTGGTCCTCAAGCTTGCGCCACGTTTCCGTCTGGACGTGGCGCAGCTGGTGACCTGGAACTACCTCGCTGCCACCGCCTTGTGCGCGTGGCTGCTGAAGCCGTCGCTGGCCGGCCTGTCGCACCCTGACGCACCGTGGGCCGCACTGCTCGGCCTGGCGGTGGTGCTGCCGTCGCTGTTCCTGGTGCTCGCCGCCTCGGTGCGCACCGCCGGCATCGTCCGCACCGACGTGGCGCAGCGCCTTTCGTTGCTGCTGTCGCTGCTCGCGGCCTTCACGTTGTTCGGCGAAACCGCGGATGCCACGCGCATGGTCGGGCTCGCACTGGGCCTGGTCGCGGTGGTCGGCATCGTGGCTAGGCCGCGGCAGGACGCCACCATCGCGGCGCCGGGCGGAACCGGCATGGGACTGCTGCTGGTGGTCTGGGTCGGCTTCGCCGTGGTCGACGTGATGCTCAAGCGCATCGCGCTGGCCGGTACGCCTTCTCTGGCGGCGCTGCAGGTGGCGTTCGCGATCGCCTTCGTGCTGATGCTGGGCTGGCAGGCGGTTCGCCACTGGCGCGGGCAGGTGAAGCTGGACCTGCGGAACTTCGGTGCCGGTCTGCTGCTGGGCCTGCTGAACTTCGGCAACATCGTCTTCTACGTGCGCGCGCACCAGGCCTTTCCGGACAACCCGTCGGTGGTGTTCGCGGCGATGAACATCGGCGTGGTGGTGCTGGGCACGCTGGTCGGCGTGTTCGCCTTCGGCGAGAAGACCAGCCTGTGGAACCGCGCCGCGATTGTGCTGGCCGTCGTCGCCATTGCGGTGATCGCTTTCGCACCGCGCGCATAGCGCTACCGGCGAGGGCACGGGATTTGGCATAGTCGGGCTGTCGACCCGCCCTGCCCGCGCCATGCCCCGCCTGCTCGTCTTCCAGCACGTCGCCGCCGAGCCGCTCGGCACCCTGGACCCGCTGATCCGTCGGCGCGGGCACCGCATCCGTTTCGCCAACTTCGAGCGCCAGCCCGACTTCCAGCCCAACGTCGACCGTTACCGCGGCCTGATCGTGCTGGGCGGGCCGATGAACGTCGAAGACCAGGCGCAGCGCCCGCACCTGCGCACCGAACTGATGGCGATCGAGCGCATGCTCGAGCAGGGCAAGCCGGTGCTGGGCATCTGCCTGGGCGCGCAGTTGCTGGCGCACGTACTGGGCGCGCCGGTGCGGCGCCACCATCAGCCGGAGATCGGCTGGTACCCGCTGCAGACCACCGCGGCCGGCCGCGCCGATCCGGTGTTGTCGCCGTTGGGTGAGACGGCACCGGTGTTCCAGTGGCACCGCTACAGTTTCGAAGTGCCACGCGAGGCCGAGCATCTGGCGCGCACTGACGGCTGCGAGCAGCAGGCATTTCGCTATGGCGACAACGCCTATGGTTTCCAGTTCCATCTGGAGATGGACGAGCGGCTGATCGAACGCTGGCTGGCCAATCCGGCGTACCGCGAGGAGTTGGCGGAGCTGGCAGGCCTGGATCCGGCGCAGGCGAGCGAGGAGACGATCCGGCAGAAGACGCGCGAGCACATCGCGGCGATGCAGGGCCAGGCCCACGATGTGTTCAACCGTTTCCTCGACCTGGTCGGCACGCCGCAGCGCAGGATCACCCTGCCCTCGCGCGAGTGGACCTGACACCGTCATCCCGGCGAACGCCGGGACCCAGGCCCGCATCCCATCCGTATTGTCACCGTCATCACGGCGCAGGCCGGGATCCAAGCCTATAACTCGTCATCCCGGCGAAAGCCGGGACCCATTTTGACTTTGCCTTGCACTTGTCTTCGGAGCGGCGTCGTCCGCAGGGGCGGGGAGTGCTCCGTCCCGCGGACGACATCCTGTCTTTACGCGGGACGCGGGACATCCATGTCCCGCTGCTCCGCACT
>NZ_JBHRZC010000007.1:0-191641 GCF_042649405.1 Lysobacter sp. GCM10012299 | reverse complement strand
GTGGCGTACCGACTTCCACGGTCTTCGCGAACGTGATCGCGTGCTCGATGATCGTTTCGGCGTGATGCTCGATGAAGTCCGCCAGCCCGCTGTTCATGCCGTGCATCCAGTCTTTTGGGAATCCCGACGCATCGTAAGTCATAACCGGGTCGAGCCAGCGCAACAGGGAAGGCGTCATGGTGGCCGCCCTGCGGACGTAGACCGAATGTCCGCAGTGGGTCGAGAGCGGACATTAACACTGGACGAGGCGACCGCCCGACCCCACGCGCTCCGCCGTCAACATGGCCTTGCCTTCGACTGGATCGTGCGCCAATGCGGCCCTAACGACGGCCTCCCGTCTTCTTCGCCTTACGCTTCTTTGGCAGCACGCTTGATGAGGTTGCTGATTGGGTCGGCTTGAATTGATTACTCTGCCGCTGTTTTTCCAACAGCTCCCTGAGTTTGGCCGCCTCCAACAGGGCCATCAGCGTCCGTAGGTCGAGCTTGAGTGGATCCACGGATCGGCTATCGCCTGAAGATGGGATGGAAATCAGCTCGTCGGCGTCCTCGTCATACCGCCACATTCGGCCATCCTCTCGATTGAGAAGTAGCCCGTCTCGAAACTCGTAGCGCTCGCAGCAGCAGCTACCGCTGCTGGGCCGGATCGCGCTAGGCGGTGGAACATACTGGGGGGTTCGAACTTTCGACAAATCACCAGGCCGATACTCGAAGCCGCCTTCCCCCAAGCTGGCGGTAGCCCCTGCCCTCCCTGCCCCACTCTTTGCAGCTTCCTGCGCGGCCTGCTGCTCTGCGTACTTCACACCACCGTAGATTCCGGCCGTGAATACCCACTTTGCGATCTCTTCCATGTCATCTTGCCATCCCATGTCCGCCTCCTGGGCTGCCAACTCACCGGGTGGAACGGGCGCGGCCGACCGTATCGGCCAAGAAGGCTAGGCCTGTCAGCGTCAATGAACGCGTTTTGAGTGCTCCGTGCTACAACTAGCCGCTAATCAACATGGGCTAGCCCCTTGCGAGCCTGCACCCGTCCCGTAAGCTAGACACAAGTAAGAGCGACCGGCCCGCTTGGCCGACACACCTGAGAAAGTGACGCGACGAAATTGGGCTGGCATCGGCCCATCGATTGCCCCGCTACGCCTGGCGCACAGCCGACCGGGCGCAAGCACCTGAGATTGTGAAACCGCGTTCTCGAGGCCCTGATGGCCCTCTACGCGCTCCATTGATACGCCCTGTTCTCAGCCGGCCAGCCCGGCTTTGATTCCTTGATTTAATTCAGCCGAGAGAGTGCTCCAAGCGAGCCTGTCCGAGCTGCCTGATCACTATTTCTCTCTACTTTAGTGAAGGCAGGACCCTGCCGCCCGAGGCGGACGGGCCTCCATTGATGCCCATTGTTAGCAACGAGCCGGGCCATCCACGGTGGCCGGCCATGGCTGATTCATTGATTGTTTTTCAGACGGCTGAGCAGGCCCATGGCCCTCCCCGTCACACCCGTCCACATACGTCCACGTCGCTGTCCAAGGCAGACCACCTTGTGCAGCCCACATCGACGCCACAAGGCGTCCGGAGAAGACACCCCAATGATCTCAATCACTCCCAATCGGGACTCCCCAAAACCGCGTATGCGGCAGCTCGCAGGACCACCTGACGTGCTGAGGGGATCGGCACTCACCCATCGGTGAAGCCGGCCAGCGTGATTGGCTCCGCCCCCGGGTGACCACTTCGTCATTTCATTTTTTAGGGCTGCCTCGGCAGCTCGCGGGGGCGCTCCAGTCGGCTGGCCGGCCACATCGAGGGACATGCGAGTGAGTAAGCGGACCAAGGCCGTTTCAGCAGCACGCGGGGCGGCAAAGGACAGAGGCGGGGCTCACCTGACCAAGCAGGCCAGGATGGGAACTATGGGCCGGCTGTTTGCCCTCCTCCACGACCGCGGCTACCAAGTGGCGGACGTGGAAGGGCTCAGAGAGAAGCACATCGCGCTCTACTTCGATGCGAGGAAATCGGAGGAGAAGAAGGTGCGCACGCTACAGAACGAGGCCTCTCACATCCGAGGGGCGATGCGTGCGGTGGGGCGCGCCCAGGCGGCAGACTCGCCCACCATCAGCAACAAGGCGCTCGGCATCAGCGGCAGCTGTCGGGATGGCACGAAGGTCGCGGCCAGCGACGAGCAGTTCCGGGCCGCTCTGGAGATTGCCAAAGGGATCGACGCCGGCTTGGTTGCGCTCTTCAAGCTGGAGCGAACCTTGGGCCTTCGTGGAGCTGAGGCCGTCCAATCGGGACCGAGCCTGTCCACATGGGAGCGTCAGTTGGCGGCCGGCGAACGCGTCAAAGTGATCTTCGGGACGAAGGGTGGTCGGCCGCGGGACTCACGCGCACCGGACCTGGAGAAGGCCTCGGGGGCCGTTCGAGAAGCGTTGGCGGTTGCCGCCAAGCGTGGTGGGAAGATCATCGACAAGCGGGGCCTGAAGGCCGCGATGACCTGGTATCGGAATACGGTCCATCGGCACGTCACGGAGCCGTTGGACCTGCAGGCGCACGCCCTGCGATACGCCTACGCGTGCGACTTATTGGATCTCTACCAAAAGGAGGCCTTCAGTATGGCCGAGGCCGACGCCCAGACCTCGATGGATCTGGGACATGGGGATGGACGGGGGCGGTATGTGCGGAAGGTGTACGGACGCCGGGAAGGGATTTGAGAACCGGCGGCGCAGTCGGGCGTATGCTCGGCGTCCGCTCCCAGTAGGCGCCCTCCATGCCTGCAAACGCCCTCAGAATCACCAAGCTAGCGAAGGCAGTCTCAAAGCCACGACGGGGCTACGAGTCCTGCATTCTTGATCTCAAGGTCGTGGTGGGGCACCGGTATCGAAATCACGGCGAACCCGGGCAGTACGTCTTATCGTATGAGGGCAGACTTCTCTCTGGGCCGGACTACGCAACGCCAATTGGCGCGATGTCGATGTACATAGCAGACCTAGAGGCAGCAGTGGATGCCGGCGTCTCCCCCTTTGATGTCCTAGACGGGGTGGACAGCAGCCTGGCCCATTTTTGCGAACTACTAACCACGCGAACCGGCTGGTTTAGGCCGGCACTGGAACGATTTACCGGGGTCGAGGTCTGCCGCCTCTTCGTTCTTGGCACCCTGAACATCGAGCAGCCCTACCGTGGACATGGGCTGGGTCTTCAGGCAATTAGACTCGCCTGCGATGGGGTCGGCCAGGGTTGTGAACTCGCCGCGCTGAAAGCCTTCCCGATCCAATGGGAGGGCCGCGTAGACGAAGGCCCAACGAAGTTCGCACGCGATCGCGCAAAGCTGGTCCGCTACTACCAACGAGCAGGTTTCAAGCCAATCATTGGTGAGGGACTGATGGTCAGCGCGCTCCCCCTCAACTCCACGGTGCGGTACCCCTATGAAGAAGCCTGAGGCAGAGCGGCAAATCCGCTACCTGATCGGTCAGTGGTGCAACAAGGAAGAGCACAGGCACATCCATAAAGGAGATCTCCACTTCTCCCGCTTCCACTCTTGGCTGGAGGAGAACTGGCCCAGCCTCCTGCAATTCCGCAGCGTGATGCCAGTTCGGGATGAGGTCGAACGCTGGTTTGATCAGGAGACGGGCCAGACCTGGCGGAACTAGGGTCTCGCCAGTAGCAATACCACCTGGGCTGACCGGATATTTCTACTAGCCTCTACCTTAGAAATGGCGAATTTCCGCGCTCTATCAATTCGGCCGTTTGAACTAGATTGATTGTTTTTCAGAGCCGAATTGTTGCCGGTTTGTTTATTGACCCGCTACCTAACGTCGCTTGATCGGTTCAAGCGGACGATTGCGACCATGCGGCACACGGAAGATCGACCCAGGCGCCACGATCTCGACCATCGTCATGATCTTGGGCCAGTACTCAATGAGCCTAGCGGCCTTCTCGTAGTGCCCCATCGTGTCCCAGCCGCTGGCGAGCACGAACACTGTAAGTCCGAGTTTCGCGATCTCCTCCCGCTCGGCGGGACGACGGTGGTGGTGATCAGCTGTGATATGCACCCTGACGCCACTCTCGATTGCACGGCGGAAGAGCTCGATGTCGGGCGCGCCCCGAGCATAGTCGCCGGCATGCACTACTTCGTAGTCATCGACGGCGACTAGTGCATTTAGCGCCCTAGCCAAGGCTGGAGGGAGGTTCTCGTCCAGCTGAACCTTCAAGCAGCCACCCGCTCCTCGAAGGCCACTGCCTTACGGACAGCTGCCGTCGAAATCTCGTAAAGCTTAGCTACACGATTGAGGTTGCCGCCCTCGGCTTTGACGGCCTTAGCGATCGCGACCGTCGGCACTCCGGAGTCGGCCAGAATTGGCTGCCCAAATTTCCGTTCCGGATCAAAGACGATAGCCTTGGACTTCGGGACGGGGTACCAGCGGGCGGCCTGATCAGCCACGTTGAGCTCGACGCCTTCGCGTAACGAAGGACCAATCACCTTCGCCATGACGTTTTGACGCTTCACAACGTCAACGAGCGCGCTGTCGCCGTTCTCGTCCAGCAACTCCATAAAAATTCTTCGACCGTCAGTCTTGAAGGCGGTGCTGGTAAACGGATACTCGTTGCCGAGCCGCTCCCTGAGCTCCTCGATCGTACGGCGGATGAGCAGCAACGGCACACCGACCGCTACGAACGTACGGACGAAACGAAGCTCGATGAGGTCGCGAAACCCGACGCCTTCGATGTCAGTGCCCGCCAATTGCGGGCGCCAAAGGGGCGCGTATTGATGCTTTTCGCCATGACGCGTACCGGGGTAGCCGAGCATCCACCGACGCAACGCGCTCGACTCAGCGCCAATGAAACGCGCCGCGTCGGGGAAGGAGTAGATGCCCACCCCGAACGTCTCTGGCGATTGGATTTGGATACCCATAGGGGAGAGTCTATCGAATGGACGGGGGTGTCGTGTGTCTGGCGAGGATTGTCCGGCCGCCCCATCGCCGAGACTGCGACGGGATCCCGGGACACCTACAGACTGATGTTGACTCAACTGCTAAGCCCTTGTTCCTATGAGGGTTGCAACTCATAGGTGGCCGTCACGAGTGGGTAGCGCCTCGACCATCCCAGCCGCGGCGACCCGAACGTGATCCGGTGCGCCCCCATCTGCCCGGCTACCTCCCGGATCGTCGCCTCCCCGGCCTGGAACACGTCCCTGTCCCCAGCGTTGTAGGCCAACCAGACGTGGAGGATTGGTAGGCCGGTGAACTCCGTCTCTCGGCGCTGCAGCACCAGGAAGCCGCCGAAAGCCTCGCCCTCCTGGGCCACGTACAGGGCGGCCCTCCCCGCCCTGATCTCGTGATAGACATCCTCCGGAATCCAGTCCTCCGGCGGCATCTGGGCAAGGCCGTCCTTGACCTTGTCCCAGACGGACCGCAGAGCCGCTGGATGTACCAGCGAGATCTCCATCAGTGGCGAGCCCCTTCGCTTGCCTGACTCACAATCGCCTGCACGAGCGCTTTGTCCGCCTCGACCAACGCGAGCTCGACATTCCTCAGTCGATTCTCGAGATGGTCATCGCGGTTAGCCATGACGTCCAATGCTTGGAGATGCTGCTCCCTAGCAGTCTGCAGGGCCTCCGTTAGCTCGGTGATCTACTGGTCCATATGGACCAGGCATCCGAGCAGATCTGGATGGCTGTGCTGCCAGAGCCACATCGCCTCGTCCACAGTGACCGGCTTGCTTCCCACTTCCTTCTTGAACCACTTCGCAATCCATTTCATCGCAGGAACCCCTGAAGTCCGTAGGAGAGAAGGCCTTGGCCAATGCCGCCCTTGTTTGCATCCCACCAATTGGCGTTCTGGCCGAGGTTCGGCATGCCGCCCTGGAAGATTCCGCCAGTGCCAGGAAACAGTCCCTGGCTCGGCATCTGAGACATGTTCTGGTAGGCCATCGGCCGCATGGGCTGGCGCTGCAAGCCGCCCCAGCTAAGCAGCCCGCGTTGAGGCTGCCAGGCCGCCATCTGTTGGTAGTCGTAAGGCATCAACGAGAACGGACTCATTTGCCCCCCTTGTTGACCTTCTTGTCGAGCGCTTTGACTGCACCCGTCAGGACGCCAATCGCATCGATCGCATTGATGTACGGCTGATCCGGGAGACCCAGCGCGCTGTTGAAGTCCTCCGCATAGGTGCCAACGTGCGGGGTCGAGTCGCCTTTGTAGTTCCAGCGATCCACGGGCATCTTGCGGATTGCCCTGAGGGCCTCATCACCCAGCAGCGGCTTCTGCGTGTCCTTGATGTCCTTGGAGGACGCCATCAGCATCATGCCGCCGATAGCTGCAGCCGCACTGAGTGCGTTCTGGCCAGCGCTCCGGTAGTTCGGGTTTGCACCCGTCTGGCTTGTCGAGCCGCCCTGGATGGTCCCCAATGCATTCGCAAGGACCCCAAGCTGGTTGCCCTTCCAATCTCGCTGTTCGGTGAAGTCGCCGTACTGCGTGTCATAGCCGAGCTGTTGGAGCAGCTGCTGCTGTTGACCCATGCCGAACAGCTGGTTTGCCCCCATGTAGCCCAGCTGCTGGGTCTGGGGTGCAAGCGACAGCGCCTGTAGCTGACGATTCTGGAAGTCCTGTGAGGCCTGCATGCGCCGGTTGATATCCGACTCCGCCAGACCGACTTGGCGGTCATAGTCCTGACTCCGCATCCCAGTCGAGATATCACCGAGCTGGCTAGCAAGCTGCCTCTGCGACTCAGCCAATGCCGCCTGGTGTGCGGTTCCACCGTAAGCCCCACCTGCGTTGAAGGCAGACGAGATGCCCGGGGCAGTGACGTTGTTGTAGGCGCGCGTCACGTCTGCTTGGGCATTCTCGATCATCGGATTGAGGTACGGGCTCTGCCCGGCATAGGGGTTGCGATCAGGCGTGTACGCGCCCTGCCCCTGAAGCAGTCCCTGATTGAACTGGGACGCCGCATTGGCGAACCCCTGCCCACCGTATGCCTAGCCGCGGATCATGTCCTGGGCCGCTTGCTGGTCACCCGTGAAGCCGGCGATGCGCTGACCGCCATAGGCCTGATATGGCTGATTGGCCACCTGGTTGGCCTGGTTGATCAAGTTTTGGAACGATCCCACCGACCACTGTGGAGGACCGCTGTTCTGTACCGTTGTGGTGGATTTCCCGCCGCCGCTGCTCATTTACGTGCTCCCTGATTCGTACTGTGCTGCGACCCGCCGGCCGCTGGTTGGGGGTGCTTACCCGTCATGTCAAAACCTTTGAAAACTCTGTGCTGTGCTAGGCTCGGGGCGCCCTTATTGAGAGCCACTGGGATGAGTGACTGGCAAAAGAAGGACTGGCTGGACCGGGCCAAAGAGCCTAGCGATGGTTGGAAGGTGGCCCTGTGGTTTGGAGCCGCCGCCGCCCTTATCGTCGGGGGCGTGGCGGCGTTCTTCCTTGCTCTCTGAGCAGCTCGTCCGCGAGCTGCACCGTCTCTTCGTCTCCGTTCGTTTGGCCGATGCTGCGTAGCGTGCTGATCTGCGCCGCAGCGCTGCCCACCGGCACCCTGGTGGATTCCGACAACCACCTGACGACCCACGGCTTCGTCAGCCCCCGGGCTAACAGGTTGAATCCTGCCCCCGCTGACAACAGCCCGGCTGTGCCGCCCGTAAAGAGCGAGCTGACCAGCGCAGCGCCGTAGGTGTAGGCCGCCGCCTTGTTGGCCGTGCCCGAAGGGTTGGCGAAAACCTGAGAGCCGCCCTTGATGTTCTCGGCCACTCTGGCAATTCGGTCCATGTCCTTCGAGAAGGACGCGCCATAGCGATCGAACAGCGCGCGCCTGGCCTCCGGGCTCAGCTTGTTCCAGTTCGTCAGGAACGTCTGCGCGCTGAACTCCGCACCCTCTGCGCCCTGCAGGCCTGGCGATGCCAGCCCCATGCGCTTGAGCACCGCTCCGGTGATCGCGCGCTGCCCTTCCTTGTCCAGCGACTGCATCACCGCTCGGAGCGTGGTGCCGCCGTCGCGCGTTCCGGACATCGCGGCGGTGTACACCTTCTCAGGGCCGCCGTTCTTGTCTACGACCCGCTCCAACTGATCCAAGCGGCTCGCGCTCATCTTGAAGTAGTTGTTGGCGCGACTCATGGCCTGGGCGGCCTTCGGGCCTTGGGCCTTAGCTGCCTCTTCCAGGTCCTGCGAGAGTGCTCCGTAGACCTGTTTCAGCTGCCTGGTCGGTCGGTCAGTCGAGAGCGAGAAATCCGCTAGGTCACGACCGATGTTCGTGCGAATGTCTCGCACCGTTTGGTAGCCAAGACCTCCCTGCATCGGCGCAAGCGTTCCCATAGGCCCCGCCGTCCGAGATGCGAGAACGTCCTGCTCGATGCGCTCGGAAAGCGATCGAATTTGCGGGTTGACAAACTGTTCCCCCGTTGCCGGCGCTCCCTTGGGTACAGCCGTCAGGTTCGCCAGCACGGCACGGGTCCGACTCATCGGCACCAACGTTTCCGGCGGGATCAGCGCATCGGCGGCGCGGTACAAGTCGCCCCGCTTGGCCTCCACATCCTTGGCGAAGACGTTGATGCCTCGTTCGACTGCGCGCCCTGCCCGCTCGCTGCTTGAGTTGCGGTAGAAGCCTTCCGCGTTCGCCTGAAGACCATCCCCGATGTCTGCCGCCTGCTTCCTCGCAAAGCGGTCCATGACGCCAGAGCTAGTCGGGGCGCCTGCAAGCAGGTTCTCCACGCCTTGGATCGCGCGGTTGCCGGAAGCCTGCCCCACAGAAGGGGTCGCACCCAGCTGCCCGAAGTCCTCAGCCGTCCGGCGCATGGCATCACCGGATCGCCCCCGGGTCAGCGCACGCGTCGATGCTGCAGCTGAGTAGCCGGCCATTCCCGGAGCAAGACCGCCGGCCAAGCCAGCCGCAAGCTGTCCACCTGCTCCAGCACCGTTCTCGCGGGCAATACCAGAGGCCCCCGATCCGGTCGCCGTGCTTATGGTCTGCAGCGTCGGCTGTGCGGTCAGGAAGTCGCCCATCCGGCTGGCAATGGTTGGGCTGGCAGCAGCGTTCCGACCAGCGTTGAGCACTCCACCCAATCCCATCGTCAGGGCGGTCCCGGTTATCGCGCGACCAACGTCGGCCTCCACGCGCTCTGAAGCCGTCTAAGCACGAGGTACGCCAAAGGTATCCAGCGCCCTACCCCAACCCTCTCGAGTGGTTTCCTGACGCTCCCAGCGACGCTCAGGCTGCCCGGTGATCAGGCTCTTGGTCGTGGGCCCTTTCTCTCCGAGCCAGTTGTAGGCGTGAATGAAAGGGTCGGCCACGATGCCAACCAGATCACCTGCGCCCTCAACAACGTTTCGGGTGCTGAGGCCCAGGTCGCGCTTGATGCGATCACCCATGGTCGGACCGGAGCTTGCCGCGGGCCTTGCCGCCGGCTTGCCCTGATACTTGCTCCACGGGCCGTCTTCCTACGGCTGAGTTTGGTACTTCTCCCAAGGACCTGCCATCACAGCCTCTCCCAGCTATTCGGATCAGCGGGATCACCACCCTTGAACCGGTGGCCGTCCTGCACTTCGCCGAGCGCAGGACCGTTGTTGCCACCCGCCTGCTTCCGCTGCTGGTAGACGTCCTGATTGAAGATCTGCGGGTAGCTCTGGACCTGGTTGTCGATGTTGGTAGCGAGCGCTCGGTAGAGCTCGTCCAACTGCGCCTGGATCTGGGGCCGCGTCCTCGGGTCCAAGACCGCTTGGAACGACGTCGGATCACGAAGTGCGCTCTCCAGCATCGGAAGCTCGCCCGGCTGCAACACGCCCGTGTTGTAGACGATCCGCAGCGCGGCGCGTGCGTTGTTGTAGGCGGTGCCGAGACGCCCCTTTTGCTCACCTTCCAGAAGCAGGCCAGCGCCGTTGGGAACCTCTGTCAGAGCCCTGTCGAACGCCTTGAACGTGTTCAACGCGTCCTTCGTCTCCTTGAACTGAGTGCGGACCTTCGCGGCCTCTCCAGCAGACAACGGAAGCACGCCGGGAGTGCCAGGACGCGCATCAGGCTTGTTCACCACGTCAATCTTCCCATTGGGCCCGATCTGCGCGACCGTTCCCACAGGCAGGCCCTGCTGCGCCACTTCGTCCGCGGTCAACGTGCGGTAGGCCTCTTGCTGGGTCGTCTTGACCGGCCTACGTCCAAAGACCTGAGCAGGCGGCGCGCCGACCTGTTGATTCGGACCGAACGCGGAAGACGCGGTCATGCCGCGGGCGGGCTCAACGTGGATGTGGTCGCCCTCATCGATGGCGTCATAGCCCATGGAGCTGGCCTTCGACCGGAACGCTCCTCGGTATTCGGGCGGAACAACCGCATCCATGCCTTGGCCTCGCGTGTGATAGCTATTCGCCACCCCACCGACCTTGGCGTTATGGCTCGGATCTCGGTACAGGCTCGATACCTGCACGCCAGGGAATCCGCCGATGAGGGACCCGAAGTCATTCACCGGATCAACGGACGTAGAAGTCGGCGGCTGCATGATGCCGAACATGGGTGGAGTCGCCTGCTGGACTGCATCGCCCAGTAGCCCGCCCTGCCCGCCGACGAACTGACCTGCCGGCACGTAAGCACCCTGCTGGTCGTCCCAGACGTAGGGATCCTCATAGTCGCCGTTACGGATGTAAACCGGCTGACCAGGATTGCGGCGCGTTGGATTGATGGCTTCGTACCATTCCTTGGCGCCCTTGGGGTCCTCGACCTGCCACGCCTTGAATGCCTCGGCATTGATCGACCCATCAGGATTTCGGATGCGGTCCTTCAGATCGAACAGGCGCTGCTCGCGCTCCGAGTTGGCGGTCATTCGGCCCATGATGGCCTCGCGGTATCGGCGATCCTCATGGTCCTGAGCACCCTGGTTCATCGAGAGCAGGCCGGACTGGATCCCGTTCGCCAACCCCGTGCCAAGCGCACCGGGGCCACTTGCGCCCTGCATGCCCGCAGCAAAAGAGAGGAGCCCCTGGCCGAGCAGCGACTTGCGGTCCTGATCGGAGAGCGATGCATTGGGAAGAAGGCGATGCGTGAAGCGGGCGAGCAGACCGCCACTTCCGGCGGGCGCGTCCTACTGAAGTTCGGGAGCCATCGCTCCCAGGAGAGGCATGTAACCAAGCATTGAGTAATCCCAGCCATGAGGGTTAAGGGCGCCGCCCATATACCGGGGCGGCTTCGGTCGTCTTGAGCCTGACGGGGCTGGCGGGATGCCCGGATTGACCGGCGGGCGCGGTTTCTCGCACGGTGCCAGAGAAACGCCTCCCGCCAGGGACGGCCACTCGGGTCACCAAGTTCTTGCTGGTCATTGCCGGGGCCAGCACCGGGAGCTATCTGCGGGGGGCGGAGTGCTCTCTATATAGGCCTCTGGCAGGGTGGCATTCCGGCCCGCTTGGCCCTTGGCTTTCCGATGCGGCTACATTGATGGCAATCCGGACTAGGGATGGCACTGATGGAAGCGCTTGCAACGTTGTTGGTGATAGCAATTGCGGTGATCGCCTATCGCCAGCACCAGAAGAAGAGAGACGAAGAGCTCATCAACCTGTTCGTGGCGGCGATTGCGGCCTCTAGGCAGAACGAGAGCGCCCGTGGACGTCAAGCGGAAACGGATCGCCTGCTCGGAATCGAAGAAGCGGTGCAGGCCCGCCAGAACAGCAGCATTGTCTGGAGGCCAAGCCTTACTGGGTGACCAAGCGAGGCACGTGCTGCTGAGAGCAACGGATCCAATGGATCTCGAACGGCTCATGGGTAGCGCGGGAGTCAACCATTGGCCGGTTTACGAAGCGTTGATGCGCTTGGCAAAGAAGGTGGCGTAATCGACTTTGACGCCGCATCGGCATGCTTGTCCCACCACGTTGCGGAACGCACACCGTTCCCCTGACTGCCGCCAGTCGGCGGGAGGCGGAGATAGGTGCCGTGATTCCTCTCCAGCTCATTGAGCGCTTCGAGGTAGATCGACGCCGCCACGGTGAGCCGATCTCGCAATCCGCGCTCATAGTTCCGTGTCAACTCGCGGAATGTTCGGGTCTTAACGCGGAGTTCCAATGATCGGGCTTCGATGCCAGCAGCGCGGGATCCGAACATGATGCGAGCCATGGCATCGCGAAGCGCCACCTGCCAATGCGGCGACGTTGCCGTAGCGGCGAAAAAGGCCTCCACCTTCAGCCATTCGGTCGCCGACTCGATGGAGAACGCGACCAGTAGAGAGTCAAGCGGCCTCTCGACACGGGAGAGCGCCGCCAAGCCAATGCGGTCCGTGTGCGTGGCGGGGATCGCCACCCAGCGCCCTCCGTTGACCGAAGACCAACGCTTGAACGCGCGCAGGATGATCTTCCCGTTCTCATCGCGGACCGCCGCCTCCTCCCTTTTCCCGCGGCGCGCGATCTGCAGCGCGTCAGGGACGCCTTCGCCTTCCGTCTCCGCACGCTCGACGTCAGCCTGATAAAGGGTGGGCGCCCAGGCGGAGCCGTACCCGTAACAGCGGAGCACCCGACGTGCGGCGCGTTCGAGACGCACGGCGCTATCGGCCTCGAAGCGCTCGCGGCGATCATGGCTTCGGCCGTCACCTTGGGAGCGACGAGAAGACGAGCGGCGGCGCGTCCGAAGAGCAGTGTCCAGTAGCGCAGTCATTCGAGCTCGCCCGTAACGCTGATGTAACGCTCGAAGCGTGACGCGATGCGATCGCATGCCAAACGCATGCCAGACGCATGCCGCTGGCATAGAGCGATCCCATTCGAATCAATGGGTTGAGTCGACCATTGCGGTAAGCAACCGCGTGCTCTTGCTAGCACTCTGCTAGCAATGCGAAAGCAGCCGACGTGTCGGCACGCGTCGAGCACGCGTCCAATCGGTCGAAGCCCCTTCCAAGCCCCTTCTGAGAAGCCTCCCCCTACAGCAGGGCTCTGGAGATCCTGACCCTGAAAGCTATTTAGGAGTGTAGTTTCGACACTAACCCTAAGTGTAGGTTTTACACCTATGGTCATGGCTTGATGCCCAAGGCAAAGAGGTCGGGCCGCTTGCCCTCTCTTGAGAAGTTGGCCTTGCTCACGACCCGCAGGAGCCCTGCTTTCACCAGACGACGGCGGTGCTCATAGAAGGTCTTGTTGCTGAAGCCGTAGCCGGCGAAGTCCTCGAAGGGCAAGCTGATGTTTCCATCGTTCGAGCCGTTGTATCGGCGGTATGCGCCAACCAAGATGGTTCGGGCCGCATGTGACAGGCCCCTGTAGGCGTCAGAGTCCAGCATCGGGTCCGGCAGCACGGTGAAGCCCGAAGATCCGTGACTAACCGCGGATGCGACAAGGTCGTCCACCTCCTTTGCGCACAAAGGTGGCTCGCATCGTTCGGCGTTGATCTTCTGGATGCGCTTATTGACCGCGTTGGCGTCTAGTCCCTTGTTGACCAGGCCACGAGCCAGTGCGAAGAGGGTGACATTCCGCTCGCCCTTAGGAATCGACTCTGCGAGCACCAGTCGAGGCTTATCGGCAAACGCCTGCCGGACCTCGTTAGCAGAGTACGGAGGACGGTCGTCAATCGACTCGATCCGCGAGAGGAACGGCGCGCCCTTCTGGTGGCGGTACCCGGGTAGACGCATTACTCGGCAGAGATCAATGACCTTGGCGTCGCCATGGAAACGAGCTGCGATTCGTTGCTGGATCGCCCTGAACTCATCTAGGGGGAGGCTGTCCACGAGCCAGTAACAGTGGTACCGCTCCGATGATGACTGGACGATAGCGTGAGGCTTCAGTGGGCCATCCAGCACCGGCCCAAGCGGAGCGCCGTCCAAGTCCAGGAACACAGCACGAACCTTGATCACGTTACGGGCCGAACGCCCTCGACCATCTCCTTCATTGACCATGAAGAAGACGCCTGCGCCGCGATCGTTGAGCCGAGACAGGCCTTGCGCGTGCCGCACTAGAGCCCCGTCCAGGACTTTGGACAGCCGCTTGTCCTTACGTTTGTCGTTGTCATCGAACGTCTGAAACGTGACCCGACTACCGCGAGCCACGAGCGCGAGCAGCCTGCTCGCATCGTCAGGCACGCTCGTCTGCAGGTCAGTGTTTGTCATCCGCCCCCCGGCGCTCAGCAGCCTTCCGGCGGACTGCCTCGGAGCAGTCCGGCGCGGAGCCGTTCGATGTGGGAGGTGACGTCCCTCAGTGCAGCCAGCATCTGGTCGCAGCGATCGGGGCCGGCATCGCGAGAGAGGTCCAGTAGCTGCCCGTGAGTGCGGTCAGCAAGCTCAAGCAAGCGATGCGCGTCAGGGGGAGCCATTAACCCACCTCCTTAGGCACGCGGCGCGCACGTGGACGGCGGCTACGACGCGCGGCTGGCTTGCGGGCACAACCGCGGCCCACGTTCTTCCAGGTCCTACCGTCGCGCGCTGCGCGAATGGTGGCCGGATCGACCCCGAGGCGTCGGGCCCATTCCGACGGACCGATCTCCCCCGCAGTTCGCCTGATCTCGACCACATCCGCCTCAGTCAGCTTGCTGCCCGTCTTCTGCTCACCAATCGGGGTCAGCCCGGTGGCGATAGCTCGGTTGAAGTTCTCAGAGGGCGTCACCGCGTCGAGATTGCAGATGCGGTTGTCGGCCTTCTGGCCGTTCAAGTGGTCGATGTGGAAGCCACGCGGGATCGGACCGTAAACCGCTTCCCAGATCAGGCGGTGCGCATACTGGTGACCAGCGCTGCAATCGCGGCGCAGGCGGACGTAGCCATTGCCTCGGGTGCTCCCGACTTGCGCCCCGCTCCGGCCGTAGATGACACCCTGGCCAGGATCGATGAGACAGCGAGACTGCTCGTGCAAGATCACGCCGAAGATCCACAACGGTGGATTGGCGCGCAGCCTGAGCAGGAAGCCTTTGCCAGCCTTCCACTGACGCTTTGTGAGAAGCGCGGACATTAGGCGCCCTCCTGCATGCCCTTGGGCTGCACGCGACAGGCTGCTTCGTATTCGTCCAGGTCGGTAGGCCGGTACGCGACTCGCTTGCCGAGCTTCAGGAACGCCGGACCACAGGAGCGGCGGCGCCAGTCCTGCAGCGTCCGAGGGGAGAGTCCGAGGCGATCTGCAGCTTCGCGCTCAGAGAGGGGGCGAGTGTTCTTGTCCATGGACAAAAACGTTAGGGCGCCAGAAGGCCAACCCGTTGCCGCAACCGGGGTCGCGTACCCCTCGGTTACCGGTTTTTCTCTCCGGACGGGATACGTTATGGGGGGCAAAATGGTCAGAGCGGTCATTCCGCACCTGCCTTGCTGGCTGCGGCCAACGTGGAAGGCAGGTTACGGAGACTGTCCAGTAGGACGTACCGCTTCACCCCGATTTGAAAAGTCTGGAGGTGCCCGTTAGCGACCAACTCAAACGCCACGGTTCGGCTGATGCCGTGCTTGGCGCATTCCTGCACAAGTGGCCCGAAGGCCGGCTCTACTGTCGTTCGCACTTGCTGCTCCTCGTCCGCAGGATTTGTGCGGACTTCGGAGACCTATTTTTGGCATCCACGGACCTGCTAATAGCCGTAGAGCACCGCGCGTAGCCGACCCAAACGACGCGAAGTACTCCGCACCCACCCCTGAGAACTAGCAGTGATGGGCCTCTCAGGGGTGCGCCCTACTTCTTGCGCCGCGGCCCCTTAGGCAGGTTTTCGACCCTAAGAATGGTGTCAATTACTTCTGCCGTGCGCTCTGTGACCCCACGAGCAACCAGCCACTTCACGACCTCGACCTTAGTCTCCGCGGTGTCGGGTTCCTCCGGGTCGTAGTTCTTCCAGAAGCGGTCCGCAGCGGCCGCTAAGTGACGCAATAACGTTGTCTCATACCCGCCCCAAGGCCATCCGGACGTCCGTCCGACCGCAGTCCCAAGTGGACTTGCATGTCTTTCGATTGCCCGCTCTATGTGTCTGCGAGCCAGCAATGCGTCTTCTTTTGGAAGAGCGAACCGATTTCCAAACTCGGGTCTGTCGAACCAGGCAATGAAGTCGGTCTCGGTGTTGAGGGGGCGATCCGAGAAAGTCTCTTTGCTGAGCCTCTGATCCCGGATCCAGACGTGCCCTACCGTTGCCGAGCCAGTTGTGAAGACGTACGGCCGCTGGAGCCAACTTATAGGGAAGTGGCCGGTCAGCCGCTTGAGCGGAAGTTTTTGGACCTCGTCCTCGGGCGGGCGGGCGGTCTGTCCGTGCGGCGCAAAGCGAACCCGTTCACTACTGAGGCGAATGAACACCATCAGGTCATGGGCAATTGCGACCTCGGTCAGAAGATCGAAGTCCCCTCCGAAATATTCCTCCGCCGCCTTGGTCACGCGGATGAACTTGGATTTCAGCTCAGTACCCACATTCCCTCCTTGCCGCACTAGCGCCTTGTATCCTCATGTTGCCCCGTCTTGCCTTGCGTGTACTGATGGATCTGTGGTAGCCGCTAGCCGTTGTAAAGGCCCGCTAAGATTGTTAAGCGAAACCTACCTGAGCCGCACTAGGCCGCCGCAGGCGGCGTCGGGCCCGAAAGGCGATCGAAGGCGAAGAACAGCGCCGCCTCAGAGCCCTTGTGGTCGTCCCAATCGATTCCAAGGCCCTCCAGCCAGTCCTTAACGCGGATGCGCTTCCTGATGCAGGCCTCCCATGCCTGGATGTCGGCCCGAGCTGCCCGGTCTGCACGGCCTATGTCGTCGCCCGACTCCAGCCGCCCCATGGCCGCCTGAGCAATGATGTAGTGCTGCTCGTAGCTCCATCCGCCGGAGACCTCCTCTAGCTCGCCATCAAGTTCCTCGTTGCCCCATCTGTCGTAGTTCCTCCGCAGCCAGATCCAGCGCCTCTGCAGTTCGGCACCAACCAGTTGGGCAGGAAAGGTCAGCACGCGTGCCATGGGGCCGGTACGGACCTTGGCCCCCCGCTTCTTGGCCTTCGGGAATCGGAGGAGTTGGGCGGTCATGGCGAGCGCTCGCTTTCGAGCCGCGCACACCGGGCTTCGAGCATCGCCTTGATGTGCGCAAACTTGGGATCGTTCTCCAGCGCGTCCACGAGGCGGGCCACCAGCGCGTCTTCGCGGTCTTCTCTTATCTGTAGCTGGGCCTGTCGGGTACGGTAGATCCGGTCCTGGGGGAACGAGACGACGAGGGCGGTCACTGGGCGCCTCCCGCGGCTGCGGCAGCTGCGGTCTGAGTTACCGTCACCAGCTCTCGCATCAATGTCCGGACCAGCTCTCGGGCCTCCGTATCCATGTCATACATGAGGGCCAGGAAGACGGCCTCCTGAGCATTGATGTTAAGGGTCTTGGTCGCCATTTCAGAGTCTCCTTTGGGCTTGTCCACGAACTGTTTTTGTACGTAAACTAACAACACCATAATCCCACGAACTGGAGTTTGCAACCACCATGGCGAGACCACCGCTTCCAGACGCAAAGAAGCGCTCTGAGGTCCTTCAGGTCAGGCTGACCAAGGGGGAAAGGAGGACGCTGGATGAGGGCGCCGACATTTACGGCGAGCCGGTGTCCGAATTCGTCCGGACTGCGGCCTTAGACAAGGCCAAACGCCTGAAGAAGAAGCAGGCCGCAGACCCCGCGGACGCCGACGACGGCTAAACTTCAACCAGGAACGCGTCAGGGGGACGCCGATATGCGCCTTAATGGATGGCAGAGACTGTTCTGCCTCGTCTTCGTTGTAATTGGTGCGCTGCTCTTGGCCCTTTGGGTGCTCCAGCGCCCAACCGATGGGTTCACCACTTACAGCTGCGAATCCCCTTTCTACGCGACCCAAGCGCAAGCGCAGGGGCACTTAAACAAGAACGACTGGGTAGAGCACGACTACTCCAAGCGTCCCGATTGCCTCTTCCAACTACGCGAGATTGCTGCCGGCGTGTCGTTGGAAAAGGCGCAAGCCTCTTGGTGGTCCAACCTTAGAAGCGGCGCGATCGGCTTGGCTATCTTCGCGGCCATCGTCTACGCGCTCGGTTTTGGCCTCGGCTGGGTTTGGCGGGGCTTTCGCCCTAGGCCAAGTCCGCGGCGTGTTTCGTGAGAGTGCTCAAGACCGGAACGGTCCTGGCAACCGATGTTTTCCACTTCACTGGCGGCATCATCGGTAGACCCTTGGTGGCCGGCGGTATCGTCATCGGACCGATCGGAGGGCCCACAGGCCCCCAGTACATCGGGCCCATGTCATTTGCCGAAGCGTGTGTGGCGGCAAGTGATGCAGGCTCTTACTTCATGGGAACGAACCAGATCCACGCCAACGATGGCCCAGAACGGAGTGAGTTCTGGTACCCAAATCTTGGTTCTGAAGGCGCGCAACGACAGAGCTCTGATACCTGGAGTGCAATTGCCTACACGGCCAGCACCGCAGGTGATTCAGTCTCATCCGAGCTAGCTCGCTATCTGGCGATGTCTATGAGATGCGCCGGGTGGCGACTTAGAGAAGTCTCCAGGCTTCACAACGAACAACTTGAGTGGGCGCTAATCTCCGGCCGTAAATCTGGAAGTCGCTTCTCGAACATCGCGATCTTTGAGCTCCACCTCGCTATTCATTCACTCTTAGGCGAACTGTGTGCTGCCAGAGACTATCTGGCACACATTGCGGCGATTCGTGTGGGTGCAAAAGCCGGCACCGACTGCCTAGCCTGGCTTCAAAGGTGGCTCGCGAAGCCAGCCAATGCCCAGGCGCTCGATGACCCCTTGATCACCCTTCTTAGAGAGGCCAGCGGCGACGCCGCTTCTCCTGGATGGCTTATGGATTTGGGGGAACTGCGAAATAGGGTCACGCATAGGCAGCCCATGGCAGCAAATCCAGACGTTACCGCGCTGTGGCTGAGAGAAATCGCCACAAGGAAAGGGATGATGGCTACGATCCGCCTAGCCCCGTCTCGCAGCGCTTCCGAGGAGGTCCGAGAAGATCCAAGCGTGTCAGTTCTAAGGTTCTGGCTCGCCATGGAGGCGATGTGCCGCCGAGCCGCGACCCATATGGCCTATGAGCCCTCGATTCCACACTTCATAGCCGAATAGCGAGCCGCCGCTACGCGCCGCCACCTGAAGCGAAGAATGTCAGATGACTGTTCGCCGCTTCAAGGCAACGACCTTACTGCCCGCCGCTCCGAACACCTTCCGCTCGAGCCGCTCGATCGGGCTCCGCAGGCGCTCCACATCGTCCGTGAGGTAGCCCGCTGTGACGTCTGCCCCTTGGCTATGCGCCGCAATCTTCTTGAGGGCATAGCCGGACACGTCCATGGCCTCCAGCACCGATATCGCCGTGCGCCGAAGGTCGTGAGGCGACCAGGAAATGCGATCACCTTCCGCATCGATGACCTTCTCCAGGAACTGCTTGGAGAGCCGCCCCAAAGCTCGGTAGACAAGCTTCTCCCCCTCTCGGCGCCCAAGCCCCGGAAACACGAACCTATCGGAGCGCGCCTCCTTCTGTCGCTGCTTAAGCATCGCCATCATCTGCGGCCCTAAGGGGAGGGGGTGGTCCTGCTTTCCCTTCATTCGCCATGCCGGGATGGTCACCGACTTCGCCTTGAAGTCGATCTCCGACCATTCCAGCCCAGCCCCAGCAGTCCACCTAAGCGCGGTGCAAAGAAGGAACAAGGTGACGTCCCGTTGGGTGCCGGACAGGTCCGGAGGCAGGTCATCGGGCAGCGCGCGTATCGAGGCCACGAATTCGGGTAGGGCGTCGCCGACCAGCGCCCTCCTCCTTCGCGCCACGTTGCCCCATCCCTTGGTCGCTGTGATGCGCTTAGCGACGTCGGGAAGATCCAAGTCTCTCTCTGCCCTGAGGTAGTTCACGATCGCCCTCAGAGCGCGCACAGCGCCGTCTGCGCGGGCAGGGCTGGCCTTGATGCGCTTTCGCGAGAGTGCCGTCTCTACCTTCGCCTGGGCGCGTATGTCACGGGTCTTTCGGTCTCGATGACGGTCGCGCACTCGCTCCGGGGTGAGCTCCATCAGTGGGCGGTCCCAGTAGTCACCGAAGGTCGTCCGAAGGTCCCGCTCGTAGGTCACCCTCGTGGCTGGCCGAAGCTGGTCCCGCTCGGCAAGGTAGATTGCCAAGCCCTCACCCAAAGTCAGACCGTCCCTCTGCGCAACGGCTCTCTTCTGTCGCTTGACGGCGTTGGGGTCGATGCCTTGGTGCATCTCGCCAATGCGGATCCGGGCGAGCTTGCGAGCTTCGGTGACTGACACGGCGTCTGCCTTACCGAGCGACACTCGGGTCACTCCGCTACCAGGCAGACGCTTGACGAGGCTCCAGCTCGCTGCAGTGGGCGTCACCCGCAGGAGTAGTCCCGGGATTTCCTCGTCCTTGAACTCGACGCGACCAGCCTTCACGGACTGGCGAAGGGCCGCCACCCGTGCTTCGGTGAACTTGACCGTCTCTGCCATTGCCGCCTCTGGGTAACACGTGGGTAACAGGGAGGGCGGTAAACCACCGTAGACGGCCGCAGGCTGCCGACCTTGGAAATACCGCCATTGCTAGGTCCCAGCGTATCACCGGATCAGCCCGCACATAAATGACACGGATTGAAAATCCCCGTGTCGGGGGTTCGATACCCTCCCCGGCCACCATTCAAATTCGAAGCCCAGTAAGGCCCTCAGGCTTTACAGGGCTTTTTGTTTGCGTCGTTCGTTGCGAACCACGCCGTTGCCTCAATCCTTCGATTGCGCCTCCACGAACCGGCGGCGAAGCGCTCGGTGAAAGGTTGCCGCCGTAAATCAAAGCCACGAGAATCGGGCCGGGGAAAGGACTTGGGGAATCACGGATGTCGCATCGTCACGTCTGGCCCGCGCTGGCCTGCGCGGTTGTTCTCGCACTGACAGTCTGCTCCGCTGCCCGGGCATGCGACACATCGCACCTGTCCTTGTCCGGCGCGGTCAACGTGGTGACCTGTTCTCCACAGCAGGATCCAAGCAACTGCGTGTACTCCGGCAAAGCGCTGTACCAGTACATGCAGGCGGTGCCAGACAGCGATTCGGTCTACATGATCGGCCTGCAGGCAAGTCCTTGGCGCATGTATGACGGAGAGATGCGCATCCTCAGCCCCGAGGACGTAGCGGATCTCGTTCGGCCCGAGCTCAACGGCAAACTGGAGCACGTCGAGCTTGTCGGCTCGTGGACCGGCGTGTCTCCGGAACCGGGCGTGCCTTCACAGGCCGATCGCGTCTCGAAGGCCCTCGGTGGCTTTCCGGTCAGGGGCGAAGACGGCTTCCTGTGGCTGGCGAAGGATGGAACGCGCCGCACCACGCACCAGGCGTTCACCGGGCGAGAGGGCGCCGGCTCGTACTTCCTGCCGGGTGGCTCCGAGGTGTTCGTTTCCCTCGTGGCTGGCTGGCCTGCCTACGTGGAAGACCAGATTTCCGAAGATGATTCGAACCTGCTCATGCACGCTGCTGCCGGCTGGGACATCTTCTTTCTCTGCCCGGACAAGGCGCTCGCCAGCTTCGAGCGCGCCGCGGCAAAGGGCAGTGCCATCGCCGCGTACAACGCCGCAATGATGCGCCTGGATCGTGGAAGCGACGGAGACCGTGTCGCCGCGTTCACGTTGCTCGAACGCGCCGCGGCGCTGGGTGACGCCAAGTCGCGCGCCCGACTCGATATCGAACGCACGCGCAAATAGCAGCCTGACCGAAAGCGTCAGGGCTTCGCAGCCGCTCAACTGCTCCGCAAATACTCCCGAACCTCCTCAGCCGAAGTCCCCACGGCGCGCACCGCCGCACGCAACTCCTCTTCCGTCACATCCAGCGCCGCCGTCCAGTAGCGCAGTTCGTGGGCCTGGTTGACGTTAATGCGCGAGCGGTCGGGCTCGCCCCGGTTGGCGGCACTGTCAGTCATCGGTGGTCTCCGGATTGGTCGGGGAATCTATAGCCCCGGCGTCGCCACGCCGTGGCGATGAAGGATGTCCTCTACCTGCGCCTGCGCCTGCAGGCTGTCTACTGCACGCTCCAGCACTGGCTGCTCGTAGCAGGTGAATGCGGTGAGGACATCCTCCTGTGGCACGACTTCCATGATCACAGGAACCATCGCCTCTAGGGCCAGCAAGTCTTCGTCCAGCGTCGACATCGTCTTTCTCACCCCTGGGGATGGGAAAGTTGCCTCCGGCCCGGTTAAACGGCTGTCAAATCAGCGTCGAATGATCGTGATCCGGCGCAGGCTTGGGACTGCTGCGATGGCCGTTAGATCTGCGCCAGCATCAGAACGTAGCCATCCGGATCCTCGAGCCTGCATTCGCCGCCCGGCATGTAGAACGGATACTTGATCTCACCCGGCCGATGGCCAAGCTCCACTAGCGAGGCGCGAGTGAGCGTGATGTCGTCGTAGTAGAGATAGAAGAGCACGGCCTGCTGCGACGAATCGATCGGCCCGGACGCCATCCCGACCATGAGGTTGGCCTTCTCGCTCGCCAGCCAGGCCCAGACAGGCGCCGTCTTCCCGTCCGGCACCACGGTGTTGGCCACCTTGAAACCGAGGTCGGCGTAGAACCTGATGCTGGCCTCGACGTTGGCGACGTGGGCAAAGGCGACAAGTGACCGTGTCTGGGCTGCCATGTGACCTCCGATGCCGGCGTCTGCGCTCCGAGATTATGCGCCGGATCACGCCGGCAAGCCGTTCTGGCAGATCAGAACGCCCGACTGATCGTGAAGCTCCCGAACACCGGCGTCTCGCGCTGACCATCGAACTCGCGCGTGCCGTGGTAGCGCGCCAGCGCGAACTTCCAGCGGTGCCGCATCAGCGCCACGCCATAACCGATATTGGCCACGGCATGACGCTTGTCGACGCTGTGGCTGTCGCGAAACGTGTTGCCGTCCAGGGTGATGTCATACAGCACCCAGCGCGTATCGAATGTCACGAACACATGCGCACCAGGTACGTACTGGCTCTGCGGCTCGCGCGTTGGCGCCGTGTTCTCGCCCGCCGGGCGCAACGGCGTGCTGCCGAAGTCATCGGGCAGGTTCAGGCCGACGCGGAACTCCGCGCCGGTGTTGAGGTAGGTCGCCAGGTTGCCGAAGCTGCCGCCGTAGTGGGCGATCGTGTCCCAGCCCCACCCTCTCGCACCGTCGCTGGAGGAGAAGCGGCGCATGCGTTCGTGGACGATGCGGAACACCGGCTCGTTCTCGAGCTGGTTGTCCCAGCCGCGGAATTTCTCGCTGCCGGTGATCTGATGCACGGCGTCCTGTGCCTGCTTGCCCAGCGCGGCCGGCCCGACGATGCCGACCTGCAGCTGCGTGGTGCGCAGCCTGTCGCCTTCGCGCGCGTTGTATCCAAGGCCAACCAGCAACGCGGCCGCATACGGCCGGTCGTCCTCGATCAGGTCGCTGCGACTGAAATCGGTCGGGGTGAAGATGCCCTGTGCGAAGGTCGCGATCATGTTCTGCTGCTCGAACGTTTCCGACTGCAGCGCGCCAAGGTATCGGTTGACCCACTGGGCCAACCGCGGGATGCAGGGATCGTCCGTGTAGTCGCGCAGGTTGGGCGAGACCAGCGTCAGCTGCACGCCGTTGCTGTAGCCCTGGTCCTGGCCGCCGATAACGTCGTTGTCGACGCGCAGGTTGACGATGGGCGGAAGCCGGGTGCGGCCGCTGGTGCAGTCTTCGCGGCTGTGTGCCCGGGCGGTTCCAATGGAGCAGAACGAGATCGCAGTGGCTGCCAGCAGCCACGTGCCAATGAACTGGGAACGCATGTTTACCTGCTATCAAGACACCCTGCGGCGCGCCGAGGGGCTTGACCGGTACCGGGCACTGGGTTGGAGCTTCTGGCCCCCCGTATCCTCGTGTCGCTGATCGGAAGACTGACGCGAGGTTAGAGCTGTGGCGCTGCAGTGTGTAGCCCTCGCGCCTGACCCTGTGTGTTGCCTACGGCGCAACAATCCGCCTACTGCGAACCACCGGCCTTGGTGGCCCCCGCAATGATGCGCTCCAGCGGCACATCTTCAACATCCTCGGACACCACGCGCGCAACGCGTCCTTCGCCATCACGTTCGAATCGCAGCGGCCCCAGCCCGCCCTCCATCACGAACCTGGACTGCGACAGCGCGACCAGTTCCTTCGGCGGCGCATCGCCCTCGATGACGTGCAACTTGCCGTGCTCCAGTCCGATTCGCAGGGTCCAGTCGTACTCGTCGATCCGATAGGTGCCGACGTAATCACGCAACAGGCGCTCGGGCACATCCACTCCGCGGACCGCCACCAGGTGGTTGGCGCTTCCAAGCGGATGCATTCCTCCGCACACCGCGCAAGCGGTGGCCGGGCCAAGATTGCTGATGCGATGCGCGACGGGATAGCGCGTCGTCAGGAACGCATGCAGCGCGGTGAGGTCGGCATCGTTGAGGCGGCGATAGAACAGCCACGGCATCTCCGGCGCGAGCAGCCCCGCCTTGCCGGTACGGATCACCTGGATGAAGCCCGCCGCGTCGTACGACAGCCCGGTCGGGTCGGGCGTGATGTTGGCGCTGAATACTTTGCGCCCATCGCGCCCGACTTCATTGCCGCCCGCAAAAGCACCGGGCAGGCGCTTGCCGTCCCACAGGGTGTGGCAGCCGCCGCAGTCGGCAAGCCCCGCAAGGTAGCGGCCCCGCTCTTCGGGCGTGGCCTGGGGAGGCTGGGGTACGGGTGCGGTAATCGGCCTGGGTTCACCTGCAAACCGCTTGACCTGCTCGGCAGAGAGCACTGTCTGCGGCAACGTGTTACGCACGGCTGGCAGCGATCTCAGGTACACCACCACCGACGCCAGGTCCTCGTCGGAAAGCTGGCGGAACGACCGGTACCACATCTGCGGATGCAGCAGTCGGCCGTCATGACCGATGCCCTCGCGGATCGCGCGCGCGAACATGTCGTCGCTCCAGCGGCCCGCGCCGGTATGCGGCTCTGGCGTGATGTTGGGTGCGACCAGCCAAGTCTTGCCGTCGGTCTTCCAGACTTTGCCCGCATATGCGCGGCCAGCAACAACCGGACCACCCGGTTTGTTCCAGTCGCGCTCGGAATGGCAGGCGGCACAGGCGAGGATGCCTTCAGCCAGATACTCGCCGCGCGCCCGGCGAGCTTCGGTTCGCTCGAACGTGCGGTCATTCAGGGGGCGTACCTTGAGGCCGGGGATGGGAGCGATCTGGACGATGGGCTTGTAAGCGCCCATCTCTGGCTCGCCGTCGCCGGCGGAACAGCCAATCAATACCAGCACAAGGACATGCGCCAGACCGAGGCGGATACACGATGCCATTGCACAGCTCCCCAGCGAGGCCCAAGTGCATCAACGAGCCTCAGCCCCTCGCCCGGACACGCGGCGAAAACTGAATAGCAGGCCTTGGCTCGACTGCGACTTTTTCTCGCACGCCGGTTGGTCCGGTCCGGGCCGAAGGGCTGCTAGATTCCGACCCTTGTCACATTACAGTTGGGGGACTGTATGCGACCTCTCGTTTTCGCCTTGCTCGCGCTGACGGCAGCGCCGGGCCGGGAAACCGCGCTTGCGCATGGCGGCAGCTTCAATGCGTAGAAGGCTTACCGATACCAGCAGGTACCTCAGCTACGTACTTCGCCATGCACCAGGCGCAATCGGGTTGACGCTCGATCGCGAAGGCTGGGCGGACATCGACGACCTGATTGCAAGCGCACGGCAGGCCGGACACCTGCTCGACCTGCGCGTGATCCGCGCTGTCGTCGAAGACAACGACCAGCGGCGTTTCGCCCTGTCCAGCGATGGCCGGCGCATACGTGCACTCCAGGGGCGTTCGGCCGAAACGGCATTCATCAGCACCTGAGCGAGAGCATCACGCCGCTTCCGCAAGGTGCACGAACAGCCGACCCAGCGTGACCACGTCCTGCAGGTTGTGCTCGGCCACGCGTCGCAGGTTGGCCGAGGATCCGCCGCGCAGGAACGACAGCCACGCCGCCGGCGCCTCGGAACCGGGCAGGTCGTCTTCACGGACGATGCGCAATGCCTCGCGTTCGATGGTCGCGAGCCGGCAGTTCTCCCAGACGCCGCGATAGCGGCGCCGGGTCGGGAACAGCAGGTCGACGTGGTCGAGCGCGCTGATCGGGTCGCCCATGCGCGCCAGGCGGAAGCGGGTCTTCAGCAGCGGCGCGTCGTAACAGCGACCGTTGTAGCTGCACAGCACGGTTCGCGGTGACAGCCATTGCGCGAACGTGCGCAGCATCGCCGGCTCGGCCGCCAGCGTGGTGATGGTCAGCTGGCGGATGCGCAAGGTGCCGGCGCTCCAGTCGGCAGCGCCGATCATGAAGGCGCGCGTGCCAGTGCCGCCGGCCAGGCCGGTGGTCTCGGTGTCGAAGAACATCAGTGCGTCCGTGTCCACGGAGTCCTCGCGTTTGGCGAACGCCAGTGGCACCGACGACGGCGCCTGCATGGGGCGCGTGGACTCGGCCAGGAACAGCCCGGGCTCGATCTCGATGCCGGGGATGCTGCGATCGCGGGACGGCAACGGTGAAACCGCGTGGCGCTGGCGAACGCCGAGCATGCGTCGCAATGCATCCAGCTTGGCACCTGGGTCAGGCCGTGGCGTTCCGGCCGTCGGCGCGGCAAACAGCGCCTGCGGAGTATTGCCCCCGCCTTCGCGCGAAGCACCCACCGTCTCACCGGCCTGCCGCCGCAGCGCACGCAACTTTTCGAGCGTGACCGTCATGCAGACTCCAGCTCGCGCGCTTCGATCAGCAACGACAGCACCCGTCGCGCCAGCGCCTTCGGCGTGGTGCCCTCGCCTTCCTCGCTCGCGGCCAGGATCGGGCCGACGCAGGCCGGGCAACCGCTGCGGCAATCGCAGCGTTCGACCAGCTCCATCGCGCGCGTCACCAGCTCTTCCTGGCGTCGCCATAGCGGCTCGCTGAGGCCAACGCCGCCGGGGAAGTTGTCGTAGAGGTACACCGTCGGCACGAACTGCTGCACGTCCGCCAGCTCGACGCTGCCTTCCACGCCGCGCAGGCTGCCGCGACCGCTCTGGTCGCTGCTGGCGAACCAGGCGCCGTCACCGTTGCCAACGGCCTTCTGCAGGTCGCGTGCATCGGCCATCACCGCCACCGTCGCGACGATGTGCAAGGCATACGCGGCACCGAGGAAGCCATCGAGGGCATCCTGCCGGCTGGCAAACCACGACAGCAGCGTCGCCTGCGGCAACTGCCACCACACCGACGTGGTGTGCAGCTCCTGGTCGGGCAGGTTGACCGGGCCATAGCCGATGTTCTCGTGGGTGTAGTAGCGGATCTTCTTGTAGCCCGACACGCGTCGCACCACGTGCACTTCGCCATGGCTGGCGTCGCCCTGCCCCGCGGCGCAGCCGTCAAAGCGCTCGAGCACCTTGAGCTTGGTGTAGTCGATCGAGTCGGTGTAGTAGTCGACGTGGGTGCGCTGCACGTAGGCCTTGCGCCCCTCCCAGTCCAGCCGCTCGACCTGGTACGGCGTGGACTGGACCATGTGGATCGCGCCCTCGTACAAGGTCAGCGCGGCCGCCGAGTAGTCGACCTCGGCGATGATGGTCTGGCGGCCATCGGTGCGGTCGACCACGACGAAGTTGCCGTCGGCGACCGAGCGCAGCGACACCGCGTTGGCCGGGTAGCTGTCGGCGATCCATTCCCAGCGCTCGCCCTCGCGATGGACCACGGCGGACTCTGCCAGCGCCTCCAGGTACACCTCCGGCTCGATCGGACCGAACATCTCGCGCGTGTTGAACGGCAGCTCGAAGGCCGCGCAGCGGATGTGGTCGAACAGGATCAGCGGCTGGTCGGGTGCCGTGCGTGCATGTTCGGGCGGACTGTCGGCGAAGAAGTCCGGGTGCCGCACCATGTACTGGTCCAGCGGCTGCGAACTGGCGACGAGGATGCCGAGGCTGGGCTGCTGCCGGCGGCCGGCGCGGCCGAAGCGCTGCCAGGTCGCGGCGACGCTGCCGGGATACCCATTGAGCACCACCACGTCGAGGCTGCCGATGTCCACGCCCAGTTCCAGCGCCGACGTCGAGATGATCCCGTCGATGCGGCCGTCGCGCATCGCGCGCTCGGCATCGCGGCGCTCACTGGGCAGGTAGCCACCGCGGTAGGCGCGGATGCGCGGCGGCTTGCGCGGGTCGTGGTCGAACACGTCCTTGAGGTATTTCGTCAGCACCTCGACCATCAGCCGCGACTGCGCGAACACCAGCGTCTTCAGCCCTGACTTGATGGCGATGCGGGCGATGCGGTTGCTCTGCGAGCGTGCCGAGGCACGCAGGCCGAGGTCGGCGTTGACCACCGGCGGGTTCCACAACAGCACGTGTTTGTCGCCGGTCGGCGCACCCGATTCGGTGATCGCCTGCACGCGGTCTTCGATCAGCGCTTCGGCGTGCGCCTGCGGATTGCCGATCGTCGCCGAGCACAGGATGAACTGTGGCCGTGCGCCATAGAACGCGCAGATCCGCTTGAGCCGTCGCAGCACGTTGGTGACATGGCTGCCGAACACGCCGCGATAGGTATGCACTTCGTCGATCACGACGTAACGCAGGTTCTCGAAGAACTGCGCCCACTTGGTGTGGTGCGGCAGGATCGCCTGGTGCAGCATGTCGGGGTTGGACACCACGATGTCGCCGTGCAGGCGGATCGCCTGGCGGGCATCGCCCGGGGTATCGCCGTCGAAGGTGAATGCCTTGACGCCGAGGTCGCCGGCACGATTGAGCTCCAGCAGCTCGGCGACCTGGTCCTGCGCCAGCGCCTTGGTCGGGAACAGGTACAGCGCCTTCGCCCGCGAGTTCATCGCCGCCGCCACCACCGGCAGCGTGTAGCACAGCGATTTTCCGGACGCGGTCGGAGTGACGATGGCGACGTTGTCGCCACGCTGCGCCGCCTCCCAGGCCTGCGCCTGGTGGCTGTACAGGCGCTCGATCCCGCGCGCACGCAAGGCCTGCGCCAGTGCCGGCGGCAAGTCGCCTGGCAGGTCGGCATATCGCCCTTCGCTGCCCGGCAAGGTGAAACTGCCGGTGATCCGTCCGGCGTAGCGCCGGGACAGTGCCTGCGCGAGCAACCCGCTGTCGGCAGCGGGACGACCGTCCTCGCGCAACGCGATCGCGCGCTCGTCGGTGTGGTGTTTCAAGGCAAGCGCCGGTGCCATCGTCTTCTCCTGCTGGGCCGGTCGCGAGTGGATGCCATGACCGTCTCAAAGGCTGCGACTCCTGACACGCCAACATTGACGCTGCGCTATCAAACCGGGGCGTACGTTGGTGCGGTTCGAGTCTTGATGCCTGAGACGGCGGAAGTAGAGGCTGCCCGCCATGACACATCCGACCCCTTCGCTGCACAGCCCGATCACGGTCCGGCCCCGGCCTGCCCCCTTGGCCGGTTCCAATCCCTATCTGGATCGGCCCTTGTCGCAGCTGTTCGCTGCCTGCCAGCAGCGCGCCGAAGGCTTGCTGCAACGGGACCAGAGCTACACCGCGGCGGAGCGCGCCAGCCTTGCCCACGACACGGCGCACCTGTTGTTGGCGGTGTCGCCGGCACTCGCCCACGGCGAGGAGATGCCGGGGAGCCCGGCGCGGGCGATCCTGCAGGGGCGCGGCGACTTCGTCGAGGAGCATTGGCGGGCGCACGAGTCGGCGTTGCGCAGCGCGCGTTACCGCACGCTGGTCATGGCGTCCGACTTGGCGCTCGGCGGCCATGCCCGCATCTGGCGACGCGATGCCCGCGTCGACGGCGACCTGATCTACGACGTGGCGCTGTCGAGCGAGATGGGGCTGCTACGGGCGCTCAGCGAACTGGCGAAGCTGCGCCGGGCCGCGCCGACGCGCCGGAGATAGGTCAGAAAATTCCTACCCCAGTTCGCGCCTTGGGCCGATGGCATTGCCCTAGGTTCAGGCGCGATTCTGGTCGCACCCCGGCAGCCCGGTCTATGCGATAGCACGGATGCCGCTCAGCAATGGAAATATGACCGTCACCTTGAGCAGGTGAACTAGCTGGGCCGGGGTACCTTCAGCTTTGCTGGTACACAATCTCGCCATCGTAGTACTCACGGAAACGTGTTCCCCCTATGGCCACGACCAATGCCAGCGAGCGTGCGCTCGCCCGGATCCGTATTCCCTCGAGCGCCTCGCGACTGTCGCGAAGCGCGCGCGCACGCCGCGCCGTGCTTCGTTACCTCGCCGTCTGGGCCGCCGTGGCCGCGCTGGCCCTGATCGCGCAGACCGTGGCGCCCGCCGCCAGCTGACGCGCCGCTTCCACCCCGGGCGCTGACGCCCCGGCCACTCCTGCCCCCGCCATGCGCCGTAGTATGCTCGCCGTCCCATCACGGTGGAGCGGCGGTATGACGGACATGGCGTGCAAGTCGAACTGGAAACGCTGGAACGGTCCGGCCCTGCTGCTGTCGTTACTGGCGGCGCTGGTGCTTGCCGGATGCTCCAGCGGCCCGGTGCGCCGTGTCTCCGAGCCCTCCGCGCGCATCCAGCAACTGACCGTCCGCGCCGACGGCAGCTGGTCGGCCGAGCTGCGCATCGAAAACTTCAGCAGCATCCCGATGCGCTTCGAGTCCGTCGACCTGGCCCTGAAGGTCGCCGATACCGCGGCCGGGAACCTTCGCGCGCAGCCGGGTCTGTCGATCGGCCCGGAGTCGGCCGATATCATCACCGTCACCGTGGCGCCGCAGGCAGCCGCCAAGCTCGCTGCCGCCGACGCGCTCGCCGCCGGTCGCAGCCTCGCCTACGAACTCAACGGCCGTATCGATGCCACGCCCGACCAGGGCAAGTTGCGCAGCTTCGAAGTCGAGCGCAGCAGCGCGCTGAGCCCGGCCCCCGGACTTCCCGGCGTTCTGCGCTGACCTTTCTTTCCCGGTAGTGCCGGATCGCCGCGCGGTGTCCGCCACTTCGCTTCCACTGACGAGATTCCAATGAGCAGTTACAACGCCCCCCTCGCCGACATGCGCTTCGTCCTGTTCGATGTGCTCGGCGCCGAAGCCCAGTTCCAGCGCATGGGCTTCAACGACGCCACGCGCGACGTGCTCGATGCCGTGCTCGACGAAGCCGCCCGCTTCACCGAGACCGTGCTGGCGCCGCTCAACGGCGTCGGCGACCGCGACGGTTGCAAGCTCGACCAGGCCACGGGCCAGGTCACCACGCCGCCGGGGTTCAAGCAGGCCTATGCGCAGTTCGTCGAAGGCGGCTGGTCGGGCCTGACCTCGCCCGCCGAGTTCGGCGGCCAGGGCATGCCGCACGCCGCCGGCGTGCCGCTGAAGGAAATGATCGACGCGGCCAACCTGGCCTGGGGCAACTTCCCGCTGCTGTCGCATGGCGCCACCGAGGCGCTGCTGCACCATGGCGAGGCCTGGCAGCAGGAAGCCTTCCTCAAGCCGCTGGTCGAAGGCCGCTGGACCGGCACCATGTGCCTGACCGAACCGCATTGCGGCACCGACCTGGGCCTGCTGCGCACGCGCGCCGAGCCGCAGGCCGACGGCAGCCATGCGATCACCGGCACCAAGATCTTCATCACCGCCGGCGAGCACGACTTCACCGACAACATCGTCCACCTGGTGCTGGCGCGCCTGCCGGATGCACCGGCCGGCAGCAAGGGCATTTCGCTGTTCGTCGTGCCCAAGCGTCGCGTCGACCGCGAAGGCAATGTCGGCGATGCCAACGCGGTGCGCTGCGGCAGCCTCGAACACAAGATGGGCATCCACGCCTCGGCCACCTGCGTGCTGAACTTCGACGGCGCCCAGGGCTACCTGATCGGCCAGCCGCACAAGGGCCTGGCGGCGATGTTCACCATGATGAATACCGCGCGCCTCGCGGTGGGCCTGCAGGGCCTGGGCCTGTCGGACCGCGCCCTGCAGAACGCACTGCGTTATTCGCGCGAGCGGCTGCAGATGCGTGCGCCAGCGGGGGCCATGTTCCCGGCCAAGCCCGCCGACCCGATCATCGTCCACCCGGACGTGCGGCGCATGCTGCTGACCTGCAAGGCGCTGGTCGAAGGCGGCCGCGTCATGGGTTATGACGCCGCGCTGCAGGTCGACGTCGCCCACCACGCTCCTGATCATGCCGAGCGCAAGCAGGCCGACGACTTCGTCGGTTTCATCACGCCGATCGTCAAGGCATGCCTGACCGAGTGGGGCGTGGAATGCACGTACAACGCACTGCAGTGCTTCGGCGGCCACGGCTACATCGCCGAGCACGGCATGGAGCAACTCGCACGCGATGCGCGCATCACCACGTTGTACGAAGGCACCACCGGCATCCAGGCGCTCGATCTGCTCGGCCGCAAGATCATGCAGTTGCAGGGCGCGGGCCTGAAGGTATTCCTGGGCCAGGTCGCGGCATTCTGCGACGCCCATGGCGATGACGCTTCGCTGGCCGATTTCATCGCGCCGCTGCGCGAAAAGGTGGCGCAGTGGCAGCAGCTGACCATGCAGGTCGGCAAGCACGCCGCCGCCAACCCCGACGAGATTGGTGCGGCGGCGTACGACTACCTGATGTACTCGGGTTATGTCGTGCTGGCCTACTGGTGGGCGCGCAGCGTTGCCGCCGCCGAGGCATCGGCGCAGTCGCAGGCATTCAAGGACGACAAGCGTGCGACCGCCCGCTTCTATTTCGCCCGCATCCTGCCGCGCACGCTGGCCCACGCGGCCGCCATCGAAAGCGGCTCGGCCGGTCTGCCCGAGCTCGCGGTCGACGTCGCCTGACGTCGAAACGTCTCCGCGACAGCTCTGGACTGCGGCCTTTCCCGGCCGCAGTCCTTGCCGCCGGTGAACGGCGGGTACACAAAATGTAAACAAAGGCGTATAAGCTGGTTTCCCAATGGAGACCGATAGAGCAACGCTTCGTTTGGTCAAAGCCGGAACCGATCTGGGGCCGGACACACCCCTCTTCGCTCCGCGCCCCGCACTCGACCGTCTCAATTCGGTTCGACTGCTCTCACTTGATGCGCACGGGCGGGTCCTCGACTGGATGAGCTGGCAGGACGCGACCTGCCTCTACGTGCGTGGCGCCGTCGCCTGGACACTCGGCGATCCGTGCCTGCAGGTGCATGGCGGCATCAACCGGATCAGCGGCGAGCAGAGCGTGATCGAGCTCCACCCGATCGTCGCCGCGCGCAGCCATGCCCGCACGCATGCACTCGATCCGACCCCTGCACTCACCAATGCCGCGCTGTTCGCGCGCGATGGCTACCTGTGCATGTACTGCGGCCACGACTTCAGCCGTCCGCATCTCACCCGCGACCATGTGATGCCGGTCTCGAAGGGCGGTCGCGACATCTGGGAGAACGTGGTCGCTGCCTGCTTCCACTGCAATTCGCGCAAGGGCAACCGCACCCCGCAGCAGGCGAGCATGCCGCTGCTGGCCGTGCCCTATCGGCCGAGCTGGGTCGAGCACCTGATCCTGTCGAACCGCAACATCCTCGCCGACCAGATGGCGTTCCTGCGCAACCAGCTGCCCAAGAACGCTCGACTGCAGGCCTGAGCGGCTCCAGCCCCGATTCGGGGCCTCCAGCAGGGTCCAAACCCATCCAACCCCCGTCCGGAGCGTGATGCGCTTCGCGCTTTGCCGCGCCCGTTCCGACAACCTAAATACACACCTGACACAAAACGCTCACTTTCGACGCGTTGCGCGCGTTGACGAGTGTCAGGACCTCCGCAACACTCGCGAACCATTGCAATTGAAACGGAAGCGACGATGCGCCTGACCCTTGGTCTGACGGGCATGGACCCGGCCACGGAGACCGCCCTGCAGGCGGCCTTCCAGGCCGCCAACGGTCGCCTCGGCGGACGCTGGCAAATGTTGCCGGACACCCAGGCTGATTATGTCATCGTCGACATGGACAGCATGTACGGTCCGATGAGCTGGCTGCGGCTGCACGCCGCCGGCAAGAGCGTGATCGCGCTGACCGTTTCCCAGCGCAGCCAGACCGACTTCCGCCTCGCCAACCCGTTCGATTCCGGCAGCGTGGCAACGCTGCTGCGCGAAATCGGGATCCAGGCCGGCGTGTCGTTCGACGAAGCGCCCGCCGCCCCGGCGCCCGCGCCGGTCGTGGCAGCTGCGCCGGCTCCGACGCCCGCTCCGGCTCCTGCGCCTGCTCCCAGCGTCGCCGCAGCGCCGCCGGCGGCTCCCGCGCCAGTTGCTCCGGCGCCAGTTGCTCCGGCACCGGCGGCAGTCGAAGCCCCGGCCCCCGTGGCCGCGGCAGCGCCTGCACCGGCTGCCAAGTCGGCCGCGACCAGCAACGACTCCCTGCTCGACTGGCTCGCCAACGACCGCCTCAAGGGCCGCATGCGCGTCCGTGGCGACGAGGTCGTGCTGATCGACATGGAGCAGCGCGTGTACCACGGCCCGGCCGGCCTCAAGGCGCTGGCGCCGCTGTTCGAAGGCAAGCTCACCACCGGCGATTTCATCTCCGTCGACGCCAACACCTGGGACGCCGAAAGCGCGCGCCTGGGCGCGGCGATGCCGCTGGTCCGCCTGGTGTGGTTCGGCAACCTGCTTGCCGGCAAGGGCGCCCTGGCGCCCGAGCACGATCCGCAGCGCCGCTACCAGATGGTCAAGTGGCCGCAGACCGAACGCGACTACCCCAAGCACTTCCGCATCGCCACGGTGATGATGAAGGGCCCGGCCCTGATCCCGGAGATCGCCGAAGCCAGTGGCGTGTCCGTGGCCGAGGTCGCCGACTTCATCAATGCCAACCTGGCCACCGGTTTCGCCGAAGTCGAGCGCGAGCCGGAACCGCTGGAAGCCGGCAAGTCCGGCAGCGGCCTGTTCGGTCGCCTGCGCGGCCGCTGACAGCCCCGTCACGACGAAAACTGAATGCTGCGCCTTGCCCGCCCCCGACTGGGGCGGGACAATGGCGAACTTGCCGTCTGATAACGTCGTGATGATTGACCCGCAGCGCTATCCCCGCCTTTCCCGGATCGAGGTCCCCGCCGATCTGCGCCAGTTCCCGGAAGAGGAACTGCCGGCCATCGCCGAGGAACTTCGTGCGTACCTGATCGAACAGGTCGCCCTGGTCGGCGGACACTTCGGCGCCGGCCTTGGCGTGATCGAACTCACCGTCGCCCTGCACTGGCTCTACGAGACGCCGGTGGATCGCCTCGTGTGGGACGTCGGCCACCAGACCTACCCGCACAAGATCCTCACCGGACGCCGCGACATCATCCACACCGTCAAGCAGAAGGACGGCGTGGCGCCGTTCCCGAAGCGCGAGGAGAGCGAGTACGACACCTTCGGTGTCGGCCACAGCTCGACCAGCATCTCGGCCGCGCTGGGCATGGCGATCGCGCTGCAGCAGATGGGCGACGAGCGCAAGGTCGTGGCGGTGATCGGCGATGGCGCGATGACCGCCGGCATGGCGTTCGAGGCGCTCAACCACGGCGGCGGCATGGACCCGGAGCCGAACCTGCTGGTGATCCTCAACGACAACCAGATGTCGATCTCCGAGAACGTCGGCGGCCTCACGCAGATGCTCGGCCGCCTCACCGGCAGCCGCACGCTCAACGCCATCCGCGAGGGCGGCAAGCGACTGCTCGGCGACAAGAACAAGCCGGCGGCGAAGTTCGTCAAGCGCTGGGAAGAACACTGGAAGGGCATGTTCGTGCCGTCCACGCTGTTCGAGGAAATGGGCTTCCACTACACCGGCCCGATCGACGGCCACGACCTGCCGGCGCTGCTGTCCGCGCTGAAGGTGCTCAAGACCCTCAAGGGTCCGCAGCTGCTCCACATCATCACCACCAAGGGCAAGGGCTACGAACTCGCCGAAGGCGACCAGATCGGCTACCACGCGGTCGGCCCGTTCGATCCGTCGACCGGCCTGGTCAGCAAGCCCGGCGCCAAGAAGCCGACCTACACCGACGTCTTCGGCGAGTGGCTGTGTGACATGGCCGCGGCCGAACCCAAGTTGCTCGGCATCACCCCGGCGATGCGCGAAGGCTCGGGTCTGGTGCGCTTCAGCAAGGAATACCCACAGCGTTACTTCGACGTCGCCATCGCCGAGCAGCACGCGGTGACGCTGGCCGCCGGCATGGCCTGCGAAGGCGCCAAGCCGGTCGTGGCGATCTACTCGACGTTCCTGCAGCGCGGTTACGACCAGCTGGTGCATGACGTCGCCATCCAGAACCTGGACGTGCTGTTCGCGCTCGATCGCGGCGGCGTGGTTGGCCCGGACGGCGCGACCCATGCCGGCAACCTCGACCTGAGCTACCTGCGCTGCGTGCCGAACATGGTGGTGATGGCGCCGTCGGACGAGAACGAGTGCCGGCAGATGCTCAGCACCGGTTACCACTTCCAGGGCCCGGCCGCGGTCCGCTATCCGCGCGGCACGGGCCCCGGCGTGGCCGTGCAGGCCAACCTGGACACGCTGCCCATCGGCAAGGCCGAGCTGCGTCGCCAGGGCTCGCGCATCGCCCTGCTCGCCTTCGGCGCAATCGTGCCGGCGGCGGAGAAGGCGGCAGAGGAACTCGGCCTGACCGTGGTCAACATGCGCTTCGTCAAACCGCTCGATCGCGCGCTGATCCTGGAGCTTGCACGCAGCCACGAAGGCTTCGTCACGCTCGAGGACAACGTCGTCGCCGGCGGTGCCGGTTCCGGCGTCGCCGAACTGCTGGCCGCCGAAGGCATCGCCATGCCGATCCTGCACCTGGGCCTGCCGGACGAATACCAGCACCACGCCAGCCGCGAGCAGCTGCTGGCCGAGGCCGGGCTGGATGCCGCCGGCATCCGCGCTGCCGTGCTCAAGCGCTGGCCGTTGCTGCTCAAGCCGCAGCCGCAAAGCGCGTCGCTCTGAAACCCGACGGCCCCGGTTCGAACCGGGGCTGTCCGCATCGGTTTTATTGCGAAAACCGGATCGCCGCTAACATGCGCGATCCGGTCGAGGACCAATCAGGAATCGTGTCGCCATGAAGTCGCGCTCGCTTGCAGCGATATCGCTCGCGCTTGCCCTGTCGTTCCCGCCGGCATACGCGGCCGAAGGCGACCCCGGCATCCTTGCCGTGATCGAGTCGTTCCGCACTTCGATCATCGACAAGGACAGGGAACGTTTCCTCGACCTTTTCGTCCAGCAGGATGTTCCGTGGCAGAGCGTGCTCGACGACAAGTCGCTCGCGCAGGTCCAGGCCAAGCACCCGGAGGCGATCAAGGCCAGATTCAAGAAGGAGAACACCCCTGTCGCCTTCATCGACGGCATCGTCGCCAGCAAGAACCGCAGCGAAGAAACCTTCTCGAACAGCAAGATCGATTCCGACGGCGAAGTGGCGGCCGTCACGTTCGACTATTCGTTCCTGTCCAATGGCAAAAGCACCAACTGGGGCAAGGAATGCTGGCTGATGGTCAGGACCGGCGCGGGCTGGAAGATCACGACCGTGGCCTACTCGGTCACCCTGGCGCCCCCCCGCCTGACCGGCGGACCTACGGTGCTGGACTGGCGATAGCCGACTCGCCCGGTTCCTCGACGGAGTAGCCGCGCGCGCGCAACTGCGCCGCGTAACCGTCGGGCTTGAGCAGCTCGCGCATCGGCAGCACCGCCAGGCTCACGCGGTTGTTCTTCAGTGCCAGCTCGGCGGCGTCCAGCCAGCGTTCGCGCACCTGCGCCTCGATGTCGCCGGTGCGCTTGCGTAGCACCGCCGCCTGCGACACCGCCTTGATGCAGGCTTCGTTCTGGTCGGTGTAGGGCAATGACTTCAGGGTCGCGATGTCACCGACCGCCCAGGCGTTGGCGCGCTCGCGCATCATCTGCAGGTCCGACTCCAGTCGCTGCATGGTCTTGCCGAAGCAATCGACGTCGTCGAGCTTGGACTCGCGGAATTCCTGCAACGCCACCTTCGGGTCCTCGATGAGGATGGTGACGCGCGTGGTCGTCAACGGCACCTTGTGGCGACGGGCCATCTTCTCGACCACCGGCGACACCATGCCGAACTGCTTGAGATCGTTGTCGTCCATGGCTTCGTTGTAGAGCTCCAGCGCCGCCAGCATCGGCCGCCACTCCTCCACGCTGCGATCGTTGCCCATGTACTTGCGCTTGAGCACCAGCCAGCGCGCGTACATGTCGGCCGGCACAACCTGCTGCAGGGTCTGACCGTCGGGGTTCTTGCGCGCGCTCAGCGCCTTGGGCGCGAGCAGCAGGCGCTGGAAGATGCCGAGCTTTCCGTCGATGGTCACGCTCGGCGCCTGGATCACTTCCTGTGCCTGGGCGATCACGTTCTCGACGTCGCGCGACTCCCACTCCATCCGCTTCGGCAGCGGTGACAGCGTGCCGAGCACGTACAGCGTGTGGTCGTCGCGGCGGACCTTCCACATGCCGGGCCCGGGCTGGACGCCGCTGACCACGAGCGTTTCCATGTCGCGGATGGGCGGCAGCGGTTCCTGGGCGCTGACAGGCGCAACGGCAAGCAGGATCGAAAGCGCAAGCAATGCGGGGGCAAGGCCAAATCGCATATCCACTCCGTTGGGAACGATGTCCGGCGGATCGATGATGGACCACGGCCGCCCCCCGTGTGAAGGAGGCGAGAACTGTTCGCTGGCGCGGGGCGAATACGATCGGACCACACGCACTCCAACCCAGGGACGATCGCGCACATGTATTTCAATCACTGGACGGCCTGCCTCGCATCGATGGCATTGCTGTTTTCCGCGCCGGCGCTGGCACAGGATGCCGACGAGCTGGCGAAGCAGCTTTCCAATCCCGTCGCCAGCCTGATCAGCGTGCCGTTGCAGTTCAACCATGACGAAGGCATCGGACCGGATGACGATGGCAGCAAGACGTTCGTCAATGTCCAACCGGTGGTTCCGGTTTCCATCAGCGAAGACTGGAACCTGATCTCGCGAACCATCGTTCCGATCACCTACCAGGAGGACGTCGTTCCCGGCGCTGGATCGCAGTTCGGGCTGGGCGATACGCTGCAGAGCGTGTTCTTCTCCCCCAAGGCGCCGACCGCATCGGGGTGGACCTGGGGCGTCGGCCCTGCGCTGTACCTGCCGACCGCGACGGACGACCTGCTGGGTGCGGAAAAGTGGGGCGCCGGCCCTACCGCGGTCGTGCTCAAGCAGACCAAGGGTGGCTGGACCTACGGCGCGCTCGTCAACCACGTCTGGTCGTTCGCCGGCGACGACGACCGGGCCGACTTCAGCAACACCTTCCTGCAACCGTTCGTCGCGAAGGGACTGGGCCAGGGCCGCACCGTCTCCGCGAACCTCGAGTCGACCTATGACTGGAAAGCGAGCCAGTGGACTGTCCCCATCAACATCGGCTACAGCAAGGTCAGCAAGATCGGCCGGCAGATGGTGAGTTACCAGGGCGGTATCCGCTACTACGCGGAAGCACCCGACAATGGCGCCGACTGGGGACTGCGCTTCACCTTCACCCTGCTCTATCCCGAGAAGTAGCCGCCCAGGCGCGACAGCACGGCCGCCACGTCACTGTTCGCGTCCAACAACTCGAACCCTTCCCAGACGAAGCCCGGCGACACCGTGCACGCCACCAGTGCGTACTCGCCCAACGGACGCGCCGCCTGCCAATGCCCTGCCCGCACCACGTGCATCGGCATGCCCTTGCCGCTCTGGTCGAGCGTAGTGGTCGTGAGCGCGGCGGTGTCCGGATCGAACTCCAGCAACTCCAGCGCATCGCCCTCCTGCCAATGCCAGCACTCGTCCGCATCGACCCGGTGCCATTGGCTCACCTGCCCGCGGCAAAGCAGGAAGCGGATCGCGGTAAGTGCAGGCCGCTGGATTCCATTCGCTTCCACGCTGGTTCCGGAAGCGTAAACACGCCGGAAGTAGCCGCCCTCCGGATGTGGAGTGAGCTGCAGTTCGCTGATCAGATGTTCCGCGCGCGGATTCATCGGCACATCGTAGCGTGGTCGGGCTGTCCCACCAGCACGCCACGGTTGCGGGGGATGTTATGGCCAGGTGTTCGCCTGGCGCCCGTTTCCTCACGCTGGAATTTCGCCGGACGCAGTACGCTCCTCCTACCGGTCCGGTGACGAAGAGCAGATCTTTTCATGGTCCCTCCACGAACCTGATCGGTCGACGATGGCATGCCCTCGGGCTGCCGTCCGCCGGAGGGTCGCGAGCCTCTCAGCGAGGCCCGCGGCCCTTTTTATTGCGCGCGGTTGCGGCCGGCAAGCGGCTCGCCTAGTCTCGTCGCGGGGCCCGGCCAGGGGGCGGATCGATCCATCGGGACTTGCCGACTTGAACAGCGCCTTGCACGCCATCGCGTACGTAAGCACGGCCACGCGCAGCCTGCAGCCCGCCGAAATCGACGGGCTGTTGCTGGACGCGCGCGGGTTCAATGCGATGTCAGGCGTTACCGGCGTACTGCTCTTCAATGGCCAGCAGTTCTTCCAGTACTTCGAAGGCCTGCCTGAAAACGTCGACGCCGTGTACGGGCGAATCCGGCAGGCGCGCAGCCATACCGACATCCGCGAACTGATGAATTCAGCCGTCGGCCACCGTCAGTTCGACAGTTGGCACATGGGATTCTGCAACGCGACGGCGACCACGCTGCAGGAGCTGGCGCAGGCGCGCTGGGAAGAGTCGATCCCGATCACCCGAAGTTCCTACGAGCGAACCGACGGCATTGCCCTGCTGGTGCATTACTGGAGCAAGTGGCAAGCGCAGAATCCGGTCGCCCCGGCCTGAGTGCGGCATGTCTCAGGCCAGGCGGGGCAACACGAACGCGAACGTCGCTCCGACCAGCATGCAGATCAGCGCCACCCACCACAGCACGATGCTGCCCATGCGCAGGCGCGTGCAGGCACGGGCCAGCGCTGGATCGCTCGGACACGGCAACCGTCGCGCACGCCACAACAACCCGCCGGACAGTGCGAGCAGTACGGACGCAAGACCGAAGACGCCTGCCTTGTGCTCGGAAAGCCAGACCAGCTGCGGCACTGCAGTGACAAGGCCAGCCAGCGCCGCACCTGCACCGACGGCGACCATCACAGCAGGCAGGACGCAGCACACCAGCGTGCCGCTGCTAGCGAGCAGCGTCAGCATCGCGACGCCGAGATTGCGCTTCAGGGGAGCGCGCGCGTCTGCCTCAGTCATGGCCCTTTGACCCGTTGGCGAATCGCATCGAGCGACTCCTCGGTGCGGCGGATCGCCACGACGGTATAGCCCGCGTCGGTGATGGCCTTGCGCAGCGTGGCGTCGTCGATGTCACTCCCGTCCTTGAGGTGCACGGCAACGATGCGGTGCTCGAGGCTGACGAAAACGGCGTCGGTTGCCGGAAATGCCTTGAGCGACTTTTCGATGCCCTGCGCGCAGAAGGCGCACACCAGGCCGTTGACATCCATCTCGATGGTGGCGGCCGAAGCCAGCGAAGACACGGCCAGCAATGCGGCCGCGGCCAGCACCTTGAGGCGATTGGATTTGATGAGTTTCATGGAAGTGGTGTCCGTCAGAAATTGAACATGGCCATGGCCTGGACCTTGCCGTCCGCGGTGGCGCCGATCTCGACCCAGGTGCCGCCCTTGAAGAAGCGCAGGAGGAAGGCGGTTTCGGTTCCGTCGAACAGCCCTCCGGTGTAGCTGCGCCCCTGGACGACGAACCACGTCGCAAGCGTGTTGTAGTCGTGCTTGTACGGCGCCCAGCCCAGCTGGAGCGTATCGATGCGGTGCGAGAAGTGATCGCTTTCCTGCAGATCGGAGCGGAACGCGCCATACACACGCCGCGTTTCGTAGTCGGCCTGGAAACCGGCATTGCGGGCCAGGTCACTGCCTTCGAAGTCGTTGCCGGTGGCGCGACCCAGGCCACCCCAGACAAAGACGTTGGCCTGGGCGGCCGGCAGGTTCCAGCGTTTGGCCAGCAGGTTGCCGCGCAGGTAGGTAACGTGCCGCTGCTTGCTGCCGTCCTCGCTCTGCAGCTCCAGCCAGCCGCCACCCACCGAGTACCAGTAACGTGGGGCGTAGAACAACTGCGCCTCGTTCATGGTGCCGGCGCCGTACTCGACCATCACGGTCGTGCCTTTTGCGAATGCGATGGGTTTGGCTGCCGCCGCCAGGGGCAGGAGCCCGAGCAGCATGAAAGCTGCCCACTGTTTGTGTGAGTTCACGTGTATGTCTCCGGGATGCCGCACGAGGCGGCGCCGGGGCGCGCATGCGCCCGCTCTTGCTACGGAGCAATCAGGTGATGGGTGGCCTGAAGGGCGTGCCGGTCATGCCCGTCCGCAGCATGGGTCCGCGCCACGGCGTCGCTGCGACGGCAGGCGGAACATGGGCGACCAGGCGCGGCAGCTGGGGCAGGCATGCCGTACCCAGGCACGCCGACAAGTCGCACGATCGGACATCGCAGCAGTCACAGGGTGACTCGCCGGCGCGATTTGAACGCATCTCTTCGCAAGGCATGTCGGACTGCATCGGAGCATCTGCCGCTGCTGCGGCCACCGCCATCGCTTCGGCAACGGCCCGTGCCGGGGCAGCCACGCCTGGAATTGCCAGGCATGCCACCAGCAGCAGGTGCAGTACGACACGATGGGATGGGCGCCAGCGCATGCGCGCAGTCTACTCCCGCCGGGGAAGCGTTCCATACCCTCCCCGCGCCGGAACCTTGGACTTCACGAGGCGAAGCCGTACCCTCGGCAACATTCGACCGTTGGCCCTTCCAGGAGGACGCCATGCGACCGCTCCGGTACTCCATCAACATCACGCTGGATGGCTGCTGCGACCACCGTGCAGGCATGGCCGACGAAGAACTGCATCAGCACCACGCCCGCAATCTCGCACAAGCCGATGCCCTGCTCTTCGGCCGGGTGACTTACCAGATGATGGAAGACGCGTGGCGGGAGCCGGCGGAGACAGGCGTGGTGCCCGAGTGGGCGGAACCCTGGGTGATGCCTTTCGTCCATACGATCCACGCAGCCAGGAAATACGTGGTCTCGAGCACCCTCGACCATGTCGACTGGAATGCCGAGCTCCTGCGCGGAGACCTGCGGGAATCCGTGCAAGCGCTCAAGCGCGAGCCGGGCAAGGGAATTTTCGTAGGCGGCGTGACGTTGCCGTTCGCCCTGGCCGAGATGGGCCTGATCGACGAGTACGAGTTCGTGGTGCAACCCAGGATTGCGGGCCATGGGCCCACGCTGTTCGCCGGGCTGTCGAAGTATGTCGACCTGAAGCTCGTGGGCAGGCACGAGCTGGGCTCGGGCGCGCTGGCGTTGCGGTACGTGCCGAAAGGATGACTCGATGCAATGGTCGGGACGGCCGGATTTGAACCGACGACCCTCTGCCCCCCAGGCATGTGTCGTGACAGACGTAAGCCGATGATCCGGAAAGGTTTCAGGGCCGAAGTTGACCCGCCAATCTCGCCCGCTCCGATCAATATGGATCAAGGGGTTACAACTGGATAGGGTGATGCCCGCTAGGTAGTAGCCGCCTGAATCGGCATATGCTTCGCTGGCGCCAGCCGGCGCGCGCACAGGGGGCTAAACATGCCAGAGCATGGAAACAAGGGTGACCAAGGCGGCCATGTAGATCGAGGTGGCCACGTCGATCGGGGTGGGCATGTGGATCGAGGGGGACACGTCGACCGCGGCGGGCACGTCGACCGGGGTGGCCACGTCGATCGGGGTGGGCATGTGGATCGAGGGGGGCACGTCGACCGGGGTGGCCACGTCGACCGTGGCGGCCATGTTGATCGAGGTGGGCACGTCGACCGTGGCGGCCATGTTGACCGAGGTGGTAATCCAGGCGGCGGCGGTCGAGGGGGCTAACCCGACGGTTCTACGGACGATTGACTCGTGATCGCGGCTCCGGCCCAGCCGACCTTTGGAGAAGTAACGGCAACGCCCTTACAGTTGGAGCAGATGACTGTTAATCAGGGGGTCGTTGGTTCGAGTCGAACTTCGGGCGCCATATATGTAGGGCTGCGAGAGATCGCGGCCCTTTTCTTTTGTCCAAAATTCGGCAATCTGTCCAAAATCCAGTCGCCAAGGATGAGCCTGCGTGGAACCGAAAGCACTCATTGACAGCGTAATCACGGAGCTAGACCGATTCAAAGGCACTGGCAATCATCAAATCTCCGTCGAAGCCATGAAGCGCTACATGGAAGGGATGAAGGCTAGCGCCACCACCTCTCTGGAGGAACGGCGCATAGCGCACGAAGGCTCCCTGGCCCAGTACTCGGCCACGACTCAGTACAACCTAGAGATGTTCAAGTCGGTAATGGATGCCGGAAGGAACGCAATCCAAGCACTGCTGATCATTAACGGCGGCGCGGTTATCGCTATGCTGGGCATGCTGAGCAATCTAGCAGGGAAACCCACTGGCGACGTATTGGCGCGCCTCCTCGCACTGCCGCTGCTTCAGTTCGGCATAGGCGTCTTACTCGCGGCGAGCTGCTACGCCGTCCGCTATTTCAGTCAGGCGTGCTATGCAGAAGCCCCCGAAGAAGGTGGCATCTGGTTCAAGGCCGGCCAAGCACTGACTCTGGCTGCGATCCTTGTTGGCATCAGCGGTTACGTGCTCTTTGCATTCGGGATCGCAAATTCCTATACGGCGGTTCGCATAGCATTCGGCTCCTAGCAGGCCGTCACTCGCTGCCTAATCCGGGCTGAGTTCGCCACCGCCCATCGTTCAGCCCAGGCCATGGCCAGCTCCTGCGATGGGGCTGGCGCGGTCCGCTCCCGCTTCACGTCGAGGTGCCAGTTGACGGTCGACACGTCGTTGTGGAAGGCCACCACGGCCACGGCCGTCGATCCACAGTGCAGCCAGCGTGTAGTCGCCGGGCCGCTGATCGAGCCCTGCTGCCAGGTGAAGTCGGGTGGGATGGGCTGGCGCAGCATTGACAGATGGAAGCACTCCGCCTCCAGCTAGGCGACTCGGCAGTTGCTGTGGTCGCCGGCTAGGAACTCCTCAGCGGCCGCAGACATGGCCTGCATAAGTTGACGGTCAGCGAGATTTTCCATCTTGGCGATCTGGTGAGCGCCAGGCTCGTCGAGGACAAAGATCAGAAGGAAGTCGCCGTCTGGTCGCTTGACATAGACAAGGACGCGATCGCTCGTCTTTCGGCCTTTACGGCTTAGGATCTTCTGCCATCGCGCTAATGCGGCCGTATGGCTCGGTGGTAGATGACAATGGCGCAACACCCACTGCTCGCCGTTTACCCGAGGAGCCGTATATGCGGAGTCCTTTCCGAACCAAGGACTAAGGTATTCCCGAGCCTCGTCTTCTTTCCACCACGAAAACTCATCGACGAGAATTTGCACGTCGATTCCAGCGTCATCCGCGGTGGCTCGAAACTCTTCGGTTAGATAGATCGCCATCCCTGCGCTTGCTCTACTCAGGAGTCCCGAGGGAACCGAGCGGCGAACGCGCGACGTGCTCCAGGCACCGAAAAGAGTTGCGAGTCTGCGAGTCGCGAAAATGTACTCAAGGAGGCTTCGGTGCGCTCAGCGCTGTGAAGCTGCACAGCCTGCTCAAAAGAGAGCCCTCGCCGGCAAGCCTCAACGTTGTTTTCGTCATGGAACTCTATCGCGGCGATCAATGACTCGAGGGCACCCATCACGGCGCGAATCGCTTCAATAATTCGGGTGTGAGCCTCATGCAGGCGCAGCTTGTCCACTCGCGAAACATCCGAGATGGAATGGATTTCCTTTTTGCCATCCAAGAACATGTGGATCTTGTCGGACAGTTCAGCACGCAACGAACTGAACCTATCAACCTCTTCCAGATCCGCATCGAGGAACTCACCGGCTGGAAGCGGCGACGTGCGAATGTGGCCAGCCATGTTCGTAGCAAATTCTGCGACGTTAGACATTTCTTCTGTCTTTTCGCGCATCCAACTTAGGATCTTTTCGAGCTCCGCATTTGTTTGTGAGCAGGGCTTAAGTACGACCCGCTCAACGCTACGCGCTTCAAGGGTCGCCATTCGCGAAAACGAGCCAACTAGCTGGCTCAAAAATCCTGCCGATTGATCCCTATGGTGGGTCAGGCAAGCTACGGCATTCATGCCAATCTCCCGGTGGGGTCCGACCCCATAACCCAAAAGTTTACACATAGTTAGCCGCCATAGCACAACCGGCCTGCAAGTCAATGCTGAATGTTGTGGATAAGTTTAGGCTTAGATCCCGCGCAGCCTTGACCAACGTCGGCTCACCCTCCCCGGCCTAGGAAGCCTCTAGGCGGTGGCGGGCTGGCTTGGGCGCCCCCCCCTGACCTGGCCATGGCCGGTCGACGTTCGGAGCGCGTTGGGTAGATTAAGGCCCCGTCGACGGCGAACCCCCTTTGCAGGTTGGCGCCGGCCCATGGCCGGGCCTGGGTGCCCCGGCCATTCATCAAGAACGCCCGTACCGTGACATGAACCGAGTTCACTGAGGGTCTTCAGCCGCTCGCCCCTGTCTCAACGCCACCCTCACTCGCCTAGCGTCCAAGTGACTCACGTGCCCCAAGATCCTCAGCGAGCCGATCAGGGCCGCACGAACAACGCCGACCTATCCGTTCGTAGGCCCGCGGTGATAGCGGCGGCAATTGCTCTCGTCCTCATAGCTGCGTACTTGGACTCTTGGGCTTTGCGCCACCACGCGGTAGACGTCGCGCTCTTCGTGACAGCCATAGCAAGCCTCATCTTGACCTGCCTTGCCGCGTGGCTGGCAATGCTTCCCCGCTGGGTTTTGGTGCTAGCGCTAGCGCTACTAGGCTTGGCAGTTGCGATTCTGTTCTCGATTTCCGCAGAGCTGCATTGAACCGCACGACGCTGATCGTCTCGAAGGTGGCCGACTATTTGTAAGACAACGTTGGCTAGGGTGAGGTCCCGCCATCGGCCCAATCCCCCGCAGGTTGGCGGAGGCCTTATGGCCGGGCTCGGTTGGGCCCGGCCATCTCACCTTGCCAAGTGGATTCCGCCATGCCTGTGATTACGCACCTCGCGGACCGTAGTCGCCGAACGACGCGCCGGCGCATGGCCAGGGTAATGGTGACCGTTGTCATCGCCGTAACCCTCGTCCTGACCGCCTACTCGCATGGCTGGGCGTTGAGCCGCGGCATGCCCGACGTGGCATCAATCGCGACGGCGATCGGATGCATCACTCTGGTGTGCTTGGCTCTACTGGCCGCAGCTCTTCGCCTTTGGGCGTGGACCTTTGCGCTGGCGTCCTTAACCCTCGCCCTTGTGCTGCTGTTCTCATTCACGGCGGTGTTCTATTGAAGGTTGCCGACGGGCTGGACGATACGCAGCCCCCTCGCCATCAAAGCTCGCCGTCCGATGGCGCACCGGGGGTACAGTCACCGCCGCGTCAGTAGATCTTCTCAACGATGATCAACATTGGCTTCGTATGCTCCGCGTTGGCGTATGTGACAGTGACGTCGGCAGTGGCACCAGGCTTGTACATAACCTTGCCCGCGTCTGATGGGTTGGCAAAGATGATCCGGGTGCGAGTCTGAACGAGCTCGTCGATCGTACCGGCCCACCCCTTAGTTTCCGAATCGCTGTCGGAAGCCCTGATCTTTAGCTCAACCCGCTTGTACGTTCGATCCTGAGAGTTGTCCTCAGCTTCAATTGACTTGGGCATACGCTTGATCGTCTCGGGCGACACAATCTCGACCGCCTCATCATCGCCATCATTCAATTCTAGGCCGGCGTTAGGTTGGCCGCGTGACGGCGCGAAAAGCTGTACGCCAGCCTTTGCCGCGCTCTTTTTCTGCTGCTGGGAAAGAGACGACTCAACCGCCTTCTGAAATTCGTCAGGGGACGTCTTGTAGGCTTCGGCACCGATGGTGAGGATCACATTATTGTCGCCGTTGACCGAGATCAGGCCCGCAGGCGCAGCCGCCTTTCCCTTGGCCAGCTGCCACCACGCAATACCTGAGATTCCCAATGCAACGAGGAGGACGCCTGCGACCCAGCCCTTCACCACGGTATCTCCGTCTTGATTTTTGGCGACGAATGAATCTCGTATATTGCTGAGGAATTTGTGGTAGTCCTCTTGACTTCCAAACCCAAGCCGAACCATCGTATCTTCGATTAGCGAGCCATCCTCGATCCCGGTAACAAGCAGCTCTGCGCTCGTTACCTGCACGCCGGTCAGATTCTTGATGGCCTTTGGGAAGTGCGCACTGACAATACGCTGCATTCCCCTGAGGGACTCGATTACATCCTCAACCCGGACGGGCTCTGAGGTCGTGAAACGGACCCTGTTATCGAGAAGTACGACAAATTCGTCCTGCGCCATGAGGCCCTTTCCGTGCACTTGGAAGGGGCCACTGTAAAGGTTCCGCGACGCCTTGCGAGCATCCCCAGCCTCACCCGAGAAATTTCCTCAGCGCTACTTGTGCGCCAGCTGGCTCAACTCTCAAGGAGGTTGCCGCATTTCCTTGGAGAAATTGGCAGACGTGTAGATCCGCTCCCGCCTGTCCACGCCCGCCCCGGCGCCCATCGTGTACCGAATCGCCACCGTCTTCCCCTCGAAGGAACTAAATATTGGCCGCATGTCCGTATGGTCGTTGATCGTCAGGATCGCCCTACCCTTTAGGCCAGCCAAGGTGCTGGCCAGCGCCTCGTACTCATCGAGGCCGAACTCGCCGCCGTAGCCCTCAACTTGCCAGTACGGCGGGTCCAGGAAGAACAGCGTGCCGGGGCGATCGTACCGGGCGATGCACTTCTGCCACGGCAGTTGCTCTATCACCACGCCGTGCAGGCGCAGATGCGCGGCGCTGAGGTTCTCCTCCAGCCTCAGCAGGTTGATCCGGTGAGGGCTGGCGTGGTGCGTCCCGAAGGCCTGCCCGGTGACCTTACCGCCGAATGCCAGGCGTTGCAGGTAGAAGAACCTGGCGGCCCGTTGGATGTCGGTCAGCGTCTCGATGTGCTGCAGCTGCGCCCAGCGGAACATCTCGCGCGAGGTCAGCGCCCAGCGGAACTGCCGGACGAACTCGCCCAGGTGGTGTGCCACGACCCGGTACAGCCGCACCAGCTCTCCGTGCGTGTCGTTGAGCACCTCCACCTTGGCCGGCGCCTTGGCAAACAGTACGGCCGCGCCGCCGGCAAACGCCTCCACATAGCAGGTGTGTGGCGTCGCCTCGACCAGCGGTAGCAGGTGGGGCAGCAGGCGGGTCTTACCGCCAGGCCAAGGGAACATTGGCTGACTCATGGCACTGAACTCATTACCCAGAAGACTCGCACGCAGCTTTGGACCGATCCGCAGTCACGCGAGCCGAATTCGCCTAGACCACCACCGCGAAATCGAATCACGATCAACCAACCAAACTGACAGAGGGAAGCGTCGATGCAGGCGCTGTCAAATCGAGCGACCGCAATCATTGCCATAGTAGCGATCACAGCAGCTGTCCTGTACTTCGTGCTCCCTAACAACTTGGGGTCAGACGCGACTCACAGCTCTTTGATCAATACGGAATCGCTACCACCGATTCAACTTCAACACTCCAACCCTTTCACGAACGCAGCGGCCGAACGCAATCGCAGCACGTTCGATGTCAAGGTTTTGGGTCGACGGGCCTATGCGATCAATCAAACTTTTGAGCCCCCTCATGGCGACGCTGCCGAAGTAGTCGCGAGGCTATTACCGGCTGCACAGGCGGGCGATGAAGTGGCTGCATTCAACATCTACCTCAAGATCGCGGCCTGCCGTAACGAACTCGATCAGGCTCGAAGAGAGGCGCCCGATACCGCTCCCCAAGCTCTCATCTCTTCAGAATGCCAGTCGGTCTCGCCCGAGCGCTACGGCGAATACATGCGATGGCTTGAAACTTCGGCCGAGCAAGGGTACGTCCCAGCACAACTACTCTACGCAGTTGACTCCAGGGCAATAGTTGGGGACGCGCCGCAGATGCTGGGCAATCCCGAAGCTGTTGCTACCTACCGCAATAAGGCGATGCGATATCTACACCATGCAGTTGCAACGGGAAACGTCGACGCATTGCGCGGCTTAGCCAGCGCATACGGAAACGGTGTGCTTACGAAGCGGGATCCCGTGACGTCCTACGCATACTCCATTGCAGCCGAAACGGCACAACCTACCGAACTGCCACCGGAGATCACACGGAGAGTGCGAGACAACCTTGAACACGGCATGACACAAGAAGAGATCAACCGAGCAACCACACAAGGGAGGAAGATCTATGAGGCGTGCTGTTCGCAGTAAGCGTGTTGCAGTTGGGGCTACTTTGGCCGTTGCCATTGCCGGTGCAATCTGGGCTATTGCAGCGATCAAAGGGCCGTGGATGTGCAGCAATTGTGCAGTGAGCACTCCATACCCAGATGGCGCCACCGACCAGTTCCTCAAAGGCATATTGCCGATCTATGGTTTCCGATGGACCGAGGCAGGCAACACCTTCATTGTCTGCAATGGCGAGTTTTGCGGCCAATATCTCGTCACGGATTCCGGTGACGTCTATGGGACCAAGCGTGACAAGCAGCAGAATGGGAGCGTTCCAGGCCGGGGCGGTGGTGGTCGAGAGGGTGGCGGCGCTCGAGGTGGCAGTGGCGGCGGATGCGTCGGAAGCTGCGGGACCGGCCCCGGTAACGCGGGTGGCGGGAGTGTCTATGTCGGAAAAGACGAAAAGCTCCCCCCCACCAAGCAAAAATAGTTCGACATGCAAGCAGTTGCTAGAGAGCACCCGTGGTGATGCACGTAGCTCCCGCGCGAACACCAACACTCCAAGCGATGCGTAAAGAGAAGGCCCCAATTGGGGCCTTTTCGCTGCTGCCGTCCCTTCGAACACTCTGGCGGGCTAGCTCACCACATGAAGCCCGTCCCCGGGCCGCCCTTCACTTCAAGTACTCGAGGTAACCCCGATAGGCCTGCTGCGCAAACGCGGCCGTTGAAATGAGGATCCCCAGATTCCCCGTTCCGGTGGCCCCCGCGGCCACGAAAAGCGGAGACGCATGTCCTGCCGCCTGGTCGGTCGAAGACAGCATGCCCGCGGACAACATGTGCCACTGGGATTGCCCGCTTCGCTTCACCTGGATTGATTGCGATACGACCCGGCTGACCCCGCCAGCCAAGGTGACGGTACCCCCCAATGCGCCTGTGGTCCCGCTCACGAACTTCCCGTACACGACGGCGCCGCCCATGCGTCGCCCGGTATCGAACTCGGTGTTGTCGGCCACGTTCTGGGTGATGGGGAGCCAGTCGCTCCAAGCACCCTCGGCGCACTTCATCAGGTACCGACTGGGAGTGTTGCCCGTGCCTGCACCGACTAAGTGCACCTCGATCACGAGGTTCTCGTGCCCCGCGGTGTTCTGGTAGACGCTGATGTAGCCGGCATATTTTCCGCCCGGCAGACCGGTTCGCTCGGCTGCCGGAAGGTAGTCGCGGAAGAAGCTCACGAACGCGGCGCCTTGCTTCGCCAAGTCGCGAAGGCTCTCCCCGTTGTTGATGATCCGCTGCCCCTTGATCAACAGCGGATTGTTGACATGGGGCATCGCGCCGGCGAAGTACGCATCGACGGCGGCGTTGATCATGGCCTGAGTCGAATCGGCCGCCGTGCCAATGTTGGGATGCTCGACGGGGTCGAGCAGCTGGTCGACCGGGATGGGGAGGTCGCCGCTGGTGAGGTACCGCCGCCACGGCGACCAGTTCGCGGCCACCGTGGCGTCGATCGTATTGCGTTGCCACATTTGCGGCTCGGCGCTGTTGCCACGGTTGATGGCGACTTGCGTGACTTGCGCGGTACCGGGTGCCCGGAACACCAAGACCTGGAGGTTACCTTCCACGGCGGGCGGGCCATTGGTGGCCGTGTTGTTCACGCCCCAGAGCCCGGGCGTGATCAGGTTATCCCAGTCGATCGCGCCGTAGGCCGCCTGGGCAACACGAGGGTTCCGAATCGTCTGGCCAAGCAGGTCCGCTTCCTTCAGACCTTCGACCCATACCGCCGCTTCGCGCACATAGGCCTTGCCGTCCGTCGGCGCCTCGACCACGGTCCCGGGATCCTTCAGCCGCACCCAGCCGTAGGCCGTGGCGCCAACCGTTCCTGCGCCGCTGGCGCTGCTGGTGAACCGGCCGCCCCGGTTGGCGGTGCCTTCGGTGACTACAACGTAGGCGCCGATCAGCTCATCCCAGTCATCAGAACGCTGGTCGCGGGTCCATGCCCCTGCAGCCACCACCCACAAGCCGGCGTTGACGTCCGCAATGGGGTTGCCGGCTACGTCTTGCGGGGCATACAGCACCACTTCGCCGTCGGCGGTCTGCACGTCATCGACCACCAGCAAACCCGACAGGCTCGCCGTGACCGCGGTCAACGCCAGGCGGACGGCTCCCTTTGACTTCTGCCCGGTGAGCAGCTGATCGACGTAACTGGAGCGAACCGCGTCATTGCCCGACTGCGGGTCGCTCGTCACCTGCACCCGCGCGAAAGTTGGCGCGCTACCGGCTCCGATGTCCTGCGCCGTGCCTATCGTTGAAATGCCGTTAGCGACGGCGACCGTCGTCTGGTTCGGTACCGGCGCCACGCCTCGAACGTAACGCGCATCGCCATCTGCCAGGGACAGCAACGGGCCGTGATTCGAATAGGCCTTGTACGCGGACAGTAACGATCCGTCGCTCGGAAACAGAATCCCTGGTGGCTGGGTGGCAGACCCCGTGTTGACTGGGGCTAGCTCGATTTTGGTGTTCCCCACGGTGGCCAGCACCGTGAGTCCAAACTGGACCCCTCGCCCAGAGGCGGCGCGGTACTTTCCCCACAGGCCGCTGCTCGTGCACACGAACTGGCCAAAGGCGACATCCGAGCCACCCGAGCGCGCGCCGGGCTCCGCAAAAAACGAAATGTCGATCGGTCTGGCCGACGTCGCCGCAATTCGAATCGCCTGTACCGACGACGCGTAAGTGCCAATGGCCACGCAGGTCACCACCAGATCGAAATACTGCGAGTGCGTTCCTTCCGGGATATTCCAAGAGCAGATCTTGAACCAGTTCCCCGATGTGCCGGAGGGGAGAGACTGCGACAGCGTCTGCGCCTGGTAACGGTTGTCGGCAAACCCAAGCGGCACGGCGTCGCCCGGGTCGACTGGATCGACCAGGTGGGTCAGGTGGGCGTTCCCCGCGGCATCCTCAAAGTGACGCTTGATGCCGTCTGCGTACTGCAGGGCATTGAGCATCACCACACCGGCGACGCCGGACTGGATCACGTGCCCAATGCGGACTGCGAACGCGCTGTCAGGTGTCCCGAAAACCAGACCGCCGGCCGCCCCCAGAAAGATGCCCGCCCCGTTGCCGGCCGCGCCGGTATCGACCCCGATCAACACCAGGTCGGGCAAGATTGGCCCGCTGTCGTTGGCAGCGATGGCGGTGGTAACGAAACCCGCCACCCCGCTTTCGCCTGCGCTGTTGGCGGCGCTAGGAACCGCGTACGCCACGCCGCCATCGCTGCGGGTCAGGCGCACCGGAATCGGATTGGCGGGTGAACCGGGAATGGCGACGCCGTCGGCGGTGATCATCGCCGCGCCGACCCCGAGTGCTTTGACATTCAGCTCCTCGAGCGCGCCTTGCACCTGCGTTGCCGAGAGGCCGGAGATTGGCGCGACCGAAACATCGGCGGCGTGAGAGTCGAGTTGCTTGCTGGGGATCTTGCTCATGGGCGGATCAGCTCGTAATGACGATCAGGTCGCTGGCTTCAATTGGGAAGCCCAGCGCCGGCAGGAAGGTGATGATGAGCGGCGTGGCTGCGGAGCCGTCGCCGGCGTACGAATAGTCGACATCGAGGGCGAGCAGCTGACCGTTGATGTGCAGGTTCCAGCTGGCCGGCATCGCCACACCCGAGACGGTCGCGTCGGTCATGCCGTCGGTGGCCGGGATCCGCAGCCGCACCGGCAGCAGCGCGGCCTGCAGCGCCTGCAGCACCTGCTGCTGAGTGGCTTCCAGCGACAGGTCTGCTGTTGAGCTGCCCGGTCCGCCAGCGGTGGATGTGACACCGAGATCCTCGGTGGCCAAGGTGGTGGCGTAACGTGTCCAGAACCACAGCGGCTCGCCGGTATACGCCACCTCAAACCGCTCCAGGACCAGCACGACGCGAGCATCCTCGTCATCTGGCACAGCACCGACATAGAACAGCGTGTTGCCTTGGATGCGCGCCTGCAGCGCGTAGTTGTTGCCCGCTGTCATGCCGGCGGTTACGTCGACGCGAGTCCACTGGTCTGCGGCCAGCGGTATTTCTTGCAACATTGTCATGATTGACCCTCTGTGTCTTCGAACTGCCAAGCACCGATCCATCTCATCCGGCACCACTTCTCAAGCCGCGACCTCATGCATACCCAATGGTGACCGCCGAGAGAACGCACGTGGAATCGGAAACGACTTGCTGGGTGGTCTTGAGCCGAATCCTCGTCCGGACGCTTAGCTCGCCCTCCCGTTCGTATGCGTTGGCGGCAGACAAGGTAGGCAGCGTGAGCGACGCTCCATGGGAACTGGAGCAGTCCTGCCAGACCGGAGCCCCGTTGGCGACGTCGCCCTCGCCGGTATGCACCACATCGAACTGCACTTCATAGTCGCCAGCCACTCCTCCAGCTGGCAGCCAGACGCCCGACGCCGGCGGAGAAATAGTGATCGCGCCGTGAGAGTTGCCGCCGGTGAAGAGCCAGTCGCCATAGCTCCGAATTTGGAATGAGACCGTGGCGGTCACGGTTGGCTGGTTCGTCAACGCAGCATCGCCGACACCAACCCACCGGCCATCGACCCCGGCCAGCGCCAGGCTCACGCTGCCCTTGGCGGCAAACCAATCACGCCAATCGCGCCCCTTGCTTACACGCCGCGTTTCGAACGCGATGGGCGCCCCCAGTGCAACGGGGGCATATCGAGCACGCGCGTCCTGCCCGTGTATGAGCACACCGGCGTCCTGCGGGTCTGGTGCGTTGGAGCCGAGTGGCTCGAACAGATCATCGGGATCTTGTCCCTGAAATCGAAGCAGCGTGGTCATGGCGAAACCGGCACCTCGGGATACTGCGGCCACCAGGCCGTCAATGCCTCGACATCGCCGGCAATCAGGATCCAGTCGGTGCATGCGCGGCGCCACGCAAATACGAGGCCGGCTGCTTGACTGTAGAGATCGGCCTTGCCCACAACGGAATGGCAGAACTCGGCCTTGTCGGTGTCGCCACGCGCGGTGTCGAGAAGTGGAGTCGGCGTTGCTGGATCGGCGAGCCATGCGTTGGCCTCGGCCAGCTGCACCGGCCAACTGGCAACTTCGGCAACCGGATAGTCCGACAAGATCGGCGCAAGCTCAGCGTCGACGGCGAGCTTCAGGCGCGCGACTGCGGTCGTCTTGGCTGCTTCCAGCGTCGGCGGCGGCGAATCGTCGCGGATAGGCGCATTGCCCGCGGCAAGCCAGTCCAGGTAAGTCCGCCATTCCCTCGTATCGCCCGCGCGTAGGATCTCGGTGCCGGCGTCGGTCAGGTGCAGGATCTCATTCGGGTCATTGGAGATGCTCAGGTATTCCATTGTTACCCCGCCAATCAGAAGTGGGTGATGACGATTACGACACCGGGAGCGCCGTCGCCGCCCTTGCCGCTGAGAAAGCCGGTGCGAGCCGCGCCACCACCGCTGCCGCCGGCGCCGTACTTGCCGCCGTTCCCACCGTCGCCGCCGTTCCCAGAGATGTTCGAGCCACCGCCAGAGCTGCCGCCACCAGGCAATAAAAAGTCGAGGCCGTCTGCCCCGTGGCCGCCGCCCGCTACACCCCAGTCGGAGTTGTTCGATCCAGACGAATCCCGCAGGAAGGGGTCGGTAGAGCCACCGCCCCTGGACTCGGCATCGATTGCGGTAATGCCGCCGCCCGAGGCACCAGCCGGCGCGCCCTTCGCCACGACGCTGACCCCGGCGTATGCCGAAATATGGACTGCGCCGCTGCCGTTGTAGCCGCTGGCATTTGCAATCGTCGACCGGCCGCCGTGCAGCTCACCCACACCGCCGTCTGTGCCCAGTCCCGCAGTCACTCTGTAGGGCGGCGCAGAGCCGGGGCCGGCATGAAATGCCGACGAACCTCCGGGCGAGCCCGCCACTGAGTTGCCGCTGGATGCGTCCGCGCCCTTTCCGCCTTTGCCGACCACCACCGCGCAGCTGTCGTTGACCATGGATGCGGGCAGCTTCATGCGAGTGATCGCGCCGCCCGCGCCGCCATTGCCGCCCTTGGCAACGACGCCCGGGTCGCTCACCTGGCCACTGCTCCCGCCGTTGCCGCCACTGATGAGGATGAACTCGACAGACACTGCACCGGCGGGCTTTAGGTAGGTGCCGTTGTCCTCAAAGATCTGGACCGTGGATGACGCAGCCGCGCCAACATCGGCCGCGGTGAGCACGACGTCACCGCCCTTGCCGTTGACGCTGGCCACCTGACCTTTCGTGTCCGTGTCTTTCCAGTCGCCGTCACCCCAGATCCACTGTGTATCGGTGCTTTTGACGATCGCGTGGTCGCCATCGATCGCAGCAGGATGGGCGGCGCGCAGGGCGTCAGGCGTATCGAAGACACCCTTGTCCCGAGAGCTCTTGTCCGTCAGCTCTGCAAGACGCGCCTCGCCATCGTCTAACCGAGCCTCGTGAGTGGCAAGCGCATTGTCCTGAGCGGCTTGGGTGGACTCCAGCGTGTCGATTCGGTCATCCAACGAACCGAGCTCCGCGTCTTGGGCGACCTGGCTTGTCTCCAGAACGGTGGCGCGATCGTCGATCGCCTGGACGGCGGTTTTCTCTGCCTTGTTGTTATAGAGCGCCTGGAGGTTTGCATCGGCCTCGGCGGGCGAGAGGTCCGAGCCTTTTTCCTCGCGGAGAAGCACGTAATCCGGCATGGTCTGTCCTTCTAGTTTTCTACACCGCGGTGCTTTACGGGTGACTCACGATGCCGTTGAAGGTCACATCACTAGCGACGCTCTGCGGCGCGGTCGTGACCGTGTCTAGCTTGTTACCCAACGCGGTGTTGATGTCCCCGATGGCCGCGACGATCGGCGCGAGCGCCGCAGCGATTGCTGCGTTCACCCACTGCGTGTTCGCGATGCTCTGATCGTCATCGCCGACCGGAGCCGTTGGCGCTTGCGGATCGCCACTGAATACCGGCGAATCGAGCGACAGCGGGAGCTGCGCCAGTCGCCACTTGTTGATCGAGGCGTCGTAGATGGCGGTGATGTAGCCGCCGGGAGCGACGTCGCCGGCCTGTAGGGCCGATCCATCCGGCCGTACCAGAGGGCGGGGCCCCAGTAGACCGCCGGCTGTCATGCCCAGGTCGATAGTCGCCGCGCCGGTATTGGCGAACGCGGGTCGAAATGACACGGCATTGCCGTTCAAGCCGGTGAAGTCCGGCGGCAACGGGAACGTGTTGGCGCCGGCGTGCGGCGTCAGCTGGATCCCATTGACCGCTCCGCCGTCGATGAAGATTCCCGCACTCCTTCCGGCAATCGCCACAGCCTGGGCGATCTGGAGGACGTCGGTCAGTGAGGAACTCAGTGGCAGCCCTGCCCGCCTCACAAGATTCTCCACCTCCTGCGCGAGGACATTGAATTCGTCGGCCGTGAGATGGCCGGCGGGGCCGGCGGTGTTGTCGATCTTGGTCTGGAAGTCAAACATCGTGATCTCAGTGATAGACGAAGACGAGCCGCACATTGGCGGGCGTGATGCGCTCGAAAATGCATTCGAGCAATGGGCTCCGATACGCTCCGAGCGGTATCGGAAACGCGTATGGAAAGTGCGGGTGGGTGAACCCGGTCACGTATACGTACAAGGTGAAGCGCCCGCCATCGGACGAAAAGTTGAGCGGAAACCGCAGCGGGAAAGTCTCGACTGCAGCGCCAGGCTCGACTCGAACGTCCAACCCAGTAAGAGCGCGACCCAACTCTTCGAACTCGGCCTTCGTCACAACCGGCGTGCGCCGCAGCCGTGCGATCACATCGGCGCGCCGGTCCTCCAAGGACTTGCTGGCCAGCGACACGCAGGCGCTCGGCAAGCCAACAGAGGTCTCCCACTCGCGGATCAGCTCCGTCGCCTTGGTGATGTCCAGCTCCGCATCGAGGCGAGCGACCAGGTCCCGGAACAGACTGAAGGACGCCGCAACACCCTCGACGAGCGCGCGGATGTTCGTGCCGGGAATCCGCTTGGCCATCCACGCGCGGCCCTCCGGCAGATGTTCCGCCAGCTTGTCCGGCATGGTCGTGGGTGATTCGAGCTCGGCCTCGCACGCCACCCAGCCCGGCTGTACCCAGCCAGGTTCAACCCAGCAGTTCTTCATGCGAAGGTCACCGGCCCGAGCGCGGCGATGCCACCCGGTGGCACCGCGATGTCACCGGCCGGCGTCGACAGCGAGAACGCGGCAAGGCCCTGCCCCGTCGTCAGGTCGCGCGTGGCATACAGCGCCGACAGGTAGGTGGATGCATCCACGGATTCCTCGAAGTCCACAGAATCACCGAATACGGCGGTCAGCTGCGCTTGGATGGCCGCGCGCATGGTCGAGGTGTCGGGTGTAATCGAGGTGAAATTGAAGTCGACGGTAACCAGCGTCGGCGCCATCACGTGGACGTCCTGCTCGCGCGTGTGCGCCGGAAGCCGCCCGTCGACGATGACGGCCTGCTTGGTCTGGTCCAGCACCACCTGGGGTGGAGTGATCGGCGAATCGCCGTCGCGCACTACATAGACTGCAGTCTCACCCGGCGCCGGCTGGAACCCGGCCACCCCTGGCGTTCCTGACCCCGCGGAGTTCGGCCGGACGACGAACACCCGGGTATTGCCCGGAATGCTGAGCGCCGCCAGTCGGACCTGATCCGGGGTGTACACGCCCTCGAGCAGCGATCGGCTCAGCAGGATCCGCGCCCGGTAGGCCCCATCGCTTTCGAGGTCGGCACCACCACCGACACCTGAGGGCTGGACGTAAGCACTGCCGGTGATGCCGGGAATCGCAGTCTGGAGCGTCAGAAGCGCGCCAGGCGGAAGGTTGCCTGCGCTTCCGGGCACCTGGGCCTGCACGGGAACTGAGGCATAGGTCGCCGCGGCCGTGATCGTGCCGGCTGCGGGGGTGGCCGGCGCGCCGGACACCGCGTAGGTGAACGTCACCGCGTCGAGCACGGCAACGACCTTGAGCCCGTTGTAGGCGATGTCCGAGGCGCCGGTGACCTGGACCGACATGCCGGTTGCAAACCCGTGCGGATCCGCCGTAGTAGCCGTGGCGATGCCACCGGTGCGGACCAGACTGGCCACGGGGAAGACATTGTTCTCGACCGCCGCCGGCAGCGAGGTCAGGTACCCACCGCTGTATGCAGTGCCCGCCGGGATCAGCGTCCCGTACGTGCCGGGCTGGCTGATGGTCCCTGCTGCGGGCGTCGGCTGCGTGCGCGACAGATTCTCGTAATTGCCCCACCGATCGAGATACTCGTCGGTCGCGGTCTGCGGAAACGCCTGCCGCTCAAGATCCCGAACCAGCAGGCCTTGCGTGAAGGCCAGTGCCCCGCCACCGGTGATGAACGCTCGTGCCCATGAACCGGCGACGGTCGGATCAATCTGGGGCAACTGGCGCCGCAGCTCGGCGATACCGACTTCAACGCACTCTTCAAGCGACGGGTATTGCAGCGACACTGGTGCTTCTCCATAGGGCATTGAATCCAGTGACGGAACCGTCCTGGTTGTGCATCGCGATCTCGATGGTCACGTGGTGCTGGGTCGGCACGACCTTGACGTCGATGGACTGGACCGCGCGGTCCTCGACCATCCACGCCAATGCGCCATACACGGCTTCACGCAGGCCGTTGACCGTGCGCTGGTCCATGCGGGACTGCTCGTAGACCCACGCCGTGGAGCCCAGCTGTCGGAAGCCCTCCTGCAGGACATTGCCGATCCAGCCGCGGCGCGATCGCGGATCGGCGACCTGCGAAGCAGCCGCGCGCGCATCAGTGAACAGCGACACAGGGATCGCCGTTTCGAAGCCGCCCGCCGATGCGAAATCCGCCCCGTCCAGCTGTAGGTCATAGACCAGCTCGCGGCTGGCACGAATGAGTACGTCCTGCTTCACTACGGCGGCCTCGGCGTTATTCCGACGCCAACGGCAGCGGGATTGAGACGCTGCAGTTCGGAATCGCGGCCGCCGCGGTCTGGATCGCATCGGAAAGATTCGCGATCTCTGCCGTCATTTCCACCAACTGCTGGGCGTATACGGTGTACGGCCGAACGTACGGCGTGAGGAACGCGGTGATGAAGTCAGTGATCCACGTGACGATCTGATCAGGGTTTGCGCCTGGCGCCGTCAGCAGCGCAAGGACAGGTTGCAGAAAGGCCATCTGCGCCGTGATGGCGTCGATTGTCGCCGTGAGCGACGTCGACAGCTCTGCTGTAAACGCGTTCAGCTCCTCGCAACTTTTCATTCCTTCGACGCGGCGCGTCAGGGCTGCGAAGTACTCGGCATTGACGATGGATGTGGGCTGAGAACTCACATTGGTTCCTAGAAGATGTTGACGATGATTCCGTCCTGAACCGTGACGGTCTGGCCGGTTGGAGTTGTGAATGAGCCGCTGGCGCCTGTGCCGGAAGAAAGGTTGTCGCTAGCGGCAACGCTGCCTGTGACCTCGACACCACCGGGCGAAATGGCATAGGTCTTTTCCGTGTTCAGCTCTACGGCGCGGTTGCTCTTGAAGTAGAGGTAGTCACCTTCGTCAGTGCAGACCGCTACCTCACCTGGCTTCAGGTCCCTGAGTGTCCGCGATGGCTGCGCGTCTGCAATTCCAACCTGATTGGATTCGTCATCCATGATCGGGAGGAGCACCACTTGGCTGCCGCGTGGAGGTGAGTGCACGAAGCCGTACGGCGCGAGCAACTGCACTACTTGCTGGCGGCCGAGGAACGAAACCAGCGCACGCCGAAAACGCCCCGTATCGGTGACCGACACGAGGGTTGCCATTTTGATCACGTGCCCCCCTTAACTTGACCCAGTGGTGAGGAGGCGCTCGAGCTCGTCGTCTCCGTCCTTGGCCCGCGCCCGTCGCCGGCGACGCGTTTGCGGGACGGTCGTGTATGCCTCTTCCGGCGCCAACGTCATCTCGGAACGCGAACCGCCGCTGATATCGACACTGATCGAGATCGATCGCAGCAGCATGTCGCGCTGCACGCCATTGAAGTCGTCCTGCACGCGGATCAGGTCGCCAATCGCCCACGGCGCGCCGCTGGCCTGACTGTCGCCCTGCACGCTGGCCCGGTACTCCGTGGAGCGCGCGCGCCGCAGGTTCGCTTCCTCGTTGGCGCGGCCGGCCAGATCGGAGGCAGTCATCGACCCCTCTCCCTTGATCTCCAGGTAGCGAGTAACGCGCACCTGGCTGTCGATCGCGGATGCGGTTCGGGAGGTGCCCTCGCCTTCCGATTCAAGACCCGGCAGCGCATCGTCGTCACTGGATGGGTTGTCCTGGACACGGACGACGTACCGATGAAACCGGTCGGCCAGCGTCAATCTGAGCGAAGCCGTCATGACATTGTTCTGCTCGCCGGACTTGCGATGCAGCAGCGGTGTTTCCGCCCGAGAGCCGGTCGGCCGCCAGAGCACGAGGTTCCCGTCGCCGTCGGAGATCAGGTAGACCTGAGCCTTGGCCGCGTACTCCTGCAGGAACGCCGAACACGACTGCCCAGAGTCCGCGGACTTGATGTCCTTCTGCGTCTTGCTGGCGCGCCCACCGGATCTATCGATGACCTTGATGCCGAGCTTCAGCGCCGAGACCACCGCCTTGGCCACCGAGAGCATGCTCAGGTTGCCTGACAAGGCCTTGGCCGCGTCCGGAACCGAGCTGTCGACCAGGTCACCGACCTTGTCGCGTCCCGACACGGCGATGGTGTGCCCGTCGAGCGAGCCAGAAGCCTCGATCTCGTCCGCAAAGCCGGACAAGATGTTTCGCCCGCCTTGCAGAATCTGGACGGCGTCCCCGAGCTTGATCGGGAATGACCCGGGCCCCTGAGACGACGATTCGAACCGAAACGACGCGCAATTGTCGTCCAGCGATCGCGACACGTTCGCAGACTTCCACAGGCGCCACGTGCGCCCGTTCACTCTGATCTCGAACATCCCTCAGCCCTGCACTGTGACCGCAACGTCGCCCACAAGCGCATCAGCGGGCAACTCAGGGTTCAGATCCCGCAACACGTACGCGCGGTCGGTGATCGCCGCCGGCGCCGTCAGCTGCTCGGCGTAGAGACCATACGAAAGCGTCAAGGGCGATACCGCGACCGGAATCGCCACGCTGGTCACCTGGTAGGCGCTCTGCAGCTTGGCGGAGATCACATCGAGTGCGGCCAGGCGCACGCCCCGCAGGGCATCGCGGACAGGCTGCAGGGTTGCCAGACCTTCCGGGGCATAAGCGACGTCGCTGTAAGCCGTCTCCAGCGCATCAATCGCCGAGAGGATCTCCGCCCGGGTACCGTAGGCAGCGCTGGCCGCCGCCTCGAAGGCGACCGTCAGCGAGGCAATTCGCTGGGAATCTACGAACAGCTGGCGCGCTTGGTTGCGCTGGATCCGCTGAGCCGTATCCGCCGGCCACAACGAGGTGCCCGGTACCGGCTCGATGCGACGTCCAGCTTCGATATCGTCCTCCCGGATGGGGAGGTCACGACCGAATCCCCGGGTGAATGACAGCGCCTCGTGGAGCGAACCGGTCGCGGAACTGGATACGGTCGAGCCAATCGATACCAGGCTCCACAGCCCCGGCTCCAGCTCAGAGTTCGAGAACAGCTTCCCGGCCAACTGCAACGGGTTGGTCAACAGCACCGGCGCCGACAAGGTGAGCTCGCCCACCAACAGCTGGATGTCGGCCAGCACCGAAGGGTCCACGACGCCCAGAAGCAGGCCGATGTCCTGGACTGCGTTCAGCAGGTCAGACACCACCGCTTGCTGCCCGATCGCGTCCAGATCGGGCACGCCAGCCAGCCCGGCGTAGCCGGACTGCAGCGAAGCGCGCGTCGAATCACCGGCGCTGAATACGTCCTCGATGTTGGGGTCCGCGATACCGGGTCCGGAGCTCGGCCGGCCACTGGCGAACTCCAGGTCGAACTCGACGATGCCGAGCGCCTCGTGCTTGACACTCTTCTTGTAGGGCAATGCCCAAACCGTGTGCACCCCGAAGCTCGGGAGCGACAGCCTGCCGGCGCCAGGCTCGCTGAGCACACGCTCAAGCGCCTTGGCCTTTTCCAACCAATCCGCGCCATGCACGAACGCAGCGATGGAGAACTGCGCCGGAATCGAGCCAAGATCTTCGACGAAGCGCTCGTCGCTGTTGGGATACTCGTGCGGCACCGTGCGGCGGCCGGACGCAGGCAAGGACTCCTCCCGGACCCGGAAGGTGACGCCCTTGAAACTGGCTTCGAGCAGCTGTTCGAACATCACTTCTGGGTCCGAACGTTCGTTCCGGTTGCGAGGTTCGCCTTGTTGACCGTCGCCGAGGTCCCCGGCTCAGCCCGTACGACGACTTCGATCTGGCTCGGCGGGGGGGGCAGCATCGCCGGCGTTGCGCCCGGCGTACCCGCGCTGTAGGTGGGGAGGTTGTATGCCGCGGCACCACCTGCGGTCACAAGCTGTTGGCGCGCGGCCTCGGCCCTATCCACGGGCGAGCCCGAAACCAGTTGCTCCTGTCCGCCCTTAACCAGGTAGATGGGCGTTCCGCTACCGGCATGATCGCTATCGCCTCCCCATTTCGTCCAGCTTTTCATCATGGACTGGTCGAACTGCTGACTCATCTCGCGCGACTTCTGATCACGAGCGTTGTAGATGTCGTCGATCTCGCTCCATCGTCCAGTGATTACTGCCCAGATAATCTCTCCTATCGCGCCCAGCGTGTTCAAGAACTGCCGCACGGTGAATATGGCAGTCGCCAACACAGTGCCGACCATCTTGCCGATGAACTCAAACAGGTAGCCGACGGCAGTGAACAGGGTGTCTGCAGCACCGGACGTTAGGCCAAAGTCCGTCGCCAGACCGCTCAGCTGTTCGCGAAATGGTTCGCAGTAGACCCAGGCTGCCAGTATCGCGGCGCCAATCGCCGCGACGGTGCCGGCAACCACCAGGCCAACGCCTGCCAGCGGAGCCAGCATCAAGTTGACCATCGCGATTCCGCCAGCCAACGCCAGTGCCGCAGCTGTAGCGCTGGCGGCGATCGTGATGAACTGGGTCAGCTTTGGATTGGCATCAGCAAAGGCATTGATCTTCTCTACCGCCGTTGTAAGGCTGTCGATGAATCCTTTACCTACACCTTTATCGAAGACCGTGGCCTTCAGGTTCTCCCACTGCGCCCTGAATTTCTGCGTGGAACCAGCCATGGTGCGCATCTGGGTTTCATACTCGCGCCCAAGACCACCCACCACCGAAGGGTCAGACACCGTTATCAATGCCGCTTGCAGCTCATCTATGCGCTGCACCATCTTCTGGGCAGTGTCGGCGTGTTCCGTGCCGAAGACCTTCTTCAAGACTTGAAGTTGCTTCCCTTCTGGAAGCTTCTTCACGATCTGTGCAAACTTGGTAAGGCCTGCGACAGCATCCTTTCTCATCAGCGCGCCAAATGATCCCTTCATCAACTTCAGCTTCAGCAGCATGGAGTTCAGGGCTGTCGCTGCCACAGCAGAGTCCGGCTCCAAATTGCTAAAGAATCCAGCTGTCGCTGCCTGAACCTCAGTCGAGTAACTACGCAACGATCCAGCTGATCGCTGCAAGATGTCATACATCTTCTGGTTACTGGTGTTTGTCTTGTCCGCCATCGCGTTGACTTGATCGCCAAGCATCCGCATTGCTGCCATGTCATGGCCCAATTGCGCTTTGATGGTTCCGAACACTGAGCCAGCCTCGTCCGCGCTCGCGAACTCCGCAGCTACAGCCCCCTTCGCCGCAAAATCGAGGAAATCGGCCATCTCACCCAACTCCACGCCGGCCGACAGGGCATTAGCCGCCATGGCATGAAGTTCTGCTTGGGACTTTGCAAGATGCGGTGACATTGCGGCGACGCGCTTCTTCCAGCTCGCGAGACTGGCGTCGGTCAGGTCCGCTAGCCGTTTGACATTCGTCATCTCCGTCTCGAGGTTCATGGCCGCCCTAGCGCCAGCGTTTAGCGCCGCGCCAATCCCGAGCGCGCTACCTCCAGCGGCCAGGCCCTCCAAGGCGGCGTCACGCCCACCGGCCCTGCCACGCCCAGGCGCAAAAATACGAGGAAGGTTCGCCATGCGAACCGAGCCAACTTTTCGCATGGCAGCGGCATAGCGCTCGGCATTGAGCGCCATACCTTGCAACTGGCTGTTGACCTTGCCGAGGGCAGAAACGCCACTCCTCGCGCGACCGGCGGCCTTGTCCACCCCCATCATGGATGCTGACACGCGGTTCATCGACGCACCCATCCGCGCCGTCATTCGATCTACCTCTTTGACCATCTTGGCCAAGGGCGCCGTGAACTTGTCAGTGGCCTTATAGATGTAGTTGATCGTGAACGCCATTTGGCTACTTCTTCTCTTTCGCCGCTTGTATCGCGGCGGCCCGCTTGCGATTGATCTGCTCAATCTCGGCGCAGACCACGGAAACCTCATCGAGGTCGAGTGACAGCGCGTCAGCCAAGCCAATCGCGCCGTCGGTCGCCATCGATAGTTGAACTGCTTGCCTTAGGCGGTCGGCACCGTCGAGGAGGATCGCTCGATGAAATTGGCCAAAAAACTTACGGTCATCCGCTCGATGTCCTCGTACGGGATGCTCGCCAAATGGACTTCGCTGAGTTGGATATCACCGTCAACGGCAGCAATTCCTGGCATCTTCACCAAGCGGATGAATGCTCCAATGATGGCCTCGCTAAGAGTGCCGTCCATTCGGATCATCAGATTAATGAAGGCCGCCCGGTCCTCTGCTGTCGGCTCGGTTTCCTGCTCGTTCTTTACCTCTATGCCCTGCCGCGACGCTCGCTCCGAGGCCTGAAACATTGCCTGGGTGTAGTGCCCCTTGAGGGCCGCCGTTGCGCCAGCGTGCCTGTACATGGGCTCCTTGAACACAATCAGCGTGGTCTCGCCCGCCTCGCCCCCTGCGCGGGCGAATTTGACGGGGGTGGAGAGGTGGAACTCGTACTCTTTCATTGCGTTTCCTGAGTTGGGCATAGGGACGTGAGCCGGCCAAGTAGGCGTGCGGATGTCAGATCATCTGATCGCCAGACCATTCCAGCGACACGGTGCCGTCAGCGGAGGCATTTCGTTCCACCGCGTTCATCAGGCTCATGTGCTGGAAGGTGCGCGCGATGCTTTGGCCGTTAGGAAGGACTTCGGTCACCTGAATAACGTTGCTGGCGATGCCGCGCTTCCAACGACGGATCTTCGCGTCCAGATCCGTGGTCGGAAACAGCTCAAAGGTGACCTTGGAGATCATGGTCTCGGCGTTGATACCGTGCACCGACTCAGCGCTGTAGCCACCGGCACTGGCAGCGCGCACGGATATCTCCCCCTCGCCGCCGTCGTAGGTGAAGCTGTTGGGTACGATGCCGATCGTTTCGTTGTTGATCGAAACACTCGGCGCGGTAATAGCAAGCTTGGACATTAGGCCTCCCTCGTCCCTACGGTGAAGTCAAACTGGAGCAGATAGTCGATCGTGCGCAGCTGCGTCACGATGGGTAGCGGACCACGGACCGTGGCTCGACCGCTGGACATGTCGATCAGCACCTGGGTATTGGCCGAGAAGTAGTCCTCGGCTTCGGAGCCGGCGACCACGAGTGCCAAGTTGGCCAACTCCCGATAAATGCGAAGGATCTCGGCCAGGATCAAGGCGGCGTTGGCGATCGAACGGCCGGGAATCAGCGCTCCTTCCGTCAGCCTCGACTGCGCGAAGGTGCTTCGCAGGGTTCGCCAGAAGACTTCACGGCAGACCGAGCCGGTATCGACGTACTCGAGGAAGTGGAACGATGGGCTCTCGTTCCCGGACGCGTCGGTCTTCCAGTTGGTCGTGATCTCGCCGGCGACGGTTCCGCTGGATTCGAGATTGCTGCCGAACGTGCTGAACCCTGCCCGTTGCAGGTCGCCCTGCTCCTGCTCGCTGTAGAGCAGGCCCGGCAGGCCGACCGGCGCACTCGGCAGCGGCGTGTTGAACAACGGCAGCGATGCCAGCGCGGGACCACCAATCGCGTCGAGCGAACCGGCGGTGGCTTGGACGTTCGAGGCCAGCGGTGCGTTGGGCGTAAGCCGCTTGGAGCGCACGCCCATCAGGTACGCGAGCGTCCAGTCGGCAGGCTGGAGGATGGCCGGCCCCTTGTGCGCGGCCGTGGAGATGCGGTTGTTGCCGCCCTGGACGATGCATTGGCTGTTCTCGGCGGCGACGGCCGCGAGCGCTTCGACATAGGTCAGTGACCGGCCGACGAATGCGACGCCGTCCTGGATCGAGTTGGCTGGATTGAAGCGCGCCTGAAGGAAGTCCTTCACGATCGCCAGGTTCGGCGCCAGATACTCCGGCCAGCTGATGCCGGTGTAGCGCGTCGCGCCGACGGCATCGAACACCGCAGTGACACTGGGATCATTTGCGCCACCGAGCCATGCATCCAGCGTCACGGTAATGCCTGGCGTCGATCCAGAGACGGCGATGCCGTACAGGTTGCCCGGCGTGCCCTTGTCGGTGGCCGTCAGCTCAACGTCGCCGGCCGTGGCCGCCGCGGTGAATGGCTTGTCCGCGATCGCATCAAACGCTGCCACGAGGGCGGCAGCGACCACGTCGGCGGTGTGGCCAATCGAGATCGGTACGTCCACCGTGAACTGCACGGCATCCACCGGTGAGACCTTGATTGTTCCCGGTGCCGTCGCCGCACCGGTCAACTTCACCGCGGCTGTCGCCGGCAAGCCCGTCGGGGCTGGCGCGACGCCGATCACATCGACCGGGCTGTAGCCAGCATTGCCGGCCAAGAACTGACGAAGGCGCTGGAACAGCTCGCCATTGCCCAACAGCGCTCGCTGTTCGGACCGGGTCAGGCGCTGTAGGTCGGTCAGCAGCGCGCCGCTGACCGCGGCGGCACCGTCTGCGAGAGTGCCCACGAGCAGGTCGCGACGATCGGAAAAGGCCGAGACGATGGCCGCCGGCAACAGGCCGATGGTGATACGGGGAAGACTGGTGTGGCTCATGACGCCTTTTCCTTCTTGGACTGCTTGGGCGAAGTGGGGTCCGCATCGACTCGCGGGCCTTCAAGGGTTGCCGGCCCCGGCGCTGCGGGAGGATTGGCCTGGCTCGCCGCCGTCTCAGGGGCGTGGTCGGGTTCAATCCGCAGAGAGCCGTCGATTGCTGCGTCTCTGAGGCGCCTGCGCCAGAACGCATCCAGCGGTACGTTGCTGCTGTCGGTGGCGAGCGGGATGCTCGCGCCCGGGGCGAGCCCACGGATCGCAACGTTTGAACAGTTGGTGACGATCACTTGCTTCACAAAGGCTCCTTGTCCAGATCGACGTTCGCGAACAGCACGGCGCCGTCACGGTCGAGAGTGAAATCGATGTCGCGGAAGGCGACGCTGTCGTCTATGACGGCACCCGACTCGAAGGTCAGGGTCGCGGGGCACTGCCAGTCGTAGACGTGCACGTAATAGGCAGTGTTGACCGGGCCGGGGCCGTGGCCGGCTGACACCGTGACGTACTGGAGCGCGCTGTCGCGCTCCTTGAATCCGTAGCCGTAGAACGCCTGGGTCAGCGCCAGATAGATCTCCCCGTAGGCGGCCTCCTGCGCGCGGGCGGAACCGATGTCGTCTACCGTCGGCAGGAACACCGCGACGCTGAAGTTCTGCAGTAGCGTGAGCCGACGCAGATCCTGCGCGGTGAAAGCGGCGATCGCATCGGACTGGGTGTGCCGATCCTTCGAGACATCCGTGTCGCCCATGATGATGAACAGGAACGGCCTCTGCGGGCCGTCGCTTGTGTACATCGTGGTCGCGCGGCCGATGCTGTCGGCAACGGCGATCCGCAGCTTCGCCGATGCACGCAGGCCGGGTAGCGCGGTGTTGTAAAGCTCAGGGCCGGCCGGAGGCTGCAGGGTCAGCTCATCGCCGGACACAGAGACCACCGGAAGGTAGCCAATCGTGTTGTACAACCGCTCGACCAGCGCCTGGCCGACGAAGATGGTGCCGGCCGGCGCCTCCACTTCGAACGTGCGGCGGTTTGGCACCGCTTCAATCTCGTAAGTGGTCGCCCCCACCTGCAGCGTCGTTGGATCCAGTGGCTGCCGTGGCTCGGTCAGCTGGTGATTGAACTGGGTCTCTAGCCGGTAGGTGCCATCGCCATTGTCGGTCGCCGCGATGATTGGGTTCTGCAATTCACCACCGGCCACCACCAGGTCTTGACCCGGCACCACGCTGTGGCCCGGAACCGCGAGGACCACATTGCCGCTCTCGATCCGAGCTGAGGCAACAGGCAAGTCCTGATTGAACCGGTCCGTCAGAGACGGAAGCCGCTGATACAAGTAGGACAGGATTCCATTCGGTGTGATCATCGCGCCTTGGCCGCCTGTGAAATGTGCCGGGCGAGGATCTGGTAGACGTCGCCACTGGTGGTCTTGACAACCCGGGAGACGTGCGGCCTAGCCGCCATCTTCCTCGTGCCGTCCTCGAGGAAGCCCGCGTACTCCGCCGTTTCGCCGAATTCCATCTGGGCGCCGCGCGTGCGGTACTCCACCGACCTTGCCAGTCGACCAGACCGCTTCGCGGGAGGCTCGCCGGGAGCCGATGCCGTGATTTCGACGCCACGGTGCATGTAGCGTCGTCCGTTGCGCGGCCCCGTCGTGAGGAGCGTCGTCAGCCGCTTGCTCAGGACCGCGCCCGACTCGTCCCAGGCGCGCGGGATCGCACGCTCAACGGCCTTTGGGGCACCGACGAGGCGAAACAACACCCGCCGCGATCGCTTGTCAGGGGCGATCAGCAGCTCCATCGACGTGTCCGCATCCTTACGCCTGAGAGGCGTCGCCCTCACCACGCTCGGTGCACTGGATGATGGTGAATTCCTTCTGTTCGTTGAACTCAGTCACCTCCAGCACGCGCATGTTCCGGCCTTCGAACTGCACGAAGCTGTTGCCGTGCTCCAGGTGAAGTGACAGCGCAGGGTCGTAGTAGACGTAGAACAGATGTGTCGCTTTCGGGTTGATGTTCACACCCGTGAAACGACTGGTGCCCTGCACCGTCTCGATCCCGGCCCAACGACCAAGCACCACGGGCACGAACTCGACCGGCGACGCGCCGATATCGGCAGGTGTTACTCCGCTGAGCGACCGGCGGACGATGTCAATCTGGTGGCGCAAGTCCGCGGAGCACAGGCGGACGTGCTTGATCCGCTTGACCGCGCAGCTCACGCAAACACCCTGCGGATCGTGTACAGCGACAACTTGGCGCGGATGCTCGCGGGGATCTCGCTCGCTGAGGAGCCGCCGCCCTCACATCCGCCACAGTCGCCCGGGTTGGTGTAGAGGTGCGTCGCCAGTTCGAGCACGGCACGCCTGAGACCAGCGGGCACGTCTTGCGCCGTCTTGTAGCCGGCCTTGAACGTGATCTTGAGCGGGTATGGCAGCGCGCCAGCAACGCTCGTGACCCCCTGCAGGAGGTGCACGTGCGCCTGTTCGCCACTGATCTTCAGGCGCCAATCGGTTGGGGGCAGCGATGTCCCATCGACCACGACGGTGCTGACCGCGTCGTCGAGCACCGGCGCGCGCTTGAGCCACGCGTATGGGCTGGCCATGGTGCTGCCACCAAGTTCCAGCTCGTCGACGTGGGCGATAACCTCCCGCTGGGCCAAGTAGCGAGCGGTGTACCGCTCGATCAGGTCAACGGCGTCATTGAGCGCATCGGTGAGAACCGCGTCCTGGGCGTCGCTCTGGATCTTCAGGTGGGCCTTCAGGGCCGAAAGCGGCACCGGGATGAACTCCGGCGCCGCCGCCACGTACCGATTAGCCATTGCCGGACTTGCTACCGCCGGCGCGCTGTCCCTGCTGGCGACCGACTTCCTTGCCTTTGCCTTCCGGATCAGCTGCAGGCTCGTGCTCGACGTGCTGCGCCCAGCCCGCCTTGACCAGCTCGGCGTTTTCCTTCGGGCCGAAGTCGCGCTTCTCACCCTTGGCCAGCATCAGCACGTCGACACCGCCGACGGCCCACTCGCCGTCCTTCGTGATCCTGATCATCTCCCCTCCGTTAACCCGGAACCGGAGCCGTCGACGGCGAGCCGAGGACCGCCAGCAGCCCGTCCGGCGTGCCGCCAACAGCGGTAACGAACAGATAGCGCTTGCTCCCGAGGTAGCCGATCTTCGCCACCTGGTTCGCCGCGTCGAGCTTGGCCTCGGCGTTGAGCACCTGAGTCAAGTCCACCGCCGTGGCATTGGCGAAGACGGGATCGTCGCTCTCCTTCAGGGCAAAAGTGATTGCGGTCGCCGGCGCAGCGAGAGCGCTGGCGGCCACGAACACAGTCTCGAAGCCCGACAGATCGATGGCCGCATCGGCCGCGGTGACCCGGATGTCCAGGTCGGTCAGTGGATTACGCATTGCGGTCTCCTTAGGCCTTGATCTTCAGAAGCTTGAAGGCTTCCGGCAGGATCACCTGGCCGTGGTTGTAGCGATGGAAGGTCATCTCGATGATGGCCCGGTGCTTCTTCGTGACGTTGTCGCGAATCACGTCCATGCCCGTTCGATCGACGATCTGGTAGCCGCGACGAAAGTCAGCGAAGACGAGTGCGAACGCATTGGCCGCGATATCGGGCATGTCGTTCATCAGCGTGTACTGGTAGCCGGCCAGCTGATTGGGCACCACACCATTGAGGCCAGGCTGCCACAGGTAGTGGCCGTCGCTGCCCTTCAGAATGCGCATCTGCACCAAGGTCCGACGATTCATTGCGAAGCGCGGGTCGTAGCCAACCTTCAGGTCACCGGTCAGCAGGAGAATGTCGTCGCCGCTGAGCTGCCCGGATGCGCCAGATTCGCGTGAAGTGGCCTTCAGGCCAGCGGCGTCGGAGAGGAAGCCCTGCGGCTTCTTCTTACCGTCACCCAGGACGAAGTTGCGCCCCTCGCCGAAAGCCATCGCCTCGGTCACGTCACCGACGATCTCGCTCTCGATATCGAACTGCGAGTCCAACATCAGGTCCTTCGTGAACGGCACGGTGACCGACAGACGATGGACGGTCATGGTCTCAGCCCCGTACTTGGACTGCGACTCCTCGTCCGGCTCAGCCTCACCCTCGTAGTTGGCGACGGGAATGCCAATTCGGGTCGGCATTTGTAGCGTGTTGCGGGACACCGTGCGAACGCGGGCCACTTGGCGAACCGGGGAGATCTCTGTGATCGCCTTGATGATGGTGGTGTCCATCTCCGGCATCGTCAGGTAGCCGCCATCCGTACCCGAGTCCGAACGCAGCAGCGCCTTCTCTTCTCCCTCCAACGAATCGATGCCCTCGCGCGCGAACCTATTGAGCGCCTTGTACTCCGGGCTCTCCTTGTAGTTCAGCGTTGCTCCCGCGCCGTTCTTGCGGGACAGCTCAAGCTCGAGAACCATCAGGCGTTCAGTGTTCTCCTCGGCCGCCTTCTGGGCGATGGCCAGGTCCGCCACGACCTTCTGATTCTTAGCCTCCTGCTCTTCGAAGGCCTTGTTCGTCTTATCGAACATCGCCTTCGTCTCGGCATGGTCCGCGCCAAACTTGCTCGCGGTCTCGCGAAGCGCGCCAAGCGCCTCGTTGATCTCTTTCATTTCATCCGGCATGACTGCACCTGTTGACGTTGATGTTTGATGAACACACCGGCGTCCCGCAGGCGAGCTACTTGGTACCGCGTTGCTACTTGCGCTTGCTTTCCAACTCCTCCTGCATGGCCTTAATCTGCCGCGCAATGGAGGGCTCTTGCACGCTCTTGATGGCGCTCACCACCTTCTTGGCCTGGCCCCGACTAAAGGAGACCCCGCTCTTCATCAGGGTCTCCAGTTCTCGCTCCGACAGGGCGCCTACGTCATCCACGCGGAACGAACCCTCTTCGAAGGGGCTCTCCATGCCGAGCTTCGCGTAGTACCGATCGATGTTCGCCTTGACGGCGTCGCGATCTGACTCCGGAATGTCGATGCCGCCGCGGGCACCCACCATCAGCGCGGCCGCATGGAAGACCGCCCGCGGAACAATCCGCAGCTCGGTGTCCCAGACATCAACGATCGGCATCTTGTAGGCATCGAAGCTGTCTGGGCTTTCTGAGTCGAACCAGAGGAACGCACGGCGGTAGGCGGGATTCGGCGCATCGGTCGCACCGACGCGATTCTTGATGCGACGGATGGCACCATCAGGATCCCACTCCATCCAGTTCGGCGCGATGGGGTAGTCCTGGTACGGAACGGCGGACTTGAAGTCGGTGACCTTTGCCTTTGGGTTCATGGCGATACTCGTTAGCGACCCTTCCCAGAGCTTCACTTCATGCAGCTCGCGGACGTTCCCGACGCTCTTATGGGTGATTGTCGAGAAGCCCATGCTCATTTCGGCGATGGATCCAGTCTTCATCTGGGGCACGATGCGACCGCGCACGAAGTCGTCCGCAAGTGGCAGCCGTCCCTTCACGAACAGCCCCTGCTCGTCCTCCGCCAGCTCGGTGAACACCCCAACCGGGCTGTCGTCGTCGTGATTCCAGAACACCGGCAGCTTGGCATCGCCTTTGCCCTCGAGCTCGATCAGCGCCTTCTTGAAGGCCCCCGGAATCACCCGGTCTCCGCCGTGATCAACGTTGTTGAACACGGACAGATAGCCCTCGAAGTAGAAGTTGTCGTCGTCCTCGGTGAACTTCTTCTGTTCCAGCGTGAAGACTGCATGTTCGCAATTGCGGTTCATCTATCAACCTTCGGTGTAGAGGGCTGCGCATCGGCAGTTCATGGTTTCGCTGGCGGGCGCGCCGAGGCTGCGGTCGCCCGGGTAGCGCAGCTGCGCGCCGCCCACGATGAAAGCGGTGTCGAAGTCTACGGTCTGGCCATTGGCGTCGGCATGCGTTCCACGCACCAGGCGATCGCCGACCGTGGCCCAGCGCTTCCTCGGCTTTCCTTCGCCAGCGGCCTCGCTTTCGTGTTCCGCCTCGATGAACTTTGTCGACTCGGCCGCAGCCTGCGTTTCAGTCAGCGCGATCAGCGGCGCGCGCGCGTTGAACTTGCGCAGCAGCAGTACTGCCGCCAGCGCAGCCACCTCGCGGTTGGATGCCGGCGCCGTGACCTTTCCGTCCGTCGCCGCCTGAACGCGCTCCTGCTGCAGCTGCGCGCGCGCTTCGACGATGGCGTCGTCCATCTGCCCGACGTTCGTCTCTGTGATCTGGACCGCCGCAGCGGCAGCCTGATCGGTGCGCCAGAGCAACAGGAGCAGCGCCAGCGCCTCCGCGTCGCTGTCATCCTCGACCGGCTCGGCTGACTTGGTGGTGCGCAGCGCGCGCGCCCTGAAGGCCGACTGCACCTTCTTATCGTGCACGGCAATGACGGCGGCGAACGCGTCGCGGTACTGCGCTGCTTCCTGGGGCCGGCCCGTCTTGGCCACCGCCGTCCGGAACTCCCTGGCAATTCGACGGAACAGCTTCAGCAGCTTAGGCTTCAGCGCCACCTCCAGCTCAAGCTTCAGCTGGAGCTGCTTCGCCGCCTGCTGCTTACTGCTCGACATCGTCGGCCCGCTCGTCATCCGTGAAGAGGTCCTTGCCCACCGGTACCAAGGTCGCCGGCTGATACAGGATGTCGCCACCCTTGATCGGCCCGCGACCAGGAATCAGGTCCCGGATCTCATTGGGGGTTTCGACATTGATTTCCTTACGCAGCTTGATCTCCTCCCAGCGACGCTCGACCAACGCTGCGATATGGTCGGGGTTGTAGGCGATCCGGTACTGAGACGGGTCGAGCCCGTACCGCGGCAGCAGCATCGCCGACAGACCCGAGAACAGGCGCTTGGCCAGCGGGACGACCGCACGGTCGTACAGCTGGTAGGTGGATTGCCGTACGTTGTCGTAGGTTGCCGCCCCAATCCGGACCAGCGGCAGCGGGACCTTGTACCGCAGGTAGATCGCATCTCCGGCTACCTGGTCAAGGACCGAGTAGTCCATGTCCTTGTTGGCAGTACCGGCCTCATGGATGGCCATCTCGTTCGATGCAACCGTCGCTATGCGCCCCGCGTTCTCGGCCCCGCCGAGGACCCGGTTGAGCACATTCCTGCGCTCCTCCAGTTCATCCTGGCCGAGCTCCGCATCCTTGAACTGGACGATCAGCGAGAGGCGACCGCCGTTCTTCAGCAGCGACAAGTTGTGGTAACGCCCGAGGATCTGCTGACGCGCTTCAAGCGCGGCCGCCTCCAGCGGGCTATCAGGGAATGACGGGCCGCGGCTGCCGTACCCACCGATCCGGTAGAGCTCTCGCAGGTTGCCGTCATAGAACCTGGCGGCGCCTTTGGCCTCCATCCTGGTGTAAACACCCTGTCCCACACCTTGCGACACCTGGAACGTGTGCGGATACCGGTCGCGCCCGTCCTGCACCACCGATAGGCACGTCGGACTGGGGGCAAAGAGCTCCAGGGGCGGCCGGTTCACGTTGCCGCCGGCATACATAGGCGCGTTTCGCGCCAAGAGGTAGTTGCGCGCGAGCGCGCCAACGAACGAGCTCCAGTCCTCCAACGAGTTGGGCTTTCGCAGCAGCTTCAGCACGTCCGAGTCGTCAATGTAGCTGCCATCCGGGCCAACCAACATCGGCGTGATGAACTCCACCTCGTCCGCGATCATGTCGACGGCCGTGGCCACCGATGCGCACTGCCGATAGAACGACATCGCCGTCGACGGCTGCACCTGCCCGCCGCCGCCGAGCGCGAACTCAAGAAACGAGCCGGGCGTGATCGGTATGGCGGTCTGCTTTGTCGTATCTACCGCACTCTTCTTGTCGCGGCGGAACAGGTCTCTGAATTTCATTTGCTCACGCCGCTGCAAAACTCGACTGCCGCTTTGCTGCCTTGATCATCACGGCGTCGGCCAAATTGGGAGACCGCACACCCTGCGGAGCCTTGTCGATGACGATCTTCCCGACGCCGTTCACGCTGAACGTCGGCTGGGAAAGCTCCATGACCAGCTGCGGCAGCAGCTTGAGCTTCTTATCCAACGAGATAATGCTGTCCGGATCGACCTTCATGCCCTCCGCAACAGCCCGATGGGTCTGCTGGAACCGGAGTCGCAGGGCCCACCAGGCTTGCGCTTTCCGATTCACGAACAAGTCCTTGTTCTTGCGCTTCGGGACCATCTGACCTTCTGGGTCGAATACCTCTCCCGAACCCCGAAATGGCTCAGCCTTTCGCTTAGTCTCGCCACGGGCCCGCCTGGCTTCATTGATCACCCTGGCGTCTCCGCGCGCGCCTGCGCCGAGGCCGTCGGCGTCGTAGTCGAATGACTCGTAGTCGTGCTCATCGCAAAGTTCGAAGGCCTTCTGGACGGTGGTGAAGATGTCGCCGCCTTTGCCGGACCATTCCTCGAGCACGTCGAGCAGGATCCCGGGGCCTCCGGCGAACGCGTTCTTATCTCGCCCCTCGTCGGCCACGTCTAGCGCACCGCGGCGCATACCGGTGGGCTCGATCCCTAGCTTCACGTGCGCATCGATAGCGGCCTGCACCCACGCGGACGGGATGACGACGCCCTCAACCGATGCGGCGTAGTCGATGTCGACTTCCTGCGCCAGCGTCACCGGATCGAGCCTTTCCTTCTTCAACTCGTACCAGGCATCGTCCTTACGTGGGTCGTCCCGCCAATGGAACGTGAATACCTTGACCTTGCCGCTGAAGCGGCGGTTGGCAAACGAGTTGCCGCGACCGTTCGGAGTCGAAATGTCCTGTCGGCAGTTCGTCGTCGCCGACAGCGAGGCATCCACCAGATGCGGACGCGCCAGGAATGCCGACTCGTCGACGATGTAGAAGCTGGCACGACCACCGCGTCCGATGCCGTCGCCAGCCTCGCCAGTAATGATCGACCCTGTTTCCGGTATCTGGATCCGCATGAACGAGGCGTGCGCTTCGCGCGTCCATCCGCCGCGGAACTCAATTGGCAGACCAGCCAGGAATAAGCGAGCCTTCTCAAACAGCGAGTCCGGGTCGCCCAGCGCGTCTACGTACTCTTCCTTGCGGGAGCCGCAGCCGACCGTGATCTCATGGCGGAACAGGCACACGGTGCAAGCCAACCCCATCGTGAGCCACGACATACCCATGTCGCGGGTCTTCTCGGTGATTCCGTCTTCTCGGTTGCGCCAGCGCTCAAGGAACCAGTGCACCCACTCCTCTTGTCGAGGGAACAGCAAGAACGGGACCGTCGACGGCAGGTCGCGCTCCGGGTTCCGCGGGTCGAACGTGGTACCCCAGTCGATGATGAACTGCGCAGGGTTGGCGCGATAGAACGCCTTCAGCGCTGGCAGTGTTTCCGGCTGCTCGCGGATGCGGCGCAAGCGCTCCAACCGCCATTCGAAGACCGCGACATAGTCGGGGTTCTTGAAATCGAACGGGAACGGAATCGGCATGTCAGCCCGACATCACGGCCTGATAGGTCTGTGCCGCCTCCACAGGGTCCGCCGACAGGGTGCCGGCGCCAGGCATTGTGACCTCGATCTTCTTCGGGTCGCCGATGCTGTACGCGTCGCGCTCCATGCCGATCAGCTTCTGCAGTGATTCGGCCAGGTCTTTCATCGTCTTGGTCCGGCCCGGGAGGCTGGTCACCGCCCGGAACAGATCCAGCATCTTGTCAGGGACGATCGCCCCGCCCTCGCCCTCGGCGCCGTCGAGCAGTTCGCCCAGCTGCTCGAACAGCTGGCGGTCCACCGACTGGGCCTCCAACTCGGCCAGCAGCCCCATGGTCAGCGTCCGCGCCCGGCGAAGGTCCGACCGATGCGCCAAGCGGATGCCGGCGATCACCTCAGCATTGGCCTCGACGATGACCCGCTCGGTTGCCACCTTCGAAGTTGCCGTTTCCGTGGCAACCTGCGTGGCAACCTCACGTCTGGCAACCAGCGAATCGGCCTTCGCCTTGATCTTGGCGCCTAGGTCGCGTTCCCACGCATGCGACTTGGCGCGCTTCTGAATTGCGGTGTGGGACACGCCCTGGTCGGCCGCAATCTCCCGTACCGACAGCACGCCCGCCCTGTACAGCTCCTCGATGCGCTCCCAATCTGGGGCGGCAGGCTTGTTGATCTCAGTCATGGCCTTTCGAATCACTCTTGCCGCGCCGGCAGCTCGCGCTTGCCGCCATTCGGCGCGGTGGCGTACATCACGATCGCTAGCAGCGCGATGGCCAGCAGCCACTGGGCCCAACCCAGGACATCCGCGATGAGCTCCATCAGCGGATCCTCCCGGCGGCACGCTCGCGGTCCAGACAGTCGGCCGTCGCGGCCCGCTTCACCACCTCCGCCGTGGCCACGCCCTGCCAACCGCGGGCGTAGGCGGCCATGCCCTCCAGGCTGCTGTCCACGGGCACCGGCGGCGGTGCCTCAGCGGGTGCCCGGCTTGAGCAATCGATCCGTGGCGGCTCCGTGGACACCATCACCGGCTTCGTGCTCGAGCAGGACAGCAGGGACGCCGCCAGAAGCGGCAGTGCCAGTTGGCGCACAGGTCTCGATCCTTTCATCCACATAAAAATGCCCCGGCGACCTTCCGATCGTCGGGGCACCTCCCTTGCCTCATGGGGCGATGGCAGCTCAGGCCGCCATCAGATAGCTCTTACAGGTAGACGACTTCCAACGTGGCGCTGCCGTCGATGGTGATCTCGTCAGCGGTCGGCAGCTGGCTCCGGGCAACAATCATCGGGGACACCTGCAGCGTCATGGCGGCGTCCTTGATGGCGCTCGGGGTCGTCTCGCCGGCCGTCTTGGCGAAGGCGATGATCCGGACGCCGTTAGAGCCCGGGGCCGCAGTGCCGCCAGCGCCATAGTGCGTCCACGTGGCGCCAACGTCGGTCGATGACATCCCGTAAGCCGTCGAGGCCGAATCCACGGTTACGCTGCCGGAGACGACATGCAGCGAATACCCGCCGATCTTCTCGCCGCCGGGAGCCGCACCCAGGCCGAAGAAGCCGTCGCCACCAGTGGCGAACGAGGAACCCGCCCGATTGTCTTGTGCCCGAATTGCAAACGTGGCCGCTTCCGGGCAGTGGACGCTCAACGTAATCGACTGCGACGGCAGCGTCGTCAGATCCGTTGCCGACAGACTGGCGGCGGCGATCTGGCCCAGGTCGATCTTGCCGCCACCGTCCAGGCTCGGGATGCAGGCCCCCGGAGTGATGGTGCCGGTGACCGTGAGGTCAGCCTGGGATGACGCAAAGGCGGCCGGTGCGAAAGCGAGAGCAATAACGCCTGCAAGAACAATAGAACGAAGCTTCATGCAAAATCCTTAGAACAGTTGAGGGAACGGAGTGGAGAGCCGAGTCGGCTACCCGTACGTCACCGCTGCGGCGACGGAATGAATGTAAGTGCACTTACTTATATTCGCAAGCGGAAATGTAAGCACGCTTACTCTTATTCATTCTCCGTTTAGGGATGGCGCCGCCCTTGCGCCTGCAGTCGCATCACAGCTGCTCGGTATGCCCGATCGCCTGCCTTTAATTCGCGCAAGACGTCCAAAGGGACCGGCCCAGCTTTAGCAGGCGTGTAAGCAGGCTTGATCCTCTCGGCCGAACGCTTCGTCTCGGCCCGCGTCTTGTCGACCGCGGCGTCGAGCTGCTGCCGGGTCTGCGTGGCGTTGGCAGCCCCCGCGTTGGCGCTGTCGGCATTTGCCTTGGCCTGATGGGCGGTCTGAGTCGCCCCTTGGGCGCGGCCCTTCCAGACATCAGCGCGCCACTCCCAGAAGTGGCCGGTAATCAGGCTCCATCCCAGCACCAGCACGATCAGCGCGCCGACGATCAGGCCAACCTGCACGCGTGTTACCACCAGCGGATCGCCCACAGCAACGAAGCCATGCCGGCGATCGCAATACCGGCCGCTGCGATCACTGCGGCCTTGGCCAGCAGCTTCCCAGCGTAGTCAGCACCCTCTTCGCTCATTGCGCCTTTCACCTCAACCGAACTCTTCGGCTTATACTTGAACAACGTTCTGTCCTTGGTCGTGCAAGGTGGAATGAGAAGCCCCGGTCCGCCTGCCAGCGTCCGGGGCTTTGCTTTTATGGGCTTCGCCGCCTCAGGCGATCGCGCAGGCATTCCGGCACCGACCGCAACCAGTCTCGGAGCAGGCGCCACTGCCGGATGACACCGAGGCGGTAGTCGTAGATCCACAGCGCCACGACCGCGATGCCGTACAGCAAGCCGCTGGCCCACCATCGGATCGGCTGCGCCTCGACGAACAGCGTGATCGCGCCAACGAAGGCCGAGACCGATACCACCCAGAGCGCCAACTTCAGGCTCACCAGCTTCCAAGTGCGCCCTTCCGGGGCCGCCCCTAGGCAATTGGCCGCGCACCACCAGATCACCCAAAGCGAAGCCACGTCCAGGCACTGGAGCACGAACATGCTCACCCTCCCGAGCCCTTTCGGCCCAGCCAGCTCTTCAACACGTCGACAAGGGCACCCAGCAGCGCGTCGAACGCCCGGTCAAAGCAGCCCTCCGCCTTGCGGCGGAGGAACGGCACCAAGCTGATCGCGCACAGCGCGCCTACCACCTCCGGTGGGATCAGCTCGCCCAAGGCTCGATCATCCAAGCCAAACCACTTCAGCGGGATCACCACCAGGACCATCGCCACCCAGCCGGCGAAGAAGCCGTCGATGACCGTCGACAGCACGCGGCCGGCAACCTTGTCGTCCGGTTCCCGCGGGTGCCGCATGCGGCGCATGGCCGCCGCCGCGAGCGACGTGGCCAGCACCGCCAACGAGATGCCCAGCACCGTGATGTTCCAAGGTCCCGGATCCACACAGGCCATGTGCGCCAGCCAACCAGCAGCGCCGGCTGCGAGCACATGCTTGCACGCCGCTTCCCACAGCATCATCGATTCCAGCTCACACGTTAGGTTTGATGCCGCGGCCGCGGCACCAGGCGCGGACGTCGAAGCAGGGGCAATCCTTCGCGACCTTCGGCAAGTCGCGGTGCCCGAGGATCTCGGTCTGCGGGTAGTCGCGGCGCAGCTTCAAGAGCAGCGCCTCCAGCGCCGCGAATTGAGCCGCCGTGAAGGTGTTGGCCGGCCGGTACACCTGGTCCAGGCCACCTACCAAGCAGATGCCGATGCTGTGGTCGTTGTACTTGCGGGCGTGGGCGCCCGCCTGCTCCACCGGCCGGCCTAGCTCCACCTCGCCAGACAGGAGAATCACGAAGTGGTAACCGATATCGGCGAAACCCCGCCCTTTTGGCTCCGGGTCGGTGTGCCAGCGCCTGATGTCCGCCGCTGTGATGTTCTTCCCGGCCACCGTGGCGCTGCAGTGAACGATGAGCTTGTCGATCCGTCGCACGAAGTGCTCCAAACGGCGAAGGCCCCACCGTTGCCGGCAAGGCCTTCGCATTGAATAGGTGCCCGGCGCCCCTCCCCCGAGAGGCTCGACGACGGAGACGAGGCCGATCCGCGTTGCCGGGCGTAGAAAAGCAAAAAGTCCCCGCCAGTAACGGCGGAGACTTCTATGCAAGGGCTGAAGCCCAGCTACTTACTTACCGAACAACCGGCAATTGCCCAGGTTGCATTCCGCCGCACTGTCGTCACAACCACCCAGAAACACCATCAGGCTAAGGGACAGGAGCAACATTCCGACTTTCTTCTTCATGATACGCGTATAGCAGTTAAGGCCCTTAAGCATATGACCCGCGGCCGACACCGAGACAGCAGAACATTCCGCATAACAAGATGATTCGTCTGCACACGTCGGCGAAAAACGGAGATCTCGCTGCAAGCACGGTGAAGGCGGCGAGACCAATGCACATTGCCAGGCCGAAAAAGCGGATTCCCCGTGACGCGAGGACAGCACTGCAGAATCGATCGCCTTATGGAGCTGTGCGTCTATGCCGCTTCGCAAACCAGGCAATACCGAGCGCTCCGCCAATAACCAAGAGAACCATTCCGACTGGAATCAGGGCGAACGCCTCGTGTAACAGACCACTGCTGTCCACCGTCGAGCCGATGATCTGAAATGCAGCAAGGCAGAAGACGCCAAGCCCCAACGACGCTACCGAAAACCTACCAATCATTCCTGTCACTCCTTCATCTGCAGGCACAGTTGCCACATGCAGCAGTTTCGAGGAGTCGTGTGAAGGCAGGACGAAGTGTGCGTGAAGCAGTACTGGTGCCGGGCAACTCGACCAAGTCCGCGAATTAAAAAGCCCCGGCTTTCGCCAGGGGCTCGTATCACATCGTGCCGGAAATACTGCGAGGCAAGTCTGACTGTGTCAAGTCGAGACAGACCCCGATATTTTGGCTAGGCTGCTGTTCGTCGCACTTTGACGCAGCGTTTAACAATTAGAGCAGCACCTAAAGTTTTTAAATATCAAGGAGTTAGGTACTTGAATGGCCTAGTTGAGCAGCGGCATCCGCAGGGCGAGCTTTTCGCCATAAAGCAGGTGGAAATCGACGGCATCCCAATGGGTGTCCTGAACGATGGAACGCCATACCTCACGGCGCGCGGTTTGGCGCGGATGTGTGGCATCGACAACTCCGTGCTGATTCGAATGGCGAACAACTGGTCAGAGGAGCAGGCCAAGCCTCGCGGTCGTAAGATTTCTGAGCTCCTCGTGGCCCAGGGCTTTACCGGTACCGCACTCAATCTGCGCAACATCGCCAGCGGCGAACATGCGTATACCGACGCGGTCTGCATGGCCATCCTGGAATACTACGCTTTCGAGGGCGGCCAAGGTGCAAATGAAACGGCGCTTAGGAACTATCGAATTCTCGCCCGTTCGTCGTTCCGCGCGTTTATCTACAAGGGCTGCAACTACGACCCGGCCGCCGCAATTCCGGACTCGTGGAAAGTGTTTCACGAGCGCATTCTGCTAAATGACCAGATTCCTCGCGGCTACTTCTCTGTATTTAGGGAGATTGCCGATCTCGTCGTGCATCTGATTCGCACTGGTTGTCCGTTTGACGGCCACACCGTCCCAGACATCAGTGTGGGGCAAACTTGGGCGAACCATTGGCGCGCGAATGCTTTGGACGGCACTTACGGCGAACGCCAAAAGCATGGGCATATCTTTCCCGACACCTTCCCCCAGGCCGCTGTTAACCCGGTCGAAGCCTGGATCTATCCAACCGCCGCGCTGGGCGAATTCCGCGGCTGGTTGGAGGAAAACTACGTGCCTCAAAAGTTTCCGAAGTACATCCAGAACAAAGTCGCCAACGGCACCTTCCTGCCAGCAAGTGCAAAGCAATTGATTGATGCGGTCGCAAGGCCGATGCTCACCAAACAGTAAATTGTCACTATGCCGCTCTTGCTATACCAACCAGCACTCCGCGGACTTCTGCAACGCCGAGTTCGTGCTCGGTGAAGTACCTGCCTCTGGAAAGCCGCTCGCCACCAAGGCTGGCCAGCATCTCGTTGGCCAGCTCGAGCCTCTCCGCCCCGCGCCGCCCCTTGCCACAGTAGTAGGCGCGCAACACCGTCGCCCGCGCCACGTTCAACCGTGCGATTTCAAAGACGATGTCCTCGATTTGCTGCGGGCCAGCGGGGATCTCCAAGGGCTTAAAGCCAGTCAGCCGCGGGGGCATTTCTCCGCGGTGCTCAATGAGCACCTGCAGCATGTTCTTGGACTGGTGGCCGAGGTACTCACAGTCACGATGTAGGGCGAACTCCCTACCCCAGTCTTCGAGGCGAGTGCGCACGTATGCGCCGAAGGTGTCGATTTGATTCCGCGCCATGGCTTAGGCCGCCTTCCGTCTCTGCTCGTGAGTCCAGAAAACGTCGTCACGCAGGTCGGCCAGCGTCGCCCCGTTGCTGTATGTGCCGATCTCGATGCAGTTTGGCGACTCCAGCTTTTTCGGACGCCACTCAACATGCCGTCTTGGCGTGAGGTACAGCGTGCGCTGACGACCGGCCCGCATCCTAGTCAGCTCGACCCAGGCGGCCTCGATCTCGAGTTCCAGTGCTTCACTCATCACCGTGGCCTCGCGTCGCGCCATCCTGCTTTGCCAGAAGGGCAGCCAGTTCCGGGATGTCGTGGCAGGTGGCGTCCCGCGCTGGCATCAGACCGCAGATTTCCGTGAACGCAACGCCAGGTGCGGGGAACCGCGTTCGCTCCTCATGCCGCTGAATTACGACTACTGGCCTGCCAAGCCAGTTCTTGCGCACCCCGACTTTGGCGATCCCGCCGGGAAAGGTCGGCATTACTCTCATGCTGCTCGTGCTCCGTTGATCAACTCGTCTTGCCACAGCTGCCACGCCTCGGTGCCGCGTCCGTAGCCCGGCAGTACGTCTGCTGTCCATGCGCGGAACTCGCGCGCCTGCGCCTGGAAGCTCGGGCCGTAGACCGCGTACATCCCCTTGGCCGACACGTTCGGGATCGTGATTCCCTGGTGATGCCAGTCGCCGAGGGCGACCACCGCGTGCTGACCAAGCTGCCGCTGGCCATGGAGGTCGCCTAGATTGCGGTGGTGGATCCGCGTGGGCCCGCACTGACCGGCGACGCGCGGCTGCAGGCCGTGCTCGATCCGGTACCGGCACACCACGCAACCGAGCGCACGCGCCGCGTCCTGGTACGCCAGCTCAGCCTTCGTCGCGGCTTTGATTGCACGCCTCACTTGGCACCTCGCGTGTAGAACGCCAGGTCATCCTTAGCCTTCTCGCTCCACACCACGCCTCGCTGCGCGCCCTCGGCGTGCACGAAGCTCAGGAACTGGCCCATCCTCTTCTTTCCATACTTCGACGTGCGCGCGCCGAGGAAGACGGTTCCTCCGTGCAGCCCTGGCGCCATGCGCGTCTCCTGCTCGAATGCCGCCGTCAGGATCGCTTTCAGGTCATCCTCGCCGGCGCGGCCTCGGCTGCCGTCCGGGTTGATCACCGGGTAGTCGATCTGCGACGCGAAGTCATGGAGCGACGCCCACATTGCCGCGTTCTGATCGAGCGTGCGCGCCACGTCGGAAATGGTGACCTGGAAGTCATCGCCGCTGGCCAGGGCGTTGATCGTGCCGATCGCGCGGTCGACCACCGCGCGGCGCGCAGGGTTGTCGCGCTTGCTGATGAAGACCTGTTTCATTGCCCCCACCCGGTTCGGTCTCGGACAGTCGTCGTCGGCAGCTCAAACCCATCCGGCTGATCCCTCAGCGCCATGTGCCGATAGTCATTTCGCAGGTAGATTGTCTTGCCTGCCTCGATGTCACGCCCCTTGGCGATCTTCATCTTGACCACGCCGGGCTCGATGCTTGCGTCGTAGTACTCCTCGCGATGCAGGAACAGAATCAGGTCACCCTTTTGCTCGAGCTCGCCCGACTCGCGCAGATCCGAAAGCGTCGGCATCTTTTCACCGCGCGTGGCCACGTTGCGGTTGAGCTGCGCAAGTGCGACGACAGGGCAGTCAAATTCCTTTGCCAGCGTCTTAAGCCCTTGGGCGACCTTGCCGTACTCGAAACGAGCCTCGTTTGCCTTGATCTTGAAGTCGTGGACGTGGTCGACCACGATCAGCTCGATGGGGTCCTGCATGTGGAGCATGCGCGCACGCGACATCACCTGCCCGATCGTCAAGTCGCTGGTGTCGTCGACATGGAGCTTTGCGTTCTTGATCTGCTTCAGGGCCGCGTTCATCGCTGCCCAGTGATCTTCTCCGTGGCTGTCTCGCGGCGCCAGAAGCCAGTCGTGCGGCACGTTTCCGAGCGATGCGATGTTGCGGCGGTGGATCTGGCGCCGACTCATCTCCAGTGAAAACACTGCCGTGTTGTGCCCGCGCAGGGCAGCAAAAAGCGCAAGGTTCATTCCTGCAATCGACTTACCCATGCTCGGCCTGGCCGCCAGCAGGATCAGCTCGCCCTTTTGGAGACCGTGCGTGGACTTGTTCAGCTCAGCCCACGGGGTCGGCATGCCCGTCAGCCGGTCGCCAAGCTCGTAGCGACGTTCAAGGTCGTTGTACCAGTCCAGCAACGAATCCTTTGCCGGTTGCAAGCCACCGCGCTGCTTCGGCTGCAACGTTTGCATGGCAAGTTGGGCCTCGGCGACTAGTTCGTCACTATCCCTGCCGTTTGGCTTGAACCCCGAATTGACCATCGCCGTGCCCGCGTCGATCAACTTCCGCAACAAGGCCTTGTCCGCCACAATCCGTGCATAAGCGGTCACATTCGCGGCACTGTACGCATGGGCCTGAAGGCCGATCAGGTATGCGCCACCGACTTGCTCTGTCAGGCCGCGGGAGTCGAACCACTCGCTGATCGCCAAGCTATCGTAGGGTCGCTTGCGATCGGCAAGGTCGGCGATCGCCTCCCAGATCTGCCGGTGATCGCCGCGGTAGAAGTCGTCTGCTTCAAGAACGTCCATCGCCTGCCACAGCGTCGACGGGTACGCCATCACGACACCAAGCACCCGTTGCTCGGCCTCAATCGACTGCGGCGGCACGTGGAGCGAATCGATCTCGTCGAAGTTCATGCCTGGGCCTCCGCTACCGGAGCCTCGGGCGCCGCCCGGTCATAGATCCTGAGGACGCACTTTTCCTGTGTCAGTGACTCAAAATCAGGCCGCCAGTTTTCATGGCCCTTCCCGCCAGGAATGCGGCCGGAGTAGAACTCATCGGCAGCGTAGAGCTTCCAAAGCCCGACCCAGAACTGCCTGGTGACTGTGGAAGAGCCGAGCTGCTCTTGGCAGATATCCCGGGCCGTTCGCAACATTCGGCGAACCTGTTCCTTGCGCTTGTCGAACCCGACCTTGGCCCTGACCGACGGCAGTCCGCATTCGGTCACCAGCGTGGATTCGTTCCACGTCTCGATCGCGTCCCGCGCCACTTCCGCAAGGCGAGCATCGAACGCAGCCACCCGCTGGTCATCGCCAGATGACGAAGATTTCTTTTGCTCTTTCTCTTCTCTCTTCTCCTCTCCTCTATGGTCACCGTGCGTCTCTTCGTCATCACGCGCGTCACCATGCGTCACACTTGCGTCACCAGTGTCGCCGTTGGCACGGTGGCGTTCGCGCCACGCTTTCGTCCTTCCTGCGGAGCTATCCTCCCGTTTTGGCTGCCTTTTTTCCCAGCCAGAGAGCTTCCCGCCTTCCAAAGTCTTCCCTTGCATTGCCTCGCGGATGGCTCGAACCTGCTCGGTCGTGAAGCCCAGGCCCGCTGCCACGTCTTCATCGTCCCACCCCGCTAACTCCCCCCTCTTTGGCGACTGGGAGGCGTTTTCCACCATCGCTGCCCAAACGGCGACGACGTGACCAACGGTGACGTTTGTGACGCTTGTGACGCTTGTGACGCAGCGTGACGCAACAACACGCCACTTGGGATCGTTTACCGTTCCGTGATGCCAGCGGCACCATGACCAGTTCTCAGAGGCCATCACTCCTCCGCGCTCGAGCCAAGAATTCCCGCTCCAATCGATCGCGCCGCGGCCCGGACAGGCGACCGCACTGATTGAAGCGTTCGCGCAACGCCCAACGGGTCACATCCTGCCCGTGCGCAACGCACCACTGGAGCCCGCGGTAGGACCAGAAGGAAAGCCATACCAACTGTCGAAGCCGAGCTATGAGGAAAATCCGCCAAGCATCGTTGACCCACTCGCGCAGGCTGAGATTACGTTTCATGAACGACCGCCAGAACACCAGGCAAAGAAGCACCCCCAACCCGCTGGTCTCGGGCTGTCCTGCTGGGAGCTACCCGGCAGTGAGGGGGTGCGGTAAGGGAGTGCGCGAGTTAGCGCTCGCGCCTGGTCAGAACGCGGCTGCTCAACTCGACGATGCGGCGTGCAACTGCCATGTGGTGCCGATTGCTCTCGCCCGGAAACTTCGCGCGGCTTTGCTCGAAGAGTTCCTGGATGATGCTCTGCTCGCGCCTGGTCGGCGGCTTGCGTGAAGCGGTGAAGGCGACCACCACGCATGCGCAGTTGGTGTCGGGTTCTTTCGCCATCGATCGATTCCTTCTGAATGGGGAATCCGAATCGACAGACGGACACGCGGCGGCCTGCGTCAACGTGACGCAGGGTGATTGAGACGTTTCCGCCGACAGATTGGGCTGATTCTGCTGATGCGCTGCAACGCGGCAGTGCGCGCAGGCGCAGGTGGCGCAACGGGCCATGGGGGCTCCTTTGATAGTTGGAGCCCGCCACCGCGCTGTCAAACGAGGTGACGGACGGCGCAGGGTTGACAGACCGGTCAAAGGGCCGGCGCACCTTGCGGTGCCCCCACGCCGCCCGCCATAGACGAGCTGCGTTACGCATGCCCCGCGTCGCGGGCATGAAAAAAGCGCCGACATCGACGATGGGCGCTTCTTGCGCCTTTGAGCTGGGGCTGTCAAACCCACTGGTGCCCGCTTTATGGGGCACGAGATTAGGTTGCTCGCTAGCGAGGCCCGCTGTCAAGCGGTTCATGCCACCACCTCTCGCGCGGCCAACTCGGCGCGGATTTGATCGGCATCTTTGCCAGCGGTGTCGACATCGCCTGCCTGCATCACGGCGATTACTTCTGCCGTGTCCAGGCCCAGCCGTAGCATGCGTTGGTGCCATTCATTCAGCCGATCCTTACGCGTATCGCGACTCGTCTTGAGTGCTTTTCCAGTTGCGAAGTCGACGTCCCGACATGCAGCGCAAGCGTCGTTGCCTCGCCATCGAGTCGGAACGTCGGAATGCCAGCGCTCTGGTCGGCGCGCTTCGTAGTTGCCGCAGTCGCAGCGGGCAATCCAGACGCTAGGACCTTTGCCGCGTCCGGGGCGATACCAGTACAGCGCAGTCATGCGCCCAAAGCGGTAGCCCTTCCAGTCTCGGTCCCACACCGGCATCACGCCGACGACATCCGGCGGATAGCGCCAAGTGTGCGTCGCCGCGCCGACACCGCACGACGGGGGGGAGAAGCGCTCGCCGCGGAAGAACGCCACTCGGGCGGCGTCCTTGTTCACTGGTGTGGCGTTGCGCACCAGGCGGCTGATGGGGCTTTTCATTCGACGACTCCCATTGCCTTCGGCATGTCAGGCACATCCGTGCGCGATGAATCTGCGCCCGCTCTAGACAATTCCACGCCACATCTCGGCACCTTCGTATGGCATTCGTCGATCAGCGCTTCATACGCTGGTTGATTACCCAACCGAAGGAGCTTCACCGCTATGAATGCACAAGTCACATCCGCTCCCAACACTGCCGGCAAGGCAGCCTGGATCTGCCTCGCCATTGCTTGGGTCGCGTTTCTCGCGCCACTACCCCTAACCAGCTGGATTGTTGGCTGGCCGCTAAACGCTGTCGGATTTGTCCTGGCGATCGTTGCCATGTCAAAGCTCGGCGCACGCGCAGGCCTGTGGCCATTGATCGCGTCGCTGATCGTTTCGCCCGTCGTCTATTTCATTGGGCTTGCGCTGTTCGCGGGAGGTGTCGCGGCGACGGCGGCTAGCGCAAATGCACAGTTGGAGCAGCAGCGGACCGAAGTCATGGCGTCGGCGCCCGTGGCAGCGGTTTCCGCCTCCGATCTCTTCGAAAGTTACGACGCGAACGAAGTGGCCGCCGAAGCGCTGTACAAAGGCAAGCGCCTTGAAGTGCGCGGCAAGGTCGACGGAATCTACAAGGGATTTACTGATTCGTCCTACGTGAAACTGGAAGCCGGCGACAACTTCCACAGTGTTGATTTGTATGGCTTGGCCAATAACGTCGCCGCTGGCCTCAAGAAGGGCCAGATTGTCACTGCAGTCTGCACGGGCGGCGGGTTGATCGTGACCACCGTGAATCTCAAAGACTGCGTGCTCAAGTGATGAGTTGCGCGAGGGCATAGTCAGACCCTCCTCAAGGGCGCTACGGACGGCGTGGCGCCCTTTTCTTCGACAGCCACGTTGGTCAACCGCTGGTGCAGCTGCAGGCCCACGGTGAACAGCTCACCCAACTGGCGCAGCGCATGGGCGATGTAGGGCATGTCGCCCGCGTCGACTTTCCCGTCGGCGAAGATGGGCGCCAGCGCAGCAGCGACGTCGCCAACCTCCGTAAGCAACGCGGATAGCTCGCCGCCCTGCTGCGCGGGCGCCGTACTGGCGCGCGGATCCTTCACTGGCAGCAGACCACGACGAGCAGCCAGATCCTGCTCGCAGCGCTGCCGGTACGGCTGCGGCAACTCACCGACCCAGGCATCCTCGAGATCGGCCGGGAAGGTTTTCACAACGCCCTTGATCAAGCGATCTACGACGATGCCGTTGTGCTTCTTCGCAGCCAACGCAGTCGCCATCGTGTCACCCTGCTCTTTCAGGCCGACCACGCGATCTTCCGGAGCGACCGCACTCAAGTAGCGATCAGCTACGCGTTCCGAGAACGCAAGCACGTTGAGCGCGCGATCGCTCACGGCCTGACGTGTGTGGCGAAGCATCGTGCGCGAGCGCGGCTCGGTCTGGAGTTGAAAGTACGACATAGCAATCAGGTAGCCCATCGGGTGTTATGTGCATCGTGGGTCGGCACAGCAGCTTCAACCGGTGACACGCGGAACATTCGGCGCGACACAACGACCAATCCCCGCATCAGTTGATGCGCGGTCGTGTAGACAAACAACGCATCACGCAAACGCACGCACATTGCGCTGCGGTGAAAAGGTGCTCCGTGATAGGTTCCTGACGTCCTTACCATGGACAAACATCAGCAACGAATCACGGAGCGATTTGTGAAAGAGCACCAGCTACCTCTACCTCTACGAATTTCCCTACAACGCGCAATGCTGACGGCGTTGATTAGGACGCATCCTGACCCTCGAAAGCTGCGGGACGAATGGGATGAGATTGCGGCCGAGTTCCTTCTTGATGTCCGATACGAGATCGAAGGCCTAATGCTGTTTGGCGAGCCGGAAAGTCGTGCCGAAGCGTTCAAGGCAGTTGCAAACTTCACGGAAGAGCTTCGGATCGTGATCAGCTCGGCAATTGTCAAGCGAGACGCTGAACTGATGAATACGACTCCTCTGTCCGCACGTAGCCGTGGAGATTGAACATCGCCATGAGGCCCCCTCCCCCTACTACGGGACAACTGGCCATGAAACTTGACGCCGCACTGACGATCTTCTTTACCGCCGTGGCGGCACTATCCACGGCAACCAGCGCGTGGCTAGCGCTGCGAAATAGCATGACGTTGCGAGTGAACTGGACCCATCGCAGGGAAGATGGCGCTGTTCGCGTGAACGTTCGGGTCTCGCCTGATCCACAGCAGGACACTGTGTTTCTCAAGGCAGTAGGAAAGAGAGGCACGAAGCTTCACCCCTGGTCCATCGAGGTGAACGATCGGGGCGCAGGTGTGTATGAACTGGCTGGAGCGCAATCGGGTTGCGAGCTCGGCTGGTTCTCGCCCAGGGAGGAAGGCCCTAAGTCCTTCGATCTGTTCTTGCGTACCACACCCAACTCAGACACCAATGCACGGATCTCGTTGATCGCCTCGACGAGCCGATTCCCATGGCGCGTCAGGAGGACGCTGACGATCACCAACATCAGTGCCGAGAAGCAGATGAGCGCATTTCCAATCGCCTGACTCACGCCGCCTCCGCTTTGTCTGGGGCCGCTTCACCCACGCTCTTTAGGGGACTTAGAATGAAGAAAGAAGAAGCCGAGCTCGTTGCCGCCAACATCGCCACGCTTGAACGCTTGATCGCTCTGACGCAAGGCAGGCTCAGGGCAATGGAGTGCTTGTTGAATGTGCTCATTTCGACGCACCCCGACCCCGCCAAATTGAACAGGCTGTGGAACTCAAACGTCTTAGCGTTCGTCGATAGATGGATGGAATCCGAGAGCTTTCAGAACGAGCGCTTCCGGCATGGCTTTCAATGCACCGCGGCGAATTGGTCGCATCTGATAGAAGCGCACGCTCAAGGTGAGTGAGGCTGGCAAGAGATCGGCGCAGATCGGCAATGCGCCGATCCTCGTTGGCGGCCCTGTGATTCGCTGACATCACGCCGCCTCCGCCTTATCGGCCGGAGCCGGCGCGGGGCCGAAGATGTCGGGCCGCAGCATCGCCAGCTTTAGCGCCTGCTTTTCGGGAATCGGCTCGCCAGGTTGCCACTGGGAGATCGCCTGACCAGAAATTCGGAGTGCCTGCGCCAGCGCCTTGACACTCCCGTATGCGGCGACCGCGTCTTCTTTGATGACATTGATGTCCATGGACCAGAAGAGTAAGCGCACTTACATTCAAATTGCAAGCGCACTTTCTACTCGCGCAGGTAAGCTGGCTTACATGAGCGAACTGAAAGACCGAGCGATCGAAGCGCGCCTTGCGGCCGGCGTTGACAATGCGGCGGAGTGGGCGAGGCGTATTGGGGTGAAGCCCGCTGCCATCTATCAGATTGAAAGCGGTAAAACCCGGTCCCTGAAGGCTGGAACGCTTGCTCAGATGGCAAAACTAAGCGGCCTCGATCCCGAGTACATCCGTACCGGTCGAATCGGAAGCACACCGGAGCCAAGTTCTCACCCGGGCGACCTGGCCTTGATAGATTTAGAACTCTTTCTGTACGCGGACGAAATGGTCCGGCACGAGGAGCTGATGCAGGGCGCCGCGTTTGCTGGGAATGAGCGTCTAATGCGACTGATCGCTATGTACAACCTAGCGGTCGAGAATGGCGGCAAAGTCCCCAGGGATAAGCTCCTAGAGATCACGAATGCCGCGTACGCGCGCAACCCCGTAGCCAGAGAGGCTCCCCATGAGAGAACCCTCGAGGCCTCCGGAACCAAGCCCGTCAGATAGGCGGACCTCGGAGGCTTGTCCAGTAGTGGATTTCCCGCGAAGGAAGACGGGCGAAGCCCCTCTTACGGATGCGGAGATCCGGGCGGTGCGCGACATTCTTGCGCATTGCCCAGCTAGTCCCCTGCATGAGAGAAATAGATAGCCAGCCCCCTGCTCTCTCGATTTCAAGGCCCGCTCACCGCGGGCCTTTTGTTTATAAATGCAAGCTGAACACATGTAAGCTCACTTACATTTCAGCTTGCGCATATAAGTAAGTCTGCTTACATTTACTCCGTCGCCCACGCATCGGGCATCAGACGGAGCCAGCAATGTCCCTCTCCTACGAGCTGATCGACGGCCAGACCGGCCACGCGGTCGCCAGCTACCCCACCCTTCGCATTGCCTGCAGCGCGGCTGATCGCCGGAACGCTGCGCACGGTGGCATCCGATTCACCGTCGAGGCGGTGCTGGCATGAACGCCATCAACTACAGCCGCATGCCGGGCGCTGGTGACTGCTCGCCGTCGCTGGCCGCTGAGCGCGCGGAGCTGGCCCGCGAGGCCGCTTGGGAAGCGTTCGAAGCATGGGAAGACACCCGCACCGACGGCCAGCAGGTCGACGACTTCGTCACCTTCCTGGACGCTCGCGGCCTGTTCCAGCAGTTCCGTGAGTGGCAGTTCGAGACTCGGTTCAAGGCGGTGCGCTCGTGAGCGCCGTCATGAAGCCGGAGGCGGAGCTCTTCCCGCGCACCTGGTTCCTGTGCACCGACTCGCAGGGCTACGAAACCATCAAGCACTCGCCCGAGGCGGTGGATCGGTTCGTCAAGCATTGGACCGAGACGTTCCCCAAGGGTCTGCCGATCACGGTTCGTGAGCTGCGCGAGGTGGCGCCGTGAGCATGCGCGAACGCCTCGCCATGGCCGCGTGCTACGCGCTGGTCTTCGTTGTGCTCCCCGCCGCGATCTACTTCCTGCCATCGCTGCATCTCGGCGGTGCGCAGTGAAGATCCTGCTCGCGCTTTCGATCCTGGTCATCGCCGCCGGCGCACTGACGCTCGTGGTCTACACGTGGTTCCTGCTGCTGCCCGAGGAACCCGACCCAGACATCTTCCCGTTCGAAGACATGGACCCGGAAGCGTTCCAGTCGCTCGACAACACGCGGCGCGCTCGCGTCTTGTCCGAGACCGGACACCTGCCTCCCAGCACTGTCGAACTTCACAGGCCCGCGAACCATCGCGCGTCCGAGGACTGCCAATGATCGCTACCGCTGATGCCGCCGTCCTCCTTGCGCTGCTGTTCCTCGTCGCTGCGATTCGATGGGCCGCCGCGCGACACAAGCGCAAACGCCGCCACTGATCCCCTGGCGAGCTGCGGCGCCCCGGCGCTCCCCCTCCTTGCGCCGGCCCCCGCTCCACCGCCCGAACCGCAGCCGGGCACCTATTCCCCCACTTTGCGAGAACACCGTGCGCACCATCGATATGCAGGACGCGAACTCGTCCCAGATCCACAGCATCGGCCACGACGCCGAGACAAACACGCTCGCCATTCGCTTCTTCCGCGGCTTCGGTCGCGACCAGCTCGCCGGCCCGCTCTATCACTACGCGAACTTCACCGTCGCCGACTTCGAAGCGTTCAAGGGCGCCGAGAGTCTTGGCCGTCACTTCGGCACGCACATCAAGCCGTTCGCGGACCGTCACCCCTTCACGCGCATCGACGAAGAGACGGTCTCCGACACCACTTTCCACGCCGTCATGGAACAGATGGAAGCCCAATGAACGCAATTGCACGCACCCCGAAGCGCGAGGGAGCACTGGTCACAGGCGAGCAGGCAGAGGCCATCCGCCGCGCGATGAAATCGAGTCTCTATCCCGGCGCTAACGAGGACTCGATCGACATGGTGCTGGCGTACTGCCAGGCCGCCGGCCTCGACCCCATGACGAAGCCCGTCCACATCGTACCGATGAAGGTCAGCACCGGTCGCAAGGACGAACGCGGATACGACATCAAGGAAGACCGCGACGTCGTCATGCCCGGCATCGGCCTCTACCGCATCAACGCCGCACGCACTGGCCAGTACGCCGGCTGCAGCGAGCCCGAGTTCGGCCCCACCTGCACCATGGAGGTAAACCGGGAGGTATGGGAAGACGGCGCGAACGGTCGCCGCCAGAAGCGACTCGTTCCCACGACCTTCCAGTACCCGGAGTGGTGCCGCGTCACGGTGCGCAAGCTGCTCGGTAGCCAAGTGGTTGAGTTCTCCGCGAAGGAGTACTGGATCGAAAACTACGCCAGCAAGGGCGACGGCGGCCCGAACGCCATGTGGGAGAAGCGCGCCTTCGGGCAGCTGGCGAAGTGCACCGAGGCCCAGGCGCTGCGCAAGGCCTTCCCTGAGGCGGTCGGTTCACAGCCGACGGCCGAAGAGATGGAAGGCAAGGACGTGATCGAGGTCCAGGCCTCGCGCGTTTCGACGGCCAGCACAACGCCGGCGATCGCACAGGAGCTGCCGCTTTACTCCGAGGCTGACTTCGCAGCGAACCTACCGAAGTGGTGGCACCTCATCACCAGCGGCAGAAAGAATGCCGATGACCTGATCGCGATGCTGCAGACGAAGGCGCGATTCACGGTCGGCCAGCTGAAGGAGATCCGGAACCCGCCGAAGGAAGGCGACGAGGTCGGCAAAGACGGCGGCACGGAGGGTCAGGCATGAAGATCGTCCAGCTCATCCAGGGCACACCGGAGTGGCACGCTCACCGCGCCCAGCACTTCAACGCCAGTGACGCGCCGGCGATGCTCGGATGCAGCCAGTACAAGACGCGCTCCGAGCTGCTGCGTGAGACCGCAACCGGCATCAGCGCCGAAATCGACGACGCGACGCAGGCACGCTTCGACCGCGGCCACCGCGCCGAGGCGCTGGCGCGGCCGCTCGCCGAGAAGATCATCGGCCAGGACCTGTACCCGTGCGTGGGCGTGGCGGACGACAGCCCGCACTCCGCCAGCTTCGACGGCCTGACCCTCATGGAGGACGAGGCCTTTGAGCATAAGGCGTTGAACGATGTCCTGCGCGCGGCGATGTTCGAAGGCTGCACCGGCGCCGATCTGCCGAAGCAATACCGCGTCCAGATGGAGCAGCAACTGCTGGTCTCCGGCGGCGACCGCGTGCTGTTCATGGCATCGAAGTGGAACAGCGTCGACGATCTGGTCGATGAGCGGCACTGCTGGTACTACCCAGACCAGGAGCTACGCGCCGAGATCCTCGCCGGTTGGGAGCAGTTCGCTGCCGACGTCGCCGCCTATCGGTCGGAGCCGGCTGCGGCGCTGGCACCAGAGGGGCGCGCGCCGGACCAACTGCCGGCGCTGAGCATCCAGGTCACCGGCATGGTGACGGCCAGCAATCTCGCAGACTTCAAGACGAATGCGCTGGCAGTGCTCGGAAGCATCAACCGCGACCTGCAAACCGATGAGGACTTCGCCAACGCCAAGCAGACCGTGAAGTGGTGCAAGGGCGTCGAGGAGCGTCTGGAAGCGACGAAGCAACAGGTCCTAGGCCAGACGGCCGACATCGATGCGGTCTTCCGCACAATGGACGAGGTCAGCGCCGAGACGCGGCGAGTCCGCCTAGAGATCGAGAAGCTGCTCGCGCGCGAGGAGCAAACCCGTCGCGCCGACATAGTCAACGCGGGCGTGATGGAGGTACGAGAGCACTACGTCACCATCAATACGACGATGGGGGAGCACGCCCTGGGAGTTCCGGCATCCCTTGCAACTGAAATTGGGGCGGCCATCAAGGGAAAGAAGTCGCTGAGCAGCATCAGCGACGCCGTCGACAGTTCAGTCGCGTCGGCCAAGATCGCCGCTAGCCAGCAGGCGGAGCGGGTGCGTGCATGCATCGCTGTGCTCCTTGAACAGGCGAGCGGCCACGAGTCGCTATTCCCCGATCGCGTGGCCCTTTGCTCGAGCAAGACACCGGAAGACCTGCGCAACCTTATCGCCGCGCGCATCGCGGAGCACTGCACAGCGCAGGCGAAGCTGACGGAGCGAGCGCCAGCCGCTGCCGCTGCCGCTGCGTGCACTGCGCCTGCAGCACCTGCAGCTCTTGCCAGCACCTGCAGCGCCGCGGCCGCCCCCTCCGGAGCCCGCATCAAGCTCGGCGACATCAATGCCCGGATCGGACCGATGTCGATCACTGCCGACGGACTCGCGTCCATGGGCTTCCATCCGGTCGGTACCGAGCGCGCCGCCAAGCTGTATTCCGCAGCGGCATTCCCCGCCATCTGCGCCGCCCTGACCCGCGTGATCGCGCAGGCATCCGAACAGCACGCGGCGCAGCAGCAAGCCGCCTAAGTCATCTCCGTAGCCAAAGGAGGTAACCCCAGTGAAAAGCAAACCGCTCCGAAGTCGGATGCAGGATGGCTCTCATGAACTGCGCTGACGAGCTAGAGAATGCCTTGCAAGCTGTCGACCTTGAGGAATGCCGCCGCGCTTCGTCAGGGCGAAAAGCCGCCCTCCAGGCTGACGCGCGCGAGAAGGGGGAGGCGGTTGTCACGGATGACATGGTTGATGCCTACCTGCTAACCCAGCGTCGCGTCATCGAGTCAGAGGACTGCCGGCCGAATGCTGGTGGCTATCACCGTGACGCAGTTCGCGACGCTTGCAGGGCTGGTCTTGTTGCCGCCCTCGCAACCCAGCCGGCGCAGGCATCTGAGTCGCTGGAAGAATGGTCGCTCCGAATGGCCGCCAAAGAGGAAGGTCAAGTCACCACTGCTGGCAGCTTTGGCTTAGACCGCACCCAGCCTCAGCCGGTGACACGCGCAGGCTGGAAGGTTGAGCCGGTGGCGTGGGACGAGTCGCGAGGCTTCGACGTCTGGTGGCGCGAGAACGTGGCACCAGGAACGATCATCAGCAGCCCGGACTGGTGGGCGGTTCGCATCCGCCGCCAGTTCAATGCCGAACGCGCACGGCAAAGCTTGAACGTTGGCGACCGCGTGATTTGGGGGGATGTCTATGGGACCAATTTTCCGGGCGTAGTGACAAAGGTCGATTCGACCAGGAAGTACGGGATACAGCTTGACGATGGCTGTGTCGTGACGAATGTGCCTGAGCGGTGTATCGCCGCACTGGACCAGCGAGGGGGTGGAGATGGCAACTGAGCGCGATCCGTACCGACGCCGCGGCGATCAAATGGACCTGCCGGAAAGCATGACGTGCGCCGACTGCATCCACTGTCCGAAGTGCGTGGCGTTGTTCGGACACATCCCGGCCGACGAATCCTGCGACTGGAGCCCGTCACGGTTTATCCCTGCAGTCCCGAAGCCGGCCGCGTACGTCGGCAGATTCGGAGGCTGCGACCGTCTGTTGGCTGGCAATAGGCTTGCCACCAAGGAGCAGTAGAAGTGAAGTTGCTTTCTGCTCATGCGTGGTTGGACAAGTACTTCGCCGAAGAAAGTCGGCCAGCAGAGATCACCCTGCAGCGCTGGCTTCGCCAAGGAAAGATCCCCGGGAAGAAGGTGGGCGGCACCTGGTATGTCGACGAGCACGCTTGGCTGGCCGAGGGGGATGACCTGGTCCAACGAGTATTGGAGGCAGGCTGAAATGATGGGACGTTCGCGATCGCGGAGCCGCATTGGGTGGCCGCCGAACCTCTACCCGAACAAGGCCGGCTTCAAGTACCGCCACCCAGTCACTCGCAAAGAGGTCTGGATGGGTAGCGACAAGGCCAAGGCGTTCGCCGCGGCCAAGAAGCTCAATGCCATGCTGATTCCTGCGAATGACCTGGTCGCCCGGGTCATGGGCACCGAGAGGACCATCGCCGATGCGATCAAGGTCTTTCGAGAGGACGACATCCCGGGAAGGAAGTGGGCACCTAAGACCGCCGAGGTCTACGAGAGCGTCATCCGCCGCATCGAGGCGAACCTGGGCGAGCGCCAGCTGGCCAGCCTTACCGTGAAGGACTGCGCCGAGTTCATGCGGACGGTCACTACGTCAGCTCGAGCTAGGCAACAGTTTCGCCTGGTGCTTGGGTGGATTCTGGCCTGCGCGCTGCAAGAGGGATGGATCGACGACAACCCGGCGCTGTCGACACGAAAGTTCACGCACGAACGCCAGCGCGAGCGACTGACGATCGAGACCTATCGGGCGATATGGAAGAAGGCTCCGGACTGGGTGCGCAACGCAATGGACCTGTCGCTGCTCACGCTACTGCGTCGTGAGGACGTGGTGTCACTTCGGTTCGCCGACGTGCGCGACGGCGCGCTATGGGTCGTGCCGTCCAAGACCGAAGGGACGTCCGGGGTTCGGCTCAAAATTGCTGTCAGCGCGGAGCTGGACGAACTGCTGGGGCGCTGCCGCGATGCCGTCGTGTCGCCGTTCCTGGTGCACCGCCTCCCGGTCAAGGCCAGGCCGCAGCAGCTACGCGCCAAGGACCGCAGCCACCACACGCAGGTGCTGCCGGAGCAGCTGTCTCGCGCGTTCGCTGATGCCCGTGATGAGGCGGGCATCAAGATCGAAAACCCGCCGACCTTCCACGAGATCCGGAGCCTAGGCGGCGCGCTACTGCAGGAAGCGGGGTGGACCTTGCAGCAGGTCCAGGCGCTGATGGGGCACTCCAGTGAAAGCATGACGCAGCGATACCTTGATGGCCATGATCAGCCTTGGTGTCATGTCTCGACTGGGATTGAGCTCCCGGGGGCCGAACGAACGAGCTAGCGAGGCCTAAGCTTGAGGATTAGTTCTTCTGTGTGCAGTCTCGCATCGCGACTTCTGGCGTTCCCCCCCATCGTCGACATCCGAGACGAGATCTTCTCTTCCTCAATCGTGAAGTGCTTAGAAGCAGTTCCTACCACGGACGATCCACTCAAGCCGTTCGAAGCATCGTGAACAGGGAAGGTGACTACGGCGCCTGCCCCAACTTTCGCCAGCTGCGCAAACAGCCTATCTAGAGCAATGCCCGATTGCGACTTGATGCTGAAATCGGATTTTGGCCGCAGTTCCGGCGGGGGGTAGCGACCTTCCCCTTCCACCTGAACATACTGTCCCAACGAGATTGTCTCCAGGACATGATAGAAACGACTGTAATGGACAGCGGAGTATGGTGGATCGATAAACGCCAGATCCCCTTCGCGCAGCACACTCGCCACATCAACGGCATCACCTTGAACCACACTTCCAACGGTCTTCGCGCACTGCTGAGCTAAGGCAATGTACGCCTTTCTCAGCTCAGTCCCGATTGACTTCTGCCAAGCCTCGATCAGAAATCGTCCCGCCGTTTCATTCGGCTTGAACGACTGAGCAGTATGTCCTGGCGCCGCAGCGATCCTGCTAGCCGCTTGGATCAGAGCTGCAAGGCATACGGATCGAGCATCTTTCCGATCAGGCAATGTTGCGCGAAGCGCGTCAATAACCAGCGCCTGCAGCGCACTGAAGTAGTAACCACCATACGCCCTTTGAACAGGCGAACAGTCTGCGGACTCGCAAAGTAGACGCGCTTCACCAGCCGCGACTGCGGCACCCATGCTAGCAATCTCAGTTTGCAGCCTATCGGCGGCGTGATACGTCAGATTCTCCCGAGCCCGGACCCGTGCTCGGTCAATCCAGTGTTCGTAGATGTTGTCGTCCTTCAGCGGAGCATCGCGTGCTACTACCGCTTCGGCCAAACATACCGCATAGCACTGAAGGTCGGAGGCAATGACTGGCTTTGACCACCTTGTAGCGGCGTACCATGCAACAACACCGGAACCCGTGAACAAATCAACGAAGCGCTGGGACTTTGGAACCTCTGAGCTCAGCACTTCACCTAGTCCATTAGTGAGCATGGCGCGCTTTGAACCCATGTACTTCAAGCGCAGATCCCCCAGAGTGCGATACGTTCCGCTTCTCCCAACCGTGGGATTCCGTTCACCGGCCCTTCTGACCAGGTGTAATGTGAAAAGGCGGTGCGATCGGCATCCCGTAGCCCCTTTACATCGGAAATCGCCTGCGCAATGTCGTCCCACAGCTCCTGCATGTCGGCAAGCGCTGCTCCGGGAGCCCAGAAGCCCCGTGACTCGCCGTGCTCGGTGAACCAGAACGCCAAGTCGCGATGAGGTTGAATTCCGGCATCGAACAACGCGCGGCTAACCATTGCTGTGGCAGATCGCAGCAACAAGCCCGCGCGAGACACCATCTCGAATGCGGTGGGCGTAGCCGAATTTTGCCTGGCCGACTGGATGATCATTGCATCGTCGGGCTCGCTTTGCCTCGTGAGGAATTCAAGCGTGATCACAGCTTGTACAGCTGGATCCAAATTCCCATATCGATTGGTCAAATCTTCTCGGCGTGCATTCACATCGACCGGATTGGCCCCAGTGAAAACCTCGTACTGCTTTTCGACCATCAACCTAAAGAGATGGCGGTCAAGCGAGTGGAATGGGTCGCCAGCAGGCTCGAAGTTCGACCAAAACTCTGCCACGAAATCTACAATTTCGTTGACGGGCTTCCGCTGCGGTGACAGTGCTTGCGGCGTGTAGCTTGAATGGTTGCGGGCGATCTTGTCGGTCATTCCCAGCCTGAGGTCAGCCCCCCAAGCAAGGATCAGATCAAAGGCGAGCGGTCGGCTACTGGAGCCTGGCCAAAGAGATGAAATCGAATCCTCGAACGACACGCCACGAATCGACATGGCGGAGCCGATTTCAGACCCGGCCACAGCTGATCTGGTCCAATGTTCCAATGCAAGCCATGCCATTACGTGCGTCCCAAGGGTTCGTGACGCGTGATCCACCCTCTTGACAGTCCCGCGGGCATCAACAATGCAATTGAAGTAGTTGAAAACTCCGATGCCTGCAGCACTCAGAATAGAGAGCGAAGCACGCAATTCTGCGTAGTAGGCAAAATGGCGAGCCGCATGCATATCACCCGCTATGAGGCTATTCAAAGCGCGCGCAAGAAATCCCCATCCGTCGATACAGTGATTCGGGCCGGACACAGCAATTAGGTCGACTAGGTCAGCTCGGGTCGTCACCCTATTCCACTTCGGGACGTCACCATCAGGAATTGAGTGTGTCGGCGCCAACCATGCGCCGTGCCCGGGACTTTGAAGACTGGAAAGCGCCTGCAGTACTGCACCGCGATCCGCTTGGTCGAGTCCGTTCTCTTCAGTCGGATTTAGAGTTGGCATCTCAAACGACCTACCCGCCAGCCCGGAGCAAACCGCTTGCCATTTGCCCGATGTCGTCATCACGCTTAGACAACCACATGAGCAGATCTGATCTTAGCGCCGCATAGCCACCGCTTCCGCGGAAAGCTCGCCTCTTGAGCTTTTCATCGTAAGTCAGCCCGCTCGCATCGGCAGACCGCCAATCATATGTAGCGAGCGCAGAGGCCAAAGACTCCATGAAACCCCTAAACGGCTGATTAGCTAGACTATCCAAGGCGTGGGTGATTTCATCGATGCTGGTTGTGGATCCTCGGCTATCGTCAGTCTCCCAGTCTTGGAGCCCAAGCGACTCTGCTTGGTCAAACAGAATTTCGTTGGACACGCTAAGCAGCCCGCGGATCCCTTGCTCTTGGTTGAGCATGGTCTGAGGCCCCCGAAACGCGGGGTCGGGAACATCCTCTGGGATGAGATTTGACTGGACCTTGCCGTGCAAACGCAATTGTTCGGTCCACGTGTCGTTGCTATGTGCAACTGCTTGTTCGCATAGTTGCCACAGTTTGATTAGGAACGCAGCTTGTTGCGGTCTAGTCCACGGGAGCGGGCCGACTGTGTCGGAAAGGGCGCAGCCGAACAAACCTTTGGCTCCCTTACCCCGGCCGCTAGCCAAGAAGGTACTAGAAAGCGCCCGAATCCAACCCGCTTGCGTTGCGCCACCGACGCCGCGCTCACCAAGCATGTTGATCCGCTTGTGCCACGGACTATCAGGATGGCTATACAGAAACTCAGTTAGCTCCTGGGCCCTCGCCTCTCTGTACACATTGCTTTCTTGGAACTTTTCCAGCCAGTCCTGAGAGCGCAGCAGTGGATACAGATCGAATGCGTGGCTCGGGTTGATCTTCTTCGGAGAGACGTTGATGGACCAAAAGAGATAAGCCTGCCAACCAATATCAAGGCCATGGAATGCAACCACGGGAAGCTCAAAGTCTCCCGGCAGCTCGGCTCCATCGAACGCGTAAAGTCGATGCTGTCCGTCAATCACTTCTATCGGAGCCAGCTCCGACGGCGCCCATGTTCCGCCGGAGAAGCTTGATGGAAGCTCGATTTGGGAAATGGACCCATCGGTGTCACTTATCCGAACGAGATCTTCGTTTGCGACTTTGCGACCGCGGCGGGTGTCTCCTTCAGTAAGAACGTTCACGACGATTGCCGTCGGTAGCCAGCCAGGCTTACGCAAATCCTCAGAGTCGAAGCTCTTGCGCCGAGCGGCACTCATTTCAGAATAGGGGTAGCCGTTCTGGACGAATTCACGAATGCGGACTGAACGATCCTTGTCGTGGCCACGTTGAATACCAGATGCCACACCATCTTCACGGCTGCGCCTGAACACACCGCTTAGCGCGCGGAGCTCAGCCGCGGGCATGCTCAAAAGATAGATGGATGGCGATGGCTTTCGCCGGAACTCGTTCTCGCTGAACTGAAGTGTGTCCCAGTCCTTCAGCCACTGAGTGAATCGCAACGCTTGCCGCTCTTTCGCCGCCATGCCTTATCCCCGGAACTTCCTGTGCGCTCATGCTAGGCGGCCGGGCGATTTGGCTCAATGACCCACATGGCCGATAACGCCTGGTCTATCGACTCAGTTCTTTATAGGGTGGAATTAGGGTGGAAATAGGGTGTAGGGCCAACTCACCTACACCTAACTCATTGAAAGATTGGTCGGGACGGCCGGATTTGAACCGACGACCCTCTGCCCCCCAGGCAGATGCGCTACCAGGCTGCGCTACGCCCCGACGTGTATTGCGATCTCCGCCTTGCGGCGGGCGGCAAGTATAGCCGCTTGTTGCCTTGTCCGGCCATCCATCTGGCCGCGAACCTGCAAGGTGCCGCGTATCAGCGGCGCAGCAGCGTGAGGACCTCTTCGAGCTCCATCCGCACCTGCTTGATGATCTGCGAGCTCAGCGCGGACTCGTCCTTGGCCGATTCGCCTTCCAGGCGCAGGCGGGCGCCGCCGATGGTGTAGCCCTGTTCGTACAGCAGGCCGCGGATCTGCCGGACCATCAGCACCTCGTGGCGCTGGTAGTAGCGGCGGTTGCCGCGACGCTTGACCGGGTTGAGCATCGGGAACTCGGTCTCCCAGTAGCGCAGCACGTGCGGCTTGACGTCGCACAGCTCGCTGACTTCACCGATGGTGAAGTAGCGTTTCGCCGGGATGGGCGGAAGTTCACGATTGCTGCCGGGATCAAGCATGCTTCACTCCTGCGCGCTTCACGTCTGCCTGCTTCACGTCGGTCTGATCAACGCCGCTGTACGCCTCCACCCGTTCCTTGAGCTTCTGGCCGGGACGGAAGGTCACCACGGTGCGCGCGGAGATCGGAATCTCCTCGCCGGTCTTCGGGTTGCGACCCGGCCGCTGGTTCTTGCGGCGCAGGTCGAAATTGCCGAAACCCGACAGCTTCACCTGGCGGCCCTGCTCCAGCGCCTCGCGAAGGGCGTCGAAGAAGGAATCGACGAATTCCTTCGCCTCGCGCTTGTTCAGCCCGACTTCGTCGAACAGGCGCTCGGCCATCTCAGCTTTGGTCAGTGCCATCTTTTTTCCTTCAACCTCAGCCCCGGATCACCGCACCGTGTTCGCGCTGCAGGGCTTCTGTCACCGAAGCCACCGTTGCGTCTACCTCACGGTCAGTGAGCGTGCGCGATTCATCCTGCAGAATCAAGCCCATAGCAAGACTTTTGAAACCCGGTTCCACGCCCTTGCCCTGGTATTTGTCGAACAGGACGAGGTCGCGAAGAACGGTGCCGGCGGCCCGACGAACGGTGGCCGAGACGGCGCCCCAAGTGACCGGTTCAGCTACGACGAACGCCAGGTCGCGGCGCACCGACGGGTACTTCGACAGCGCCCCGGCCTTGGCCACTGCGCGCCTGAACAGCGGCTCCAGATCGAGCTCGAATGCCACCACGTCGACGTCGAGGTCCAGCGAGCGCTGCAGGCGCGGATGCAACTGGCCGATCCAGCCCAGGTACACACCATCGCGGTAGACGTCGGCGGAGCGGCCCGGGTGCGCCCAGGCGGGGTGCGACGGGCGGTACTCGAGGTTGGCACCGGCCAGCGCGGCCAGGCTGTCCAGATCGCCGCGCAGGTCGTGGAAACCGGCCGGACGGGCGGTCGTCGCCCACTGCTCGGCGGTCGCTTCGCCGCAGATGGCGGCGGCGATTCGCGGCGTCTCGCGCGGTGCATCACTACCATTTGCGCTGAAGACATTGCCCAGCTCGAACAGGCGCACGCGCGGCTGCTGGCGCACGGTGTTGCGTGCCAGCGCCGCGACCAGTCCCGGCAGCAGGGCCGTGCGCATCACGCCGAGCTCGGCGCTCAGCGGGTTGGCCAGCTGCACCGCGCCATCGGCCTTGCCCCACTTCGCCAGCAGGTCGGCGTCGACGAAGGCGTAGTTGACCGCTTCCAGGTAGTCGCGCGACGCCATCTGGCGACGGGCGCTGGAATCCTCGACGCGGGTTTCGCTCGGCGCAACCAGGCGCGCGGCGCCGGACGGCAGCGTCGTCGGGATCTTGTCGTAACCGTGGATGCGCGCGATTTCCTCGATCAGGTCTTCTTCGATCGCGAGGTCGAAGCGGCGGCTCGGCGGAACGACGCGCCAGCCCTCGGCGATGTTCTCGACCGACAGGCCGAGCGCACGCAGGATGCGCTCGACTTCGGCATCGGCGACCTGCAGGCCCAGCACGCGCGCAAGGCGCGCGCGGCGCAGCGTGATCGGCTGCGACGGCTGCAGGTGTTCGGGCAATACGGCTTCGATGATCGGGCCAGTGACGCCGCCGGCGATGTCGAGGATCAGCTTCGTCGCGTACTCGACTGCAATGCGCGGCAGCTCCGGATCGACACCACGCTCGAAACGATGGCCGGCGTCGGTGTGCATGCCGAGCTTGCGACTGCGGCCGATGATCGCCGACGGCACCCAGTGCGCGGCTTCGAGGAAGACGCTGCGGGTGCTATCGGTCACGCGGGTATCAAAGCCGCCCATGATGCCGCCCAGCGCGACGGCACGCGCGCCATGGCCGCCGCGGCTGTCGGCGACGACGAGGAACTCCTCGTCGAGCGCAACCGTGCGGCCGTCGAGCAGCTTGAGCTCTTCGCCCGCACGCGCCGGACGCACGACGACGGCGCCTTCCAGCGTCGCCTTGTCGAAGGCGTGCATCGGCTGGCCGAGTTCAAGCATCACGTACTGGGTGACGTCGACGAGGAAGCTGATCGGACGCACGCCGCTGCGGCGCAGGCGTTCGGCCATCCATGCCGGCGTCGCCACGGTGGCATCGACGTTGTCGATGACGCGGCCGACGAAGCGGGGCACGCGGGCGCCGGCCTGCAGTTCGACGGCCATGGTCGCATCGCTCTGCGCTGCCACCGGCGTGGTGTCGAACTCACGCACTTCGCTGGTGAGTGCGGCCGCGACGTCGTAAGCGATGCCGCGCACGCTGAAGCAGTCGGCGCGGTTGGGCGTGAGCTTGATCTCGATGCTGGCATCGGGAAGGCCGAGGTACTGCGCGAGCGGCGCACCCACCGGCGCATCGACCGGCAACTCGAGCAGGCCCGAGGCATCGGGATCCACGCCCAGTTCCTTGGCCGAGCACAGCATTCCCGACGACTCGACGCCACGCAGCTTGGCAGCCTTGATGGCGATGCCGCCGGGCAGGTTCGCGCCGACCATCGCCAGCGGTGCCTTCAGGCCCGGGCGTGCGTTGGGCGCGCCGCAGACGATCTGCACGGTGCCGTTGCCGGTGTCGACCTGGCAGACCTGCAGGCGGTCGGCTTCGGGATGTTTTTCGGCGCTGACGATGTGGCCGACGACGACGCCGTCGAGCGATTCGCCCAGCGCGGTCACTTCCTCGACTTCCAGGCCGATCGCGGTCAGCGTCGCGGCGAGTTCGTCGCGCGTCGCGGTGGTCGGCACATGCTGTCGCAGCCAGTTTTCGGAGAATTTCATTTGCGGCAATAACCCGAGGATTCTGCTTCGTCATCCCGGCGAACGCCGGGACCCATTTTGCTGTTGCGCTTACGCGAACTGCTTCAGGAAGCGCACGTCGTTGTCGAAGAAGCTGCGCAGGTCGTCAACGCCGTAACGCAGCATCGCGAAGCGCTCCACGCCCAGGCCGAAGGCATAGCCGGTGTACTTCTCCGGATCGATGCCGACGTTGCGCAGCACGTTCGGGTGGACCATGCCGCAGCCGAGCACTTCCAGCCAGCGGGTCGAACCGTCGGGCTGCTGCCAGGCGATGTCGACTTCGGCGGACGGCTCGGTGAAGGGGAAGTAGCTCGGGCGGAAACGCATCTCGAAATCGCGCTCGAAGAACGCGCGCACGAACTCGGCCAGCGTGCCCTTGAGGTCGGCGAAGCTGGCGTGCTCGTCGACGAGCAGGCCTTCGCACTGGTGGAACATCGGCGTGTGGGTCTGGTCGCTGTCGCTGCGGTAGACCTTGCCCAGCGCGATCATGCGCAGCGGCGGTCGGGTGTCCTGCATGTAGCGCACCTGCACACCGGAGGTGTGCGTGCGCAGCAGGCGGCCGTCGCCGAAGTAGAAGGTGTCGTGCATGGCCCGCGCCGGATGGTGCGGCGGGAAGTTCAGGGCCTCGAAGTTGTGCCAGTCGTCCTCGATCTCGGGACCGTTGCTGAGCTCGAAGCCCAGGCGGCCGAAGATCTCGGCGATGCGCTCCATGGTGCGACTGACCGGATGCAGGCCGCCGCGACCGGCGTTGATGCCCGGCAGGGTGACGTCGATGCTCTCGGAGGCCAGGCGCGCATCGAGCGCGGCGTCATCGAGCACGCGCTTGCGCTCGCCCAGGGCTTCGGTCAGCGCGTCACGCGCGCGGTTGATGGCCTCGCCGGCGCTCTTGCGCTGGTCGGCGGGCAGTGCGCCCAGCTGCTTGAGCTGCGCGGTGACGCTGCCCTGCTTGCCCAGCAGCGCGACGCGCAACGCCTCGACGGCGTCGGGCGTGTCGGCGGCGGCGATGTCGCCCAGCGCCTGCTGCGTCAGTGATTCGATTCCACTCATGTGCCAGCAACCCCTCGGACAAAAAGCATCGTCCAAAACGAAACATGGGGAAGGACTTGCGCCCTTCCCCATGCGTGTACTTCGTTGTGCCGCGGCAACACGATCCGCCGTGCGGACCGTGGCACCGGGCGAGCAACTTACGCCGCGAGCGCGCTCTTCGCCTTCTCTGCCAGCGCTGCAAAACCCTGTGCGTCGTGCACGGCGATGTCCGCCAGCACCTTACGGTCGAGGGTGATGCCAGCCTTCAGCAGGCCGTTGATGAAACGGCTGTAGCTCATGCCGTTGATGCGGGCAGCCGCATTGATGCGGGTGATCCACAGCGAACGGAAATGACGCTTCTTCTGCTTACGACCGATGTAGGCGTACTGCAGGGCCTTCGTCACCGCCTGCTTGGCGACGCGGAAGACCTTGCGACGGGCGTGATAGTAGCCCTTGGCCTGCTTCAGGATTTTCTTGTGACGGCGGCGCGCCGTAACACCACGCTTAACTCGTGCCATTGTTCAGTCCTCCTCAGAGATAAGGCAGCATGCGGTCCAGACGGCCCGCGTCCTCGGCACGAACATGGTTCGTCTGCCGCAGGTTGCGCTTCCGCTTGGTCGCCTTCTTGGTGAGGATGTGGCTCTTGTTGGCGTGGCCGCACTTGTACTTGCCGGAAGCAGTCTTCCGGAAGCGCTTGGCTGCCGCCCGATTGGTCTTGATCTTGGGCATTGCGATGTCCTTTCGGAGTTTGGTCACTGGCCTGGGCGGTGGCTTGCGCCACTCTTTCCGTCCTGCCCTTGCCGGCTTGTAAGTCGTTGATCTTGAAAGGATTCTACGACAGGTTCCTGGTACAGCACACAACAAACCCGGCGAACCGGGCCGCACATTATGCGGGCTGGCTGCCGGGCTTGCAAATGTTTTCTTTCAGAATCAGAGGTTTGAGGGGGTTTGGGCCCCCGAGTCCCTCTCCGCGGCCGGGAGAGGGGGTAACGCCTCAGATCTTCTTCTTCGGCGCGATCATCATGACCATCTGCCGGCCTTCAAGGCGCGGACGCGATTCGATCACGATGTCCTCGCCCAGGTCGGCCTCGATCCGCGCGGCCATCTCGCGGCCGAGCTCCTGGTGGCTCATTTCGCGGCCACGGAAGCGGATGTTGACCTTGACCTTGTCGCCCTCTTCCAGGAAGCGGCGCATGTTGCGCAGCTTGATCTGGTAGTCGCCCTCGTCGGTCACCGGACGGAACTTGAGTTCCTTGATCTCGACCTGCTTGGTCTTCTTCTTCGCCTCGTTGGCCTTCTTCTGCTGCTCGAAGCGGAACTTGCCGAAGTCCATGACCTTGCAGACCGGCGGATCAGCGTTGGGCTGGATTTCGACGAGGTCGAGGCCTTCGTCTTCTGCCATGCGCAGCGCTTCGTCGCGCGTAAGCACGCCGATCATCTCGCCATCACTGCCAATCACGCGCACGCGCGGGACGCGGATTTCCTGGTTCTTGCGATTCGGCTTTTCGGGGGTACTGATGTTGCAATCTCCGGTATGGATCGTGCCGGCCGCCGGGGGATGGCAGCCGGACCTGGGCAGCTTACGGGCTTATTGAACGCCCTCATTGCGCAAACGCGAGGCGAATTCGGAGACGGTCATCGTCCCGAGGTCCTCCCCTCCCCGCGTGCGCACAGAAATCTGGCCGTTTTCCTTCTCGCGGTCACCGACCACGAGCAGGTAGGGCACGCGCTGCAGGGTATGCTCGCGAATCTTATAGCCGATCTTTTCGTTGCGCAAATCGGCGTGGACCCGGAATCCTTGATTTGCAAGGGTTTTCCGGACTTCGTCCACGTAATCGCCCTGGGCGTCGGTGATGTTCATGACGACCGCCTGGATCGGGGCCAGCCAGGCCGGGAACTGGCCGGCATGGTGCTCGATCAGGATGCCGATGAAGCGCTCCATCGAGCCGACGATGGCCCGGTGCAGCATCACCGGGTGGCGGCGCTGGCTGCTTTCGTCGACATATTCGGCGCCCAGGCGGCCCGGCATCATGAAATCGACCTGCATGGTGCCCAGCTGCCAGGTGCGGCCGATGGCGTCCTTGAGGTGGTATTCGATCTTGGGGCCGTAGAAGGCGCCCTCGCCGGGCAGCTCCTCCCACTGCACGCCGGCCGCGCTCAGGGCCGAGCGCAGGGCGTTCTCGGCCTTGTCCCAGGTGGCGTCGTCGCCCAGGCGCTTGTCCGGGCGCAGGGCGATCTTGATCTGGATCTCACTGAAGCCGAAGACGTCGTAGACGGCCAGGGCCTGCTGGTGGAAGGCGCTGACCTCGGCCTCGATCTGGTCCTCGGTGCAGAAGATGTGGCCGTCGTCCTGGGTGAAGCCGCGCACGCGCAGGATGCCGTGCAGCGCGCCGGAGGGCTCGTTGCGGTGGCAGGCGCCGAACTCGCCGTAGCGGATCGGCAGGTCGCGGTAGCTGTGCAGGCCGTGGTTGAACACCTGCACGTGGCCCGGGCAGTTCATCGGCTTGAGCGCGTAGGTGCGCTTCTCCGACTCGGTGAAGAACATGTTTTCCTGGTAGTTGTCCCAGTGGCCGGACTTCTGCCACAGCGACACGTCGAGGATCTGCGGGCAGCGCACTTCCTGGTAGCCGCTGTCGCGGTAGACCTTGCGCATGTACTGCTCGACGACCTGCCAGATCGACCAGCCCTTGGGATGCCAGAAGATCAGGCCCGGGGCCTCTTCCTGCAGGTGGAACAGGTCCTGCTGCTTGGCGATCTTGCGGTGGTCGCGCTTCTCGGCTTCCTCCAGCTGGGTCAGGTAGGCCTTGAGGTCCTTGTCGTTGAGCCAGGCGGTGCCGTAGATGCGGCTGAGCATCTGGTTGTTGGAATCGCCGCGCCAGTAGGCGCCGGCGACCTTCATCAGCTTGAACGCGCGCAGCTTGTCGGTGGACGGCACGTGCGGGCCGCGGCACAGGTCGGTGAACTCGCCCTGGCTGTACAGCGACAGGTCTTCGCTGACCGGGATCGACTCGATGATCTCGGCCTTGTAGGCCTCGCCGATGCCGCGGAAGAAGGCCACGGCGTCGTCGCGCGACTTCACGCTGCGCGAGACCGGCTGGGCCTCCTTGACGATCTTCTGCATCTCCGCCTCGATCGCCGGCAGGTCTTCCGGCGTGAACGGGCGCTCGTAGGCGAAGTCGTAGTAGAAGCCGTTGTCGATGACCGGGCCGATGGTGACCTGCGCGCCCGGGTACAGGCGCTGCACGGCCTGCGCCAGCAGGTGCGCGGTGGAGTGGCGCAGCACTTCGAGCGCGTCGGGGTGCTTTTCGGTGACGATCTCGAGCGAGGCGTCGTGGTCGATGCGGTAGCTGGAGTCGACGAGCTTGCCGTCGACCTTGCCGGCCAGTGCGGCCTTGGCCAGGCCGGCGCCGATCGAGGCGGCGACCTCGCCAACGGACACGGGCTGTTCGAATTCGCGGCGGCTGCCGTCAGGGAGGGTGATTGCGATCATGAGAGGGCGTCTTGCTGGCGCGCGGGTGCGCGGCTTGGCGGTTGGGGATCGTCGGAAGCGGCAATCAAGCCCGCCGACAGGCGGTGCGGCATCCGGAAACGAAAAACGGCGCCGCGGCGCCGTCCTGCAGGGGCGTCGTCGGCGTTCAGCGATGGGAAGTGGTAGTGCTCATGTCGCACGCTCGGCCGGCGGTGTTGCCGCGGGCCACCTCTGGGTCCTGCCTCCGGCCGATGCCGGAGCCTGGTGAAATAGTTGGGTCTTCGCGCCGGCAAGTCAACGCCGAGCGCGTGCGGGCAGCGGAAATCCGGTCCCGGAAAGCAGAACGGCCGGGCAGAGCCCGGCCGTTCGCAACATATTGGTGGGCGGTACAGGGTTCGAACCTGTGACCCCTACCATGTCAAGGTAGTGCTCTACCGCTGAGCTAACCGCCCTTCGTTTCGCCACAAGTGGCTCACGAGGGCGCGCAGTTTAGCCCGTCGGCGCGATGGCGGCAACACCCCAATTCCGTCATTCCCGCGCAGGCGGGAATCCAAGGACGTTGCTTTGGGCCTCGATGGCACTGCGCACGTTCGACGTCCATGGATTCCCGCCTGCGCGGGAATGACAATCAGGCCGCGAAGCCGGCGTCCTTCAGTTGCCGCAACTGGTCGCGCACCGCCGCGGCTTCCTCGAACTCGAGGTCGCGCGCGTGCTGGTACATCTGCTGCTCCAGCGACTTGATCCGCGCGGCGAACTGGCTCGGGCTGAGGCGGGCGTATTCGGCCAGGTCCTCGGCGACCTTGCGCGCCTTGCCCCTGCCCTTCGCCGTCTCGCCGGGTTCGGCGCGGGCGCCTTCCATGACATCCACAATCGCCTTGGCGATCGACTTGGGCGTGATGCCGTGCTCAAGGTTGTACTCGACCTGCTTGGCACGACGGCGATCGGTTTCGTCGATCGCCTTCTGCATCGAGTTGGTGATGCGGTCGGCGTAGAGGATCGCCTTGCCGCGCAGGTTGCGCGCGGCGCGGCCGATGGTCTGGATCAGCGAGCCGGCTGAGCGCAGGAAGCCTTCCTTGTCGGCGTCCAGGATCGCCACCAGCGACACCTCGGGCATGTCCAGGCCCTCGCGCAGCAGGTTGATGCCGACCAGCACGTCGAACTTGCCCAGGCGCAGGTCGCGGATGATCTCCACGCGCTCGACCGTCTCGATGTCCGAGTGCAGGTAGCGCACGCGCACGCCGTGCTCGCCGAGGTACTCGGTGAGGTTCTCGGCCATGCGCTTGGTCAGCGTGGTGATCAGCACGCGGTCGCCCATTGCGACGCGCTCGCGGATCTCGCCGAGGACGTCGTCGACTTGCGTACCGACCGGACGGATCTCGACTTCCGGATCGATCAGGCCGGTCGGGCGCACCACCAGTTCGACGATCTGGTCTTCGGACTTGCGCAGCTCGTACGGGCCCGGCGTTGCGGAGACATAAACGGCGCGCGGCGAGCGGCCTTCCCATTCCTCGAAGCGCAGCGGCCGGTTGTCGAGCGCCGACGGCAGGCGGAAGCCGAACTGCACCAGGGTTTCCTTGCGCGAGCGGTCACCTTTGTACATCGCGCCGATCTGCGGGACGGTCACGTGCGATTCGTCGACCACCAGCAGCGCGTCCGGCGGCAGGTAGTCGAACAGGCACGGCGGCGGCTCGTCGGGCATGTGCCCGGTGAGGTGCCGCGAGTAGTTCTCGATGCCGTTGCAGTAGCCGACTTCGGCCAGCATCTCCAGGTCGAACTGGGTGCGCTGGGCCAGGCGCTGCGCCTCGACCAGCTTGTTCTCGGCGTACAGCTGCTCCAGGCGCATGCGCAGCTCGTCCTTGATCGTCTCGATCGCGTCGAGCACGGTGCGGCGCGTGGTGACGTAATGCGAACCCGGGTAGATGGTGTAGCGCGGCACGCGGCGCAGGGTCTCGCCGGTGAGCGGGTCGAACACGCTGAGCTGCTCGATCTCGCCGTCGAACAACTCGATCCGCAGGGCCTCGGAATCGCTTTCCGCCGGGTGCACATCGACCACTTCGCCGCGCACCCGATAGGTGGCGCGCCGCAGTTCGGTGTCGTTGCGGGTGTACTGCATCTCGGTCAGGCGGCGGATCAGCTCGCGCTGGTCGATGCGCTCGCCGCGGACCATGTGCAGGACCATGCGGAAGTATTCGTTCGGGTCGCCTAGGCCGTAGATCGCCGAGACCGTGCAGACGATGATCGTGTCGCGGCGCTCCAGCAGCGCCTTGGTCGCCGACAGTCGCATCTGCTCGATGTGCTCGTTCACCGAGCTGTCCTTCTCGATGAAGGTGTCGCTGGACGGGACGTAGGCTTCCGGCTGGTAGTAGTCGTAATAGCTGACGAAGTACTCGACCGCGTTGTGCGGGAAGTACGCCTTGAACTCGCCGTACAGCTGCGCGGCCAGGGTCTTGTTGGGCGCCATCACCAGGGTCGGTTTCTGCACCGTCTGGATGATGTTGGCGACGGTAAAGGTCTTGCCCGAACCGGTCACGCCGAGCATGGTCTGCGAGGCCAGTCCGCTCTCGAAGCCGTCCACCAGGCGCGCGATCGCCTGCGGCTGGTCACCCGCGGGCTCGTAGGGCGATACCAGCTGGAAGCCTGCGGGATGGAGGCTGTCGTTCATCAGGCGATGGCTCCGGGCTAAACCTTCAGTGTAGTCGGTGCTGGAGATGGGGGCAGCGGCGGGCGTTCCCTACCCCCGCGCACCAAGCCCCGCCGACGGGATTCAGCTGCCCCCGCGCCGATAGTCGTCTGCCGGGATCAGGATTGGACGCCATGGATCGGCACTCGCGCGGGCTGACGCTGCTGGAACTGATGGTGGCGGTTGCCGTACTGGGTGTGACCCTGGGCATGGGGGTTCCCGCGTTCAGGCAAGTCACGCTGGCCGTCCGCGCTCATGGCGCTTTCCACGAATTGACGACGTCGCTGGCGATGGCCAGAACGCTGTCACTGGTTCGCGGCGTGCCCGTTGTGGTGTGCCCGAGCCAGAATGGCCTCAGCTGCAGGCCCGACAGCGTCTGGGACCAGGGTTGGATCACGCTGACACCGCGGGACGGCAGGCTCGTGCGCGCTTCGTCCGGTGGACGCGGGCTGATGATCTGGAGCAATCGCCCACGCATGCGGTTCCAGCCGGACGGCTTCAGCGAGGGCAGCAATCTCACCTTGTATGTGCACGCCGACGGCGATGGGCCATTGATTGGTTGGATCAAGGTGAGCCAGACAGGCCGGATCCGATCGGAACGGATTCCAAAGACCGCGATCAGCAGTAATTCGCCCTGAACTACCGCCAGAACTATTGACCCTGCCGACGGAGGCTTTACAATGCCCGTCCCCGCCCGAATAGCTCAGCCGGTTAGAGCACTTGACTGTTAATCAGGGGGTCGTTGGTTCGAGTCCAACTTCGGGCGCCAGATATCAAAGACTTGCGATCTAGGTCGCAGGTCTTTTTTTTGCGCGCCACAACTGATTCGGCCAGCAGGCCGGCCACAAAAAAGGCTCGCATCTGCGAGCCTTTTTGCTACGGCCTGTCTTGTTACCAGCACTCGGCGGCGCTGGCTGCCGTGCCGCTCTCGGTCTTTACGCCCGCCTGCGTGATGCCGATGGTGGCGCACTTGGTGTCCCGCGCCGCTTGCTGGCTGCCTGCCACGGGAACCGCCTGGGCCGTATACGTCGTGTCGGTGGTTCCACCCGCCAAACCGATGGTGTAGTGCGCAGCCAGATCCGTCCGGCATTGCATGTTCGGAATCGCAGGCGCGTTACTCGACGCATCCCGGTACTTCAGGTTGGTCGAGTAATAGCGCTCCATGAACTGGGACACTTCGATCGTGCACGCAGCCGCCGCGGCGCGCCGCGACTTGACCACATGATTGTTGTAGCTGGGGTAGGCGATGGCCATCAGCACGGCCACCACCAGCACGGCGATCATCAACTCGATCAGCGTGAAGCCCGACACACGGTAACGATTGCTTGCAGTTTTCATCTATCAGTCCTTGAGGGCTTCGCGCCAGGAAACTCGGCCCCAACCGGGACCCCAGTCGAACCGCTTGCAGCCTGGCATGCCGACCGCACCGTTTACGCAGATGATCGGCGTGCTGATGCCACCGCCGGAACCGCCGAGCCCAGGCAGGCCGACCACGGCGTCACTGATCATGCCGATGTCCATGCCCGCCGAACCCGTCGGCGTCGTGCCATCGTTGGTGCCATCGCCGTCGGCGTCGCTCGGCAGTTCGTCCTCGGAATTGAACAGGCCGTCGCCATTCGCGTCGATGAACGGCTTGGATACCGCACCACCGGTGAATGCGTCGATGTAGTTCAGGTAACCCGTGCCGCCGACCGAGCAGCCCGAGCTGCCGGGGATCACGCTGGAGGCAATCAGCACGTTGCCGGCAATCACGAACTGGTCGCCGATCATGCGCTCACCCTCCGCGGTGCTGTTGGGCGGCATCAGCAGGTCCACCACCCAGCCGCGCTTGTTGGCCATGTCGCCGGCGACCGGCTCTTCGAAAGCGCGATACGTCTGGCTGTTGATGACGCCGGCCACCTTGATCTGGCGCTGCTTGAGCGAGGTGCGATCGGTGATCGCGGTGCCGTTGTCCTCCAGGCCATACCAGCTCTGGACCGAACGGTCTGCGGGATCGGTCTCGGTGATGTAGCGGCCGGTACCAAACAATACCCACGGCGCGTACGAGGTCGGGCTGTAGGCGATCGTGACGCCGCCGGTGATCGGCTGGCGCTTGGTGGTGGTGACGCCGGCGACCGTAGTGGAATGCGTCGCGGTGAACAGCTTGGTGGCGCTCCAGGTGGTGGCGTCGGAACTGGTCAGGTCGAACTTCCAGACATTGCCCTGAAGGTCACCGGCGTAGACGTAGTCGGCCGTGCCGTTGCCATCGACGTCCAGCGCGGTCGGCATGGACAGGCCGTTGGCGGTCTCGTTGTTGGTGGTGATCTTCTTCAGCAGCGCGCCGGTTCCGGCGTTGAGGATGAACAACGCAGCCTTGTCGTTGGTGCTGTTGATGCCGTTGGGCACCAGCACGCCAGTGGATCCGGCGGTGTCATTGAGCTTGACGATCAGCGGCCTGCCGAGCACCTGGCCCATATCCGCATCACCTGCGTATTCCCAGGCGCGGCCGGTGGTGTTGAACGTGCCCGGCGTCGTGACATCGAGGCCAAACACGCCCTTGCCGCCGCGGCCGAGCGTGCCGATCAATATGTTCTTGTTCGGCGTCTGGGTGCGGGTGGACACCACGATCGGACCGTCCACGAAGAACTGGTGGACGAAATCGATGTTGCGGCTGAGCTCCTTGAGCTGGGCCATGTCGATCAGGCCCGGCACATACGTCCACAGCTCCTGCCCGTTGGTGGCGTCGATGGCGTGCAGCATGCCGTCGTTGGCGCCGACATAGATGGTCTCGGTCGAGCCTTCCTTCACGTACACCGGCGAGGAATGGACGATGTCGCCGAAGATGCTGCTGCGCGTGCGATAGGTCGTGCCCTCGCCTGCGCGGTTGCCCTTGATGTAGTTGGCGATCGCCGTGGTCAGCACCGTCTCCTGCGCCGTGGTCGGGAAGGTGCTGGGCACCTGGCCGTTGGAACCGAACGTCAGGATGGTGCGGGTCGCCGGGATGCCCGCCGCTGCGTTCCACAGCGCGGTGGTGGACACGCCCGACTGGGTCACCGCGTACGACTTGACGTCACCCGTCCACTGTCCGGAAACGAAGCTCGCCACGTAGCTGCGCGAGTTCGTGTTCAAGGTGCTGCCGTTGAACGAAACGCTGGAGGCGGAACCCACCGCCTCGGCGATCGACGCCAGCGCCGAGCGCAGGCCGGTGGTGAAGGCATTCGGGTCCGTTGCAGCAACGAACTTGCCGCGGCTGTTCATCGACGCATGCAGCAGGTCGTCGATCTTCTCCGGCTTGTCGTTGGTACCGCTCGGATCGCCCCAGGAGAGGGTACCGGCGGTCAGCGCGGCGCGATCCGATTCCTGCAACAGTCCCTTCAGGCCGATGGAGATGCCGAAGGTGACCATGTGCTGCCAGAACGCCGGATTGGCGGTCGACGACGGCACGATGTTGTCCAGGTCGGTGCGCAGGTCGGTGTTCCAGTACTTCATCGCGATGTCGCCGAGCGTGTTGCTGTTGCTATCGGCGTAGGGCGCGACGTTGTTGTACGTGAAGGTGCGGCCATTGGGGCCGGTGATCGCGGCCTTGGCGGTGTTGTCGACGTTGCCGACGTTGTTGAAGTTGCTCTGGTCGTTCCAGTAGCCGTCGGTCGTCAGGATCGCGAAGTTCTGGCGGCAGGCCAGTTGCTCTTCGCCAGCCGTGCCGGAGCTCCACGGGCCGGTGTCGCCGGTCTGCTTGAAGTACTCGCCGGCATTCTGCAGAGCACCCTGCAGCGGTGTGCCGTTGTTGCCCTGCGCCGAGAACAGGCGATCGAACCAGGTCGTGCGGTTCTCCGACGTGGTGCCGGTGGTCACGTCCTTGAACAGGCCGCCCGCGGTCCCGACCGGAATATCGAATCCACGACGCTGCCAGATCGAGCGGTAGCCGACGCGGTAGTTCTCGCCGAGGTCGCTGAAGGCATAGCTCGCGCCGGCCTTGGCGACCTTCATGCGGGTGCGGTGGTAGCCGTACCACGTCGCGTAGTTCTGCCATTCATCTGCGATGGTGCGGGTGACCGAACCGTCCGTGGTCGTCCAGGTGAACGAGGTCACGGCCGAACAGGTCCAGCGCCAGTTGTTGCTGCCGTCCTTGCCCGGCACGCACTTCCTGGCGTTGCTGGCGTCGGTCAGCTCGTAATAGGTGTACTGGTTGAGGTCGCCCAGATCGGTGATGCCGTCGTTGGGGACGTAGAACTTCCTACGCGAGCCCTGGATGCTGGACTTGGCACTCTCGGCCGTGGCGCCGGCGCCGGTACGACCCGGAACGGAGACCGCCAGGTTGTCGTCGGTGTAGGTGCTGGTCGGGCTTACGGCGGCGGTGTAGGACTTGTCCGCGCGCTTCCACGGGTAATACGTGGTTCGCGGGTTGTAGTAGAGCGTGTTGTAAGTGGACGCGTAGTGGCGATCGTCGGAGTCGCTGCCATTGACCGGCGATCCCACGCTCGACAGGTCCAGGCGCGCGCCGTTCGAGGACGACGTGCGGATGCGCGTGACGTCCTGGTTGAGCATCTCGTCTTCCGCCATCGAGCCGGAATCGTCGAGGATGAAGAGGATGTTCGGTGCAACCGGCGTACCCGATTGCAGCGGATTGGGGGGGATCACCAGCGCAGCATGGCTCTGTGCGCCCAGCAGTGTCGCCAGGAAGGTGATGGTCGCCGCCGACAGCAGGTGCTTGCCGGCGCCGTTCGATCGCTTGCGTGCAGGAGTGGTCATGTCAGGGTCCGACTCAAGGCGAGGGAATGCGGAGGGCGGACTGGAGAAGCACGCTGGCGCGTCCGGCGGACTGGTACTTGGCACTGACGCGGAACAGCTTGGCCTTGCACAGCGGGTCCTTTGGCTTTCCGTTCGGACCCAGGATCTGGTCGCACTTGGCGGTGGTGTTGTATTCGCCCAGGTACTCGACCAGGTACTGCAGGTCGGATGCATTGGGCACCGCAAGCGTGTTGCCGGTCAGGGCGGCTGCATCGACCCAGCCGGTGGTGCCCAGCGAGCGGTCCAGGCCTGCCGTCGGCGGACCGCACACGCCGCTGGCGCAGGTGGAACCACTCGGGATCACCGTTGCCGGGTTGGCGGCGATGGCCTCGCCCTGGCGCAATGCCGTTTCCGCTGCCTGGAATGCCAGGCTGCGATCGAACAGGTTGCCGCTCATGCGCTCTTCGAGCAGTGTTCCGCGTAGGCTGGCGAGCCCGAGCAGCGTCATGATCAGCAGCAGGACCAGGACCACCAGCAAGGCGATGCCATGCTGCTGGCCGCGGCCGGCCATGGAAGGGTTGGATCGGCGGGAAGTCGGGATGCGGTTCATGCGTTGCGATTCCGCAGGGTTACAACGTGGGTGATCCGGCGGCGCAGGCCGTTGCCGTCGGTGCCGGCCTTGATGCGGTCGTCGCTGTTGCTCTGCTGGCCTTCGAGGTCGAGCACGATGCGCACGGCGCTGACATCCTTCCAGCGGTTCTGCGTGGTCACGGAAGCGGCGGTCGCATAGGTGTTCGCGCCCGGTAGCAGGTAGGTCAACTGCAGGTCGCGGACGCCGTCGATGATCTCGATTTCGGCATCGCCCATGTTCTGCTGGTAGAGCGAATTGCCGCCATGGCCGTTGGCCTTGACGTACCAGCGCACGCCGCGGACTTTCGCAAGCATGGCCTGGCCATTGGCGGCCGCGCCGTAGGTGTAGGCCGTGCCGCCGCAGGTCGCGCCCAGTCCCAGCCCCGTGCCGCAATTGCCCGAAGTGGCCACCGGGATGCTGGCTGCGCTGGTCGTGCCGGCGACGAAGATCGTGCCCTGGTTGCCGTCGCAGGCGAGGACGACGTCGTTGGCCGCGATGCCATGCGTAGTCGTGCTCGCGGTGAATGTGGCTGACGCGAAGCTGGTTACGGTGACCGCGTTGACGTTGGCCGAGTGCAGCTCGATCGCATCGGTGCCCGCCACGCTGCCGGTGAAGCCGCCGTTGTCATAGCCGAGCAGGCCGTTGCCCCAGTTCGCCCACCATGCCGTGGAAGTCAGCAGGTTGGCGATCGGCAGCATGATCACCGAAGCGGACGTGGGTGGCGACGGCTGCGGCTGCCGGCACGGGGTGCCGTCGGCCTCGCGGATGTCGCGGGCGAACAGCTCAAAGCCGATGCGTCCGCCTTCCTGGATGCGGCCGAGACTTTCGGTCGCCATATAGGTCTTGCGGTTGCTCATGAACATGGCGATGGCACCGCCGACCACGAGCAGGCCGAGCAGCAGCGCCACCATCAGTTCGATCAGGGTTACGCCGCGAATCTTGCGCGCGCCGGATCCCGGCTGTTTACGGGTAGCGGCGCTCACATCTGGCTCCTGGTGGTGATCGAGTAGGTCTGGCTACCGCCGGCGGAACGGCTTTCGTCCCATTCCACGGTGACCGTGCAGACGCTGGTCTCGCAAACGATCGTGCCGCAGGCACTGCTGCCGAGGCTGGCCTGCATGGTGGTCATCCACAGCCGGACATCGTTTTGCGCCAGCGTCGTGGTTGCGGTCGGCACGGTGCACTGGCGCGCCAGGTCGTACGCATCGAGCGCGGCAGTCTTGGCCGTCGGATTGCTGATGCCGCTGCCCGGCACGGCGGCGCGGATCGCGTCCAGGATCGCGTAACTCTCGATCACGGCCTGGCTGCGGCCGAGCGAGTTCTGGCTGTTCTTGAGTGCCGCGGCCTGCAGCGCGGCCACGCCGAGCAGGCCGATGGCCAGCACCAGCACCGCGATCAGCACTTCGAGCAGGCTCATGCCGGCGCTGGACTGCGGATGCGAGATCGACCGCCTTGTGTTTCGTGAAGTCATGGCATCGCTCCCGCTATCAGGTGTTGGAAGGCGCGGCGCAGGCGCCACCGCCATTGCGGCGAACAACGAAGATCTGGCTGCCACCCTGGCCGATCGTGACGTCGCGCGCGTTCTCGGCCGGCATCGTCACCGCCGCGCACACGCCGATCTTGGCCTGCAGCAGGGTCCCGCCGGTGTTGCGCGGGAATCCGTCGGAGCGGAACACGAGCTTGCCCTGGGTGACATTGCTGCTCGACGTGACGGTGGCCGGCGCGGCCACCGTGAACGCCTTGATGATCGTTTCGCCGGCATCGACCGTGCCATCGCGGTCGGTATCGGCAAAGACGATCCAGCCCGCCCAGCTACTGCTGTTGGAGCAGCTCGTGTTGTTGGCAGAACTGCACATGACGACGCGCGCGTTGCGTCGCATCGCCTCGGCGCGCGCCAGCTGGATGCTCGCCACCAGCTCGTTCGACGGCGCGGTGATCCGCCCGGAGTTGTGGACGTAGCGGAAGCTCGGGATGGCGATGCCCATCACGACTCCGAGGACCACGACCGTGATCATCAGCTCGATCAGACTGAATCCCGCTATTCGCCGTTGCCGCTCCGGATTCGACCGGAACAGGCCATCAATATGATGCAAGGCGGTGCACTCCCCAATTGCCCGGAGTCAAAGCTATTGCACCCCGGGGCCGCTTGCCAGCGGGATCGGGATGAGCGGGGCGTTTTGTCCGGCCAGCGGTCGGGTCGGTGAATTTGCCTTGGCGGACGTGCATCATGCGCGCATGCCACCCATTGCTCCGACACGGCCACTCGACACCCTATGGCAGGCCCCGGCCTTGATCTGGGTGGTCCTGGCGGGCGAAGGCCTGGCCGTCGTGCTGGCGCTGGCACCTGGCATCGGGCTCGACCGCTGGGTTTATTTCGGCCTGACTTCGATGGTGATCCAGTGGGTCGCCCTGCTGACCCTGGGTGGGCTGTACCTCCTGCGCCACCAGCTGAGCGATTACAGACCGCAGCGGCTCACGTACGTTGCCCTGGGCCTGCTGCTGCTGAGCACCTGGCTGGTGGCCGGTCTGTCGTGGCTGACCGTGCGCGAGCTCTGGCCGCTGACCCAGGGCGGCTGGACGTCACTGTTCCTGCGCCTGACCGGCATCTGCCTGACCGTGGGTTTCCTCGGCGTGGCCGCCTTCCAGAACCACTGGCGCGGCAAACTGCACGCGGTCCGCGCCAAGCAGTCCGAACTGCTGGCCCTGCAGGCCCGCATCCGCCCCCACTTCCTCTTCAACACGCTCAACACCGGCGCGGCCCTGGTCCATCGGCAGCCGGAAGAAGTCGAACGCCTGCTGCTCGACCTGGCCGACCTGTTCCGGGCGGCGCTGGCGGGACCGCACGACATCTCGCTCGAGGACGAACTGGCGCTAGCTCGTCGCTACCTCGAAATCGAGCAGCTGCGCTTCGGCGATCGCCTGCAGGTCGACTGGCAGCTGCCACGGGAGATACCCGCGGTGACGGTGCCGGCGCTGTCGATCCAGCCGCTCGTGGAGAACGCGATCCGCCATGGCATCGAGCGCCGCGCCGAGGGCGGCCAGATCGAGATCGCGGTCACGACCACGCCGGAAACGACCATCGTGCGCATCATCAATCCGCTGGCGTCGGGAGGCGGGCAGAACCCCGGCCACCATGTCGGCCTCAATGCCTCGCAGGTGCGGATCGAGGCGCTGACTGGCGGCCGCGGCAGCGTGATCACGCAGCAGGAAGGCAAGCGCTTCATCGCGACCGTGCGCTTGCCGGTGTCGCCGGGCTAACCCCTGCCCGCTTCGCTCGCCCCCCTCCCGAGAACGGGAGAAGGGCGCGGTGCGATCACGCAACCACGCGATAGCAGGGCTTGTACTCGCCGGCGATCTTCATGCGGCGCTGCTCGACGAACGCACGCAGCAGCGCATCGAGCGACTGCATCATGTCGGCGTCACCGTGGATCTCGAACGGACCGTGCGCCTCGATCCGGCGCATGCCGTCTTCCTTGACGTTGCCGGCGACGATGCCCGAGAACGCGCGGCGCAGGTCGGCGGCCAGTTCGTGCGGCTTGCGGCCGTGGTGCAGGTCGAGCGCGGCCATCGCCTCGTGCGTGGGCACGAACGGACGCTGGAACGCCAGCGGGATGTCGACCGACCAGTTGAAGAAGAACGAGTCCTTCTGCGCGATGCGGTGCTCGCGGACCTTGCGGATGCCGGTCGACATGCGCTTGGCGACCTTGTCCGGGTCGCCGACGATGATCTCGTAGCGCTTGGTGGCTTCCTCGCCCAGCGTCAGGCGGATGAACTTGTCGATCTGCTCGAAGTACGGCGCCGAGGCGGTCGGGCCGGTGAAGATCAGCGGGAACGGCAGGTGCGCATTCTCTTCGCGCAGCAGGATGCCGAGCAGGTAGAGGATTTCCTCCGCCGTGCCGACGCCACCCGGGAACACGATGATGCCGTGTCCCAGCCGGACGAACGCCTCGAGGCGCTTCTCGATGTCCGGCATGATCACCAGGTGATTGACGATCGGGTTCGGCGATTCGGCCGCGATGATGCCCGGCTCGGTGATGCCGATGTAGCGCGTGCGTGAGCGACGCTGCTTGGCATGGGCGATGGTGGCGCCCTTCATCGGGCCCTTCATCGCACCCGGGCCGCAGCCGGTGCAGATGTCGAGGCCGCGCAGGCCGAGCTCGTAGCCGACCTGCTTGGTGTAGACGTACTCGTCGCGCGAGATCGAGTGGCCGCCCCAGCACACCACCAGGTTGGGTTCGGTCGGATGCAGGATGCGCGCGTTGCGCAGCAGGCCGAACACCGAGTCGGTGATGCCCGAGGAGGACTCCAGGTCCTGGTTCGAATCCGGACCGAGTTCCATCGCCGTGTAGGCCAGGTCGCGCACGACCGCGAACAGCAGTTCGGCGACGCCGCGGATGATCTCGCCGTCGACGAAGGCCATCGCCGGCGCATGGGTCAGGTCGATGCGGACGCCGCGATCCTGCTGGTGCACCTGGATGTCGAATTCGGGGTACAGCTCGCGCGCGGCGCGCGGGTCGTCGGAGGCGCTGCCGCTGGTCAGCACCGCCAGCGCGCAGCGGCGCAGCAGGTCGTGCATGCCGGTGGACACGTCGCGCAGGCGCGCGACCTCGTCGCGTGAAAGGACGTCGAGCCCGCCCTTCGGGTAGATCCGGGCGTTGACGGTCGGAAGGGTGGTTTCAATGGTGGCGCTCATCTTTCTCTTCTTTTCTTCTGTTTACCGGTGTGACTCTAGCCTGCCTCCCCCACAAAAGAAAACGGCCGGGAAACCCGGCCGTTTTCAGGTGCTTCAGACAATCCGCGTGGGATCAGAACTTGTAACGCAGGCTGATCTGGCCGGCCCAGCGCGAGATGCCCTTGTCGTCGTAGACGGTCAGCGCATCCGGGGTGTTGACGCGGTAGATGTACTTGCCGGTCGCGGTGTCGACGCCGCCGTACTCGACCATGCCGCGCATCGCCGGGAAGGCCACTTCCTCGACGCGACCCCAGTCCTTGTTGAGCAGGTTGCCGACGTTGAGGATGTCGATCGAGATCTCGGCCTTGTGACCATCCATGAAGCCCGGGAATTCCTGGGCGATGTGCAGGTCGAACTGGTTGACCCAGTCGCTGGTCACGGCGTTGCGCTCGGCCACCTGGCCGCGGTGCGAGTTGAGGTACTCGTCGCTGTTGATGATCGTCCAGAACGCGGCTTCTTCCGAAGCCTTCGTCGCGCCCTGGCCGACGATCACGTCGCCCGGACCGGTCGGGATGTACAGCAGGTCGTTGACGCGACCGTCGCCGTTGGCGTCGTTGTCGAAGGTGTAGCTGTACGGACGACCCGAACGGCCTTCGTAAACGAGCGAGACGATGGTGTTGCTGTTGCCGAAGAACGCGTGCTTCCACTGGGCCGTGGCCAGAAAGCGGTTCTTGATCTCGTAGCTCGAGGTCGCGCTGACTTCTTCGTTGGACTGGAACACCGACACGTTGCCCAGGTTCGAGCTCGAGGTCGAGCTGGTCAGCGGGCTGACTTCGTTGGCGTTGGTGTAGGTGTACGACGCCGCCCATGCCCAGTCGCCGTCGTTGAACGGCTTGTTCAGGCCGATGGTGAGCTGCTGGCTTTCGCCCTTGCCGGTGTTCTTGGCAATGATGGCGTCGTTGAACGCCTGGGAGCGGTTGGCACGTGCGAGGGCGCCGCCGCTGGAGACGCCGTCGCGGTTCCAGTTGGCACCGTTGTAGCCAGCTGCGTTCCAGAACAGCGCGCGGCCGTCCTGGCCAAGGCGGGTGTTGTTACCCAGGTTGAGCTGCTGGTAGTAGATGCCGTCCTTGACCGAAGTCAGCACCAGCTCGGCCGATGCGACCACGCCCCACCACGGCAGCTCGGTATCGAATGCCAGGTTGGACTTCCACACCGACGGCTGGACGACATCGGAATCGATGAAGTCGACCGACTGCTGGCCCGGCGTGCCGCCGCTCTGGGCAACGGCCAGCTGGCCGCGCGGATCAGGCGAGAACAGCGTGGTGCCGTTGGAGTCGAAGTAGTCGGTGTAAGTCACGCCGTTGTTGGCGAACGGGTTGGCAAGCCAAACGGTTGCCGCTGCACCCTTGAACAGGCCGACGCCGCCGCGGACCTGGGTCGGACGCTCGGTGTCCATGGTGTAGTTGAAGCCGAAGCGCGGCGACCACAGGTCGGCGCCGTCGATGGTGTTGTCGTTACGCACGCCGAACAGCGACGAGGCAGCGGCGTTGAACACCGGCTTGTCGTCGACGATCGAATGGTCGTAGCGCAGGCCGTAGGTCAGCGTCAGGTTGCTGTTGACGGCCCAGCTGTCCTGCACGAACAGGCCCAGGTTTTCTTGGGTGAACACGGCGGCCATGTTGTCCAGGTCGCCGCCCTGCGGGTAGAACAGCTGGTAACGGCTGGACTGGTTGGCTGCGTAGGCGGCGATGCTGTTGAAGGTGTAGACACCGTTCACGCGACGGCCGAACAGGTTGTAGACCTCGTTCGACTCGTAGTCCGCACCGAACTTGACGGTGTGGTCGCCGAGGAACAGGTTGCCGGCGAAGAAGCCGTTCCAGGTCTTCGTGCCGAGGACGTTGGCGTGGGTGTTCTCTTCGGTGCCGAAGTTCAGCGTGTTGCTGCCGATGCGCACGGCAATCGCCGGCAGGTCGGCCAGCGGGTTGCGCACGGCCGAGTAGTCACGGTACGAAACCTTGGCTTCGGTCGAGAACGTGTCGGTCCAGTCGCTGAACAGCTGCGCGCTGTAGGTCTCCAGTTCGAAGTCCTGCACGTAGTGGTACGTGTTCAGGGCCAGCGACGTGTTGTTGAAGCCCTGCAGGAACGGCGTGCTCTGCTCGGTCTTGCCGTAGCGGAAGCTGGCGCGCTGGGCGTCGGTGATGTTCCAATCGATCTTCAGGCCGTACTCTTCGCTCTCGGTGTCGAGCGAGGGCTTGGCCAGCGTGCCCGGATCGAAGCCCTTGGCCTTCGACAGCGCGATGACCTGGTCAATCTGGTCCTGGGTGATGGTGACGATGTTGCTCTCGCCCGAGCCGCTCGGACCAAAACCGGAGTTGCCCGTGAACAGGTCCTTGCCGGTGTAGTTCTCATAGTTGGCGAAGAAGAACAGCTTGTCCTTGATGATCGGACCACCGAACGTCATGCCGTAGGTCTGCTCGTTGTCGAACAGCTTCGGACGGATGTCGTTCTGGTTCTTGCCGGACCAGTCGTTGTCGCGGTAGATGCCGTAGACCGAGCCGTGGAACTCGTTGGTGCCCGACTTGGTGACCGCGTTGATCACGCCGCCGGTGCCGCCGGAGATGGTGACGTCGTAGTTGGCGACGTCGACTGCGATTTCATCGATGGTGTCCATCGAGAACGGCTGGCGCGGGGTCGGCAGGCCGTTGCCCTGCAGGCCGAAGGAGTCGGCGCTGCTGATGCCGTCGACGCGGATCACGTTGTAGCGCGGGTTCTGGCCGCCAACGGTGATTTCGTTGCGGGCCTTGTCGCTCTGCACGATGCGCGGGTCGAGGCGCGCGAAGTCCTGCAGGTTGCGGTTGATGCTCGGCATCGTCTCGATCTGCTCGCGGGTGACCTGCGAGCCGGCGCCCATCTTGTTGGCGCTGAACACTTCCGAGCCGCCGTACGAGATCGCCTGGACCGATTCCAGCGTGGTGACCTCGGGGTTCAACGACAGGTCGACCTGGTTGACCTTGTCGAGGTTGAGGTAGACGCCGTCCTGGCTGTTGGAGCCAGCACCGGCCTTGTTGATGGTGACCGTGTACGGACCACCGACGCGCAGGCCGCGGGCGTTGTAGCGACCGTCGGCACCGGTGACGGCGCGGCTGACCGTGCCCGACTCGGTGTGGGTGATGACGACTTCGGCGCCGGCGACCGGCTGGCCGTCTGCGGCAACAACGCGGCCACCGATACCGGCCGAAGTGGCCTGGGCGAACACGGAAGAAGTGGCGAGGGCGGCGAACAGGCCAAGCGCTAGCTTGGACATGCGTACGCGGTTCGGATGGGTCATTGCAGATGGCCTCATGCAGATCAAAGGAAGGAAAGCGTTGCCTGCGCGGGGCGACTTCCGCGCGTTGGATACTTCGAGATTGCGTTGCCCCAACACCCGGTGGGTGGGGGCCCCCTACCCGTTTGTTAACAGTAGTTTAACAGGCTAGGTGGGGCTTGTGACAGAGTCGTGACGACTGTCAAGAAACGCCATGGGCGGCAAAGTACCGGGTCGGCGGCCGCTGGCCTTGCGCCAGCAGCATTCGGTGCCCTCTTCCGGCGCTACGGGGGGGCGATCTGCAGGTACGTGCCCAGGCCGTCGAGGAACATCTGCACCGAGATGGCCACCAGCAGCATGCCCATCAGGCGCTCGATCGCGGTCAGCGCGCGGATGCCCATCAGCTTGTAGAGCAACGTGGCGCTGAAAAGGATCGCGGCGGTGGCGCCCCAGGCGATCAGCAAGGCCAGGCTCCATTCGCCCAGGCGGGTGGGCTCGTTGCTGCCCATCAGCATCACGGCGGCCATGCCCGACGGCCCCGCCACCAGCGGGATGGCCATGGGCACGATGAAAGGCTCGCCATCGGGGATCTCGCCCATCAGACCTTCCGGCGGCGGGAAGATCATGCGGATGCCGATCAGGAACAGGACGATGCCGCCGGCAATGGAAACCGACTCCTGGCGCAGGTGCATCAGTTCGAGGGCGTACTTGCCGCCCCACAGGAACATCATCAGCACGGCCAGCGCGATCAGCAGCTCGCGCGCGAGCACGATCCGCTGGCGCCTGGGCGGCAGGCCGCGCAGCAGGCTCAGGAACACCGGCACGTTGCCGAGCGGGTCCAGGATCAGGAACAGCAGCAGGGCCGCCGAGGCAATCGTCATGGGCGTGGCGTCATCGGTACGGCGTCAGAGGCCGAGGGTCGGGAGGGTCGGCAGCGCCGTGGCGGCCGGCGGGCTCCAGACCTGGCCACGATGGGCGGCACCGGCGGGCGACAGCAGGGTGACGCAGGCAGGGGCATAGGCCGCCGGCTCGATCGCGGCGCGGTCGTTGTCTTCCACATAGGCCTTGGCCCGCAGCGCCGTGCGCATCGGACCGGGCTGCAACCCGGCCACCCGCACGGACGTGTTGGCGAGCTCGCCATGGAGGATGCCGACCAATCCGGCCAGACCCTGCTTGGCCGCACCATAACCGCCCCAGTAGGGCTTGCCGATGCGGGCGGGATCGTCGAGCACGAACACGACAGAGGCATCGGGCGCCTTGCCCAGCAGCGGCAGGCAGGCCTGGGTCAGCCACCACGGCGCGGTGAGGTTGACGTGGATCGCACGGGCGAACACGGCGGGGTCGGTCTGCGCCAGCGGCGTCAGGCCGGTGAACTCGGCGGCGCAGTGCAGCACGCCATCCAGGCGGCCCACTTCGCTTTCCAGTCGCTGCGCCAGTTCGGCGAAGTCGTCGGGCGAAGCACCTTCAAGGTCGAGCGGATACAGCAGCGGCTCCGCGCCGGCCTGGGCCAGCGCGTCGTACACGCGGTTCAACTTGGGCAGCTTGCGACCGAGCAGCACCACCGTCGCGCCGGCGCGCGCGCAGGCCAGCGCCGCGGCCTGGCCGAGGCCACCGTGGGCGCCGGTCACCAAAATGACGCGCCCGTCGAGCGCACGGTCAACCGCCGCACTCACTGGCTGTGGGTCTCGCTGATCATGCGCGCCAGCTCACCGGACTCGAACAGCTCCATGGTGATGTCGCAACCGCCGATCAGTTCGCCATGGATGAACAACTGCGGGAACGTCGGCCAGTTCGAATAGCGCGGCAGGTTGGCGCGGATCTCCGGATCCTCCAGCACGTTGACGGTGTGCAGCTCGTCCGCACCGGCGGCCTTCAGCGCCTGCACCGCGCGGCTGGAGAAGCCGCACATCGGGAACTGCGCCGTCCCCTTCATGAAAAGGACGATCGGATGGCTTTCGACTTCAGCCTGGATCCGCTCCATTACGGACATGGGTGCAACTCCTGCGATGGTGCGTTGCGAACCTTTGACGGCACGGCAACGAAGCGTGGGGATAGAATGTCCAATTGTAAGCCTTCCCGAGCCGCGGACGCTCCGGCCACCCGGAACTCGCCCCCGGCCCTCCCCTTAGCCAGCCCTCTGGAGCCCGCAATGGCCATCGAACTGCCCGCCCTGCCCTACGACCGCACCGCGCTCGAGCCGCACATCTCCGGCGAAACCATCGACTTCCACTACGGCAAGCACCACAAGACCTACGTCGACAACCTCAACAAGATGATCGAGGGCACCGAGTTCGCCGGCATGTCGCTCGAGGAGATCATCCGCAAGTCGCAGGGCGGCATGTTCAACAACGCCGCGCAGATCTGGAACCACACCTTCTACTGGAACTGCCTGGCGCCCAACGGCGGCGGCGAGCCCGGCGGCAAGCTCGCCGAGCTGATCAACAAGGCCTTCGGCGACTTCGCCAAGTTCAAGGAAGAGTTCACCAAGGTGTCGGTCGGCACCTTCGGTTCGGGCTGGGGCTGGCTGGTGCAGCGTCCGGACGGTTCGCTGGCCCTGGTCAGCACCTCCAACGCCGCCACCCCGCTGACCGGCGACGACACCGCGCTGCTGACCTGCGACGTGTGGGAACACGCGTACTACATCGATTACCGCAACGCCCGTCCGAAGTACCTCGAGGCGTTCTGGAACCTGGTCAACTGGGACTTCGTGGCTGCGAACCTGAAGTAACCGCGCGCGATTCAACGCTGCAAAAGCGAACGGCCGGGGAAACCCGGCCGTTTGCGTTTCAGGGCGGTGTCGGCGAGTGCTACGAACGCGACAGCGCCGCGATCACCGGATCGACCTGCTCCTGTCGGCCCAGGCTTTCGCCAATGCGTTGCAGCGACGTCGCCAGCGCCTGCGCGGAGTCGGCGCGCACGGTGGCGTGGCCGACCTTGCGTCCGGCGCGCGACGATTTGCCGTAGTCGTGCCAGTGGCCACCCGGTTCGGCCAGCACCGGCGTTGCCGACGGCATTTCGCCGATCCAGTTGAGCATGCAGGCCAGGCCGACCATGCGGGTGTCGCCCAGCGGCAGGCCGAGCACTGCGCGCAGGTGGTTCTGGAACTGCGAGGTTTCGCTGCCTTCGATCGTCCAGTGACCGGAGTTGTGCACGCGCGGCGCGAGCTCGTTGGCGAGCAGTTCGCCGTCGCGGCAGAACAGCTCCAGCGCGAACACGCCGACGTAGTCGAGGGCCTCGCCGAGCTTGCGCGCATGCTCGTAGGCCAGCTCGGCCAGCGCGCTGTCGACGCGCGCCGGTGCCAGGCTGGCCGAGAGCACGCCGTCGACGTGCCAGTTCTCGGTCAACGGCCACGCGCGGAATTCGCCGTCGCGGCCGCGCACGGCGACCACCGACAGCTCGCGCTCAAAATGGATGAAGCCTTCCAGGATCAGCCCGACCTTGCTCGCCTGCGCGCCCAGCGCGTCCCACGCTGCATCGGCATCGGCCGGCGACTTGATGCGGAACTGGCCCTTGCCGTCATAGCCAAGGCGGCGGGTCTTGAGGATGCACGGCGTGCCGATCGTCGCGATCGCGGCATCGAGCTGCTCGCGCGTGTCGATGGCGGCGAAAGGCGGCACCGGGATGCCCAGCTGCTGGAACAGCGTCTTCTCGGCCAGCCGGTCCTGCGCCGTCGCCAGCGCGCGCGGGTTCGGGAACACCTGCACGCGTTCGCTCAGCCACTGCGCCGATTCGGACGGCACGTTCTCGAAATCGAACGTGGCCACGTCGACGCGCGAGGCGAACTCGGCCAGCGTGGTTTCGTCGCGGTAGTCACCCACTACCATCGGCGCGAACTGGCCCGCGCAGGCATCGGCGACGTTGTCCATCACCAGGAAGCGCAGGCCGAGCGGTGCACCGGAAAGCGCGAGCATGCGGGCCAGCTGCCCGCCGCCGAGGATGCCTACGGTGGTCATTTCCGCGGGTCGTCGTTGGCGAGCACGTCGTCGGTCTGGCGCGTGCGGAAGGTGTCGAGCGCTGCGGCGATCGACGGATGTTCGGCGGACAGCATCGCGGCGGCGAACAGCGCGGCATTGGCGGCACCGGCGTTGCCGATGGCGAAGGTCGCCACCGGAATGCCGGCCGGCATCTGCACGATCGACAGCAGCGAGTCCATGCCGTTGAGCGCCTTGCTCTGCACCGGCACGCCCAGCACCGGCACGGCGGTCTTGGCGGCGAGCATGCCCGGCAGGTGGGCGGCTCCGCCGGCACCGGCGATGATCGCGCGCAGCCCGCGCGACTGCGCCGTCGCGGCGTAGTCGAACAGCACGTCGGGGGTGCGGTGCGCCGAGACCACCCGGATCTCATGCGGGACGCCCAGCGCCTCCAGCTTGGCGGCGGCGTGCTGCATCGTCTCCCAGTCGGAGCGCGAGCCCATCACGATGCCCACCAGCGGGGCGTCACTTGTCGAAGCGGACATTGGTCGAGCCTTGGTGCAAAGACGTATTCTAACCGCCTGTTCCGTTCTCCCGGCATCACACCGTATGGATCGCAAGCTGCTCGACCTGCTCGTCTGCCCGACCACCCGCCAGCCCCTGCAATTGCTCGACAGCCGAGGCCTGCAGGCCCTGAACGCCGCGATCCAGGCCGGTGGGGTCGTCCGCGGCGACGGCAGCGCCCAGGCCGACGCCATCAAGGAGGCGCTGGTCACCCGCGACCGCAAGCTCGCCTACCGTATCGACGACGGCATCCCGGTGCTGCTGGCCGAAGAGGCCATCGCCACCGCCCAGGTCGCCGACTTCCCCGGCGCATGACCACGCCATGACGTCCCCGTTTGAAGCCGCCCCGCCGCCGGCGGAGGTCATCGCCGCCGACGTCGCCCGAGCGCTGGCCGAGGACCTCGGCAGCGGCGACGTCACTGCCTCGCTGCTGCCCGATACCGCCGACAGCGCCTACCTGCTGTGCAAGGAAGACGCCGTGGTCTGTGGCCGGCCCTGGTTTGACGCCTGCCATCGCGCGCTCGATCCGGACGTGCGCATCGACTGGCGTGTGACTGAGGGTGACCGCGTCGGCAAGGGCACGGTGCTGGCCATCCTGCAGGGTCGCTCGCGCGCCCTGGTGAGTGCCGAGCGCGCCTCGCTGAACTTCCTGCAGACCTTGTCCGGCACCGCGACCACCACCGCGGCCTACGTCGACGCGGTGCAAGGCACCGGCGCCAAGATCCTCGACACGCGCAAGACCATCCCGGGCCTGCGCCTGGCGCAGAAGTACGCGGTGCGCGTCGGCGGCGGCGTCAACCACCGCATCGGCCTGTTCGATGCGGTGATGCTGAAGGAAAACCACGTTCGCGCCGCCGGTTCGCTGACCGCCGCCATTCGCGCCGCACGATCGATGCATCCGCAACTGCCGCTGATCGTGGAAGTGGAGACGATCGCGCAGCTGGAAGAAGCGCTGCACGAAGGCTGCGACCGCATCCTGATCGACGACTTCGATGCGGCCACGCGCCGCGAGGCCGTGCGCATCGCGTCGGGCGCGCCGTTCAACCGGCGCATCCCGCTGGAGGTCTCCGGTGGCGTCGACATGCAGACGCTGCGCGCCATCGCCGAGGACGGTGTCGACTGCATTTCCATCGGCGGACTGACCAAACACGTCCGCGCCATCGACCTGTCGCTCAAGCTCGGCCCGGCGCCCGCCTGAGGCGGCGGCCTGCTCATTGCGCTGGCCTGCTTAAAGCATCTGCAGGCCGCCCGGCGCCATCACCACGTAAGCGCCCGCAGCCGCGGCCACGACCAGCGCGATGGCCAGCAACCACGGCCAGACCGGGCGCTTGCGCGGTGCCGGGCGCGGTGCCGCATGCACCTGCACCGGCTCGGACTTCGCCGTGTCGGCGAGACGGAAGCGCAGGGTATCGAAGGCGATCTCGTCGCCGACTTTGGCCTCGCCGCGCAGCACCCGCTTGCCGTTGATGAAGCTGCCGTTGCTGGAGCCCAGGTCTTCGACCTGCACGCCGCTGTCGGTAGGCATCAAGCGGGCATGGTTGCGCGACAGTCCCGGTGAGTCGAAACGCAGCGTGCTCTCGCTGCTGCGGCCGACCGTGATCACGCCAACCAGCGCTTCGCTGCGCCCTGACACGTCCGCCGACACGCCGCGCAGGAAGAAGCGCGGCACCACCGGACGCACCGCGGTCACGCCCGGGTCGTCGTTGGCCGGCATCAGGTCGGGACCGGCCGGCGGCGATTGCCGGCTGACCACCGGTGCCGGGCCCAACGCCGCCAGCTTGGCCTGGACCTGGTCGAAACCGACGCTGTCGCCCGGCCGCAGGGTGATCAGTCCCGCGACCTTGCGGCCGTTGACGGTGACTGCCGTGCCGGGCGGGACGTCGAGCATCACGCCCTGGGCGGTCACGTGCAGCTGGCAGTGCTGCGGCAGCACGCCGGGGCGGTCGATGACGATGGTGGAGTGTGGATCGGAGCCGACGCGATTGATGCCGTGGCCCAGCAGAACCTGCGGGTGTTCGCCACCCGGAAAGACGAGTTTCATTGTTGGACCTGCTCCCCTGTCAGCAATGTCCTGTACCCCTTGCGGCCGGCGCGGCGCGCCGCCACATTTAGGACCTTGAATATCCTATCCCGCGGTCCCGAATTGCATGCCGACTTTACTGATCCTGATGATTGCCGCTGCGATGGTGTTCGCATTCTGGAGCGCCGGACGGGCTGCCGCCGAGCGCGCCGAAGCGGTCGGTCGGGACGCCTGCAAGGCGGCCGGGGTGCAGTGGCTGGACCAGAGCGTGCACGCGACGGGCATCCGCCTGTGCCGGCATGACAACGGCTGGCTGGGCTGGGAGCGTACGTTCCGCTTCGACTACTCGATCGACGGCGAGGACCGGCATGTCGGCCGCATGGTCCTGCGCGGGGATCGCTTGATTGCCTTTAGTGGGCCGGTGACGCGGGCGCCTGCGCAGTTGCACTGACCGACGATCCGTCATCCCCGCGAATGCGGGGATCCAAGGACGTTGCTTCTCACCGCGGTCCCTCTACGTCCATGGATTCCCGCCTTCGCGGGAATGACGGACGGATTATTTGACGATGCGCAGATGCCCGCCGCGGCGCGGTGTCGGCGTCGGAGATTGCGGGCCGTCGTCGTCGCCCTCGGGTGCCGGGTCGCTGGGGACCGCGCTGAGGGTGGTGGTCACGCCCTCTTCGGCGCTGTCGATGTCGCTGTCGAGGTCGCCGTCGTCGCCCGCGGCATGGACGTCGTCCGGCAGCGCCATGCCCTGCCCGGTCTCGCGGGCGTAGATCGCCAGCACCGCCTGCACCGGCACGCTCACCGGATAGCTGACGCCACCGAATCGCGCACTGAAGCGGATCGCGTCGTTGCCCATTTCCAGGTGCGAGACCGCACGCTCGGCGATGTTGAGCACGATCTTGCCGTCCTTCACCGCGTGCATGGGCACCTGCACGTTCGGCCGGGCGGCATCGACCAGCAGGTGCGGGGTCATGCCGTTATCGGCGATCCATTCGTACAACGCCCGCAGCAGATAAGGGCGGTGACTGGTCATCGGGGGACTGTCCTGACTCATGCGCCGAGTTTAGCCCGGTCGCGTCGCGGGCAGGTGGAAAACGGCGCCGGAATGAAATGAGCGGGCCGTGTGGCCCGCTCGTCGAATCGGTGCAGCGGCCGCGGATCAGGCCGGCATTTCGCGCAGTTTCCGTTCCTGCTCGGTCAGGCTGCGGGTAAAGCCGGGGTTGCGGAAAATGCGGTTGCCGTAGTCCTCGATCGCCTTGCCGTCCTTCGGCATCGGCACGCCCAGTGCGTCCAGGCGCCAGATGATCGGCGCCATCGCGCAGTCGGCCAGGCTCATCTCGGGATTGAGGAAGAACTTGCTTGCCTTGAACAGCGGCACCGAGGCGGTGAGCAGCTCTTTCAGGCGCTTGCGGCCGGCTTCGGCCTGGGCCTTGTTGCCCAGCTGGATGGCCTGCACCTGCGGCACCCAGTCGTGCTCCAGGCGCAGCATCGCCAGACGCAGGCGTGCGCGCGAAAGCGGGTCGACCGGCATCAGCGGGGGATGCGGGTAGCGTTCGTCGAGGTACTCGCTGACCACGCTGGCCGCATAGAGCACCAGGTCGCGCTCGACCAGGGTCGGCACCGAGTGGTAAGGGTTCAGATCGACGAGATCTTCGGGCGGATTCTGCGGGTCGACCGGGACCAGATCGTAGGTGACGCCTTTGGCCGCTAGCACCAGGCGCACGCGATGGCACAGCACGCAGTCGGTGGAGGAAAACAGCGTCAGGGCATTACGCATACGTGGACTCGCCGCCATTATCGACCTCTCCCAGCCACCGGAATCCGCCGGTGGCAAGACGCCATCCACCCCGTGTGGACGGTCGTCACGGCCTCGATCGCGCAGCCCGCCGCATCAACCAAGGAGCCCGCACATTACTGGGCGGGCTCCAAGGGATACAGCAGCGATCAGTGCTTGTCCACGTCTCGCCAGTACTCGATCTTGAGCAGGTAGGCAATGATGGTGAACATCGCCAGGAACAGGATCACCCAAACGCCAAGGCTCTGGCGCTTGATGGCGGCCGGTTCGCCGGCGTACTCGAGGAAAGTGGTGATGTCGCGCACGGCCTGGTTGAAGCCCTGCTCGTCGAGCTTGCCCGGCTGGGTCACCTTCAGTCCGTGCACCGGACGCTCGCCGGTCTTCTTGTCGGCTTCGCCGAACTCGGCGTGCTGGAGGCCCTGCAGTTCCCACAGCGGGTTCGGCATCGAGGCGTTCGGGAACAACTGGTTGTTCCAGCCCAGCGGACGCGACTCGTCCAGGTAGAACGACTTCAGGTAGGTGTAGACCCAGTCGCTGCCGCGGACGCGGGCGATCAGGCTCAGGTCCGGCGGCATCTTGCCGAACCACTGGTTGGCGTGCTCCGGCGTCAGGCTGACCTGGATCTGCTCACCGACCTTGGCGCCGGTGAAATTCAGGTTGGCCATGACGTCGTCCTCGCTCAGGCCGAGGTCTTCGGCCATGCGCGAGTAACGCAGGTACTTGAGCGAGTGGCAGCCCGAGCAGTAGTTCATGTACAGCTTGGCGCCGCGCTGCAGCGAGGCCTGGTCGCCCAGGTCGGTGCCCGACTGCAGCAGGTGGCCGCCTTCGGATGCGAAGGCGGTGACCGACACCAGCAGGCCGGCGGCAAAAATGGCGAGCTTCTTCACGATGCGGTTCTTCTGGAAGGGCTGGCGGGCAGTCTGGTTAGTCATGCATCGTCACCCGTTCCGGCACCGGCTTGGTCCTGTCGAGCTTGGTCCAGATCGGCATGGTGATGAAGAAGACGAAGTACAGGAAGGTCAGCACGCGGCCGATGACGGTCTCGACCGGGTCGGTACCCGGGCCGGCGCCGATCTTGCCCAGCCACAGGAAGCAGATGGCCAGCACGCCGAGCATCAGCTTGGTGATCCAGCCGCGGTACTTGTGCGACTTGACCGGCGACTTGTCCAGCCACGGCACCAGGAACAGCACCGCGATCGCGGCGAACATCACGATCACGCCGCTGAGCTTGTGCGGGATGACGCGCAACATCGCGTAGTACGGGGTGTAGTACCAGACCGGCTTGATGTGCTCCGGCGTCACCAGGCGGTTGGCCTCGGTGAAGTTGTCATGCTCCAGGAACCAGCCACCGAAGGCCGGCGCGAAGAAGATGACGAACGCGCAGATGATCAGGAAGAAGCCGACGCCGAACAGGTCCTTGACCGTGTAGTACGGGTGGAACGGGATGCCGTCGAGCGGCTTGGCCGCATCCCAGCGGTTGCCCTTCGGGCCCTTCTTGATGTCGACGCCGTCGGGGTTGTTGGAACCAACCTCGTGCAGCGCGCCCAGGTGCAGCACGACCAGCAGCAGCAGCACCAGCGGCAGCGCGATCACGTGCAGGGCGAAGAAGCGGTTGAGCGTGGCATCGCCGGGCAGGTAGTCGCCCATGATCCACTCGGTCAGGCCGTTGCCGATCACCGGAATCGCGCCGAACAGCGAGATGATCACCTTGGCGCCCCAGAACGACATCTGGCCCCACGGCAGCACGTAGCCCATGAAGGCTTCGGCCATCAGCACCAGGTAGATCAGCATGCCCAGGATCCACACCAGCTCGCGCGGCTTCTGGTACGAGCCGTACATCAGGCCGCGGAACATGTGAAGGTAGACGACGATGAAGAACATCGACGCACCGGTGGAGTGCATGTAGCGGATCAGCCAGCCCCACTCCACGTCGCGCATGATGTATTCGACCGACGAGAACGCTTCGGCCGCGGACGGCTTGAAGTGCATCGTCAGGAAGATGCCGGTGACGATCTGGTTGACCAGCACCAGCAGCGCGAGCGAACCGAAGTAGTACCAGAAGTTGAAGTTCTTCGGGGCGTAGTACTCGGTCATGTGCTTGCGGTACGCCGGCATCATGCCGGGCGCGCGCGCGTTGACCCAATCCCAGGCGCCGAGGGCGGTGCGGGTAATGATGTTCGACATGACTTACGCCGCTCCCTTGCTGCCGGACGACGGATCGACGCCGATCACGATCGTGGTGTCGTTCTCATAGTGGTGCGGCGGCACGACCAGGTTGGTCGGCGCCGGGACGCCCTGGAACACGCGGCCGGCCATGTCGAAGCGCGACTTGTGGCACGGGCAGAAGTAACCGCCCTTCCAGTCGTCGTCGAACGGCTCCGGGCGGATCTCGGCCTTCATTTCCGGCGAGCAGCCCAGGTGCGTGCACAGGCCGACCAGCACGGAGATCTCCGGCTTGATCGAGCGCATCTCGCCGGTGATGTACGCCGGCTGCTGGTCCTTGTTCTCGGACTTGGGATCGCGCAGGCGTGCGTCCAGGGTCGGCAGCGCGGCAAGGATCGCCTTGGAGCGCTTGACGATCCAGATCGGCTGGCCGCGCCACTCCAGGATCATGCGCTGGCCTTCCTCCAACGCACTGATGTCCGCGGAAATCGGAGCGCCGGCGAGCTTGGCTCGGGCACTCGGGTTCCAGGACTTGATGAACGGTACCGCCACAAAACCGGCTCCGACCGCACCGACCACGGCAGTGGTCGCGGTCAGGAACCGACGGCGGCCCTGGTTGACAGGATCGTGGACCCCTTGGTTGGCCATCCGGCACTCCGCAAAGCTGTTCGAAGTTACACCGCGTAGCCCGCCACTGGCGACGGCTCGCGGCACAAAAGACGGGGAAGTGTAACGGAACGGTGAATGGCCCGACAATCCGCCGATGTTGCGCAAACCGCCCGCTGGGGCCCGGCAGGTGCCGGTCAGGCCCTCAAAGCCCTCAAATCAGCGGACGATGACGCCCGCGCCGCGGTAACGCTCGGCCAGCTGGGCCACGCGAACCACGTAGCGCTGGGTCTCGCTGTAGGGCGGAACGCCCTTGTACTTGTCCACGGCGCCCTCGCCGGCGTTGTAGCCGGCTGCCGCCAGGGTCAGGTTGTTGTTGAAGCGCTTGAGCAGCCAGGCCAGGTACTGCACGCCGCCCTGGATGTTCTGGCCGGCGTCGAAGGCGTTGCTGACGCCGAATCGCCGCGCCGTCGCCGGCATCAGTTGCATCAGGCCCTGCGCACCCACGCGCGACAGCGCATTGGGGTTGTAGGCCGACTCGGCATGGATGATCGCGCGCACGATCGACTCGTCGACCCCGTGCTGGCGGGCGGCGGCGGCGATCTCGTCGCGGTAGGCGTCGGTGTTGAGGCGGACCGTGCCGAAGTTGACGCCCGGCCGGGCTCCGCAGGCGTAGCAGGTCTCGATGTAGCTGTAGCGGATGGTGCGCACGGCACTGGCGTTGGCCACGCCCCGCGGCGCCTGGCTGGTGTAGTGGCGGACGCCGTCCTTGATGTACGAGTACACCTGCCCGCGCACCACCCTCGGCGCCGTGCTGCTGGCGTAGGAGGCAACGGCAGGGGCCGGGCTGGCGGCAGGGGACTTCAACGCAACGGGCGTCGACACCGGCGCGGCAGGCGCCTGCGCCTGGACGGCCACGGGCGAGCCGGCGACGGTGTTGGCCGGGGTGGCGTTGCCAACGGCAGCCGTGGACCTGGGCGGAGTGGCGGCGGCGGAGCGGCTGCTTCCGCGCGACTGGCTGATCACGGTGCAGTGCGCATGGGCCGGCTTGTTGCTGACGTAGCGGCGACTGCCATCGGCCATGTCGCAACGGTACAGGGCACCGGCCACGGACGGCGCCGCAGCCAATAGACATGCCATCCCCAGTAGCAGTGAGCTCCCCCTCATGGCCGCGAGTGTGTCCTGTCTCCCCTACCGCTTCAAGTGCTTGATCGGGCTGGGTGCAGCGAAACGTGACCCACACCGCGCCACGAAATTCGCACCGCACTTCCCCCGGTCTTCCCGGTTGGGCGACGCCGGAGCCCCACCCCCGGCATCGCCCACTGGGCCCCTGTCATTGCCTCGCTCAGGGCGCCGCCCTGGCATTGCGGTAGCGGTCGGCCAGCACCGCCACCCGCTCCACGTATCGCTGGGTTTCGCTGTAGGGCGGGACGCCGCGGTAGCGGTCGACCGCGCCTTCGCCGGCGTTGTATCCAGCCGCGGCCAGCGTCAGGTTGCCGTTGAAACGCTTGAGCAACCAGGCGAGGTATTGCACGCCGCCGCGGATGTTCTGCCCGATATCGAAGACGTTGGCGACACCGAAGCGCCGGGCCGTGTCCGGCATCAGCTGCATCAAACCCTGTGCCCCGACCCGCGACAGCGCGCGCGGGTTATAGGCGGATTCGGCATGGATCACGGCCCGCACCACTGACTCGTCAACGCCGAAATCGCGCGCGGCAGAGGCGATCTCGCGGCGGTAGGCATCGGTGTTCAGGCTGACCTTGCCGAAGTCCACGCCCGGCTGCAGGTCACAGGCATAGCAGGATTCCATGTAGGTGTAGCGCACCCGGCTGACCGGGCCAATGCCCGCCGCGGCCGCTGGACGGCGGCTGCTGTAAACCGTTTCGCCGCCGCTGATGTAGCTGTAGACCTCGCCTTGGGCCACCCGCATCGGAACGGTGTCAGAAGTCCCGCCCGTCGATGCGCTGGCCACCTGGGGTTCCTGCAGTTCGCGCGCGACCGGCGGCAACTGCGGGGCGCCACCGACCCTGGCCGGCATCGATGGCTGGCTGACCCGGCCCAGCGTCGGCGCGGCGGCGATGCCCGGGCAGGCTGGCGCTGGGACCGCCCCGGCGGCGGCCAGGCGCTCGCCGGACAAGGGTTCGCCGGCGCGCTCGCAGTGTTCCGGGCCCGCGGCCACCACCGGCGACCACGCCAGCAGGCACACGACCCACAGCCACCACGCACCTGCCTTCACGGACATTCCCTCGACCCCGTCGGCGCACCTCGCGCCTGCCCTTCCCCTGAGCTAACGCGAACCATGGGCGGACCCGGCCCGTCCCCTGCCCCGGCGCGGGTAGAATGACGCCCCCTCCGGCGCGGAATAACCGCCGCCCCTCCCGGATCGAGACTGATGACCGACACGACACGCCCAAGCCCTGCTGCGGCCCCTGCCCCCGCCACCGCGGGAAGCAAGAAGCTCTTCATCCAGACCCACGGCTGCCAGATGAACGAGTACGACTCGGCCAAGATGGCCGACGTGCTCGCCGCCAGCGACGGCATGGAGCTGACCGACAACGTCGACGAAGCCGACGTGATCCTGATCAACACCTGCTCGATCCGCGAGAAGGCGCAGGAAAAGGTCTTCAGCCAGCTCGGCCGCTGGAAGGCGCTGAAGAATGGCGACCGCCCGGTCGTGATCGGCGTCGGTGGTTGCGTCGCCTCCCAGGAAGGCGAGGCGATCGTCAAGCGCGCGCCGTACGTCGACCTGGTGTTCGGCCCGCAGACCTTGCATCGCCTGCCCGAGCTGATCGCCGCCAAGCGCGCGACCGGGCTGCCGCAGGTCGACATCAGCTTCCCCGAGATCGAGAAGTTCGACCGCCTGCCCGAGCCGCGCGCGGAAGGCCCGAGCGCATTCGTCTCGATCATGGAAGGCTGCTCGAAGTACTGCTCGTTCTGCGTGGTGCCCTACACCCGCGGCGAGGAAATCAGCCGTCCGTTCGAGGACGTGCTGGTCGAAGTCGCCGACCTCGCCTCGCAGGGCGTGCGCGAGATCAACCTGCTGGGCCAGAACGTCAACGCCTACCGCGGCCCCATCGCGCCGGCCGACGACGGCGGCGAAGCCGAGGTCGCCGACCTGGGCCTGCTGATCCGCACCATCGCCGAGATCGAAGGCATCGGCCGGATCCGTTTCACCACCTCGCATCCGCTGGAGTTCTCCGACTCGCTGATCGAGGCCTACCGCGACGTGCCCAAGCTGGCCAACTACCTGCACCTGCCGGTGCAGGCCGGCAGCGACCGCATCCTGTCGGCGATGAAACGCGGCTACACCGCGATCGAGTTCAAGCAGAAGATCCGCAAGCTGCGCGCGGTGCGTCCGGACATCAGCGTGTCGTCGGACTTCATCGTCGGCTTCCCGGGCGAGACCGACGGCGACTTCGAGAAGACCATGAAGCTGATCGAGGACGTCGGCTTCGACCAGTCGTTCTCGTTCATCTACTCGCGTCGCCCGGGCACGCCGGCCGCCGACCTGGAAGACAGCGTCACCAGCGAGGAAAAGCATGCGCGCCTGTCGCGCCTGCAGGCGGCGATCAACGACAACGCCCGCCGGATCGGCCAGGACATGGTCGGCAGCGTGCAGAGCGTGCTGGTCGAGGGGCCCTCGAAAAAGGACCCGAACGAGTTGACCGGCAAGACCGAGAACATGCGCTCGGTGAACTTCCCGGGCCATCCGCGCCTGGTCGGACAGTTCGTCGACGTGGTGATCACCGAGGCACTGAGCAACTCGCTGCGAGGACGCGTGGCGACGTCGGAGCTCGAAGTCGCCTGACCGTCGAACCCTTCTCCCGCTCGCGGGAGAAGGTGCCCGGAGGGCGGATGAGGGTGCGCGCAGCGCTACTTCACGGCGGTGCTCGCGGCCGTATACACCGCGCGGCCGTCCACGTACGTCGCTTCCACCGTCAGCTCGCGCAGGCGTGCCGGCGCGATCGCCAGCGGATCTTCCTTCAGCACGACGAAATCGGCGCGCTTGCCGACGACGAGGCTGCCGACTTCGCTCTCGGCGAATCCGGCATACGCGGCATCCAGGGTGAAGCCGCGCAGCGCTTCGAACGCGGTCAGCTTTTCCTGCGGAAACCAGCCACCCACGGGCAGCCCGTGCGAGTCGGCGCGCGTGGCAGCCGAATAGAGGCCGAAGCGCGGATCCACCGACTCCACCGGGAAGTCGGACCCCAGGGCAAGGCGCGCGCCGCTGTCACGCAGTTGTCGCCATGCGTAGGCACCGACGATCCGTTGGGGGCCGACGCGGTCTTCCGCCCACGGCATGTCGCTGGTGGCGTGCGTGGGCTGCATCGAAGCGATCACGTGCAGCTGCGCCAGGCGCGGCAGGTCCTGCGGCGTCAGCACCTGCGCGTGCTCGATGCGCCAGCGGTGGTCGCCCGCCGCATCCGCACCCAGCGCCTTCGCATAGGCCTCGAGCACCTCGTGGTTGCCGCGGTCGCCGATGGCGTGCGTCGCCACCTGCACGCCGCAGCCCTTGGCCTTGATTGCAGCGGCCAGCATCGCCTCGGGCGACATCAGCATCAGGCCGCGGTTGCCGTGGTCGTCGCTGTAGTCCTGCAGCATCGCCGCGCCACGACTGCCCAGCGCGCCGTCGGCGTAGAGCTTGACGGTGCGCATCTGCAGGCGACCGGACGGATGCCGGTAAAGGCCGTCGCGGCAGATCTGCGCGAGCGCGTCGCCGTCGCCGGCTGCCATCGCGGTGATGCGCAGCGGCATTTCGTTGCGGTCGGCGATCCGGCGGTAGCGCTGCAGCTCGGCCAGGCTCACGCCCGCATCGTGCACGCCGGTGAGCCCGTGCTCGACCGCGGACTGCATGCCCAGCACCAGCGCGCGCTCGGCCGTGGCCTCGTCGAGTGGCGGTCGGGATTCGTCGACCAGCGCCGTGGCACCGTCGACGAAAATGCCGGTGGGTTTGCCGGCGGCATCGCGCTCGATGCGGCCGCCATCGGGCTGCCAGCTGCCGGCTAGATCGCGCTTGACCGCACGCATCGCCGCGCTGTTGGCCCAGCCGGCGTGACCGTCGATGCGCTCCAGCCAGACCGGGCGATCGGGAAAGGCCGCGTCGAGGTCAGCGGCGCTCGGGAAGCGCTTCTCGGGCCAGTCGTTCTGGTCCCAGCCGCGGCCGATCAGCCAGGCGTCGGCCGGCAGCTTGGTCGCGAACTCACGCAGGCGCCTGATCACGTCGTCCTTGCTGGTCGCATCGACCAGGTCGGCGGTGAGCATGGTCATGCCCAGTCCGGAAACGTGGGCGTGGGCGTCGATCAGGCCGGGAATGACCGTGGCATCGCCAGCATCCACGCGCTTGGCCTTCGGGTAGCGCTTGACGAGCGCCGCGGTGTCGCCGAGTGCAAGGATGCGGCCGCTGTCGTCATAGGCCAGCGCCTGTACGCGCGGCTGCGCGGTATCCATCGTGTGGATCCGCGCCGCGCTCAAAACCGTGACATTGGCCGCAGTCGCGCTGCCTGCCAGCGCCAGCAGCAATGTGGTTACGGCCAATCCAAGCTTGTGCATCGTGCCCTCCCCAGGCGATTGCAGCCTGGCGACTTTGCGCAATGACGCGCGCTCGTGCAAGGCCTCAATCCAGCCGCTTTCGGAAGCGCAGGATCGTCGCCGTCATCATCACCGTGATGAATGCCAGCAGCGCCAGCACCTCCGGCCACAGCTCGACCAGGCTGGCCCCGCGCAGCATCACGCCGCGGATCAGACGCAGGAAGTGCGTCAGCGGCAACACTTCGGCCAGCCACTGCACCACCTTGGGCATGCCGGCGAACGGGAACATGAATCCCGACAACAGGATCGACGGCAGGAACACGAAGAACGTCATCTGCATCGCCTGGAACTGCGACTGCGCCTTGGTCGAGATCAGCAGGCCCAGGGTCAGGTTAGCGACGATCAGCAGCACCGCGGCGAGGTACACATCGAGCAGGCTGCCGCGGATCGGCACGTCGAACAGCCACACGCCCAGCACGATCACCAGCGTGGTCTGGATCAGGCCGATGCCGGCATACGGCAGCACCTTGCCGATCATCAGCTCGCTGCTGCTCAGCGGCGTGGCGATCAGCAGCTCCATGTTGCCGCGCTCGCGCTCGCGGACGATGGCCACGCCGGTGAACATCACCATCGTCATGGTCAGGATGATGCCGATCAGGCCCGGCACGATGTTGACCGCGGAGCGTCGCTCCGGGTTGTAGAAGCTGACCACGCCGATTTGTCCGGCGGCGACCTGGCCCGTGCCGCCACGCGCCGGGCCCAGGTTGCTGGTTGGCGTGGTGCTCAGCGGCAGCTGCGCCAGCTGCACCGCTGCGCTCTGCACCACGGTGTCGCTGCCGTCGACCAGCACCTGCACCGCTTCGCGACCTTCGAAGCGGCGCCGTTCGAAGTCCGGCGGGATCACCACGCCAATGCTGATTTCGCCGCGGCGCAACTGCTCCATCAGCTCCTGAGGCGTGGTCGCGCTGTAGGTCGGGTCGATCACCCCGGTCGCGACCATGTCCATCACGACCGCCCGCGAGCCGGCGGTATTGGCCTGGTCGGCCACGCCGGTTTCCAGCCCGCGCAGGTTGAGGTTGATCGCGTAGCCGAACAGCACCAGCTGCATCACCGGGATGCCGACGATCATCGCCAGCGTGATGCGGTCGCGGCGCATCTGCCGCAGCTCCTTCTGCACGATCGCGAACAGGCGGCGCAGGTTCATGCCGCGCGCTCCTGCGGCTTGTCGACGCGGCCGCGCGTGGACGAGACGAACACGTCCTCGAGGTTCGGATGCGCCGCGGACACCGTCGCCTCCAGCCCGGCGTCGGCCAGTGCCTTCTCCAGTCGCGCCGCGGCGTCGCCATTGCTTTCGTTCAACACGCGCAACGTGTTGCCGATCTGCGCCACGCTGAGCACGCCGGGCACCTTGACCAGCATCTGCTGCGCGCGCCGCGGCTGCGCCGCCAGCACTTCGACGGTGCGTCCGGCCAGGGCCCGGGTGAGTTCGTCCGGCGTGCCGTCGGCGACCAGCACGCCGCGATCGAGGATGGCGATGCGATGGCAACGCTCGGCCTCGTCCATGTAATGGGTCGAGACCAGGATGGTGGTGCCGGCGTCGGCCAGGTCGAAGAGTTTTTCCCAGAAGTCCCGGCGAGATTCCGGATCGACCGCGCTGGTCGGCTCGTCGAGGAACAGCAGTTCCGGGTTCTGGATCACCGCGCCGGCCAGCGCCAGGCGCTGCTTCTGGCCGCCGCTCATGGTGCCGGCCAGCTGCTTCTGGCGATCCTCGAAGTGGTATTGCACGACCAGTTCGTCGATGCGCTTGGCTGCCTGGGCGCGCGGGATGTCCTGCACGGCGGCGAGGAACTCCAGGTTTTCGCGCACCGTCAGGTCCTCGAACAGCGAGAACTTCTGCGTCATGTAGCCGATGCGCTTGCGCAGTTCCTCGGCCTGTTCGGGAATGCGCAGGCCCAGCACTTCGACGTCGCCTTCGCTCGGCGTCAGCAACCCGCAGAGCATGCGGATGGTGGTGGTCTTGCCCGAGCCGTTCGGGCCGAGGAAGCCGTAGACGTTCGCACGCGGCACGCTCAGGTCGACGTGGTCGACGGCGACCAGCGATCCGAAGCGCTTGGTCAGTCCGCGCGCGCGGATGGCGAGGTCGTCGGCGCCTGCGTTCATTGCGTGTCCGCCTCGAATTCGACACGGACCGGCAGGCCCGCCGGCAGGTTTGCGGTCTTGCCGCCGACGAGCTCGACTTCCGCCAGGTAGCTGAGCCGCGCCGCGTCCTTGCCGATCAGTGCGTAGTACGGCGTGAAACTGGCCTCGTTGCGGATCATCCGCACCTTGCCCTGCAGCGGACCGTCGCGACCGTCGACGAATACGCGGGCGGATTGACCGACGCGCACGCCGGCGCGGATTGGCTCGGGCACATAGACGCGTGCGTACGGCGCGTCACCGACCAGCATGATCGCCAGCGGCGCGCCGACCGGCGCCTGGTCGCCCAGGCGATACGGCAGGCTGTCGACGACACCGCTGCGCGGCGCGACCAGGTCAAGCTTCTGCAGCGTCACCTGTTGCGAGGCCGCCTGCGCCTGGGCAGCGGCCAATGCCGACTCGCCCTGCGCGATCTGCTCGATGCGCGTGCCGTGCTCGAGTTCGAGCAATACCGCCTGTGCCGCCCGGACCTGGGCCTCCGCGTTGTGGGCGGCGGCACGTGCGCGGTCGACGTCAGATGCGGCGACCAGCTGCTGCCGTCCCAGCGGTTGCAGGCGCGTGTAGAAGGTGCGCGCATCGACCGCCTCGGCCTGTGCCGCGGCGAGGTTGGCGCGCGCCTGCGCGATGTCTTCGCTGCGTGGGCCGGCCTGCAGCTCGGCCAGCACGTCGCCGGCCTGTCGCGCCTGCGCCTGCAACGCGGTCAGTTCGGCCTGGGTGCGGGTGACTTCGAGCTGCACCAGGCGCGTGCCGGCCTTGACCGTCTGGCCTTCGCGCACATCGATGCTGACGATGCGTTCGGGCGCGGTCGCCGGCAGCGCGATGCGGTCCCATTCCAGCGTGCCCAGTGCCTGCGGCGGTTCATTGCCGCAACCTGCCAGCAGTGCGGCGCAGACCACGGCCATCCATGCCTTGTGTGGTGTCGTGGAGTTGCTCGTGGTGTCGTTCATGGCTCCATCTCTCATCCCGCTGCCAGACCGCGATCCAGCAGTGCCAGCGTGTGCCGGCGCAGCGCATCGAAGTCGAGGTCGTCGGCCTGGAACATGCGGCGCCAGATCGGTGCGCCGGCCGCCGGAAACAGGGTCAGTCCGACCAGCGACACCATCAGCAGGCGCGGATCGAGGTCTTCGTTGATCTCACCGCGTTGCTGCGCCTGGGCGAAGCGGGCGGCCATCATCTGCGGCATCTGCGGGCCGATGCGTTCGAACAGAACTTCGCGCAGGGCGCCGCCCTCGCACAGCACTTCGCGCACCCACAGCGCCGGCACCCAGGGATGCTCGGCAACCAGGCTGCCGATGCCCTTCACGAACGCGGCGACGAGTTCGGCAACGTCGTCGTCGGCGTGCAGCAGCGGTTCGCGCAGGCGGGCGAAGGCCGGCATCACGCGTTCGCTGACCACCGCCTCCTGCAATTGCGCCTTGTCGCCGAAGTAGTAATGCAGCAGCGCCGGCGTGACCCCGGCCTCGGTAGCGATCGCTTTCAGCGGGGTGGCCGCGATGCCCTCGCGGGCGAAACAGGCGATCGCCCCATCGAGCAGTCGCTCACGCAGGTCGGGACTGTCGGGGCCGGGCCGTCCTGGAGCGCGCCGTCCTGGAGCGCGCCGGCCGGCCTTGGCGGCCTTGGCCCCTCTGGAACTGGCCCCCGGGCCCTTCGTTTGGCTGGAATCCGTCATGGCCGATATATTTAATTCAACCGTTAATTAGTTTCAAGCGGGGGCCGACGAACGGCAGCCCACCTGTCTTTCGACCCGGACCCGCAAGCTTCGGCGCGCGGCCGTGCCCTATCGTGTCCCCAGCCCCCGCCCGAGATTGCTCCATCGCCATGCCCGACCCGACCTCCACTCCCAGCCTCCTGCATCGCTGCGCGGTGGGCCTCTGGTTTTGCGCCATCGCCGCGCTCGGCCTGCTTCGCTACGCAATGACCTGGCTGCGCCACCCGGAGCATGCCGGCGACACGGTGATGTGGTTGTGGCTGGTCGGCTCGCTGCTGGTCGGCGCGATCGGCGTCCTTCTCATTGTTCGCGCCCTGAAACGTCCGTAGCCGCTTTGCGAAATGCGCCGCACAGGCGCAAGCTGTTTGCCCCCCGGCGCGCCAGTGCGCGCACCCCAGATCGCCCCGATCGCCACGGAAGACACTTCCTCTCGATGTCCTCTCGAACCACTTCCGAATTCGCCCTCGAGCCCGCCGAAGCAGAGCGCCTGGCCAACCTCAACGGCCCGTTCGACGGCCACCTGCGCATGATCGAACTGCGCCTTGGCGTGGAGATCGCCAATCGCGGAAACGTGTTCCGCATCGTCGGCCCGCCGCTGGCGGTCAACAAGGCCGAGCGCCTGTTGCGCGACCTCTGGCGCGATGCCGCCGAAGAAACCCTGAGCGAACCGGCGATCCACCTGCGCCTGACCGAGATCGATGCCGACGGCGTCGCCAACGACGACGTCGAACCGCAGGAAGTGAGCATCCGCGTCAAGCGCGGCACCATCCGCGGCCGCGGCGCCAACCAGGCGAAATACCTGCACGCGATCGCCACCCACGACATCAACTTCGGCATCGGTCCGGCCGGCACCGGCAAGACCTTCCTCGCCGTCGCCAGCGCCGTGGAGGCGCTCAACGATGCGCGAGTGCAGCGGCTGATCCTGGTGCGCCCTGCCGTGGAGGCCGGCGAGAAACTCGGTTTCCTGCCCGGCGACCTCACCCAGAAAGTCGACCCCTACCTGCGCCCGCTGTACGACGCGCTGTACGAAATGCTCGGCGTGGAGAAGGTGGTCAAGCTGCTGGAGAAGAACGTCATCGAGATCGCCCCGCTGGCCTACATGCGCGGACGCACGCTTAACGATGCCTATGTGATCCTCGACGAAGCGCAGAACACGACCATCGAGCAGATGAAGATGTTCCTGACCCGAATCGGCTACGGCAGCACTGCCGTCGTCACCGGCGACCTGACCCAGATCGACCTGCCCAAGCACCAGAAGTCCGGTTTGCGCGATGCGCTCGACGTGCTGCGCGACGTCAATGGCATCAGCTTCACCTTCTTCGAATCGCGCGACGTGGTGCGCCACCCGCTGGTCGCGCGCATCGTCAACGCCTATGACGCCCGCGACGCCCGCGACAACCGGGATGGCAACGCCGACACCGGCGACGCGCGGCCCGCCCCGTCCACCTGAGCGCAGACACCATGACCCGGGGACCCGTTCGACTCGACGTTTCGATCAACTACGCCGTTCCGCGCACGGGCATCCCGGCGGCGGTGAGTTTCCGCAAATGGGTGGCGGCGGCACTGGAGAGCCGCATCCGCGAAGCCGACCTGGCCATCCGCATCGTCGGCACCAAGGAAGGCCGCGCGCTCAACCGCCACTACCGCGGCAAGGACTACGCGACCAACGTCCTCAGCTTTCCCGCGGACCTGCCCGACGGCCTGCCCAAGGGCGTGAAGCTGCCGCTGCTGGGCGACCTGGTGATCTGCGCACCAGTGGTGGCGCGCGAGGCCAAGGAACAGAAGAAGCCGCTGGTCGCCCACTACGCCCACCTCACCGTCCACGGCGCCCTGCACCTGCTCGGCTGGGACCACGAGGACGAGAAGGAGGCGATCTGCATGGAGCAGCTCGAACGCGAGATCCTGGCCGGGATGGGCATCGACGACCCGTACCGGGACGACGGCTGAGCCCCTCCCCTGCTGTCCCAGCACCCCCAACCGCTTCCGAGGTAGACTCCTCCCGTCGCCCTTCCCCCTGGGCGCCTTCAAGAACGCAATGTCCGAGGACGACAGTAGTAGCTTCCACGCGCAGGAAACCCACGAACGCCGGCAGCATGAGAAGCCGCGCTCCTGGCTCGAACGCATCAGTTCGGCGCTTTCCGGCGAACCCACCACCCGCGAGGACCTGGTCGAACTGCTGCGCGACGCGCAAGCCGACGGCCTGATCGCCGCCGACACCCTGCGCATGATGGAAGGCGCGATCGCGGTGTCCGACCTGACCGTGGGCGACGTGATGATCCCGCGCTCGCAGATGGTCGCGTTGCCGGCCGACGGCAAGTTCCTCGACCTGATGCGCCAGGTGGTCGAGTCCGGCCATTCGCGTTTCCCGGTCCACGGCGACGACAAGGACGACATCCTCGGCGTGCTGCTGGCCAAGGACCTGCTGCGCGGCGTGGTATCCGACAACGGCCCCGGCAGCGTCCACGAACTGCTGCGCCCGGCGGTGCTGATCCCGGAATCCAAGCGCCTGAACGTGCTGCTGCGCGAGTTCCGTCAGTCGCGCAACCACATGGCGATCGTGATCGACGAGCACGGCGGCGTCGCCGGCCTGGTCACGATCGAAGACGTGCTCGAGCAGATCGTCGGCGAGATCGACGACGAGCACGACGACGCCGAAGACCCCAGCGCCCTGATTGCCGCGCAGGCCGACGGCCAGTTCGTGGTCGACGCGCTCACGCCCATCTCCGACTTCAACGAGCGCTTCAGTGCCGACTTCGACGACGACGAGTACGACACCATCGGCGGCCTGGTCACGGCCGCGATCGGCCACCTGCCCGAAGCGGGCGAGGAGCTGACCCTTGGCCGCTTCGTTTTCCGCGTCTCCGGCGCCGACGCGCGCCGCGTCCATGCCTTCCACGTCGGTGTCCTCTCGGATGCGTGACGCAGTTGCCCCCTCCCCTGCCAGGGGAGGGCCGGGGTGGGGTAAAGCGAAGCGACTGCTTCTCAGCGCGCTGATCGCCCTGCTGGGCCTGCTCAGCGCAAACGCCTTCGCCGCCACGCCACGCATCGGCGTGGCCACGATGCAGCCCGGCGAAATCTTCTTCGAGCGCTTCGGCCACAACGCGATCGTCGTAGTCGACCCCGATACCGGCGCAGCGATCTCCTACAACTTCGGCTTCTTCGACCCGAGCGAGCCGGACTTCCTCAGCCGCTTCATCCGCGGCCACATGCGCTACCAGCTGGCGGCACTGCCGTTCGAGCAGGACCTGCTGCAGTACCGCGACGAAGGCCGCGGCGTCGACGTGCAGTGGCTCGACCTGAGCGACGCACAGGCGAACGAACTGGCCGCGGCCCTGGCCGAGAACGCCAAACCAGAGAACGCGCACTACGCCTACCAGTACTTCGACGACAACTGCAGCACGCGCGTGCGCGATTCGCTCGACCGCGTCCTCGACGGCGGCCTGCGCCGCCAGATCGAAGGCCGTTCGCACGGCAGCACCTACCGCAGCGAGGCCGTGCGCCTTGCCTCGCCGGCGTGGTGGATGTGGCTGGGCTTCGACGTCGGCCTCGGTCCGTCGTCGGACAAACCGCTGCCGGTGTGGAACGAGTCGTACGTGCCGATGCGCCTTGCCGCGGCACTGCGCGAAGTGAAGAACAGCGACGGTCGGCCGCTGGTGAAATCCGAACAACCGATCCTGCCGCATCGCCTGCCGCCGGAGCCGCAGACGTCGCCGCCGCGCTGGTGGCCGTGGTGCCTGGCCGGCCTCGCCCTCGGCGCTGCCGCGGTATGGGCCGGTCGCCGGCAACCGCGGGCGCTGGCGACGGTCGCGATGCCGTTCTGGACGCTGTCGGGCGTGCTCGGCGCGCTGATGCTGTTCATCTGGCTCGGTACCCAGCACCGCTACGGCTGGGCCAACAACAACCTGCTGCTGCTCAGCCCGCTGGCCTGGCTGTTGCTGCCGGGCGGTTGGCGGGTGCTGCGCGGGCGCGACCCGGGCCAGTGGTTCCGGCGCTGGCTGGCCGTCCTGGCCGTCGCCTCGGTGGCCGCGCTGTTCCTGTACTGGCTGCCGGTGTACCCGCAGCGCAACGCGCACTGGGTGGCGCTGTTGCTGCCGATCCAGACCGGTTTGTGGCTGGCCTTCCGCCGTCCCCGCTGACACGCGGAACATGGGTTGCCGTGCCGGCCTGAGGCGGGCACGATCGCGCCATGAAAGATCCCACGCTCCCCCAGTGCGTCGTCAACTGCGCCGCCTACACCCGCGACGGCAAGCGGCGCGACATCAGCCTGGACCAGATCAGCGACGTCCTTGCCGTCGATGACGACAGCTTCATCTGGGTCGGCCTGTACGAGCCGGCCGATGACATCCTCGACAAGCTGCAGGAAGAGTTCGGCCTGCACGACCTGGCCGTCGAGGATGCACGCAACGCCCACCAGCGCCCGAAGATCGAGAGCTACGGCAATTCGTTGTTCATCGTCGTGCACACCGCGCAAAGTGTGGACAGCCACATCCGCTTCGGCGAAAGCCACATGTTCGTCGGTGCGCGCTATCTGGTGACGGTGCGCCACGGCGCGTCGACCAGCTATGCCCCCGCCCGCGCCCGCTTCGAGCGCGACGCGGAAGAGATCGCCCACGGCCCGGCCGCGGCGCTGTACGTGGTGCTGGACCAGATCGTCGACAACTTCCTGCCGATCGTCCAGGAGTTCAGCCAGGACCTCAACGAACTCGAGCAGGACATCTTCGCCGACGAGTTCCGCAAGGACACCGTCAAGAAGCTCTACGAGCTCAAGCGCGAACTCACCCGCCTGCGCATGGCGGTGGCGCCGCTGCAGGACATCCTCGGCCAGCTCTCGCGCGCCCGCAGCACGATGATCGACGAGGAGAGCGCGCTGTACTTCCGCGACGTGCTCGACCACGTCGTGCGCATCAACGAGACCACCGACACGCTGCGCGAAATGCTCACCGCGGCGATGAGCGTGAACCTGTCCCTGGTCACCATCTACCAGGGCGAAGTGGTCAAGCGCCTGGCCGGCTGGGCGGCGCTGCTGGCCGCGCCCACGCTGATCGCCAGCTGGTACGGCATGAACTTCGAGGCCATGCCCGAACTGCACGGTCGCTACAGCTACGCGATCCTGATCGGCATCACGGTTCTGGTGTGCCTGGTGCTGTTCGCCTACCTGCGCCGGGCCAAGTGGCTGTAAACGCAGGGAATTACTCCTCGGTTAGACCAAAGTCTCAGGTTTCATTGCGCACTGCGCATTGACCCGGTGCCATTGCCGGCGCGACCCTTCGGTGATCCTTACGGAGGGGTGTCATGAAAGCATTGTCCTGGCTTGGCTGGGTCGCGCTCGCGATCCTTGCCGTGTTCTGCATCGGCACGATCGCCCTGCACCGTGGCGAGACCATCAGCGCGATGTGGCTGGTGGTGGCCTCGGTCTCGGTGTTCACCATCGCGTACCGCTTCTACGGCCTGTACATCGCGCGCAACGCGCTGATAGTCGATGCCACCCGCGCGACGCCGGCCTGGCGACGCAACGACGGCCTCGACTACGTGCCCACTCCGCGCAGCGTGCTGTTTGGCCACCACTTCGCCGCGATCGCCGGCGCCGGCCCGCTGGTGGGCCCGGTGCTGGCCGCGCAGATGGGTTACCTGCCCGGCACGATGTGGATCCTGTTCGGCGTGGTCCTGGCCGGTGCGGTGCAGGACATGCTGGTGCTGTTCTTCTCCACGCGCCGTGACGGCCGCTCGCTCGGCGAGATGATCCGCGCCGAGATGGGGCCGGCGGCCGGCGTGATCTCGATGGTCGGCATCCTGATGATCATGGTGATCCTGCTGGCGGTGCTGGCACTGGTCGTGGTCAAGGCGCTCGCCGACAGCCCGTGGGGCACGTTCACGGTGGCGATGACCATCCCGATCGCGATCCTGATGGGCCTGTACCTGCGCTATTTCCGCCCGGGCCGGATCATGGAAGTTTCAGTGATTGGCTTCGTACTGCTGATCCTGGCGATCTGGACCGGCGGCAAGGTCGCGGCGAGCCCGGACTGGGCGCCGATCTTCCACCTCACCGGCACCACGCTGGCGTGGCTGATGATCGCCTACGGTTTCATCGCGGCGGTGCTGCCTGTGTGGCTGTTGCTCGCCCCGCGCGACTACCTGTCGACCTTCCTCAAGATCGGCACGATCCTGGTGTTGGCACTCGCCATCCTGATCGCCATGCCGGATCTGCAGATGCCGGCACTGACCAAGTTCATCGACGGCACCGGCCCGGTGTTCAGCGGCAAGCTCTTCCCGTTCCTGTTCATCACGATTGCCTGCGGCGCGGTCTCGGGCTTCCACTCGCTGATCAGCTCCGGCACCACGCCGAAGATGATCTCCAACGAATCGCAGATCCCGCTGATTGGCTATGGCGGCATGCTGATGGAAGCCTTCGTCGCGATCATGGCGCTGATCGCCGCCTGCGTGCTGCAGCCGGGCGTCTACTTCGCGATGAATGCGCCGGCGGCGCTGATCGGCACCACCGCCGAGTCCGCAGCGGCGGCGATCTCGAGCTGGGGCTTCGTGCTCACGCCTGACATCCTCACGGCAACGGCCAAGGAAATCGGCGAGACCACCATCCTCTCGCGCACCGGCGGCGCGCCGACGCTTGCGGTCGGCATGGCGCAGATCCTGCACGGACTGGTTGGTGGCGAGGGCATGATGGCGTTCTGGTACCACTACGCGATCCTGTTCGAAGCCCTCTTCATCCTGACCACGGTCGATGCCGGCACGCGCGTGGCCCGCTTCATGATCCAGGAGCTGATCGGCCTGGCCTACGCACCGTTCAAGCAGACCGAAAGCTGGGCGGCGAACGTGGCCTGCACCGCATTGGCGGTGGCGCTGTGGGGCTACTTCCTCTACCAGGGCGTGGTCGATCCGCTGGGCGGCATCAACACCCTGTGGCCGCTGTTCGGCATCGCCAACCAGATGCTCGCCGGCCTGGCGCTGGTGTTCTGCAGCGTGGTGATGGTGAAGATGAAGCGCGAGAAGTTCCTGTGGATCCCGCTGATCCCGACCGCGTGGCTGCTGATCTGCACGCTCACCGCCGGCTGGCAGAAGCTGTTCCACCCGGACCCGAAGATCGGCTTCATCGCCAACGCCCGCAAGTTCGCCGACGCCGCCGCGCGCGGCGAGGTGCTGGCACCGGCGAAGTCGATGGACGACATGTCGCGGGTGATCTTCAACAACTACCTCGACGCCGGCCTGTGCGCACTGTTCGTGCTGGTGGTGCTGGCGACGGTCTGGTTCGGCATCAAGGCAGCGCTGGCGGCACGCCGCAGCAATGCCCCGACGGCCAAGGAGAGCGAGTATGTCGCGTTCGATGCAGTCGCTCGCTGAGGCCGGCGCCATGGTCATGGGGCTGCTCGCACGCTGGTGGCGTGCGGCAGTCCAGACCGCGCGCCTGGCCATCGGCATTCCCGACTACGACAACTATGTCGAGCACATCCAGCGCAATCATCCCGAGCGGCTGCCGATGAGCCGCGACGAGTTCTTCCACGAGCGGATGATGGCGCGCTACGGCAAGGGCCGTTCGCGCTGCTGCTGACCGGTACCAGGCCCCTCTCCCGCTGGCGGGAGAGGGGTTGGGGTGAGGGCCCTCGGGATCAGCCGGCCGATGCCGCCTGCGCCCGTACCACGTAATCCTGGTACGCCGGGATCGCGATCGCCGCGAGGATGGCCAGGCCCATCACGCCCACGATGATCACCAGCGACCAGATCGACCACTTGCGCTGCACGCTCTGGAAATGCTCGACGCTGTCCCAGCGCTTGTTGCGCCAGGCCCACTCGCGGCCCTTGATGCCGAGGATGATCGACATCACGAAGCCGACATACGGGATGAAGCAAAGCAGGCCGATCCAGGTACGGTTGCTCACGGCCCAGATCCAGTTAAGCAGGAACGCGCCCCAGCTCCACCCTGCGACGCCCGGCGGAATCGTCGCGTCCTTGCCCATTCCCGACGTGTTGTCGCCGCCCAAAGAAAGTTCGGCCAGCGTTGCGGCCGGCGCCTGATACGGATTCTGCATTTCTTCGTTTCCCCTTGGTTGAATGAGTGCGCCGACAGGCACGTTAGTTGCACCATTGCTTCTCGCACGGCTCGCCGTCGCCGTTGCCGTCCATCGTCGTGTTCGGGCAATGCTGCAGGAAGTAGGTCGCTTCCGCGCAGGAGGTCATCTGCGAACACGTGGTACGGCCATCGCACTTGAACGACGCCACCGGCGGCGTCGCGACGACATGTGCCGCCGGTTCGACCACGCGATCAACGGGCGCCGGCTTGTTGAACTCGCGGTAGCCATACATCGCAATGGCCGCGATCGCCGCTGCCGTCACCACGCCAGCCAGGCTGATGCGTCGCCGCGCAGGCGGCGCGCGATGTCGCTGCGGGCGCTTGCCGGACACGCCCGGGCGCATCACCCGGATCGCGCGCGTCTTGCCGTCCGGACCGGCCTGCGTCTCGAATGAGATGAGCTCGCCCACCGTGGGGCGCGGACCGCCCGGGGGAAACGATGAGATGTGGACGAATATCCCGTCGGAGCCTTGCGCGGGCGTGATGAAGCCAAAGCCGCGATCGTCGTTCCACTTCGACAGGGTGCCGTGTGTTCGCATTGCTTTGCTCAGGCCCCGTCAATACCAGGCAGGAAGGACAGGTCCATGTAGTACCTGCCGTTGCGCTGCGGGTCGAGGTACACCGCGACGTGGTCGCGCACGATGAAAACCGTCGGGTCGAACCACAGGTACCAGCTCTTGAACGTGTGAATCTCCTGCGTGTCCGGATCCAGCCACAACGCCTCGATCCGGTAAGGCGAGCGTCCATTGACCTGGAACACCTTGCTGACCTGCACGCCGCGAACCAGCGCATCCACGCGTCGACCGTCCTGCATGAGGCGGACCGCCAGGCTCTTTCGCCACCATCGCCACAGCATGATCGACAGGCCAATGACAGCGATCGCGATGCCTATCAGCGATTCCAATGGTCTCGCCGCGAGCAGCAGCGTCGCCGCAAGCCCACTACCGAAGAACAGAAGCGCGGTCGACGCGAACGTCGACACCGGATGGTTGGCGACGCGATCAGTCATGGTCGCGTCCCCCAAGCCGAATGGCAGGTGCAGTCGTGCACGGCATCGCGATGCCGACAACGGTCCGATTCAAGGAGCCCCCCTTCCAAAGCCCCGATCCCCGGAGGAAGACGCTACCACCTGGAATATCGGCCTACAAGCAACGCTCAATGCCGGGGTGCGTCGGAACCGCCAGGACTTATCCAATTGCTCCGTAAACACAGACCCACAGACCGAGCACGGCCAGGAAGTTGACCGTGAAGACAGCCCCCCTGAGCCGGACATTGCGGGTGAGGATCTGTACGCCGCTGTGTAGCAGCCGACCCGCCACGAAGATCCATGCCAGCGCGACGGCAGTGGTGTCTGGCTGGAACTGGAGCAGGATCAGGCAGGCCACGTGGAAGAACAGCGGCCACTCGAACTGATTGGACAGGTTGGCGCTGATGCGCGGCTCGACATGCGCCCAGGGATTGCTGCCGTCGCTCCTGCGACCGATACCCCACACAGCGGGAGCCCGGGCAACCGTAAGCAGGACGTAGAGCATGCCGGCGAGCGCGACGTGCGCAACCATCGGGAAAATCAACGCCTGTGGCATGGCCATCGCATTACTCCTGCTTGCATTCCGCGGTCACGATCGGCTCGAGGTACGCAGCCAGCGAACCATCGGCCTCCTTGTCGAGAAGCTCGTCGAAGCGGGGAACGCGAGCCGATGGGTCATTGGCGAGAAAGGACTGGTAGGCCTTCAGCATGCTGCGCATTCCGGCCAGTTGGCCTGGCTGAAGCGCGCCCTTCTGCGCAGGACTGGCAACCTGGAATGCGGCACTGCCGAAAATGAACTGCGCCAGCAGTTCCGGGCCGTTGGGTACACCGTCATCGGGCACTGGCGAAAGGACACCAGGACAGACGTAGTCCACCGCGTCCGAGGTCTTGTCCTCCCACTCCAGCATCAACGCCCGGATTGCAGGGGCCTGCTCGTGGTGTGGCTGCTCCTCCAGGAGCCTGGTGAGCCCGACGACCTGCGAGCTCTCAATGCGGGGAGCCTTCCTTCCAGCAGCAGCGGTGGTGGCAATGGGCGACAGGGCCATGGCCGCGACGAAGACCAGAACTGCAAGACGCATGGAACACTCTCCTCGGTTCACTATCGGACGACAAACGCGGTGCGCAACGGAATCTCTACGCCGCGCAGTCGATCCTTGACCGTAATTGCCACGCTCCACTCGCCGCGCGGATCGGCAGGTTCCGCCACGAACTTCAGCACTGCTGCCGAGAGGTAAACGCTCGTGGGGTCTCCCAGCAGCTTGCCCTTGAAGCAGGGCATGTCGAGGTCGCGGGTCGAGTCGGACCCGTCCGGGCGCACAACGATGAAGTCGCAGGCCACATCGGTCATGCCCTGGCCGTCAACCTTCGGGTTGGCGAGGAACGTGAGTATGAAGATCTCACCGCCAAGGCTCACCTCTTTCGCCGTGGAAAACTTCGGCACAGTCTCTGGCGGCGTGTTCCACTTTTCCTGCCAGTCCTTGTCAGGGGTGATCAGGACACTCGCGCTGAAGCCATCGCGGGACTTCGCCGTCCCGGTATCGGGCAAACGATTGCCCTGCATGTCGATCCAGCCACTCTGGGCGGTGGCAACAGGCTTCAACGTGGCTGGATCCAACCGTACCCACTTGAGCGGAATGACCTTGCCGTCCGCAAACGCCAGCATGTAGTAGGTGCGGCTGCCCGCATCGGCGCCGGCACGGGAACTGCAGAACGCAAACGCCTGGTCGTGAACGCACTCCATGGACTGGCCGTCGAGTGACGTGCCGTGCAGGAACTGTGCGACTTGCTGCGGAGGCGTATCCACCAGGGCGCAGGCGTCCTCACACGTGACGTCCTCCCAGACCCCGTCGGCATTGCGCTCTGCCAGGTGCCATCGTCCGTCCGAATGACTCAGGCGGGCGATCTTCTGCGTGATGTGGCCGTCGTTGTGCACGAGTGCAAAGACACCTTCATCGGCCTTGTCCAGAGCGAAAGCGTTGCCGGCTAACGCGAGCAACACTGCAAGCACTCCAATCCTGCTCATATGCCCCCCTCTCCGCCAGGCCACACCATGTCCACGAGATCGCCAACCTCCATTGGCTCGCTGCGCCCTTCCATGGCTTTGCTCCATTCTTGTGGATTGGGGAACCCCTGCGATGGCGCTCCTCCCCAGAGCGAAGCGTTCAGTGCAAACACCACCACGCCACCACGCGCCTCGAAGGGCGGCACACCGCGGATTGCGGCCCTGATGCGTTCGGCAATCGGGGCGGGCAGTGCGGGTTTGAAGTCCAGCCAGGCCATGGACTGCCTGCCTGGACGAACCGCCACGACCAGGTAACCGCTGGCCGGACTAGCGGGCTCGGTAGCCAGCGCACCGTCTGCAGCAGCCTGGAGTGCCTTGATGTAGTCGCTGAGGCCGACTACCGACGGGACACGCTCCTTCAGCACGGAATCTGGCTGGAGCAACATGACGCTCTCGGTCTTGTACGGCGTAGCCGCAACTGTCGGGAGCGAAGCAAGTGCGAACAACAGGAGAGCGGGAAGTCGCATGCTAGACCGCATCCCTGTTCGATTGTGGCGAGCCGGCATACCGGACGCGCGTAACCAGGTTGGTCAAGCCACGGCTTCCGAACACACACCACATGCCGATGGCAAGCTCACCAAAAGTCGCTGCGAGGCTCGCCTTCTGCGCTGGATCCAGTTCGACGGGGATGGGCGCGTTGTGGGTCTGCACGAGAAGGGCGAGCCAATAGATCGCATCCGTGAAGGCGGTCGAGAGGACCCAGAAGCCAATCACAGTCAGGCCGAGATCCAGTGCAGTTTGCGACCCGACGCCAACTGACGGCTGCGGCTCGCGCATGACTGGAAGGAGCTTCCTGGCAACCGTGAGTGGGAAGAACCACAGCAGCGCCGCGATTGCGGCAATCGGCAAGAAGATGGCCAACAGGAACAGCGCCAGGGTCCAACCGGACGAGAAGGTGCCTGAGGCCGCAACCATGGTCGTACCAAGGCGTATGGCGGTGATGAGCAGAAAGAGCGCAAACAGGCGCGATGCAACTGCAACTATGTCTTCACGACTCACGATGATTTCCCCTGTGCGATTGAAATGCTCGACATGTCACATGTCGTTGTCCGGAGCATCCATGCGTCCCCTCTCGTCCATCGGCTCCATCAGGGCAAGACGAAGTGCACAAGCGTAGCCCACCATGAATGCAACGACATACCCACAAACCGGCCATCCCAACGTGCAGGCCAGGGTGAATCCAACAACCACAAGCACGGGGCCCCAGAAGAAATTCAAACCGATCAAGCGCCCCCTAAGGTCCCTATGCGAACGATACCCGGCGAACTTGCGCCGCAGTCCGCGCTGGATACCGTAATGCTGAAGCCCCACCACCCAGAAGAACAGAAAGCCGACGCCCCAACTCATTGGCCAGCCGACAAGTATCGGTAACAGCATGCCTTCCCCTCGAATACGTTCCCGGCTGTGCCGCGGAGTGCACGCAACCTCTCTGTCATTCCTTCTTTTTCTTTCGCGCAGCGCGAGTCGCCGCAACGCCGACGAACACGACAATCAGGACAACCACGACACCAGTGGACATGTTGGCTCCTTGATGAAGCGAAATCGACTTTGATGAGGCGCCCCATTGAGACCACGAACTGTCAGGGCGCAAGCGTGCGAAGCAGGAGAACAGCGATACAGGCAAGCAACAGGCCAATCAGCACCTGGTGAATCCGGTAGTGCAGCCGGATGGCAATGTGATCCGGGTCCGACAGATCATCGGCTGGGGGCAATTTCCGGAACCGGAACAGGTTGACCACGATCCCGAGCGGGGAGCCGCCGAAGCGAACCTCCTCAAGGTCCACGCAATCCAGCCGCCGTGATGCTATGGCCTTTCGAACCTTTCGTGCCAGCAACCAATCGTTCGCTACGACGGCAACGAAGAGGACGATTGGCAGGTCGCTCAACATGGGCAAGGTCTCCCTGAAATCCCTACAGCTTTAGATCGCTCCTCCACCAGTAGGCTCACAACCGCATGCCCAGCCATATGACCGCCTCGGTAGCTCCGGACACGATGGGAGTAAGGACCTTTGGCCAGAAAGTACCAGCCCCGATGCGGCGGGCCGAGTCATCATGGTGCTGCCGCTCCTCAGCCACGATCGCGGAGATGGCCGAGGTGGCACCGGGGTCGTTGCCACGGAGTGCGGAAAGCTGGCTTTCGAGATGCCTTAGAACAACGCCCTCCACGGCCACGGTGGTGGCAGCGATGGCGTTTGCCCCAAGCAGCCCCGTCATGGCGCCAAGCACGAAGCCGCCAGCGCCGCACAGCCAATAACTCCGGCAGCGAGGTCGCCCTCGGCGTGCCAGCTCAGCACCGAACAGGGTTCTGTGGCGTGTCTCATGTGACCGGAACTCGATCAACTCGCTCACCAGTCCTGGCGCAGTGAGCCTGGCCATCATGATCTGGCCGGTGTAGATGCTGATGGCACCGTGCTCGCCTGCGTGATTGACCTTGATGATGCGGTCGCCGAGCCCGTGGTTCACAGCCATGAACCGTCAGTTGCCATTGCTGCCGTACGAGTCGAGGAACTTGCCGAGAGCCGGGAATGCTGCGCAAAGGTCAACGAGGAAAAGGCGATCAACGCCAGGAAAACCAGTAGCCTCACAATGCCCCCCATGGCACCTGACTTGTCGACCGGAAATGCTTCCGGACTCCCCGGCGCGACGCTATCACCGGGCCGGGGGACGGGACAAGCGGTCGATCCCGCGCCTTCATCGGCCCACTGCACAAGCGCGCCTAGAGTGGTTGCGGCCCGGGCGCTCCAGCCCGCGCCTTTTCCCGCATTGGAGTGATGCCATGTGGCATGACAACGACTTCACCCGACGCCTGGGCCTGCGCTATCCGATCGTGCAGGGGCCATTCGGTGGCGGGCTGTCTTCGATCGACCTGATGGTCGCCGTGTCGGAGGCCGGCGGGCTTGGCTCGTTCGGCGCGCACCATCTCGCACCGGAGAAGCTCGGCGAGCTGGCCCAGCAGATCCGTGCACGCACGCAGCAACCGTTCGCGTTGAACCTGTGGGTGTCGAACCAGGACCCCGGTGGCGACCGCCTCACGAGCGAGCAGTTCGCCGCCGCCATCGAGCGTTTCCGTCCCTACTACGACGCACTCGGCATGGCGCCGCCGCCAATGCCCAAGCGCTACGGCCAGCGCTTCGAGGACCAGGTGCAGGCCATGCTCGATGCGCGTCCGCCGGTAATGAGTTGCGTATTCGGCATCCCTTCCGCCGACATCCTGTCGGAGTGCCGTCGCCTCGGCATCGCCACGATGGGCACCATCACCACCATCGACGAGGCGATCGCGATGGACCAGGCCGGCGTCGACGTCATCGTCGCCACCGGCTTCGAGGCAGGCGGACATCGTGTGTCGTTCCTGCGCTCGGCCGAGGAGTCCTTGACCGGAACCTTGGCGTTGATTCCGCAGGTGGTCGATCGCGTGTCGACGCCGGTGATCGCCGCTGGCGGCATCGCCGACGGGCGTGGCGTCGCTGCCGCGCTGACCCTGGGTGCGCAGGGCGTGCAGATCGGCACGGCGTTCCTGGCCTGCGACGAGTCCGGCACGAACGAGTTGCACCGCAGGATGCTGTTCACCGACGACGCGAAGTACACCGCACTGACGCGCGCCTTCAGCGGGCGGCTCGCGCGCGGCATCCGCAATCGCTTCGTCGAGGAGTGGGAAGGCGTTACGCCGCTGCCCTACCCGATCCAGAACTGGTTCACCGGGACATTCAAGGCGACGGCCGCGGCGCAGGGGCGCGGCGACATGATCTCGCTGTGGGCCGGACAGGGCGCGCCGTTGTTGAAGCATCGGCGCGCACGCGAGTTGTTTGATGCACTGGTCGCGGAGGCCGGGGCGTTGTTGCGTTGACGCTTCCTGCCCTCACCCCAACCCCTCTCCCGCCAGCGGGAGAGGGGCTATCAGGCACTACTCGCCGATGTGCTGCTTCAGCCAGGCGTTGACGGTGTCATGCCACTGCACCGAGTTCTGCGGCTTGAGCACCCAGTGGTTCTCGTCCGGGAAGTACAGGAACTTCGACTCGATGCCCTTGAGCTGCAGCGTGGTGAACACACCGATGCCCTGCTCGACCGGGATGCGGTAGTCGAGCTGGCCGTGCACGACCAGCATCGGCACGCGCCAGTCCTTGACGTGGTTGACCGGGTTGAACTTCTCGTAGTTGGCGGCCTTGTCGATCGCGTTGCCGCCCTGCTCCCACTCGGTGAACCAAAGTTCCTCTGTGGCGAAGCCCATCATGCGCTGGTCGAACACACCGTCATGGGTGACCAGGCACTTCCACGGCTGGTTCCAGTTGCCGGCGATCCAGTTGACCATGAAGCCGCCGTAGCTCGCGCCCAGCGCGCAGGCCTTGTCGCCGTTGAGGAAGCCGTACTTCTGCTGCGCCGCCGCCCAGCCCTTCTGCAGGTCTTCCAGCGGGCGGTCGCCCCAATGCTGGCTGATCGCATCGGTGAAGGCCTGGCCATAACCGGTCGAACCGTGGAAGTCGATCATCACCACCGCGTAGCCCTGGCCCGCGTACGTCTGCGGGTTCCAGCGGTAGCTCCAGCCGTTGCCGAAGCTGCCCTGCGGGCCGCCGTGGATCAGGAACGCGACCGGGTACTTCTTGCCTTCGACGTAGTTCCACGGCTTGACCACATAGCCGTGCACCGTGTCGCCGTTCCAACCCTTGAAGTTGAACTGCTCGAAGTCGCCGAACGCGACGTCCTTCAGCGTTTCGCCGGTGGTGGCGGTGATCGCGCGCAGCGGCGCGGTGGCATCGGCGCTGGTGGTGTACAGCACGTCGCCGCTCTTGAGCGAGTTGCGCGTCAGCGCCAGGGTCGGGCCGGCCAGGTCGATGGCGGAAACACTGCCTTCGCCGACCAGCTTGCTGGCCTTGCCGCTGGCGATGTCGACGGCGAACAGCGGGTGCTCGCCCATGTCGGTGGCCGTCGTGTAAATGCTCTTGCCGTCTGCCGACAGCGTGATGCCGTCCGCCGAGCGGTCCCACTGCGGTGCGATCTCGCGACGCTGGCCGCTGGCCAGGTCGAGCGCGATCAGGGCGAAGCGGTCAGCCTCGAAACCCGGGCGCTTCATCGCGCGGTAGTAGAGGGTCTTGCCGTCGGCGCTGAAGGTCGCGCCGGTGTCCCAGGCGGGATTGGCGGCCGTCAGGTTCTTCGCCGCGCCGGTGCCGTCGGCACTGGCCTGGTAGAGGTCGAAGTTGGTCGAGGTCGGTTCCTTGGCGTCGGCGATGCGTGCGCTGAACACCAGGCTCTTGCCGTCCGGCGCCCAGGTGTACTCGCTGCTGTCACCGAACGGACGCGACGGCACGTCGCCGATCACTTCACCGCTGACCAGCGTCGCGGTGGTCGCCGGCTTGTCGGCCAGCGTCGTCACGAACAGGCGGTTGAGGCGGCCGTCGTTCCAGGTGTCCCAGTGGCGGATGAAGATGCGGTCGAACACCATGCCGCTGGTCTTCTCCTTGCCCTTCTCGTCCACGCGCTTGGCCGAGCAGGCGAAGTCGCCCTTGCAGTCGGCGAACACTTCGGCGTTGAAGGCGACGCGCTTGCCGTCGGGCGAGAGCTTGTAGCCGCCGACGTCGGTGGAGAACGCGGTCAACTGCTTCGGCGTGCCGCCGCTGGCCGGGATCGAGTACAGCTGCGAGCTGCCCGACTTGGCGCTGAGGAAGTACACCGTCTTGCCGTCGGCAGAGAAGCTCGGCGAGTTGACGTTCCAGCCTTCCGGCGTCAGTCGCACCGGCGGTGCGGCGTCGCGCGCGAACAGGTCCTCGATCCACAGCGACGACGCGCCCTTGTTGGCGGCGAAATCGACCACGCGCTTGGCGAACACGACGCGACGGCCGTCAGGCGACAGGGTCGGCGCCGACACGCGGTCGAGGGTGGCCATGTCGCGGACCTCGAAGCCACGCGGGGCGGCCGAGGCGGCAAGAGGGGACAGCGCGGCCGCCAACATCAGCGGCAGAAGGGCGCGGCGAAACGTCATGGCGGCTCCAAGCTGGGTACAAAGACCGTCGATGTTAGGCGTCCGTGACGGCCGCCGCAAAGGCCAAAGCGCCCGCCGCCGTTGCCGGGTTTGCCGGTTGGCGGGCGCCCCTGTTCAGTCAGGTTTGGTCAGGCCGCCGCGGCCTTGGCGCTGACGCGCTCGGCCCAGCGGTACAGGACGAACACGACCGCGACGAACGCCGCGCCGCCGATCCACACGGCCGGGCCGGCGAAATCGTCGCCCACCAGGCCCAGCGGGAAGTCCTTGCCGGAGAACGCCACGATCGCGGCAATCGCCACGCCGATCAGGCCTTCGCCGACGATCATGCCCGAGGCCAGCAGCACGCCCATCTGCTTGGTCGACTCGGGCCTGGCGCTGCGCTCGGCACGACGGTCGTACAGCCAGCCGATCACCGCGCCGACCACCACCATCAACGTCGCCGAAGTCGGCAGGTAGATGCCCAGGCCGACGGCCAGCGGCGACAGGTGCGCCGACTTGGTGGTGCGGCGCAGGAGGATGTCGATGACGATCAGGCCGGCGCCGATGTAGGCGCCGATGCGGATCAGGCTCCAGTCGATGTTGCCCAGGATCACGCCCTGCGCCAGCGCCGAAATCAGGCCAGCCTGCGGCGCGGCCAGCGCGCGGCCCGGCACCGCACCCGGCGCACCGGTGAAGCCGTAGGCCTGGTTGAGCAGGTCGAGGATCGGCGGAATGATCGCCGCGCCGGCCAGCACGCCCACGACCAACGCCCACTGCTGCTTCGACGGCGTCGCATCGACCAACTGCCCGGTCTTGAGGTCCTGCAGGTTGTTATTGGCGATGGTCGCGACGGCAAACACCACCGCGGTGACGAACAGCGCGAATGCGACCAGCCCCTTTTCATTGCCCGGCGCCAGCAGCGGCTTGATGCCGAAGACCAGCAACAGCGCCGCGCCGATCACCACCAGGATGCCGATGCCCGACAGCGGGCTGTTGGATGAGCCGATCAGGCCGGCCATGTAGCCGCACACCGCCGACACCAGGAAGCTCATCACGATCACGTACAGCAGGCCGCCGATGACCAGTTTCCACATGTGCTCACCCAGGCCGCTGCCGAGGGCGAAGTGGCCCAGCAGGAAGGCGATCGGGATGAAGCAGGCGATGGAGATCAGGCCGACCATGCCGATCGGGATGTCCTGCTCCTGGCGCGGCAGCGAACCGGCCTGGCCGGCCTTGCGAATGCGCGAAGCGGCCATCGCCGAGGACAGGCCGCTGACGACCGGCTTGACCAGCTTGGCCAAGGTCCAGATCGCGGCGACGCCAATCGTGCCGGCACCGATGAAGCGCACGTACGTCGCCCACGTCGCCTGGCCCAGGTCGGCCGCAGGACCCGCCGTGGCGGCCAGCGCCGAGTAGTGCGGCACTGCCCAGCCCCAGGCGATCAGCGCGCCCAGGCCCATCGCCACGCCGACCCACAGGCCTACCAAGTGGCCGACCGCGAGCAGCGCCATCGACAGGGTGAAATCGAAACCGGTGACGCCACCGCGATCGCCGCCGAGGCGGAAGTAGGCGCCGACGTTGGAACCGAAGATGCGGGTGGCGACGATCACGGAGAAGGCCGCCGCCGCGATCGAACCCCAGACCACCGCGAGCAGGCCGTAACGGCTTTCCTCGATCCCCGCCTTGGTGGACGTATCGCCGCCGCTGCCGACCTTCAGTACCTCGGCGCAGGCCACGCCTTCCGGGTACGGCAGGTCGGAGTTGGTCACCAGCGCGCGCCGCAGCGGGATCGAATACATCACGCCGAGGATGCCGCCCAGGGCGCAGATCGCGAACGACTCCCAGTAGGGGAAGCCCGTCCACCAGCCGATCATCACCAGGCCCGGCAGGACGAAGATGATCGACGACAGCGTGCCCGCCGACGAGGCGACGGTCTGCACGATGTTGTTTTCCTGGATCGTGGAATCCTTGAAGTTGCGCAGCAGCGCCATCGAGATCACCGCCGCCGGGATCGAGGTGGCGAAGGTCAGGCCGGCCTTGAGGCCGAAGAACACGTTGGCCGCCGTGAACAGCAGCGTGATGACGACGCCGAGGATGAGGCTGCGTACGGTCAGTTCGGTACGCGGCGCGGTGTCGGACAGGCTGGTGCTGGTCACTGGATCGGGCCCCTGCTGAAGTTCGGGCGAGTATTGCAGACCGGCCGGCGCGCCGTACATCGGGGCCGTCCCGGCGGCGGCGACGCGCGCGGGGTCATTGAAGGCCCTAGAATTCGGCGACGTCAGTCACGGATCGCCCATGTCCACCATCGCAGCCCCAGCCGTCCCCGGCGACGTCGTCATCCGCGACGCCCGCGATGAGCTCTTCGGCCACCCCAAGGGCGTCTACGTCTGTTTCTTCACCGAGATGTGGGAGCGCTTCTCCTTCTACGGCATGAAGGCGCTGCTGCTGCTGTACTTGCTGCAGCACCACAAATTCGGCGACCGCTCCGGCCTGGACGTGCTCGGCGCCTACGGCGGCCTCGTCTACTGCCTGCCCGTGGTCGGCGGCCTGCTGGCCGACCGCTACCTGGGCATGCGCAAGGCGGTGGTGTTCGGCGGCCTGCTGCTGGTGGCCGGCCATCTGGGCATGGCGGTGGAAGGTCATGCCGCGACGATCACCAATGGCGTGGTGGTGCGCGACGAAGCCTCGCTGCGTGTGTTCTACCTGTCGCTGTCGTTGATCATCCTCGGCGTGGGCTTCCTCAAGCCCAACATCTCGACGATCGTCGGCCGCCTCTACCCCGACAACGACCCGCGTCGCGACTCGGGCTTCTCTCTGTTCTATGCCGGCATCAACCTCGGCGCGCTGTTCGCCTCGCTGGTGTGCGGCTACCTCGGCCAGACGCTGGGCTGGAGCTGGGGCTTCGGCGCAGCAGGCATCGGCATGCTGCTGGGACTGGGGCAGTTCCTGTGGGGCCAGAAGTACCTGCACGGCCATGCCGAACCGCCGGACCCGGCACGCCTGCGTGAGCGTGTGTTCGGCCTGCCGCGCGAATGGGCGATCTACCTGGGGATGATGCTCGGCCTGGTGCCGGTCGCCGCGCTGATGTGGGCGGTGGCCAACGGCCGCTTCGCCCTAGGTGGCGAGGTGTCGCTGGCGCTGTTGCTGATGCTGCTGGTGATGCTGGCGGTGCTGGCGTGGTTTGCCTGGTTCGTCACTGCGCGATGCACGCCGGTGCAACGGCAGCAGATGATCTCGCTGCTGGCGATGATCTTCATGTGCCTGGTGTTCTTCACCCTGTACGAGCAGACCTACGGCTCGTGGGTCACCTTCACCGATCGCATGCTGACCAAGGACGTGACGCCCTCGCTGGTGATTCGCGAAGGCACGCCGTGGCCGTGGTCGACGATCTCGCTGCTGCTGGCGCCGCTGGCATTCATGGTCTCCGCGGCACTGTCCGATCGCCATCCCGAATCGCGCATGCCCAAGGTGCTGTTCGCCTCGGCGGTGCTGGTGATGCTGGTGTTCCTGCTGCGCGACTGCCTGGTGCTGCCGCAGACGGCCGGCTCGCTCACTTACCTGGGCGCGTTGTTCCTGGTGCTGCTGGCGCCGCTGTTCGGCCGCTTGTGGGATGTGCTCGATCGCCGCGGCATGGACCCGTCCAAGCCGGTGAAGTCGGCCTTCGGTCTGCTGTTCGCCGGGCTCAGTTTCATTCCGCTGGCACTCGCGGCGCAGCATGCCGGTGCCACCGGCGAAGTGGCCAGCGTTTGGTGGCTGGTACTGGCCTACCTGGTGCTGGAGATCGGCGAGATGTGCCTGGCGCCGGTCGGCCTGGCGGCGGTGACGCAGTTGTCGGTGAAGAGCGTGGTCAGCCTGATGATGGGCACCTGGTTCCTCGCCACTGCGTTCTCGGAAACGCTGGCCGCATTGTTCGGCAAGCTCGCCGCGATCGACATCCCCGAAGGCACCACGCTCGACTTCGCCGTCGCCGGCAGCAAGTACGCCAGCCTGTTCTGGCTGATGATGTGGATAGGCATTGGCTGGGCCGTGGTCGCGCTCATCGCATCACCGGTGCTGCGACGGATGATGCACGGCGTGAAGTGACGCCACGGCTGGCAACAGGCATGAAAAAAGAGGGGCTGCCATGGCAGCCCCTCTTTCGTTTCCGGTTACTTCGCGGCCTTCGCTTCGCCGGCGCCGGTCGTCGCTACCGCGCCGCCGAGGCTGCGCGACAGGAACGCCAGCAGGCGGGTGTAGAACTCGGTCTTGTGTTCGGGCAGGTAGAAGCCGTGGCCCTCGGTGTCGTAGTAGAGCGACTCGACAGGCACACCGGCTTTTCGCAGCGCCTGTTCCATCATCTTGCTGTGCTCGATCGGGGCGCGATCGTCTTCGCCACCGGCGGCCAGGAACACCGGCACTTTGATCCGGTCCGCCATGCGGTTGGGCGATACCGCACCCAGATCCGCCGCCTTGCCTATCCAGTCGGCCGACGAGTTACCCCACCGGTAGAGAGTGCGCTTGTCGTCAGCCACCATCTTGGGGAGGTCGTACACGCCTACGTAGCCCGCCGCGCAACGATACAGATCCGGTTCCTTCGCCACGCCCATCAGTGCGGCGTAGCCACCATAGCTGGCGCCGTACAGGCAGATGCGGTCCTTGTTGGCCACGCCCTGCGCGATTGCCCAGCGCGTGGCGTCGGTCAGGTCGTCCTGCATCGTACCGCCCCACTGCTGCGCACCTGCCTGCCTGAAAGCGCGTCCGTATCCGCCGGAACCACGGTAATTAAGCTGCAGCACGGCATATCCAGCGGAGGCCAACATCTGCGCCTCGTCATTGAAGCCCCACTCGTCCTGAATGCCAAACGGACCACCGTGCGGCATCACCACCAGTGGCAGGCCCTTGCCGCTGCTTCCACGCGGCGTGGTCAGATAGCCCTGCAGCTCGAGGCCGTCGCGCGCGGCCAGCTTGACCGGCTGCATCGGCGACATCTTGTCCGGATCGAACCACTGCCGGCGCGCAAGCACGTGCGCCGCCTTCTTGTTGACGGTGTCGAACAGATAGAAATCACCCGGATTGAGGTCGCTGGAGACCCGGATCAGCGCCAGGCTGCCATCGACCGTCTGTGAAGTGATCTCGACACTGCTGCCGGCGAATGCCGACTCCAGGCTGTGGTAAAGCTTTGCTTCCGGTGCCTTTTCGTCGATGAACGCGGTGCGCGGCTTGCCGTCCATGAAGAAGGCTCCGAGCGGAATGCGCGTGCCATTGCGATAGATGATGCGGTCCGGATCGACGTTGTCGTCGCTCAGCACCACCTTGCGCTCACGACTGGCAAGGTCGAGAGCGACGATCTGGTTGGGCCCCTTGGCCTGTTCCGCGATCAGGTAGACCACCTTGTCGTCGGCGGAGAATCCGATCGGGTATTCGAACAGGCCCCTGCTGTCCTCCGTGCCGAACAGCGTCCAGCCGTCGCCCTGAGCCGAACGGTAGTAGAGCTTGCGGACGTTGTCGGACTCGGACCCGGCTACGAAGCGGACTTCGCCACGGTTGTCGGTGAAGAAGGTGGCGGCGCGCACCGGCGAAATCGCTACGCGCGCACGCCGACCGGTGAAGACATCGATATTCTCCACCGCCGGATACGGATCGGCGTTGAAGGGCAATACCTTGACCAGCGCATTGCGGCCTTCGTTGTACGGTGCAGCGATCGGGAAAGCGTCGATGCTGTCGCTGCCCTTTTTGGGCTTGATCGTCGTGCCCAGGCCGCCATCATCGACACGGAAGCCGGCGAGCATTTCGGTCTTGCTGCCGTCGGCGTTCATTGCGACGAGCTCGCCAGTCGGCACCGGCCGTTCAAGCTCGCCGAAACGATCGGCCAGGCTGATCAGCAGGCGATCGCGGCTGATCCAGTCGAAGTCGGAAACGTGCTGGTTGCGACCGAGCTTGAACGTGGCGGTGATCTTGTTGGTGCCGCGCTCGATGACCGCCAGCGCGGTGCGGTCGGCCAAGGGCACGGTCCCCGCGAAGTAATCGCCACCGGGCGAGAGCTTCACGTCGGTGAACTCGTCCTTCTTGACGTAGGCGCCCACGTCGATTCCGCTATCGGCAGCCATGGCCGGCGCGACCGGCATCAGCGCCACCAGCGCCGCCAGCAATGCAACTCGCTTCATTTGTCCTTCCCCAAGGTCGTTGGCACGCCCCGACCAGCATGGCCCCCAAGGCGCGCGAAGGGAGCCTACCCGAACCCGGGTTCAAGGCTCCACCGGGAAGCATTATGTCGCTGCGGCAGCCAGCGTCTTTTGCAGCGCTTGGCGCCACGAAGGTGTTTCGATGCCGTACTGCTCCCGCAACCGGTTGGTATCGAGCACCGAATAGGCCGGGCGACGGGCACGCGTGGGATAGTCTGCAGTCGTGATGGCGGTCACGATCGGGCGCCGCGAAATCAATCCCGTCGACACTGCTTCATCGAAGATCGCGTCGGCGAAGCCATGCCACGTGGTCTCCCCGGCGGCGACGAGGTGGACGATGCCCGATTCCTCGAGGCCCTTGCGCAGGACGTCGGCAGTCACGTCTGCGATCAGCCAGGCCGGCGTCGGCGTGCCGCGCTGGTCGGCCACGACGCGCAGTTCCTCGCGCTCCGCACCGACGCGCAGCATTGTCCGAAGGAAGTTGGCGCCATGCAGGCCGTACACCCAGGCCGTGCGCAGGATCAGGTGGCGCACGCCGCTCGCGGCGATGGCCTGCTCGCCTGCCAGCTTGCTCTCGCCGTAGACACCGATCGGAGCAGTCGCGTCGTCTTCGCGGTACGGGCGATTGCCCTGCCCGTCGAAGACGTAATCAGTCGAGTAATGCACCAGGGCGATGCCACGCGCGGCGCATTCCACCGCCAGCCGGCCCGGTCCTTCTGAGTTCGCGAGGAAAGCGGCTTCGGCATCGTCTTCGGCACGGTCCACCGCCGTGTAGGCCGCGGCGTTGACGACTACGTCGGGCCGGACGCGGTCGAGCAACGGTGCAATCGCATCGAGGTCGGCAAGGTCGAACGGCTCGCAGGCAACGGCGTCTTCCAGCTGCCCGCTGCGCGTGGTCGCCACGACCTCGCCCAGCGGGGCGAGGCTGCGCAGCAACGCATGGCCTACCTGCCCGTTGCCGCCGACGACCAGCAACTTCATGGCACGTAGACCGGCAGGCGATCCTCGGCGATTTCGTCCAGGAAGGGTGCGCGCGCGTCCTTGGCCGACAGCGACACATCGGTGACCGGCCAGTCGATCGCCAGGCTGGCGTCGTTCCAGCGGATGCTGGCATCGGCCTGGGCGTCATAGGTGGCGGTGCACAGGTAGGTGAACACCGAGCGTTCGCTCAGCGTAACGAAGCCATGGGCGAAGCCCTCCGGGATCCAGAGGTGGCGCATGTTCGCCGCGCTGAGCAGCACGGCGGTCCAGCGACCGAAATGGGGGGAGCCGCGGCGGATGTCGACGGCCACGTCCCACACCTCTCCCTCCAGCACCGAGACGAACTTGCCCTGCGGGTTTGGCCACTGGTAGTGGAGGCCGCGCAACACGCCGCGCTTGGACGACGAGACGTTGCCCTGGAGGAAATTGGGCGTGAAGCCCTTCTCCGCGAACTTGTCCGCGTTGAATGATTCGAAGAAGTATCCCCGGTCGTCCTCGAACACCCGCGGCTCGACGATCAGACAACCCGGCAGGTCGGTTTCAACGATCTTCACGGGACATGACCACGCTTGGCCAGGCTCAGCAGGTACTGACCGTAGCCATTCTTCGACAGCGGCGCCGCCAGTTCGCTCAGTTTGTCCGCGTCGATCCAGCCGTTGTGCCAGGCAATCTCTTCGGGGCAGCACACGCGCAACCCTTGTCGCGCCTCGATCGTGCCGATGTAGTTGGACGCTTCCAGCAGCGACTGGTGGGTACCGGTATCGAGCCAGGCATAACCGCGGCCCAGCAACTCCACATGCAGCGAGTCGTCCTCGAGATACATGCGGTTGAGGTCGGTGATCTCGAGCTCGTTGCGCGCGGAAGGCTTGAGCTCGGATGCGAAATCGCAGGCGCGACCGTCGTAGAAATACATGCCGGTCACGGCGTAGTTCGACTTCGGCTCCTTCGGCTTCTCAACGAGGCCGATGACCTTGCCGGCCTGGTCGAACTCGGCCACGCCATAGCGTTCGGGGTCGCTGACCCAGTAGCCGAACACCGTGGCACCACGCTCCCGCTCATGGGCGCGCTTGAGCATCGCCGTCAGGCCGGGGCCATGGAAAATGTTGTCGCCAAGCACCAGGCAGCTGGGATGGCCCGCGACGAAATCGCGGCCGATGAGGTAGGCCTGCGCCAGCCCGTCCGGGCTGGGCTGCACCGCGTACTCGATCTGCATGCCCCACTGCGAACCATCGCCGAGGAGGCTGCGGAACAGCGCCTGCTCGTGCGGAGTGTTGATGATGAGCACTTCGCGGATACCCGCCAGCATCAGCACGCTGAGCGGATAGTAGATCATCGGCTTGTCGTACACCGGCAGCAGCTGCTTGCTGATGCCCTGCGTGATCGGGTACAGCCGCGTGCCCGATCCTCCGGCCAGGATGATGCCCTTGCGGTTCATGTCTGTTTCCTCAGGCCTGGCCGATTCGTTCGAGGCGATAGCTGCCGTCCAGCACGCGACTGACCCACGGCTGGTTCTGCAGGTACCACTCCACCGTTTGCGCCATGCCCTGCTCGAAGGTCACGGTCGGTGCCCAGCCCAGTTCCGTCTGCAGTTTGGACGCATCGATCGCGTAGCGGCGATCGTGGCCCGGGCGGTCGGCGACGAACTTGATCAGCGTCTCGCGCGCCCGGCCATCGGCCAGCGGCTTGCGCTCGTCGAGCAGCTTGCAGATCGTCTTGACGACGACGATGTTCTCGCGCTCGGCATCGCCGCCGACGTTGTAGGTTTCGCCGACGCGGCCAGCTTCCAGCACGCGGCGAATGGCCGCGCAGTGATCGGCCACGAACAACCAGTCACGCACGTTGCGCCCGTCGCCATACACCGGCAGCGCCTCGCCGGCGAGCGCCTTGGCGATGACCAGCGGAATGAGTTTTTCGGGGAACTGGTACGGACCGTAGTTGTTCGAGCAGTTGGTCGTCAGGACCGGCAGGCCGTACGTGTGGTGGAAGGCGCGGACCAGGTGGTCAGACGCGGCCTTCGATGCGGAGTACGGCGAGTTCGGCGCGAACGGAGTGAGTTCGGTGAACTTGCCGGTCTCGCCCAGCGTGCCGTAGACCTCATCGGTGGACACGTGCAGGAAGCGGAACGACGCCTTGGCGGCATCGTCCAGCGACTTCCAGTAATCGCGCGTTTTCTCGAGCAGGCTCAGCGTGCCGACGACATTCGTCTGCACGAACGCGGCCGGACCATCAATGGACCGGTCGACGTGGCTCTCGGCAGCAAAATTGATGACGGCATCGGGGCGATGCTCGCGCAGCAGGCTTTCGACCAGGCCGGCGTCGCCGATGTCGCCCTGCACGAAGACGTGATTGGAATCGCCCTGGATGGGCTGCAGCGTATCCAGGTTGCCGGCATACGTCAGGACATCCAGGTTCACGACCCGGATGCCCTGCTTCACTGCCTCAAGAACGAAATTTCCGCCAATAAAACCGGCGCCGCCGGTGACAAGCCAGGTGGGCACTACAGGAACTCCATGTCGAAAAGCAAAGAGTGCTTTGTCAGGACTGGCCCGGCTCAGAACGGAATGTCGTCGTCGGCGAAATCATCGGCGAAGTCGTTGCTCTTGGCCGCCGGGGCCTCGCGACGCGGCGCGGACTCCTGGCGTGCCGGCGCGCGTGCCGGACGTTCGCTGCGGTCGCCACCACCGCGGAACTCGCCGCGACCGGCGCCACCGCCGCCACCGCCTTCACCGCGGCCACCGAGCATCTGCATCTCGTCGGCGATGATGTCGGTGGAGTAACGCTCTACACCGTCCTGGCCGGTGTACTTGTCGTACCGGATCGAGCCCTCGACATAGACCTGGCTGCCCTTGCGCAGGTACTCGCCGGCGATCTCGCCGAGCTTCCCGAAGAAGGTCACCCGGTGCCACTCGGTGCGCTCCTGGGTGTTGCCCTCACGGTCCTTGCGCACGCTGGTGGTGGCCAGGCGGGCCTTGGTCACGGCCATGCCGCCCTGGGTGTACTTGGTTTCCGGATCGTCACCGAGATTGCCGACCAGGATCACCTTGTTTATGCCGCGTGCCATGGGTATGCCTGCCCTCTCGTATGGTTGTCAATCAATAAGTTGCGCCGGCTGCCGCCGCCCCGAGGGGCCAGGCGCTGCCGGATCGAAGGCCATCATAGCAGTCCGCCCAGATCGCCCGGACCGCCGGACGGTGGAGCACGCAAGCCCCGGCGCGGCCGGGGAAGACCGCGGTCAGTGCTCCGACACCCCACCGCAACGGATGCGGGTATGGGTGTGCTGCAGGAATCCGAGCAGCATGCCCTCCCGGCACTCCATCAGCGGTCGGCCGCTGCGCTTGGAGTACTTGAAGCAGGCATGGCTGAAAAGGTCGGCCAGCAGGATGCCGAAATCCTCGGCCTCGCCTTCGACATCGGCACGCAGGTTCATCGCAAGGCGGCCGTTGGCCACCCACAGGCGGAGGATTTCGAACGCGGCGGGGTCCGCTTCGACGCCCGGCGGCGTGGGCAGCGCTTCGGCACCGGTGGGCTTTGCCGTTGCGGTGATTTTCCTGCCATCGTCCATGACTGCCTCACCCGTCGAATAGATTGCCGCCACCTCCGTCACACCCCTCGAAGGGTGTCAGGCCCCGTCCTGGGACCGCCCCTCGACCGGACCACCTGGCGCTGGAGGTCGCGGGAAATCAGGCTGAGCACGCCGTCCATGGCGTCCTCCGCCAGGTGGCGGGTATTGCTGCCCTGCACGTTCGCCGCCAGGTACTGGACGGTCGCCTGCGCCATCAACCGGAACAGGGCATCGCTGGCCTCGCCGTCGCGACTGGCCACTTCGCGCAAACTGTCGGCAACCAGATCCACGAACCTGCGCCCTGGCCAGGCCGGCAACACGACCGGCGGGGCTCGTCCCGCAGCCTGCAGCCGCAGGCCGGGCGGATGCAGGCCGGCATCGCTGTCGCAATGGAGTTCTTGCATCTGGAAACCTCGACGGGTCTGGCCAGCGGGCGGCCAGGGAGGGGGCAGCTTGGCCATGCCGTCGAAGGCCCAACATCAGAATCGTCTGAATATCCGCGCGCACTGCCGGTCGGCATCGTGAGCGAGCCTTCACCGACCCGGCGCACCGGCAAAGGCGCACCCGTGGCCACGGACTTCCGGAGCTGCCGCTTATAATCCCAGCCCCAACCGACACGGTCCCGCCATGCAATCCAGCCCCACGCTCCTGGCCGTCCCCGACCTGGTCGCCATCCAGGCCCTGGCCCGAGAGGACATGGCGGCCGTCGATGCGCTGATCCGGCGCCGGCTCGCCTCGGACGTGGTCCTGATCAACCAGGTCGCCGAATACATCGTCGGCGCCGGCGGCAAGCGCCTGCGCCCGATTTTGCTGCTGCTCGCCACCGGCGCGCTGGGCGGCCGCAAGGGACAGGGCATCGGTGCCGACGCCCACCAGCTGGCGGCCGTGGTTGAATTCATCCATACCGCGACCTTGCTGCACGACGACGTGGTCGACGAGTCGGACCTGCGCCGCGGCCGTCGCACCGCCAATGCCGTGTGGGGCAATGCCGCCAGCGTCCTGGTTGGCGACTTCCTGTATTCGCGCAGCTTCCAGCTGATGGTCGAGCTCGAGCGCATGCCGGTCATGCAAATACTCGCCGACACCACCAACCGCATCGCCGAAGGCGAAGTGCTGCAGCTGCTGCACGTGCGCAACCCGGACACCGACGAAGCCGCCTACCTGCGCGTGATCGAGCGCAAGACCGCGGTGCTGTTCGCTGCGGCGACCCGGCTGGGCGCCCTGCTCTGCGACGCCGACGAGGCGACCTGCGATGCGTTGCACGACTACGGCCTCAACCTGGGCTATGCCTTCCAGATTGCCGACGACGTGCTCGACTACGCGTCCGATGCGCAGACGCTGGGCAAGAACCTCGGCGACGACCTGGCCGAGGGCAAGGCGACGCTGCCGCTGATCCACGCCATCGCCCACAGCGACGACGCCACCCGCGCACTGCTGCGCGCCGCCATCGAGCAGGGCGATACCGGTGCGTTGCCGCAGGTGCTGTCGGCGATCCACGCCACCGGCGGCTTGGACTACAGCCGTCGCCGCGCGAGCGAATATGCACTGGCCGCCGAGCGTGCGCTCGACGGCCTGGACGACAACGACTACACGGCCGCGCTGCGCGGCCTGGCCCGGTACGCGGTCAGCCGGGATCACTGACCGCGCGGCAGCGTCATTTCTTCGCGGCGAAGCGCTCGCGGAAGAAGTCGAACATCATTTCGTAGGCGCGCTTGGCCGCGCGCTCGTTGTAGGCGCAGCCAGGCGGGTTGTTCGCCTCCGGCTCGGCGAAGCAGTGCACCGCGCCGCTGAAGTTGACGAACTGCCAGTCGGCGCCGGCCGCATCCATCTCCTTCTCGAAGGCGGCGATGTCCTCGTCGGTGACGCTGCGGTCGTCGGCACCGTTGAGCACCAGCACCGGCGTGCGTGCGCCATCGTCCTTGGTCGGCTCGGTTGTTGCCAGGGCGCCGTGCAGGCTGACCACGCCGGCGAGTTCATCGCCGCCACGCACCAGTTCCAGCGCGGTCGTTCCGCCGAAGCAGAAGCCGAGCGCGCCGATCCGGGTTGCGTCGACCGGCACCTTTCCAGCCTGCTCCTTCAGCACGGCGACCGACTTCTCGGCCCGCGCGCGCAGCGTTGCGCGATCCGCACGCAACGGCACGGCGACCTTGCCCGCTTCCTCGTCGGTGGTCGGCCGGACCTTGCTGCCGTAGACGTCGGCCACCAGCACGACGTAGTCGTCGCCGGCGATCTGCCTGGCCTTTTCGATCGCGGCGGGATTGATGCCCTTCCAGTTCGGCACCATCACCAGGCCCGGACGCTTGATGGCGTTGGTGCCGTCGTAGACCAGCACGCCGGTGAAGGTGTCCTTGCCGATCGTCCAGTCGACCGGCTTCTCGACCATGGCCGCCATCGCGGGCGGCGCGCACAGCGACAGGATCGCAGCGAGCATCAGGCGTTGCATCGGTACCTTCCCCTTGCGTTGGACGTGAACGATCAGTGGAGACACTGCCGCGCGAGCCTAACCCTCGCCTGTCCTCGACGCGTGAAGCTCAGGCGATGCCGATACCGGGGATGGCGCTGATCATGTCCGGGTCGAAGCCGGCCAGCTCGGCGAAATGGCGGCCACGCGCCACGTAGTCGCGATAGGGACCGAAACTCGGCGCGCCCGGCGAAAGCAGCACCACGCCTTCGTCGCCGAGCACTGCGCGCGCCTGGGCCATCGCATCGGCCAGGTCGACGGCGGCGCTCAGGTGAAAGCCGGATTCTCCGGCCACCGGCACCAGCAACGCGTGGATGCGCGGCCCGTTCTGCCCCATCGTGATCACCGCCGCCGGCGCCTGCGTGCGCATCGCCTCGGCGAACTCCTCCCACGGCAGGCCACGGTCGTGGCCGCCGACGAGCAGCGCCACGCGACGATCGCCGAAGCAGTCGAGGGCCGCCAGGCTGGCGTGCGGCGTGGTGCTGATTGAATCGTTGACGTAGGTGATGCCGTCCCGCGTGCCCACTGCTTGCAGGCGATGCGGCAGCGGCTGGAAGCTGGCGGCATGCGGCGCGAGTGCGACCGCATCCAGGCCAATCGCCTCGATCGCGGTGAGCACGGCGCAGAGATTGCCGCGGTTGTGGCGCCCGGGCAGCGGCAGGCTGCGCGTGTCCATGACCCAGGCATCGCCGCGGTACAGCGCGTCTTCGCGCAGGTGCCAGCCGTTGCGGTCGCCGAACCAGCGCACGTCGGTGCCGGCGTCGCGATGTGCTGCGTTGCCGGCTGCCACCAGGCGCGAATCGTTGCTGTTGAGGACGGCAATGGCCGGCGCGGCTTCGGTCAACAGGCGCAGCTTGTCCTCGACGTAGCGCTCGTGCGAGCCGTGCCAGTCGAGGTGCTCGGGAAATACATTCAGCACCACCGCGACCTGCGGGTGTGCGCCGCTCGCGGCGACGTCGCAGGTCTGGTAGCTCGACAGCTCGATCACCCAGAATTCCGGCGCAGGCTGCGGTTCGAGCACTTCCAGCAGCGGCAGGCCGATGTTGCCGGCCAACGCGGTGACATGGCCGCCGCAGCGCAGCAGGTGCGCCAGCAGGGCCGACGTGGTGCTCTTGCCCTTGGTGCCGGTCACGCACAGGGTGCGCGCCACCACGCCGTCAGCGCCGGCATGCTCGCCGAACCACAGCGCGGTGCCGCCGATGAAACGGGTGCCGCTCGCGGCGGCAGCGCTGGCTTCCTTGCCGTAGGGGCTGATGCCGGGCGATTTGACCACGACGTCGAACGCCGACAGGCGTTCGGCGCTGGCGTCGGTTTCAGTGGCCAGGCATGGATCGGCCAGCGCGGCGACTTCGATCGCCTCGTCGCGCGAACAGAACAGCGTCAACGCCAGCCGCGGCAGGCGCGAACGGATCGCGTGGTAGGCCGCGCGGCCTTCGCGGCCCCAGCCCCACAACGCGACCTGGTGGCCTTCAAGCTGCGAGATGCGCACGCAGGCGTTCCCACAACGCGGGCGGTATGCGCTGCTCGTCGTCGATGACCAGCAGCGGCTCGATGCGCAGGTCACCTGCGTCGAGCTGGGGACGGATCTCGGTGGCGAAACGTTCGACCAGCGCGTCTTCGCGCCACTCCGGGCGGGCGGTCAGCGCGGCCATCGCTGCGCGTGATTCGCGGCCCTCGCCGACGCATTCGAACGGCTTGTGGTCCTGGTACTCCAACAATGCATCGTAGCCGGCGATCTGTGCCGGATCATCGAGCAGGTTGCGGCCGAAGATGCCCATCAGGCGCGGCTTGGGCATGAACGGCGCCAGCGCCAGGAAGACGAAATGGCACTTCGGGCAGACGCCGCACCAGCGGTTGGCCGGGCGTTCGCCAAGGATGTGGAAGTTGCGGTTGCAGCTGCTGAAGTGCGCGTCGTAGCGGTCGGTGCGGGTGAACTGACGGGCCACGGCGAGCTCGCTCAGCGGTCGCAGCAGCGAGTAGTAATGCAGGTCGGCAGCGATGTGGCGCTGCACGTGCTCACCGATCGCCGACTCGCACGCCCAGCCCTTGGACCACTGGTGGTTCACTTCGCCGGTGCCTTCGATGACGCTGCCGTAGCTGGCGGAGCGCTCGTTGGAGAACACCACCTGGTCGACGCCCAGCAGCAGCGCGGCGAACAGCATGATCATCGAGTTGATCGCCGTCACCGGGATGTGGCCGTTCCAGGCGCCTTCGCGGTTGTAGTCGAACAGTTGCGGCGCCAGCGAGCGACCGATGTTGAACGTCGGCAGGCCGGTGCGCTCGGCGCAGGCGCGGATCAGCTGCGAACCGCCGATCCAGGTCACCGTCTGCTCGACACCCAGCGCGCGCAGCGCTTCGATGCTGACCAGCGAGTCCTTGCCGCCGCCGATGGCGACGAGGGCGTGGTGGCGCAGGCCGAGCGTGGGCGCGGCGTCCAACCCATCCCCTCCCAACCCTTCCCTTGAAGGGGAGGGCTTTACGGGGAATTTGATCTTGCCGTGCAGGTTCAGGCCATTGCGGTACGCGAACTCGCCAAGGCCGTTGACGTACAGCAGCTCCAGCAGCGCCGCGGTATCGGCATCGATGTCGTAGCTGTCGATCAGGATCTGCTCGGGCACCGCCGCCTTGTAGTAGCTCACGCCGGTGAACAGGTGCAGCAGGCGCAGCGCGCGTTCGACCGCCGCTGCGCGCTCGCCTTCGAGCACGAACGGGGCGCCGGGCACGGTGATCGCTTCGATCAGCTCCGGGCCGTCGTCGAAGGCGTACACCAACTGCGCCACGCCGGTGGCCGCATCGAACTCGCAGCGCACGAAGCGGAACGCGCGGATGGCGTCACGTTTGAATTTCCACTCACTCATTCGATTACGTCCTCTGCCGGCAGGGCCCGCAGGTTGTAGGTGTTGGCCATCGCCATGCCGTAGGCACCGGCGTCGGCGACCAGCATCACGTCGTCTTCGACAGTGTCCACCGGCAGCGTGCGGCCGCGGCCGAGCACGTCGCTGCTCTCGCAGACCGGGCCGACGACGTCGAACGCCGCGGTCTCGCCATCGTCGAGGCGGCTCAGGTTGAAGATGCCGTGGTAGGCCTCGTACATCGCCGGGCGCATCAGTGCGTTCATGCCGGCATCGCAACCGATGCGCAGCACGCCGTCCTTCTCGATCACCTGGGTGACCGACAACAGCAACACGCCGCTCTCGGCCACCAGGTAGCGACCGGGCTCGATCACCAGGCCATAGCGCGGGTACGCCGACTTGATCTCTTCCAGGCCACTGCGCCACAGCGCGAGGTCGAAGTCCGGTGCTTCCGGCGTGTACGGGATGGGCAGGCCGCCGCCGATGTCGATCGTCTCGATCGTGCCGACGCTGTCGGCCAGCCCGGCCAGGTGCGCATAGACGCCGCGCCAGTGCTGCGGATCCTCGATGCCGCTGCCCAGGTGCGCGTGCAGGCCGCTGATGCGCACGTTGAGCTTTCGGGCCTCGGCGATGAAGGCATCGAAGCGCGTCATCGGCAGGCCGAACTTGGCCGCCACGCCGCCGGTGCGGACCTTCTCGTGATGGCCCTCGCCGTGGCCCAGGTCGATGCGCAGCCAGATCGTGCGGTCGCGGAACACCTCCGGCCAGCGCTGCAGCGCCTCGATGTTGTCGAGCGTGACGATGATGCCGCGCGCGAACGCAGCCTCGTACTCGCGTCGAGGCGCGAAGCTCGGCGTGAACAGCACGCGCTGCGGTGCCAGCTCAGGCAGCGACGCGAACACATGCTCGAACTCGCCCTGCGACACGCACTCCAGGCCGAAGCCTTCGCCGGTGATCGCCTTGAGGATGGCCGGGTGCGGATTGGCCTTGATTGCGTAGAAGCAGCGGTCGACCGCGACCGTCGCGGTCAGCGAACGGGCGCGTTCGCGCACCGTCGCCAGGTCGTAGACATAACGCGGCGTGCCCTGCCCGGCCATCGCGAGCAGCTGCTCGCGGCGACCACGCCACCATGCCGGCGCACGCTGCGGCTTGCCGTGCGCGATCTCGCGCCAGCTCGGGCCGAACACGCTGGCATCGCGAACCGGCATCGCCCGCGAGCGGATCAGCTCGGCGTGCAGGTGCGGCAGCAGGCCATCGGCGTCGGCTTCGTCGATGACGAAGGTCAGGTTGAGGTCGTTGGACGACTGCGAGATCAGGTGCACGCGCTCGCGCCCGAACGTCGCCCAGATGTCGGACAACCGGTGCAGCAGCGAGCGCATGCCGCGGCCGACCAGGGTGATCGCCGCGCACGGCGCGATCACCTTGACCCGGCACACCTCGGCCAGGTCGGCACTGAGCGCCTCGAGCACGTTGGTGGTGACGAGGTTCTCGCTGGGATCGAGCGAGACGGTGACGTTGGTTTCCGACGAGCCGATCAGGTCGATCGACAGGCCATGGCGCTTGAAGCGCTCGAACACGTCGGCCAGGAAGCCGACCTGCTGCCACATGCCGATGCTTTCCATCGACACCAGCACGATGCCGTTGCGGCGGCTGATCGCCTTGACGCCCGGCACGGTCGCCGCGGTCGCATCGATGCGCGTGCCCGGCAGGTCCGGACGCTCGGTGTCGAGGATCGCCATCGGCACGCCGGCGTCGCGGCACGGCGCGATCGAACGCGGATGCAGCACCTTGGCGCCGGTGGTGGCGATTTCCTGCGCTTCGGCATAGTGCAGGCGGGTAAGCAGGCGCGCCTCCGGCACGTCGCGCGGGTTGGCGCTGAACATGCCCGGCACGTCGGTCCATATCTCCACGCGCTGCGCCTTCAGCAACGCGCCGAAGTACGCCGCCGAGGTGTCGGAGCCGCCGCGACCCAGGATCGCCGTGCCGCCGTCGCCGTGACGGGAGATGAATCCCTGCGTGATCAGCATCGGCGCCGCCTGCGCCGAGAAGCGCGTGCCGAACGTCGCTTCGCCAGGTGCGCCGTCGCTGTCGAGCCTGCAGTTCACAGACAGGCGCTGCGACCAGGCGTTGGCGTTGGGCAGCGACACCGCATCGAGCCAGTTGCGTGCGTCGCACCAGCCGAAGTCATGCCCCTGCGTGCGCAGGTAGGCCGCGCCAAGCGTGGACGAAAGCAGCTCGCCCTGCGCCAGCACCTCGGCCTGCCAGTCGAGCGTGCGCTCGCCGGCACGGGCGTCGGTCGCCAGCGCCTGCAGCAGCGCCAGGCGCTCGCCCAGCACGGCATCCGCATCCAGGTCGAGTTCGGCGCAGAATGCGCGGTGGCGCTCGACCAGCGCGGCAATGCGCGCATCGATGCCATCGCCATTGGCGATTGCCTGCAGCTCGTTGGTCACGCCCGACAACGCCGAGACCACGACCAGCACGCGCACACCGTCCTCGGCCATGCGTTTTCCGGCGAGGCGTCCGATGGTGTCCCAACGGTTGCGGCGAGACACTGATGTGCCGCCGAACTTGAGTACTACCCAGCGATTCGCTTCCGCCACCGCAACTGCCCTCTGAGGATGGATGTGAGTGATGTTCAGGATTGACAACTGATTTCGCCTGCAACCGTACGGGCAAGGCGCCCCTACAGAACCTAGAATGGCGCGCCACCTGCGGGCTGATGCCCGGGCGTGGCCACAAAGAACGACGATTCTAGTCGATACGCCCCCACCTCGGACCCCCGCCGAATGACGCTTCGCCGCTACCTGCAACTGGACGTGTTCGCCGACCGCCCCGGCGCCGGCAACCCCCTGGCCGTGGTGCTGGACACCGATGGCCTCGACGATGCCCAGATGCAGGCCATCGCCCGCTGGACCCGGCTGCCGGAAACCACGTTCGTCTTCGCCCCGACCCAGCCCGGCGCCAGCTATCGCATCCGGATGTTCAGCCCGCGCCGCGAGGTGCCGTTTGCCGGACATCCCAGTGTCGGCACCGCGCACGTGGTGCTCGAAGCGGGCCTGGCCGAAGCCAGCGACGGTCGCGTGCTGCAGGAGGGCGTGGCCGGCTTGCTGCCGCTGGCGGTCGACGGCAGCGGCGCCTCGCGCACGATCGCCGTCCGCACGCCGAAGGCGCACGTGGTCGAGATCGCCGATGGCAACGACGCGCGACTGCGCCCGGCGCTGTCCGGCCTGGACCTCGGCGCGCTGCCGCCGGCGCTGATGGATGGCGGCCGGCGCTGGTGGCTGGCCGAGCTGGCCAGCGAATCGGCCCTGCGCGGCGCCAACCCGGACTGGGATGCGATCGCGGCGCTGGCCGAAAGCACGTCGAGCATGGGCCTGTGCGCCTTCGCCCGCGCCGATGCCGGGCGCGACTACGACCTGGTCGTGCGCGCATTCGTCGGCGCGCCGGCGCGGTTCGAGGATGCCGCTTCGGGCGCCGCCAATGCCACGCTCGCGGCCTGGCTCAACCACAACAACGCCCTGCCCGGCCGCCCGCAGGATGACGGCGGCCACCGCTACAGCGTCAGCCAGGGCCGCGAGGTCGGCTTCGATGCACGGCTGGAACTGCGCGTGGATGGCGATGGCGAGGTCTGGTCGGGCGGCCAGGTCTGCAACGTGGTCCGCGGCACGATCGACTGGGCCTGACGATTCGCCGTCATCCCGGCGAACGCCGGGACCCAGGCTGTCACGCCCTCAGCCAAGCGACCACCTGCGACGCCACGTCCGCCGCTTCCCGCCCCAGCAGCGGACCGACATGGGTCGAACCCGGCAGCCGCATCAGGCTGGCGCCCCAGGCACCGGCCAGTTCCGCGGTCACATCCGCCGGCACGTCCTCATCCAGTTCCGAGGCAACCAGCAGCACCCGGCACGCCGGAACGTCGACCGCCACGCCCGACTGCGCCTGGCGCAGCACCCGTCCGGATTCGTCACGCCAGCGCCGGAAGGCGAACAGCGCGGTCGCGTCGTCGGCGTCGGCCAACGCGGCGCGGGTCGAGGCCAGTCGCGCGTCGCGCCGCCAGGGCACCACGTCGGGCCACTCGCGTCTCTCCAACCGCGCCGATAAGGGCGACGGCGGCAGCGGGTTCACCAGCACCAGTGCATCGGCCCCGCCGGCGCAGGCCGCCGCAAGCAACCCGCCGAGGCTGGCGCCGATGAGCGCACGCGGGCGCGGCAGCGCTTCCAGCACCGTGCGCAGCTGCGCCTGGTAGTCATCGAAGCAGGTGGCGGCCAGTCCGGCATCGGTCGGCACGAGGTCGATGCAGGCGCACTCGACGCCGTGGGCCTCCAGCACTCGCCGCCAGGTGCCCCACTCCCAGCCACCGCCACCGGCGCCGTGCACCAGCACGGCGTGGCGAACCTGCGCGGATGGCACAGCGCGCGTCAGCCCTGCAACGAGGCCGACAGCGTCACCGGCACCGACAGCGCGCGCGAGATCACGCAGCCGGCCTTGGCCGCTTCGGCGATCTGCTGGAACTGCTCGGCGCTGATGCCCGGCACCTTGGCGCTGACGATCAACTGCACGCCGGTGATCGTCGGGCCCGGGTCCATGCCCGGGTCCATCGTTGCTTCGGCGCGCGTCTCGATCCGTTCCGGGGTGAACCCGGACTTGCCGAGCACCGCCGAAAGCGCCATCGAGAAGCAGCCGGCATGCGCCGCAGCGAGGAGTTCCTCGGGATTGGTGCCCTTCTCGTCGCCGAAGCGCGTCTTGAAGGAGTAGTTCTGGTCGGCGAACAGGCCGCTCTGCGGCGTGCTCATCGCACCCTTGCCGGACTGCAGGTCGCCCTGCCAGACCGCTTCGGCGTAACGCTTGAAGGCCATGTTTGTGCTCCCGCTGCGTGAACGAGCGCACAGCCTAGCGCCAGAAGTGTTACCGGGGCATCGCGGAACGACCGGCGCCGATCAACGCCGCACCCGCCGGATCTGGCGCCGGACCCGGAAAATGATCACCTGCACCGCCAGCGACATCAGCCCCACGGTCACCAGCAGGTAATCCCCGCTCTCGAACCCTTTCTTGAAGACGATCAGCGACACGATCAGGACGTAGGCGCCAACAACAGCCAGCTTGGTGGACATGTTCATAGGAATCTCGACAGACGATGGTCGCCCGGCACGCGGCCGGTTCCGGCTCCGACCACGGCTCCGAATCCGGCTCCGAACCTGGCACCGATCAGGCGCGTCAAAGCCGACTTCACGCAGGATCGACACCGCCTTCCGGCGCTGCGACCGCGTTCGCCCGGATGGTGGCGCCAGCTTGCATGACCGCCGCGGCGGTTCGAATAGGAGGATTCCGAAAGTGGGGCCTCGGCAGGCTTGACCCACCCTGCCCCTTGCGCGAGGCTTGCCCTCCCGGCTCCCCGCCGGCACCCGCCATGACCGCCCGCCGAGCGCCCAACGCTTCGGCGCGAAGCGCGGACAGCCATGACGGCCTTCCCTCCTCAGCATCGGGAGAAGTCCGCTCATGTCCTACAGCACACAAACCATCCGCAACGTGGCCCTGGCAGGCCACCCCGGCGCCGGCAAAACCACATTGTTCGAAGCCCTGCTGCAGGCCGGCGGCGCAATCCAGACGGCAGGCAGCATCGAGCGCGGCAGCACCGTGTCCGATTTCGATGCCATCGAGAAGCAGCGCGGCCACTCGATCGACTCGGCCATCGCCAGCATCGACCACGCCGCGGCCAACGGCCAGACCATCCACCTCAACCTGATCGACACCCCCGGCTATCCGGATTTCCGCGGGCCGGCGCTGTCGGCGTTCGGCGCGGTGGAAACGGTGGTGATAGTCGTTGACGCCGACAGCGGCGTCGAATACGGCACGCGCCGGATGATGGAATACGCCAAGGGGCGGAACCTGTGCCGCGCGCTGGTGATCAACAAGATCGACCACGAAGGCGCATCGGCGGAGCGCGTGCTGGCGGAGCTGCGCGACACCTTCGGCCCGGAATGCCTGCCGCTCAACCTGCCCGCCGACGGCGGCAAGAAAGTGATCGACTGCCTCGGCAACACCAGCGGCGACAGCGACCTGGGCCCGGTGGCCGACTGGCACCAGAAGATCATCGACCAGATCGTCGAGATCAACGAATCGGTGATGGAGCACTACCTCGACCTGGGCGAAGGCGGTCTGTCGGGCGAGGAGCTGCACGAAGCGTTCGAGCAATGCATGCGCGAAGGCCACCTGGTGCCGGTGCTGTTCTGCTCGGCGCGCAACAACGTCGGCGTGAAGAAGCTGCTCGACGTGGCCGAACAGTGGTTCCCCAATCCGGCCGAAGCCAATCCGCCGCCCTTCGAGCGCGGCACCGATCGCCAGCGCTTCCAGGCGGTACCGGACCAGAAAGCGCACGTCGTGGCCGACGTGTTCAAGATCATCAACGACCCCTTCGTCGGCAAGCTCGGCATCTTCCGCGTCTACCAGGGTCTGGTGAAGAAGGACACGCAACTGTTCATCGACGACGGCAAGAAACCGTTCAAGGTCGGCCACCTGTTCAAGCTCAAGGGCAAGGACCACGTCGAGATCGACCAGGCGCTTCCGGGCGACATCGCGGCGGTGGCCAAGGTCGACGAACTGCACTTCGATGCCGTGCTGCACGACAGCCACGACGAGGACCAGATCCGCCTGTCGCCACTGGATTTCCCCAAGCCGATGTTCGGCCTGGCGGTGGATGCGGCCAGCAAGGGCCAGGAGCAGAAGCTCGCCACCGCCCTGCACAAGCTGGCCGAAGAAGATCCCTGCTTCGTCGTCGAGCATGAGGCCGAGACCAACGAGACGGTGATCCGCGGCCTGTCCGACCTGCACCTGCGCATCAACCTCGAGCGCCTGAAGGATCGCTATGGCGTCGAAGTGAAATCGCGTCCGCCGCGCATCGCCTACCGCGAAACGGTCAGCGGCAAGGCCGAGGGCCATCACCGCCACAAGAAGCAGACCGGCGGCGCCGGCCAGTTCGGCGAGGTGTTCCTGCGCATCGAACCGTTGCCGCGCGGCGGTGGCTTCGAGTTCGTCGACGAGGTCAAGGGCGGCACCATCCCGGGCCAGTTCATGCCGGCGGTGGAGAAAGGCGTGCGCCAGGTGCTGGGCAGCGGCGCTGTCGCCGGCTATCCGATCCAGGACGTGCGCGTGATCGTCTACGACGGCAAGCACCATCCGGTCGACAGCAAGGAGGTCGCTTTCGTCGCCGCCGGCAAGAAGGCGTTCCTCGATGCGATCGGCAAGGCGCGGCCGCAGGTGCTGGAGCCCATCGTCGAGCTGGAGGTCAACGCGCCCGAGCAGCACATGGGCGACGTCAGCGGCGGCCTGGCCAGCAAGCGCGCGCGCATCAGCGGCACCGACAGCGTCCGCGGCAACGAGATCGTGGTGAAGGCGCAGGTGCCGCTGTCGGAGCTGGAGGGCTATGCCGCCGAGCTCAAGTCGGTGACCGCCGGGCGCGGGCGCTACTCGCTCGACTTCAGCCACTACGAGCCGGTGCCGGCCAACGTGCAGCAGAAGCTGGTGGAGGCCTACAAGCCCAGGCAGGAAGAGGACTGACGCGCCACGGCCCAAGCACAGATACAGGCTTCACACGCCCTGACCCAAGCTGTGGCTTCCCCTGCACAGGAAGCACACATGCGCCACGGGACCGGAGTTGTGCTGCACGCTGTGCTGGTCGCTGTATTCGTGATCCTGATGCTCGCCCCCGCCTCCCCCGCGTGGGCGCAGGCGGGCAACAGTCGCTCCATCCCCAACTTCGCGCGCCCGGGCGGATTCCCGGACCCGGCGCTGCGCGTGGAGTACGCGCGCGGCAGCGATGCACCGCCGATGATGGTGCGCACCGGGCCCAATACATTCGAGCCGCTGTACAAGCGCGACGGCTCGCCGGCACGCGCGGCCGGCTACCACATCGCCTATTCCTCGTGCCCGTCGATACCTGACCGTGGCGGCAGCGCGACCACCCGCATGATCGACCTGGCCGCGGCCGAATGGGCGTACTTCGGCCTGCCGGTGCTGGACATGGCGGTTGAACCGCAGGCGATCGTGCCGCGCATGCCGCAGGCGGCCGGCGTGGTCGACATCATCGCGCCGGGCCGGAATGCCTCGGTCGGCAATCGCGTGCTGCGCCAGGCACCGCGCCTGGGCCTGATGGAAGACGACTCGCAGGTGAGCGGCACCATCGCCGGTTACTGGGCCGCCACCGGCAGCGAGGAAGCCCTGCGCGTGCAGAGCATCGTCAACTACGGCTGGCATGAAGCCGGCTGGGCCATGCCGTGGTCGGCGGCGTTCATTTCCTGGCTGGCATGCGAGTCGGGCTTGTCGACCGACCAGTTCCGCCGCAGCGGCGCCCATTTCGATTACGTGCGCGCTGCCGTGCGGGCGCGCGACGGCCAAGACCCCTCGCACCTCTATGTTGCTTACGACCTCACCGAAGCCACACCCGCGGCAGGCGACCTGTTGTGCACGTCGCGCGGCAACGCCACTTTCGCCTCGATCGCCGACGTCCGCGGCGGCATCAGCGATTCGCTGTCGCTGCACTGCGACCTGGTGGTCAAGACCGACCTCGAGCACCGTCGGTTGTTCGCCATCGGCGGCAACGTCAACCACGCCGTGACACTGTCGGTCATCGCCATCGATGGCAAGGGCCAGCCCCTCACCGACCGCGACATCATCGGTGCGCATCGCTGGTTCGCCGTGCTCAAGCCGCGCCAGGGCTCGGCGCCGAAGCACGACCTCGACGGCACGCCGACGGTGCAGCAGATGTACCGCGACTACGCCCGCTACGCAGCCACCACGCGGGCGCCGCCGCCGTTGCCGCTGGTGGCGCGTGGCAAGCCGGCGAGTCCGACGACCACCCCGGCCACGAGTCCTTCCCCCAAGGCGCCGTCCGTCAAGCCGCCCGCCAGGGAACCCGCCAAGACGCCATGAACGGAACGCCGGCCTGAGACTTTTCTGATCCATGCGGCACGCGTATCGTCGCGGCATCACTCGTGGAGTCCCGGATGTCATCGCGCCGCTCGTTCCTGCTTGTTTCCCGCAATGCCTGGCGCGGCCTTGCCGTGGCCGCCCTTGCCATCGTGCTTGCCGCGTGTTCGACCCTCAACGGCCTGGGCGCGCTGCTGGGCAACGAAGTCCGGTTCACGCCGATGCAGTTGCAGGGTTCGCTCGACCGTAACTTTCCGAAGCACTACGACAAGCTCGGCGGGCTGGTGTCGCTCACGCTGATGAACCCGCGGCTGACCATTCCGCAAGGCTCGAGCCGACTTCGCGTCGACTTCGACCTCGGCCTGGGCGCGCTCGGCAGCGACAGCAGCAAGCCCGCGGGCCACTTCGCCCTGACCAGCGCCCTGCGCTACGACCCCGGCACGCGCGGCCTGCACCTGCAGGATCCGCGCATCGAACAGGTCGACGTGCCGTCCCTGGGCGGCGCGATGAACGGCAGCTCGCGCGCGCTACTCAACTCGTGGATGGGCGAGTACTCGCGCGAGGAGCCGATCTACCGCTTCGACAACAGCCTGCTGGACAAGCTGGGCTCGCGCCGGATCGGCACCACCGCGATCGAGAGCGGCACCGTAGTCGTGCACCTGGACCAGTGACATGGTGGCGTTCCGATCCCTGATCACCGCTGTCGCCCTTGCCGCGACGATCGCCGCATGCAGCGACGGCGACAAGCCGCAAGGCCAGCGTGGCAGCGACGACACGCAGGCGCTGCCGACGCCCTCGGGCAAGGCCGATGGCAGCGTGACCGGCATGCCCGACAAACCCGGACCGGGTCAGATCGGGCCGCCGCCGCAAGCCGTCGAGGAGGTCGTGCTCGACGAGAACGGCAATCCGATCGTGCCGGTCGACAGCGCCGGCCAGCCGTTGCCGGGTACCGACACGGGGGCACAGCCTGCCGATGGCGTGGCTGTGAGCGAGCCCACCGCGCAGGACGCCATGGCCGTCGTCCGCGACTACTACGCCGCCATCAACAGCCACGCCTACGACCGCGCCTATGCGCTGTGGTCGGACGGCGGCCGCGCCAGCGGCCAGTCGTCGCAGCAGTTCGCCGACGGCTTCCGCGATACCTCGGGCGTTTCGGTCGAGATCCTCGCGCCGGGCGCGGTCGACGCCGCCGCCGGTTCGCGCTTCATCGAGGTGCCCGTGGCCCTGACCGCCACCGCCGCCGATGGCAGCCAGCGCAAGTTCGTCGGTGCCTACACGCTGCGGCGCGCGGTCGTGGACGGGGCCACGGCGGAACAGCGCGCGTGGCGGATAGGATCCGCCGACCTGCGCGAAGTCACGCCCTGATTCATTGAGCCTCGGCTTCGTTGGATAACGTCCCGCCGCGAATCGTCCTCGACACGAACGTCTGCCTGGACCTGTTCGTGTTCGGCGACCCGCGCGTGGCGATGCTGCGAGCGGCGCTGCACTCGGGCGATGTGGTCGCGGTGAGCAACGCGGAATGCCGCGAGGAATGGTTGCGCGTGCTGGAGTATCCGCAGCTGCGGCTGGACGAGGCGGCACGCGCGTCTGCGATTGCCGCATTCGATACGCAGGTCCGGTTGCTACCCACGGTGCCCGTGGCCGAGGGCCTGCTGCCGCGCTGTGCCGACCCCGATGACCAGAAGTTCCTGCTGCTGGCGCATGCCAGCGGTGCGCGCTGGCTGCTCAGTCGGGACGATGCGCTGCTGGTGCTGGCACGTCGCACGCGGCGTGATGGGCTGTTCGAGATCCTGTCGCCGGATTCGTGGCGGCCGTAACCCGGCTGCCCTGCCACCGTCATCCCCGCGAACGCCTGTCACCGTCATCCGACGAACGCCTGCCAACGTCATCCCGGCGAACGCCTGTCACCGTCATCCCGGCGAACGCCGGGATCCATCTTGACGTTGCTGTTGGCCGCAGGCTTCTGCCTTCGATGCGGCGTCGTCCGCAGGGGCGGGGAGTGCTCCGTCCCGCGGACGACATCCTGTCTTTACGCGGGACGCGGGACATCCATGTCCCGCTGCTCCGCACTC
>NZ_JBHRZC010000006.1:0-192887 GCF_042649405.1 Lysobacter sp. GCM10012299 | reverse complement strand
TCGGTGCCAGCAGCGCCGCGGCGGTGGACAAGCTCAAGCGCCTGTACGCACCGTTCAACCGCAACCACGAGCGCATCGTGGTGATGGACGTGCGTTCGGCCGAGCTGACCAAGTACGCCGCCAACGCGATGCTGGCGACCAAGATCAGTTTCATGAACGAGATCGCCAACATCGCCGAGAAGGTCGGTGCCGACGTGGAGATGGTGCGCCAGGGCATCGGCTCGGACCCGCGCATCGGTTGGCACTTCATCTACCCGGGCGCCGGTTACGGCGGATCGTGCTTCCCCAAGGACGTGCAGGCGCTGGCGAAGACGGCGCAGCAGTACGGCTACGACGCGGAGCTGCTGGGCGCGGTCGAGTCGGTCAACGACCGCCAGAAGGCGCACCTGTTCGAGCTGATCGGCCGCCATTACGACGGTGCGATTGCTGGCAAGACCTTCGCGGTGTGGGGCCTGGCGTTCAAGCCCAACACCGATGACATGCGCGAGGCTTCGAGTCGGCGCTTGTTGCAGCTGCTGTGGGACGCGGGCGCCAAGGTGCGCGCGTACGATCCGGAGGCGAGCGAGGAAGCACAGCGGATCTTCGGCGATCGCGATGACCTGGTGCTGTGCGATTCCGCGCGGGCGACCTTGGCCGATGCCGACGCGCTGGTCGTGGTGACCGAGTGGAAGCAGTTTCGCAGCCCGGATTTCCAACGCCTGGGCCAGTCGCTGGCCGACCGCGTGATCTTCGATGGGCGCAACCTCTACGATCCCCGTGAGGTCGAGTCTGCTGGGCTCGTTTACTACGGCGTTGGACGTGGAAGGAGCGTTAAGGATCACCAGCCAATTGCGGTGAGCGAGCGCGGTCAGCGACCGTGCGTGCTGTCAGTGTTGGTTCCGGTGTTCAATGAGCGCCATCATATTCGCGCCTGTTTGGATTCAATCTTGGCGGCGCGACTTCCTGCCGGGAGCGAGATACTGCTAATTGACGGCGACTCGACGGACGGTACTTCAGAGATTTTGCGAGAGTACGCGGATAACTTCTCTTCAGTCCGAATTGTTCGTAATGATCGCCGCAAGCAAGTGTATGGCCTCAACGTGGGTCTCGGTGTGGCTCGCGGTGAGTACATCGTCAGGTGTGATGCCCATTCGACCTATCCTACCGACTACTTTGCCAACTTCATCGCGTTCTATCTCGCGAACGGAGATGGCTACGGAAACATCGGGGTCGGGTGCATCACGAGGAACGAAGCCGACGGCTTGCGGGCCGGTATCGCCGACGCCATGCAGAGCGCGTTCGGAGTCGGCGGCAGTCATCGCGTTGGTGGCTCGGCCGTGAACGAGCCGCGACCCGTGGACACGGTATTGTTTGGCGCGTGGCCGGCGGCAGTATTCGCGGAGGTGGGAGTCTTCGACGAGAAGTTCGTGCGCGGCCAGGACTACGAACACAATCTGAGGATTCGCCGTTCGGGTCTATTGGTAGCGCAGGTTCCCGGACAGGCGTTCACCTACTACACCCGCAGTTCATTCCGGAAGCTAGCAAGAATGATCTATCAGTATGCGTACGTTAAAGGGCAGTTGGCTGCACGTGATAGACGGTTGACCAACGTCCGATCAGTAGTGCCTGCTGCATGTATGGGCATCGGCGCGCTGCTCGTATTGCTATCGCCAATTCTGGCTCTCGGGCTGGGAGTGACCTACGCAGTTTGCGCCATTGGGGTCGGCGTTCGCAGCTACATTCAGAACGGTGGGCTGCTGAGATCGCTTGGCATGTCCGCCGCCTTCCCGGTAATGCACCTGGCACACTCTATCGGCTTCAATTCTGGACTCCTTCAGGCGTTCGCATTGGGACGTGACACGAGCAATATGGAATCCACGAGGTGATGAGATGCAACACCTCGAGTTACGCTACGGACCTCGGTGCGTTCTGTTGAACAGGAAGGTCGTCACCATAATCCTGTTTTCCGGCATGCAGAGCGCTGCCGCATTTCTGGCTGTCACCTATCTTTCGTACTTCCTAGGCGCAGAGGCGTATGAGCCGATTGCCTGGCGCCTCGTGATCTTCCAGATCGCAGCGTTGGGCTTGGACCTGGGATTGAACTCGTTGGCATTGCGCCTCCTTGCCCGGACTGGGTCGGCCGGGGCGACGCGATCGGTATTGCAGATCAAGTTTACAATCTTGGCCGCCCTCGGCTTGGTTGCGGCAATTCTGCTGCCGTTTGGTGGTTGGAGCCTGCTACCGGTACTCGCAGGAGCGCTTCAAAGTTTCTCGGTCAGTGCGCGCGTTCTATGGGCGGGGGAGAAACGCTTGGTAGACGCGCTGCCAGGCATCGCCATGCTGTGCTCGGCGGCAGTTCTTGTTCCGGCAAGCTCGCTAGTCGATGGAGCAGATGCCAAGTTTGCGATGGCGTTCTTGTTACCGCACGTTGTTCAAGCCATCACGTTCGCATTGGTCTGCCGAGTCGGGATGTCTCCAGCTTCACTGCTGCGTTTGAAGGGTATTCGCTTTGGCGAATGGCTAGGTGTGTTCGTGTCCGGAATCGGCTTCGCGATGGCACCTCAGATTCTGGCGCTAATTGCGAAGGATTCCAACAAGTCATACTTCGTTGAGCTTAGCTTGGCCTTGAGCTTATCGGCGGCCCCGGCTCTGCTCCTGAACTCGTATAGGCTTGCCAAGTACGTCGATGTATCTGGAAGGACGTCAAGTCTAGTCGCGGCGGCAGAGCGACTAAAGGTGGTTCTGGCAGACTTGCGCAACTTCGCGGTCATTTACTTTTCCGCCGTCGTGGCAATGACCATTGGGGCGATGGTCGTCTACTCGGGTCGTTACGGCGACATGCCATTAGCCCTGTTGGTGATTTGCCTTGGCACGTTCTCAGTGTTTACGGTTGGCTTGATAAATGTAAAAGCTCAGGTCGACGGGATGGTGGTTGCAGATGCTTTGGTTAACGTGCTCAGGGTTGCGCTGGCGGCGCTACTTGCGCTCGTGATCGACCATCTGCTGATTCTGTTGATCTGCTACTACACTATGATGGTTTGTGGGGAGATGTTGATTGCGACGGTCAGGCGAAATGTTTAACGATCGGACCGTCTTGCAGGTCATTCCGACACTTGAAGTGGGTGGCGCAGAGCGGGTATGCATCAACTTGCATTCTGGTCTGGAGCGGCTTGGTGTTCGAGTCAAACTGATCACTCTGGTTGAGGCTAAACGCGCGACATTCTCCGCCGTCCCAGAAGTCCTGGGGCTCGGGGGGGCGCGCGCTAGGAACGCGTTAATCTCTCTGACGCTGCAACTCCGTTCTTCAGAAGCAGTCGGCGTGATCTCGCATCTGCATCACGGCGTCGCTGTATCTCAAATTGCGATCTTGCTTTGCAGGCTCGTCGGCCGAAGGTTCCGGCATGTGGCTGTTCTCCACTCTTGCATAATTTCCACTCGCGACGCTTATTGCCGGACGTTTCGTGGAAGGATTGCTTGGCGACTATTGGCATACCTTTATAGGCGTGCGGATGTCGTGGTCTGCGTGTCGTCTGGTGCGCGAGATCAGGCGCGGGCTACGCTTCGGCTAAAGGAGAGTCAACTGCGGCTGATATACAACCCGGTGATCGATGAAAGGTCCGCGCCCTTCCGTGCCGCCGTTCCCGGGCGAGGGTGTAGTTTTGCTTTCCTCGGTCGCCTTGAGCATGTCAAGGGATGCGATCTCTTGCTCGATGCGTTCTCGCTGGCGAGGTTCACGAGTGCGCCTCGTCTGCTGGTGGGTGGGGACGGTTCCATGCGCGCCGAACTGGAGCAAATGAGCGTGGACCGCGGAATTTCCGGCCGCGTTGAATTCTGCGGGATGGTTGATGCGAGTTCGTGGCTGGAGGGGGTGTCGGCCCTGGTAGTTCCCTCAAGGTCCGAGGCGCTTCCCACTGTCATGATCGAGGCTGTCGCCAGAGGTCTGCCAGTCATCGCATTTGACTGCTCACCTGGAGTGCGCGAGTTGGCGCGGATGTACCCAAGCATCGTGCTTGTGCAGAATGGTGATACCGCCTCGCTTGCAAAGGCCATGGAAGAGCTAGAGGTGAGCCTCTCGGCGGCTGGGAACAGCGCAGATGATGTCCTTGCTACCTTTGGTTTCGACGTGGCTGCAAGAAAGTACTTAGAGGCTCTCGGTGCGTCCGGTCATTAAGCTGCGACACCTCCTCTATCTGGTGCTCTTCTGCGTTCCTTGGGCAGCGGGAATAGAGCTTCCTGTTGTCGGGAACAGTCTAAAACTAGCATTTGCAGTTCTGCTTGGCGGCTATGCTCTCGTCGCGCTGGCGGGCAGGTCGCGTCCCTCTGTCCCGGGCATCGGGTGGTGGGCCGGAGCACTGGCTGCGTGGTCCCTGGTCTCTTGCTTCTGGGCGATCAGCCCGGAAGATGCCCTAACCAAGGCGGTCAGCCTCGCGCAGTGTGCGCTGCTCCTAATACTGCTGCGTACGCTTCTTTCCTCCAGTAGCTACACAATGAATGCATGCCTTGCGCTGATCGCAGGCGGGTTGGTCACGCTGGCTTTAACTCTCAACCAGTTCGGTGCTAGCGAGCATCTCGGAGATTACCGATACTTTCCCGAAGGATTCGATCCGAATGAGTTGGCAGTCAGCTTCTCGACGCTGGCGATGTTGTCATTCGCAATAGCGACCGTCCACGAAAGTAGGATCTCGCGCCTCTTCTGTTGGCTGATCGGGATCGGCCTTCTGGTAGGCACGCTATTCACCGGATCACGAACCGGTTTGATCGTAATCGGTGTAGGTATTCTCACACACCTGGCAATCGCCCTACGAGGCGCGAAGGTGTCCGTGATCGTCGGCGTTGCAGTTGGACTGTTCGCATTGGTGGCTGTAATCGCGAACATCCTGCCTGAAGAAACCATTGCCAGACTCTCCTCCATTGAAGGTGAGGTTCAGGGCGGTACCCTTAATCAGCGCTCGTCGCTGTGGCAGGTGGGGATCAACTCGTTTCTGAATCACCCTTTCTTCGGGGTCGGTAGCGGAAGTTTCCCCCGAATTTCCGAGCGAGACTATGGCATTGCCTTCGTTGCTCATAACACTTTCATTTCCGTGCTGGCCGAGTTGGGCGTGATTGGGTTGCTTCTTCTGCTCGCGGCGGTCACCTCCTGCTTCCGGACCTTCTTTGTAGAACGTCAGACGCTTGTGATGCTCCCAGCGGTCCTTTGTCTGCTTGTTGGAGCACTTGGTTTGACCTGGGAGCACAGGCCGATCTTCTGGGTAGTTCTGGCGCTTCCTTGTTTGGTGGTAGCAAGACGCAGGTTTGGCTGATGCGCATCCTATACATTACGTCCGGCTTGCCTTTCTCGAATGGCGAGACTTTCATCTATCCTGAACTGGATGCGCTAGAGCAGCTAGGTCACTCAGTTCATGTATGTCCGAGAGATCGAGGCCGTGGTTCCTCGGCGCATGGTCGGTCGACTCATTGGAGTGAGCGAGCTTGGCGTGCGGGCCTGCTGTCGCTAGAGGTGATAGTTGCTGCGGTTCGCGTCGGCGCAACCCGCCCAAAGGCGGTCGCGAGGGCGCTCGGATTGATACTCCAAGATCCGAGGCCCAGGGTTCTGGTCAAGAATCTTGCAGTCTTGCCAAAGGCTCTTTGGCTCGGTGCCCGAGTGCATTCGGAGAGGATTGATTTCATTCACGGCCATTGGTGCGCGACAACCGGAACCATGGCTGCTGTCGCCTCTTTGGTATCCGAAGTTCCGTATGGGATAACTTCGCATCGATGGGATCTGGTAGAGGGAAATCTTCTGGATGAGAAGGTTAGGACCGCGAGATTCTTTCGGCTCATCTCCAAAAGTGGCCGAGCTCTTGTCTCAGCACATGGCGTGGACCCGGTGCGTACCACGCTTCTGCATATGGGGGTCGAGCTCTGTTCGAGTTCTGCTTCAGTACCGATTTCAAGGTCGCGGATAGAGATTGTCTGCGCGGCAAATTTCTTGCCAGTTAAGGGCTTGGACATCCTCCTTGAGGCGGCCGAGCGAATGAAGAGAGCAGGGTTGCACTTTGGGGTCACTATTTTTGGCGACGGCCCTTTGCAGGGCCAACTGGCGGCTATGCGCGACCGTCTTGGAATCGACGATGTTGTTAGTTTCCCTGGCAGGATTGATCATTCTGATCTATGTGCGCGCATGAAGGGTGGGGAGTTCGATATTGCGGTTCTCCCAAGTCGCGACCTAGGCGAAGGCCTGCATGAAGGTATTCCGGTTTTCCTGATTGAGGCTATGGCCGCGGGACTGCCTGTTGTATCGACGCACACGGGTGGCATTCCGGAGCTAGTCGTGCCTGGTAGTGGCCTGCTCGTCGCGGATGGAGACAGTGCCGAGCTTGCCAACGCCATTGGTGACCTGATCGGATCCCCGACGCGAAGGGCTGGCATGGGGCAGTGCGGGCGTGAACTGGTTGGACATAAGTTCAGTGCTGCCAGCGTTTGTAGGGAGCTCGCGAGCCTCATGGCCGCGGGCGCTAGCAGTGGGTGCTCATGAGGCACCCTTTGCTCAGCTGTTTCCCATGTATGGAGGCATTGCTATGAGAATGCTGACGAATCTCCTGCGGCACATCCGAGCTCGGCTTCGACCTTCCCCGTTAGGTCATTCGTTGACTAGAGGTCTTGATTGTAGGCGGGACTTCTCGATGCAGTCCGAGGTGATCGTTGATCACCTGGCTTATCGAAATTGGAGACGATGTGACGCTCGCACCCCGGGTTCATGTCCTGGCTCACGACGCCAGTACGAAGCGAGCGCTCGGATTCACGCGGATTGGTCGAGTCAGGATCGGCGAGCGGGTCTTTGTAGGAGCCGGTTCGATTATCTTGCCAGGCGTGTCGATTGGTGACGACGTGATTGTTCGGGGCGGCAGCTTCGTTACAACAGACATACCCGCTGGATCCGTTGCAGTGGAAATCCTGCGAGGTCATATCCACGACCGCGCTGTATCTGGACAAGCGACGAGCCGAGATGGATTCGCCCCAAGATTCGATGCGGCCTATACCCTCCGAGGCGGGGTGACCGCGGCAATGCGACGTGAGATGAACGAGGCGATTGAATCTGGGTTTGGCTACATCGAATGAATTGGATTGACCGTGTCTAGGACGCTGCGATGCGGACGGGAAAGGAGTTAGCGTGAAGATTCTGGTTTGCGGTGGTGCAGGGTACATCGGGAGTCATACGTGTGTTGCGTTAGCCGCGCGAGGCCATGAGGTTGTGATATTCGACAACTTGAGCAACGGCTCGGAGGACGCGGTTCAAAGGGTTCGGAAGTTGTCCGGACGGCCATTGGCTTTTGTCGAGGGTGACGTCCGCAGCCTGGAAAGCCTGAGGATGGTCTTGAGTGACGGAGTCGACGCCGTTATCCACTTCGCGGCTCTCAAGTCTGTCAGCGAGAGCTGTTCGGAGCCGCTGGCATACTTCGACAACAACATCTGCGGCACCATTAGGCTCTTACAGGCGATGGATGGCGCCGGAGTTCGAAATCTCGTGTTCAGTTCGTCTGCGACGGTTTATGGGGATCCTCAGGTTGTTCCAATACACGAAGGGGCCGTGTTGCAGGTGACTAATCCGTATGGACGCTCAAAGTTGGTCGCGGAGGATTTGATCCGAGACTTGTGTGGCGCCCGGAAGGATTTCAATGCCACATTGTTGCGGTACTTCAACCCAGTTGGCGCACACCCTAGCGGGTTGATCGGCGAAGATCCGTTGGGCACCCCATGCAACCTAATGCCCTACGTGAGTCAAGTGGCTGTGGGGCGTCGTCCCCGTCTGAATGTGTTCGGAGGTGACTACTCCACGCCCGACGGAACCGGTGTTCGGGACTACATTCATGTCATGGATCTCGCAGACGCCCATGTGAAAGCTGTTGAGCAATTGAACTCAAGTTCGGGTTGCCAAGCGATCAACCTTGGTACGGGGCATGGTGTGAGTGTGCTGGAGCTCGTTCGCGCCTTTGAGCAAGCTTCTGGACGCGATATTCCGTACACAATCGTGGATCGACGTCCGGGGGATGTTGCCGCCTGCTGGGCGGATCCGTCTAAGGCTTTTGAGGTACTTGGTTGGAAGGCGAAGTACGGCGTCCGAGCTATGTGTGAGGACGCGTGGCGGTGGCAGTTGGCCAACCCGAATGGCTATCGAAGGCATTAGGGTGTGACCTTGTGGGAGATTGAGGCTACTAAACGCACGCCGGAGAACGACGTCGATATCCCGTCAGCAGGCTAATTCGCCCGATCGCGTCCTGCTTTGTTGTTCCATGTATCCCGGTGAACGGGCTTGTCATTGCCCGAGAGACTTGTGCCCCAGTTCGCGAGCCAACGCTCGGTGGGGAAGTTAGGAAGAATGCTCCCTACCCAAACGCCAATCGAAACCGTAAGTGATACTGCGATCAGGACTTTTCTTGCATTGAGGTAAGCCTTATCCAGTGCATTCCAGGGCAATGTCGCCACCGCGAGTCCGAGTGCCAGACCGGCCATGATTTCCGACGTCGGATGGGTGTCGAGCTGCACGCGCGAAATGCCTACGAGAGAACCGATCAGACTACCCGCTAGCCAGGCGACGCGACGACCTCGTGCGAACCGCAGCGGAACTAATAGCGCGACGAGCACCGGCCAGAATCCCATCGCCAACACACTATGCCCACTGAAGCAGGTCAGATTCCACGCACGGATGCCGGTTCCCCAGCCATAGAAGGCGATTTTGCTCGCGCCAACCAGCAACGAAGCGACGGCCATTGATCCCAGCCAGATCGAGACTCCACGCAAGTTCGCAGACCCGTTCGGACGCGCGACAAGCAATGCCGCAATCGCAACCATCAGCGGCCACACCACGGCGATATGTCCTAGCGGCGTGAGCCAGTTCCAGTCCCAGCTCATGCCGCGCATCCGTCGCTGAGAGCCCACGCCCTCACTCAAACTCCGCAAACGGCTGCCGAATCAACGCATGCACCCGCAACCCGGGATGCATGTCCGCCAGCTTCAACGACCCGCTCAACGCCACCACGCGGTCAAAGATGTTGGTCAGGCCATTGTTCGCCCGCATGCCATCGACACCGCCGACGCCATCGTCGCGCACATGGATGAACAACCAGATCGCGTCGTTTCGCAGGTTGATGCGCAACCGAACTTCGCAGCGACTTGCACGGGCATGGCGGACGACGTTGGTAACGGCCTCCTGCACCACGCGATAAGCGGCATGCCGATGCACCGGCGCCAGCATCGACAACAGCCGCGCGTCACCTTCCAGGTGCGCATCAAACTCCAGCCCAGCCTCCTCGACCAAGCGCCGAATCTGCCCGCGCTCGATCGACGCATACAACCCCAGCTCGTCCAGCGCCGCCGGTCGCAATGACTCAAGCACGGCGCCGATGTTGCGGCGCATATTGCGGGTCAGTTCAAGCAGGTTATCGACCACGGCAGTGCGACCGCTCGCGACAAAATCCCGCTGGGCCAGCTTGAGGTGGGTCTGCAACGCGGTGAGGTTCTGACCAAACTCATCGTGCAGGTCGGCGGCAAGACGCCGGCGCTCCCGTTCCTCTGCCTGCAGGTTGCGCAGTGCCGATGCGTGAAGCTTTGTGGTCAGCGCTGCTGCCTCAGCATTGGCCTGGCGGAGCAGGGCGGTGCTGCGGCGCATGTCGTCGACGGTGACGCCGAACAGCAGCGCCATCGAGCCGGTGATGGCGATGAACATCTGCAAGCGCAGTGGTGTGTAGACGGGCAGGCCGACATGCTCTTCCACCGCGATCGCGATGCTGGCCACCAGCACTGACACCGCCGCGCCACGCCAGCCGTGGCGCATGGCGAACACGACCACCGCGACCATCAGCAGCAGCCGCAACAGTTCGCCGAGGTTGCTGCCGGGGCGGCTGAGGCTCAGCACCAGGTACAGCGCCATGGTCGGCAGCAGGTAGCGGATGGCGCTCTTGATGATCGGCTTGGACGGCGAGTAGTGCGCCGGCTCGCAGATCCATGCGCCAAACGGCACGATCAGGATGAATCCGATGAAGTTGCCGAGGAAATTTTTCAGCATGAATGCCGCGAGCATGGCGCCAAGGCTCGGGCCCACCAGCGGTTCCATGTCGATGATGCGGTCCAGGCGTACGTCGCCGATGCGGCCGTCGACCAGCACGTAAGCAAGATCCTTGCTGACGACCGCCAGCGCGGAGAGGGCGGTGGCGATGTGGATCCGTGTCATGGAATCCAGGCTCATCGGTTCCCTGGGGGAAACGCGCCACTGCTGCAGCAGTACCACGCCGGTGGCGAGCAGGACAGGTTCAAGGACATTGGCGAGCACGAACTGCACCGGCCCCGGCCAGTAATGCAGGAAGACGCCGGGGTCGCCCGAATTGGCGCTGATGAATGCGGAGGTGAGTGTGCGCGCGAGGATGGTGCCGGCGAACAGCCAGGGCCACCAGCGTCGTGGCATGCACCACAGTGCCGCGAACAGGACGCCGTTGGTGATCTTCCAATGGAAGAAGGCGCCCAGGCCCAGTGGTACGTGCACCGCCACCAGCGCGGCCATCACCAGGATGCCGAGGCCGAACTCGCGCAGTGCGCCGTTCAGACGCGCCGGAGCGGTTGGCGATGCGGGCAGGCGAGGCAGGTCGGACGGGCGCAATTTCTGATCCATCGGCAGGCAGGGTACCCGGGTCCCCATACGCCAGGACGGAGACTTTTTCTAACCCGCGGGGCGCGAGGGCTGTCAGACTAAGGGCATGGTCAGGGTATTGCTAGTCGACGATCACGCCATCGTCCGAGAGGGTTTCAAGCGCCTCTTCGAAAACACCGAAGGTTACGAGGTCCTCGCGGAGGCTTCGACCGTGTCCGATGCGGTTGCGGCCGCTCGTGCCCATTCGCCCGATATCGCGGTCCTGGACCTGAGCCTGAGCGCCGGCAACAGCGGCCTGACCCTGCTCGGTCAGTTGGCCGCGGTGGTGCCGGACGTGCGACGGGTGGTGCTGAGCATGCATGACGACCCGGGCCTGGTGCTGCGTGCGCTGGACCTGGGCGCCCATGGTTACGTGACCAAGGCCGCCGCCGTCGATGAGCTGGTCGGCGTGCTCGACCGGGTCATGCAGGGCGAGGTGGTGCTGAGCAGTGACCTCAACGCCACTGTCCACCGGCCGCTCGCCTCGCGACTGACACCGCGCGAAGCCGAAACGCTGCGCGGTTTGCTGTCGGACCTGCCGCCCAAGGCGATTGCCAGTGAACTGGGCATCAGCGTGAAGACGCTGTACCGCCACCGCGCCAACCTGATGGAGAAGCTCGGCGCGCGCACCGTCGGCGAGCTGGCACGCATCGCGCGCGAGCGCGGCCTGCTGGCCATGTGGGGCCATTGAGGCTTCTGGTTCCCGGGTGCGCTTCGCTTACCCGGGCTACGGTTGGCGGCGAGTAGGCCGGGTAAGCGAAGCGCACCCGGGGTCCACCGCCGCGCCTACTCCAACTGCGACGCCGCAAACGCCGCATCCAGCGCTTCCATCGCATCCACCGGCTTGAGCTTCGCAGCCTTCTCGTAAGCCGCCGCCGCAGCGTCTTCCTGCTTGTCACCGTGCAGCAGCATCAGCACGTTGCCGTGCTCGATATGCGCGATGGGCGAATCGGGCGTGAGCTTGAGCGCGGTCTTGATGTGCTTCTCGGCCTCGGCGGTTTTGGCGCCGTAGGTCAGGCCGCCAATCATGCTGCCCACCTTGCCAATGATCTCCGCGTGGTACAGCGCCATCGCCGTATGCGCCTCGGCATGCTTGGGCGACAACTCCAGCGTCTTGTCGAGCGCGCCGCGGACCTTGCCGGCGATGCCGGCCTTGAGCGCCTTGGCGATGCTCAGTCCCTGGCTGTAGCGGCCCAGTGCAAAGGCATGGCGATAGTGGCTGTTGGCGTCGTCTGGCAGCGCCTTGACCGCGCCTTCGGCCAGCTTCGCTGCCTGTTCGAAGCGCTTGAGTTTTTCCGCGTCGTCATCGACCAGATACGTCGCGTGGATGCCGATCGCCTTCACCGCGACCGATGCGCCCACCGCACCCAGCGCTTCACCGGCGTCGAAGGCGGCCTTGAAGTCGCCATGGTGGAACTTGCGCCAGGCGTCCTGCAGGGCGTCGGCGAGGGCGTCGGCGTCGAGGCCCTTGGGCGCGGCCTTGCCTGCGGCGGCGATCAGGGCCGCGGCGCGCTTGCTGTCCGGGTAGGGCTCGGTGTCGCCGGCATGCAGCCTCGGCCAGGCCTTCTTGAGCGCGTCGCCTGCGTAGGCGTAGCCCTTGGCGTCATGCGGAAACGCTGCCCAGCTGGATTTGGCGGCCATCTGCGGTCCTTGTCGGCGGGTCGGGACGGGCAGCATCTCGCTTGCGGCCGGAACATGGCAAGAGGGGCGCGCAAGTCGGGCAGGGCCTAGTGTGTTTGCTCGATCGCCCGCCCCGACAGTGTGCACCTGAGCCGGACTTCCGTCCGGAGGTGGAGTCCCCCTGATGGCGGCTGTGAAGCGTAAATCCAGCGCAGCGAGCAAGACCACGTTGCGTCATGTCTGGTTGGCCGGCCTCGGCCTGGTCGCGGTGTCCCGGCGCCGTGTGCGGGCGTTGGTGGGTGATGCCGGGGCGCGGGTGCGCCAGGTCGAGCCGTGCGTGGTGCAGTTCAGCAGCGATGTCGAAGCGCGGCTGGCACCGGTGCTTGACAAGTTGGGGTTGAAGCAGCAGGCCAAGCGTCCGGCGCGCAAGGCGACGAAGCGGGCGGCGCGCGCGTAAGGCGTGGTTGGCGGTTTAATTGCAATTCCCGGGTGCGCTTCGCTTACCCGGGCTACACCACTGGATTGACGTTGCGGGACCCGGGTGCGCTGCGCTTACCCGGGCTACGGGATGGGTGTAGCCCGGGTAAGCGAAGCGCACCCGGGGCGAACGCGTCCGACCTCAATCCAGATACGCCCGCGTAAGCGTATTGAGATGCACCCGTTCCGCATCACGCAGGAACGGTGCCAGCAGCATCATCACCTGCACGATGCCGTCGCGGATCGCCGCATGCTCGTCCTTGTCGCCGCGCGCGGCGGCATAGTTCAGCCAGAACGTGGCGATCACCAGCACGTTGGTCGCGGTCGCGGCCACTTCGTCCTTTGAAGCACGCATGATCCCGGCCTGCACCAGGCCGCGCATGACTGCGTGCGCCTGTTCGTCGGCGCGCCGAAGGATGCGGGCGAAGCGAAGTCGCAGGCGGCGATTGCGGCTGAGAATCTCGACCAGGTCGCGGTGCAGGAAGCGGTAGTCCCAGATGCACTCGAACACCAGGTGCAGCTGCAACCAGATGTCCTCCAGGCCGGGCAGTCGTCCCTGCGGCGCGGCGAGCGCGCCGTCCATGCGCTCCTCGAAGCGCGCGAACAGCTGCTCGATGATGTCGTCCTTGTTGCGGAAGTGGTAGTACAGATTGCCCGGGCTGATCTCCAGCTCGTCGGCGATATGGTTGGTGGTGACATTGGGCTCGCCCAGCGCGTTGAACATGGTCAACGCGCTCTCGAGGATGCGCTGGCGGGTCTGCTTCGCCATCAATCAACTCGTCGGGCGGGGAGGGGGGCGCGACGCGTCGCGCGTGATTGCCAGGTGAAAATCAGGACCGCAGCCTTTTTACCAGGTCGATGTACTTCTTCTTGGCGTCGTCGCTGCCGGTGCCCTTGAGCTTGGCCCAGGCCTCGTACTTGGCCGTACCGACGAAGTCGAAGAAACCCGGTTTGGGGCCGCTGACATCGCCCTCGGAGCCTTGCTTGTAAAGCGCGTACAGGCGCAGCAGCGTGTCGTTGTCGGGGCGCTCGGTGAGCGTCTTCACGTCCTTGGCGGCTTGCTCGAAGTCAGTGTGCAGATCGGACATGGGTCGCCCCTCCTGGCGGCCAAGGTGGTGGCGGCATTACCGCATCAACCGCAGGGGTGGTCAATACGCCCGGGAATTGTGGCGCGACACCGGCTCTGGCAACGTAGGCGCATTACGCCGCCCAGCGGCATGCTCAAGGTCAGGGAGAGGGACATGAGTTATTTCGTCACGGGCGCGACCGGCTTCATCGGACGCTTCCTTGTCAGCAAGCTGCTCAAGCGCAAGGGCACCGTGTACGTGCTGGTGCGCAAGGACTCGCACAAGAAGCTCGAAGCCATCGCCAAGAAGATGGGTTGGGACAGCAAGCGGGTGGTCCTGGTCGACGGCGACATGACGCAGCCCAAGTGCGGCGTCAGTGCCGCGCAGCTGCGCGCGCTCAATGGCAAGGTCAAGCACTTCTTCCACCTGGCGGCGATCTACGACCTCACCGCCAATGCGGAATCGCAGCGTGCGGCCAACATCGACGGCACGCAGAACGCGCTCGACCTGTCGGTCGCGCTGAAGGCCGAGGTGTTCCACCACACCAGTTCGATCGCGGCAGCGGGCCTGTACCAGGGCGTGTTCCGCGAGGACATGTTCGACGAGGCCGAGGGCCTGGACGATCCCTACCTGCGCACCAAGCACGAGTCGGAAGGACTGGTGCGGCGCGAAACCCGGATCAAGTGGCGCGTCTATCGCCCGGGCATGGTCGTGGGCCACTCGCAGACCGGCGAGATGGACAAGATCGACGGGCCTTACTACTTCTTCACCTTCCTCAAGAAGCTGCGCGAAATGCTGCCGCCGTGGATGCCGATGCTCGGCCTGGAAGGCGGCCGCATCAACATCGTGCCGGTGGATTTCGTCGTCGATGCGATGGACCACATCGCGCACAAGCCGCGCCTGGACGGTCATTGCTTCCACCTGACCGACCCCGAGCCGATGCGCGTCGGTGAGGTACTCAACACCTTCGCCCGCGCCGGCCATTCGCCGGAGATGACCATGCGCATCGACGCGCGCATGTTCGCCTTCATCCCCGGCAGCGTGCGCGGGATGGTCGGCAACCTGCCGCCGGTGCGGCGTTTCGTCGGCATGCTGCTGCGCGACTTCAAGATCCCCAAGGCGACGCTGAAGTTCCTGACCTATCCGACCCGCTTCGACAATCGCGAGGCCGAGCGCGCGCTTAAGGGCAGCGGCATCCACGTTCCGAAGCTGGATGGCTACGCCTGGCGCCTGTGGGATTACTGGGAGCGCCACCTCGATCCGGACCTGTTCATCGACCGTTCGCTCAAGGGCAAGGTGCGCAACAAGGTCGTCGTCATCACGGGTGGTTCGTCGGGCATCGGCCTGGCGACCGCGCAGCGCGTGGCAGAAGCCGGCGCGATCACGGTAATCGTGGCGCGCGGCGAGGACGAGCTGTTCAAGGCGCGCGACGAGATGAAGGCCAGGGGCGGCAAGGTGTTCGCCTACACCGCGGACCTGGCCGACATGGAAGACTGCGACCGGCTGGTGAAGACGGTGCTCGAGGAGCATGGCCGCGTCGACGTGCTGGTCAACAATGCCGGCCGTTCGATCCGCCGCTCGATCGAGCTCAGCTACGACCGCTTCCATGATTTCGAGCGGACCATGCAACTGAATTACTTCGGCAGCCTGCGCCTGATCATGGGCGTGATGCCGGGCATGGTGCAGCGGCGCAAGGGCCACATCATCAACATCAGTTCGATAGGCGTTCTGGCCAATTCGCCGCGCTTCTCGGCCTATGTCGCCTCGAAGGCGGCACTGGATGCTTGGAGCCGCTGCGCCCAGGGCGAGCTGTCGGGCAAGGGCATCAGCTTCACCACGATCAACATGCCGCTGGTGAAGACGCCGATGATCGCGCCGACCAAGATGTACGACTCGGTGCCGACGCTGACGCCGGACGAGGCCGCCGACCTGGTGGTGAAGGGGATCATTGAACGTCCCAGCCGCATTGCCACCCGCCTGGGCATCACCGCGTCGGTGCTCAATGCGCTCGCGCCGAAGGCTTACGAGGTGATCATGAGCACGGCGTTCGAGCTGTTCCCGGACTCGGCCGCCGCGCGCGGCGACAAGCAGGCGCTACGCGGCGAGGTCAAGCCGAGCAACGAGCAGATCGCCTTCGCGTCGCTGATGCGCGGCGTGCACTGGTAGGTCTGAGCCTCAGTAGCTCCGGCACTGCAGGAAGCGCACCGTCCGCTGGCTACCGGCGGGCGGCTGCAGCTGCAGGCGTGAGGCGCGCAGCGAGTCGTAGCGGTTGAGCACCGCGCAGACTTCGTCCACGTGCACCTGCTCGACGTCTTCGCTCTGCTGGATCACCAGCGTGGATGCCGTCGACCACATCACCCGTTCGACCCAGGGCAGGGCGGAGACGGCGTGGATGACTTCGCCGCGTTCGAACTGCTCGCGGTTGGGGTCCGCCGGTGCTGCCGCGGTCAGGGCCGGATCCGGCGCCGGTGCGGCCGAGGAGGGCTTGGCCGGGCTGGACGTCGGAGCCGGTGCGGCATCGACGACCGCTTCGGACTCGCTCCCGCCCTTGATCATGCCGGGGACCAGGCCGACCGCCAGGCCAAGCAACAGAGCACCGCCCCAGGCCATGGCAACCTCGCGGACGCTGCGCTTGCGCGCGTTCGCGGTGAGGTCCTCGCGCAGCGAGGACGGCAGCATCTGGCTGACCAGCGCCCACAGCGCGGTGCCGTCGTAGAGGTCCAGGTCGCCGGCCAGCTTGCGTGCGTCGGCTTCGATCCGGGCCGGCGTGGCGAGGATGCCGCCGGCGGCACCGTTGAAACGCACCGCTTCGCTCAGCTCGCGCACACTCGCCGCGCCCAGGCGTGACTTGGCCCCGGCCTGCTTGCAGGCCAGCAGCCAGGTACGGCCTTCGCGCAGGAGGCGGATCTCGGCCTGCGGCCCGTGTTCGAGCGTCTGCTCGACCGATTCGGCGACAAAACCGCGGGCATGCAGGGCTTCGATCACCAGTCGAGTGAACTCGCGCCAGCGCATCGCGGCCAGTGCCTCGATGCCGGCTGTCGTTTCTGCCTGGCGCTGTCGCACCAGCCACAGGTATGCCGTCGCCAGGGCGCCGGAAAGGACAACGACGACGGTCGCAATCAACGGTGAAAAGCCGGCCAGCATGCGCAACTCTGTTGGGTCAGGGCCCGCGAATATACGCCAGCTTCATGCCGTCTCGTGTGGCGACGATCACGCCGGTGGCGGCGCCAATGGAAAGCCCGCCAGTCCGAAACCGTAAGGGGAGGGGAGCATACGGAAGCACGGACTGGCGGGCTTAGGTTGTACGCGCGGCGGTCGGCCGCGCGCTAAAGCGTTGAAGCGTCAGCTCAGGTCGCAGCGGACTTGCGCGGCTTGCGCGCGGCCGGCGCCTTCTTTGCTGCCTTCTTGGCCGCCGGTGCCTTGCGTGCGGCGGCCGGCTTGCCGCCCTGGCGGCGCAGTTCGGCGGTCAGCGCATCGACCTTGCGGCTGAGCTCGGTGAGGTCATCGCGGCCCGGGACGCCAAGCTTGACCAGGGCGCGGTTGACGCGCTCCTCGAAGACCTTTTCCAGACGGTCCCAGGTGTCGGCGGCGCGGTCGCGGGCCTGGCCCACCTTGGACTCGACCGCATCGCGGACGACATCGGCCTGGCCGCCGGCGAACTTGCGCGCGGTCTGCTCCAGAGTCATGCCTTCCTTGATCAGCGCATCGAACAGCTTGGTGCCTTCGGCCTGTGCGCGCGAGAACGCGCCGACGCCGGCCAGCCAGATCTGCTGCGCCGATTCGCTCAGGCTGCGAGAGAGCTGCTCGGCCTGCTTCTGGGCATCGGCCTTGCTGGCCTTGCTGCGGCCGGCGCTGGTCTTCTTGGCTGCCTTCTTGAACTTCGCCATGCGGGTTCCCTCGGTGGGAGTGGCTGATGTGCTCCCACCTTCGCGCCGCGCTCTAGAGCTTTCACACCAGCGAGGGGCTGCACCAGCGAAGGCTGCACTCAGCGCCGGCGGCGGGTAGCGACCAGGCGGCCGACGTCGTCCAGCGCACGTTCCAGCCGGGCGGTGGTTTCGGTGTGGCGGGTCGCGGTGTCCAGGCCGTCGAGGATCGAGCGCCCGCTGTCGGCGATCAGTTCGGTGCGCAGCCGGATGCCGTGGGCGGCCAGCTGCGGGCCGAGGGTGTCGGCGCGGCGGTGCAGGTCGGCCATGGTGTTGCGGTAGGCGATCTCGCAGATGCGCCGGCGCGCCGAGAAACTGAAGGCGTTGGTGAAGAACAGCTCGCCGTCCTCGGCATTGGGCTCGAAGATCAGCTGGTCGATGTCCGGGTACTGCTGGGCATAGCGGGCCAGGCCGACCTGCATGCGCGACTGCAGCAGGGTGCGGAAGGTCTGCGACAGCACCGCCGGCAATCCGCCGGCGGCGAGGCTGCGCTCGCGGCTGACGGCAACGCCGGCATCGCCCTGGTTGAAGGGCACTAGCGGGTTGACGCCGATGAGCAGGTCGATGCCGCGGTCCAGCAGCACCGAGGCGTTCATGGTCCGGCGCAGGGCGCCATCGACGAAGTGGCGACCGCGAAGCTCGACCGGCGGATACAGGCCGGGCAGGGCGGCACTGGCCTGGACCGCGGTGGAAATCGGCACGTCCTTCCAGCCTTCGCCGCCGAAGCGCACGACTTCGCCGCTGTCGAGGTCGACGGAGATCACGTAGAGGGCGGCCTCGAGGTCGCGGAAGTCGTTGCTGCGCCCGCGCCGGGTGAAGACGTCGCGCAGGAATTCCTCGACCCGGCTGTTGTCGAACAGGCCCGTCGGCACCAGCCCGCCGAAGCGCATCAGCAGGTCCGACCAGCGCGCTTCCTTGCGGGAGAACAGCATGTCCTGGCCCCACTGCGCGGCCAGGCGCGGCAGGCCGGCCGCACGGCGCAGGTACTCGAAGATCGCCGGGCGCAGGAAGGTCTCCGGGCGGAACTGGACGTCGTCGCTGTCGCCGGTGATGAAGATCCGGCACATCTGCGCGGTGTCCATGCGGTTGGCCAGGCCGGCCGCGAGGAACGCGCCGCTGCTGACGCCGACATAGCTGTCGAGGCGGGTCAGGTCGAGGCCTTCGAGGGCTTCGTCGAGCGCGCGCAACGCGCCCAGCTCGTACATGCCGCCGATGGGGCCGCCGCCGGCGACCGCCAGGCCTATGCGGCTCGGGCGATCGGAATGGTTGCGCGGCCGGTGCCGGGCGGAATGGACTGACAGCATGGAAGCACGTGTCGCGGGAATGACCCGAGTGTAGCCGGGTTCGGCGGGCCGGGTGCCGCCGTCAAGGAGCGCTCACAGCCCCTGGGCGGGCCGAAGGTATCATCGCCCCCCGATGCCCCCGCACACCCCCCAAGGCCGCCACCGTCGCCGTCCACTGGCGCAGCGGTTGCAGTGGCTGCTGAGCGAGCACCACGCACTGCACGACCCGGCGCAGGAGCCGCGCAACAAGCTGCGCTGGCTGCCGGAAGTGAGGCGCTGGCAGGCGCGGCGGCTGGAAGCCAGCTTCGACCGGTTCCTGAGCGACCCAAAGCGCCGGCCGGCGGCCCAGTTCTTCCTCAGCGACATCTACAACGACCACGACTTCAGCCGCCGCGATGCCGACATCGCCAAGGTGTTGCCGATGATGCAGCGCCTGTTGCCGACGGGCCTGCTGGAGACGGTGGCCGATGCGATCGAACTGGGCCTGCTGACCCATGCCTTCGACCTGCGCATGGCCCGGGTCCTGCAGGAGGTCGGCGGGCAGCGGCGCAAGCTCGATGCCGGCCTGTATGCACGGGCCTATCGGGAGGCGGGGCTGCCGCGGTTGCGCTCCCACCAGATCGACCTGATCGCCCGCGTCGGACTGGGCCTGGGGAATGCGCTGCGCCTGCCGGGCATTTCGATGCTGCTCAAGCTCTCCCACGGGCCGGCCAGGGCGGCCGGTGTGTCGGAGCTGCAGGGGTTCCTCGAACGGGGCTTCGACGCCTTCTCCAAGCTCGGCGACGTGCGCAGCTTCATCGCCGAGATCGAGGCCGACGAACGCGACGTCTCGCGGCGGCTGTTCGCCGGCGATCCGGATCCGTTCCGCGGCCAGATTGTCTAGCCGCACTGCCTGGTCAGGCGAAACGCTCGTCGAGCACGCGCTTGATCTCGGCCTCGATCGGGCCTTTCATCGTGCTCAGCAGGAAGCCCAGCTTCGCCGTGACGTGCAGCTGATCCGGTTCCAGCGCGATGTGGCCGTCGACGCCGCTGCGGTTGAAATTGAGGACGTCGCCGTCCCAGGCGTACTCCATGCCAAAGCGCTCGGACAGTTTCTCGGCGACCTCGGTGACGGCCTGGCGGGCCTGGTCGGGCGAGAGCGAATGGGCGTGGTGGATATCGATGTTCGACATGGCTGGGTCCTCCGAAGTGCCGGTATTGTGCGGGCACCACCCCCTGCATCCAAGTGTGTGACGCATGCTAGATTGCGCGGGCGTGAATTCCCTCAGACTGCGATTCCAGAACCGAGAACATGCCGACCTGGCGCTGAGCCCGGGTGTGCATGCCATTGGCTACGACAGCCAGGGCGCGCTGCGTCCGGGCTCCATCGATGCTGCCCTGGTGCAGTTCTGCGTGGACCGCCGCGGGGTCTGGCTGCAGGTGCGCGAAGGCGCGCGCGGCCTCCACGTCAACGGACGCCCGGTGCGGCGGATGGCGATGCTGCGGGTCGGTGACGCCATCTTCGTCGACGGCATCGAACTGCTGCTGCTCGCCGCCGATCCGCTGCCGGCACCGGTCGACTACGGATTCTCCGGCGGCGCCGACACGCGCATGCTGCTGCGCGGGGTCGGTGGCCCGCACCATGGCCGCAGTTTCACCCTCGACCGTGCGCGCACGGTAGGCCGCGCCGGCGAGTGCGACATCCGCATCAACGAAGCCTCGTTCGCCGATCGCCATGCCCGTCTTGAGGCCCATGCCGACGGCGTCGTGTTGCGCGACCTGGGCTCGGTCGAAGGCAGCATCGTCAACGGTCGGCCGGTACGGCACGCGCTGCTGCAGCCCGGCGACCAGCTGGTGTTCGGCAACCAGCACCGCTTTGTGGTCGAGGCCCCGGTGCAACGCCTTGCCGGCGTCGAGGCCAATGCGCCGACGCCGGTGCGGTCCTTGCCGGTGGAAGAGGCGCGGGCACCTTCGGCCTTGCCGCGTTCGGTCCGGCGCATGCCGTGGCTGCTGCTGGCGGCGCTGCTGATCGCCGCCGCGCTCAGCCTGCTGTTGCTGTACGGCGCGCGTTGATCGCCCGCAGCTTCTTCCACGCACGCCAGCCCAGCAGCACCGCCAGGATGCCGGCGTACAGCGCCGGTTCGCGGATGTCGGATTTCACCAGCCACCAGAAGTGCAGCACCGCCAGCACGGCGATCACATACACCAGCTGGTGCAGGCGGGCCCAGTTGCGGCCGAGCCTGCGGATCGCCGCCTGCGTCGAGGTGATTGCCAGCGGCAACAACAGCAGCCACGCGGCGAAGCCGACGGTGATGTAGGGGCGTTTGACGATCTCCTCGAAGATCTGGGTCCAGTAGCCGCGCAGGTCGAGCACGAGGTAGGCGCTCAGGTGCAGCGTCGCGTAGGTGAAGGCGTACAGCCCCAGCATCCGGCGGAAGCGCAACAGCGCCGGCTGGTTGCTGAGCTGCCGCAGCGGTGTGATCGCCAGAGTGATCATGAGGAACCGCAGCGCCCACAGACCGAGCCGGTGCTCGATCGCCGCCACCGGGTCGGCGCCGAGGCCGCCGCTGCCGGTCAGGAACTCGTCGCGGATCTGCCACGCCAGGATCGCCGCCGGCGTGAGCGCCAGCAGGTGCACCAGGGTCTTGCTGGCGAACAGGGCCCGCGGGCCGGGTCGCCACACTTTCATGCCAGCCACGCCGTCAGAACCACTTCTTCAGGTCGAGACCGGTGTACATGCCGGCGACCTGCTCGGCGTAGCCGTTGAACATGCGTGTCGGGATGCGTTCGGCGAACAGCTTGCTGGCGGTGCCGGCGATGCGGCGCTCGCTCTTCTGGCTCCAGCGCGGATGGTCGACGCTCGGATTGACGTTGGAGAAGAATCCATATTCGCTGGGCTGGGCCTCGTGCCAGGCCGTTTCCGGCATCTTCTCGACGAAATCGATCGCGACGATCGACTTGATCGACTTGAAGCCATATTTCCACGGCACGACCAGCCGCAACGGCGCGCCGTTCTGCTGCAGCAGCGGCTTGCCATAGAGGCCGGTGGCCAGCAGCGTCAGCGGGTTCATGGCTTCGTCGATGCGCAGCCCTTCGCGGTACGGCCAGTCAAGCGCGGAATAGGCCACGCCCGGCATCTGTCGCGGATCGGCCAGGGTGGTGAAGGCCACGAACTTGGCCTGCGAGGTGGGTTCGAAGCGCTTGAGCACCGCGGCCAGGGGAACGCCCAGCCATGGGATCACCATCGACCAGCCCTCGACGCAACGCAGGCGGTAGACGCGTTCCTCGGGAGTGAGGCCCTTGATCAGGTCGTCGAGCGACAGTTTGCCGGGTTTGGCGCAATGGCCGCCGACCGTGACCGACCACGGGCTCGTGCGCAGGGTGCGCTTCGCCTTTGACGGGTCGGCCTTGCCGGTGCCGAACTCGTAGAAATTGTTGTAAGTGGTGACGTCCTCGAAGCGGGTCAGTTCCTCGCCGGTCCGGAAGCCGCTGCGCGCCTGCGCAGGCGTGATGGCGGTCTTCGGTGGCGGCGGTGGCTCTGCTTCGGAGCAGCCTGGCAGGGCCAGCGCCGGTACCGCGGCGAACGCCGCGAGGAATTGCCGCCGATCGCGGTAAACCGCTTCGTCGGTGATGTGCGATGAGGGGATCTTCAATGCGTCACGCAGCGACATGTCCTGCTCCGGATCGGTACGGCGGTGCGCGGGGGAGTGCACCGTTCGTTGACTATAGAGGGCGCGAACGGGGGAAAAGTTGCGCGGGTAACCATGAATCCGTTACCTGTTGCAGTGCGGCATACTTGGCCGGGCCACGCCATCGGCGTCTGGCTGTCGTGCCTTCCAACCCCCTGTTTTCCTGACTGGAGCGTTCATGTCCCGAGCCTTCAACTTTGCCGCCGGCCCCGCGACCCTGCCGGAGCCGGTGCTGCGACAGGCCCAGGAAGAAATGCTCGACTGGCACGGCGTGGGCGCTTCGATCGTCGAACTGAGCCATCGCGGCCCGGAGTTCATGAAGGTCGCCGCCGAGGCCGAAGCCGACCTGCGCAGGCTGGTCTCGATCCCGGATGACTACGCGGTGCTGTTCCTGGCGGGCGGGGCGACCACCCAGCAGGCGTTGATGGCACTCAACTTCGCCTCGCCGGGTCAACGCGTCGACTACGTGGTCACTGGCCACTGGGGCAAGACCGCAATCCGGCAGGTGCGGCCGTACTGCGATGTCAACGTGGCCGCCGACGGCGAGCCCGGCGGATTCCGCGACATCCCGGCACGCGACACCTGGCAGCTTTCGCCCGACGCGGCCTACGTCCACTACACCGCCAACGAGACCATCCATGGCGTCGAGTTCCGTGACATCCCGGACGTTGGCGACGTCCCGCTGTTTGCCGATTTCAGTTCGTCGATCGCCTCCGAGCCGCTGGATGTCTCGCGCTTCGGGCTGATCTACGGTGGCGCGCAGAAAAACCTCGGCCCGGTCGGCGTCTCGGTGCTGATCGTGCGCCGTGACCTGCTCGAGCGCAGCGGCCAGCCGCGCGCCGACATCCTCGATTACCGCGCCCACCTCAAGGGCGAATCGATGCTCAACACGCCGCCGACCTGGAACTGGTACCTGGCCGGCCTGGTGTTCAAGTGGATGCTGGCCGAAGGCGGCGTCGAGGAGTTTGCCCGGCGCAATGCGCGCAAGGCCGGTCTGCTCTATGACGTGATCGACCACTCCGGTGGCTTCTATCGCAACGAAGTGGCGCTGGCGGCGCGCTCGCGCATGAACATTCCGTTCTTCCTGCATGACCCGAAGCTCGACGCCGCATTCCTCGAGCAGGCCGCGCAGAACGGGCTGATTTCCCTCAAGGGCCATCGCGTGCTGGGTGGCTTGCGCGCATCGATCTACAACGCGATGCCGGAAGAGGGTGTGCAGGCACTGGCCGCGTTCATGCGCGACTTCCAGGGCCGTAATGGTTAGCTAGAGAAACAAGGCGACACATCGACATGAGCAGCAACAAGAAGACGCCGGCAAAGAAGCAGGCAACCAAGAAGGTGCCGGCCGCAACGAGCAAGGCCGCCAAGCCCGCCAAGGCGGCAGCCACTGCCGCCCAGGCCACGCCGGCATCGCCGGACCTGCTCGCCCTGCGCGAGCGCATCGACGGTATCGACCGCCACATCCAGCAGCTGATCGCCGAGCGCGCGCAGTTTGCCAACCAGGTCGGCAAGGCCAAGGGCAAGCTGGCCGCGGCCGTCGACTACTACCGCCCGGAGCGCGAGGCGCAGGTCCTGCGTCGCGTGGTCGACCGCAACGACGGCCCGCTCAACGACGAAGTGCTGGTGCGGCTGTTCCGCGAAATCATGTCGGCCTGCCTGGCCCAGCAGGAGCCGCTGAAGATCGGTTACCTCGGTCCTGAAGGCACGCACTCGCAGCAGGCGGTGTACAAGCACTTCGGTCATTCGATCCATGGCCTGCCGCTGAGCAGCATCGAAGAGGTCTTCCAGGAAGTGGAAGCCGGCCATGCCGACTTCGGCGTGGTGCCGGTGGAGAATTCCACGCAGGGCACCATCCAGTCGACGCTGGACATGTTCCTGACCTCGAACGTGAAGATCTGCGGCGAAGTCGAGTTGCGCGTGCACCAGCACCTGCTGTCGCGCAGCGGCCGCATGGAGGACATCGAGCGTGTCTACTCGCACCCGCAGTCGTTCGCCCAGTGCAAGGCCTGGCTGCGCCAGTACCTGCCCAAGGCGGAGAAGATCGCGGTGGGCAGCAATGCCGAGGCGGCGCGGCGCGCGCGCAACGCCGATGACGCGGCCGCCATCGCCGGCATCAGTGCCGCCAATGTCTATGGCCTGAAGTCCATTGCCGGCCCCATCGAGGATCGGCCGGACAACACCACCCGCTTCCTCGTGCTCGGTCGCGAGCTGTTCCCGACCTCGGGCAACGACCGCACCTCGCTGCTGGTGTTCATCAAGGACCAGCCCGGCGCCCTGCATCACGTCCTGGCGCCGTTCGCCAGGCACGGCCTGAGCATGAACCGCATTGAGTCGCGCCCCGGCCATACCGGCCTGTGGCAGTACGCGTTCTTCATCGATGTCGGCGGCCACGTCGACGACGAGGCGATGCGCCGGGCGCTGGACGAGCTGGACGAGTACGCGCAGGAAGTGAAGGTGCTCGGCTCCTACCCGGTGGCGATCGCATGAGCCTGGCGGCTGGCCGCAATGGGGCAGGGCAGGCACGACCGGCGTTTGACGAGGCCTGGTTCGCTTCGCGCGCGAGTGCCGGCGTGCAGCGTTTGCGCGCATACGACCCCGGGCACGACCTCGTCGCCCTGCGCAAGCGCTTTGGCGAGGCCAACCTGGTCGAACTGGGTTCCAACGAGAATCCCTACGGTCCGTCGCCGGCCGCCCGCGCGGCCATCGTGGGCCAGCTCGACTCGCTGCACCGCTATCCCGACCCGCTTGGCGCCGACCTGAAGCGCGCGCTGGCCGCGCGGCACGGCGTCGACACCACGCAGATCCTGCTGGGCAACGGCTCGCACGAGCTGCTGATGCAACTGGGGCAAGTGTTCGCCGGGCCGGGCGATGAAGTCGTCTGCTCGCGCTATGGATTCGCCGTGTTCGCTTTGGCCACCCAGGCGGCCGGTGCGACGCTGCGCATGGTCGATGCCCGTCCGCGCGACGATGCGTCGATGGCGCTGGGCCATGACCTCGACGCGATCGCCCGGTCCATCACCGCGACGACCCGACTGGTCTATCTGGCCAATCCCAACAATCCGACCGGCACCTGGTTCGGTCGCCAGGCATTTGCAGCGTTCATGGCGCAGGTGCCCGACGAGGTGATCGTGGTGATGGACGAGGCCTACGCCGAGATGGGCGATTCCGACGCCGATGCGGCCACGGCGTTGCCGCTGCTGGCCGCCCATCCGAACCTGCTGCTGACGCGCACCTTCAGCAAGGCCTACGGGCTGGCCGGCCTGCGCGTGGGCTACCTGATCGGTGCACCGGGGCTGGTTGCCGTGATGGAGCGCCTGCGCGAGAGCTTTAACGTCAACGGCCCTGCGCTGGCTGCCTGCGAAGCCGCACTCGGCGACGAAGCGCACCTGCAGTGGGCCTGCGCGCGCAACGCCGAACAGCGCACCGCGTTGGCTGCGCAACTGGGCCAGCGCGGGCTGCGCGTCTATCCGTCGCAGACCAATTTCCTCCTGGTCGAGTTCGGCGACCGCACACCCCGCATCGAGGCCGAGCTGGTGGCGCGTGGCGTCGTCCTGCGGCCCATGGGCGGCTACGGATTGCCCGATTGCCTGCGCATCACCGTCGGCACCGAAGACGAGAACCGCCGCCTGCTCGCGGCATTGGACGCGGTGCTGGCATGAGCGGAGTTCACGGCAGGCAGGACTGGATCGCCCGGGCGGGCCAACCGCTGCGTGGCAGCGTGCGTGTTCCCGGCGACAAGTCGGTGTCGCACCGCGCGATCATGCTGGCAGCGCTGGCCGAAGGCTCGACCCGCATCAGCGGCTTCCTCGAAGGCGAGGACACGCGTGCGACGGCGCGGGTGTTCGAACAGCTGGGCGTGCGTATCGAGACGCCCAGCGCCAGCGAGCGCGTCGTCCACGGCGTGGGCCTGCACGGCCTGCGCGCCGCACGCGACGCGCTCGACTGCGGCAACGCGGGCACCGGCATGCGACTGCTCGCCGGCGTGCTCGCCGGCCAGGCGTTCGACAGCGTGCTGGTCGGCGATGCTTCCTTGTCGAAGCGGCCGATGCGCCGCGTGATCGACCCGCTGGCGACGATGGGCGCGGTGATTGCCTCCGAAGAGGGCGGCCTGCCGCCGTTGCGAATCCAGGGCGGCGCAGAGCTGCAAGGCATCGACTACACATTGCCGGTCGCCAGCGCCCAGGTGAAATCGGCGTTGCTGCTGGCCGGCCTGTACGCGCAAGGCGACACGGTCGTGCACGAACCGCATCCGACGCGTGACTACACCGAGCGCATGCTCGCCGCGTTCGGCTGGCCGATCGAGTTCTCGCCCGGATACGCGCGCCTGCCAGGCGGACACCACCTGCGGGCGACCGATGTCGCCGTGCCGGCGGATTTTTCCTCGGCGGCGTTCTTCCTGGTGGCGGCCAGCATCATTCCCGGTTCCGAACTTCGCCTCGAAGCAGTCGGCATGAACCCGCGCCGCACCGGGCTGCTGACCGCGCTGCGGCGCATGGGTGCCGACATCCGCGAGGAGAACCCCAGCGAGCAGGGCGGCGAACCCGTTGCCGACCTGGTCGTCCGCCATGCGCCGCTGCACGGCATCGAGGTGGGCGGAGACCTGGCGCCGGACATGATCGACGAGTTCCCGGCGCTGTTCGTCGCGGCCGCGTGTGCCCAGGGCAATACCACCGTCCGCGATGCCGCCGAGTTGCGGGTCAAGGAGTCCGACCGCATCGCCACGATGGCGACGGGGCTGCGTGCGCTCGGCATCGAGGTGGAGGAGCATCCCGACGGCGCGACCATCGTGCCGGGGCCCATCGGAGCGGGAGAGGTGGACAGCCATGGCGACCACCGCATTGCCATGAGTTTCGCCGTGGCCGCGCAGCGGGCCTCCGGGCAGGTCCGGATCCTCGACGTTGCCAACGTGGCGACGTCCTTCCCGGGTTTCGACGCGCTGGCCACCGGTTCAGGCATCTGGCTGGTTCAGTCGCGCTGACTTAGACTCAGACTTGTCTTGTCTGTGCCCACAACTACGCAAGTGTCCCAACAGACTTTTGACACGGACATGGCCGACCGCCGCGATGGCGGGTCGATCCCCGTGGCGCCATTGACCCAGATCGACGTCACCCCGCGCCTGCTGCGGGTGGCGCTGTGCGCCCTGGGATTCCTGGCGTTCTTCGCAATGACCGATTTCGACCTGTACATGCGGCCGGAATTCGGCGCGCTGGCGGCCCTGGTGGCGATGTTCTTCGCCGGTCGTACGCCCTGGCGGGAGCTGGCTGCGCTGCCGGTGGTGCGCATGCTCGGGATCTTCATCGCGTTCCTGATCGTGCACAGTCTCTACGCGACCTGGGTCGTCCCCGACATCGGCTACTCCGATCAGCTCTCCACCGCCGCCAAGCTGGTGCGGCTGGGCGTGTTCTGCTGCGTGGTGGGCTGGTGGCTGTCGGTGTGCCCGCGTGCGATACCTGGGCTGCTGGGATTGATGGTGCTCGGTCTGCTGGTGGCCGTGCTGTACCACATGCCGTGGCATTCGTTGCCGGAGATTTGGGACGGCAAAATGCGTCCGCGCTTTGGCATTCCCGAGAACCTGAGCGGGCAGCTGGCCGCGGTGGGTGGCTGGCTGGCGCTGTGCCTGTTGATCGGCATCTGGCGCGACCATCCCCATGGCAGTCGCCGCAACTGGTTGCTTGCCGTCGGCTTCGTTGCCTATGCCGGAAGCTTCTGCGTCCTGCTGTTTTCGCAGTCACGCGGCGCGTGGCTTGCGTTCCTGTCGGCCACGCCGCTGGCGATCCTTGGCTATTGGTTGACGCGACGCCCGCGCGGGATCCGCACGCTGCCCTTGCAACCTCTGGTGCTCGCGACCGTCATATCGGTCCTGCTCGTGCTCGGCGCGCGCGATATCTTCGCGACCCGTTTCGCCGGCGCCGATCGCATGTTGCCGGCCGCCGAGGAGGCGGCCGAACAGGCGGCCGAACAGGCGGCCGACTCCGTTCTCCCCGCCGATGCCCAGCCCGTTGTCCACGTCCCGAAAAAGGCATCCAGCGAAACCGCGGCACCCGCGCAATCCGCTGCAGTGGCAGAACCGGCGCCGGTCGCGGATGTAGGCTCGACCATCGACATGACGGTTCCTGGCAACAAGGCGATCGGTATCCGTGTCCGCCTTTACGAGCTGGGCGTGGAAAAGTTCAAGGAGCGTCCGTGGCTCGGCTGGGGCCTGGACTCGACGGGATCTCTGATCGAATCCGCGCACCTTGACCTCGCCGGCGAGCGCCATGTCCACCTGCACAACTCATACCTGGACGCGCTGGTGGGCATGGGACTGGTCGGCTCGCTGCTGCTGTTGACCCTGTTCGTGCTGGTCATGCGCGAGCTGGTGCTGGCCTGGCGCGGTGGGATCATCTCCACTGCCAGCTTCTGGGCGCTGGCCGGCTGCGTGGGCATCGTGCTGGTGGCCAATGCATTCGATTCGCTGCTGTGGCGCTTCGAGTACGCGCGTGCGCCGCAGGAACTGCTGTTCGGCTGCTGCATCGCCTACGCATTGATCCGGCGCCGCGGCGCGGACGCCGCGGTCACCGCTGCGCGTCGAACCTGATCGGAACGATCACCGAGCCGCTGACCGGCTGGCCGTTGCTCATTGCCGGGCGGAAGTGCCAGCGCCGTACCGCATCGACGGCTGCGCGATCCAGATACCGCGAGCCGCTGCTGCCTTCGACGCTGACCTGTGCCGGCGCGCCGTCGGGGCCGATCTCGACGCGGACATTGACCGTGCCGCTTTCGCCCCGGCGAAGGGCTTGGGTGGGATACCGGGGCGCAGGCGTCTGCCCGGCGATGGGCTCAGGCCGGCTGGTCGCAACCGCGGTTGGCGCGGGAGCCGGAGTTGACTGCGGCAAGCTCGGCGGCGGTACCGGCGGTCGCGTTTCGACCAGCCGGGGCCGTTCCTCACCCTCGCCAGAATCCGTACCCGTCGGCTTGGCCGGACGGCTGGCGCCACCCGCCCCGGCAGCGGGCAGTGGCGCGGGCAGGGGGGCGTATTGCGGTGATGCCGCCGTCGGCAATGACGCTCCGCCACGCTCCGCCGTACGGTCGCGCCCCAGCGACAACACCAGGACGAACAGCAACAGGCCTGCGACAAAAGCGCCCAGCACCCATAACAGCGAGCGTCGGCCAGGCAGCCATCTGGACAGGGAAGCCATCACGGAGCCTGCCGAGCCTGCCGATATGGGGTGCGGTGTCGCAGGTGCGGATAGGGACATGGGCCGTCCGGCTGGGATTCTCAGGCGATTCTGAGGGTCGGGTCGTTAATGATTCGGCAACCGGTCGCCGTTGCAGGCGGTTACACGCGATAATCGCGAACTCGATCACCCCACGCCCCTGACAATGCTCGATCCGAACCTGCTGCGCCAAAACCCCGCCGAACTCGCGCAGCGCCTGCGCCAGAGCCGGGGTTACGACCTCGACGCCGGTGCCCTGGAAGCGCTGGAAGCCGAGCGCAAGCAGATCCAGATCCGCACCCAGGAGCTGCAGAACCTGCGCAATACCCGCTCCAAGGCGATCGGCATGGCCAAGGCCAAGGGCGAGGACGTCGCGCCGCTGATGGCCGAAGTCGCCGGCTTCGGCGACGAGCTCAAGGCCAGCGAAGCGCGCCTGGAAACCATCCGCGGCGAGATCGAGGCCCTGGCGCTGACGATCCCCAACCTTCCGCACGAGTCGGTGCCCGCCGGCCAGGACGAAAGCCACAACGTCGAACAGCACCGTTGGGGCACGCCGCGCTCGTTCGGTTTCGCGGTCAAGGACCATGTCGAACTGGGCGCGCGCAATGGCTGGCTCGACGGCGATACCGCCGCAAAGCTCAGCGGTGCACGCTTCACCGTGTTGCGCGGCCAGCTCGCCCGCCTGCACCGTGCACTGGCGCAGTTCATGCTCGACCTGCACACCAACGAACACGGCTACCAGGAAACCAGCGTGCCGCTGCTGGTCAATGCCGACAGCATGCGCGGCACCGGCCAGCTGCCGAAGTTCGAGGACGACCTGTTCGCGACGGTGGTCGGCGATGGCGAGAACGCACACAAGCGCTATCTCATCCCGACGTCCGAAGTGCCGCTGACCAACATCGTGCGCGACGAGATCGTCGAAGCCGATGCGCTGCCGTTGCGCATGACCGCGCATTCGATGTGCTTCCGCGCAGAAGCCGGCAGCCACGGCCGTGACACGCGCGGCATGATCCGCCAGCACCAGTTCGAAAAGGTTGAGCTGGTCACCATCGCGCAACCGGAAGAGAGCTACGCCGAGCACGACCGCATGACGCGTTGTGCCGAGGTGGTGCTGGAGAAACTCGGCCTGCCGTACCGTCGCGTGCTGCTGTGCACCGGCGACATGGGCTTCGCCGCGACCAAGACCTACGATCTCGAAGTATGGCTGCCCTCGCAGGACACCTACCGCGAGATTTCCTCGTGCTCGAACTGCGAGTCCTTCCAGGCGCGCCGCATGCAGGCCCGCTGGCGCAATCCGGCGACCGGAAAGCCGGAGCTCGTGCACACCCTCAACGGTTCGGGCGTGGCCGTCGGTCGCGCGCTGATCGCGGTGATGGAGAACTACCAGAACGAGGACGGCTCGATCACCGTGCCCGAAATCCTGCGGCCGTATATGGGCGGCCAGGACAATATCTCCTGATCGTTTCCAGGAACCCGGGTGCGGCCTTCGGCCTTACCCGGGCTACGTAGCCCGGGTAAGCGCAGCGCACCCGGGACGGCGTCACGCAAAAAAAAAACGGGCCCGCACTGCGGGCTTCGCAAAAAAAACGGGCCCGCAATGCGGGCCCGTTGCGTTCCCCCGGCCCAAGCGGGGAGGGATGGGCCGGGAACGCCTAGTCAGACAGCCTGAATCAGGGAAGGGGAGTCCCCGGGGGTTATCAGGCGGCCTGTGCCAGAGGCGAACGGATGGACGCATGGGCAGCGGCCAGCGCGTCGGTGCGGTGCTGCTCCGAGTAGGCCACGCCTTCGGCGCGGACGATCTCCAGCTCGGTCACGCCGAGGAAGCCGAACACCTGGCGCAGGTAGGCCTCCTGGAAGTCAGCCGGGCTGACATCGCCATAGATGCCGCCACGACCGCTGGCGATGATCACGCGCTTGCCACCGGCCAGGCCCTCGGGGCCCGCTTCGGTGTAACGGAAGGTGCGGCCGGCGACGGCGACGCGGTCGATCCACGCCTTCAGCGTCGAGGGGATGCTGAAGTTGTAAAACGGGGTGCCAATCACCACTACATCGGCATCCAGGAACTGCTGGATCACGGCTTCGCCGGCGTCCGCCTCGGCCTGGTCGGCCTTGGACAGGATGCGGCCGGTAAGGTGCGGGATCGGATCAGCGTCCAGGTCGCGATACTCGACCGACAGGTCGGCGTGCGATTCCTGCCAGCGCTTGACGATGGCGGCGCTGATCTCGCGGGTGATGGAATTGGCGCCCAGGGCGCTGGAGTCGAGGTGGAGCAGTTTCATGACGGCCTCTGCAGCTGGATTCGGCGGGGGTGCCGGGTTGGACGCCAATCTATGCCGTTGCAAATGTGGGATAAAGCTGGTCAACTATCACTAACTGTTCTGGAATTGGAATTATCGCCATGCAGGACCTGAACGACCTCTACTACTTCGCCATGGTGGTCGAGCACGGCGGCTTTGCCGCCGCGGAGCGCGCACTGGGCATCCCCAAGTCGCGCCTGAGCCGCCGCATCAGCCAACTGGAGACCGACCTCGGTGTCCGGCTGTTGCAGCGTTCCACCCGCCGGTTCGCCGTGACCGACGTCGGCAACAGCGTCTACCGCCACGCGCAGTCGATGCTGGCCGAAGCCCAGGCCGCCCACGAAGTGGTCGATCGACTGAGCGCCGAGCCGCGTGGCGTGATCCGCGTCAGCGTGCCGGTCGGCATGGCCCAGCAGCAGATGCCCAAGCTGCTGCCCGAATTCCTCGCACGCTTCCCGCAGGTGCGGGTGCAGTTGCTGGTCAGCAACCGTCGCGTCGACATCATCAACGAAGGCATCGACGTCGCCCTGCGCGTGCGAGCCAAGCTCGACGACGACGGCAGCCTGGTGATGCGCAGCTTCGGCCAGATCCAGGAACTGCTGGTCGCCAGCCCCGATTACCTGCGCCGCATGGGCCGGCCGAAGAACCCGGATGAGTTGGGCGACCACGTCACCCTCAGCATGAGCGAGGACGACGCGCGCCAGCGCTGGGAGTTGCACGGCCCCGATGGCGACGTGCGCCGGGTCGAACTGAAGCCGCGGGTGATGGGCTTCGACTTCCCGATGCTGATGTCGCTGGCCCAGCAGGGCGTGGGCATCACGCTGCTGCCGGAAACCGTCTGCGCAGAAGCCGTGCGCCGCGGCGAGCTGGAAGTGGTGCTGCCGAACTGGCGATTGCCGCAGGGCATCTTCCACGCCGTGTTCGCCTCCCGCCGCGGCCTGCTGCCAGCGGTGCGGGTGTTCATCGACTTCATCGCCGAAAAGGCCCCGGGCCTGGTCGAATCCGCGCGACTGCAGTGCAAGGAGATCAAGGGGATGTCGTGCCCGGAGGACGGCACCGCGCCGGTACCGCCGGCGGAGATCCGGATTCCGACGCAAGCGTGAGCGTGCAGGCGTGAGAGCTTGCCGGGCGGCTATGCGACAATGCGCGGCCCGCCAGGCGGGCCAGCAGTCGCCAGACAATCGGAGAGATGGCCGAGTGGTTTAAGGCAGCGGTCTTGAAAACCGCCGTGGTAGCAATACCACCGTGGGTTCGAATCCCACTCTCTCCGCCATATTCTATAGAATGTCGTGAATAATCAAATAGTTACGTGTTCACGTCCGTAACTATCCACAAGATCATTCCACAGAAATCAGCTCGCTGTCGCGTCCTCTATCCACGCGGCAACTTCGCCCTCGCGCCATCGTTTTGCGGTTGTCCCTTTGACTGACACTGGGGGAGGGAAGCTGCCTTCTTTGACCCGCTGATAGATCGCCGATTTCTTCAGGCCTACCAGCGCCTCGACTTCTTCCAGCTTAAGCAAGCGCGAAGGGTAGGATGAATTCTGCTGCGCCATCTCCATCGCCTTGGCCAGCATGGGGAGGTCGGACTCCTCAAGCTCTATCCGGTCCGGCTGGTCGCCTTTTCCTTTGAGAATAACTAGTTCGCGCCTACTCACTTTCTACTCCCTTCATTTGCGGAACTGCTTCGTTCACGTGCCAGGCGTTTGGTGCTGAGCGCGGTTGCCAAAATCATGCGATAAGTCCTCCAACTTCAATCCGAAATGCCGATGAATAAAGACGAGAAGCCCGTAACCCGGGTGTATGTCCCAATGCCACGACAATTCAAGGAGTTCATGTCGGCGGTCTCCGAGAAGATCGGTGAGATCCACGAGGCCAACACACAGCTGTACGTAGCACCAGAAAACATACAACGGCTCCGTCACGGGAGATCCTGGAATGTGCATCCAGCCGAAACTGGAACGGCTGGCAGCTTCCATTCGCTGTCAACCACCCACGAAATAAAGTTCGACGATCTGCTGGCGAACAACATAGAAAGGCTGCCTCAAGCGGTGGCGCAATGCGCAGAAGGGATGCATTCGGAGATTGCAAGGAGCATCTATTCAACCATAGGGGAAGCGGCTGACGCGGTGGGGAATAGCGTTTCCTCGGCGGATCACGGCAACAACTTGCTTGAGGCCATCTATGCCGTCATCGAGAAGGTCGAGTTCAGCGTGGACAAGTTTGGCAACGTGTCGCCTCCAACGCTTCACGTACCACCGGACATCGGTCGAAAGCTGGAAGAGTTGAAGAGTCAACTGAATCCGGAGTTCGAGGCCCGATTTGAAGCGCTTATGGCTGCTAAAGCCGAGAGTGCGTTAACCGCAGAGGAGGCTAGAAAGGGAAAGTTCATCAACTATGGGGGGTCAGATGAGGCTTCTGTTGGCAATCGGCTGTGACACTTACGATCATGTGTCGTCGCTAAATGGGGCAGAGGTGGATGCCAATCGAATATTCGAGCGTCTAACATCTCCTTTAGTCGGAGCATACGATCCGAGCCTTTCCCGCCTCCTCCGCTCCCCAACATCGGATGACATTCGCTCGGCGCTCCGCGAGCTCCTTCTTATTGGAGCCTCAATTGATGAGTTGACGATCTACTTCGCCGGTCACGGCTCCGTGGGGCCGGCAAGCTTCTATATGGCGACCCGGGATACTCGGCTGGACGCGCTCTCCATGACCGCACTTTCTCTTGGAGACGTTTTGCGGGCGGTTGCAGAGTCTAAAGCGCTGCACACGAACATCATCATCGATGCCTGTCAGAGTGGAGGATTGATTGAGGATCTGAATGTGATCCTTAAGAGCACCTTGATTGGAGGTTCGGGGTCACCTGGAATCACGCTTCTCGCAGCTTCCGCTAGTAACGAGTACGCAGCGGAAACGACTTCCGGTGGGCTTGCGACCAATGCATTGCTCGAATGCATTTCAGGTACTCAGCTTGTTCGGGATGACGTTCCGACTCTGGAGTTGGTCGAGATTGGCCGCGTAGTTGCCGCCAGATTGGTCGATTCAGGGCAAGCGCCTGTCGTATGGGGGTTGAATCTGCATGGTCCGTCTCGGTTCTGTTCCAATCAGTTGTATTCAAAACAAGATGTCGACTTGCGAAATGCGCTTACTAAGAATGCCGGTAGTTCGCACGTAGTCGCATCGAAAGATTCGGCAGAGCTTTGGAAGCTGTACTACTCCGTGCTAGATGATTGGGATGCTCGAAGGTATGCGCTTTCACTTCGCAAAGCGCTCAAAGGCATCGAGTCGAGCTCCGTTGGGCAAATCAGTGACTTAGCTTATCGGTTCTGCACATCAGTGCTCTCGCGTTCCTCAGCATCGACGGATGCGCTGCTTCAGTTAGAAATTCGTGGTGCAACCCTGTCGTCCCTGTTGCCGTGGATGCATCAGCCAGAGGTTCGCGTCACGGCCTCACTAATTGCAACGGATTTGGTGTCGGCATCTCGCGAGGTGTGCGCCAAGCTGCTTGCAGATCTTGCCGTGGATAGGTATGTGCTGCTGTACGGTCGAGGAGGGCTTCCTGACTTGTACTATCTTCCGATTAGGGTGTCCCAGATTGTTGGCTGGCTGGCTCTCTCGATCTTCGATAAGAGTTCCTTCGATCCAAAGGAGTCGCCAGACTCTTCGCGGTATCTAATGCTTTGCCGTCAGGTGCTGGACCTTTATCCAGGTGCATTCACCGCAATGAGCGAGTCACAAGCTCCGTTCTTGGTTGTTGCAGTTCGAGCAACAGAGGAAGCAGGGTCGCGCGAAACTAGCGAAGAGATGCTTGGATACTTTGTGAAATCGGCTATTGAATGCAACGCGTTGTTTGGCGATGCCGAGCTAAGCGGTGGTGACGCGTTCACCTATCTCTATGCGCGGGCATCCGATGAGTTGGCGACTGTGCGAGATCTCGTGTCCAATCCGTCGGAACTCTTGACTGTGATCTTGCGTCTTGGGCAAGTTCTCGGGTTGGACGATGTTTTGGATCAAGAGTTATGGAGTCTTGACGGTAGGTCGTGTGTGGCATTTGTCAGCGACGCGCTCTCTGAGTACGGCGACGAGAAGATCGAGTCAGGCCAGAACCAGGTTTGGCAGGTTGGAAGGAATATCTTCCGGGTTGCAGATTTTGGGGGCGCTTGGTTGCCGCCGAAATCTGTTGATCCAGACGCTCTTGTCTCACTGAGCATGGCTTGCGCTTGCTTAGTGCTCAAGGATCGGGTTCCTTGGCAGCTAGTTGATGAGATCCTCGTAAGAGACGGAGTGGCTGAACTGCCATCCTAGTTGCAGGGCGGCCGAGCCTCAGCCTAAGCGCGATGGGCGGCGTTGATTTGAGCCACGCGGTGCAGCGTGCGGGAGCCGGAGCCCCCGCGCGCTGGACGTGCCTTAGTGGGTTCTCCTGGAAACTTTCGCATCGGGCCTTTGCTTGAAGTACCACTGCGCTTCACTCTTGTCTGTTAGCGCAACGTCTGCGTACTGCCGAACAAGAAAAACAGTCCAAGGCGAAACGTCCAGTTCTTCGCCCCATTCCCATTCCGTTTTCAGATGCTCCGTCTTGATGATTTCCAGGCGTTCGCGGAAGCACAACCGCGCGACTTCCTTCTTAGCGCGCGCCATTCCGAATGCCAGAGATGCATTCTCGGCCCGAGTTACGAGTTGGAGGTTAGATAGGCGGTTGTCAGCCTTGATCCCATTTCGATGGTCAATCTCTTGCCCTGTGGGAACTGAGACCCCATTCGCGGCTTCCCACACAAGGCGATGTACCGTTACAGACGTAGTGCCACCTTTAGGGCCGACTGGAACGACCGCATAGCCCGAATTGTTGAGAGTCATCGCAAGCGGCACCAAACCCTTGCGAATGTACTTCCGGTAGATGATCCCGCGTTCCACGTCCACCGGGTGCCCGGTGCGGAAGTGGGTAATTACGGTCATGAGCGCTTCTCCGTCGCCAGCGAGAGGGAACTGGCGATCAGATGAGCGTCCAGCTTGAGCGCGTCGTCCATCCCCAGCTTACGTAGCAGGTCGTGCTTCGTTCCGAGCACATCGCACAGCACATGCGTTGCCACTAGATCAGCAGGCATCTCGTCCTCCAGGCGCATTAAGGTGTCAGCCGATCCCTTAGGAACGTATGCCCAGCCATAGCGCTCATGTGGGATGACGCAGTGCTGCCAACCCTCGCGCTGGCTGTAGCCTTGCCGGCCACGGACAAGCAGCGATTCCAAAGAACTGAACGCTTGGAGCGTGCGGCCAATGCTCAGCGCCTCCCCATCAAGCTCGGAAACATCGGGGGTGCTCTTGGATAATGCCTCCATGAAAGCCCGATTGACGCAGCTAGCGGAGCCGATGCCGGTGGACGATGCCAAGGTTGCCGCTAGCTCCGAACCGTCGCCTGTCGAAACAATCACCGCCGACCGCACACGCGTGTTGCCAAGACCACATTTCGAGTGATGCGCTTTGACGCTGTAGATCACAGTCAACGAGGGTCTAGCTTGGAGCCTCCCTTCCTCGGATGTGATTGCCCCGCGCTTCCAAGTGGCCGTCCAGTGATCGGAGCCCGTAGCCTTCGGTAACTTGCTCACCTTTCCTGCCTCTGCTACCGTCATAGTTGAGTCCTCCGGTGTTTGCGCATAGGTTGATTTGTCAGAGAGCCTCCGGCTGCAACCGGGGGCTTTCGCTTTGTTGGGGTTAGGCATTCCAGATGTCCTCCCCGCTGCTTGCATCTCCATCCAGCGCCTTCAGCACAGCGGCGTGAGCTTCGGGGTCAGTCTCTGCCAGCCTGCGCAGCTTCTCGGCCAGTTCCTGCTCATTTCCGGTCGCCTTTGCTGTGTCGGGGTTAGCCTTCCGCCATCGCTCAGTCAATGGACTGCTGGTGTTCTTTCGCCAGGTCTCGTTGCACTCCTGCTCTGTCCTCTGTCCGGCACTTCGCCATGCGGCAAGCAGGCCTTCCGTGGTCGACTTTTTGAACCTTTCACTACTCATCTTTGTCTTCCTCTTGTTGGTATTGGAGCCATCACGTTGCGACCGCAGTCGCTGCTAGCCACCGGCTCCACCGTGGCGTAGCAATCCCTTAGGCGCAGCTAGCACCAATTGCTCGCGCCACGCTGGTGGGGTGCCAACGTTTGCCTGTCGCGGTTTGGATGCCTCTAGCGTTCAACTCATCGGCAATCGCACGAAGGGTTGTCAGCCCTCGCTGCCTTATCTCTTCTATGACCGGAGTGAGCGTGGCCGCCCTCACCGCAGCCCGTCGCTGCTTTGCTGCTGTGGCTGCGTGGTTGCCCTTGCCAGCCCGTCGCAGGGCTGCTGCCCCGTTGGGGTTGCCCAAGGTTTGCCCGCGCCTCTTGGCGGCTGCTAGAGCGTCCCTTGTGCGTCGGCTTATTGCCTCGCGCTCTTGCTGAGCCACGAGCGCGAGGACTCCAATGGTTAGGGAGTCTGCGTGCGGCATGTCCGCGCACACGAAGGACACCCCGCTATCGCGAAGCGTGAGAAGGAAGGCTGCGTTACGGCTGAGCCGGTCTAGCTTGGCGATGACAAGGGTTGCCCCTGTCAGCCTGGCGAGCCTCAGAGCCTTGGATAGCTCGGGCCTGTCGTCCCTCTTGCCACTCTCCACCTCTGTGAAGGTGGCCACCAACTGCGCGCCATTTGTCCTGGCGTAGTCCTGTACGGCTGCCTGCTGCGCCTCAAGGCCCAGCCCCGAGGCTCCCTGCTGCCTCGTACTGACCCGGTAATAACCCACCATCTTCATGTTTACACCTCACCTAACGAGCGTTAGGCGAAGTGATACAGGGCGGATCAGATTAATTGAATTGCACTAATGACACTAGGCAAGTCATTGAAAAGACTAAGAATGTGTAATTATGTGGCGTTTAGTGTGACCCCCGGTAGGGCGGGGGATGGGGGGTGTCGAAAGGGTATGAAATAGGGGGCGGGATTACGACAAAAAAACTATACAGTTAGGCGATCTCATACCCAGAACCCTTATTACACAGCGTTCCTAAGAACATTCCGGCTTGCCGCTAGCTGGCCGGGCCAGTGTGGCAGGGGCTCGGATGCAATTCAACAAGGCGGAATCGCACAAGCGATTGATATAAATGGAAAATAACCCTAGAAAAGACAAAGGGCCGGCTTGTATGCCGGGAAAGACGGCAAAACAAGCCAAGCCCCTTGGAGCTAGGCGTCACCTTTGGTGAAAGTGCAGCCTGCTACTCGTTAACCGTGAGTCTTTCCCATCACGGCTGATTGTTTATTGGTGGTTTTGTTGCTGATGTGCGTCGCATCCTCTGGTCGGGATGCTCGCTAAGAGTGTTTTTAATAACGAACTAAGCTAGAAGCTTGTTCCTTCGTCTGTTTTGGACAGACTCGGGACAGGGGAGAGAACCTGGGCCCCACCTAGCTAAGTTGTCTTCGCCTCTCTCGATCTGTCCGACCCGCGTTTACGGCTCTAGCCGATGGTGCGTCACTCCGCGCCGTAGCGCTCTCTGTCGGATTTAATCGCGACCCCTGTCATAACCGCTGAGGGAGACGTAGCCAGTAAACACGCCCTACTGGTGGCGTTATTCCCCTAATACTATGATTATATACACACCGTCTCAATAAGTCAAGAGACGAGCTGTAAGCTATTGATTATAAACATAGACTTAGGCCTAACGTGCATGCTATAACAGGCAAACTGCGCGAAACCTGAACGGGTGCAAGATGGTCGATGGGCCTTACGAGAAGATGATCATTCGTCTCTGGGAAACTGTCGAGAAAGGCGGGGCTGGGTTATTCGGTCCTTGGCAGGCCCGCCGGGCTGGTCGAGCGGCATCAGAGGTTAGGCGCGATGAGCTCCTGATGCTGGCTCAGGCGGAGAAGGACGCCGAGGCGATCCGAAACGGAGAGTTGCGTTTTGATCCGACGAACCATGTCTTGCGGCTCTCTCACTACAAAAGTCAACCTCCTTCGGGTGAGGCCTCCTCCCTGCTACTAGCAGCTGCTGCTTCTGCCGATGTGGCAGATCGTCTACGGCGTGAAGTGAACGTGGCCAAGGCTCTTCACCATGCTGAGGCGGCGCTTGAGAGTGATGTACAAGAGCCGCCACAGGAGCGGCCAGACGAGGATTGGTTTTTCAGGTGGCGTGAGAACGCGAGTCAGGTGGGAGCGGAGGAGCTCCAGTACCTCTGGGGACGCGTGCTTGCCGGAGAAGTAAGCGCTCCAGGCAGCTATTCACTTCGAACCCTTGAGTTCCTCCGAAACCTCTCCAAGCGGGAGGCTGAGACTGTGGCTGTTGCGTGTCGCTATGCAGTGGAGGGATTCATCTTCAATGAGCTTGGTAGCGACCGCCTGGAGAAGGCGGGGCTCGATTTCGACTCCCGTTTGGAGCTCGAAGCGATGGGTTTTCTGGCTGCGGCGCAGGACGGCATTTCAACAAACATCGGCGGGACCAGATCTGATAGGAGAATCCTCCTCCGATGCAATGACCTTGGCCTAGTTGTAAAGCTTAAGGAGGGGGGCGACTCGTTCTCTGTTCCTAGCCATCCTCTCACTCAAGTTGGAAAGCAGATATCGAAGCTCGGCGACTTTAGTGCCGATCAGGATTACGTGCGCGCACTTGGGGAGCAAGTGAAGTCGCAGGGTCACGAGGTCATGCTTGCTCGATGCAAGTCAGTCGGTCCCGACGAAGTGTCCTATACCCATCTTTTCACTTTGTAGAAGTATAAGTTGCCCAATCCTGCATCAGTCTCTTGCGTTTCTCTAGCAGACCACCGCGTCTATAGGCCGCTTCCGACCTATTCTTGATCGTATGGGCTAGGGCAGCTTCACTAACCTCGTTGGCGTAGCTGGTCGTTTCACTAGCCCAGTCTTTGAACGTGCTGCGGAATCCGTGGACTGTCACGTCCACTTTCATGCGCCTGAGCACTGCCGGCATTGCCATATTGCTCAGATGCCCCTCGCTGCCTCCGGGAAAGATGAATTCCTCGGGGTTGTGCGGCTTGGGAAGCTCCTTGAGCAGCTTCAATGCCGCTTCTGGCAATGGCACTACATGCTCCTTGCCAGCTTTCATCCTCTCGGCGGGGATGGTCCATAGCTTTCCGTCGATCTCCTTCCACTTCGCGCCAATAGTCATGCCCGTGCGGGCAGCGGTGAGGATGGTGAATGCCAGGGCGATGGATGCAACACCCTCCTGCTTATCAAGCTTGGTCATAAAGCCCGGAAGCTGCTTGTAGGGCAGGGCGGTGAAGTGCTCAACCTTCTTCACCTTGGACGGCTTAGGGAGTTTGTGGCTCAGGACGCCTCTCCATTGAGCGGGGTTGGGCTTGGCCCATGCTTTGCCTACGCTGGCGCTGCTGATGACTGCCTCCACGCGCATGCGGACACGGCTGGCCGTCTCGTTCTTTGTCTCCCAGATGGGGGTTAGTGCCTTGAGCACGTCATCAATGCCAATCTCGTTGATTGGCAGGTGCCCTATGTAGGGCTTGGCGTATTCCCGTAGGGTGCTGGTCCATTGAGCGACGTGCTTGGGGTTAGCCCATCCCGCTTTGTGGCTAGTGATGTGTGCCTCTGCCGCCTCCCAGAACGTGGGAATCTCGCTCTGTGCGGCCTTCTGCGCTGCGCGAACCTTCAACGGGTCTTGGCGCTTGGCCGTCTTATCGCGTGCCTCCTCGGCCTTCTGGCGAGCTTCTGCGAGGCTGACAAGCGGGTAGGAGCCTAGCCCCATCTCCCGCGCCTTGCCTGTCTGCATGTAGCGGAAGACCCATGACCGGCTGCCAGTCGGGGCGACGAACAAATAGAGGTTCCCTCCTAGTCCGTGCTTGCCGGCAGCGGCTACCTTCACCTGCTTGTCTGTGGTGATTGGTTTCTTCTTGGTGGCCATGTTCCACAACTCAGTTCCACAAATTGTTGTGGATGGTAGCGGAAGCTGGTGGAGCGTGGTGGAAGGCTTAGTGAACTAGGTGGCTGTTTTTGTAAGATTTTGCGGAAGGCAACGGACGGCTATGGACAGTCTATGGCAGACACTCTCTCCGCCAATGCTTCCTTTGGCGCGACCTACTTGGCGCGCTCCGAAACATTGATCGAGTTCCACTCCCAGGTCTTGCCCTCGTCAGCCGAGAAGGCCTGGCTCCAGATCGGGTGCTGGGGATCGCGGACGTCCCAGCGGAACACCACGATGATCTTCTTGCCCTGGTAGGTATCGCGGGCGAAGAAGTGGCCGATCTTGTTCTCGAACGAACCGACGACCGGCGGATCCAGCTTGCCGGAATTGCCATCGGCCCAGTAGATGCTCCACAGCCGCGTCTTCGGATCGAACAGGCGCAACGCCACGCCCTCGTATGGCTTGTCCGCGGACTGTTCGGTGTACTTGTCGATGTTGCCGATGCCGTCGAGGATCTGGTGCATCTCCACGCGCGACTCGAAGTCGATCCATTCCTTAGAACCGGTGAGCCGGGATTTCAGCTTGCGATTGCGCAGGTTCCAGTTCCCGACGAGGTAATCGAAGTCGTGTGGCGAGGAAGTTGCCGACGGGGTGATCGCGAGCGCTCCGTCGCTGTCGAAATGCAGCGCCGGGATCGCGATCGTCGTGTCGGGAACCAGCGGGTCACGTGCAGGCGTTGCAGCAGTGCACAAGACGGGCAGCGAGGACAGCGCCAGTGCAATCCAGACGAGTATCGTGCGTGCTCTCATGGTGCGTGCCCTCATGGGCCTTCCTCCGATGTCGGCGCGATATCACACACCCTTGCCGTTGAGATACTGTGAAGGATGGCCGTCTTGCCTGTTCCGCGCGGAGAGGAATCATGATCACGGGTCGATGCCTTTGCGGTGCCTCCGGATACGAATCGCCCGGACCCGCCTTGTTCTCCACCGTCTGCCATTGCAGGGATTGCCAGCGCGCTTCGGGAAGCGGCGGCGTACCCGTGCTGGGTGTTGCCCGGTCTTCGTTCGTCTCCCGGGGCCCAATCAAGCAGGTGCGTACGAAAGGCGGAAGCGGACATGCCGCGGTACGCAACTTCTGCATGGAGTGTGGAAGCCTGCTGTACGGAACGCCGGAATCGGCACCCGAGCTGGTGACCATCTATGCCGGAACGCTGGATGACCCGGCGGATTTCCACCCTCACGATGCCATCTTCGTCGCCCATCGGCCAGCGTGGGCGAAGCTGGCGATGGAGCTTGTCGAGCATTCGGAATTCCCGGGCACGTAGCCTGTAACTCCATCGACCTTCATCCTTCACGCTGGGCAGACGCCATCTATAAACAATCCATGAACCGCTCTCCTCGGCCCGATGTGAGCGGCTGACCCGCATCGGAGATCGTCATGGCCCAGAAGAAAGCCCCCGCCAAGAGCGGGCGAAGCGCATCCAAAGCCGCATCCTCCAGCAAGCCCAACATCCTCGTCATCTTCGGCGATGACATCGGCATTCCGCAGATCAGCGCCTACACGCGCGGTCTCATGGGCTACCAGACGCCCAACATCGACCGCATCGCCAACGAAGGTGCGCTGTTCACCGACTCCTACGGCCAGCAGAGCTGCACCGCCGGGCGCGCCTCGTTCATCCTCGGCCAGGAGCCATTCCGCACGGGCCTGCTGACCATCGGCATGCCGGGCGACCCGCACGGCATCACCGACTGGATGCCGACGATTGCCGACGTAATGAAGACCCAGGGTTATGCGACCGGACAGTTTGGCAAGAACCATCTCGGCGACCAGGACCAGCACCTGCCGACCAATCACGGCTTCGACGAGTTCTTCGGCAACCTTTACCACTTGAATGCGGAAGAAGAGCCCGAGGGCTACTTCTATCCCAAGGATCCGGCGTTCAAGAAGAAGTACGGTCCGCGCGGCGTGATCCATTCGCATGCGGGCGGCAAGATCGAGGACACCGGTCCGCTTAACGTCAAGCGCATGCCGACGGTCGACGAGGAATTCCTTGGTGCGGCGCAGAAGTTCATCAAGAAGAGCGTCAAGGACGACACGCCATTCTTCGTCTGGTTCAACACCACGCGCATGCACGTCTTCACCCACTTGAAGAAGGAATCGCTGGGCAAGACGGGCAAGGGCCTGCACGCCGACGGAATGGTCGAACACGATGGCCACGTCGGCCAGCTGCTGGACTTGCTCGACGAGCTCGGCATCGATGACAACACGATCGTCGTCTACACCACTGACAACGGCGCCGAGATCGCGCTGTGGCCGGACGGTGCGATGACCATGTTCCGTGGCGAGAAGGGCTCGACCTGGGAAGGCGGCTTCCGCATCCCGATGGCGATCCGCTGGCCGGGCGTGATCAAGCCGGGCACGGTCATCAACGACCCGATCTCGCTGCTCGACATGTTCCCTACCTTGTGTGCGGCCGCAGGCGCGCCCGACATCAAGGAACAGCTGGCCAAGGGCACGACTTTGGGCAAGAAGAAGTTCAAGGTGAAGCTCGACGGATACAACTTCATGCCGTACTTCCAAGGCAAGGAGAAGAAGGGGCCGCGCGACGCCATCTTCTATTTCGACCAGGCCGGCAACCTCAATGCCCTGCGCTTCCAGGACTGGAAGCTCAGTTTCGCCGCGCAGGCGCACGGAAACATTGCGACAGGTTCACGCACGGTGACCAACTGGGCCATGATCTACAACCTGCGCATGGATCCCTACGAGCGCGGACTGGAAGATGGTGGCGGCGCGATCGATTTCCTGGCCAGGCAGATGTGGCTGATCGTTCCGGTGATGGGGGCAATCAAGACCTTCTTCTCCGACTTCATGGACTACCCGTATCAGGCAGGCAGCAATCTCAATGCCGGCTCGATCAACTACGGGCTGTTGAAGCAGGCCGACGCGCTCAAGCGTTTGAAGCAGATCGAATCCCTGCATCCCAACTGATGGCGCTACTGCCCCGGGCGCGCCTTGCGCCCGGGGCAGGCCGGGCCATCAACGATTCTTCGGCAGCTCGCTGCGCGAGCGAAGGTCCTTGCGCCATGCCCGTGGCGCCATGCCGAACTCGGCCGAGAACCAGCGCGTGAACGAACTGGGCGCCGAGAATCCCAGTAACCGCCCGACCACCTGCAACGAGTAGTTCCGGTTCTCCATGTAGCGGACCGCCAGGTCGGTGCGGACTGAATTGAGGATGTCGGAGAACGTCTCGTTGGCTTCTTCGAGGCGGCGCTGCAACGTCCGTACGTTCATGCCGCGGCCGTGCGCGACCTGCTCGATGGTGGCCTGGCCCATCGGCATCAGGATGTAGAGATCCTTGCGTACGTCGGTGGTGATGGAGTTCTTGTCGGGGGTTGGCAGCGACTCCACGAGGCGTTTGACATACACGGCCATCGCCGGGTCGGCGGATGGATTGCGGTAGGTGAGGTCGGCGGCGTCGCAGACGATACCGTTGAAGTCGCGGTTGAACTCGGTGGCACAGCGGAACACGCGGCGGTGGACCAGCAGGTTCTCCGGCGGGCCGTGGGTGAAATGCACGCTGTGCGGCTTCCAGTGCGGCCCGAGCAGGAACCCGCACAGCCGGTACAGCGCGCCCATCGCCAGTTCGATGGCCTGGCGCGAGGTCGGGCCCGGGCCGGGCACGAACTCCTCGCGGATCACCACCGTGCGCCCTCGCTCCTCGACATGGATCGCCAGCAGCTCGTTGAGCAGGTGCCGGTACTTCATGGTCGTCATCAGCGCATCGCGCAGCGTCGGCTGGTGGATCAGCAGCAGGCTGACCACGCCGAAGTCCGACAGCTGGCGCGATTCGGCCATGCGCAGGCCAAAGGTGTCGCACTCTGACTGCCGGGCGGAATCCTCCAGCAGCTTGACCGCGGCGGCGGCGGGGATACGCCGCTCGGGGTCGGACAGCATGGTCCGGCTCAGTCCGGCCGTGCGCAGTAGCGGCTGCGGATTGAGGCCCAGTTGCTGCGCCACTTCGAAATAGTTTTTCAGCGTGGCGGCACGGATGAGGCTGCTCATGGACCGGTTCCAGGGCTCGGACGCCTTGTCATGATATGAGAAATCGGTGTCGCCGTTTGGAAAGATTTGCGCCCCTCCGCCTGCCTATAGTCGAAGCCGTCAGCCCCCTTGAGGGGTGCCCCGATTCATAGTTGAGAGGTTGCAGAAAACTGCCATGGCCCACGCTGTTCGATTCCATGAGGCCGGCGGCCCCGAGGTCCTGCGCTACGAGTCCGTCGCGGTCGGCGAGCCCGGCCCGGGCCAGGTGCGGCTGCGCCACGTCGCGGTCGGCCTGAACTACGCCGACACTTATTTCCGCAACGGCACGTACGTGATCCCGCTGCCGGCCGGCATCGGTGTCGAGGCGGCGGGCGTGGTCGAGGCCGTGGGCCCTGACGTCGACCAGGTCGGCGTCGGTGACCGCGTCACCTATACCGGTTTCATCAACACGCTGGGGGCTTACAGCACCGAACGCCTGGTGCCGGCGGCGCCGCTGATCAAGCTGCCCGAGGCCATCGCCTGCGAGACCGCGGCCGCCATGACCATGCGCGGCCTGACTGCGGCCTACCTGATGCGCCGCATTCATCCGTTCAAGGCGGGTGATTCGATCCTGCTGCATGCCGCCGCCGGTGGCGTCGGCCTGATCGTCGCGCAGTGGGCGAAGCTGCTTGGCCTGACCGTGATCGGCACCGTGTCGACCGAAGCCAAGGCCGAGATGGCGCGTGCCCATGGCTGCGACCATGTCATCAACTACAGCCACGAGGACGTCGCCAAGCGCGTGCGCGAGTTGACCGCCGGCGAAGGCGTGTCGGTGGTGTTCGATAGCGTCGGCAAGACCACCTTCGAGGCCTCTATCGATTCACTCAAGCGCCGCGGCCTGATGGTCTGCGTCGGCACCGCATCGGGACCGATCCCGCCGTTCAATCCGCAGCTGCTGGCCATCAAGGGTTCGCTCTACATGACCCGTCCGGCGCTCGCCGATTACATCGCCGACCCGGCCGAGAAGGCCGAACTGGCCGCTGAACTGTTCGACCACGTTGCCGCTGGCCGCATCCAGATCGGCATCAACCAGCGCTACGCGCTGCAGGACGCGGTGCAGGCGCATCGCGACCTGGAGTCCCGCAAGACCACTGGCTCGTCGATCTTCGTGATCTGAGGAAGGCCGACATGCGCGCCGAACTGCTGACCTGCGCCATCGGAGCCGAGCTGGTCGGCGTCGACCTGGCCGATGCCATCCACGACGACGGCCTGTTCCAGGAATTGCGCCGCTTGCTGGTCCAGCACAAGGTGCTGTTCCTGCGCGACCAGGACATCACCCGCGCCGAGCACGTCGCGTTCGCGCGGCGCTTCGGCGAGTTGGAGGATCACCCGGTCGCGGGCAGTGACCCGGAGCACCCGGGCCTGGTGCGCATCTACAAATCGCCCGAGCAGCCCAACGAACGCTACGAGAATGCCTGGCACAGCGACGCGACGTGGCGCGTGGCGCCGCCGTTCGGCTGCGTGCTGCGCTGCGTGGAATGCCCGCCGGCGGGCGGCGACACGATGTGGGCGAACATGGTGCTGGCCTACGAAAAGCTGCCGGAGCACATCAAGCAGCAGATCGACGGCCTGCGCGCCCGGCACAGCATCGAGGCAACGTTTGGCGCGGCGATGCCGGTCGAGAAGCGTCTCGCCTTGAAGCAGCAGTTTCCCGATGCCGAGCATCCGGTGGTGCGTATCCATCCGGACACTGGCGAGAAGATCCTGTTCGTCAACGCCTTCACCACGCACTTCACCAATTTCCACACGCCCGACAACGTGCGTTATGGGCAGGACTACACGGCCGGTTCGCAGCAACTGCTGCAGTACCTGATCAGCCAGGCCCATGTCCCCGAGTACCAGGTCCGCTGGCGCTGGACGCCCAACAGCATCGCCATCTGGGACAACCGCAGCACCCAGCATTACGCAGTGATGGATTACCCGCCTTGCCATCGAAAGATGGAGCGCGCGGGAATCATCGGCGACGTGCCTTGTTGAGCGGGCCTTCAACGTCCTGCACCTGACCCATCCGGCACCGCCGATCCGACTGCACCACCGCCGCGCATTTCACGGAGATACCCATGAACTTCCTCGATGGATCGTTGTTCCCCGAGAACCAGCCCAAGCTGGTGATCACCGCCGCGCCGTACGGCCCCGAGTGGCTGCCGGCGGACTTCCCGGAAGACATCCCGGTGACGATGGAGGAGCACATCCAGAAGGCGGTCGACTGCTACAACGCCGGCGCCACCGTGCTGCACCTTCACGTGCGTGAGCTGGACGGCAAGGGCTCCAAGCGCCTGTCGATGTTCAACGAGCTGCTGGCCGGCATCCGTTCGCGCGTGCCGGACATGATCCTGCAGGTCGGCGGTTCGATTTCGTTCGCGCCGGAAGGCGAGGGCAATGTCGCCAAGTGGTTGTCGGACGACACCCGGCACATGCTCGCCGAGCTGACGCCGGCGCCGGACCAGGTGACGATCGCCATCAACACCAACCAGATGAACGTGGTCGAGCAGATGTGCGAGGCCGACCTGGCCGGCACCAGCCTGGGCACGCCGGAGGGCTACCGCGCCTATCGCGAGATGACCATCCCGGCCGGTCCGGAATGGGTCGAGGAGCACATCCGCCGGCTGTCGGCCAATGGCATCCAGACCCACTTCCAGCTCGCCAACATCACCCAGTTGGAGACGGTCGAGCGCATGATGCGCAAGGGCACCTGCAACGTGCCGCTGATCCTGACCTGGGTGGCGATCGGTGGCGGCTTCGACGCGCCGAACATCTACAACCTGGCCAACTTCGTCCGCGGCTGCCCGGATGGGTCGGTGCTGACGCTGGAGTCGTCGATGCTCAACGTGCTGCCGCTGAACATGATGGCGATCGCGATGGGCCTGCACGTGCGTTGCGGCAACGAGGACAACATCTGGACCCAGCGCCGCGACCGCAAGATGGGCAGCGTCGAGCAGATCGAGCAGCTGGTGCGGATCTCGCGCGAGTTCGGCCGCGAGATTGCCACGCCGGCGCAGGCGCGCGAGATCTACAAGATCGGCACGTTCTACAAGAGCGCCGACGAGACGCTGGCGGAGAATGGTTTTGCGCCCAATCGCCGTCCTGTCTGGAAGGGCGTGCCGCAGCCTGCCTGACGCACACCGCATGACCTCCGCCTACTGAACTGCAGGTTCGAACCATGGCCTACCACTCCCTTCCGGATCACGGCAACGACGACCCCGGCGCACGGATTCCGCGACGGTACGCCTGGGTCGTGTTTGGCCTGAGTTTCGGCCTGCTGCTGTCGGACTACATGTCGCGGCAGGTGCTCAATGCCGTGTTCCCGCTGCTCAAGCAGGAGTGGGCGCTGACCGATGCACGGCTCGGGTTGTTGAGCGGCATCGTGGCGTTGATGGTGGGCGTGCTGACGTTCCCGCTGTCGCTGTTGGCCGATCGCTTCGGGCGGGTGAAGAGCCTGGCGCTGATGGCGGGCATCTGGAGCCTGGCGACGCTGGGCTGCGCGGTTGCGCAGCAATACCCGCAGATGCTGATCGCCCGTTTCTTCGTGGGCGTGGGCGAAGCGGCTTACGGCAGCGTCGGCATCGCCGTCGTGCTTTCGGTGTTTCCGAAAGACATGCGGGCAACGTTGACGGGTGCCTTCATGGCCGGTGGCATGTTCGGCTCGGTGCTTGGCATGGCGCTCGGTGGGGCCGTGGCCGCGCACATGGGCTGGCGTTGGGCATTCGCGGTGATGGCGCTGTTCGGCCTGGCGCTGGCGCTGCTGTATCCGATCGTCGTCCGGGAGAAGCGCATAGCGCCGCCCGTGCCGACGACCAAGGCCGATCTTGAAGCGCTACCGGCTGCACGCGTTCCGCTGCGCAGCCTGGTCAACAGCCGCTCGGTGGTGGGGGCCTACATCGGCAGCGGCCTGCAGCTGTTCGTCGGCGGTACGGTCATCGTCTGGATTCCGAGCTACCTCAATCGCTATTACGGCATGGCCACCGACGTCGCCGGCGGTGTCTCGGCGATCATCGTGCTGGTCAGCGGCATCGGCATGATCGCCTGCGGCATGCTCAGCGATCGCATGTGCCGCAATGCGCCGCAGCACAAGTTCAACCTTGCCATTGCCTACGCCCTGGGCAGCTGCGTGTTGCTGTCGCTGGCGTTCGCGCTGCCACACGGCACGCCGCAGCTGGTCATGATCGCCATGGGCATGTTCCTGGCGGCCGGCACCAGTGGGCCGGCCGGCGCGATGGTCGCCAACCTGACGCCGCTGCCGATCCATGGCACGGCATTCGCGACGCTGACGCTGGCCAACAACCTGCTTGGCCTGGCGGCCGGGCCGCTGGTCACCGGCCTGCTCGCCGATGCACTGGGCCTGGCGAAGGCCTTCCAGCTGGTGCCGCTGATCAGCGTGGCCGCGGCCGCGGTGTTCTACTTTGCGAAACGCCATTACCTGAACGACGTCCAGCACGTCGGAACCCAATCGCGCAGCTACGGGGCTGGCATGCAGGCGCAGACGTGAGCACCGGCAACAAGCTCACGATCGGCATCCACTTCGACCTGATCTGCCCCTGGTGCTTCATCGGCAAGCACCAGTTCGCGATGGCGCGGGGCAAGTACACGCAGATGTTCCCGACGGTCAACGTGGAAACCTTGTGGCACCCGGTGCAACTGCTGCCCGATGTGCCAACGTCCGGCCTGCCATTCGCCGAGTTCTACGAACGACGGCTGGGCTCGCCGGAAGCGGTGAAGCGCCGCCAGAAGCAGGTGGCGCAGGCGGCCAGCAGCGTCGGGCTTGAACTCGACCTGTCCGCCATCAAGCGCATGCCCAACACCGCCAGGGCCCATCACCTGCTTCGCCGGGTTGCGACATCAGGCGGGTTGGCGGTGTACGAGGCGCTGCTCGATCGCCTGTTCGCCGCGTACTTCCAGCGTGGCGAGGACATCGGCGACGCGGCGACGTTGCAGGCGCTGGCGACCGAAGTTGGCGTGCCTTCGCATGTGGTCGACGCGGCGCAGACGGACGTGGGCAATGTCGCCACCACCGCCGCCGTCGAGGGCGTGCCGCATTTCGAGTTCAACGGGCGCCTGTCGCTGTCCGGCGCGCGCGATGCCGCGATCCTGCTGATGGCCATGAGCAAGGCCATGCCGGGCACGAAGGAGCTGCCATGAGCATTCAATCGACCATACTGATCGTTCCCGGGCTGCGCGAGCACGTGCCGGAACACTGGCAGACGCTGCTTGCCGCCGGGCTGCCCAAGGTGCACACGGTGCCGCCGCTGGAGCAGGACAAACTCAGTTGCGCCGCGCGGGTGGAGGCACTGGATCGTGCGTTGGCCGCCATCGACGGTCCGGTGATCCTCGTCGCCCACAGTGCCGGCGTGATGATGGTGGCGCACTGGGCGCTGTCGTCAGCAGGGGATCGGCCGATCAAGGGCGCGCTGTTGGCCACGCCTGCCGACGTGGAGATCCCGTTCCCGGTCGGCTATCCGACACTGGACACGTTGCGCGAAAACGCGTGGTTGCCGATTCCGCGCAGCAGGCTCGGCTTCCCGAGCCTGCTTGCGGCCAGCCGCAATGATCCGCTGTGTTCGTACTCGCGCGCAGAATCGCTGGCGCACGACTGGGGCAGCGAACTGGTGGACCTGGGCCAGGTCGGCCATCTCAATCCGGCCGCAGGTTTCGGCAAGTGGCCGCAGGCGATGGAACTCATCGCCCGCCTCGACGACCAGTACCTGTAGCGCCGTAGCCCGGGTAAGCGAAGCGCACCCGGGTTGATGCATGTCCGATCCCGGGTGCGCTTCGCTTACCCGGGCTACCCCGGGCTACGGGTCAGGCCTCTTCGGGGAAGCGATAGTCGCGGTACTGCTCGCGCAACACCGCCTTGTGCAGCTTCCCGGTCGCCGTATGCGGCAGATGGGGCACGAACAGCACGTCGTCCGGCAACCACCATTTGGCGACCCGGTCCTCCAGGTAGCGCAGCACGGTCTCGCGTTCCATCGTCTGGCCAGGCTTGACGACCACCAGCATCAACGGCCGCTCCTGCCATTTCGGGTGGGCGATGCCAATCACGGCCGCCTCGGCGATGGTCAGATGCCCCATCGCGGCATTCTCCAGCGCGATCGAAGAGATCCACTCGCCGCCGGACTTGATCACGTCCTTTGCACGGTCGGTGATCTGCATGTAGCCGTCGCTGTCGATCGTCGCGACGTCGCCGGTGTCGAAGTAGCCCTCGTCGTCGAGGATCGAGCCGCTGTCGTCACGGTAGTAGGCGCCAGCGATCCACGGGCCACGGATCTTCAAGTGCCCGGCAGCCTGTCCGTCGTGTGGCAGGCGACGCCCTTCCTCGTCGGTGAGCTTGAGGCTGACGCCGAACACCGGCCGACCTTGCTTGGCCTGCACCTGCAGGCGTTCGTCGAGGGGCAGGGCAGTGTGCTTCGGCAACAGGTTGCACACGGTGCCCACCGGCGAGGTCTCGGTCATGCCCCAGGCATGGACCACGAATGCACCAAAGTCGCGTTCGAATGCTTCGGCCATCGCCCGTGGTGCCGCGGCGCCACCGATCACGACCCGGCGCAGCGCCAGTTCGGCGGACGGCTGCAGGCCTTCGGTCGCCACATGCTGCAGCAGCATCATCCAGACCGTGGGCACGCCCAGGGCGAGAGTGACCCGCTCGTCGCGCAGCAGCTGATAGACGCTGGCGCCGTCGAGGGCCGGACCCGGCAGGACCAGCTTGGCGCCGCTCATGGCGCCGGCGTACGGCATGCTCCAGGCGTTGACGTGGAACATCGGCACGACCAGCAGTGCCGTTTCGTTGCGCGATACCGCAAGGCTGTCGACGGTGCAGGCGCCGTAGGCGTGCAGCACGGTGGAGCGGTGCGAATACAGCACGCCCTTGGGCATTCCCGTGGTGCCCGAGGTGTAGCACAACGATGCGGCGGCGCACTCATCCAGGTCCGGCCAGGCAAAGTCGCCGGTCTGCGCCGCGAGAAGTTCCTCGTAGCACAGCAGGTCGGGAATGGCGGATTCGGGCATGTGTGCGCGATCCGTCATCACCACGAAGTGGCGAACGCTTGCCAGCTTCGGCAACAGCTTCTCGACCAGTGCCACGAAGCTCAGGTCGAAGAACAGCACCGTGTCTTCGGCGTGGTTGATGATGTACTCGAGCTGTTCGGGGAACAGACGCGGGTTTGCGGTGTGCAACACCGCGCCCATGCCGGAGACGCCGAAGTACAGCTCCGTGTGGCGATAGCCGTTCCACGCCAGCGTGCCGACGCGATCGCCGCGCTGGACGCCCAGGGCGGTGAGGGCGCTTGCGGCCTGGCGCGCGCGCCGATGGACATCGCGGTAGGTGCAGCGGTGCAGCGGGCCTTCGACCGTGCGCGAGACCACCTCCGCATCCGGGTGGCAGGCCACCGCGTGTTCGATCAGGGACGAAACCAGCAGCTTGTGGTCCTGCATCAAACCCAGCATGTCATGCCTCCACTTTGCGCAGCAGGAAGTGCGAGAGCGCGGGAATCAGGACCAGCGCGCCGATCATGTTCCACAGGAACATGAAGGTCAGCAGGATGCCCATGTCGGCCTGGAACTTGATCGGCGAGAACGCCCAGGTGATGACGCCCGCGGCCAGGGTGATGCCGACCAGGGCAACAACCTTGCCGGTGAACATCACCGCATGCCGGTAGGCGGCGGCGAGCGGCACGCCCGCACGCTGCTGGCCCAACTGCACGCTCAGCAGGTACAACGCATAGTCGACGCCGATGCCGGCACCGAGCGCGATCACCGGCAGCGTGGCGACCTTGACGCCGATGCCCAGCCCCACCATCAGCGCCTCGCACAGGATCGAGGTCAGGATCAGCGGCAGCACCGCCACCACGACCGCGCGCCAGCTGCGGAACGCGACGAAGCAGAGCAGGGCGACCGCGCCATATACGTACAGCAGCATCGAGCGGCTGGCGGCGTGGACCACTTCGTTGGTGGCCGCCTCGATGCCCGCCGAACCGGCGGCCAGCTTGAACGTCACGTCGCGGTCGTTGTGGCGCGCGGCGAAGTCCTCGGCAATGGCGGCAACACGCTTGAGCGAATCGGCCTTGTGGTCAGACAGGTAGGCGATCACCGGCAGCACCGAGCACTCGGTGTTGAACAGGTCCGGGTTGAGCACCGTGGCCTGCTGGCCGGAGTAGTTGATGACGTCCTGGTTGCGATTGATGGTCAACCACTTGGGATTGCCCTCGAACGAACCGGCGGTGATGTTGCGTACCGCGTCGACCAGCGACACGGTGGTCTGCACCGCCGGGTCCTGCTGCAAAGCCCAGCCCAGGCGGTCGGCCTGGATCAGGGTCTTGTAGTTGAGGCAGGCATCCTTGGGCGTCTTCACGATCACCGCGAACAGATCGCTCGACAGTGCGTAGTTGGCAGTGATGAAGGCATTGTCCTGGTTGTAGCGCGAGTCCTTGCGCAGCTCCGGCGCGCCCGGATCGAGATCGCCGACCTGGAGGCCGCGGCTGACCCACAGGCCACCGGCCGCGAGCAGCACCGCGCCGGTGATCGCCGCGATCGCCCAGCGCCGTTCGGTGAACTTGTCCAGTACGTTCCAGAAGGCGCCAAAGCCGCGTCCGCTGGCTTCCTCGCGCTCTTCGCGCAGGCTGCGCGTGGCGGCCGCCGGGCTGACGCCGACGTACGACAGCAGCACCGGCAGCAGGATCAGGTTGGTGAACACCAGCACGCCGACGCCGATGCTGGCGGTCAGCGCCAGCTCCTTGATCACCGGGATGTCGATGGTCATCAGCACCGCGAAACCGACCACGTCGGCCAGCAGCGCGGTCAGGCCGGCGAGGAACAGGCGGCGGAAGGTGTAGCGCGCGGCAACGAGGCGATGCGTGCCGCGACCGACGTCCTGCATGATGCCGTTCATCTTCTGTGCGCCATGGCTTACGCCGATGGCGAAGATCAGGAACGGCACGAGCACCGAGAACGGGTCCAGCTCAAAGCCGAGCAGGCGCACCAGGCCCAGCTGCCAGATCACGGCGACCACCGAGCAGGCGACCACCAGCACGGTGCTGCGCACGCAGCGGGTGTACAGGAAGATGATGAGTGCGGCGATCAACGCTGCACCGAGGAAGAAGCTGGCGACCTTGACCAGGCCTTCGATCAGGTCACCGGCGAGCTTGGCGAAGCCGATGACGTGGATCTTGACCTTGCCCTTGCCGGCGGCCTCGTACTTGGCGCGCACGCGCTGCTCGAGCTGCTGCGAGAACGCGTGGTAGTCCAGGCGCTCGCCGGTCTCCGCATTGCGCTCGAGCAGTGGCACGAACACCATCGTCGAACGGAAATCGTTGGCGACCAGGTTGCCGACGATGTTGGCGCGGCGGATGTTGAGCTTGAGCGCATCCACGGATGCGGGCGTGCCGTCGTAGTTGTCCGGCATCACCGGCCCGCCGACGAAGCCTTCCTCGTTGACCTCGCTCCAGCGCACGGCCGGGGTCCAGATCGACTTCATCCAGGCGCGGTCGACGTCCTGCATCAGGAACACTTCGTCGTTGACCTGCTTGAGGACTTCGAGATATTGCGGATCGAAGATGTCGCCTTCAGTGTTCTCGACCACCACGCGCACCGAGTTGCCCAGGCCGCGCAGGCTGCCGCGGCTCTCCAGGTAGTTCCTGATGTAGGCGTGGCCGTGCGGAATCATCTTCTCGAAGCCGGCATTGATCGCCAGCTTCGTCGCCTGGAATCCGAGCAGCACGGTCAGCAGCGCACAGGCGACGACGATCAGCAGCCGGTGGTTGAAGATGGCGCGCTCGAAGAACTGGCCCGAGCGGTGGTCGAATTCCTCGATCGAGCGGACGACCGGCATGTCGAGGGGGGTGTCTAGCTTGTTCAAGCGCAAATCCTCTCGGACAGTCGGTTTACAGTTCAGGGCGTACGACGCGCACGCCACGAAGTCCGGTGAGGACCACGGCATCGCCGGAAACGGCCAGGCCGGTGCAGGGCATGGCGCCCTTGAGATCCAGGCGACGGAATGACGCGCCGTCGTCGCTGCTAGTCAGTACGTCACCCGCCATCGAGCACAGCAGCAGGCGCCCGTCGGGCATGACCTGGCCGGCGGTGATCGACGCGGTGGTGCCGGTGTTCACAGGTTCCCAGGTCTTGCCGCCATCCAGCGAGCGAAAGGCGGTTCCCTTCAGCCCATAGGCGAGCACCAGCCCGGGCTTGGTGAGCAGGCCGAAGTAGCTGCCTTCGTACGGCGTATGCAGCGCGTTGAAACGCGACGTTGCCGGATCGAAGCGCAGCGCCAGGCCCAGTTCGCCGACGATGTACAAGCCGTCACTGCTGCCGCGGATGCCGTACAGGTGGTAGAAGCGATCGTTCTGGGTGTGGTCGATCCATGGCTGCCAGGTCTGGCCGCCGTCGCTGGTGTGGAAGATCAGGTTGTAGGCGCCCACGACGAAGCCTTCGTTCGCGTTGGCGAACCAGACATCGAGGAACGGCCGGCTGGGGCCCTCCGTTGATGCACGGTCGGTCTCGGCCTTCAGCGCGTCGAGCAGGGAAACGTCGGTCGTCGCCGGCAGCTGCCGCACGTACGAGAGCATCAGCGTGTTGGCGCGACGGCCATCGAGCTGGACAGACCAGGATGCGCCGCCGTCGGCGGTGTGCAGGACCACGCCTTCGTGGCCGACTGCCCAGCCCTGGTTCGCGTCGACGAAGTGCAGCGCGGTCAGGTCGGCACTGACCGGAACCTTCGCCTGGTGCCACGACGCACCGAGGTTGTCTGAGTAGACGATGTGCCCGCGTGCACCGGCAACGACCAGGCGCTTGCCGGCCACGGCGCTTGCCTGCAGCGTCCGCTGCGTGGTGAGCGCGCTGGTCTTTGCCGGCTGGTCGAGCACATCGGTGAACGTGGTGCGGCCCGTGGCCGACGACGCGGTGGCGGTGACCAGCAGGGTCGCCAGTGCGGCCAGGGCGACGTGTCTGTAGCGAAGATGGTTCATGACTTGGTTTCGTTCAGCGACAGGACTTTGAAACGCTGACCTCCGGCGGCGGAAGAGCGCCGCCGGAGATCGTGTCCGTCAGGACTCAGCGCACGCCGGCGCCGGCCAGTGCGTCGGGCGACCACTGGTTGACCGGCAGCGGGTTGGTGTAGCGGATGCCGTCGTACGGACCCATCAGGAAGCTGATGTTGTACACGCCCGAAGTCAGGTCGTAGAACACCTGGGTCTCGGCATTGGGCGTACGCGTGTCGTAGCTGGGCGACATGTGCGCGAACGATGCACGGTACAGGCGGCCGTTGGCGTCGTACTGGTCGGCGGCCAGGGCGGTCCAGCTGTCCTCATCGAGGTAGAAGGTGCGCTTGGCGTAGATGTGGCGCTTGCCCGGCTTGAGCTTGGCTTCCACGACCCACACGCGGTGCAGTTCCCAGCGCACCAGGTCCGGGTTGACGAACTGCGGCGTGGTCACTTCCGCGGCCTTCTTCGCGTAGGTCAGGCGATAGGTGTTGTACGGGACCAGCACCTCCTTCTTGCCGACGAGATTGAAGTCGTAACGGTCCATCGAACCATTGAAGATCCAGGCGTCGTCGTAGGTGGCCGAACCGGCGGTGCCGGGGTTGGGCGTGTCGTAGGAGATGTCGGGTGCGAGCTTCACGCGGCGCTGGCCGGGCAGGTACAGCCAGGCGCGGCGCGGACGCTTGAACGGATTGACCACGTCGACCGCCATCAGCGCTTCGCCTGCGCGGCGCGCCGGTGCGTTGTAGAAGATCTTGGTGCGGAAGTAGACGTCGGTTTCTTCCGCCGGCTTGGTGGCGGCCGGATCGTAGTAGGGGTATTCGACGAACAGCTTGCCGCTGGTGGCCAGCGCCGGCGTGCCGGACGAATCGACGTTCCAGTTGTCGTACTTGAAGTTGCTGGCGACGCCGACATAGCGCAGCAGGTGGTTCCACATCGCCTCGTAGCCGCTCTTCGGGATCGGGAACGGATAGCCGCCGATGGCGCCGGAGATGCCCAGTCCGCCGTCCTTGGTGCTGGCGCGGGTGGCATTGGCGGCAGTGTTGTCGAGCACGCGATCGGGCAGGGCGACGGTGCGGTGGGTCGGGTACACGTCGATGCGGTAGTTCGGGTACTTCTTCAGCAGTGCACGCGCGCCGACGGTCAGCTGGCCCTCGTACTGGGCCATGTTCTTCGAGGTGATCGTGAGGCGCGGCTTTTCGCTGGCGAACGGATCAGGACGGATCGAGGTGCCGGCCTTGAAGCCGGCCGGTGCCGTGATCAGCCCGCCGGTGTAGGCGGGGATGGTGCCGTCGGCGTTGGCGCCGGTCTCGGCGCCGACGCGGGTCAGGCGGGTGCCGAGCTGCTTGGCCTCATCGGCGGTCACCGCGGCTGCTGCGTTGCCGATTACGGCCAGCAGTGCACCGGCGAGGAGGGTCTTGGCGAATGTCATGGTGTGTTCCTCTGCAAATGTCTGGAGTGCTTCAGAGCGTGGTCTTGAAGGTGAAGACCACGAAGCCGCGATCCGTCAGCAGCGAGTTGGCGCCACCGTACGAGGTGATGGCGTTGGCGGGATTGGTGGTGGCGTTGCCGAGGAAGTCGACGTACTTCAGGTCGAAGCGGTACTTCGAATGAAGATCGACCGCGACGCCGACCGAGTAGCTGCCGGCGCCTTCGTTGCCACCCAGCAGCACCGCGGAATTGCCGCTGATGCCCTGCGAGTAGCTGATCGGCACCGACAGGTCGGCACCCGGGAACACCTGGTACTTGGTCGGCGTGAAGTTGACCGCCAGGCCGTAGTAATCCTTGGTGACCTTGTCTTCCGGCGTGACCGGCGTGCCGCCGGGGCCAATGACGGTGTAGTTGCTGCGGCCCTTGAACACGGCAGCGCCTTCCTTGACGTCGCTCCAGTGGTTCCAGGCCAGTTCGACGATCAGGTTCGCGGCATCCCAGACCGGGGTGTCGGCGAAGCTGGCGAAACCGTTTAGCACGCCGTGCCAGGTCGAGCCGCGCGCGCCGCCGGTTTCGCCTTCGGTGGGCGGAGCGAACAGGCTGCCTGGCGGCAGCGAGGCGGCCAGCGGTGCCAGCGATGCCGGCAGCACGCTGACGGTGTCGCTCAGCAGCGGCATGTTCTCGCGGTAGTTCAGGTCGGCACCGACGCTGACGCCCCACAGGTTCTTCGACAGGCTCAGGCCGTAGATCTTGATGTCATCGGCGTAGGCAGCGGCATAGCGACCGATGGTGCCGCCGAGCACTTCCGGAACCGTCGCGGCCGTCGGATTGATGTAGCAGGTGGTCGCGTTCAACGGCACCAGGCCCAGTGCGCGGCACAGCGTTGCCGGCGTGCCCGGGCGCACCGCCGGAGTGGCGTTGCCCTGCGGCAGCACGTCGGCCGTCTCGCGGTAGTAGGCACCCAGCGTGCCGTCGAGCCACATCGGGCTCCAGCGCGCGGACAGGCCGAAGTCGCCGTGCTTGTCCGGCTCGCTGTCTTCGCCACGCACCAGGCGGTTCACGCCCAGCGGGTTGGCGGCGGTCACCGCCGCGGCACTGAAGATGAAGGACTCGCCGCCGCGCAGCAGGTGGTCGTTGAAGCCCAGGAACGAACCGGCCTCGGGAATGCGGGCCTGTTCCCAGTCGAAGAAGTACTGGCCGGCGAAGGAAAGCTCCGGCGTGACCTGCATCTGCGCCGACAGCGCTTCGCGCGGCAGGAACAGTTCCTTGGCTTCGGTGCCGGGCACCGAGAACAGCTTGCCCAGGTCCAGTGCCGACTGGCCGTAGCTCAGGCTGTGCACCGGGCTGAGCATCGCCTCGCCCCAGAACACGGTGTGGCGGCCGAGCTTGACGTTGACCGGCATCGAGCCGACGTCGAACTTGCCGAACACGAATGCATCGAGGATTTCCCCCGACGGGCCGTGGAAGTAGCGGTCGGTTTCATCGCTCAGGCCGATCGCGGCGCGGCCATCGCGCATGTGGTTGGACGAGACGAGGTGCGTGTTGTCGATGTCCTCGTAGGCCAGGTCGTACCAGCCGGCGGCGCTGACGCGGAAGCCGAGGCGGTCCTGGTAGACGAAGTCCAGTTCGCTCAGCAGGTCGAAGCGCTCCGAAACCATGCCAGTGTCGAAATTGCGGTCGCCGTCGTCGTAGTTCGGGCTGTTGAGGATCTTGGCGTCCGGGCTCTCGACGCGATTGGCCAGGTTGACGCGGATGGTGTTGTCCCAGCGGAGGACGATGTCCGGATTGCCGGTGTTGATCTCCACTGCGCCTGCGCTGCCGGCAGCGGCCAGCGTGGCCGTGATGATGGCGCTGAGCAGGCGCCTGGGCGCCTTCGATACTGCCTTCGTTGCGTTCATTGACTTCACTGCACCCCGCCCCCGTGGTTGTGTTCGAAAGTCCATCGGGCCGACCGTTCTTTCGCGGCGGCAACCGAATGGAGCGATCGACTATAGGGAGGCAGCGGGCTGCAGATTTTTACAAACAGCGTCAGCGACTTGTCATTTCATGACAAGGCCACCGGAGCGTTTTCATGAATAGCGACGGCGTGCAGCGGCGCCTGTCCACACATGCGCCATGTGCGAAAACGGCTTGAATTCAAGGGTATTCCGGGTCGCCCGCGACACGGTGGATGGGCCCCGGAAACACCCGTTCAGGGAGCCAGAAACCGCCCTCGACGGACTTTGCGTCGACGGGCGCCTTTACCAGGTCCGCGGCGCTCAGCGATCCGCGAAAAGTCCGTTGATCGCCCCATACCCCATGGCATCCGTCGACGCAGGACTGCGACCGCTGCGCAGGAACTCCCGTGCGCCGGCGCGCGTGTGGGCGAACGCCTCTTCGGAGAGGTTGGACCCGGCACTGAGCCGGCGCACGCCCAGCGACTCCAGCGTCGCCGTATCGGGCAGGTTGGGGCGCAGCATCACGTTCAGCGGCATGCCGGCGCGGGCGGCTACCGCACCGATATCGTCGGCCTCCGTCAGGCCCGGCACGAACAAGCCGTCGGCGCCGGCGTCGCGGTACTGCGCGGCGCGGGCGAGGGTGGGCTCGACACGCTCGCCGGCGGGCGCGAGCCCCCGCAGGTACACGTCGGTCCTTGCGTTGACATAGACCTCCAGCCCGCGCTGCGCGCATTCGCGCTTGATCCGCTCGATCTTGGCGCAGAGCAGTTCCGGCGCGCCGGCGCCGTCCTCGAGATTGATGCCGACCACGCCGTTGCCCGCCAGGCGCACGACGTTGTCGGCCACGGTCGCCGGATCATCGGAGTAGCCGCCCTCGACATCGACGCTGAGCGGAATCGCGATCACGCGCGCGATCGAGGCCGCCGTGGCCACCAGTTGCGCAACAGGCAACTGGTCGCCGTCGGCATAGCCGTTCGCCCAGGCAACGCCGGCACTGGTGGTGGCGATGGCCTTGGCCCCCAGGCTCTCGATCAGCCGCGCACTGCCGGCATCCCAGGCATTGGGCAACAACAGCAGTCCAGCTGCATGAAGTTGACGGAACCGCGCTGCGTGGCTGGCGTTGCTCGACATGGAAGCCTCACGATTGAATGGGGGCGAAAGCGTTGGACCAGAGTGGCAGGAACAGCTGGCGATTACTGGCCGTTTGCGGACGTCGTAGTGCCTGCCGCCGGTGCCGTCGCGTCCCAGCCACGCAATGCCTTCTCGACGGCATCCACGCCGCGCACGGCAGCGGTCGCATCGACCTGGTCGACGGTGTCCTTGTCGCTGTGGATGACCTCCATGACTTTCGCAGGCGCGGTCGGCTTCTTGCCGGCGTAGGCCTCAAGCACCAGCTTGATCTCATCGGCGCCGACCAGCGAATACGACACCGCCGGCCAGCCTGCGCGGATGAAGGGCAGGTGGTCGGTGGGCGGGTACTGCTCGCCCGGCGAGAAGCCGATGCCAACCGCCTGCGTTGCGGTTTTGCTGCTGTCGACCAGCGCCTGCTGGCCCGTTGCCGGCGCCATCATCCACAGCGTGTCGCCCCAGCCGAACACGTCGAAGTTCACGTACAGCGCGGGCTTGGTCTTGCCGGCCGCGACGTATGCCTTGGAGCCGAGCAGCCCGAGTTCTTCCAGGTCCCAGAATGCAATCGCGACGCGATGGTGCTGCAGCGGTTGCGCACGCAGTCGCTGCGCGAGCGCGAGCACGGTGGCGCTGCCGGAGGCGTTGTCGGTGGCGCCCTTGCCGTGTTCGACGCGGTCGGAGTGGGCGCCGATCAGCAGCAGCGGTGCACCTTCCGGACCACCCAGATCGGCAATCAGGTTCTCGCCTTCGCGCTTGCCGTCGACGAAGGCTTCCTTGCGCCAGGCGATGCCCATCGCATCCATCCGCTGTGCGATCGCGGCGCGGCGCTGTGCGTTCTCGCCGGCGTCGGAAATCGCCTGGACGTCGCCGAGCCACTGCCTTGCCGCGGCGGGCTTGGCTGCAGGAGTAACCGGCACGGGCGCAACGACCGCGGCGGCGCTTGCGCGCGTTGCCTGCGAAGTCGGCGCACATGCGGCAACGAGGAGCACGGCGAGAGCGGGGGCGAGCTGACGCATCTGGTGGAATCCTTGTCGGGAAAACCCGCAGTGTGCCCAAGCTTGCGCCCAGTGCAATGGGCCATTGGGCCTGGCGGGTTGCGCCCCCCGAACGTGGCGCGTAGCCTCGGGACCCGGCGAGAAACTGCCCGGGGAAAAGGATGAGCATCCGAGTTTTCATCGTAGACGACCATGCGCTGGTCAGGACGGGCATGCGCATGATCCTGTCGGCTGAGACCGACATCGAAGTAGTGGGGGACGTGGAGAACGGCGAGCTGGCATTGCCGATGATCCGCAAGCTGCAACCCGACGTCGTGCTGTGCGACCTGCACCTGCCCGGACTGAGCGGGCTGGAGGTCACCGAGCGCGTCGTGCGTGGCGATCACGGCACGCGCGTGATCATTGTTTCCGTGCTCGAGGATGGGCCCATGCCCAAGCGCTTGCTCGAGGCCGGCGCGTCGGGATACGTGGGCAAGGGCGGCGATGCAAGCGAGCTGGTGCGGGCCGTGCGCGATGTCTCGCGCGGCAAGCGTTACCTGGCCAGCAGCATCGCGCAGAACCTGGCGCTGTCAGGCATCGCCGGCGATTCGTCTCCGTTCGACGAGCTGTCGCCGCGTGAACTCGAAGTGGCGCTGCTGCTCGTGCAGGGCTTGCGCCAGGACGACATCGCCAAGCGCCTGAGCCTCAGCGCCAAGACCGTCAACACGCACAAGGCACGGCTGTTCGAAAAGCTCGAGATCCACGACAACATCGCGCTGGCACGCATGGCCAGTCGCTATGGCCTGGTGGATCCGGTCAACGCGCTCTAGAAAGTCGCGCCTGCACGGCAGGCGCTGATTCGTACCGCTGAAACAAGACTGGCCGCCAATGGCGGCCAGTTTTGCTGGTGCGAAAACCGGGAAGGCGAACGCCGGTCAGGCGTGGCCTTCCTCGTGCTTGGGCTCGCTGCCGCGCTTGTCGGGTTCGTGCGCGGCGACGTCGGCAGGCTCTTCCACAGCAGGCTCGACCGCGGTCTGCTCGACAGCGTCCGCTTCCGCGGTGGCATCGGCACCCGCGACGGCGGCATCGGCCGCAGCGGCGACCGGTTCCACTTCGACCGGTGCAATGCCTTCCTGCGGCAGGGCGTCGAACAGGCCGGCCGTGCGCGGAATGTCCGCGACCGGGGCAACCGGTGCGACCGGGCGCGAGTCGGTGATCTGCACTTCGTCGACGCGGGCCGGCTCTTCCTGCACGTGATCCTGCAGGGACGGCGCTTCCGGCTGTACCGGTGCGACCGGCGCTTCGACCACCGCCGGCGCTTCGACAACGACCGGTTCCGGCACGGTTTCGACGACTGTTTCTGCTACCGGTTCGGCGACAGTTTCTGCGACAACGTCGGTCACCACGACAGGCGCTTCGACGACCGGCGCTTCGACCACCGCAACCGGGGCAGGGGCCACATCAGCAACCGGTTCGGCCTTCACGGCCTCGACCACCGCCGGCGCAACCGCTGCCACTGCCGCAACCGCGACCGCGGCCGGAGCGACGGCGGCGGGCCTGGTCGCCTGCGTGCCGACATCGGCTTCGTCATCGAAGTCGAACTCGGGCTGCGAACGGTTCGCGGCGACGGCCGGCGCCGGAGCGTGCTCGCCGCCAGCGTCGTCTTCGTCATCGAGCAGATGCTCATCCTGCATGCCGGCTTCTTCACCGCCGGCCGTGCCTTCACCACCACCGCCACGACGACGGCGACGACCACCACGACGACCGCGGCGACGACGACCACCGCCTTCACCGGCGGCTTCGCCAGCGGCAGCGTTCTCACCCGGGGCGGCAGCGGAAACAACGCCTTCAACCTTGGCGGCTTCGACGGCTTCACCCGCCACTGCGGCGGCGGCGATCGCCGGTGCTGCGGCAATGATCGCGGCTTCCGCTACCGGTGCTGCTTCCGGCTTGGCTGCGGCAGGCCTGGGCTCGCGCGGCGGACGCGGGGCGGCTTCGCCCTGTGCCTGCTGGCGGTCATCGGCCTGCGGCTTGGGCGGCCTGGGCTGCTGCTGTTGCTTGGGCTGCTGCTGTTGCTGCTGCTTGGGCTGTTGCGGCTGCTGCGCCTGCTTGGGCTGGTTGCCCTGGGCCTGCTGCTTGTCGCGGCGCTGCTCGTCCCGACGCGGCTGCTCGTCACGGCGTGCCTCGTCGCGACGCGGCTGCTCGTCACGGCGGCCGTCGCGGCCACCCTGCTTGCCATTGCGGCCGTCGCGGCGCTGCGCGCTGCGGTCATTGCGCTCGTTGCGACCGCGACCGTCCTGCGGACGCGCGGCCGGAGCCGGTTGCGCCGCAACCGGCTGGCTGCCACGGAAGAAACGCAGGATGCGCTCGACCACGCCGATCGAATGCGTCGGCGTGGCGACCACCGGGGCCGGTGCCTGGACCTGCTCGACCGGCTGCTCACGCGGCTCGCGCAGCGGGGCAGGCTGGGCCGGCTTGACGTTGGTCACGGCCGGGGTCGGCGGGATGTTGAGGTGGGCCTTGGTCAGCGCGTGCGTCGGCAGCTTGCGCGGCGTGCCGCGCTGGTAGCTGGGCTTGCTCGACTCTTCGCCCAGCTCATTCTCGCGGATGCGCGTGACTTCGTAGTGCGGGGTGTGCAGCTGCTCGTCGGCGACGATCAGGATCGGCGCGTCGTGGCGCTTCTCGATCTCGCTCAGGGCGCGGCGCTTCTCGTTGAGCAGGTAATTGGCGATCTCGGTCGGAGCCTGCACCAGCACCTGGCCGGTGTTTTCCTTCATCGCATGCTCTTCGGCCAGGCGCAGGATCGACAGCGACAGCGACTCGACGCTGCGCATGCGGCCATGGCCTTCGCAACGCGGGCAAACAATCTGGCTCGACTCGCCCAGCGACGGACGCAGGCGCTGGCGGCTCAGTTCGAGCAGGCCGAAGCGCGAGATGCGGCCGATCTGCACGCGCGCACGGTCCTGCTTGAGGGCGTGGGCGAGGCGGTTCTCGACGTCGCGCTGGTGCTTGTTCGACGCCATGTCGATGAAGTCGATCACCACCAGGCCGCCGAGGTCGCGCAGGCGCATCTGGCGTGCGACTTCCTCAGCCGCTTCCAGGTTGGTGTTGAACGCGGTTTCCTCGATGTCGCCGCCCTTGGTGGCGCGCGCCGAGTTCACGTCGACCGCGGTCAGCGCTTCGGTCTGGTCGATCACCAGCGCGCCGCCCGACGGCAGGCGCACTTCGCGCTCGTAGGCGTTCTCGATCTGCGATTCGATCTGGAAGCGGTTGAACAGCGGGGTGTCGTCGGTGTAGTGCTTGAGCTTGCGCAGGTTGTGCGGCATCACCTGCTCGACGAAGTCGCGCGCCTCGGAGTACATCTCGGGCGTGTCGACCAGGATCTCGCCGATGTCCGGGCGCATGTAGTCGCGCAGGGCGCGAATGATGAGGCGCGATTCCTGGTACAGCAGGAACGGAGCCGGCTTGGTCAGCGCGGCCTCGGCAATGGCCTTCCATACCTGCAGCAGGTAGTCGAGGTCCCACTGCAGCTCTTCGGCATCGCGGCCAACGCCGGCGGTGCGGATGATCACGCCCATGTCGTCGGGGATGTCCAGGCTGTCCATGGCCTGCTTGAGCGCGGCGCGGTCATCGCCCTCGATCCGGCGCGAGACGCCGCCGGCGGTGGGCGAGTTGGGCATCAGCACCATGTAACGGCCGGCCAGGGAGATGAACGTGGTCAGGGCGGCGCCCTTGTTGCCACGCTCTTCCTTGTCGACCTGGACCACCACTTCCTGGCCTTCGCGCAGCAGTTCACGCAGGCCGGCCTTGTTGTGGTCGACGCCAGCCTGGAAGTAATCGCGGGAAATCTCCTTCAGCGGCAGGAAGCCGTGACGCTCGCCGCCGTATTCGACGAAGGCGGCCTCGAGGGAGGGTTCGAGCCGGGTAATGCGGCCCTTGTAGATGTTGGACTTCTTCTGTTCTTTCGCCGGTTGCTCGATGTCGATGTCGTACAGCGTCTGGCCATCGACGGTGGCGACGCGCAGTTCTTCTGCCTGCGTCGCATTGATCAGCATTCGCTTCATTGTTGCGTTCCTCGCGCGCTCCTGCGCGTGGTCGGCGCAGGACGCATGCGTCCTGCAGCCGCGGAACGCCGTGGGCGTTTCGCCTCTGGATACCGCAAGCCTGCCTCTGCCAGGGAATGTTCCGGGCGCGGCGGCTTCAAGTTTTCCAGCGCTACGACACCACGGCACGCCGCGGGAGCGCTTATCTCGTGTTTTCTGGTACTAGGGCCGGCGGCGCGAACGCCGCACGGGACGTGTTCATCACAGGTGGTTTGACCCACCGGGCGGGAACCGGTTCCGCCGGACCATCGCTGCTAACATGGCTACCCCGGGGGCAGTGGTTAGACGCGGACCGGAATCGCAGGACAGGGGCTTTCGGCCTTTGAGTGCAAGTTCCTGCGAAATCAAAACCTTATCTCGCGTCGCGAGTGTATCAGATAACCTCCCCCGGATGACCCATTCAGCTCCCCCCAACCCCGGCCCGGCGCCTCGCCAGGACGCCAGCCAGGTCCGCACCGTCCGTGTCCCCGAAGATCGGGACGGGCAGCGCCTGGACAATTTCCTGCTCGGCCAGCTCAAGGGCGCGCCGAGATCCCTGGTCTACAAGCTGGTCCGCTCGGGCCAGGTCCGGGTCAACGGTGGCCGCGCCAAGGCCGAGCGCAAGCTCGAGGCCGGCGACGAAATCCGGATCCCGCCGGTTCGTCTCAGTGAGGTCGGCGACAAGACTCCGCCGCCGAAGGGCCTGCTCGACGCCCTCGAGGCGGCGATCGTGTTCGAGGACGCGCGGCTGCTGGCCCTGAACAAGCCGGCCGGCCTGGCCAGCCATGGCGGCAGCGGCATCAGCCACGGCGCGATCGAATCGCTGCGGGCGCTGCGTCCGAACCAGAGCCTGGAGCTGGTCCACCGCCTCGACCGCGATACCTCGGGGTTGCTGGTCGTGGCCAAGAAGCGTTCGGCCCTGACCGAGTTGCAGGCGCTGATGCGCGAGGACCGCGACTACGACGGCATCGGCATCCGCAAGCGTTACCTGGCCCTGCTGGCCGGGCGCATGCCCGACGGCGTGATGACCGTCGATGCCCCACTGCACGTCGGCCTGCGCCAGGGCGGCGAACGCCACGTCCAGGTCAATCCCGCGGGCAAGGCGTCACTGAGCCATTTCAAGGTGCTCGAGCGCCGCGGTGGTCAGTCCTATTGCGAGGTGCGGATTGAAACCGGCCGCACCCACCAGATCCGCGTCCACGCCCAGCACATTGGCCACGCGATCGCCGGTGACGACAAATACGGCGACGCCGAGGTCAACAAGCGGCTGCGTGATCAAGTGGGCCTGAAGCGGATGTTCCTGCACGCCTCGACGCTGGAGTTCTCGCTCGACAACGGCAAGACGCCGTACCTGCTCAATGCGCCGCTGGCGCAGGAGCTGATCGACGTGCTCGATCGCCTGGCATAGCCGCTACCGTCATCGCGGCGAACGCCGGGACCCACTTGCCCTTGCGGTCGCGACTACTTCCCGCCAGCCCGGCGCCGCTGCTCATCCAGCACGAAGCACGCCTGCGGCCGCACCGCCGGCGGCCTGAACGTCACCGGCACCTGCAGCTTCGAAGACTGCGCCACGCCACCGCGCGTGGCCGGCTTGAACTTCCAGTTGCGCACGCCTTCCTGTGCGGCCTTGTCCAGCGCCGCGATGCCGCTGCTGCGGAACACGTCGGCCGCGCCCGGCTTGCCGTCCGGCCCGACCGTCAGCAACAGCACCACCTGGCCACCGACGTTGTCGCAGGCGAGCTCTTCGGGATAACCCGGCGCCGGCGTGTCGACCGCCATCAGCTCGGTCCGTGCAATGGCGGCGGGCGCGTTGGTGTCCGGCCCCTTGTGGCAGGCGCCGAGGAGCAGGGGCAGGGCAACCGAGGCCAGGGCCGCGGAACGATAACGACGAAACATGCTCATCTTGTCCATGGCTGTCTGCCTCCGGTGAGTTAGGGTTGTCGCGCCTTTGCTGGATCAGTCCGCCAGGGTGTCGGCCTTGGCCGCGCAGATGAAGTCGTTCTCGCTCAGGCCACCGACGTCGTGGGTCGAATAGCGCACCACGCAGCGGTTGTAGTGCACGCCAAGGTCGGGGTGGTGGTCTTCGCGGTGGGCCATGAATGCCAAGGCATTCACGAACGCCATGGTTTCGTAGTAGTTGCCGAACGAGTAAGTCCTGGAGAGCGCATGCCCGTCTTCGACCAGTTCCCAGCCCGGAACCTGCGGCATCAGCTCGCGGACGCGCGCTTCACTGAGCCGGTGTTCGCTGCCACGGCGGGCGAGGCAATGGGCCTGGGCAAGGGGGACGAGGTCGTTCATCGGCAATGATTCCTTTACACGTCCCGCCGACTGAACGGAAGCCATCGTCGGCGGTCATTCCAGAGGGGCGCACCATCGTGCTGCGCGGACCCCGGTAGAATAGCCCCCATGATCAACATTTCCGAATCCGCCCAGCGCCACTTCCTCAAGCTGATCGAGCGCGAGGCCCTGCCGGGCCTGGGCGTGCGACTGGCCGCCGTCCACGCCGGCACGCCGCGCGCGGACGTGCGCCTGGAGTTCGCCGAGCCCGGTGACCTCCAGGGTGACGAGTGGGCGGTGGACTGCGAAGGCTTCACCGTGTGGCTCGATGCCGCCAGCGTGAAGTACCTCGACGGCGCCCAGATCGACTACGAAACCCAGGCCACCGGCGGCCAGCTGCAGATCCGCGCGCCCAAGATCAAGGGCGAGGAGCCGGCCGAGTCGGCCTCGCTGGTGGAGCGTGTGCACTGGATCGTCGAGCACGAGATCAATCCGCAGCTCGCCTCCCACCGCGGCAATGTCGCGGTGCAGGAAGTCACTGCCGAGGGCGTGGTCGTGCTGCGCTTCGGTGGCGGCTGCCACGGTTGCGGCATGGCCGACGTGACGCTGAAGCAGGGCATCGAGAAAACGCTGATGACCAAGGTGCCCGGAGTGACGGCCGTGCGTGACGCCACCGATCACGAGACCGGCGACGCACCCTACATCCGTCGCGATTCGGCGGCCTGAGCAGGGCGCGGCGACGTAGATGTTCTCCGCCGCCGACCTGATCCACGCCCTGCAGCGACGGCTGCAGCTGATTTCGCCGCACCTGCGGCGCGCACCGGGTGAGTTTCCGCCAGGCTGGCAAGCCTGGTTCGCGAGCATGCACGAGCGCACCGGTGCGGTGCGCGGCGCGACCGCGCAGGCGTTCATCGAGGTGTTCCTCGCGCGGCCGCTTGCGGTTCCGCCGCCCAAGCGCATTGGCGACCTGACCCGCTGGCAGTCGTTCGCCACGCTGTGGCGGCAGGACTGGCACGGCGACGTGAAGCACGACCGCATCGACCGTCGTGTGCACTGGTTCGCGACGGTTTTCACCGTGCTCTGGCACGTGTTCTTCGCAGCGATGCTGCTGTACCTGATGTACCTGCGTTTCCTCGCCGTCAGTTCGTTGCCGCCGCAGGGCGAGGACGTCGTGATGGTCGAGTACGTCGGCAAGGGCACACCGAAGGAACCCGGCGGTGGTCCGGGCGAGCCGGGCGAACCGGTGCAACAGCAGGCCCAGCCGACTCCGCAGCAACCGGCGGCTGCCGCCCCGGCCGAGCTGGCTGCGTCGGCGTCGCCGACCGCTGCGCTCAGTCCGCCCGACGTCGCGACGCCTGCGCCCGCCGTGGATGCACCCGTCCCGGACGTCGCGCAGCGGGACGTTCCCGAACCGCAGGTGCCGCCGCCGGCACCGACGGTCGAGCAACCGGTCGTGGTCAGCGAGCCCGCGCCCAGTGAGCCGACCGTGTTCGTCCTGCCGCCGACGCGGCGCCGTCCGCCGGAACCGTCAGTGGCGGCGCCCGAACTCAGCACCACGGCGCCAACGGTGCGCACGACGGAGGTGGCCGAACCGGTGCAGCCAATCCGGCCGAACATCACGCCTCGCGAGACCGCTGCGCCTTCGGTAGAGGCACGCCAGCGCGAGGTCGCCGTGCGTGAAGTCCCGGCACCCGTGCAGTTGCCGTCACCGCCGGTGCGCACGCTGCCGACTCCAGTGCTGCCCACGCCTCAAGTGCGCTCGACCGCGCCCGGCATCCGCACGGCCGAGATTCCGTCCCCTCCGACGCCTGCGCCGGCAGCGCCAGCCGCAACCGCGGCGACCGCGGCGACCGCGCCTGCGGCCAGTGCGACGACCACACCGCCGTCGCCAGGCCCTGCCGCGGCTTCCACCGCCGCGCCGGCCGCGGCGTCCGGTACGCCCGGGTCCACCCAGGCGCGTCCGGCTGCGCCAGCGGGCAGCGGCACGCAGCCGGTGGCCGGGGCGGGGGCAGGTCCGAAACCGGCGCCTGCGCCGGGAACCTGGTCCACACCGACCCGCGGCGACGATTGGGGCGAATCCACGCGCAACCGCCCTGGCGGGCAGCGCGGCGAGCAGCCCGGCCTCTATAACAGTGATGGCAGCGTCCGCATCGCCGACGCGCCCGGCTCGGCGGCGCCGGGTCAGCCGCCGGGCACGATTACCGAGGAGATCAAGGACCTCGATCGTGCCGGCACCTGGTTGCGACGCAAGCCCAATGATTACGAGCCGACCAGCTTCGAAAAGTACTGGGTACCCAACGAATCCCTCCTCGCCGAGTGGGTGCGCAGGGGGGTGAGGAAGGTGGCGATACCGATCCCGGGCACCGGCAAGAGCATCGAGTGCGTGATCTCGATGCTGGCCCTGGGCGGCGGCTGCGGCATCAGCGACCCGAACCTCAACGACCAACCGGCGGGCGCGCGACCGCCGCCGCCGGTGCCGTTCAAGCCTGCGCTGCAGGAAGACAATGGCTCGGTGAAGCCGCCGCCAGGCGGCTGAGAGGCAGCCGGAAATCCAGCGGTCACCGTTCGTCCTGAGCGTAGCGCAGCGAAGTCGAAGGATGGTGCGGCGCGGGCTTCCTTCGACTTCGTGCCTGCGGCACTACGCTCAGGACGAACGGTTACCTGGTTGGGGCACGCTTTCAGTGCCCACAAAAAAGCCCGCCGAAGCGGGCTTTTTCGCCATCTCGAGTGCCGCCGATCAGTGCGCGTTGTGCAGGTCGCGCAGGTTGCTCTGGCGCGAACCGAAGTAGGCGGCCAGGTCGGCGATCTGCTGGTCGGTCAGGTCCTTCGCCTGGCTCGACATCAGCGCGTGCTCGCGGTCGCCATCGCGGTAAGCCTGCAGGGCGTGGGCGATGTAGTCGTAGTACTGGCCGGCGAGCTTCGGGTAGGTCCCGTCGATCGGGGCATTGCCTTCGGCGCCGTGGCAGTCGACGCAGGACTGGCCCGTGGCCTTGCCCTTGGTGCTGGCCAGCTGCTCGCCGGCGGCGATGTGGCCGGCCGGCAGGCCGGCGGACGAGGAGGTGTGGCCTTCGCCGCGGTCGGCGGCGGAGTGCTCGGCCGGGGTGTCGGAGCTGGAGCAGCCGACGACCGCGAGCGAGGCGAGCAGGGCAATGGCGAGGAACTTGTTCGTCATGGTCTGCTCACTCACTTCAGGGACGAAAGGAAGGCGGCGATGTCGGCGATGTCCTGGTCGGAGAAGCTCTGCGACTGGGCCTGCATCGTCGGGTGCTTGCGCGCGCCCTTCTTGTATTCGGTCAAGGCATTGACCAGGTATTCCGCCGACTGCCCGCCAATCTTCGGCACGTGGTAGTTCGGGTAGGCGTTCTTGTAGCCGGTGATGCCGTGGCAACCCTGGCAGGTGTAGGTCAGCTGGTGTCCCTTGGCGGCATCACCCTTAACAGCGGCAGGTGCCGTGGTTGCGGTGGCAGCGGCCGGGGCAGCGGCGGGGGCCTGGGTTTCCTGGGCCGATGCGACGGACGCAGCGGTGGTCAGCAGGAAGCAGGCGGCGATCATCAGCGGTCGCATCATGTCGTAGTCCGCAATCTCGAATGGCTAGCGAAAGGTTCTGAAGCTGGCTGCGCGTGGCCATCCCCTCTTCAGGAGGGCCGCGCATAAGTGCGCAAGTATAGCCTGCGATATCGATGCAACGAAGCGGTGCCATTTTGCATCGATGGTTGTTGCGGCTGATGAGAACTCTCCTTAGGGTTCCGCCCCGCGACATGGCTCCAGTCACCATGACCTTCGGCGGATGTTGGTGAACGGGGCAGGTGATATACCTATCTACAACACCGGCATACGGTCCGGTAAACAGCCACCTTGGGGTTCAATTCATGCGTCATCTCTCCCGAAATCGCAGCCGTGGTTTTGCCCGCGCCGCTCGCGTCCTGCTGCCCTGCCTGGCACTGTCGAGCGCCCTGCTGCTGGCCTCCTGCAAGGGCGGTGGCGGCCCTGGGGAGGCCCAGGCCAAAGAGGGCGAGAAGGGCCCGGAGGCCGTCCCGGTCGAGGTCGCCAAGGCCTCGCGTCGTGCGGTCGCGGCCAGCTACACCGGCACGGCAGCCCTGGAACCGGTGGGTGAGTCGCAGGTGGTCGCCAAGACCTCGGGCGTGGCACTGAACGTGCTCGTCGAGGAAGGCCAGCAGATCCGCGCCGGCCAGACCCTGGTGCGCCTGGACGCCGCCCGCTCGCAGCAGCAGGTCGCCCAGACCGACGCCCGCATGCGCAAGCTCGAGGCCAACTATGCCCGCGCCAAGCAGATGGCCGAGCAGAAGCTGCTCAGCGCCAATGACAACGACCAGCTGCGCTTCGACCTCGAAGAGGCCCGCGCCGCCAATCGCATGGCCAACCTGGAACTGTCCTACGCGAACGTAGAAGCGCCGATCTCCGGCGTGATCGCCTCGCGCTCGATCAAGACCGGCAACTTCGTCCAGATCAATACGCCGATCTTCCGCATCGTCGACACCTCGCGTCTGGAAGCCACCCTCAACGTGCCCGAGCGCGAGCTGGCCACGCTGAAGGCCGGCCTGCCGGTGCAGATGCAGGTCGATGCGCTGCCGGGCAAGGTCTTCACCGGCACCGTCGACCGTGTTGCGCCGGTGGTGGACTCGGGCAGCGGCACCTTCCGCGTTGTCTGCGCGTTCGCCGGTGGCGGCGTGCTGCAGCCCGGCATGTTCGGCCGCATCAAGATCGACTACGACCAGCGCGCCGACGCCCTGGTGGTGCCGCGTGTCGCCCTGCTCGAGGACGACGGCGACCCGGCGGTGTTCGTCGTCAAGGGCGACAAGACCACGCGCGTGCCGGTCAAGCTGGGCTACACCGACGGCTCCTGGGCCGAAATCCGCAGCGGCGTGAAGGTGGGCGACCAGGTCGTCGTTGCCGGCAAGACCGCGCTGCGTGACGGCACGGTCGTGCAGGTGCTGGGCCAGCCGGCGAAGAAGGTCGCGGCCGCCAAAACCGAAGCCAAGAAGCAGTAATCATCGCGGAGAGCGAACGTGACGCAACCTGCGAACGAATCATCCGGCTTCAACCTGGTCGAGTTCTCCACGCGTCGCCGTGTCACGGTGATGATGGTGACGCTGACCTTCGTCCTGTTCGGGTTCATCGCGCTGAGTGACCTCAAGGTCAACCTGCTGCCGGACCTGAGCTATCCGACCCTGACGGTGCGCACCGAGTACACCGGTGCGGCGCCGTCGGAAATCGAAACCCTGATCAGCGAGCCGGTCGAAGAGGCCGTCGGCGTGGTCAAGGGGCTGCGCAAGCTGAAATCCGTCTCGCGTACCGGCCAGAGCGACGTCGTGCTCGAGTTTGCCTGGGGCACCGACATGGACCAGGCCAGCCTCGAAGTGCGTGACAAGATGGAAGTCCTGCAATTGCCGCTGGAGGCCAAGGCTCCGGTGCTGTTGCGCTTCAATCCGTCGACCGAACCGATCCTGCGCATCGCGCTGTCGTCCAAGACCGCTGCGACCAACGATACCGAGGCCATGCGCGAGCTCACCGGGCTGCGCCGCTATGCCGACGATGACCTGAAGAAGAAGCTCGAGCCGGTCGACGGCGTGGCCGCGGTCAAGGTTGGCGGTGGTCTCGAGGACGAGATCCAGGTCGACATCGACCAGCAGAAGCTTGCGCAGCTGAACCTGCCGATCGACAACGTCATCCAGCGCCTGCAGCAGGAGAACATCAACATCTCCGGCGGTCGCCTGGAGGAAGGCTCGCAGCGTTACCTGGTGCGCACGGTGAACCAGTTCGCCAGCGTACCGGAGATCCGCGAAATGCTGGTCACCACCCGCAGCGGTGGCGACAACGCGGCCGCCAACGCGGCTGCGCAGATGGCGGCGATCGCCGCGCAGACCGGCTCGGCCGAAGCCATGGCCGCGGCCGCGTCCGTGCAGAGTGCCAATTCCGCTGGCGGTGGCGCCGTGGCCGGCGGCATGCCGGTGCGCCTGAAGGACATCGCCGAAGTCCGCCAGGGCTACAAGGAACGCGAGGCGATCATCCGCCTGGCCGGCAAGGAAGCGGTCGAGCTGGCGATCTACAAGGAAGGCGATGCCAACACCGTCGCCACCGCAGATGCCATCACCAAGCGCCTGGAAGAGATCAAGGCGCAGATCCCGCCGGACGTGGAACTGACCACGATCGACGACCAGTCGCTGTTCATTCGGCACGCCATCAGCGACGTCAAGAAGGACGCGGTGATCGGCGGCATGCTGGCCGTGCTGATCATCTTCCTGTTCCTGCGTGATGGCTGGAGCACGTTCGTCATCGGCCTGTCGCTGCCGGTATCGATCATCGCCACCTTCTTCTTCATGGGCCAGCTGGGCCTGAGCCTCAACGTCATGTCGCTCGGCGGCCTGGCGCTGGCCACCGGCCTGGTCGTGGACGACTCGATCGTGGTGCTGGAAAGTATCGCCAAGGCGCGAGAGCGAGGGCTTGGCATCCTCGATGCCGCCATCGCCGGCACCCGCGAAGTGAGCATGGCCGTGGTTGCGTCGACGCTGACCACCATCGCGGTGTTCCTGCCGCTGGTGTTCGTGCAGGGCATCGCTGGCCAGTTGTTCCGTGACCAGGCGTTGACCGTGGCCCTGGCCATCGGCATCTCGCTGATCGTGTCGATGACGCTGATCCCGATGCTCAGCGCGCTGAAGGGGCGGCCGCCGATGGCGTTCCCGGAAGAGGCGCCGCATCCGCGCTGGCAGCCGACCTCGAAGCTGCAGAAGCCCCTTGCTGCCGTCGAACATGGCATCGGTGTCGGCACCCGCGGCACGTTCTTTGGCATCACCTGGCTGATCGTGCGCGCCTGGCGTGGCCTGGTCGCGGTCGTCGGACCGGTGATGCGCAAGGCCAGCGATATCGCCATGGCGCCGTACGGACGTGCCGAGCGCGGTTACATGAAGCTGTTGCCGACCGCGCTGCGCAAGCCGTGGCTGGTGCTGGGCTTTGCCGCAGCGGCATTCGCGCTGACCTTGCTGGCGATCCCGATGCTGGGTGCGGACCTGATCCCGCAGCTGGCACAGGACCGCTTCGAGATGACGGTGAAGTTGCCGCCCGGCACGCCGCTGCGCGAGACCGACACCCTGGTGCGCGAGCTGCAGCAGAAGCACGCCAAGGACGACGGTATCCGCACGCTCTACGGCGTCAGCGGCAGCGGTACCCGACTGGACGCCAACCCGACCGAAAGCGGCGAGAACATCGGCAAGCTGACGGTGGTGATGGCCGACGGCGGCAGCAAGGAAGTGGAGGCGCGCGAAACCGAGCGCCTGCGCACGACCATGCAGTCGCACCCGGGCGCACAGGTGGACTTCAGCCGTCCGGAGCTCTTCAGCTTCTCCACGCCGCTTGAAATCGAACTGCGTGGCCAGGACCTGGAAAGCATCCAGGTCGCCGGCCAGCGCATGGCGGCGATGCTGCGGGCCAACCCGCACTATGCCGACGTCAAGTCGACGGTCGAGGAAGGCTTCCCGGAGATCCAGATCCGCTTCGACCAGGACCGCGCCGGTGCGCTCGGCCTGACCACCCGCCAGATCGCCGACGTCGTGGTGAAGAAGGTGCGCGGCGACGTCGCCACGCGCTACAGCTTCCGCGACCGCAAGATCGACGTGCTGGTGCGTGCCCGCGAAACCGACCGCGCCTCGGTCGACAACATCCGTCGCCTGATCGTCAACCCGGGCAGCACCCGCCCGGTGACGCTGGACGCGGTGGCCGACGTCGTGTCGACGACGGGCCCGAGCGAGATCCACCGCGCCGACCAGGTGCGCGTGGCGATCGTCTCGGCCAACCTGCGCGACATCGACCTCGGCACCGCCGTGCAGGAAGTGCAGGAGATGATCGCCGAGCAGCCACTCGGTGCCGGTGTCGGCATGCACATCGGTGGCCAGGGTGAAGAGCTGGCCGAGTCGGTGCGATCGCTGCTGTTCGCATTCGGCCTGGCGATCTTCCTGGTCTACCTGGTGATGGCGTCGCAGTTCGAGTCGCTGCTGCACCCGTTCGTGATCCTGTTCACCATCCCGCTGGCCCTGGTCGGCGCGGTGCTGGCATTGCTGCTGACCAATTCGCCGGTCTCGGTGGTGGTGTTCATCGGCCTGATCCTGCTGGTGGGCCTGGTGGTGAAGAACGCCATCATCCTGGTCGACAAGGTCAACCAGCTGCGCGAGCACGGCGTGGCCAAGCGCGATGCACTAATCGAAGGTGCCCGTTCGCGACTGCGTCCGATCATCATGACCACGATGTGCACGCTGTTCGGCTTCCTGCCGCTGGCGCTGGCGATGGGCGAGGGCGCGGAAGTGCGCTCGCCGATGGCCATCACCGTGATCGGTGGCCTGCTGGTGTCGACGCTGCTGACGCTGGTCGTGATCCCGGTGGTGTACGACCTGCTGGACCGTCGCGCCGACGACTACTACGTCGAGCGTGCCCGCCGTACGCATGGCAAGGTCGCGTCGGACGACGACGGCCAGGTCGAGCCGGCTTGAGCGGAGCACTGACATGACGATTGCAGAGCTCAGCATCAAGCGGCCCGTCACGGCGATCATGTTCTTCGTGTCGCTGTTCGTGATCGGCCTGATCGCGGCGATCCGGCTCCCGCTGGAAGCGTTCCCGGAAGTGTCGCCGCCCTTCATCTTCGTGCAGATCCCTTACGAGGGATCCACGCCGGAGGAAGTGGAGCGGACGTTGCTGCGGCCGGTGGAAGAAGCGCTGTCGACGATGACCGACGTCAAGCGCATGGATGCCAACGCCCGTTCCGACGGTGCCGAGATCTTCATGCAGTTCTCGGACTGGGACCGCGATGTCGCCATCGCGGCGTCGGAGGCGCGCGAGCGCATCGATGCCATCCGCGACGACCTGCCGGACGACCTGCAGCGTTACAACGTGTTCAAGTTCTCCACCACCGATGAACCGGTGTTGCGCGTGCGCCTGGCCAGTTCGACCGACCTGACCGGTGCGTACGACATGATCGACCGCGAGTTCAAGCGGCGCATCGAACGCATCCCGGGCGTGGCGAGGGTGGAGGTGACCGGCGCGGCGCCCAACGAGGTCGAGATCGCCATCGATCCCGACCGCCTGACCGCGCACAACCTGAGCATCAACGACCTCAACACGCGCCTGAAGGCGGTCAACTTCTCGGTGTCCGCCGGTCAGATCGACGACGGCGGGCGGCGCCTGCGCGTGCAGCCGGTGGGCGAGATCACCGATCTGCAGCAGCTGCGTGACCTGATCATCGACACCAAGGGCACGCGTCTGGGCGACATCGCCGAGATCCGCCTGAAGCCGGCGCGCATGAACTACGGCCGCCGCCTCGACGGCAAGCCGGCGATCGGCCTGGACATCTTCAAGGAGCGAAGTGCCAACCTGGTCGAGGTCTCCAGCAACGCGCTCAAGGAAGTCGAGGCGATCCGCGACCAGCCGGAAATGGCCGGCATCCAGATCAAGATCATCGACAACCAGGGCGACAACGTCACCAGTTCGCTGCTCGAGCTGGCCGAAGCCGGCGGCATCGGCCTGTTGCTGTCGATCGCGGTGCTGTTCTTCTTCCTGCGCCATTGGCCATCGACGCTGATGGTGACCCTGGCCATCCCGATCTGCTTCGTGATGACGCTGGGCTTCATGTACTTCACTGGCGTCACGCTCAACATCCTGACGATGATGGGCCTGCTGCTGGCGGTGGGCATGCTGGTCGACAACGCCGTGGTCGTGGTGGAGAGCATCTACCAGGAACGCGAACGCATGCCGGACCAGCCGACGCTGGCCTCGATCATCGGCACCCGGCACGTCGCGATCGCGCTGTCGGCCGGCACGCTGTGCCACTGCATCGTGTTCCTGCCCAACCTGTTCGGCGACCGCAACTTCCTCAGCATCTACCTGTCGCAGATCGCGATCACGATCTCGGTGTCGCTGCTGGCCTCGTGGCTGGTCGCGGTCAGCCTGATCCCGATGATCTCGGCGCGCATGAAGACGCCGCCGGCGGTGCGCTCGGACCGCGGCCTGATCCCGCGCCTGCAGAAGGGTTACGCCCGTTTCCTGCGCTGGACGCTGGAGCACCGCGGCAAGGCCGTCCTCGGCATCGTGCTGATCATCGCCGTCAGCATCGTGCCGATGATGCTGACCAAGAAGAACATGTTCGGTGGCGACGACGGCACCGAGACCAATATCTTCTACCAGTGGAAGGGCGCCTACACCAAGGAACAGATGTCGGCGGAAATCCTCAAGATCGAGAAGTTCCTCGAGGCCAACCGCAAGCGCTACAACATCACCCAGATCTACTCGTACTTCAGCGAGCAGGGCTGGGGCGGCACCCGCATCACCTTCGACACCGACAAGATCGACGAGACCAAGGCGACGATCGAGAAGCTGCGCAACGACCTGCCCAAGTCCGCCCGTGCCAACATCGGCATCGGCAACCAGGGCGGCGGTGGCGGCGGTGGCGGCCCTGGGCAGAACATCCAGGTGCAGCTGGTGGGCGACTCCACCGAGACGCTGGTGGAACTGGCCAACGACATCGTTCCGATCATGTCCAAGCGCAAGGAACTGCGCGACGTCCGCGTCGACATCGGCGACCAGAACAGCGAGTTGTCGGTGCACGTCGACCGGGATCGTGCGGCCGCGTTCGGCTTCAGCGCGCAGGAAGTGGCCAGCTTCGTCGGCCTGGCCCTGCGCGGTGCGCCGCTGCGCGAGTTCCGCCGCGGTGAGACCGAGGTACCGGTCTGGGTCCGTTTCGCCGGGGCCGAGAACTTTGGCGTCGAGGACATCGACAGCTTCACCGTCCGTGCCCCGGATGGCCGCACCGTGCCGTTGCTGGCCATGGTCGATGTCGCCGTGAAGCCGTCGGCGACGCAGATCCAGCGCGCCAACCGCCAGACCACGGTGGCGATCCAGGCCAACCTCGCCGACAAGGCCACCGTGCCCGACGCGCGCAAGGCGATGGAAGAGACGCTCAAGTCGGTGGCATTCCCGGCCGGCTACAGCTTCACCTTCGACAGCGGCGCGTTCGAAGACGAGGCCGATGCCAACAAGCAGATGATGTTCAACCTGCTGATCGCCCTGGTCATGATCTACGTGGTGATGGCGGCGGTGTTCGAGTCGCTGCTGTTCCCGTCGGCGATCATGAGCGGCGTGCTGTTCTCGGTGTTCGGCGTGTTCTGGCTGTTCTGGCTGACCGGGACCGAGTTCAACATCATGGCCTTCATCGGCATCCTGGTGCTGATGGGCGTGGTGGTGAACAACGGCATCGTCATGATCGAGCACATCAACAACCTGCGTCGCCGCGGCCTGTCGCGGACCGATGCGCTGGTCGAGGGCAGCCGCGAGCGACTGCGCCCGATCCTGATGACGATGGGCACGGCGATCCTGGCGATGGTGCCGATCTCGCTGACCAACACCCAGATGGGTGGCGACGGCCCGCCGTACTACCCGATGGCACGCGCCATCGCCGGTGGCCTGGCGTTCTCGACGGTGGTCAGCCTGCTGTTCCTGCCGACGATCTACGCGATGCTCGACGATCTTCGCAACGGCACCACCCGCATGGTGCGGCGTGCGCGTGGCAAGGGCGACGGAACGGTGCCGGCAGCGGCAGTGGCTGCACTCAAAGCGGACTGACCGCCAAGTCGGAAGGGAGAAACGGGAAGGCTTGCCTTCCCGTTTTTCTTACGTGGAGGCTTCCAGTTTCCTGATGGTGTCCCTTTCGCCGGGCACTTAACGTGACAGCGTCTGTCACGGGGAAAGCAACGATGTTCGTCATTCCGGCCGCCCTGTCGAGGTCGGCGCCTGCTTGCGCGCGTCTTCGCCGCGGGTCGGGTTTCACTCTGCTGGAACTCATGGTGGTGGTCTCGCTGGTCGCCATCCTGGCGGCGATCGGCTACCCGGGGATGAGTGCCCTCATCAACGGCAACCGCCTCGGCGGGTCGGCGAACGAAATGGTCGCCACGCTGCGTTCGCACGGATGGAGGCGGTTCGGCTCAATCGCACGGTGACGGTGTGCCGCAGCGGCGATGGCATTCGTTGCACGACGGGTGACGTCTGGAGCACATGGATCGCCGTTGTCGATTCCGACCGGGATGGGGCGGTCGACGATGTCCTGCGAGTCGGCACCGTCGCGGCCCCGGTACAGCTCAGGGGCAGTTCCTCGATCCGTGATGGTCGCATCGACTTCCGTTCCGACGGCCTGGCGCGAACCATTGACAGCGAACTGCTGAACGCATCGTTCGCGGCCTGCCTGCCGACGAGCTCGCCCGTCGACAACGTCAGGCGCATCAGCATCGTGTCCGGCAGTCGCATTTCCACGCACGCGGAGAGCGGGGGAGGGCGATGTGATGCAGCAGCCAACCTCTAGGCGTACACGGCAACGGGGCGTTGGCCTGATCGAGGTGTTGATCGCGGTCCTGGTGATGGCCATCGGCCTCCTGGGCGTTGCAGCACTGCAGGCGGCCGCCCTGCGAAACAGCCAGAGCTCGCTGGAGCGCAGCCAGGCGGTCGTCCTGAGTTACGCCATCCTCGATGCCATGCGTGCGAATGTCGTCGAGGCGCGGGCCGGGCTTTATGACATGGGCATGTGTGCCGCCACCGGGAAGTCCGGCGCCGATGCAGCCGGCGGAGCGCAGCTGGGAGCCGCTGATCGTTCGGCCTGGGTGGCCGCGCTCCGGGCCGAGCTGGGTGCAGCTGCCTGTGCACAGGTCAGGTGCACCGCCGTAGCGGGCACCGATGCCACGGAGTGCGCCGTCACTGTTCGCTGGGACGATTCGCGCGGCACCGGGAGTAACACCCGGCACCAGATCAGGACGGTGGTGAGGGTATGAGTGAGGCGCGCCCCGGGACGAGGCCACGCCGGGGGAGCGAGGCCGGCTTCAGCCTCGTCGAACTGATGATCTCGCTGGTGCTTGGCCTGCTGGTATCGGCAGCCGCAGTGGGAATCTTCCTGTCGAACCAGCGGACCTATCGTGCCACCGAGAGCCTCGCGCGAATCCAGGAGAGCGCGCGGGTGGCATTCGAACTGATGGCACGCGAGATTCGCCAGGCGGCCGGCAATCCCTGCGCGATGGGTCTCCCGGTGGCGAACGTCCTCAACGGTGCCTCTGCAAAGGCGGTGCCCTGGTGGATGAACTGGGAGCGCGGCATTGTCGGGTATGAAAACGGCGGACTCCCTGGCGCCGCTGCAGGCACCGACGCGATCGAGTTCCTTTCGTCCGGCGAAGGGGCCGTCACCGTGACTCGTCATGACCGCCAAGCGGTTCGATTCAGGAGCGCCACGGCCTTGCAGGGTGTGCGTGCAGGCGACATCGTCCTGGTCTGTGATTACACACAGGCCAGCATCGTCCAGGTCAGCGCAGTCCACGACGGCAACACAACGATCGAGTACGGCCCGGGCAGCGACTCGCCGGGGAACTGCACCAGGCACCTGGGTGTTCCGGTGGTGTGCTCGGCCCAGGGCAATAGCAAGACCTATCCGCCAAATGCATTGATTGCCAAGCTTCACGCGGTGCGATGGTTTGTCGCCGACAACGGTCGTGGCGGTCGGTCGCTGTATCGCGTGCCGCTGGGCCGGGGCGGCGCGCAGTCGCGTGAGGAAGTGGTCGATCGCATCGAGAACATGCAGATCACCTATCTGGTCGCGGGCGCCGCCCGGTACGTCGACGCCGGCGCCGGGGTCGACTGGAAGAAGGTCATCGCCGTGCATGTCGTAGTGACGCTGCAGGACACCGGGCGCGCCGGCACGGAGCGCTCGCCGCTGACGCGGACGCTGGTGCACACCGTCTCGTTGCGGAATCGCACCTCGTGAGTGGGGTGTGCCGCCATGCCAACCGTGTGACCTTGCCACGGCAACGCGGTGTGGCGTTGATGATGGTCCTCCTCCTGCTGATTGTCGTGACCCTGCTTGGCCTTGCAAGCCTGCGCGGTGCCCTGCTGGAAGAACGGATGAGTGCTGGCATGTTCGACCGCAGCCTGGCCTTCCAGTCCGCGGAGACAGCGCTTCGGGTCGCGGAGCAGAAAGTCCGCGAGACCGCGTTGACGGGGCGATCCATCGGCGTGAACTGCGCGACCCTGCACGCCATATGCACGAGCACGCCCGCCGGCATGGATGCAGCCACCGTCGCTGGTTGTACGGCGGGTGCCCCGGGCTGCTGGACCAGCGTCGCGGAGAAGTCGTCCTATTCCGATGCAGCCGCGGGTGCGCCCCAGTACTACATCGAGTACATGGGGGAGTTTTCCGGGAACGCCGAGGATGACGGGGCGGGGCGCGGCGCATCTGCGTACCAGTACGGCGCACCACCTGTCACCCACGGCAAGTCGATCTACCGCATATCCGCGCGAAGCCACGATCCCCGGGGCGATCGTGCCGTCGTCGCACTGCAGGCGACGATCGAGGTGCGCTGATCGAGTCGGGTTGCTTGGCCCCGGCGGATCGCCGGCCATGATGGGTACTTGTTCGGAGTGTGGGCAATGGAAGGTCGACGCTGCAGCCGCAGTGGTAACAGGAAGTGGGTTTCGTCGTTGATCGTCGCGCTCATCGCCATTGCCGCGATCACCGGAGCGGCCAATGCCCAGGTCCAGATATCGCAGGCGCCCTTGTACGTAGGTCCACGCGTGCCAGGCAATCTTGCGCTGGTGCCATCGGTCGAGTATCCGACGATCAACAGCCAGGCCAACATCGGCCGCTATGACGTCAATCGCACGTACCTGGGCTACTTCGACGCTGACAAGTGCTACAACTACCATTACGCCGCGATCGAGTCCCAGCGGCACTTCTACCCGGTGAGATTCACCCAGGGACATGTGTGCAGTTACTCCAGGAAGGAATGGAGTGGCAACTTGATGAACTGGGCGGTCACGCAGACCGTCGACCCTTTTCGTCTTGCGCTGACAGGTGGCTACCGCGTCGTTGATACGCCCACCGAAACGTGGCTCGAGAAGGCGCGGCACGACCGTGGTTACGGCTTCTCCGACCGTCGCGTGCCGGACGGCGGGCCGGGCGACATCAATGCACTGCGCGCGGCGACGCCTGCCTCGTGGAACTGGATGTGGGTGCAGGTCGCGGGCCGCGGCAACAAGATGCGCTTCACCGGCCGCAACTTCTGGGGCGCGCTGGTCGCCTATGATCCTGCCACGCACGACCTGGTTCTGGACAATCGCGGTAATGCGACTCCCGGGAATGCGTTCGAGGTGAGCGTCCGCGTCAAGGTGTGCGTGGCGAACCTGCTGGAAGCCAACTGCAAGCGCTACAGCCAGGGCTGGAAACCGGAAGGGCTGGTCCAGGCGTACTCGGACCGCGTTCGATACAGCATCTTCGGTTACCTCAACGATTCAAGCGTGCGGCGCGACGGTGGGGTGCTGCGCGCCGAGCAGAAGTTTGTCGGACCACAGACACACGATCCGGCGACGGGTCCGGCCGCGAATGCCGCGAGGGAATGGGACCCCGACACCGGTGTGATCTTCACCAATCCGGATCCCGGCGCGGCTGCGGCAACGCCCGGTGGCGTCCGGGACAGCGGCGTCATCAACTACCTCAACAAGTTCGGTCAGCTGACTTCGCAGTTTCACAAGGGCATTGATCCGGTAAGCGAGCTCTACTACGCCGCGATCCGATACTTCAAGAATCAGGGCAATGTCGCGGCTTACTCGACCATCACCGGCAACGCGTACGACCAGGTCGATGGTTTCCCGGTCATCACCCGATGGCGCGATCCGGTGCAGTATCGATGCCAGGCCAACGTAATTCTCGGAATTGGCGACGTCAACACCCACCGCGACAAGAACCTGCCTGGCAACACCAACCTGTCGGAAGAACCGGCAACGCCGCCGGAGGTGAGAGCGGACCGGACCGTCAACGTGGTGACCGCCACCAACAAGGTGGCCGAGCTGGAGAAGCTGAGAATCGGAACCCCGTTCTCGGGTCGCAACAACTCTGCATACATCGCTGGTCTCGCCTACGACTCGCACACGCGCGACATCCGCCCGGACCTGGATGGCTTGCAGACGGTCGCTACGCATTGGGTCGACGTTCGCGAGAACGCCACGCTGGCGCCCCGGGAATCCAATCAGTACTGGCTCGCTGCCAAGTACGGCGGCTTCCGCGTGCCGAACGGCTACAGACCCTACGAACGGACAGACGCGCTGCCCGAGGCGTGGTGGTACGAATCAGGCGACATCCTGGCGGCAGGCTACAAGCGCCCGGACAACTTCTATGTCGCCAGCGAAGCCGACAAGATGGTCGAGAGCCTGACCAGGGCGTTCCGGCGCATCGTGCAGGAAGCCTCGGGTTCGGCTGCCTCGCTTGCGGCGAACACGACGCGACGCGAAATCGGGGCGATGATCTACCAGGCGCGCTTCCAGAGCCCGTCCTGGCGCGGCGAACTCAGTGCGTATCCGTGGGATCCCGCCACCGGCGCATTCTCCGTCGAGCCCGCCTGGAATGCCGGGGACAGGCTTTCGGCTATGCCGTGGGCGCGACGGAAGATCCATGTCCACACTCGCCAGGCGGCAGCCAATCTCCGCTACCAGCCCCTGACCTGGAATGCGCTCGGACCTGAGCAGCGATCAGCGCTGGGCGACGAAGCCACCGTCGACTACCTGCGTGGCGATCGCAGAAGCGAAGGGCGCCTGCGCACCCGGCTCGGCATCCTTGGCGACATCGTTCATTCCCAGCCTGTCTTCGTCGGCCGGCCGGAGGCACTTCTTTACTCTGGCGGCACGTTTGCCGGGGCTTCGTCCTACGCGCACTTCGCCGATAGCCAGGCGAACAGGCGTGGCGTCGTCTACGTCGGCGCGAACGACGGCATGTTGCATGGGTTCGACGCCGAGACTGGCGACGAGGTCTATGCGTTCATGCCGGCTGCGGCGATCAATGCGTATCTGAAAACACTGGCGTCGCCCGATTACGAGCATCGCTTCTTCGTCGACGGCGAGTTGTCGGTGGCGGACGTCTATGCCGCCGCTGATCGACGCTGGAAGACGATCCTGGTGGGCAGCATGGGGCGCGGCGGCAAGGCCGTGTTCGCCCTGGACGTCACCGATCCGGACAACGTCAACTTCCTGTGGGAAAAGGACGCCTCAGACATCCCGGCATTGGGCCATGTGCTGGGCAAGCCCATCCTCGCCCAGGTCGCCAATGGCGATTGGCGGGTGTTGCTCGGGAATGGACCCAATAGCGCCGGTGGCACCGCCCAGTTGATCACGATCGGGATCGAGTCCGGTGTCGCGCAGGTCATCACCACCGGAACCGCCGGCAACAACGCGCTGTCTGCCGTGGATGCCTGGGACACCAACCGCGACGGCTTCTTCGAGACCGTGTACGCAGGCGACCTCGCAGGCAACCTGTGGCGGTTCTCCGGGGTTGGCGGCGCGGCGGCGTCCGTCGGCAAACTGTTTACCGCGGAGGGCAGCGACGGCAAGCGGCAACCCATCACCGCCGCGCCGCTTGTGACAAGGAACCCGAAGACACGCGCCGTCTGGGTGTTTTTCGGCACCGGCCGTTATCTCGGTGACGCCGATGTTGCCGACAAGAGTGTGCAGGCCTGGTACGGCCTGGTCGACGACGGTGATGAAGTGAAGGGGCGAACGGCCCTCGTCCGTCACCGCATCCTGGCCGAACTGCCCGCTGGCAAGGGGCAGGTGTTGCGCGTAACGACGAAGGCCACGGCGGAAGACTTTGTCGGCAAGGACGGATGGGAGCTGGAGCTGGTTTCACCGGTCAATGGCCGGGAAGGCGAGCGAATGGTGGTTCCCAACCAGTTGGATCGCGGCATGCTGATTGGCACAACACGCATTCCGGATGCCCGGGACATCTGCAGCCCGGGGGGTAGGGGCTTCATCATGGCGCTGGAGCCGTTCACCGGCTCACGGCCTTCGTCGAGCTTCATCGACGCCAACGGCGACGGTCTGGTCGACGAGCGGGACATGGTCAAGGTGGACGGCGTGATGGTTCCCGCATCCGGCACAGGCTTCGGAAGCAGTCCCATCGGCCCGACCATCCTGGACGGCAGCATCCAGGTGAATCTGGAAGACGGCACCGTGCAGGATCTGCGCACGCGAAACACGGGCACCCGCGCTAGTCGTGTCTCGTGGCGAGAGCTGCTGCTGGATTGACGCAATGAAACTGCGCAGGCACGTACCCGGTTTCTCGCTGATAGAGCTGATGATCGTCGTCGCTGTCGTGGCGATACTGGCCGCGATCGCTTACCCGAGCTACCAGAACCATGTCATCAAGACCCGGCGCTCGGCTGCGGCGGTCTGCATGCTGGAAGTGGCGCAGTTCATGGAACGCCATTACACGACGAACCTTCGATACGTCGAAGGCTCGGGTGCGGCGCCTGCGATTCCCGGGATGCAATGTCGAACCGATCTGCGAAGCCACTACGTCATCGGCCTGGCTGACGGCACTGCAGCCAACGCGTACACGGTCCAGGCCGTGCCCCAGGGTGTGCAGGCATCCCGGGACACCCGGTGCGCAACCCTCTCGATCGACCAGCAGGGCGCCCGACGCGAATCCGGTACTGCGGCCTCTGCGGCGGAATGCTTCTAGCGTTCCGCCGCAGCGCGGGCGGCCTCAGCCGACCAGCTTGCCCAGCATTCGCAAACCGCCCGTCCACACGCCGATCGCGGTGCCCAGGCTGGTCAGGAAGAAATTGAGCAGAACGCGTGCGACCCGGTTGCGCCACCAGCCGCGCCAACTCTGCACGTCGTCGCGCAGGGCCATGAAGTCGGCATAGGTTGGCTTGCGTACCCAGGCTTCGGTCAATGCGCTGAGCGTGCCCGACGCAAGCGCCGGATGGAGCGGCGTGATGGGCGACGCGACGAACGCGACGAGGATGCTGAGCGGATGGCCGCCGGCCACGGCGCATCCAATCGCGCCAAGCACGCCGGTGGCCAGCACCCATTGCAGCAGCAGATCGGAGCCGACGTCGATGCCACCGCGCCAGAATCCCCAGGCGAAGCCGCCGAGCACGAAGGTGGAAAGGATGATCGTGAACCAGGGCACGTCGCTCTTCTTCGGCAGCGCCTCGAGTTCCTCGCGGATGGTGTCCGGTGCACGGACTTCTTCCTTGAGATGGCGTGCCAGTCCCTGCAGATGCCCGGCGCCGACCACGGCCAGCACTTCGCGCGCATCGCCATGGGTTTCACGCAGGCGAGCGGCCATGTAGCGGTCGCGCTCGGCGATGACGGTTTCGTACAGTTCCGGGCTGTCGCTGGCGAATTCGCCGAAGCTCGATTCGAGCATGTCGCCCTGCTTTAGCTTCTCGATTTCGTCGGCACCGACTTCCTCGTCGACGAACAGTGCGGCCATCAGGCCGCCGCCGAGCTTCGCCCGCGACCACCAGCCCAGGCGGTTGCTGGCGCGCTTGAAGGTCAGGCCGACATCGCGGTCGATGAGGTGCACCGGCAGCTCGCGCTGGCGCGCTTCGAGCACGGCGCGCTTGAGTTCGGCGCCGGGTTCGATGCCCAGCTGTTCGGCAAGGCGGCGCTGGTAGGCGGCCAGTGCCAGGTTGGCGGCGAACAGCGCGGTCTTGCCCGTGCGGATGACCTGCACCAGGTCGAGCTTGGCCAGTGCATCCGGGTCGGTCAGCGCCTGCAGGCGCTGCGGGTCGAGTTCAACCGCGACGGCATCAAATGCGCCGCTGTCGATCGCATCGCGGACCGCTTCGACACTCGCCTGCGAGACATGCGCCGTGCCCAGCAGCGTGTAGCGCACGCCATCACGTTCGACGATGGCATGGGGCTGTGCTGCCAGTACGGCATCGAGCGCGGCCTGTGCGGAGGACTCGATCATGGCTGCACCCGACGGTCGCTGTGCGGATCGGACTTCGGTACTGATTGCGGTGCTGCGGGCATGCGGCGTTGCCTTTCGGGTTTGCGCAGCAAGACGGCGCCGATCAGGCGCCGTCTTGCCGATATGCAGGAGGTCAGGAGCAGAGCTTAGGGCCAGACCACCACCGGGGCAACGCAAGGCTGGTTCAGGCCAGGGCCCGTTTGTTCAGGCCACGCCGAACGGGAGGTTGGTGCTCGACACGATGCGATCCCCGACGCTTTCGCCGTGCAGGAAGCGCATTCCTGCGTCGATCACGCCGTCGTCGTCGAGCACGCGGCGATGGCCGAGCCCGCGCGTGGTCAACAGGCGGGAGTCAGGCCAATAACGTGCGTAGCGCTCGCCTTCCTCCCACGGCACGTCACGGTCTTCGAGGTCGTGCACGATCAGCGCCGGGCGGCCGATCACCGGTGCGTTCAGATGCGCTTGCTGTTCGGCGAACGTGATGCCGATCCGGCCTTCGAAGTAGGCAAACATCCGCTGGAACAGGCGACGGCCGATCCACATCACGCGTGCGAATCGTTCCGCTGCGGCGACAGGGTCGGCGGCCGGGGCGATCAGCACGGCGCGTGACGCCTGCAGTCCGTGCGCCATCGCCAGCAGCGTCGCGGCGCCGCCGAGGGAATGGCCGATCACGGCTGCGGCCGGACCGTAGTGGTCGCCGACCGCGAGCAGGTGGCGGGTGAAATCCGGCAGCGTGGCCTGCGTGCCGGGGCTGCGGCCATGCGCTGGCTGATCGAACGCGACCACCGCGTAGCCCTCGGCGAAAAGGGCGGGCAGCCAGCGCGCAATGCGCGTTCCATGGCTCGACCAGCCGTGTGCGAACAGCACATAGGGCTGCTTCGCCGGATCGCCCCAGACATAAGCCGCGATGGCATGCCCATCGACTTCGAGCTGCTCCTCCCGTGCACCCTGCGTGGACGCAGCGAGCGCACGGCTCCGGGTCGACGGCATTGGCGTAGAAAAAACGCGTGCCGCGCGGCTCACCGCCGCTTTCGGCGCCAACGGAGCGGCAAGGGCGAACCCCAGTCGAAGGCCGTACAGTCGCATGATATTACGAACGGTCGTGCTAATTGTGGCGATGAGCGGGTACACGGGAGGCCTCCGGTAGGGAGTCAGAGGGTGGGGGAGTACGAGCGGAACAGGCGCTCGAGTGCGCGCCGGCCGCGGGTGTGCGCCAGTTCGAATCCGAACAGGCCGGCATCGTGGTGGACGATCAGGGCCAGGCTGTAGACCTCGAATGCCATCTGCTCGGGGTCGGTGTCGGGGGCCAGATCGCCGGTGTCTACAGCCAGTGCGATCGCGCGCGCCAGTTCACGGCGCCAGCGCAGTTCATGGGCGACGACGCGATCGCGGATTTCGCCCGGACGGTCGTCGTATTCGCTGGCGGCGCTGAGCAGCAGGCAGCCCCCTTCGGAGGACTGCCGGGCCCAGTCGAACCAGGCTTCGACGATGGCGCGCAGACGGGGCAGGCCGCGCTGCAACTTCAATGCCGGCAGCAGGACATGGGCCACGAAGCGCTGGCCGGCCGCATCCAGGACCGCCAGCTGCAGGTCTTCCCGTGAACCGAAATGGGCGAAGACGCCGCTCTTGGACATGTTGACCGCCTGCGCCAACGGCCCGATCGAGAGGCCTTCCAGGCCGGCCGAGCAGGCGATGTCGTAGGCCCGATCAATGATCGCTTCGCGGGTGGCGGCGCCTTTGCTGGTGGCGGTGAGTGCGGACATGGGACGGAAAATAGCACGTCCGTTCGTTTTAATTTTGACCGTTCGTCGGTCGAAGAATCTCACCGCATTGGGAGATCAATCTCGGTCTGTCTCGGGTGGAGAGGTCCGCCCGGCCCCCAGCGCCAGTTGCATCTGCACGGTGTCCAGCCAGCGCCCGTGCTTGCGGCCGAGCCCCGCAAACACGCCGACGGTGCGGAATCCCAGGCGCTCGTGCAGCGCGATCGAGGCCGCATTGCTGACGTCGCCGACCACCGCCACCATCTGCCGGAAGCCAAGCGCCGTGCAGTCTTCGATCAGTCGTTGCAGCAGCGCGCGCCCGACGCCGCGCCCCTGGAGCTCGGGAACGATGTAGACCGTGTCCTCGACCGTCCATCGATAGCCTTCCCGCGTGCGGTAACTGCTCGCATACGCATAGCCGGCGAAGCGGCCGTCGAGTTCGGCAACGATGTACGGATAGCCCTGCGCAACGATTGACTGCCAGCGCCGCGTCATCTCGGCCTGGTCCGGTGCGTCGTACTCGTACGTTGCAACGTGTTCGTCGACTTCGCGCGCGTACAGCGCGGTGATCGCCGGCAGGTCGCCGGCGACGGCAGTGCGGATCGTCGGCGCGGTGGCCAAGTGGCTCAGTCGCGGTAGCGCTTGAGCAGGTCGCCGTAGGCATCGATGCGGCGATCGCGCAGGAACGGCCAGATCCGCCGCACGTGCTCGCTGCGCTGCATGTCGACCTCGGCCATCAGGATTTCCGGCTCGGCAACGGTCGACTGCGCGAGGAACTCGCCCTGCGGGCCCAGCACATGGCTGGTGCCCCAGAAGTCGATGCCGGCCGCGTCGAGCGGAGACTGCTCGTGGCCGACGCGGTTGCAGCTGAGCACGGGCAGGCCGTTGGCCACGGCGTGGCCGCGGTGGCTCAGCACCCAGGCATCGCGCTGGCGGTCCTTCTCGGCTTGTTCGTCGGTGGGGTCCCAGCCGATCGCGGTCGGGTACAACAGCAATTCGGCACCGGCCAGCGCCATCAGGCGCGCGCCTTCCGGGTACCACTGGTCCCAGCACACCAGCACGCCCAGGCGGCCGACCGACGTCTGGATCGGCTCGAAGCCGATATCGCCCGGGGTGAAATAGAACTTCTCATAGAACCCCGGATCGTCCGGGATGTGCATCTTGCGGTACTTGCCGGCGGTCGAACCGTCGGCATCGAAGACGACGGCGGTGTTGTGATACAGGCCGGCCGCGCGCTTCTCGAACAGCGAGCTGACCAGCACCACGTCATGCTGCTTCGCCAGCGCACCCAGCCGCTCCGTGCTGGGGCCGGGAATGGTTTCTGCGAGGTCGAACTCGTTGACCGACTCGTGCTGGCAGAAGTACGGGCCGTTATGCAGTTCCTGCAGCAGGACCAGCCTCGCGCCACGCTTGGCGGCCTCGGCCACGCGCGCCTCGATGTTGGCCAGATTGGCCTCGCGGCTGCCGTGGTCGCGGTCCTGGATCAGGGCGACGGGGAGGGTGGTCTTCTTCATGGCGACTGGTTCATGGCGACAGGAAATCCGGGCGCAGGGGACGGCGGATATTGTAGGCGTGGTCAACGACGCCCATTCGCGATTGGCGCTCGGTGGCGTTGTTTACGCCACCACGCCCTGGGGCAGCTGCATGGTGATGCAGTGCAGGCTGCCGTTCTGCCAGATCAGCGGGCGGCAGGGCACCGGCACGATTTCGCGGTCCGGGAAGGCTTCCGCCAACACCGCCTGTGCACGACCGTCGGCCTCGTCGCCATAGGCCGGCATCAGCACGGCGCCATTGACGATGAGGAAGTTGGCGTAGCTCGCGGCGAGGCGACGGCCTTCGTCGACGATGGGCCTTGCCCACGGCAGCGGGAACAGGCGGTACGGCTTGCCGTCGCGAGTACGCAGCGCAGCCAGCTCCTTGCCCATCGCCTGCAGCTCGGTGAAATGGGAATCGGCCGGATCGTCGCAATCCTGATAGACGATCGCGTCCCGCGAGGCGAAGCGGGCGAGGGTGTCGACATGGGCGTCGGTGTCGTCGCCTTCCAGGTAGCCGTGGTCGAGCCACAGCACGCGCTCCTGGTGCAGCCAGGTTGCCAGCTTGCTGGTCAGGTCCTCCCGCGAAGTCTCCGGGTGGCGCTCGTGCAGGCACTGCCAGGTGGTCAGCAGGGTGCCTTCGCCGTCGCTGTCGATCGCGCCGCCTTCGAGAGCAAAATCAACCGGATAGCGCGAACTGTTAACAAACGTTCCAGCATCGTGCAGGCGCTCTACCAACAGGTCGTCCTGGCTGGCGTCGAACTTGCCGCCCCAGCCGGTGAAGCGGAAATCGAGCAGGCGGAATCCGCCTTCGCGGCGCAGCGTGATCGGTCCGGAGTCGCGCAGCCAGGTGTCGTCGTAGGGAACATCGACGAAGCGAACCCGGGTCATGTCGACGCGCGCCGAGGAGAGCCGCGCGCGCGCATACGCTTCCACGTCCTCGTCGGCCACGCAGATGACAGCCGGCTCGAAGCGGGTGATGGCGGCGACCAGGGCGATGTAGGTCTCTTCGACCTCGCCCAGGCGATCAGCCCAGTCGGTGTCGGCGGTCGGCCACGCGATCAGGACCGCGGACTGGGGTTCCCACTCCGCGGGGAAGCGCAATACAGGTTCGTTCATAGCCTCAGCGAATGGGGGGCTTCGGGCCGACTTCCTCGGCACTGGCCTTGTTGGCAACCACGTCGATCACCTTGCTCTTCTCGAAGTACACGGTGAAAGCGGGGTAGACCCAACGGTTGATGGTCGGCCACTGACGCTTCTGGCCGCCCTGGGATTCGAGCTTCTCGCTCGGCGCGCCGTAGCTGGCTTCGACCTGGGCCATGGTCTGGCCACGGGCCGGCATCGCGGCGCGGTTTTCTTCCTGCACGCGCTCGACCAGGAGGGTGTCGGCGGCAGCGGTACCGGCCACGGCCAGCAGTGCGAACAGCGGTACAGCAACGAAGCGCTTGTTGACGTTCACGGCGAGCCCCCTCGGTGGATGAACACGGTCTGGTAAGGACGCGATTGTACGCACAAGGTGTGAAGCGGCGGCAGCGCGCCGCCGTCACGTTTTGGCGAAGCAGCCATGCAAACCAGACAGCCCGCCACAGAAAAGGCCGCCTTGCGGCGGCCTTTCGATTTGCACGGCGTTGCCGGGCTTCTTAGCGCTGACGCGCCTTGAAACGCGGGTTCGACTTGCAGATCACGAAGACCTTGCCACGGCGGCGGACGACCTTGCAGTCGCGGTGACGGGCCTTCGCCGACTTCAGAGAGGACAGGACCTTCATGACAGACTCCGGCAAACGGTTGGTTAAAGAACGAAGCCCGCGATTCTAGCTTGTAATTCCTTCCTCGATCAAGCGCTTGCAGCAAAAAAGTTCAAAGCCGGGCAAATCGGGATGGCAAAAGCCAGTCGCGGTCGGCTCACCCCATAATGTTCGCATGAACAGCGCAGACCCCCACAGCAGCATTCCCGTCCTGACCATCGATGGCCCTTCGGGCTCCGGAAAGGGCACCATCAGCCGCCTCGTCTCGCAGAAACTGGGCTGGCACTACCTCGATTCCGGTGCCCTGTACCGCGCGGTCGGCGTCGCCGCCGGCTGGGCCGACCTCGACCTGGCCGACCCGGCGGCCCTGGTCCGCTGCACCTTCGATACCCGGATCGGCTTCCGCGACGACCCTTCGGGGGAGCTGCGGGTGCTGGTCAACGACATCGACGCCACCGACGAGCTGCGCACCGAGACCGCCGGGGCGGCGGCATCGGCCATAGCCGCGATCCCGGAAGTCCGGGCCGCCCTGAAGGACCGCCAGCGCGCTTTCCGCCAGGCCCCGGGCCTGGTCGCCGACGGCCGCGACATGGGCACGGTCATCTTCCCGGATGCCCCCTTCAAGGTGTTTCTGACCGCCAGTGCCGACGAAAGGGCGGAAAGGCGCTATAAGCAGTTGAAAGACAAGGGGGTTTCAGTTAATTTAGATGGTCTGCTGCGGGAGATCCTTGCCCGCGACGCCCGCGATGCCAGTCGCGCGGTGGCTCCGTTGCGCCCGGCCGATGACGCCGTTCGCATCGACACCACCGGCCTTGGCATCGATGCGGTCGTCGAGCGCGTGCTGCAACTGGTGACGCCGTAAGGCGCCATCGAATGCAGTCGCGTTGAACGAACGTAGCAGGACGATGTTGCAAACCAAACGCCATCGCAATCCCGCGATGGTCAATCAACCAACACATGGCGTGGCTCCATCGCGCCACATAACGGGTGGGTCGACCACGTGCTGCTTGAAGTCATCCGACGTGGATGGCCATGACAGCCGGTGCGGCCCGTGTGTTCAACAGAGTATTTTTCAATGACCGAATCATTTGCCGAGCTGTTCGAACAAAGTCAGACCAATCTGGCCAAGCTGAAGCCGGGCGCAATCGTCACCGGTGTTGTCGTGGAAGTCCGCGGCGACGTCGTGGTGATCAACGCCGGCCTGAAGTCCGAAGGCATCGTGCCGATCGAACAGTTCCGTAACGACGCGGGCGAGATCGACGTGGGCGTGGGCGACGAAGTCAAGGTCGCACTCGACTCGATCGAGAACGGCTTCGGCGAGACCGTCCTGTCGCGCGAGAAGGCCAAGCGCGCCATGGTGTGGGACGAACTCGAGCAGGCGCTCGAGAAGAACGAGACCATCACCGGCCGCATCTCCGGCAAGGTCAAGGGCGGTTTCACCGTCGACATCAAGGACGTGCGCGGCTTCCTGCCGGGCTCCCTGGTCGACGTGCGCCCGGTCCGCGACTCCGCGTACCTGGAAGGCAAGGAACTCGAGTTCAAGCTCATCAAGCTTGACCGCAAGCGCAACAACATCGTCGTCTCCCGCCGTGCGGTGGTCGAGAGCGAGTACAGCGTCGAGCGCGAGCAGCTGCTCGAGAAGCTGCAGGAAGGCGCGATCCTCAAGGGCGTCGTCAAGAACCTCACCGATTACGGTGCGTTCGTCGACCTCGGCGGCATCGATGGCCTGCTGCACATCACCGACATGGCGTGGAAGCGCGTGCGTCACCCGTCGGAAGTCGTGGAAGTCGGCCAGGAGCTGGACGTCCGCGTGCTCAAGTACGACCGCGAGCGCAACCGCGTCAGCCTCGGCCTGAAGCAGCTGGGCGAGGATCCGTGGGACAACATCGCCCGTCGCTACCCGGCCAACACCCGCGTGTTCGGCAAGGTCTCCAACGTCACCGATTACGGCGCGTTCGTCGAGATCGAGCCGGGCGTCGAAGGCCTGGTGCACGTGTCCGAGATGGATTGGACCAACAAGAACGTCAACCCGTCCAAGATCGTGCAGGTCGGTGACGAGGTTCAGGTCATGGTCCTGGACGTCGACGAGGAGCGTCGCCGCATCTCGCTGGGCATGAAGCAGGTCACCAGCAACCCGTGGGAAACCTTCGCCGCCATCCACAAGAAGGGCGACAAGGTTTCGGGCCAGATCAAGTCGATCACCGACTTCGGCATCTTCATCGGCCTGGACGGCGGTATCGATGGCCTGGTCCACCTGTCCGACCTGAGCTGGGCAACCACCGGCGAAGACGTGGTCCGCAACTTCAAGAAGGGCGACAACCTGGAAGCCGTCGTGCTCGCCGTCGATCCGGAGCGCGAGCGCATCAGCCTGGGCGTCAAGCAGCTTGAGCAGGACCCGATGGGCCAGTACGTGGCGACCAACGCCAAGGGCTCGATCGTCAAGGGCAAGGTCAAGGAAGTCGACGCCAAGGGCGCGACCGTCGAGCTCGACAATGGCGTGGAAGGCTACGTGGCCGCCCGCGACATCGCCAAGGAGCGCGTCGAAGACGCTTCGCAGTACCTCAAGGTTGGCCAGGAAGTCGAAGCCAAGATCATCGGCACGGACCGCAAGGGCCGTTCGATGCAGCTGTCGATCAAGGCCAAGGACGAAGCCGAGCAGCAGGAGGCGCTGGCGGACTACAACCGCTCGTCGTCCGATGCTTCCAGCGGCACGACCAAGCTGGGCGCGCTCCTGCGCGAGCAGCTGGGCAACAAGTCCGAGTAACCGAGCTGTATGGAGCCCGGTTGTAACGGGCTCCAGGTGGTAACCGCGAAGGCGGTCCGGCTCGTTCGGACCGCCTTCCTTCTAAGTCCGAGCCGTCGCGAGAATCCGTTCCAGCCATGACCAAATCCGAGCTCATCGAGATCCTTTCGCAACGTCAGGCGCACCTGAAGGGCGAAGACGTGGATCTGGCGGTGAAGGCACTGCTCGAGATGATGGGCGGATCGCTGTCTGGCGGAGAGCGGATCGAGATCCGCGGGTTCGGAAGCTTCTCGCTGCACTACCGTCCGCCGCGCCTGGGTCGCAATCCCAAGACCGGCGAATCAGTCGCGCTTCCCGGCAAGCACGTGCCGCACTTCAAGCCCGGCAAGGAACTGCGCGAGCGCGTCAGCGGCGTGGTGCCGCTGGACGAAGCGGACTGAGGCTGTTCCCGGGAAGGCACGCATCCACGCGTGGCCTACTCAATAACGTTGTCAGGCCCTAAGCTACTGCTGGTCATCGCGGTCTTCGCGATCGTATGGAGGGCTGCATGCGCCTGCTTCGTTTTTTCATCGCCATCGCCTGCCTGGCCGTCGGTGCCATCATTGGTGCACTCAATCGCGCCCCGGTGCTGATCGATCTTGGTTTCGCCCGACTGCCGAGCAACCTCGGCGTCGCGCTGATCGTCGCCGTGCTGCTGGGTGTGCTGATCGGCGGACTGGCCATCAGCGCCAGCGTCGTCCTGCCGTTGCGTCGCCGCCTGGCTCGCGCCGAGCGCCAGGTTCCGTCGCCCTCCCTACCGACCGCTACCTCCGGGGCCTGACGCATGGCGTTCATCAGTGAGTGGTTCTGGTTTTTCCTCCTGCTGCCGATTGCGGCAGTCAGCGGCTGGATCATTGGTCGCCGCGGTGGCGAGCGCCACAGCGACACCCAGGTCAGCCGCTTGTCGACGACCTATTTCCGCGGTCTGAACTACCTGCTCAACGAGCAGCCGGACAAGGCGATCGAGCTGTTCCTGCATATTGCCGAGCTCGACAAGGACACCTTCGAAACGCAGGTCGCGCTGGGCCATCTGTTCCGCCGTCGCGGCGAAGTCGACCGTGCCATCCGCCTGCACCAGGCCCTGGTGCAGCGGCCTGGCCTGAGCGACCAGCAACGCGTCCAGGCGCTGCTTGCGCTGGGCGAGGACTACATGCGTTCGGGCCTGCTCGATCGCGCCGAGACGGTGTTCAGTGACCTGGTTTCGCTGGACATGCGCGCACCGCTGGCGCTGCGTCACCTGATCGGCATCTACCAGTCCGAACGCGACTGGGACAAGGCCATCGAAAACGCCCGTCGCTACGAAGAAGCCACTGGCGAGCCGATGGGCAAGCTCATCGCGCAATTCGAATGCGAGCTCGCCGAGCGTCACCGTGCGGCAGGCGACAACGCCGCTGCGCAGGCAGCGGTGAAGCGTGCCTACGAGGCCGATGCCAACTCGGTGCGCGCCGGCATGATCGAGGGCAGGCTGGAAGTGGAATCCGGCAACGACGCAGGAGCGATCCGTGCGTTCGAGCGCGTCGCCCGCGTCGATCCCGATTACCTGCCCGAGATACTGCCGCCGCTGCTGGCCAGTTACGAGCGCGTCGGTGACGCACCGGGTGCGCGCGCCTTCCTGGCCGAGATGACCGAACACTACCGGGGCATTTCGCCGGTATTGGCGCTGACCAGCATGGTCGAGCACGAAGAGGGCGTGCCGGCAGCGCGTGCGTACCTGGCCCGCCAGTTGAAGGATCGTCCGTCGGTCCGCGGCGAAGCGGCGCTGATAGATCTGACGCTGGCCGAAGGCGCCGACCCCGCCGCGACGCTGCACGACCTCAAGCACATCACCGACCAGCTGCTGGTCCGCAATCCCAGCTATCGCTGCAACCGGTGCGGGTTCGGCGCGCGCAGCCACCACTGGCAATGCCCGAGCTGCAAGGAGTGGGGAACGATCAAGCCGCTGCTGAACTACGCGGTGGTCTGACGCATGTGGCAGTGGTTGTTGATTTATTTCTGCATCGGCGCGGCTGGCACCTGGCTGGCGCGCCACTACGCCATCAGGCAATCGCTGATCGACCAGCCCGGAGAGCGTCGCAGCCACGATGTCGCGACGCCGCGGGGCGGTGGCATCGCGATCGTGATCGCGGCCCTGGTGGCGGCCTGTGCACTGGGCTTGCGCCGGCCGATGGATGCTCCATTGCTTGCCGCTTTCGCCGTAGGCCTGGTGCTGGTCGCCGGGGTTGGCTGGCTGGACGACCACCGTCCGCTGTCGCCGTGGTGGCGCCTGTTGGTGCATGCCGTTGCGGCCGCATTGCTTGCGTTCGCGGTGGCCGATGTCTACCAGTCGCCTTGGTTGGGCCTGGTCGCATTCGTGGCCGCGATGACGTTGACCAACGTCTGGAATTTCATGGACGGCATCAACGGACTGGCGGGCAGCCAGGCGGCGATCGCCGCCGCCGGGCTGGCGGCCATCGCCGGCGGTACCTGGGGCCTGCTGGGCTTGGCCATTGCCGCGGCCTGCGCCGGCTTCCTGCCCTTCAATTTCCCACGCGCGAGAATTTTTCTCGGTGACGTGGGCAGCGGCGCCATAGGATTCTGTCTGGCGGCGCTGGCAGTGGTGGCAAGTGCCCGGCTCGGAGCGCGTTTCTGGGTCGTGTTGCTACCCCTGGCGGTGTTCCTGGTCGATGCCGGCCTGACACTTCTGCGGCGCCTGCTGCGCGGTGAGCGCTGGTGGACTCCGCATACCCAGCACGCCTATCAGGTATGGGCTCGCCGGGTCGGTCACGTCCGGGTCACGCTCGCTTGTGCGGCCGTGTCGGCTGTGGCGCTGGCGGCGGCTTTCTGGCTTGCGTCACAAGCTGATGTGGCCTTCATCACCGGTATCACACTCGCGTGGTATACCTGCTGCGCTTTTTTATGGGTCGGGCTGCAAAAGGCCGGGACTTCCCGGGTTCCGACTCAAAATTGATTCAGGTTTGCATCCACAAGAGGCGCATGGAATGAGCTCATGGCGTGATCGTTTGAAGAGCGGCCTGCCGCGATTGGCGGTGGTCGCCCACGATCTCGCAATGGTGTGGGTCGTCTGGCAGGCCCTGCATCGGTTGCGCTGGGGCATTGAAGCCAATGCGCCCGCCATCCCGCTCTGGTCGGCCGAGATCATGCTGGTGCTGGCGGCCCAGGGCCTGGTGTTCTGGCAGGTGGGCCTGTATCGCGGCCTGTGGCGGTTCGCCGGCGTCCCCGATCTGTGGAATATCCTGAAGGCATCGATCCTGGGTTTGTTCGCGATCGTCCTGGGGTTGTTCCTCTACAACCGCCTCGACAGCGTGCCGCGCACGGTGCTGGTGCTCTATCCGCTGGTGCTGATGGGCATGCTCGGCGCGCCCCGCCTGATGTACCGGGCCTGGAAGGACAGCCGCGTCGACGCGTTCGGCAGTAACTCGGTCCGCATCCTCATCCTCGGCGCCGGCCATGCCGGCGAGGCCCTCGTCCGCGACCTGCGTCGCTCGGGCACCTACCAGCCGGTGGGCTTCCTCGACGATGCCGCGCGCCTGCGCGGCAGCAAGGTCCAGGGCGTGCCGGTGCTGGGCCGTGTCCAGGACGTTGCAGAGATTGCCCGTGAGACCGCGGCCAAGCTGCTGGTCATCGCGATGCCGGCGGCCGATGCCAATGCGCTCCAGCGCGTGGTGGTGTCGTGCGAACGCACCGGACTGCCGTTCCGCATGGTGCCCAAGCTGCAGGACGTGCTGGAAGGCCGTTCGCTGCCTGGCGAGCTCAAGGAGGTCGCGATCGAGGACCTGCTGGGCCGCAAGCCGGTCATGCCCGACTGGAAGGCCATTCGCGCCTGGCTGGGGTCGCGCTCGGTGCTGGTCACCGGTGCCGGCGGCTCGATCGGTTCGGAACTGTGCCGGCAGTGCGCGCGCCACGGTGCCCGTCGCATCGCGCTGATCGAGATCGACGAACTCGCGCTGACCACGACCGAAGCTGCGCTGCGTCGCGATTTCCCTGATCTGGAATACATCGCCATCCTCGGCGATTGCGGCGACCCTGCCGTGATCGCGTACGCGTTGTCGCGTGCCGAACCCGATGCGGTGTTCCATGCCGCCGCCTACAAGCAGGTGCCGCTGCTCGAGTTGCAGTTGCGCGAAGCGGTGCGCAACAACGTGCTGTCGACCGAGACGGTGGCGCGCGCGTGCCGCGGCGCCGGGGTTGGCACGTTCGTGCTGATCTCCACCGACAAGGCGGTCGATCCGGTCAACGTGCTGGGCGCGACCAAGCGCCTGGCCGAAATGTCGTGCCAGGCGCTGGCCGACCAGCGTTCGACGCGATTTGTCACGGTGCGCTTCGGCAACGTGCTCGATTCGGCCGGCAGCGTGGTGCCGCTGTTCCGCGAACAGATCCGCGCCGGTGGACCGGTCACGGTCACCGATCCGGAAGTAACGCGATTCTTCATGACGATCCCCGAGGCGTGCCAGCTGATCCTGCAGGCGTCGGCGATCGGCACGCACGAGGCGATCTACACCCTCGACATGGGCGAGCCGGTGCCGATCCGGCTGCTGGCCGAGCAGATGATCCGCCTGGCAGGCAAGCATCCCGGCCGCGACATCGCGGTGGTCTATACCGGCCTGCGTCCCGGCGAAAAGCTGCATGAAACGCTGTTCCATGCGGACGAGCGCTATCGCCAGACCGCGCATCCGAAAATCCTGCAGGCGGAGCCGCGCGACGTTTCGCCCACGCACATCGAGAATGCAGTGTCGCAATTGCGCGAAGCCTCGATTCGTTATGATCTCGACGCGCTCAGCCACCTGTTGCGAAGTGCGGTTCCCGAGTTCCAGCCGGTAGGTGCACATCCGGATTACCAGGAATCGGCGACGGTGGTGGCGTTCCCCGCCCGTAATGCAAGGAAGATTTGATGTCGGTTCGGATTCGCAAGGCAGTGTTCCCGGTAGCCGGTCTCGGCACGCGCTTTCTCCCGGCGACCAAGACGGTTCCCAAGGAAATGCTGCCGATCATCGATCGCCCGCTGATCCAGTACGCCGTTGACGAGGCGGTGGAAGCCGGTTGCGACACGCTGGTGTTCGTCACCAACCGCTACAAGCACGCCGTTGCCGACTACTTCGACAAGGCCTACGAGCTGGAACAGAAGCTCGAACAGAGCGGCAAGCTCGAACAGCTGGAACTGATCCGCAACGTGCTGCCCAAGGGCGTGCGCGCGGTGTTCGTGACCCAGGCCGAGGCGCTGGGCCTGGGGCATGCCGTGCTTTGTGCCAAGCCAGTGATCGGCGACGAGCCGTTCGCGGTACTGCTGCCGGACGACCTGATCTGGAACCGGGGCCCTGGCGCGCTGTCGCAGATGGCCGATGCCGCGGAGGCAACTGGCGCGAGCATGATCGCCGTGCAGGACGTGCCGCGTGACCAGACCGGAAGCTACGGCATCGTCGCGACCGACTCGTTCCAGAACCGGCAGGGTCGCATCAATGCGATCGTCGAGAAGCCCCAGCCTGAAGTCGCGCCGAGCACGCTGGCCGTCGTCGGACGCTATGTACTCAATCCGCGCATCTTCAAGCTGCTGGAGACGACCACGCCGGGTGCCGGTGGCGAGATCCAGCTGACTGACGCGATCGCATCGCTGCTGCAGGAAGAGGCGGTCAACGCCTATCGCTTCAAGGGCACGCGCTTCGACTGCGGCACGCACATTGGCCTGGTCGAGGCGACGATCCGATACGCGCTCGATCACGAGAAGCTCAGCGACTCGGCGCGCCAGCTGATGCAGAACGCATTGGCCGAGCTGGGCGTCGAAGAGCTCGGCTGAACCTGCTGCGCGATAGGGGTCGGAGCCGCTCATGAGCGAGCAGGGCACCATTACCTGGGGTGACTTCGAGAAGGTGATGCTCTGCGCCGGCACGGTGCAGCGCGTCGAGCCGTTTCCGGAAGCGCGCAAGCCGGCATGGAAACTTTGGGTCGATTTCGGCCCGCACGGCGTCCGCAAGACCAGCGCGCAAATCAAGGACCTCTACAGCCCCGACGATCTCGTCGGGCGGCAGATTGTGGGCGTGATCAACTTTCCGCCAAAGCAGGTCGGCCCCTTTGTGTCGGAGTTCCTGCTGACCGGATTTCCCACGGAAGAAGGCGTCGTGGTCACCGCGATCGAGCGACCGGTTCCGAACGGGACGCGCCTGGCCTGACGCCAGCCAGCAGCCACGAATGAAAACGGGCAGCCCAAGGGCTGCCCGTTTCTTTTTGCAGGTAATCGCGACTCAGAGCGCTTCGAAGATACCCGCCGCGCCCATGCCGGTGCCGATGCACATGGTCACCATGCCGTACTTGAGCTGGCGACGACGCAGGCCGTGGACGATGGTCGCGGTGCGGATCGCACCGGTGGCGCCGAGCGGGTGGCCGAGTGCGATGGCGCCGCCGAGCGGGTTGACCTTGGACGGGTCCAGGCCGGAATCGCGGATCACCGCCAGCGCCTGCGCGGCGAAGGCTTCGTTGAGCTCGATCCAGTCCAGCTGGTCCTTGGTCAGCCCGGCCTGCTTGAGTGCCTTCGGGATCGCCGCGATCGGGCCGATGCCCATCACTTCCGGGCGCACGCCGGCGACCGAGAAGCTGACGAAGCGGGCGAGCGGGGTCAGGCCGTAGTCCTTGATGGCCTGCTCGGAAGCGAGCAGCACCGCGCCGGCACCGTCACTCATCTGCGAGCTGTTGCCGGCGGTAACGCTGCCGCCGAACTGGGCGTTGCGGAACACCGGGCGTAGCTTGCCCAGGCCTTCGATCGACGTGTCCGGACGCGGGCCCTCGTCGATCTCGACGATCGACTTCTTGACGCGAATGGCATTGCCGCCGAGATCGGGAATGCGCGAGATCACTTCATACGGGCTGATCTCCGACTTGAACTCGCCGGCCTGGATCGCCGCGATGGCCTTCTGGTGCGACGCCAGGGCGAACGCGTCCTGGTCCTCGCGCGAGACCTTCCATTCCTCGGCGACCTTCTCGGCGGTGATGCCCATGCCGTAGGCGATGGCCACGTTCTCGTCCTTGGCGAACACCTGCGGGCTCAGTGCGACCTTGTTGCCCATCATCGGCACCATGGACATCGACTCGGTGCCGCCGGCCAGCATCAGGTCGGAGTTGCCCAGGCGAATCTGGTCGGCCGCCATCGCCACGGCCTGCAGGCCGGACGAGCAGAAGCGGTTGATGGTCTGGGCGGCGATGGTGTTGGGCAGTCCGGCCAGCAGCGCGCCGATGCGCGCCACGTTCATGCCTTGCTCGCCCTCGGGCATGGCGCAGCCGATGATCGCGTCATCGATGCGGCCCAGGTCGATGCCCGGCGCCTGCGCGACGACGGAGCGCAGCACGTGGGCGAGCATTTCATCGGGACGGGTGTTGCGGAAAACGCCGCGCGGTGCCTTGCCGACCGGAGTGCGGGTGGCGGCAACGATGTAGGCGTCCTGGATTTGCTTGGTCATTTCGATATGTCCTGTGTCGTCGTCGCTTAGTTGCGCAGCGGCTTGCCGGTCTTGAGCATGTGCGCGATGCGCTCCTGCGTCTTGGGCATCTGCGCCAGTGCGACGAAATGTTCGCGTTCGAGCTTGAGCAGCCATTCCTCATCGACCAGTGCACCGCGGTCGACTTCGCCGCCGCACATGACGGTGGCGATGCGCGTGGCGATCTCGTAGTCGTGCGGCGAGATGAAGCGGCCTTCGAGCATGTTCACCAGCATCATCTTGAAGGTGGCGATGCCGACGTCGCCGGCCACCTGGATGCGGCGGGCGGGCAGGGGCGGGCGGTAGCCGGACTGGGCCAGGGCACGTGCCTGCTCGCGCGCCACGTGCAGCAGCTCGAAGGCGTTGAAGACGACGCTGTCGCTGTCGCGTGCGAGCTTGAGCTCACGCGCTTCGAAGGCCGAGGTCGAGACCTTGCCCATCGCCACGCTCTCGAACGCGGTCTTGAGCTGGGCGAACACGTCGCCGCCCGGACCCGCCGCTTCGGAAGCGCGCACGGCGAATTCCTTCAAGCCGCCACCGGCCGGCAGCAGGCCGACGCCGGCCTCGACCAGGCCGATGTAACTCTCCAGCGCGAACACGCTGCGCGCCGCATGCATCTGGAACTCGCAGCCGCCGCCCAATGCCAGGCCGCGCACGGCCGCAACCACCGGCACCAGCGAGTACTTGATGCGCTGGCTGGTGGCCTGGAAGTTGGCGACCATCGCCTCGAAACCCTTGACGTCGCCGGCCTGCAGCAGGCCCAGCGCACCGGCCAGGTCGGCACCGGCGGAGAAGGGTTCCTTCGGCTGCCAGATCACCAGGCCGGCGAAGTCACGCTCGGCGATGGCGACGGCTTCCTGCAGGCCGTTGAGCACGTGGTCGTTGACCGTGTGCATCTTGGTCTTGAAGCTGACCACGGCGATGTCGTCGCCCTCGTCGGCCCACATGCGGATGCCGTCGTTCTCGAAGACCGTGCGGCCCTGCGAGAATTTCTCGCCCAGCAGCGGATCCGGGAAGCGCTGGCGCGCATACACCGGGTTGGACGAACGCGGAACGTTGGCGTTGCGGGCCGGGCTGAAGCTGCCATCGGCCGAGTGCACGCCGGCGCGGCCGTCGAACACCCAGTTCGGCAGCGGCGCGCTGCTCATCGCCTTGCCTGCAACGATGTCCTCGGCGATCCAGTCGGCGACCTGCTTCCAGCCGGCGGCCTGCCAGGTCTCGAACGGACCGAGCGACCAGCCGTAGCCCCAGCGCATGGCGAAGTCGATGTCACGCGCGGTGTCGGCGATCGATTCGAGGTGGAATGCGCTGTAGTGGAAGGTGTCGCGGAAGATCGCCCACAGGAACTGCGCCTGCGGATGCGCGCTGGCGCGCAGCGCGGCGAACTTCTTCGCCGGGTCCTTTTCCTTCAGCAGGCCAGCCACTTCCGGATCGAGCTCGCCGGCCGAAGCGCGGTAGTCCTGCGCCTTCAGGTCCAGCACCAGGATGTCCTTGCCGCGCTTGGTGTAGACGCCGGCGCCGCTCTTCTGGCCCAGCGCGCCCTTTTCGATCAGCGCCGACAGCCACTTGGGTGCCTTGAAGTAGTTGTGCCACGGGTCTTCCGGCAGCGTGTCGGCCATGGTCTTGATGACGTGGGCCATCGTGTCCAGGCCGACCACGTCGGCGGTGCGGAACGTCGCCGACTTCGGCCGCCCGATCGCCGGGCCGGTCAGCGCGTCGACGGTGTCGAAGCCCAGGCCGAACTGTTCGGTGTGGTGCATGCCGGCCAGCATCGAGAACACGCCGATGCGGTTGCCGATGAAGTTCGGGGTGTCCTTGGCGATCACCACGCCCTTGCCCAGGGTGGTGGTCAGGAAGGTTTCCAGCGACTCGAGCACGTCGTCGTCGGTGGTCTTGGCCGGAATGAGTTCGGCCAGGTGCATGTAGCGCGGCGGGTTGAAGAAGTGCACGCCGCAGAAGCGATGGCGCAGCTGCTCGGGCAGCACTTCGGCCAGCTTGTTGATGCCCAGGCCCGAGGTGTTGCTGGCCAGCACGGTGTGCTCGGCCACGAACGGGGCGATCTTCTTGTACAGGTCCTGCTTCCAGTCCATCCGCTCGGCGATGGCCTCGATGATCAGGTCGCAGCCGCGCAGCTGCTCCAGGCCGGTCTCGTAGTTGGCGGCCGTGATGCGCTCGGCCAGGGTCTTGCTGGCGAGCGGGGCAGGGCTGAGCTTGCCGAGGTTGGCGATGGCCTTGGCGACGACGCCGTTGGGGTCGCCTTCCTTCGCGGGAAGATCGAACAGCACCGTGTCGACACCGGCATTGGTCAGGTGCGCAGCGATCTGCGCGCCCATCACACCGGCGCCGAGGACGGCCACGCGGCGTACAAGCAGCTTCTTAGGCATGTGTTGTAAATCCTTGTTGTTGCACAGATTTGACGCTTCGAAATTAACGCTTTGGCTCGACCTTGAAGCCGGCGGCCGCGAAATGGATCAGCTCGCGGGCCGCACGCTCACGGTGCGCCGCTTCGGTGACACCGGCGGGACGCTTGATCAGGCCGAAGTCCGCCATGGCATAGGTCAGGGCGCCGGCCAGGAAGTCCAGACGCCAATAGAGTTCTTCCTTGCTCAGTTCCGGCACGCAGGCGCCAATCGCCTTGCCGAAATCGCGCAGGACGTGGCCGTAATGGTCGGAGAGGAACTTGCGCAGGCGGTCGTTCTTTTCCGCATAGGCACGGGCCACGACACGGACGAAGGCGCCGCCGCCGTGGCGGTCCTGGGCCATCGCCAGGGCCGGCTGCACGAACGCGGCCAGGATGGGTTCCAGCTCGCCCGGATGCTGTTCCATGGCGGTTTTGAGCGCGCCCAGCCGCTGCGCGCTCATGTCGTCCATGCGTCGGCGGAAGACCTCGTTGACGAGGTTCTCCTTGCTGCCGAAGTGGTAGTTGACCGCGGCGATGTTGACGTCTGCCCGGCTGGTGACCTGGCGCAGGGAGGTCCCGGTGAAGCCGAACTGGGCGAACAGCTCTTCGGCGGCGCCGAGGATGCGGTCCTTGGTGGAGAAGTGGGCGGTGGCGGCCATGGCGGGTCCTGCTGCTGAAACGACGGGCTGGATCAAAAGGGTCTGATCAAAGCGACCTTAATCAAACGCTTGTTTGATGCTAGTCGCGGGCGGCTGAACCGTCAACGTCGACTTCTTGAAGGAGGGTCTGGCGAGAGGTGCAAATGGGGCCTCTAATCCGTTAGAATTACCGGAGCCTTGTGGGCTAAACCCGCGTTCCGACGCGGGTTTTTCTGTTATCCTCGGGCGCGAACCCACGGTTCGGCTGCCCGCCTACCCGGAGAAATTCCATGGCGCTGGAGCGCACCCTTTCGATCATCAAGCCCGACGCCGTCGCCAAGAACGTCATCGGTGAGATCTACACCCGCTTCGAGAAGGCAGGCCTCAAGGTCGTCGCCGCGAAGATGAAGCACCTGTCCAAGCAGGAAGCCGAAGGCTTCTACGCCGTGCACCGCGAGCGCCCGTTCTTCAACGCGCTGGTCGAGTTCATGATCTCCGGCCCGGTGATGATCCAGGCGCTCGAAGGCGAGGGCGCAGTGCTCAAGAACCGCGACCTGATGGGCGCCACCAACCCGAAGGACGCCGCGCCGGGCACGATCCGCGCCGACTTCGCCGACAGCATCGATGCCAACGCCGTGCACGGTTCGGACAGCCTGGAGAATGCCGCGATCGAGATCGCGTACTTCTTCCCGGCCACCAGCGTCTACGCACGCTGATAGCGACACCGAGAAGGCCATGACCACGCAACGCGACACCATCGAACTCCAACTCGCTGACGCAGGCACCGCGGCGGCGACGGAGTCGGCTGTCGCGACTGCGCCGGTCACGGCCGGCAAGCGCGCGGTCGAGAAGACGAACTTGTTCGATCTCGACCGCGTCTCGCTCGAGCGATTCTTCGAGGAATCGCTCGGCGAGAAGAAGTTCCGTGCGCACCAGGTGATGAAGTGGATCCATCACCGCTACGTCACCGACTTCAACGACATGACCGACCTGGGCAAGGTGCTGCGCGCCAAGCTCGAGCAGCACGCCGTCGTGCAGGTCCCGCAGGTCGTGTTCGACAAGGCGTCCACCGACGGCACCCACAAGTGGCTGCTGGGCATGGACCCGAAGAACGCCATCGAAACGGTGTTCATCCCCGACAAGGGCCGCGGCACGCTGTGCGTGTCGTCGCAGGTCGGCTGCGCGCTCAACTGCACGTTCTGCTCCACCGCGACCCAGGGCTTCAACCGCAACCTGTCGACCGCCGAGATCATCGGCCAGGTCTGGGTGGCGGCGCGCCACCTCGGCAATGTCCCGCACCAGCAGCGCAAGCTGACCAACGTGGTGATGATGGGCATGGGCGAGCCGCTGGCGAACTTTGAAAACGTGGTCCGCGCGATGAGCATCATGCGCGACGACCTCGGCTACGGCCTGGCCAACAAGCGCGTGACGCTGTCGACTGCCGGCATGGTGCCGATGATCGACCGCCTCGGCGAGGAGAGCGACGTCTCCCTTGCGGTCTCGCTGCACGCACCCAACGACGAGCTGCGCAACGAACTGGTGCCGCTCAACAAGAAGTACCCGATCGAGCAGCTGATGGAAGCCTGCGTGCGCTATGCGCTGCGCAAGCGCGGCAGCTCGGTCACGTTCGAGTACACCCTGATGAAGGGCGTCAACGACCAGCCGCAGCACGCGCGCCAGCTGGTGCGCCTGTTGCGCCAGTTCGACAACGCGGTGCAGATGAAGGATGCCGCGAAGGTCAACCTGATCCCGTTCAATCCGTTCCCGGGCACGCGCTTCGAGCGCCCCGACGAGGTCGCCATCCGCGCCTTCCAGAAACTGCTCAACGACGCCGGCATGATCGCGCCGGTGCGTCGCACCCGTGGCGACGACATCGATGCCGCCTGTGGCCAGCTCAAGGGCCAGGTCATGGATCGCACGCGTCGCCAGGCCGAATTCCGCAAGCAACTGCAGGCGCAGGGGCTGGGCGATGAAGCAGCCTGACGCCCTGCGCGAAGGCACGACCCACGGCGGCGATGGCCGCCGGACATTCCGTCTTTTCCCGCTGGCCGTCGTCGTCGTGGTGCTGCTTGCCACCAGCGCCTGCAGCAAGCTGACGTTCGTCCGCCAGGATTTCAGCCGTGGCGACTATGACCAGATCGCGCGCAAGGTTGACGTCAGCGACGACAAGCGCGACAAGGCGTCCAGCGCCCGCGTGCACCTGCAGCGCGCCCAGGAGAAACTGCTCACGGGCGATTACCCGGGCACCGAACGCGAGGCGCGCCAGGCCCTCAAGATCGATCCGAAGTCGGTAGACGCCTACACCCTGATGGGCGCTGCTGCCGAGCGTAGCGGCGCCACGGCGCAGGCCGGCGAGCACTACCGCCGCGCGGCCGAACTGGCACCCACCAGCGGTGGAGTCCTCAACAATTACGGCGTCTGGCTGTGCGGCCAGGGGCAGGCGGCGCAGTCGCTGGCCTGGTTCGACCGCGCGCTCGCCGACAGCAGCTATCACACTCCTGCGATGGCCCTGGCCAATGCCGGCAGCTGTGCGCTCAGGGCCGGCCAGGACGTGCGCGCCGCCACCAACCTGCGCGACGCGATTTCCCTGGATCCAGCCAACCCGGTGGCGCTGGGCGCCATGGCCGAGCTGGAATTCCGCCAGGGCAGGGCATTCGAGGCCAGGGCATTTTCCGAGCGCCGCCTCGCGGCTGCCCCGGCAGACCGCAATGCGTTGTTGCTTGCGTCACAAATCGAGCAAAAACTCGGCGACACGGCTGCCGCCGCGAGATACGTTCAGCGAATGAGGGCGGAGTTCCCTGAGACGCAGGGCTCCGGCATGGGGGATGACGGAAGGCGATGATGGGCTCTTCTAATGACACTGCGCCCGAGATGGGCGCCAGCTGCGGCGTGCGCCTGAAGCAGGCCCGCGAACAGGCGGGGCTGTCCCAGGAAGAAGTGGCCGCGAGCCTGAAGATTCCGCTGCGGGTGATCCGCCAGCTCGAATCGGGGGATCCGAGCCAGCTCGGCGCGCCGGTTTTCGTGCGCGGCCAGCTGCGCAGCTACGCGCGCCTGCTGGGCATCGACCTGGAAGACCAGCTGCGCCAGAACACGGTCGTGGCGGTCGCTCCGTCCGAACTGGTCAGCCATACCTATACGCCGCGCTATCGCCATGTGTTCGAGCAGGTGACGCGCCGGGCCATCTACATCGTCCTGACCGCGGCGATCGCGGTGCCGGTCTGGCTGGCGACGCGCTCGCCGCACCAGTCCACGGTGCAGTCCCTGGAAGTGCCGGTCACGCCGGCCTCGCAAGGCGAATCGCCTGCCACCGCGCCGGCGCCGACGGGCGTGCAGCGGACCCCGCTGATCGCATCGATGGCGCCCATGCCGTCGGCGGCACAGGCGGATCTGTCATTGACGTTCACCGGCGACAGCTGGGTCCAGGTGATCGGCAACAACGGCACCACCCTCGAGCAGGGTCTGCTCGGTGCCGGGCAGCAGCGCAGTTACGGTGCGGGCGAGGTTTCCCGCGTAGTGCTGGGCAATTCCACCGCCGTGGAAGTACGGCAGTCGGGCAAGACGGTCGATCTGACGCCGTTCAGCCGCGCGAACGTGGCGCGCTTTACGCTATCCTCTGACGGTTCCCTGACGCCGGTCGCAGACTGACCCGCGCGCGGGTCATCCCTCGTCACCGGTCCATGCGGGCCGGTGTTCCTCATTGGGTTCCCGCCGAAGGGCGGGGGCGACACAGCAGCTTTGGAATGGCAGCTCCCGAATGGCAATAGACGACCTTCTCGACGAACACGAACAAAGCGAGCGCGTCCTGCAATGGCTGCGCAACAACGGAGCCGGCCTGATCGGCGGCATCGTGCTCGGCCTGGCGGCCATCGGTGGCTGGAAGTGGTGGGAACATCGCGGCGAGCAGGCCCAGATGGACCTGTCCAACCAATACCAGGCTGCCCTCGACGCCATCCAGGCGAAGGACAAGTCGGCCGAGGCGAAGGTCAAGGCGCTGGCTGACGGCACCTACCACGACCTGGCCGCGCTGGAACTGGCCCGCTCGCAGGTCGGCGCCAACCAGAACGATGCCGCCATCGCCACGCTGCGCGCGATCAAGAGCAACGACCCGGCCATTACCGACGTCGTCAACCAGCGCCTGGCGCGGTTGCTGATCGAAGCCAAGCAGGCCGATGCCGCCCTCAAGCTCGTCGCCCAGGGCACCACGGCAACGGCCATGGAAGTGCGTGGCGATGCGCATTTCGCGCTCGGCCAGCTCGACCAGGCACGCACCTCGTACTCGCAGGCACTGGCGAAGCTTGATGTCGCCTCGCCGCAACGCCGCCTGATCGAACTCAAACTCAACCAGGTCGGCGGCGCGCCGGCCACGCCCGAGGCCAAGTCCTGATGAAGCACCGCTCGATGCTGCTGCGTACCTCCCTCGTGCTGCTGTGCGCGGCATCGCTCGCGGGCTGCTCGACGATCAAGGGCTGGTTCGGCGGCGACAAGAAAAAGGACGATGGCAAGCCCAACGAGCCCACCGAACTGACCGACATCACCCCGTCGGTGACCGTCTCCAAGCTGTGGTCGGCCAACGCCGGCAAGGGCGAGGGACGCATGGGCGTGCGCCAGGGTCCGGTCGTGGCCGATGGTCGCGTCTACGCCGCTGCGATCGAAGGTGGCGTGCATGCATTCGACCTGCAGACCGGCAAGTCGGTCTGGGAATACCGCGCGGACAAGAAGTCCGAGCTGGGCGTCTCCGGTGGCCCGGGCGTCGGCGAAGGCCTGGTGGTCGTCGGCGGCCTCAACGGTGAAGTGATCGCGCTCGACGCGGCGACCGGCGAGAAGAAGTGGGAGGCCAAGGTCCCCAACGAAGTCATCGCTGCGCCTGCTGTCGGCATGGGCTCGGTGTTCGTGCGCTCCAACGACGGCCGCATCACCGCGTTCGATGCCGCCAACGGCGAACGCCGCTGGTTCTGGGCGCAGGAAGTGCCGATGCTGTCGGTCCGCGGCAACGATGCCCCGGCACTCGGCCCGGGCTACGTCTTCGTCGGCAACGACGATGGCTCGGTGTCGGCGCTGTCGGCGACCGACGGGCGTCCGTTGTGGGAGCAGGCGGTGGGTCAGGCTGAAGGCCGCACCGAGCTCGACCGCATGGCCGACGTCGACGGTACGCCGGTGCTGGAAGGCACCACGCTGTACGCGACCAGCTTCAAGAAGCAGACCCTCGCCATCGACGCGCCCAGCGGCCGTCCGATGTGGCAAAGCGAGCACGGCGGCGCCGGACGCATCGGCATGGGCGGCGACCGCCTGGTCGTGACCGATGCCAGCAGCGTCGTGTTCGGCCTCGACAAGTCCGGTGGCAGCGCCCTGTGGCAGCAGCCGGGCCTGGCGCGCCGCAACGTGACCGGCGCGGCGGTGCAGGGCGATTACGCCGTGGTCGCCGACTTCGACGGCTACGTCCACTGGCTCAAGCTCGACAACGGCGAGTTCGCAGCCCGCGAACGCGTCGGCGGCAAGGCCGTCCGGGCCGCACCGGTGGTGGCCGACGGCATCGCCATCATCCAGAACGTGTCGGGCGAGCTGACGGCGTTCCGCCTCCAGTAAAGTCCGCCTGCGGCAAGGCTGACCCGCCTGCTTGATCACGGATCGGCCCAGTGCCTTGTGGCGCTGGGCCGTTTCCCTTTTTGCGACCGGGCAGTCATCATGCGCTGCGGCCCCCAGCCCTCGCAGCGGCTCACTGGCCCCTCCACCCCCCATTCGGCTGTCTCCCATGCTTCCGCTAGTTGCCCTCGTTGGCCGCCCCAACGTCGGAAAATCGACCCTCTTCAACGCGCTCACGCGCAGTCGCGACGCCCTCGTCCATGACGAGCCGGGCGTGACCCGCGATCGCCACTACGGCGTCTGCCGGCCGGAAGGCAAGCAGTCGTTCGCCGTGGTCGACACCGGCGGCATCGCCGGCGAAGACGAAGGGCTGGCCGGCGCGACCGCGCGCCAGGCCCGGTCCGCGGCCGAGGAAGCCGACCTGGTGTTGTTCATCGTCGACGGCCGCGAAGGCGCCTCGGCCCTGGACGACGAGATCCTGGCCTGGCTGCGCAAGAGTGCGCGGCCGACCACGCTGGTGATCAACAAGATCGACGGCATTGACGCCCAGGCGGCGCGCAACGATTTCGCCCGCTATGGCTTCAGCGACGTCATCACCGTGTCCTCGGCGCACCGCCAGGGCATCGACGAGCTGATCGACCACAGCCTGCAGCGCCTGCCGGAAGAGGGTGCGGCCACCGAACTGGATTCGGACCCGTCGCGCATCCGCATTGCTTTCATCGGCCGCCCGAACGTGGGCAAGTCGACGCTGGTCAATCGCCTGCTCGGCGAGGAGCGGATGATCGCCTCCGAGGTGCCGGGCACCACCCGCGATTCGGTCGCCATCGACATGGAGCGCGACGGTCGCCTGTACCGCCTGATTGACACCGCGGGCCTGCGTCGCAAGTCGCGCGTCGACGAAGCGGTGGAGAAGTTCTCGATCATCAAGACCCTGCAGGCGATCGAGCAGTGCCAGGTAGCGGTGATCATGCTCGACGCCGGCGAAGGCGTGACCGACCAGGACGCCAGCGTGCTCGGCTACGCGCTCGATGCCGGCCGCGCGCTCGTCGTGGCGGTGAACAAGTGGGACAACCAGACCGACTACCAGCGCCAGCAGGCAGAGCAGTTGCTCGCCCGCAAGCTGGGATTCGTCGACTGGGCCGAAGCGGTGCGCATCAGCGCCAAGCACGGCTCGGGCCTGCGCGAGCTGTTCAAGGCGATCCACCGCGCGCATGCGTCGGCGACGCACGAATTCAGCACCAGCGAAGTCAACAAGGCGCTGGAAGTGGCGTACGAGACCAACCCGCCGCCGGTGGTGCGCGGCCACGTCCCGAAGCTGCGCTACGCCCATCCGGCGGCCAACAATCCGCCGACGTTCGTAGTGCACGGCACGCGCCTGCGCACGCTCAGTGATTCCTACAAGCGCTATCTGGAAAACTTCTTCCGCAAGCGCTTCAAGCTGGTCGGCACGCCCGTGCGTTTCGTGTTCAAGGAAGGCACGAACCCATACGAAGGCAAGAAGAACGTGCTCACCGAGCGCCAGGTCGTCAAGAAGCGCCGCATGATCCGGCACGTGAAGCGCGGGAAGTAAAACCGCGGGCCGATGGCGACCCCGCTGCCAGCATCCCGGGTGACACTCGGCATCCTTGCCGGTGGACGCGCCTCGCGACTGGGCGGTACTGACAAGGCCTGGCTCGAGCGCGACGGCATCGCCCAGGTGGTCCGCTGGCAACGGCGTTTTGCCGGCGAGACAAGCACCGTACTGGTCAGCGCCAATCGCGATGCCGGACGCTATGCCGACGTGGGACTGCGTGCCGTCGCCGATCGGGCGGCCGGCGACCTGGGTCCGCTGGCCGGCATCGACGCGCTGGCCGCCGCCTGCACCACGCCGTGGCTCCTGACGATTCCCGTCGACCTGGTCGGCGTCAACGAGTGCCTGCTGCCGACGCTGGCGTCCGCGGCAGGCGGCACCGGCGCGTACGCCGTGGACGATGACGGCCCGCAGCCGCTGGTTGCCCTGTGGTGGCTGGCGACGCTGCAACCGGCCGCCGCGGCTGCGCTGGCGCGTGGCGACGTGGCGGTGCACGCGCTGCAGGCGGCCCTTGGCATGGCGGCAGTGCGACTGGAGGGCGTACGCTTCGGCAATCTCAACACGCCCGATGACCTGGCTGCGGCCGGCATCGCACGCCCCACATGATCACTCCCCCATGATCACGCCGCCGAAATGACATCGCCCCCAACTGGATTGCGGTTCGACGACGCGCTGGCGATCGTCCGCGACGTGGCGGTCTCGCATCGCCTCGAGACCGAAACGCTGGCCCTGTCGCGCACGCACGGGCGAATCCTTGCTGCCGACGTGCACGCGCCGCTGTCGTTGCCGCCCTTCGACAACAGTGCGATGGACGGATTCGCCCTGCGCCACGCCGATCTGCAAGACGGCGAAACGACGTTGCAGCTGGCAGGCGAACAGTTTGCCGGGCGCGCATTGGGGCTGGCGGTCGCGCCTGGCCAGTGCTTGCGCATCACCACGGGCGCTCCGATGCCGGCGGGTGCCGACACGGTGGTCATCAAGGAAAACAGCCGGGTCGACGGCGATCTGGTGACGTTTGTCGCAGGCGCAGTGCCACCGGGATCGAACGTGCGCCGCGCAGGCGAGGACGTGGCTGCCGGCGAACTGGTGCTGCGCGCCGGTTCGCTGCTGACGCCTGCACGCGTGTCGCTGGCGGCCTCGATGGGGCTGGCGTCATTGCCGATCGTGCGGCGACCGACGGTGGCGGTGTTCAGCAGTGGCGACGAACTGGTCGAGCCGGGCATGGCATTGGCGCCGGGCGAGATCTACGACAGCAACCGTGAACTGCTGATGGGGTTGCTGCGTGCGGACGGCCTGGAACCGACGGCCTGGCCGCGCTTGCCCGACGACCCGAAGCGCGTCGAGATCGCCCTGCGCGATGCCGCCTGTGCCTTCGACATCGTGATTACCTGCGGCGCCGTCTCGGCCGGCGAGAAGGACCACATCCCGGCGGTGCTGGCGCAGTTCGGCCAGACCCACTTCTGGAAAGTGAAGATGAAACCGGGCATGCCGCTGTTGTTCGGCAGCCTCGACCAGGCGCGCGTGCTCGGCCTGCCGGGAAATCCGGTGTCGGTGTTCGCTACGTACCTGTCGTTCGGCCGTGCCCTGGTCGATGGACTGCAGGGCCGCAGCGAAGCGCGCCTGGCAGAGCGGGCGCAGCTGGTTGCTCCTGTCGACAAGGAACACGCGCGTCGTGAGTTCATCCGCGCCCGGGTGTTCTGCGATGACCATGGCGTGCTGCGTGCCGACCCGAACCCGGCGACCGGTTCGCACCGGCTGCGCGCGGTCGCCGACTCCAATGCGCTGATCGTCATTCCCGACGGCCCGCAGAGGCTGGCCGCAGGCGAAGTGGTCGAGGTGCTGCGGTATGCGTAGTGGAGCGATAATCACCGCATGAAGATCGAAGAAATTTCCCCGGCCGAGGCATTGCGCCGCCAGCGGTCCGGCGCGGTGCTGATCGACGTGCGCGAATCGCACGAGCGCGCCACGGGCTTCGCCGAAGGTGCCCGCGGGATCGCCAAGGCCGAACTGGAGGCGCAGCCGCGGGTCGAGCTTCCCGATCTCGACGCGGAAGTGATGCTGATCTGCCAATCCGGCCGTCGCTCGCTGCAGGCCGCGCAAGTGCTGCACGACGCGGGCTATGCACGCGTTGCATCGGTCGAAGGCGGCACCACCCGCTGGATCGCCGAAGGCCTGCCGCTGACGCGTCCGGAGGTTGATGTCGACTTTTACGACCGCTATTCCCGGCACCTGCGCCTGCCGGAAGTGGGCGAGGCAGGGCAGCGTCGACTGCAGGCCGCGCGTGTCGCCATGGTCGGTGCGGGCGGGCTGGGATCGCCCGCGGCCTACTACCTGGCCGCGGCCGGCGTCGGCACGCTGGTGCTGGCCGACGACGACGTGGTCGATCGCAGCAACCTGCAGCGGCAGATCCTGCATACCGAAGACCGCATCGGCGTGGCCAAGGTTGAGTCGGCCCGAATCGCGCTGTCGGCGCTCAATCCGACGGTCAGTATCGAGGCCTTCCCGGAACGCATCACGGCAAGCAATGTCGAGCGGCTGATCGCCGCTGCCGACGTCGTCATCGACGGCGCCGACAACTTCCCGGTGCGCTACCTTCTCAACGATGCCTGCGTGAAGCTGGGCAAGCCGCTGGTGTACGGCGCGGTGCATCGCTTCGAGGGCCAGGTCAGCGTGTTCGATGCCGGGCGCCATCGTGGCCAGGCGCCTTGCTATCGCTGCCTGTTCCCCGAGCCGCCGCCGCCCGAAGCCGCACCCAACTGCTCCGAGGCCGGCGTGCTGGGCGTGCTGCCCGGCGTGATCGGCATGCTGCAGGCGACCGAGGCGGTCAAGCTGATCCTGGGCATCGGCGATCCGCTGGCCGGGCGCCTGCTCAATTTCGATGCGCTGGCGATGAAGTTCCGCGAGACGCGGCTGTCGGCCGATCCCGAGTGCCCGGTATGCGCGGCCGGGCGTGAATTTCCCGGCTATATCGACTACGTGCAGTTCTGCGCGGCGTAGTCACGCTCGCAGCGCTACAGCATGAACTGATGCAGCGCCTGCTCGAAGCCCGGATCGCTGCCGATCGTGTTGTGGTTGGCCTCGGGCAGGTCGACCACCTGCGGCGGTCGCCCCAAGGTTGCGATCAGGCGATTGGTGCTGGCGGCCGGAATGACCTGGTCACGCCCGGCGCGAATCACCATCACCGCGCCCTGGTAGCCGTGCAGGTAGCTGGCTGAATCGAAGCGGTCCTTGACGATCCAGCGCACCGGGAAGATCCGGTAATGCGATTGCGCGACTGCTGCCAGGCTGTCGAACGGCGCGACCAGCACCAGCCGTGCCACCGGCCGCTGCGAGGCGACGTAGCTGGCCACGCCGCTGCCCAGGCTGGAGCCGATCACCGAAACCGCTTCACCGGGATGGCGCGCCTGCACTTCGTCGAACACCGCCAGTGCATCGGCAAACAGTGCCGATTCGCTGGGCGCGCCATCGTTGGCGCCATAGCCGCGATACGCGATGAGGTAGACGCTGCGGCCCGGCAGCACGCGACCGAGCTGCTCGCGCCGGTTTTCGACGCGCTCGGCGTTGCCGCCGAAGTAGATCACTGGCTCGTGGCGATCGGGATTGACGACCCAGCCGCGCAGGCGCACGCCGTCTCGTTCGATGGCGAAATTGGTCTGCGTCGCATCGATGCGCGTTTCCTGCGGCAGGTAGATCAGTTCTCGTTGCTTGGCGAACAGCCACGCGCAGATGCCGGCGTAGCCAATCAGGGGCAGGGCGGCCCAGCCGAGCAGTTGTTTGCGCATGCTCAACCCTTGTGGTTGCGTTGCGCCGCTTCGAAGGCGGCCAGCTGTTCGGGGGTGGCGTCTTTCTGGTGCTCGGCCTTCCACTGCGCAAAGGGCATGCCGTAGATCGCCTCGCGGGCCTCGTCCTTGGTCATGGTGATGCCGCGGTGCTCGGCGGCTTCGCGGTACCAGTCGGACAGGCAGTTGCGGCAGAAGCCGGCGTTGATCATCAGGTCGATGTTCTGCACGTCGGTGCGCTCGACCATGAGGTGCTGGAGCAGGCGGCGGAAGGCGGCTGCCTCGATCTGGGTGGTTTCGAAGTCGGTGTCGGTCATGGGGCCTCCCTTCGGCGAACACGTCGCCGAATAAGCGATAATGCGCGGCCTCGACTGTAACGCAGCGACCGCATGACCGCCTCCACGCCCAGCGCACGCATCCTCGACGGCAAGCGCATTGCCGACGACCTGCTCGACAACCTCAAGGCCCGGGTCGACGCGCGGGTCGCGGCCGGCAAGTCGCGCCCCGGCCTGGCGGTGGTGCTGGTCGGCAACGATCCGGCGTCCAGTGTCTATGTCCGCAACAAACGTCGCGCCGCGGAAAAAGTGGGCATCCGCGCCATCGACTATGACCTGCCGGCCGACACCGGCAACGACGAGCTGCTGGCCCTGATCGACCGCCTCAACGCCGACCCCGAGGTCCACGGCATCCTGGTCCAGCTGCCGCTGCCCGATCGCCGCGATGCCACCGGCCTGATCCACCGCATCGACCCGCGCAAGGACGTCGATGGCTTCCACCCCGAGAACGTCGGCCACCTGGCCCTGCGCCAGTTCGGCCTGCGCCCGTGCACGCCGCGCGGCATCACCACGCTGCTGGCCTACACCGACCGGGCCGTGCGCGGGCAGAGCGCGACGATCGTGGGCGTGTCCAACCATGTCGGCCGGCCGATGGCGCTGGAGCTGCTGATTGCCGGCTGCACGGTCACCAGTTGCCACAAGTTCACCCCGCCGGAGGTCCTGGAGGCTTCGATCCGCAACGCCGACATCCTGGTTGTCGCGGTCGGTCGCCCGGGCCTGATTCCGGGCGAATGGGTGAAGCCGGGCGCGGTGGTGATCGACGTCGGCATCAACCGCCTCGACGACGGCCGCCTGGTCGGCGACGTCGGTTTCGCCGCCGCGGCTGAACGCGCCAGCTGGATCACCCCGGTCCCCGGCGGCGTCGGCCCGATGACCGTGGCCACGCTGATGCAGAACACGCTGGAGGCCGCGGAGGCGGCCGATTCGGGACGGGGCTGGTCGCCGGTGTCCTGAGCATGGTGACCCGGGCTGTCCACAGCGTTCCAGCGGTGACATGCGCATCAGGGCGGCCTTCCGGGTTACAATTGCTTGCTTCATCCTTTCTGGCCCTTGCCCATGCTGCGCATCCAGGCTGAAGCACTGACCTACGACGACGTCTCGCTCGTCCCGGCCCACTCGGTCGTCCTGCCCAAGGACGTCTCGCTCACGACCCGCCTCACCCGCGACCTCAACATCCGTCTGCCGATCCTGTCGGCGGCAATGGACACGGTCAGCGAAGCCCGTCTCGCGGTCGCCATGGCACAGCTGGGTGGCATCAGCATCATCCACAAGAACATGAGCGTGCAGGCGCAGGCGGCGCAGATCGCCTCGGTCAAGAAGTTCGAGGCTGGCGTGATCAAGGAGCCGTTCACCGTCGGCCCCGACACCACGATCGCCGAAGTGCTCAAGCTCACCCGCGCGCGCAACATCTCCGGCGTGCCGGTGGTGGAAGGCGGCCATCTGCTTGGCATCGTCACCAGCCGCGACATGCGCTTCGAGAAGAAGCTCGACGATCCGGTCCGCCACATCATGACCAAGAAGGACCGCCTCATCACGGTGCGCGAAGGCGCCACCGACGAGGAAGTCCTGAGCCTGCTGCACAAGCACCGCATCGAGAAGGTGCTGGTGGTCAACGACGGCTTCGAGCTGCGCGGCCTGATCACCGTCAAGGACATCCAGAAGAAATCCGACAACCCCAACGCCGCCTACGACAGCAGCGAACGCCTGCTGGTCGGCGCCGCCGTTGGCGTCGGTGGCGACACCGAGGCGCGCATCGAAGCGCTGGCTGCAGCCGGCGTGGACGTGGTGGTGGTCGACACCGCGCACGGCCATTCGCAGGGCGTGCTCGATCGCGTGAAGTGGGTGAAGAAGACCTTCCCGCAGTTGCAGGTCATCGGCGGCAACATCGTCACCGGCGATGCCGCACTGGCGCTGATGGACAACGGCGCGGACGCGGTCAAGGTCGGCGTCGGCCCGGGCTCGATCTGCACCACGCGCATTGTCGCGGGCGTCGGCGTGCCGCAGATCACCGCCGTGGCGATGGTGGCCGAGGCGCTGCAGGACCGCATCCCGCTGATTGCCGACGGCGGCATCCGCTACTCGGGCGACATCGGCAAGGCGCTGGTTGCCGGTGCCTCCACGGTGATGGTCGGCGGCCTGTTCGCCGGCACCGAGGAAGCGCCGGGCGAAGTCGAACTGTTCCAGGGCCGCAGCTACAAGAGCTACCGCGGCATGGGCAGCCTCGGCGCGATGGAGCAGGGCTCCAAGGACCGCTACTTCCAGGACGCGTCGGACGCCGACAAGCTCGTGCCGGAAGGCATCGAGGGTCGCGTGCCCTACCGCGGCCCGCTGCGCAATGTCGTCCATCAGCTCGCCGGCGGCCTGCGCGCGACGATGGGCTATGTCGGCTGCGCGACCATCGAGGACATGCGCAAGAAGCCCAGCTTCGTGCGCATCACCAATGCCGGTGCGCGCGAGAGCCACGTGCACGACGTGCAGATCACCAAGGAACCGCCGAACTACCGCGCCGGTTGATGTGTGATTGTCATTCCCGAGTGTCCATGGATTCCCGCCTGCGCGGGAATGACGGGCACCAGAACCAACTCGTGATTCCATGACCGACATCCACAGCGACAAGATCCTGATCCTCGACTTCGGCGCGCAGTACACGCAGCTGATTGCCCGCCGCATCCGCGAGATCGGCGTCTACTGCGAGATCTGGGCGTGGGACCACGACCCGGCCGAGATCGCGAAGTACGGCGCCAAGGGCATCATCCTGTCGGGTGGTCCGGAGTCGACGACCGAGCACGGCGCGCCCGCCGCGCCGCAGGAAGTGTTCGATTCGGGCCTGCCGATCCTGGGCATCTGCTACGGCATGCAGACCCTGGCCGCGCAGCTGGGCGGCGCCACCGAGGCCGCCGACGCCCGCGAGTTCGGCCATGCCGAAGTCGAGCTGGTCGCGCGTGACGCACTGCTGGGCGGCCTGTCCGACCACGACGGCGAACCGCGCATCGACGTGTGGATGAGCCACGGCGACCACGTCGCCAAGGCGCCGCCGGGCTGGACCGTCACCGCCGTCACCGACCGCATCCCGGTCGCGGCCATGGCGCTGGAATCCAAGCGCTGGTACGGCGTGCAGTTCCACCCGGAAGTGACCCACACCAAGCAGGGCACGACCCTGCTGCGCCGCTTCGTCACCGAGATCTGCGGCTGCAAGACGCTGTGGACCGCCGCGCACATCATCGACGACCAGATCGCCCGCGTGCGCGAGAAGGTCGGCTCCGACGAGGTCATCCTCGGCCTGTCCGGCGGTGTCGATTCCTCGGTCGTCGCGGCGCTGCTGCACAAGGCAATCGGCGAACAGCTGACCTGCGTGTTCGTCGACACCGGCCTGCTGCGCTGGAACGAGGGCGACCAGGTGATGGCGATGTTCGCCGAGCATATGGGCGTGAAGGTCGTGCGCGTGAATGCCGCCGACCGCTATTTCAAGGCGCTCGAAGGCGTCAGCGACCCGGAAGCCAAGCGCAAGATCATCGGCAACCTGTTCGTCGAGATCTTCGACGAGGAGTCGTCAAAGCTCGCCAACGCCAAGTGGCTGGCACAGGGCACGATCTACCCGGACGTGATCGAGTCGGCCGGCAGCAAGACCGGCAAGGCGCACGTGATCAAGAGCCACCACAACGTGGGTGGCCTGCCGGAAGACATGAAGCTCGGCCTGGTCGAGCCGCTGCGCGAGCTGTTCAAGGACGAAGTGCGGCGCCTGGGCGTCGAGCTCGGCCTGCCGCGCGCGATGGTGTACCGCCATCCGTTCCCGGGCCCGGGCCTGGGCGTGCGCATCCTCGGCGAGGTCAAGCGCGAGTACGCCGAGCTGCTGGCCAAGGCCGACCACATCTTCATCGAAGAACTTCGCAAGGCCGATCTGTACGACCGCACCAGCCAGGCGTTCGCCGTGTTCCTGCCGGTCAAGTCAGTCGGCGTGGTCGGCGATGCCCGCGCCTACGAATGGGTGATCGCGCTGCGCGCGGTCGAGACCATCGACTTCATGACGGCGCATTGGGCACACCTGCCGTACGACTTCCTCGGCAAGGTTTCCAACCGAATTATCAATGAGTTGCGCGGTGTTTCTCGCGTGGTTTATGACATCAGTGGCAAGCCGCCCGCGACCATCGAGTGGGAGTGATGTCCTCGTTCCAGCCGCCTGCGGACGCTGACACGCTCGTTGCGGCAGACGAGCGCTGGATGCGGCATGCGCTGGCGCTGGCCGATCGCGCCGAGCATGAGGACGACGAGATTCCGGTCGGTGCCGTGCTGGTATCTGCCGACGGCGAAGTCCTCGGCGAAGGCTGGAACCGCAACATCACCGAGCAGGACCCGACCGCGCACGCCGAGATCGTGGCGATGCGCCAGGCCGGGCGCAGGCTCGGCAACCACCGCCTGCTTGGCGCGACGTTGTACGTGACCCTGGAGCCGTGCGCGATGTGCGCGATGGCGATGGTGCACGCACGGGTGGCGCGGGTGGTGTACGGCGCGACCGACCCCAAGACCGGGGCCGCGGGCAGTGTGTTCGACCTGCTCGCCGATCCGCGCCACAACCATCGCGTGCAGGTGCACGGCGGCGTGCTGGGTGAAGAGGCCGGTGCGCGGTTGACCGCCTATTTCCGCCGCAAACGCGGAAAAGTCTGAGCGCCCTCATCCGCCCTTCGGGCACCTTCTCCCGCGAGCGGGAGAAGGGGAGGTCAGTCAATCGTTGCGCAGGTCGATCCTGTCCTTGGCCAGTTGCTCGTTGAGCTCCAGGTCGAGCATGTGCAGGCCGAGCTTGGCCTCGCGCCCCAGGCACAGCGACGCGGCGAACATCAGCAGCACGCCGATCATGGCCAGGCCGGTCGGCAGCAGGTCGAGCCGATAACCCAGGAACGCATCCACGGCGATGCCCAGGCTGGTGCCGACAAAGGCGCTGATCGACGCGTACAGCATCCGCACCGACGCCAGCACCAGGTAGGAGCGGCGGCGGTGGGTGGCGATGCGTGCTTCCAGCGCGACCCGGGCCGGCCCCTGTTCGGTGGCGCTCAACACCTCGATCTCGCTGCGCATGCGATCGACCACACGCGCCAGGCGGTTGTTCGATGAGATCAGCAGCGAGCTGGCGGCGGTCAGGAAGAACGCCGGCGTGATCATCGCCGAGACGACGGCGTAGTGCGACGGGTCGATCGCGACGGGTGAGGGCATGCGGATTCCGTGACTGCGTTGCGGGGGCGCGGGTGCGGGCTGGCTGTATGATGCTACCGACATCCCTTCAGTGCGAGCCCATGGCAGCGACCAACGACGAGCATCTGATCTGGATCGATCTGGAAATGACCGGCCTGGATACCGACAACGATTCGATCCTCGAGATCGCCACGTTGGTGACCGACAAGCAGCTCAACATCCTGGCCGAAGGGCCGGAGCTGGCCATCGTGCATCCGGTGTCGCGCCTGGAAGCCATGGACGAATGGAACCGCAACCAGCACGGCAAGTCCGGGCTGTGGAAGCGCGTCGTCGAGAGCAAGGTGACCCTGGCCGAGGCCGAAGCGAGCACGCTGGCGTTCCTCGCGCACTGGGTGCCGGCCGGCCGTTCGCCGATGTGCGGCAACTCGATCTGCCAGGACCGCCGCTTCCTGCATCGCCTGATGCCGCGGCTGGAACGCTATTTCCATTACCGCAACCTCGACGTCAGCACGGTCAAGGAACTGGCCCGGCGCTGGGCGCCCGAGGTGCTGGCCGGCGTCGCCAAGGATGCAAGGCATACGGCGCTCAGCGACGTGCATGACTCCATTGCCGAGCTGCGCCACTACCGCATGTCGATGGGCAAGCTGGGCGGCCTGTAGCGCCGTAGCCCGGGTAAGCGAAGCGCACCCGGGGCCCTGCGTAGTCGGACATGCATCAACCCGGGTGCGCTTCGCTTACCCGGGCTACGGGGTGTCAGTCGGGTTTGGTCACTACCACTTTCACGCCCTGGTCCGCTGCCACGTGGTGGTACATGCGGACGTCGCGCTGCGGGTAGGGAATGCTGATGCCGTCGCGGTCGAAGGCGGCCTTGATGCGCTCGTTGAGATCGCACTTGGTGCTGAAGTGGTCGGTATTGCTGACATGGCAGCGGATGCCCAGCTTCACCGCGCTGTCGGCCAGCTCGTAGACCACCACGTCCGGCGCGGGCTCGGCGTGGATCCGCTTGTCGGCATGCATGATCGCCAGCACCGCCGCGCGTGCCGCCTCGATGCTGTCGTTGTAACCGATGCCGATGATCAGTTCGATCCGGCGGACCGTGTCCGGCGTGAGGTTGATGATCGGCGCGGTCGTGATCAGGCTGTTGGGCAGCACGATCGTCTGGTTGTCGGCGCCGCGCAGCTTGGTCTGGAAGATGCTGACCGATTCGACCCGGCCGCTCTTGCCGCCGATGTCGACGATGTCGCCGACGCGGAACGGCTTGAGGGTCACCAGCATCACGCCCGAGGCGACGTTGGACAGCGAGTCCTTCATGGCCAGGCCGATCGCCAGGCCGGCCGCGCCGAGCAGGGCGAACAGCGACGTCGGCTCGACCTTCAGGCAGATCTGCAGGATCGCCAGCACGAACACCATCAGGATCAGCACGTACGTGACGCGGCTCAGGAACTGCTGCGCCGTGGGCTCGACGTGGGCGCGCGTCAGTGCGCGCGAGACGGCACGAGCGAGCCACTTCGAGACCTGGATGCCGATGTAGAGCGCCAGCAGCGCGGCGCCCAGGCGCACGCCCCATTCGACGGCGACATCGGTCCAGTCGTCGGCGCGTTGCAGTTGGTTGGCCAGTTGTTCGAGCGTCAAGGTTCGCCTCCTTCAAAATGCGACGCCCCGCATGAGCGGGGCGTCAGGTTTAAGACGATTCTGACTTCACGGGCGTTAGCAGTTCGTCATTTCGCCGTGGACTTCAAGCGGCCTTCGACTTGGCCTTGGCCTTCGCCAGACGCAGCCAGGTGTCGACGACGGTGTCGGGGTTCAGCGAGACGGACTCGATGCCCTGGTCCATCAGCCACTCGGCAAGATCCGGGTGATCGCTCGGGCCCTGGCCGCAGATGCCGACGTACTTGCCTTTGGCGCGCGCGGTCGAGATGGCCATCGCCAGCAGCTTCTTGACTGCCGGGTCGCGCTCGTCAAACAGTTTGGCGACGATGCCCGAGTCGCGGTCCAGGCCCAGGGTGAGCTGGGTGAGGTCGTTGGAACCGATCGAGAAGCCGTCGAAGATCTCGAGAAACTCGTCCGCGAGCAGTGCGTTCGACGGAACCTCGCACATCATGATGATCTTGAGACCGTCCTTGCCTTGTTCGAGGCCGTTGGCCTTGAGCACGTCGACCACCTTGCGGCCTTCGTCGAGCGTGCGCACGAACGGGATCATGACCCAGCAGTTGGTCAGGCCCATTTCCTCGCGCACCTTCAGCACCGCCTGGCACTCCAGTGCGAAGGCGTCGGTGAAGCTCGGGTCGACGTAACGGCTGGCGCCGCGGAAGCCGATCATCGGGTTCTCTTCGTGCGGCTCGTAGCGGCTGCCGCCGATGAGGTTGGCGTACTCGTTGGACTTGAAGTCCGACAGGCGCACGATCACCGGGTTCGGCGCGAACGCGGCCGTGATCGTGGCGATGCCTTCGGCCAGGCGGTCGACGTAGAACGCGACCGGGTCGCCGCCGTAGCCGGCGATCTTGGCGTCGATCTGCTTCTTCGTCGCGGCGTCCTGCTGGCTGTATTCGAGCAGGGCCTTGGGATGGATGCCGATATGGCTGGCGATGATCATTTCCAGGCGCGCCAGGCCGACGCCGGCGTTGGGCAGCATGGCGAAGTCGAACGCGCGCTCGGGGTTGGCGACGTTCATCATCACCTTGAGCGGCGCCTCGGGCATCTTGTCCAGGTCGGCGGTGTGGCGCTCGAAGGGCAGGGCGCCGTCGTAGATGAAGCCGGTGTCGCCTTCGGCGCAGCTGATCGTGACTTCCTGGCCGTCCTTGATCGTGTCCAGCGCGTTGCCGGTGCCGACGACGGCCGGAACACCGAGCTCGCGGGCGATGATCGCGGCGTGGCAGGTACGGCCGCCACGGTTGGTGACGATCGCCGCCGAGCGCTTCATCACCGGCTCCCAATCGGGGTCGGTCATGTCGGCCACCAGCACGTCGCCGGGCTGCACGCGGGCCATGTCGGCCAGTGAGCGGACCACGCGGGCCACGCCGGTGCCGACCTTCTGGCCGATCGCGCGGCCTTCGCAGACCACTTCGCCGCGCCTGGTGAGCTGGTAGCGCTCGATCTGGGTGGCCTTGCCACGCGACTTCACGGTCTCCGGGCGGGCCTGGACGATGAACAGCTTGCCGCTGACGCCGTCCTTCGCCCACTCGATGTCCATCGGGCGGCCGTAGTGCTTCTCGATGACGAGCGACTGCTTGGCCAGTTCCTGCACGTCCTCGTCGCTGATCGAGAAGGTGTTGCGCAGGTCGGCCGGGGTCTCCTCGATGCGCACGCGCTCACCGGGGGTGTCGGAATAGACCATGCGCTGCTGCTTGGCACCGATGCCGCGGCGCAGGATCGCCTTCTTGCCCTGCAGCAGGGTCGGCTTGTAGACGTAGAACTCGTCCGGGTTGACCGCGCCCTGCACGACCATCTCGCCCAGGCCGTAGCTGGAGGTGATGAACACCACGTCACGGAAACCCGACTCGGTGTCGAGCGTGAACAGCACGCCGGAGGAACCGACGTTGGAGCGCACCATCAGCTGCACGCCGGCCGAGAGGAACACGTCCTCATGCTTGAAGCCGTGGTGCACGCGGTAGGCGATGGCGCGGTCGTTGTAGAGGCTGGCGAAAACTTCCTTGACCTTGTGCACGACGTCGTCGGCACCGGTGACGTTGAGGAAGGTCTCCTGCTGGCCGGCGAACGAGGCGTCGGGCAGGTCTTCGGCGGTCGCCGAGGAGCGGACCGCAACGGCGACTTCGCCGCCGCCGTTCTCGTCGCACAGCTGCTTGTAGGCGGTGCGGATGTCGGCCTCGAGCTGCGGCTGCAGCGGTGCATCGATCACCCACTTGCGGATCTCGCCACCGGCCGCGGTCAGCGCCGGCACGTCCTCGACGTCGAGCGTGGCGAGCTTGTCGAAGATGCGCTGGTGGAGGTTGTTGTGCGCGATGAAGTCCTTGAAGGCTTCGGCCGTGGTCGCGTAGCCGCCAGGGACGGAAACACCGAGCCCCGCAAGGTTGCCGATCATCTCGCCGAGCGAGGAATTCTTGCCGCCGACACGTGCCAGATCGGTAAGGCGCAGCGCGTGCAGCCAGAGGATGTTCTCGTTCAAGCGGGCGGTCTCCAGGGGGTGGGGCGCATGCCTGCGCAGGGGGCGGCGCACATGCCTGCGCAGTGATCCGGATATGATCGCCTCTGCGTCGGATGCATACAAGCTTGATTCGACGGGGTTTTTCGTATTGTGAACGGCCAATTCAGACGGAGTGGGACCATGGCAGGCGTGCGACCGGTGTTCTACGTATCAGACGGAACGGGCATCACCGCCGAAACCATCGGCCACAGCCTCCTCACCCAGTTCACCGAAACCCGGTTCGTGACCGACCGCATCCCCTTCGTCGACAGCATCGAGCGAGCCCGGGAAGTGGCGGAGAAGATCCGCGGCGCGGCCGAGACCCACGGCGTCCGGCCGGTGGTGATCAACTCCTGCATGGATGCCGACGTCAGCCTGGCGCTGGCGGAGAGCGGTGCGCTGATGCTGGACGTGTTCGCGCCCTTCATCGAGCCGCTGGAGCGCGAGCTCGAGCAGACCCGCCAGCGCTACGTCGGCCGCGCCCACGGCATGTTCGATTTCGACACCTATCACCGCCGCATCAACGCGATGAACTTCGCCCTGACCCATGACGACGGCCAGGCGGTCGACTACGCCGATGCCGACCTGATCCTCGTGGCGGTGTCGCGGGCGGGAAAGACGCCGACCTGCGTGTACCTGGCGCTGCACTACGGCATCCGTGCCGCCAATTACCCGTTGACCGAAGAAGACCTGGAGCACGACCGCCTGCCGCCGCGCCTGCGGCCGTACCGCAACAAGCTGTTCGGGCTGACGATCGACCCGGTGCGCCTGCAGCAGATCCGCCAGGAGCGCCGCCCGAACTCGCGTTATTCGCAGCTGGAAACGTGCAAACGCGAGGTTTCCGCGGCAGAAATGATGTTCCGCGCAGAGAGGATCCCGACGCTGAGCACGACCCATACCTCGATCGAGGAGATCTCGAGCAAGGTGCTGACGACGCTGGGAATCCACCGCGAGATGTTCTGAAGCGCCGTTGCGGCGCGCAAACCCCGGTGGGAAGGCCTGCAAAGCGGCCCGGGAATACCTTCGCAAACGGCTTCGAAAAAGCAACGCGAGGAATGCTTACCGTAGGCCTACCGGGGCAGGGCGTCAACGCTGCCGCACAGGCGTCGTGGCGTGTAGGATCGAGTGCATGATGACGTCCCTGGCCACACGCAGCGCACGCATTCCCCGCCTCAGCCGCTTCGGCTGGCTGATGGGTCTTTACGCGGAAAACCACCACCGGTTCATGCGGATGTTTCCGCTGGCGGGATTGCCGGTCGGAACCTACCGATCCAGTGCCGGCGACTATCTGGACCTGCAGCTGGACGTGATCGAGCAGCACCGCTACACCACCGAACTGCGCATGACCTACGCGATGCGCGATCCGGTCACCGGCGAGCCCGATCCCTCGGCATTCCTGCGCCTTTACCACGACGCCCGCCAGCTCGAGGTCACCCATTGCTACGTCGGGCGGCGCTGGCAGGACGCGATCGGCATGTACCCGCCGCCCGCCGAAGTGCTCGACCACCGCACGCAGATGAACACGTTTCTCGGAAAGTGGCTCGAGTATCTAGCGGAGCGGGGACATGGTGTGGCAACATTGCGCCCCGTTGACGCCGGCACAGCCGCTGGCGGACACGACGAAAAAAATCTGGCAGCGAACGCTTGACGACATCGCTGAACGCCCGCTAGAATTTTCGTCTTTCCAGCACACGTGGGGCCATAGCTCAGCTGGGAGAGCGCCTGCATGGCATGCAGGAGGTCGGCGGTTCGATCCCGCCTGGCTCCACCATCTCTTCGACCTCTTCGATGGGATGTGTGCCAAAGAGTTTTACAACCAAGTTTTGTCCCCATCGTCTAGAGGCCTAGGACATTACCCTTTCACGGTAGCGACCGGGGTTCGAATCCCCGTGGGGACGCCAATTAGAACAAGCACTTAGGGCTGCCGAGAGGCGGCCCTAATTGTTTTGGGCGATCTTTGGCTCTGATGCCAAGCCAGTTCGAGTGGGTTACGCTGCGGCAGCTCCAGGGGCGTTCACGGCGGCAACCGCGTCAGCACAAGTGTTGGGCGTGGACGCGCAAATATTTCTTCCGTGTTTGCGCGCGCCGTTGAAGGCGTGCGATGTGTGCCGGCTCGCCAGCGCACACCTGAAGCTGCATCCCGAATGGAACTGGCCAGGACACTGATCAGAATTGAGGAGACGGCGATGAGCGATTTTGAGGGAATGCTGGAAGCAACCTATCGGCGCTTCCTGCAGCCAGGCGATGTCTGCGTCGACGTTGGCGCGCATGCCGGGCGCCATACGATTCCGCTTATGGAGTGCTGCGGCCCCTCCGGCCGGGTGCTGGCCTTTGAGCCCCTTCCCGCATTGGCGGCGCATCTGCGTGAGAGGATCAACAACGACTCGCGCTCGGCCAGGGTCGAGCTGCATCAATGCGCCCTGGCCGACAGCACTGGCCAGGCCGAGTTCGTCATGGTGGTCGAATCCCCCGGTTACTCCGGGCTTCGCGAACGTACCTACGACCAGGTCGTGACCACGGAGCGACTGACGGTCGCCGTTCGCAGGCTCGATGAGTTCACCGACGAACTGGGCGACCTGCGTTTCATCAAGATCGACTGCGAGGGTGGTGAGCTTGGGGTGCTGCGCGGCGGACGCGAAGTGATCACGCGCTACCGGCCTATCGTCAGCTTCGAATGCGGCGACGCATCGTTGATCAACTACGATCATACGAGCGCGGACATCTTCGATTTCTTCGCATCCCTTGACTATCGAATCGTGTCCATCACTGGCATCGAACTCGATCGCGACGGGTTTGTCCTCGCATCAGCGAAGCAGGAGTATTGGGACTACCTGGCGCACCCGGCCTACGCAAGCCTTTAACAACGGCCGGGGCATATTCGGCAGCAATGCCGCGATACGCCGATATGCAGGACGTTGCCATGTCAGCTGCCGAGTCCCGTCCGAATCCGACGCCTGAAACCATCTTGCCTGCCGGCACGATGGCGCCGGACTTCACCCTCAATGCCACGCCCGACCAGACATTGTCGTTGAGCGAACTGCGCGGGCGTCCGGTGATCCTCGCGTTCTATCCAGCGGACTGGAGCCCGGTCTGCGGCGATCAGATGGCGCTGTACAACGAAGTGCTGCCAGCGTTCAAGGAAGCGGGCGCGACGTTGCTGGGAATTTCCGTCGACAGCGTCTGGTGCCATCAGGCCTTCGCCCAGGACCGCCATCTCCGCTTCAACCTGCTGGCGGACTTCGAGCCGAAAGGGGAAGTGGCGCGACGCTACGGTGCCTACGATGCGCAGCACGGCATGACGCGGCGGGCGTTGTTCGTGGTGGACAAGGACGGCGTGATCGCCTGGAGTTACCTCTCGCCTACCGCGGTCAATCCGGGTGCCGACGGCATCCTCGATGCGCTGGACAAGCTCCAGGCGCAATCATCCGGCAAGGCAGGGTAGGCACGTCATGGCAAACCTCAAGATTCCGGTAGGCCCGGACGATCACATCCAAGGCAACGAAGATGCTGCGGTGACGCTGGTCGAGTACGGGGATTACCAGTGTCCCTATTGCGGCGATGCGTATCCGCAAGTGAAGGCGCTGCAGGCGGAATTCGCGCAGGACCTGCGTTTCGTGTTCCGCAACTTCCCGATCACCCAGATACATCCCAATGCCGCCAGCGCGGCCGCCACCGCGGAATTCGCCGCGAGCAAGGGCCGCTTCTGGGAAGCGCACGACATGCTGTACGAGAACCAGGAGGATCTTGGCGCGCCGTTGTACGTGGAAGTGGTCAGTCGGCTCGGGCTGGATCCGGTCGAGCTTCGCGACGCCATCCAGGCCGATGCCTTCGGCGAGAAGATCCGCAACGACTTCAACGGCGGCGTGCGCAGCGGCGTCAACGGCACGCCATCGTTCTTCCTCGACTCGGTGCGCTTCGACGGGCCGGTCGAGGCGCTGCGCGATGCCATTGCCGAACGGATAGCCGCCGCGAAGCGATGACGCATTGGCAGACCGTGCGTCCCGGGAACCATGGCGTTGCCATCCGCGCAGGTTCCGGGCGTCGCGACGGCGTGCTCGAATCAAGCCGTGCTTTTTCCCACGTGCTTTCCCCCACCTGTAGTTCAGCCTCGGGAGTTCCGCAATGAAGACCTTGTTGGTCGCGCTGGCCTTGGCCGCCGGCAGCCTTGTAGCCGGTAGTGCCGCGGCGCAGGCGACGAAACCCACCGTCATCCTCGTGCACGGCGCCTTTGCCGATGCATCGAGCTGGAACCGCGTCATCGAGATACTGAAGAAGGATGGCTATCCGGTGGTGGCCGTGGCCAATCCGCTGCGCGGTGTCGCCAGCGATGGCCAGTACGTGTCCGACGTCGTGGCAAGCGTGACCACGCCAGTGGTCCTGGTGGGGCACTCCTACGGCGGCAGCGTCATCTCCGCGGCCGCGCGGGGCCACGGCAATGTTCAGGCACTGGTGTTCGTCGCCGCGTTCGCTCCGGAAGCGGGGGAGACGGCGGCCGGGCTGTCCGGCAAGTTCCCCGGCAGCACGCTGGGTCCGACGCTGGCCCCGCCGGTGAAGCTGACCGGCGGTGGCGCCGATCTCTACATCCAGCAGGACAAATTCCACGCGCAGTTCGCCGCTGACGTGCCGGCGGCCGAGGCGGCACTGATGGCGGCGACGCAGCGTCCGATCACCGAGGCCGCGCTCAACGAGAAGGCTGGCCCGCCCGCCTGGAGCAGCGTCCCGTCGTGGTTCATCTACGGCGACAAGGACAAGAACATTCCGCCGCAGGCCCTGGGATTCATGGCCAAGCGCGCCGGCTCGAAGCAGACCGAGGTCGTTGCCGGGGCATCGCACGTGGTGATGGTCTCCCACGCCGCGGCCGTCGCGAAGATGATCGAGCGCGCCGCGCAGGCGCGTTGACCGCGAGGCCTGGCGGCCGGTCCAGGGCGTGAAAGCCAATGAATTCATTGGCTTGTTGTGGCTTTGTCATCGCTTTGTTATGCGATGGGGGTGGTTTGTAAGGCGACTTTCATGTTCGCCGGGCAGGGGCTTGCCACGGTGGGGACGGGGATTTTCGGCAGGGGGGCGCAATGGCGCCGCGCCGACCCCGTCCAATCCACTCGAGAGCCGTCATGCCAATCCACAGCAACCAGCAGCGCCGACTGCAGCGCCGCGTACTGACCATCGCCCTGTTGTCCGCCCTGTCCGCACCGGCATTCGCCGGCGCCAATTGCCAGCTGGTCGACGCAACGGGGGCCACGATCCCGGTCGACAGCACCGCCCCGGGCGCAGACGCGCTTGCCTGCGGCCCGCGTGCCAAGGCCATCGGCGACCGCGCCACCGCCATCGGCGACGAGTCCAAGGCCAGCGGCAAGAACACCACCGCCCTGGGTTCGTGGGTGGACCTCGATGGCGACGGCCTCGTCGACCCGAACGAAATCACCTGGGCCAACGGCGACAACGCCACCGCGGTAGGCGCTGCCACCCAGGCGCTGGGCAAGGGCACGGTCGCGATCGGCGTGCAGTCGGTGGCCAACACCGACAACAGCATCGCCATCGGCAACCAGTCGCAGACCCAGGCCCAGCGCACGACCACCACCACCACGGTCCAGGGCACGCCGAACACGGTGACCACCACGACCACTGCGCCGACCCCGGCGGCCGGCAACCAGGCCAACAGCGTCGCGATGGGCAACCAGGCGCGCACCAACGGCGCCAACAACATCGCCCTGGGCACCGGCGCCACTACCGAAATGGTGATCAGTGGTGTCTCGGCGACGACAACCGCCGGCGTCACCACGATGACCCGCACCGATCTCGCCGGTCCCGTCGCCAACGCCATCGCCATCGGCAACGGCGCCCGCGCCAACGGCAACGGCACGATCGTGATGGGCACCAATGCACGCGCCGAAGCCAAGGTCTCCTCGGTCGTCACCGGCTTCGGCCAGGCATTCGTGGTCAACGTCCCGGGTCCGGCCACCAACTCCACCGTGATCGGCACCAGTGCCGCGTCGCAGGGCACCAACAACGTCGTGATCGGCAACGGTGCGCAGACGATGGGCGACACGATCCTGCCCAAGGTCGACCCGGTCAAAGGCACCTTCCTCGTCGACCCGGTGACGGGTCTGCAGCTGTACGATCCGGTGATCAAGGACCAGAACTCGACGGTGGTCGGCGGCACTGCGGTTGCGGTGCGTGGTTCGGGCACGGCGCTGGGCTACAGCGCCTGGGCGTACGGCAACAAGTCCACGGCGATCGGCCTGAACTCCTATGCCATCGGTCCCAGTTCGACCGCCATCGGCAGCTACCTCGATATCGGCGCGGCCTTCGGCAACGCCCCCAAGCCCGACGCTGGTACCAGCCCGTATGGCCGCGCGGTCGCGCTCGGCATCGGCTCGCAGTCGTTCGGCGGCGGTTCCTACACCTGGGCCAACTACGATGTCGCCGTCGGTGGCGGTTCCAGCACCGGCGACCGTGACACCTCCAATCCGAACCAGCCCACCGGCGCGTACGGCTCGACCGACCCGACCGTGATCAACGGTTCGGTGGCATTGGGCTTCGTCGCCAACGCCGGCGGCCATGCCAGCGTTTCGATCGGCCAGCAGAGCCAGGCCCACGACGCAAGGGCAATCGCCGTTGGCCAGCAGAGCGTGGCCTGGGGCATGGACAGCCTGGCCATCGGCAACTTCGCCATCGCCACCTGGAAGGAAGACATTGCCATCGGCATGAATGCCGAGGCCTGGGGCGGCTTCGGCACCGGCAACACCGCATTCGGCAACGGTGCGCACGTCGGCAGCAGCGGTGGTACCGCCGACATCAACAACGCCATGGCCATTGGCGGGCAGGCTGCGGCCATGGCCGACGGCGCGATAGCGCTTGGTACCGGTGCCGACGCGGAAGGCATCAACGCCATCGCCAGCGGCAACGCCAGCATCGCCGCAGCTGATTCGGCCACCGCGTATGGCGATGGCAGCCAGGCGTTAAACCAGTACTCGAGCGCTCTGGGCGCCTACGCCATGGCGTCGGGCGACTACGCCACGGCCGTGGGCACCAATGCATTTGCCGTCGGCACCAACAGCCTGGCATCGGGCTACAACAGCTTTGCCGGTGGTGCCGACAGTGTCGCCGTCGGCGCATCGGCCGCAGCCGTCGCCGACAACAGCGTCGCCATCGGCAGCGGTTCGATTGCCGACCGCGACGGCTCGGTTTCGGTGGGCGCGCTGGGAGCGGAGCGCCAGATCACCAACGTCGCTGCCGGTACCGAAGCGACGGATGCCGTCAACAAGGGCCAGCTTGATGTCGCCATTGCCGGTATCGGCGGAGCCGTCGGCGACCTTGATGCCGCTGCAGTGAAGTACGACGACGCTGCAGGCAAGGAGCGCGTGACACTTGGCGGCAGCGCCGGAACGGTCATCGCCAATGTCGGCAATGGCATCAATGCCGGTGACGCAGCCAACATCGGCCAGCTCGAGTCGATCGCATCGCTGATCGGAGGTGGTGCCACCCGCAGCGGGACGGGGCTGTGGAGCGTGCCGACGTTCGCCATCCAGGGAGGCAGCTTCCACACCATCGGCGATGCGCTCGGTGCAATGGACGCAGCGCTGACCGGCCTGGGAAATCGCTTCAACGTCATCGAGCAGGCGTACCACGCAGGCGAGGGTGGCGGGGCACCGATGGGTTCGGGCAACGGGCTGGCGGTCGGTCAGGGCAGTGTCGCAACCGACGCGGGCGATACCGCGATCGGCACCGGCGCCACGGTGGCCGCCGATGGCAGCACGGCGGTCGGCAGCAACGCCACGATTGCCGCAGCCGCCACCAATGCCGTGGCGGTGGGTGCCGACACGTCGGTCACCGCCGCTTCCGCAACGGCGGTCGGCCAGGGCGCTTCGGCCACGGCCGCCGGTTCGGTGGCACTGGGCCAGGGCTCGGTCGCCGACCAGGCCAACACCGTGTCGGTCGGAAATGCCGGCAGCCAGCGTCGCGTCACGAACGTCGCCGCCGGCACTGCCGCGACCGACGCGGCCAATGTCGCCCAGGTTCAGGCGGGGGATGCGCAGACGCTGGCCACTGCGAATGCGTACACCGACACCACCGCGACGCAGACGCTGACCCGAGCCAACAGCTACACCGACAGCCGCCTGCAGGGCCTGTCGGATCAGTTCAGCGATCTCGACTACCGCATCGGCAAGCAGGACGAGCGCATTGATCGCATGGGCGCGATGAGCGCGGCCATGATGAACATGTCGATCAACGCCGCCAACTCGCGCAGCCCGCATGGCCGCGTCGCCGTGGGTGCCGGCTGGCAGAACGGCGAAAGCGCGCTGTCGGTGGGCTACTCCAAGGCCATCGGTGATCGCGCCTCGATGAGCATCGGCGGCGCTTTCAGCAACGACGACAGCTCGGCCGGCGTCGGTTTCGGCATCGATCTCTAAGCCTCTCCACGGAAATGCACGGCGCCCGTCGAGGGCGCCGTGACCTCTCTTCGCATTCGTAGGAACACACCATGACTCTCCGCCGTACCGTTCTCAGCCTGCTGATCGCAGGCGCCTGCGCGCCGGTGTTCGCCGGCACCGTCGACCTGACCTCGATCGACGATGCCGCCGTCTCGCCGCGCTTCATCGTCAAGTATCGCGACGGCAGCGCCGAGCGCGTCCAGCCGGCCGCGCGCCAGCGCGCTCTCGACGCGGCCGCCGGCCGCGCTCGCCCGCAGATGGGCGCCAAGGTCGCCGGCCTGAAGGGCACCGCCGCGCTGCGCGTGAATACCCTGCGTGCGACCTTCGGTGGCAAGCATGTCGTCAAGGCTTCGCAGCCGTTGCAGCGGGCCGAAGCCGAAGCGCTGATGCGCGAGATCGCCGCCGATCCGAACGTCGAATCCGTCAGCGTCGACGCGATCATGCATCCGGCCGCGATGCCCAACGACCCGATGCTCGCCACGCACCAGATGTGGCACTACGGCACCGGCGCCGGCGGTGCGCGCGTGACCTCGGCCTGGGATGCAGGCGCGACCGGCGCCGGCATCGTCGTCGCCGTCATCGACACCGGCGCGACCGCGCATGCCGACCTCATCGGCAACCTGCTGCCGGGTTACGACTTCATCACCGATGGCTTCATGTCGCGGCGTGGCACCGACGAACGCGCACCCGGCGGCTGGGACCTGGGCGACGCAACCGCCGCCGGCGACTGCGGTGCCGGTTCGGCCGCCAGCAACAGCAGCTGGCACGGCACGCATGTGTCCGGCACCATCGCCGAAACCACCAACAACGGCGTCGGCGGCGCCGGCATCGCCTACAACGCCAAGGTCGTGCCGGTGCGCGCACTGGGCCGTTGCGGCGGTTACACCTCCGACATCAACGACGCGATCGTGTGGGCAGCCGGTGGCACTGTCGACGGCGTGCCGGCCAATCCCAATCCGGCCGAGGTGATCAACCTCAGCCTCGGCGGCGAGCATGCCTGCGAAGTCGAAACGCAGGCAGCAATCGACAAGGCGGTGTCGCTGGGCGCAACCGTCGTGGTCGCCGCGGGCAACGACAACTCCGACGTCGCCGGGCACGCGCCGGCCAGCTGCGCCAACGTGGTCACGGTGGGGGCAACGGGGTATTCCGGGCAGCGCGCCAGCTACTCCAACTACGGTCCGGGCGTCGACCTGGCCGCCCCGGGCGGTGCCGGCACCGAGGGCACGCCGAACGGTTACATCTGGTCGACGCACAACACCGGCGCGACCACGCCGGAAGGCGATCGCTACGTCGGAATGACCGGAACGTCGATGGCGACGCCGCACGTTTCGGGCGTTGTCGCGCTGATGCAGAGCGTGGCACCGCAACCGCTGACGCCTGGCGTGATCGAAGGCATGCTCAAGGCATCGGCGCGGCCGTTCCCGGTCAAGCCCGATGCGACCAAGACCATTGGCGTGGGCATCCTTGATGCCGCCGCTGCCGTGCAGCGGGCCAAGACCTTCGGCCAGCCGCTGGTCGCACGTCCGCTGACCGCCAATGCGATCGAGTCGCTGCCGCCGATGGGCGCAGGCCAGAGCGAGCTGTATTCGATCGACGTGCCGGCAGGCAAGTCCCGCATCGAGATGCTCACCTTCACCGGCAAGGGCACGCTGCAGGCCTATGCGAACTTCGCCGCGGAACCGACGGCGACGCAGAACATCGGGGCGTCGGTGCGTCCTGGCACCAACCAGTCGATCGTGATCAACGCACCGGCTGCCGGTCGCTACTACTTCGCGATCGTCGCCGCAGCCGATTCGTCGGGCGTGAAGCTGCAGGTCAAGGTCAACTGAGACCGGAATGCGGCCGGGGCCCTCCGCCCCGGCCGCCTTTACCATCTGCGTGAATGCAATGACTTTGCGGTACTGCAGCTTTCTGGTGCTTCTGTTCCTGATCGGCGTCGCGGCCTTCAGCGGCGAGCATGATCAGCCACTTCCCGTAGGCCCCGACCGAGCGGCCGCAGCGCACGAATACGTGCTGGGGCGCTACATCGGCTGGTTGCCGTGCGGCGATTGCACGGCGGTACGTGCCGACCTGCAGCTGTACGCGACCGGTGAACCGGCCGTGCCCACGCGCTATTCGCTGCGTCGGATCCACGTGGCCGCAGCGGAGACGGTGCTCGGCTACGAGGAACGGGGGCGCTGGCGCATCCTGCCGTCACCTGATCACGGCGACGGCATGGTTTTTCGGCTTGATCCAGGTGGCGGGCAACCGGCGTTGGACCTGCGTCGGCTAGATGACGGCAGGCTGTGGCTGGCCGGCCCGAAGACGGGCGTCCAGGCCGATCCGGTGCTGTACCGCATCCCGGCGGCAAGGCAGGAGGGCGTGGTCGATATAGGTGCAGGCGATGTGGCGATGCCAGTCGCCCTCGAACAGGGCCAGCAGTTGCGCGTGAACCTCAGTGGCAGCCCCGCGTCGGGGCGTCGCTGGGAGCTTGCCGACGCCGGGGCAGGTCTGTTGCGCATGGAGCAGGACCCTGGCGGCGGCGCCATCGATACCGCCGGCACGACTGCCGGGCAGGGCGGGACCCACAGCTGGCAGTTCCGCGCCGTCGGAAAGGGCTCGACCCGCCTGCGCTTCCTCTACCGGCGCGATTGGGAATCGCCCCAGGCGCCAGCGCAGGTCGCCGAGTTCAGCATCAAAGTGCTCTGAACCGTGCTCTGAGCCAGAATCCGGGAAACATGCTCCCGGGCGTATGTCTTAGGATGGAAACCGACGCTGCCCGGTGCTGCGAGGGACACCGGGGCGAACAAAAGGCAGGTCGGGCGCATGCGCCTTACGCGGTACCGGTTTGGCGAATTCGAGCTTGATCCTGCAGCCCGCGAACTCAAGCGCCTTGGGACGCGGGTAGCGCTGCCGCCAAAATCGTTCGATTGCCTGGCTTACCTGATTGCCCATCGCGAACGCGCGGTGGGCAGGGACGAACTCATCTCGGCGGTCTGGGGCAAGCTCGACGTCAGCGACACGGTGGTCGCCCAGACGCTGCTGCGCGCACGCAAGGCGCTCGACGACACCGGCAACCGGCAGTTGATCGTGCGAACGGTGTCCCGTTTCGGGTACCACTGGATCGCGCCAGTCGAGGAAATCGAGGCCGAGGTCGCAGCGCCGACCGCGCCGGCACCGGTTGCCGTCGAGGCGGTCGAAATCGAACCGGATGTCGTCGACCTCGCAAGCACCCCCGTCACCCCGACGTCGGAGGGGTTGCGTCGCCGCGATCGCCGATACCTCACGGCGATAGTCGTCGCCGCGCTGGTCGTCGCGGTCGTTGCCGCCGGATGGATCTGGTACTCGTCGCGCACGCCGCCTGCCGCCACCGACGCGAGAGCCCCGCTCGCCGGCAGCGTGATCGTGCTGCCGGTGCTGGTGACTCCGGCGGAAGCCGAATCGACCTGGGTGCGACTGGGTGCGATGGACTACATTGCCAGCCGCCTGCGCGTCAGTGGCCTGAAGGTGTTGCCCAGCGACCAGGCCCTGCACCTGAGCACGCAGAGCGGTTACCCGTCCGCCGACAATGCGTCTGCGCTGCGCAAGCTTGCACAACATAGCGGCACGCAATGGGTGCTGGCGCCGGAGGCCATCCACGACAATCGCGGCTGGCGCATCCGCCTGCGCGTGCTGCAGACCGGCCAGGAGCACGTCATCGACGCGCAGGGCAACACGCCACTGACTGCGGCTGCGGCGGTAACGGATTCCTGGCTCCAGCGAACCGGACGCCGTAGCGGCAACGCCGGTTCGCCGAGCCCGCTGGTCGAACGCGTGCAGCGAATCGATGCGGAACTCAATTCCGGCCAGCTCGCGGCCGCGCGCCAGCTGATCGAAACCGCACCGGGCGATCAGCGGCGCGACCCGCACCTTCGCGTTCGCGAAGGACAGCTGGAGTATCGGGCCGGTCGCGTCGACGAGGCCGCAGCGATCTTCGCTTCGGTCCTGGATGCGCGGGCGATCGACCGTGAAACCGAAGCCAGGACGCGAATGGGCCTGGGTGCCGTCGAGATACGCCGCGGCAACTTCCCCGCGGCGGAAACGCGTTATACCGAAGCGCTGTCGGTGCTCGAGACGTCGCGGGATGTGTCGATCGACCCAAGCTTGCTCGGCAACGCCTACAACGGTCGTGGCGTGGCCCAGGTCGAGCAGGACAAGATGTCCGGCGCTGTCCAGGACATGGGCCGCGCCCGCATCGCCATGCAGCAGGCGGGCAACCTGGTGGAAGCGGCGATGGTCGACTCCAACCTCGGCATCATCGAAACCAGGCGCGGGCACTACGAGCAGGCGCTGCAGGAGTTCGATAGCGCCATCGCCGTGTACGAGCGTTTCGAAGTCCGCGACTACCTCGCGGCGACGCTGAGTTCTCGGGCGGTGACCCAACTCAAGCTTGCCCAGCCGGCGGCGGCGCTGGCGACGATCGAACGTTCAGTCGAACTGTCCAGATCGCTGGAGGACACAGTGCTGGCCATCTCGATCGGCGCGACCCGGACGCGCGCCTTGCTCGCGAACGGCCGGCTTGACGAGGCCGCGCGCAGCCTCGAGCGCCTGCGTACGCTCAAGGGCAGCGATGGCAGCAATGGGCTGCTGGAAATGCAACTGCAATTGCAGCTGTGGATGGCACGGGGCGAGAAGGCAAAGGCTGCCGACCTGGCCAGGCACTTGCCGCCACCATCGCCGTCGACGAACGGAGGCCTGGTGCTTGCTGCAGTGCAGGCCGCGCTGCAGACCGGCGATATCGCCACCGCGCGGCAATGGACCTCGCGCAGCCAGGGCAACAGCGCCATCATCGAAGGTGACGCAGTGGCCTGGAGCATCGCGCGGGCGCTCGTTGCGAATGCCGGCGGCGACCGCGCAGGATCGATCGAGGCAATGCAACATGCGGCCGACCAGGCCGAACGGGGCGGAAGCCCCGACGAGCGCGTCAGTGCGGGCGTCGCCCACGCGATGGTGCTGCTCGATGCCGGCCAGCCCCAGCCTGCCTCGGCGGTGCTGGGCGACCTCAGCGCATTTGCCACCAGCGACTATCGCGTTGCGTGGTCGATGCTTGCCCTGTATCGGGCGCTGGGCGACCGGGCACTGGCCGAACAGGCGCTGGCTGGCGCACAGGCCCTGCGTGGGGAGCGTGACCTTTCGGTGCGGCCTGTGCTGTAGCGCTTCAGCGCAGGTCGCTGCCGGCCGGCCCGTTACGGGCGAGATCGGCGCGGGCGAGATCGTCGAGGATCGGGCATTCGGGCCGATCGTCGCCATGGCAACGACGGGCGAGGTCCTGCAGTGTGCGTTGCATGGCCTGCATCTCGCTGATCCTCGCCTCCAGTTCGTCGACATGGGCCTGCGCCAGCTTCTTCACTTCGGAGCTGGCGCGGCTGCGATCGTCCCAGAGTCCAAGCAGGACCTGGATCTGCTTCATCGGGAAGCCCAGTCGGCGCGCCCGGTGTATGAAGCCCAGGCGATGAATGTCGGCGTCACTGTAGATGCGATAGCCGGCAAACGTACGGCCGACCTGCGGGATCAGGCCTATGCCCTCGTAGTGGCGGATCATCTTGGCGCTGACACCGCTCAGCTGCGCCGCTTCGCCGATGTTGTGCAGGCCTTGTTGGCGGGCATCGGCGAGTTCGGGACGTGGAGGCCTGGGCATCGCGGGATTCCTCGGTTCGTGCGGTTCAATGGTGCGGGTGCCAGCGTCGCAACAGCAGGGTATTGGACACTACGCTGACCGACGACAGCGCCATCGCCGCGCCAGCCACGACCGGATCGAGCAGGCCCAGTGCCGCCAGCGGAATGCCCACCACGTTGTAGACGAACGCCCAGAACAGGTTCTGGTGGATCTTGCGCGTGGTGCGGCGGGAGATGTCGATGGCGTCGGCGACCAGGCCGGGCTCCGATCGCATCAGGGTAACGGCCGCCGCGTGCATGGCGACGTCGGTGCCGCTGCCCATGGCGATGCCGACGTCGGCCGCTGCCAGTGCCGGGGCATCGTTGATGCCATCGCCGACCATCGCCACCACACCGTGGTCGCGCAGCGATGCGATCGCCGCGGCCTTGTCGGCGGGGGCAACGTTGGCGCGAACTTCGTCGATGCCGACCTGCGTGGCTATCGCTTGCGCAGCGCCATCGTTGTCGCCCGAGAGCATCACGGTGCGCACGCCGATGCGATGCAGCCGTTCAATTGCCACGCGGGCCCCTTCCCGGGGCTGGTCGCGGAACGCGAGCAGTCCGAGCAGGCGCAGACGGTCAGCGTCGCCAAGCCAGGACACCGTGTGGCCGGACATGGCCAGTGCATGCGCGCGGTCGCGCAATGGGGCGATGTCGATGCCGCCGTCTTCCATCATCGCGCTGCTGCCGATCCGCAGCGCGCGGCCACCGACGGTTCCGCGTAACCCCCGGCCTGGCACCGCGCGCATGTCGACAGCCGCAGGACCGCGCGTCAGGTTGCGTGCAGCCTCGACCACGGCCTTTGCCAGCGGGTGCTCGCTGCCTTGCTGCAGCGCCGCGGCGAGCGCAAGCAATCCAGGCACGTCGCCGTCGACGGCGACCGTATCGGTCAGCACCGGCCGTCCTTGCGTCAGCGTGCCCGTCTTGTCGAACGCGACCGTCGCGATGCGGTGTGCGCTTTCCAGTGCCTGCGCGTCCTTGATGAGAATGCCCGCGCGGGCCGCGACGCCGGTGCCGGCCATGATCGCCGTCGGCGTTGCCAGGCCGAGCGCGCACGGGCAGGCGATGACGAGCACGGCGACGGCGTTGAGGATGGCCTGGTCCCAGTCACCCGAAAGCAGGCCCCACCCGAGCAGTGTCGCCAGTGCGATCACCAAGACGACCGGCACGAACACCGAGCTGACACGGTCGACCGTTCGCTGGATCGGCGCCTTTCCGGCCTGCGCGTCCTCGACCAGGCGGATGATCCGCGCCAGTGCACTTTCGGCGCCGACCGCGGTGGTTTCCACGACCACCGCGCCTTCGCCGTTGACCGCGCCGCCGGTGACGCGGTCGCCCTCGGCCTTGGCCACGGGCAGCGATTCGCCGGTGACCATGGATTCGTCGGCATGCGTGCGGCCTTCGGCGATTACGCCATCGACCGGGAAGCGTTCACCCGGGCGAACGATTACCCGGTCCGCGATCCGCACGTCGTCGATGCGGACATCGACATCACCATCTGCGCGGCGCACGCGTGCGGTGGTCGGGCGCAGGGACTGGAGTGCACGAATCGCCTCGGTGGTCTGGCGCTTGGCGCGTGATTCCAGCCACTTGCCCAGCAGCACCAGCGTGATCACCACGGCGGAGGCTTCGAAGTAGAGCGGGGCAGGGCCGTGGTGGGTGCTCTGGCTGAGCAGATGAAAGACGCTTAGTCCGTAGCCGGCGCTGGTACCGAGCGCAACCAGCAGGTCCATGTTGCCGGTGCGGGCCTTGAGCGCGAGCCATCCGGCCTTGTAGAAGCGCGCACCGAGCCAGAACTGCACCGGCGTAGCCAGGGCGAACTGCAACCAGCCCGGCAGCATCCAGTGCTGTCCGCCGATCATGCCGACCATCGGCAGGACCAGTGGCAGCGACAGCGCCACCGCAAGCAGCAGGTGGCGTGTTTCGCGGGGCATGGGCTCGCGCGCGGCGGTCGTAGCCGCGGTTGGCGCCGTGTCGAGTCGCTTCGCGCTGTAGCCCGCTGCGCTGACCGCCGATTCCAGCTGGCCAGGCGTGACGCCGTCGATCGCGTGCACCTGGGCCCGTTCCGTCGCCAGGTTGACGCTGGCGTCGAGCACGCCGGGTACCGCGCGCAGCGCCTTCTCGATGCGCCCCGCGCATGAAGCGCAGGTCATGCCGGCGACGCTGAGGCGCCAGTCGTGGGTCGCGGCAGCGGCAGGGTGGGCTGGGCTCATCTCGGACTCCTTCCAGATCAATCGGTTGGGGTGAGCCTGAGGGTTCCCATGATGGGAAGGTCAATCCGGTCGCTCTCCTTGGCCATTGACATGGCCAAAATAATTCGTAAATTCTCGAAGTATGGAAATGACATCCGCCCTCGCAGCCCTCAACGCCCTAGGTCACGAGTCGCGCCTCGCCGCATTTCGCCAGCTGGTACAGGCCGGGCCCGATGGCATGTCCGTCGGCGAGTTGCGCGAACGACTGGGGCTGGCCCCGGCCACGCTAACCGCGCATCTGAACGTGCTGCGCGCCGCCGACCTGGTGCATGACCAGCGCGAGGGCCGCGTGATCCGGATTCGCGCCAACTACCTGCAGATGAACGACCTGCTGGCTTACCTCACCGAAAACTGCTGCGCCGGCGTCGCCCAGTGCGAACCGGCCGCCGCATGTGCCCCCCGCAGAACAGGAGCTTCGAAATGAACCGCTTCCACGTGCACCTGAATGTTGCCGACCTGGCATCGAGCATCCGCTTCTACACCGAACTGTTCGCGGCCCCGCCGTCCGTGGTGAAGGGTGACTACGCCAAGTGGATGCTGGACGATCCTCGCGTCAACTTCGCCATCTCCAACACCGGGCGCGCGCCCGGCGTCGACCATCTCGGCATCCAGGTGGAGCGCGCCGAAGACCTCTCCGACCTTGGACGGCGCCTTGACGCTGCCGGCGGCGAGGTCGTGCCCGAACCGGGCGCCATCTGCTGCTATGCGAACTCCGACAAGATGTGGACGCACGACCCGCAAGGTACGCGCTGGGAGACCTTCCACACGCACGGCGAAGCCACCAGCTACTACGCAGCCGACACGTCCTGCAGCACCGGCGCGGCCAGCTGCAGTCCTGGAACGAGCGCGCCGGCGCCCGCCGTGCGTGCCAGCACGGCCGCGTGCTGTGCGCCCGCGTCCGGTTGCTGTTGAGCCGGAGGCGACATGGACCTGCGCAATGGCGGTGAATCGGATGCAGCGCGTATCCGGACGTTGCTGCTCGATTGCGGCTTGCCGGTGGAAGATCTCGATACCGCAGCCGTGGACTTCCTCATTGCCGGCGAGGGCGCCGAAACCTTCGGTGTGATCGGTCTGCAGTCGTTCGGCGACGTCGGGCTGCTGCGATCGCTCGCGGTTCATGCGGACGGTCGCGGCAAGGGCACCGGCGGCGCGCTGGTCGACGCACTGGAGTCCCGCGCGCGTGCCGCCGGCATGCATCAACTCGTGCTGCTCACGCAGACCGCGGAGCCGTTCTTCGCGGCCCGTGGCTACCTGCCGATCGCCCGCGACGCCGCGCCGCCGGCGGTGCAGGGCAGCGCCGAATTCCGCTCGATCTGCCCGGCGTCCGCCACCTGCATGAGCAAGGATCTCCAGACTCGATGAGCACGGCCATGAAGAAACGCGTGTTGTTCGTATGCGTGGAGAACGCCAATCGAAGCCAGATGGCCGAGGCGTTCGCCCGCATCCATGGCGGCGACGGTGTCGAAGCATTGAGTGCGGGGTCGCGGCCATCGGGCCAGATCAACCCCAAGGCCATCCGCTTCATGTCCGAGCTGGGCTACGACCTCGGCGGGCACGCATCGAAGTCGCTGGACGAGGTCGAAGGCGAGTTCGATGCCGTCATCACCATGGGCTGCGGCGACAACTGCCCCTGGGTGCCGGCCAGGCGCCGCGAGGACTGGGCCTTGCCCGATCCCAAGCACATGGACGACGACGGCTATCGCGCCGTGCGTGACGAGATCTCGTTGCGGGTGAAGAACCTGCTGGCGCAGCTGTGATGCAAGCGACGCTGCTGCAGAAGCTGACCGCTGAGTTCATCGGCACTTCGCTGCTGCTGGCGACAGTGGTGGGCTCGGGGATCATGGGCGTTGAGCTGTCGGCCGGTAACGACGGTGTCGCGCTGCTGGCCAACGCCGCTGCCACGGCCGGGGCGCTGTACGTCCTGATCGTGTTGTTCGGCCCCATCTCCGGCGCGCACTTCAATCCCGTGGTCACGCTGGCGATGCGGGCGCGTGGCGAGATGAGCAGCGAGGCTGCTGCGAGCTATATCGTCGTGCAGGTTGGCGCGGCCATCGTCGGCGTGGTGCTTGCGCACGCGATGTTCGGGGTGGCATTGATCCAGCCAGGCGACCATGTTCGCAGTGGAGGTTCGCAGTGGCTCAGCGAGGCCGTTGCGACGTTCGGCCTGCTGCTGACGATCCTGCTCGGCATCCGCCATCGGCCGGCGGCAGTGCCGGCGCTGGTGGCCTGCTACATCTTCGCGGCGTACTGGTTCACTGCCAGCACATCGTTCGCAAATCCGGCGGTTACCGTGGCGCGGGCATTGACCCGCACCTTCGCCGGCATCCGGCCTGACGACATCCCTGGTTTCATCGTTGCGCAACTGGTTGGTGCACTGGCGGCACTCGCGGTCTCGCACGTGTTGGCCGGCCCATCGGTTGAAGGGCCGGCCACCTCCACTCAGAACCAGAGCCTGAGGCCCGCGACGAAGCGTGTGTCGCGCGAATTCTCGCCCTCGGCCCGCCGATAGTCGGCGGTGTCGCCAAAGGCGCGCTCGTGGCTCACGCCGATGTAGGGCGCGAACTGTCGCGTGACCTCATAGCGCAGGCGCAGTCCCGCTTCCGCCGTGCTCAGGCCCGAACCGATGCCACGGCGAGGGTCGTCCTTGCCATGCAGCTCGACTTCCAGCAGAGGCTGCAGGATCAAGCGATTGGTCAGCAGGACGTCGTACTCGGCTTCGAAACTGGCGGCGCTGCGACCGTCCTCGCCCAGGTAGGCGGTGGCTTCGATCTCGAACTTGTACGGCGACATACCCTGGACGCCGAACGCCGCCCAGGTCTGCGAGTCGCCAGGTTTGAAGTCGTGCTTCACGCCGGCGACCAGGTCCCACCACGGCGATACGCTGTGGCCGTACAGCAGCTCCACGTCCGCTGATTCGGTGTGGCCGCGAGCGCGTTCGCCTTCGCTGCGGAACCAGAGGCGATCGATGTCGCCGCCGACCCATCCCTGCAGTTCCCAGGCTTCGCCACTGCCGCGTTCCAGATCGACCGCCTCGAGGCGATCGACCAGCACGTAATGGTTGATGCCTGCGCCGTGCTCCATCGAGTGGGCGAGGTCTGGAAACGCTGCGGCGCGATCGGCGTCGGCCACCGGCGGAACGGGTTCGACCGGCGAACCGGCGTGATCGGCATGCCCTGCCTCGACCTTGGGGGAAGGCTGCGCGTGGTGCGCATGGTCCTGGGCCAGAGCCGGCGGTGCCAGTACAAGCGCGAGGGCAACGGCGAGCGCGGAATGATGCAATGACGTCGGCATGCTCATTCCTCCACCCGTACTTCGCGCATCATTCCCGCTTCCATGTGGTAAAGCAGGTGGCAGTGGTAGGCCCATCGGCCAAGCGCGTCGGCGCGAACGCGATAGCTGCGCTTCGTGCCGGGCGGCATGTCGATGGTGTGCTTGCGCAGCTGGAAGTTGCCGTGCTCGTCCTCCAGGTCGCTCCACAGGCCGTGCAGGTGGATCGGGTGGGTCATCATGGTGTCGTTGACCAGCACGATCCGCATGCGCTCGCCGTAGTTGAGCCGCAGCGGTTGCGCATCCATGAACTTCTGGCCGTTGAACGACCAGGCGAACTTCTCCATGTGGCCGGTCAGGTGCAGCTCCAGCGTGCGGCCGGGCTCACGGCCGTCGGGATCGTCGAACAGGCTCTTCATCGCGGCGTAGGTGAGCACCGTGCGGCCGTTGTCGCGAAGCCCGATGCCGGGATCGTCGAGTTTCGGCAGCGGCGCCATCGTCTGCATGTCGACCAGCGGATTGCCGGTTTCGCTTGCGGGGTGCGACTGCATGGCGCCGCTGGCGTGGTCCATGCCGGGCATGTCGTGGCCCATGTTCGCGCCGCATCCGCCTTCCATGCCCTTCATGCCCGTGCCCATGTTGGCGCCACATCCGCCTTCCATGCCCATGCCATGGCCTCCGTGGCCCATGTCGGACATGGTGAGGATCGGGCGCGCGTCCAGCGCTGGCAGCGGCGCTTCCAGCCCCTGGCGCACGGCCAGCGTGCCGCGTGCATAGCCGGTGCGGCCCATGTCCTGGGCGAAGATCGCGTACGCATCCTGGCCCGACGGTTCGACGATGACGTCGAACGTCTCTGCCACCGCGATGCGGAACTCATCGACGGTCACCGGATGGATGTACTGACCGTCGGCGGCCACAACGGTCATCTTCAAGCCCGGGATGCGCACGTCGAAGTAGCTCATCGCCGAACCGTTGATGAAGCGCAGCAGCACCTTCTCGCCGCTGCGGAACAGTCCGGTCCAGTTGCCGGCCGGCGCTTGGCCGTTGAGCAGGTAGGTGTAGGTGTTGGCGTTGACGTCCGACAGGTCGGTCGGTGTCATCCGCATCCGACCCCATTCGCCGCGGTTGCGCAGCGTGGCCGACAGGCCATCGCGATCGGCATCGCGCAGGAAATCGCCGACGGTGCGCTTGTGGCGGTTGTCGTACTCCGACATCTTCTTCAGGCGCCGGAACAGCGCGGCAGGATCCTTGTCGGTCCAGTCGGACAGCAGGATCACGTGTTCGCGGTCGTGACGGTACGGCGCGGGTTCGCGCGGGTCGATGACGATGGCACCGTACAGCCCGGCCTGTTCCTGGAACAGCGAGTGGCTGTGATACCAGTAGGTTCCCGACTGCCGGATGTCGAAGCGGTAGGTGAACGTTTCGCCGGGATGGATACCGTCGAAGCTCATCCCGGGCACGCCGTCCATGTTGGCCGGCAGCAGGATGCCGTGCCAATGGACGGAGCTGGGAACGTCGAGGCGGTTGGCCACGCGCAGCGTCACCGTGTCGCCTTCGCGCCAGCGCAGGATCGGCGCGGGCAGCGAGCCGTTGACGGTGACGGCGGGGCGCGTGTGGCCGGTGAAGTTGACCGCCGCGGTGCCGATGGACAGGTCGAACTGGGTGCCTGTCAACGACAGCGGCGCGGTGGCGGCGCCCGGGCTGGCGGCCATCGCGGGCAGGCGCCACAGGCCCAGGCCCGCGGCAACGCCACCGGCAGACAGGCCGGTGACGAATCGGCGGCGGGACTGGCTGGGCGCCGGGGAAGAGGGATCAAAGGACATCAACGAGGCTCCGTGAATTGCGATCGAGTGCAGGCGCGAAGTGCGCATCGCGACGCGATCCCCGCAGGACAGGGTGGGTCACGCCGGTGCAACAACAACGCCATGGAACATCGGCACCAGCGGTGCCGGGCACTCAGGCAATAGGAGGTCGTATCGGGTTTGCCAGCGCCGGTGCGACGTGGCTGGGGCTCAACGCCTGGATTTCCGCTGCACGTTCGATCATCGCGGGCAGGGGGCGGACATCGGCGAGGGTGGCCGTCGCGTACTGCAGGCAATCACATGCGCAATGCGAGGACTGGCAGGAATCAGCCGCGGCCGGGCTGCCGTGGCCGTCTTCGCAGGCGGTGGACGATGCCATGTCCGCCATCACGTGCAGGGTTGCTGCGGCGCGCTCGGCATGGCGCTGTTCGTGGCAGGGCGGACTGGTCTGCGCAGCAAGCGAAGCCTGCGTCGCTGCCACGTGCATCAGCTGCATCTGCGTGGACGCGACTGCGAAGCCGGATCCGTTGAGGACCAGGCTGAGGCAGAGCAGCGCACGAAGCAGGAAGGCACGCAGGGGCATGGCCGCAGTTTAGCGCGGGGATGCCATGGGCGCGACCCGTCAGCCCTTGATCCGCACCGACACGCTGTCCGTGCCGGGTCCCTCAACGAACACGCCGACGCGCTCGTTCAAGCGTTTCAGGACCAGATGGACGTGGGTGGCGGCGATAGGCAACCGCCGCACCACGATCTCGTCGATGCCGATGGGCAGCTGCGGACGGTCGAGCAGGATCTCCGCGTGCGCCCCATCGATGGTGATGCCCAGGCAGGCCTGCACCAGCATGAACGCCGAGCCGGCCGCCCACGCTTGTGGCAGGCAGGCGACGGGGTAGGCAACCGGGGCACTGCCATGCGAGCGCGGGAACCCGCAGAACAACTCGGGCAGGCGCATGTTGAAGTGCACCGCCGCCTCGAACGCACCGCGCAGCAGGCGTACGGCCCCCGAGCGCGGACCGTAGGCGGCGATTCCGGCGGCGCAGATGGCCGAATCGTGCGGCCAGACCGAACCGTTGTGATACGACATCGGGTTGTAGTGGACCTGGTCCTGCGCCAGCGTGCGGATTCCCCAGCCACTGAAGAACGGCGAATCGAGCAGTTGCGACGTCACTTGCGCTGCCCGCTGGTTTCCGACCAGGCCACTAAATAGCAGGTGGCCTGCGTTGCTGGAGCGCACCGCGCACAACTCGCCGGCACCGTCGATGGCAATGCCGTAGAACTCGCAGTCGGGCATCCAGAAGCGCCGTTCGACTTCGGCGCGAAGGCGCTCTGCGCGCTGCGTCCAGGCATCGGCCTTGCCGTGGTCGCCGCGCATGCGTGCCATCGCGGCCATGGCGCGCAGCGCGGCGAATGCATAGCCCTGCACCTCGACCAGGGCGATGGGCCCCTGCGGCGAACGGCCATCGGCATGGAACACCGAATCGGAGCTGTCCTTCCAGCCCTGGTTGGACAGCCCGCTGGCCTCGCCCCGTGCGTAGTCGAGGAAGCCGGCCGGGTTGGCATCGCAGACGCGCTCGATCCATGCCGTGGCCGCTTCCAACGCCGGCCAGATCGCGTCGATCAGGATGCGGTCGCCAGTACGCTCGAGGTAGGCCCCGGCCAGGCCGACGAACAATGGCGTGGTGTCGACGCCACCGTAATAGTGCCCGAATGGCAGTTCGCCGAGTGCCGACATTTCGCCCTTGCGCGTCTCGTGCATGATCTTGCCGGGCGAGGAGTCCATGAACGACGACTCTTCCTGCGCCTGGTGCCGGGCCAGGAACGTCAGCACTCCACGCGCAAGCTCCGGATCCAGCCACAGGGTCTGCAGCGCGGTGATGACGGCATCGCGGCCGAACGGCGTCGAGAACCAGGGGATGCCGGCATACGGATAGGGTCCAGTATCGAGCTCGCTGGTGAGCATGGTCAGGTCGGCCCGCGAGCGTTCCATCCAGTCGTTGAACAGCGGGCCCTCGCTGCACACGCGGGCGCTGCGCCGGTTGCGTTGGCGCATGCGCTTGCGCGCATGCGCGGCGGCGGTGCGGAAACGGCTGCGATCCGCCGGCGCCTGTTCGCTGCCTACTTCAACGAACATCACCCGTCGCCCGCCCGGGGCGAGCGTGACGACAAAGTTGGCCTCGGAGGCATCGTGGCGATCGGGCAGGTCGGAGAAGGTGACGCAGGACGTGCGCAGCTGTTCGTCGAGACCGCGATAGCGATAGACCTGGCCGCGCTCGAGCACTTCCACGGGCAGCAGCTCGCCGCGGCGCTGGCGAAGGCTTCCGCGCACTTCGAACATGTCGGAGAAGTCGGCGGCGACGTCGAAGCACAACGGCACGTGCGCCGGCATGCTGCCGTAGTTGAGCAGCTTGATGCGCTCGTACATGCGGTCCTCGTGGAGGAAGCGCACGCGCTTGATGTAGACCAGGCCCTCGCCGGTGGACGTGCCGCCCAGCGGGGGCAGCAAGCGGTTGGTCATGTGCGCGACGAAGAACACGTTGTCGCGCGTGACGTAGGAGCTCAGCAGCACCGGGTTGGTGTCGCCGAGGCGAAGCCGGAAGCGCGACAGGATCCGCGTGTCGTTGTGGAAGTGACCGTCGGCGCCACCTTCGATGTCGCCCTGGCGGTTGGCGACCACGAAGGTTTCGCCGTCCTTGAGGACGTAGCCAGTGTTGAGCGAGGCCGCGGCGCCAGGATCCATCCCCGTTCCTCAGCCGGTGCGCCGATGCTGTGCGGCCTCCCGCAACAGGCGCCAATAGACTTCGATGTACGTGCGTGCCATCACTGTCGAGGTGAACCGCCGCTCGAAGACCTTGCGGATCGCCCGCCGATCCAGCGCAAGCAGGGCGGGCAGGGAGGCGACTGCTTCCTGCTCGGAGGCCACGATGAATCCCGACAGGCCCGGATCGATGACCTCGGGAACCGATCCGCAGTTCCAGGCCAGGACCGGCGTGCCGCACGCCATCGCCTCGATCATCACCAGGCCGAAAGGCTCGGGCCAGTCGATCGGGAACAGCAGCGCGAGGGCGTCGCCGAGGAAGCGGTTCTTCGCGGTGTCGGAAATCTCGCCGACGAACTCGATGCCCGGGGAATCCAGCAGCGGCTCGATCTGCGCATGGAAGTAGGCCTGGTCGACGGCATCCACCTTTGCGGCGATGCGCAGCGGCAAGCCTGCGGCCCGGGCGATGGCGATCGCGCGATCGACGCGCTTCTCCGGCGAGATCCTGCCGAGGAAGGCGAGGTAACCGCCTTGCGGAGCGGGCGAGCAGTCGTACAGCGACGCAGGAATTCCGTGATGGATGGTCTCGACCCAGTTCAGGTCCTCCATCGAGTGGCGCTGGCTGTCGGATATCGACACCAGCGGAAACCGCGGCCAGCGGCCGTGGGCGCCTGCCAGGTCCTTGAGGTCGAGGCGACCGTGCAGCGTGGTCACGGTCTTCTCCGCGCAGCGTTCGAAGAACGGGTAATGCAGGAGGTCGACGTGGAAGTGCAGCACGTCGAACTCATCGGCGCGCCGGCGCACTTCATGCAGCATCGAAAGGTGCGCGGCCAGGTCCGACTTCAGGGGCGCCGGGTCCAGTCGGATGGCCTGGTCGCGCATGGCCACCAGCTCGGCGCGAGTGCGGGTATCGGCCGAAGCGAACAACGTGACTTCATGGCCCTCGTCGACGAGGGCATCGGTGAGGTGTGCCACCACCCGCTCGGTTCCGCCATAGAGCAGGGGCGGGACGGCCTCGTAGAGAGGGGCGATCTGGGCGATGCGCATTGCGGAAAAGCTACGCCCCGCACGGTGTACACGGCGTGGTGCCATGAATGAGCGGGGATCGAATGCGACACGCTTAACAGGCGCGCGGCCGTGTCGCGGAGAAAATCGCTAGGACACAAGACTCCGGCCAGTTGCAGCCATGTCCGGACCTTGTCGCAGACCTTCATCGATGGCACCCAGGATCTCGCTCATGGTCGCCGGTTTCACCAGGTGCTTCTGGAACCCGGCCAGGCGGGTCCGGTCCCGGTCGCTTTGCTGGCCATAGCCGCTGTAGGCGATGAGGTAAGGGGTCTGGTCGTAGGACTGCAGCATCCGTGCCACGTCGTAGCCCGACATCCCGTCCTTGAGTTCCAGATCGCACAGGACGATGTCGGCCGGGTCCTCCCGCGACATCCGCAGCGCGCTTTCCGCATCGGTGGCGATGCTGGCGCGGTGCCCTTCGAGTTCAAGCAGCGTCTGCAATGCCTCGGCGTTGTCGAGTTCGTCCTCGACGATGAGGACGTGGGCGCGCATTGCGGGTGCGATCCGCACAGGGCCCTCATCGCAGCCGCACTCCTCGGTCGGTGATTCGCACGGCAACTTCAGCGTGAAGGACGCCCCGTGGCCGAGGCCATTGCTGTGCGCGCTGACCTGGCCGCCATGCAGTTCGGTGATGTGCTTGACGATGCTCAACCCAAGCCCCAGCCCGCGCGACTGCCATGCAGGGGATTGCACGAACGGTTCGAACATGCGCGCGACGAAGTCCTGATCGAGCCCCTGGCCTTCGTCGCTGACGGTGAGCGTCGCTTCACCATCGCCCTCCGTCACCGACATGAACACGCGTTGGCCGGGCTCGCAGGCCTTGATGGCGTTGGACACGAGATTGTCGAGCACCTGGCGGAGGCGGGCATGATCGCCGCGCACGTGGCATTTGATTTCATGCTCGGGTGGCACCAGCACCACGCCGTGCTGCTGCGCGACGGGCAGGTTGTCGCGGTGGACCTCGTCGATGAGTTCGCTGATCTCGACCAGGGTGCGACGCAGTTCGACCTTGCCCTGGGTAACGCGCGAGATGTCGAGCAGGTCATCGACCATCCGCCGAAGGTGCTGGCTCTGGCGGTGGAGGGTGGCCAGTGCCTGCTGGCGTTGCTCGGGTCCGGCGCTCTGGTGGTGGAGCAGGTCGCTGGCGGCGGTCACACCCGCGAGCGGATTGCGCAGTTCGTGGCTGAGCACCGCCAGGAACCGGCTGATGCGCTGGTTGGCCAGCGCCAGCGTTTCCATGGCCCGCTTCTGGTCCTCGATATCGGTGCTGGCGCCGTACCAGCAGTGCACCTTGCCGTCGGCGCCAATGATCGGTACGCCCTTGACCAGGTGCCAGCGGTAGTTGCCGTCGGCGCGGCGGAAGCGCATTTCCAGGTTCAGCGGCTGCGCGGTCGCCATGGAGTTGCGCCAGGCCTCGGCGCCTGCCTCGAAGTCTTCGGGATGGACGATCGCTTGCCAGCCCTCATCGCCGCTGAGGCCGGTGTACTCGTACCAGAAGCGGTTGTGGTAGCGCATCGTGCCGTCAGGCTCGGCGACCCAGACCATCTTGGGAAGGTGATCGAGCAGTGCGCGCTGGTCGCGGTCGGCCTGGAAGCGCTTGAGCACGTCGGCGGGCTTGCGGCTCGATCTCACCTCTGCGGCGAGCCAGGCCAGGATGCCGGCAACCGCGACAAAGGCGGCCAGGTCAATCGCGCCCGCGGCTGCATGGCCGCGCACGATCACCGCCGTCACAATCGCAGCGATGGTGAGAAAGCCGCAGCGCCTGCCGAAGATGGCCGCGGCGAGGAGCACGGCCGCGTAACCAAAGGTCATCGGCAATTGCTGCGAGGGCAGGCCGTAGGCGAACGACGAAAGCGCGCCCAGCAGGATTGCCACCACGACGTCGCCAATGAGAAGCGCGATATGCGCAGGCATCTCAGCCGCCGTCCGGCCAGTCCCTGACAAGTTCGGCGCAACGCTGGCACGCGGCCTCGGCCCGGGCCAGGTGCTGCCGGACGCGGTCCAGGGCTCCTCCGTGCTCCAGCAGGCTGGCCGCAGTCGAGGTGGCCATGGTGATGGTGTTGAGTTCGTTGCGCAGGCTGTGCCGCCAGCGGCGGGTCTCCTCGCTGACCGGCACGTCGTTCACGTGGAATTATTCTCGCGGTTGCGCAGGCGCGCCAGCTGGTTCTGGATGGTGCGGACACTGACACCCAGTGCGAGCGCCGTGCGTGTGCGGTCATTGCCGTAATGGGCGAGGGTCCTGAGCAGCATCTCCTGCTCGATCTCCGCGTAGCTCATGCCGACGTTGAAGCCGACCGCGCCGCCGCCCATCGCCATGGCACGCGGCCGGTGCGAGAGCGGCCGCACGCAGACGAGGGCCCCGTCGCTGGACAGATACCCTCGCTGGATCGTGCTGTGCAGCTCGCGCACGTTGCCCGGCCAGGCGTGGCGCATCAGGATGCGGTCAGTGCCTTCGGCAAAGCGCCGGCTGGTGCCGTGGCGGGCATTGAGGCGATCGAGGAAGTACCGTGCCAGCAGCACGATGTCGTGGCCACGCTCGCGCAGCTCCGGCATGGCGATCTGGTAGTCGGCGAGACGGTAGAAGAGGTCCTCGCGCAAGGTTCGCGCCTCGACCGCCAGGTGCGGGTCACGATTGGTCGCCGCGACCACGCGCACGTCGGTGGCAATGGCTTCGGTGCCGCCGACGCGGGTGACGGTTCCGGTCTCGAGCACGCGCAGCAGGTAAACCTGCAACGCCAGCGGCATCTCGGTGATCTCGTCCAGGAACAGCGTGCCACCGTGCGCCTGCTCGAAGTAGCCGGCGTGGCGGTGATTGGCGCCGGTGAAACTGCCACGCTCGTGGCCAAACAGATGGCTTGCCAGCAGCTCCGGCGCGACGGCGCCGGCATTGACGGCGACAAACGGGCCGGTGCGGCCGCTGGCATCGTGGATGGCGCGTGCGACCAGCTCCTTGCCGGTGCCGCTGGCGCCGGTGATCAGCACCGAGGCGTCCGACGTCGCGACGCGGTCGATCGCGTCGTGAACCCGGCACATCGCATCGCATTGGCCAATCATTCCGTGGCGCAGGTTCGCCGACGGCAGGCTCTCGCGCGCGGCCGCGGTCTGCTTCAGCAGTGCATCGAACTGCAGCGGACAAAGGGGCTTGAGGAGGTAGTCGACCACAGGCCGCGACACGGCCTGGATCGCCGTCTCCACCGAGGGCTGGCCGGTGACGATGATGGCCTGGCCGTGCTCGGGCATCGACGGGTCGTCCAATAGCTCCAGCCCGCTGCCATCCGGCAGCTCCAGGTCGAGCAGCAGCAGGTCGACAGGGGGCAGGTGGGCGAACTGACGCGACTGCTCCAGCGAATGCGCCACGTACGGGCGGAAGCCGCGCAGGCGGGCGAAGTCGGAGGCTGCCTCGGTGAAATCGCGGTCATCGTCGACGATGAGCAGTGACGCGGGCATGGGACGTTCTCCGGCATGCAGTGGCCAATCAGGCAGTGGCCGAAGCCTATGCCGTGCGCAGTGAACGCGCATTGAAGGCGCCAGGGACCCCTAGTCAGGAAAGTTTTTCCGCCCGACGACAAAACCTTCGCAGCGATCACAACGACGCGTGAACCGCGAGGCCTGCGGCCCTCGCTTGGGGCGTCGCTGCGCTGGCACGGTAGTTGCGTGCTGTTTGATGCCGGCCTCGTGGACTCTCCACGGCGGAATGCAGCAGCCCCGATACAGGAGTCAGGCATGAACACCAATCTGTTTTATGGGACGCGCTCCAACGTCGTCGAAGTCGTGGACATCGAGCGGGAGATCGCGTCATGGATGCGCCATTACCGGCAGTACGTTGCCGTCTTCCGCAGTGATGACTACCTGCCTGCGGTGAAGCTGGGCCTGAGCGCGTACCTGCGCGGCCAGTCCTTCGACGATTGCGTGGAAGAGCTCGAGCAGAGTTACCAGCGCGTGCGCGGTGCCTCTCGCCTGGACTGGTACGAGGCCCTTCCGGTTGCACGGGCCGCATGGACGCGGCTGTCGGAACAGCAGGCAGGCAACTCAGCGGCCAAGCAGTCTGAGCTGTGCGGCTTGGGCAACGCAGCTTAATCCGATTGCCGGGGTGTGGGGTCGGTGCATGCGGCGGCTTCGGCCGCCGCATGCGTCGTATGGCCTCAGTGCGGCTTGGCGACGCCCTTGAGCAGTTCTTCCGACGAGTCCTCATCGCCGCTGTAGGCGAAGTCGGCCAGCGACACGAAGCCGACCAGCTGGCGCTCGCGGTTTATGACGGGAAGCCGGCGGATCTGCAGGTCGGCCATGTTGCGGGCGACGTCGTCGACTTCGTCATCGTCGTAGCAATAGTGGATCGCCTCGCTCATCACGTCGCGCACCAGGGTTTCGGCGCCGAGTCCGTTGGCGACGGCGCGAACGGTGATGTCGCGATCGGTGACGATGCCGACAATGCGGTCGCCGTCGCCGACGGGAAGGCTGCCGATGTCCATGCGTTTCATCGTCTCGGCGGCTTCGCGGATGCTCTTGGCCGGGTCGGTCAGGAACACGTCGGTGGTCATGATCTCGCCTACCTTCATGGTGTCTACTCCTCGAGTGGTTGCATTTGCAGCCTGCGTGAGGGCTCGTTGCGGGGACGTCAAGGAATGACGCGCCCGCCGCCCACGAAGTGCGATGAACCCGCAAAATGAACCGACATTGTCACGGTGACGTAACGACTCGCTGAACTCCACCTTGCCGTGCGCAATCGATGGCGTCTTTGCGCCTACAGCAATCCGTGTTCGCGAGCGTAGGTGTACAGGTCGATGTCATTGCCGATGCCGAGCTTGGCCATGGCGTCGACCTTCTGCCGGCTCACGGTCTTCACGCTGCGGTTGAGTTGCTTGGCGATCTGCGAGACGGTCAGGCCCGAGGAGAACAGGCGGAACACCTCGGCTTCGCGAATGGAAAGGATGACCTTGTCGTTCATCGCTTCGGATGCATGCAGCGATTGCTCCATGGCGGCGCCGACATAGTTGCGGCCCTGCGCGACCGCCGTGACCGCCTGCGGCAACTCACCCAGTGCCTCGGACTTGTTCACCAGTCCGCGCACGCCCGTCGCCATGATCGAGCGGAGCACGCCCGGGTTGCTGACGATGGTCAGCACGATCACCGGCAACGTCGGCCATTTGCGGTGGAGCATTCCGAGCAGGCTCAGGCCATCGGACATGCGCCCGCCGGGCATGTTGAAGTCGGTGATGATCAGGTCGCACGGCGATGCGTCGAGTGCCCGATGGAGGTCGTCCGCCGAGGCGGCCTCGGCGACGACTTTAAGGTTGTGATCGCGCTCCAGCAGCGTGCGAACACCGTTGCGAATGATCGGGTGGTCGTCGGCCAAGACGATGCGCATGTTCGCCTCGGATGGCTTTGGCAGCGGTCGAAAGGATAAGACATTTCCTCGCAACCTGTGTGACGCTTTTGCAGAACTTGGCCGCGGCTTTGTTGATTATCGGCAAAAAGGCGCGAATGCGGTCCGAAATGCGTTATGCAGGCTCCTTCTGCGGCGTGTGCTGCGCGATGCGTTCGATCTCCGCATCCAGCAAATGCGGGTGCAGCTGGAACTGATCGCTTTCCAGCAGGGTACGGCCTGCACCTCGCACCACGACACGTTCGAGTTGGAGCAATGGTCCGTCGCGGAACAGTTCGATGTAACTGTCGAGCACGCCGCTGAGCGTTCCCTGCGCGGTGTCCGGCGCCGCCACGATCAACTGCAGGCCGAGCGAGCGCAGGTAGTTGGTCGTGGCGCGTGCGTTCTGCGCATCGATCTTGTCGCCGAACTCGTCGAGCATGATCACGCCCAGGCCACCCTGTTGCCCTTCGGACTTGCCATAGGCCGCCGCCAGCGCTGCACCGGCGATGACATAGAGCGGCGCGCGGTGTTCGCCACCCGAGCCGGAGCGCATGCGCTCGCTGAGGGTGCCGATGACGGTTTCTTCCTGCTTGATGACCACCTCGAAGCTGAAGAACCGGCGGTAGTCGTCGAGCGGGGACGGCGAGGTGGCGCCCTTGCTGCCAACCTTGTCGTCGATGATGTCGCGGAACGCTGCCGGCACTTCGCCGGCACTGCCGAACAGCGTGTCGGTCTGGCCCACATCGGCCGCCTTGTTGATGAAGCGGTGCAGCTCGCGGAACTCCGGCGCGACGTCGTACTTGAACTGGTAACGCTCGTTGTTGGAGAACGCGGGACTGCGCTGCAGCGTCCGGTTGAGCGTGTTGATCTGGTGCCGCAAGCGGGTGAAGTTGTCGTACAGGGCCGAGGCCACGTTGGAACGGAACGTCTCCACGGCCGTGGTGTAGGCCTCGTCAGCAGCGGCCTGGTGCTGGACCAGCTCGGTGCCCTTGAGATGTTCGATCTCCTTGTGCAGCAGTGCATTGGCCTGGCGCCACTGGCCGGGCTCCATGTCGAGCACCAGCGCATGGTCCTTGCCGTACTGCGCCAGGCCACGCCAGGCTTCGGGCAGGAGGCCGTTGAGAATGCGATCGCTCTCGTCGGCGCGGGCCTGGCAACGCTGCACGCGGCCGGGAAGGTCGGCGATCTTTTCGTCGAGTTCCTCGCGCTGGTGTTCGACCAGGTTGGCATCGACGTCGGCGTGCGAGAACGCTTCGCTGGCACGCCGGGCGATCGCGTCGCTCTGCTCGCGCAGCGCCTGAAGTACGGTCTCGGCCTCGGCGCACTTGCCCGTGGCGACGGCCTCTTCGCCGACCAGGCGCTCCACCAGGGCTTCAAGTTCCCGGCGACGGTGCTCGGACGCCTGCGCCTGTTCGCTCAGGCGAATCAGGTCGGGATCGCTGGCGGCGTCCTGGTTGTCCTTGAGGGCGCGGTAGCGTGCGGCCGCCTGGCGGTGCTTGAGCAGCAGTTCATGCGCATCGCGGGCCATGTCTTCGGCACTGCCGATGCGTGCCAGGCCGGTGGCGCTGGCGTGCACGGGGCGCCATTGTGATTCGAGCTCGCCGATGCGGCGCTCTGCGGCGTCCAGTTCCTCGCGCAGCAGCTTCTGCCGCTCGCGGCTGCTGGAGGCGCCGATCTTGAGTTCGCTGGCGGCAGGCAGGCGCAACCGTTCGACGCCGCCGCCCTTGGCGACCAGGCCGTCCTGGCTGAGACCGTGGCGGCTGCGCACGACTTCGGCCTCGGTGGCGACGCAACGCAGGTCGCCCAGCTGGCGGCGCAGGTAGGCGAGGGCGTCGCTGTTGTCGCCGGCGAGCAGCGCGGCCACCTGGCCGGCAGCAGGCGTTGCATCGCCGCGGGACTGACGAGCGTGACTGCACAACGCCAGCTTGACCCCGTATACGGATCGCGCGCCCTGCAGCGAGCGGTACAGGCGCACCGCCTGCTCCTCGTGCTCGGGCGCGATCAGCAGCGCTTCGACATGGGTGCGCAGGTAGCCTTCGATGGCCCGCTGCCAGGCCGGGTTGGCCACCTGGACCAGGTCGCAGACCGGTTGTGCTTCGACGCCGGCATCGGCGAGGTAGCTCATCAGCCGGGCCACGTCGGGGCGCAGCTCCGATTGGCCGGCGTTGAGTCGGGCCAGGTTCTGTCGCGCCGTCAGGGCGCCCTGGCGGGCCTGCTCGAGCGCGTTGTGGCGCTCGCGTTCGTAAGCGCTGACCGCGGCGATGATCGGTGCCGCGTGGCTGGTCGCCTGGCGCAGCTCGTCGTGGAGCGTTTCCGGCGATACCAGGATGTCGGCATCGGCCACCAGTACGGCCAGCTGGTCGTACAGCGACTGCCACGGCGCCAGGGCGGTGGCGAGCAGATGGGCATCGACCCCTGGCAGGCCGAGCTTGCCGGCCGCCTGCAGCTGGTCGCGGACAAAGCCCGCGCTGCGCATCAGCTCCTTCTTCAGGCGCGCCAGTTCTTCCTGGTAGGGCGCGGCGAGCTGTTCGAACGACGCCTGTTCGCTGTAGCCGCGCGTGCCCTGCAGGCGTTTGCTTGCCTCGTCTGCTGCCAGGCGTGCGTTCTCGCGGTCGCTGCGCGCCTGGGCCAGTGCAAGGCGCTTGCCGCGCAATGCGTCCTGCGAGGCGGTCAGTGCATCTTCGGCCGCGTCCACAAGTTCGGAATGGAGGTCGCGCTGGTACTCGGCGCCCAGCGCGCGGTATGAAGCGGCCCGCGTGGCCTGGTGCGCGACCTTCTTGTATTGCTGCTCGACCAGTTCGGCCTCGTCGATCCTGCGCGCGACCTGCTCGATCTTCTCCTTGATCAGGCGGAAGCCGTCCAGCAGGGCGCGGAACTTGCCGATCTCGGTCGGGCGCTCTTCGGCCACCAGCGTGCGCACGAACAGATCGACGTCGCTGACGCGCTGCAGGTTGAGTGCGTTCTGGAAAGCCTTGCGGTAGGCGACGGCATCGAGCTGCGCGTTCGGGCCCGGCCGCAGCCGGAACAGCAGGTCCTTGACGAACCGGTCGCTGCTGCTGTGCAGCTCGGCCTTGCTGCCGGCCTGCTTGCAGCGTCGTGCGATCAGTTCGCGGAAGCGTGCCCATTCCTGCGGCAGCTGCTCGCCGTTGACCGTTTCCAGATGATCGTCCAGCGACAACGCCACGCGCGGCAGCAGGTACAGGCCATTGACGCGGTGATCGGGTTCGGCCGCCGATGCCGCCAGGGCGATGCCCGCGGTCAGCGATTCACCGCTCTCCTGGTCTTCGAACACCAGGCTCAGGTAGGTCGTGGCGGTTTCGCGGTCGCGGCCGTCGTCCCCGGAGCGGTACACGCCCAGGCAGTAGTCGCGGATGGTGCGGGCGCGATGGCTGCCGCCGGCCTGCGCATTGAACCGGATCTGGTTGCGGTCACCGCCGAGCATGACGATCTGCAGGGCATCGAGCAGCGCGCTCTTGCCGGCGCCGTTGGGCGCGATGATCGCCGTGCTCAGGTCCAGCTCCAGTGTCTGCGCCTGGAACAGGAAGAACTGGACGAGGTGGGCGCGCTTAAGCTGATACATCGTCTGGCTCCATGGTCTCGTCGGTGCCGCTGTCTTCCGCGCTGCTTGCTTCCATGCTGGCGTCGCCGTCGTCCTGGTTGTGCTGGTCCAGGCGCTGCAGCCAGTGCGCGCCGACGATCTCGACGATCGCCGGCCGCACCAGGATGCGGAACGGTTGCGGGTCACCGGGCTCGCTTTCGGTGGTGCGGCACACCGACCAGCGCTTGAGCGCGCGCAACTGGCTGCGCAGCGCGCCGGTCTCGGGCAGCTCGCGACCGGTCAGGGTCTGGTAGGCGTCCTGCAGTTCCGGCAACTCGACCAGCACGTCACCGTGATCCTCTACCTGGCCCTGGCGCATGGCCTCGTCGTAGCGCTGGCGCAACACCAGGATCAGCAGCGTCTCGTCGAGGCTCACCGCGGTGCCTTCGCCGTGCGTGGGCAGGGCGGTGACATAGCGGAAATGCGCGTTGCGCTCCAGGCGGATGCCCAAGGGCTCCAGCGCGGCCGCGAAGTCGGCCAGCCAGGTCTCGACCAGGTGGTAGGCATTTCGCGATTTGCGGTCGGTGCTGTACAGCACCTGCTCGGTGACCAGGCGGTAGGCCGCCCGTTCGAAATCCTGCGCGGTGTACATGCCACCGGAGAGCTGGCTCAACGTGGCCCAGGAGCGTTTCATGAAGCATTCCTTGTGCGGTGCAGGACGAAGCGGGGCGATTCGAGGTAGTCGTTGGCGGTGTGCTCGCCATCGCACAACTGGATGCGGAAGCCCCGCAACATCCGGTGGATCGGGTCGTCGCGACGCAGGCCACCCTCGCGGCGGCTGCGCAATGCGAGCGTGATCAGGGTCTGGTAGGCGCGGAAATCCTCGATGCTCCCGATTTCCATGGTTTCCGATTCGATGCGGTCGTTCGCGTCGAGATGGCGATCGACATAGCGCGCCAGGTCTTCGGGCTTGACCAGTCGCGCGCGTGTCATCTGCCGCAGCAGGTTCAGTCGCGCCAGCTGTTCTGGCGTGGGCTCGCGGCTGGTGTTGGCCGTGCGCGGAATGGGTTTCTGCCGCTGCTGCGGCGCGCGCAGGCGCTGCTCGTCCATCAGCGGCCCGGGCGCGACCGGCAGGCGCAGCGCTTCCTCCGGCGCCGTCAGTACGCCACGGCAGGCGCGGCGCAGCAGCACGTCGAGCTTGTCCGGCGCGCGCAGGCGATAGTCGAGGAAGGCGAGGGCGCGGCGGTTGGCCTGGCGGATGTCGTCGTCCAGGCGCGCCAGGTACTCGTCGATGCGGTCGATCTCGTACAGCCGGCGCAGGCTGCGCTGCAGGCGCTGCTCGGCGCGGTCGCGGTCGCCGCCGGTGGCGCGTTCCTGGTACCAGGCCACGAGCTGGCCACGAACCGGTGTTTGCTCGATGTCGCGGACCATGCCGAGGATCGAGGTGCGGCGGGCGAGGGGGTGATCGGCGTTGTGAAGCTGGGCGTAGTCGCCGACGAACAGTTCGCCCACGTAGCGTTCGAACAGCTGGCGGGCGAACTGCGCGGTGCTCTCGGCCTTGATCAGTTCCGGCATCAGGTCACGCACCTGCACGCTGATCGCAGAGACGTACGACAGCAGTTGTCGCGACTGCTCGGCAGCCTCGTCCAGGCTGTCGCCGCCGGCGTTGCCCGCGACGACCTGCTGCAACTGCAGTTCGATCGAGCGGACCTTGGCGCCGAAGAAGGCCGGCCCGCGCTCGGCGAAATCCATCAATGCCGACAGCAGCTGCGCCACGGCATGGGTCATCGACACCATCTCGCGCGCACCCACGCGCTCCTGGCGCAACCAGCCGGCGGCGCGGAAGCGTTCATGGATGGCATTGGCGCGCATGGCCAGCGGCGCATCCGGGGCGTGGCCGTCGTCTTCCCAGGGGTCGTCGGTCAGCAGGTAGCGCTCGATCGCCGAGGTGATCTCGCGGCGCGGGAACCCGACGCTGGGGGGCATCGGCGCGTCCGGTCCGAAGAACTCGGCGAACAGCTGGCACAGCAGCTGCCAGTAATGGAGTCGGTTGGAAGAGGCGAGGGGTCCGAACAGACCATCGGGAACAACAGCGAACAGCGGCGGTGCCGGCGAACTGTACTCAGTCAAAAAACACTCCGATGCCGGTCCTGGTTGCTGGTGCTGGGTCCTGTCGCGTGCGCCCCGGGTAAGGGCCCTGGGGCCCGGGCGTCGCGTGGAGGGAAATGTATCCCGGGACCGTCCGGGTGGGAATGAGCAGCGGCCTGCGCTGGCCTGTTCTGCCGCCCGGGCACGTACGCGGCTGATAGCGCTCTCAGTAATCCCGCGAGGCGCAGGGGGGAAGTTGCGAATGCAACTATCGCTATCACGTCGTTGCGGCGTGCGGCTTATCGCCGCGTGGCGAATTAACAGCCAAATTTTGCTGCACTGCACGGTGACATGTATGGAAACTTAATGTTTAGTTTACGCCCAGATGATAGCGCTATCACTTCTGCCCGCCATCGGCGGGTTCCTGGAGGCCCATCGCACCACCGACCCACGTGAACTGCATCGAACGAAAGTACAGAGCCAAAGAAGTGCTGCACGGGCGGTTCGCTTGACGCTCGTATTCGGGAATAGGCAGGCCGGGGCCTGCAGGTGCCCTTGAAAGGGCGACACATCCATCGATCGAAGTTGAGGGGGTAAGGCCATATGAGTCGGTTTCGGTGCCACGTTCTGTGGGCGTCCTTGGCGCAGGCGACAGCCGGGCGTCGTGCCGTGAGTACGGCAATGGACGGTTCCCCTTCTGCCGGGAGGAGCTTGCAATGAGCCAGCTGTCCAAGCGCTTCAAGAAGCAGTTCAAGTCCACTGCCATGTTCACCTTCGTCGGTGGCGTGCTGGTCATCAATCCGGCGTACGCGCAGGATGCCAGTGCCGCGACCGCGCAGGCCACCACGGCGCAGACCACCACTGCACAGACCGCCACCACTGCACAGTCAACGGCGGCTCAGGCCACGACCGCGCAGTCGTCCTCTGACCAGGCCACGACGCTGGACACGGTCACCGTGACCGGCATGCGCAACAGCCTCAACCAGTCGATGGAGATCAGGCGCAACGCCGACGGCATCGTCGATGCGATCAGCGCCGAGGACCTCGGCAAGTTCCCCGACACCAACCTCGCCGAATCCCTGCAGCGCATCACCGGTATCTCGATCGAGCGCCGCGATGGCGAAGGCGCACAGGTCACCGCGCGCGGCTTCGGCCCGCAGTTCAACATGGTCACCCTCAATGGCCGCACGATTCCGGGCGCCGACGCGTTCGGCGCGCCGGGGCAGGTGCCGATCGGCGGTGTGGACGGCGGCACGCGCGCGTTCAACTTCGCGCAGCTGGCGTCGGAAGCGATCAGCACGCTGCAGGTCTACAAGACCGGCCAGGCCAGCGTGCCCAGCGGCGGCATCGGCGCGACCATCGACATCGAAACCGATCGTCCGTTCAACCACCAGGGCATCGTCGCCACTGCCGGCGCCAAGGCGGTGTACGACGATTCGCAGCCGTTCGACACCGACCTGACGCCGGAAGTGTCCGGCATCTTCAGCTACACCAACGATGACAAGACCTGGGGCGTCGGTATTTCCGGCAGCTACCAGAAGCGCCACGGCGGATCGGTGCAGGCCACCGAGAACGCCTGGAACATGCAGCGCTGGACCGGCACCGACCCGGCCCTGCGCCCGGATGCGGTGGTGACCAACGCACCGGCGATCGGCCAGCTGTACGGCATGCCGAACGACCTGCGCTATGCCTTCGCCGACTTCGAGCGCGAGCGCATCAACGGCCAGGCAGTGTTGCAGTTCGCACCGATGGATTCGTTGACGTTCACCCTCGACTACACCTACTCGACCAACGAGATCACCGAGGACCGCGCCGAGCAGACCATCTGGCTGCAGCGCGCCAACAGCTTCACCGATCTCACGTTCGATACCGGCCAGGCGGTGGCCACGCCCGTCTACCTGCGCGACATCGTCGGCACCAAGGACTTCGGTTACGAGCAGCAGCACCAGGAGCAGGAATACAAGCTCGATTCGCTGGGCCTGAATGCGGCCTGGGACGTCACTGATCGCTTCCGCCTGACGTTCGACGCCCACGACACCACGTCCGAGAGCGTTCCCAACGATCCGGTCACCGGCGGTGGCTCGACGTTCTTCAGCATCGCCGGCACCAACAACTGCACCGTGGGCCCGTACTGCGGTGGCAATTGGGCGCAGGAGCTGTCGTTCAACAGCGGCCTGCCGATCGGCGCACGCACCTGGTACCCAAACTCGGCCGCTGCCATTGCCGGTACCAACGGCACGCTGAACCCGGATTTCCCGCCGGAGCAGATCGGTTCGCAGGTGCTGCGCATCAACTACCAGCGCCAGGAAACCGAGATCAAGCAGGGCCGCATCGACGGCGAGTACGTGTTCGACGACGGCCGTTTCCAGTTCGGCGTCGATTCGGCACAGACGACGATGACGCGCAAGCAGGCGACCGAGGCCTATTCGACCCTGGGCGACTGGGGCGTGGCCAACACCGGCAACGAGCCGGGCCTGCAGGAGTTGATCCGCCCGATCGACATCGTCGGCATGTTCGACGACTGGAGCGCTCCTGGTGCGGCCCACGGTGCATGGCTGGGCAGCGCTACCGCAGGTGCCTTGTGGGCTGGCGACTTCTACGGTGCGCAGACGCGCTACAACCCGCAGCTGGCCGCCGACAACAAGGTGAAGGAAGACACTGACGCAGCGTACGCACAGGTCGACCTGGAAGGCACGCTGGGTGGCTTCGCGACCAACACCCGCATCGGCGTGCGCTACGAGAAGACGTACCTGACCTCGACCTCGCAGGTTGCGTTGCCCACTGCCATCCAATGGCAGGCCAACAACGACTTCCGCATCATTCGCGGTGACGACCAGGTTCCCTTCAGCGAGACGCACAGCTACGACTTCGTCCTGCCGAACCTCGACTTCGCCATCGACTTCACCAGCGAGATCAAGGGCCGCGCATCGTTCAGCAAGACCATCGCGCGCGCGCCTTACGGCAATCTCTACGCGGGCCCGACGCCTAACCAGCCGACCGGTTCGATCCTGATCAACCCGTCCACGCGTGCCAACGGCGACGCACAGAACCCGCTGCTGGATCCGCTGGAATCCGACAACCTCGACCTGGCGGTGGAGTGGTACTTCGCCGACGCCAGCTTCGTCCAGGTGACGTTCTGGAACAAGGACGTGAAGAACTTCATCGGCACCTCGGTGGTCCGCCAGCCGCTGTACGGGCTGACCGATCCGACCTCCGGTCCGGACGCTCAGGCAGCGCTGGCCTTCCTGACCAGCGGCGCGTGTGCGACGCAGGTGGGCGCGGCCGGCAACGACGTGTCGCAGGCCTGCTCGGCCAACGACACCGCGTTGTTCGCCGCGCTGGCCATGCTGCGCAATCCCGAGACCGGCGGCCTGGCGGCCTACAACGGCAGCTCGGCGCAGTCGCTGCAGATGGAGAACACCTACGACCTGGTGGGCGAGTCCGACGATCCGCTGTACCAGTTCGACGTCAACCAGCCGGTCAACCAGAACGACGCCAACCTGCACGGTTGGGAAATGGGTGGCCAGTACTTCTTCGGCGAAACCGGCTTCGGCGTGTACGCGAACTACACCCTGGTGGACGGCGACGTCGCCTTCGACAACACGGTGATCGAACGCGACCAGTTCGCCCTGCTGGGACTGAGCGATACGGCCAACGTGATGTTCATGTACGAGAACTACGGCTGGTCCGTCCGCCTGGCCTGGAACTGGCGTGATGAGTACCTGATCCTGGCGAACCAGAACGGTTCCAACCGTAATCCGTACTACGTCGAGGAATACGACCAGTGGGACATGAACGTCGGCTACGACTTCAACGACCATTGGTCCGCCAGCTTCGAGGCGATCAACCTGACCGGTGAGGACGTGCGCTGGCACGGCCGCTCGGACAAGCAGATCATCAAGCTCGTCGACCAGAGCCCGCGCTACATGCTGGGGGTGCGCTACAAGTTCTGAGGGACCCTCCCAGGGTTTTGAACCAAGGGCAGGGCCGCTGCGAAAGCAGCTGTCCTGCCCGTTTTTTTTGTACCTCCGGGGGCGCCCCGGGACGCAGTGGGCAGGACCGGTACAAGGGCCTTTCCTTATTCGCCCGGCAAGCGCATAACATCACGCGAACCGGTCCCAGGTCTGATTACTTGTCCCGCCCAATGGCCCAATACGAACTGCTCAACAACATCCAGCACAAGGACCTGCGGGTCGTCACCCGTTTCGGCCGCGAGTTCGGCGACGAGACCGGCATGGTGGTGGCCTTCCCGACGGAATTCGCCGAGTTGCAGCGCGAGTACCCAATCTTCTTCCGCAAGGACGGCGAGAACGGGCAATGGCAGGCAGTTGCGCTGCTCGGATTCGAGCGCAACGAAAACCTGTTCCTCGACGACAGTCGCTGGAACGCCAGCTACCTGCCTGGTGCGATCGCCAAGGGGCCGTTCCTGATCGGCTTCCAGGAGCAGCGCGTCGATGGCGAACTGCGCCGTGAACCGGTCATCCACGTCGACCTGGACAACCCGCGCGTCAGTTTCGCCGAGGGTGAACCGGTGTTCCTCTCGCACGGTGGCAACAGTCCTTACCTCGAGCACATCTCCGCGGTCCTGCGCGGCATCCGCGACGGCGTGGAAGCGGGCGCGGCGATGTTTGCCGCCTTCGACGCGCTCGGCCTGATCCAGCCGATGAAGCTGGAACTGCAGCTCGACGAGCAGCATCGCGTCAGCCTCGCCGGACTGCACGGGATCGACCGCGAGCGCCTGGCCGCGCTTGACGCGCAATCGCTGCACCAGCTGCATCAGGCCGGCTACCTGGAAGGCGCTTACCTGGTGCTGTCGTCGCTGCACAACCTGCGCCGGCTGATGGCCGAGAAGCAGCGTCGCCTGCGACTGGCGGCGGAGCACCGGTGACGGGCATGGCAGTGGACGTGGCAAGCCGGATTCGCGAGATCGACTGCGCCGGTACCGGTTCGCTGCCGATCGATGAGCTGCTCGCATCCGGGCAACCGGCGGTACTGCGTGGCGTGGCGGGCAACTGGGGACTCGTGCAGGCCGCATCGCGCTCGATGCACGATGCCATGGAGTACCTGCGCGGCTTCTATAACGGCCAGCCGGTGACTTATTCATGGGGCGGGCCCGAAGTTGCCGGCCGGCCGTTCTACAACGCCGATTTCACCGACTTGAACACGCAGGTGCGGCGCAGCGAGCTGGGGCAGGTGCTCGACGAGATTGCCGCGCACGCCGACGATCCGCAGCCGCCGACCTACTACGTCGCGTCGCTGCTGGTCGATTCGCGCCTGCCGGGAATGCGCGCCGAGAACGATCTCGACCTGGCGGCACACGGCATCCAGGCCCCGCCCAGCATCTGGATTGGCAACCGCGTCACCGCGTCGTGCCACTACGATGCCCTCAACAACATCGCCTGCTGCGCGGTCGGCCGCAGGCGCTTCACGCTGTTCCCGCCGGAACAGATCGTCAACCTGTATCCGGGGCCGCTGGAGCCCACGCCAGGTGGCCAGGCGGTCAGCGTCATCGACTTCGCCGCGCCGGATTTCGAACGCTACCCGCGTTTCCGTGACGCGCTCGCTGCGGGGCAGAGCGCCGTGCTCGAGCCGGGCGATGCGATCTTCATCCCGAGCCTGTGGTGGCACCACGTGCAGGGACTCGAGCCATTCAACGTGCTCGTCAATTACTGGTGGAGCAGTGCCGCGGCCTACGTGCCAACGCCCATGCACGCCCTCTACCACGCACTGTGGACCCTGCGCGACCGGCCCGAGCGCGAGAAGCAGGCCTGGCGCGACATCTTCGACTATTACGTCTTCGGTCCGGCCGACCGGGCCGGCGAGCATCTTCCCGAAGCGGCGCGGCAGGTGCTCGGGCCGCTGGATGAATCCATTGCGCGGCAGTTGCGCGCGATGCTGATCGGCAAACTCAATCGTTGAGCCGGCGATGCCGGCGTCCATTGCAAGCGGGGGCTAGAAATGCAGAACGGCAGGATTCGCAAGGTGGTGATCGCAGGCGGCGGTACCGCGGGCTGGCTCGCGGCGACGGCGCTGACGCACCAGTTCCGCGAGCAGCTGGAGGTGGTACTGATCGAGTCCGAGCAGATCGGCACGGTCGGCGTCGGCGAATCGACGGTGCCGCCGATCCGCAACTTCCACCGCTTCCTGCAGATCGACGAACAGGAGTTCCTGCGTTCGGTCGCCGGTACGTTCAAGCTGTCGATCTCGTTCGAGAACTGGCGTCGCCATGGCGAGCGCTACATCCACCCCTTCGGCATCACCGGGCATGGCACGCTGGTCTGCGGCTTCCACCATTTCTGGCTCGACAGCCTGCGCCGCGGCATGCCGTCGGAGCTGGGTGACTTCTGCCTGGAAACCGTGGCCTCGCGCGGCGACAAGTTCGCGCTGCTGGAGTCGCCGCAGGTCAACTATTCCTATCACCTCGATGCCGGGCTGTATGCGCGCTTCCTGCGCGGCAAGGCCGAGGGCTACGGGCTCAAGCGGATCGAAGGCAAGATCCGCGAGGTCAGGCAGAACGGCGAATCGGGCTACGTCGAGTCGCTGGTGCTCGAAGACGGGCAGGTGATCGAGGGCGATCTGTTCATCGACTGCACCGGCTTCCGCGGCCTGCTGATCGAACAGACGCTCAAGACCGGCTACGAAGACTGGAACAACTGGTTGCCCTGCGACCGCGCGGTCGCACTGCAGACCGAATCCGTCGGCCCGCCGGTGCCGTACACGCGGGCCATCGCGCACGAGGCCGGCTGGCGCTGGCACATCGCGCTGCAGCACCGGGTGGGTTGCGGCCTGGTGTATTCCAGCCGCCACATGTCCGACGACGAAGCCCGCGACAAGCTGCTGCGCGATGCGGCCGCGCCGGTGATCCGCGAGCCGTGGCCGGTGCAGTTCCGCACCGGTCGTCGATTGATGGCCTGGAACAAGAACGTGGTGTCGCTGGGCCTGGCAAGCGGCTTCATCGAGCCGCTGGAGTCGACCAGCCTGCATTTGTCGATGACCTCGATCGTGCGGCTGATCGAATCGTTCCCGCACGACGGCATCCCCCAGTCGCTGGTGGACCTGTACAACGCGACCGGTCGCGCCGAGATGGAACACGTGCGCGACTTCATCATCCTCCACTACCACGCCAACCAGCGCGAAGAAGCGATGTGGAAGCAGTGCCGCGAGATGGAGGTGCCGGACTCGCTGAAGATCCGCCTGCGTGCATGGCGCGAGCGTGCGCATGCCTGGCAGGGCGCGAACGAGCTGTTCCGGGTGGATTCGTGGACGCACGTCATGCTGGGGCAGGGAATCGTGCCGGAGCAGCATCATCCGTTGTCGAGTGGCCTGTCCGACGACGACATGCGCAAGCTGCTCCCTGGCATCCGCAGGCCCATCGACGAGGCCGTCGCGCGCATGCCGTCGCAGCAGGAGTTCATCGACCGCTATTGCAAGGCGTCGCCCGAGGTCTGGGCGGCCGGCCGGCCCAAAGTGTCGGCCTGAAGTGCCGGCCTGACCGGGGCCGTCAGGCCGCGGGCAGCGTGATCGTGGCGACGAGTCCACCGCCGTCACGACCACGCAGCTGCAGGCTGGCGCCAATCGCCACGGCCAACTGCTGAGCGATCGCCAGTCCGAGCCCGGCGCCGCCGGTGTCGCGGTTGCGCGACGCTTCCAGGCGGTAGAACGGCTCCATCACCGATTCGAGTTCGGCATCGGCGATGCCGGGGCCGCGATCGAGCACGCTAATGGTGACGACGCCGTCCGCGCCGACCTGCGCGGCCACTTCCGCGGCACCGGCATACTTCACGGCGTTGTCGATCAGGTTGCCGACGACCCGGCGCAGGGCGCGCGGTCGCGTGGTGACCGGGACGCCAGCGTGCGCCGTGACGGTGACCGGTTTGCCGGTGTCCTGGTAATCCCAGACGAGGCTGTCGAGGAATGAATCCAGATCGACCTTGAGCGCCGGCTCGACGCCACCGTGCGCACTGCGGGCATAGGCAACGCCATCGCGCACCAGGTGCTGCATCTCGTCGATGTCGGCCAGCAGCTTGTCGGACGTGGGTGATGGATCCATCGCTTCGACGCGCAGCTTCAGCCGCGTGATCGGGGTCTGCAGGTCATGCGAGATCGCGGAGAGGATCTGCAGGCGTTCCTTCAGGTGCAGGGCGATGCGGTCCTGCATCGCATTGAATGCCGACACCGCCTTGGCCACTTCGACGGGGCCGCCTGCCGGCAGTTGCGGACTGCCGCCGGTGGGACTCAACGCATCGGCGGCATCCGCCAGTTGCGCCAGGGGCCGGGTGATCTGGCGCACCGCCAGCCAGGCACATGCCAACAGCAGCACCAGCTGCACGCCGAGCACGAATGGCAACCACTGCGCGACCGGCATGACCGAAGGCGTGAGCTCGATGGTGACGGGCGCGCCATCGCCCAGCGTCAGGTGGACCTGCAGCCGTTCGGGGTGGGTGGAGGTCGTGTTGCCATGCACCTTGTAGCGCTCGCCGAGCACGCCGCCGATGAGGCGGGTGATCTCACGCGCCCGCTCGGTGGCCAGTTCGCCGCCTTGTTGGCCTGGGCCCAGGATGTAGCGGTAGGTCCTGCGCTCGAACTTGGGGATCCACGGTGGCCGCTCGGCGGCAGGCAGGCGGTCGAGCATGGCGATCGAGGTGGAGACGTCCTTCTCGAGGTTGCCCATCATCATCGACGTGGACGACTCGTAGCGCTCGTAGAACAGCATCCCGAACGACAGGCCGTGCGCCAGCAGCAGGCCGGTGAACAGGATCAGGTACAGCCGCGACGCGATCGTGCGCGGCAGCAGTCGCGACCACATTGAGGGCCCTGTTGCGGTCATGCCCCGTCGTCCAGCAGCGTCACCGGCATGCTGAACACATAGCCTTCGCTGCGCACGGTCTTGATGTAGGCCGGTTCGCGGGAGTCGTCCTTCAAGCGCTGGCGCAGGCGGCTGACCAGCAGGTCTATCGAGCGGTCGAACAACTCGGCCTCGCGTCCCTGGGTCAGGCTCAGCAGCTGGTCGCGGCTCAGTACGCGCTGCGGATGGTCGAGGAACACCCGCAGCAGCCGGAACTCGGCGCCGCTGAGCGCCACGGCCGTGCCCTCGGGATCGAGCAGGTGGCGGGCCGTGGTGTCGAGCCGCCACTGGCCAAACTCGAGCAGGCGACTGGCCTCGGTGACCTGCAGGTTCGGCGGCAGCATGCGCGTGCGGCGGATGACCGCGTTGATGCGTGCCAGCAGTTCGCGCGGCGAGAATGGTTTGGTGACGTAGTCGTCCGCGCCCATCTCCAGCCCGATGATGCGATCGGTGGCGTCGTCGCGTGCGGTCAGCAGGATGATGGGAATCGCCTTGTGCTTGCTGGCGCGCAGGTTGCGGCTCAGCACCAGGCCATCGTCGCCGGGCATCATGATGTCCAGCACGATCAGGTCGATGGCGTTGGTGTCGAGGATGGCGCGCATCTCGCGGCCATCCGCCGCCAGCGACGTGCGGAAGCCGTTCTTCTGCAGGTAGTCGGCCACCATGCCGCGAATGTCGTGGTCGTCATCGACGACCAGGATGTGGTCCGTGTGATCCATGTGATTCCTGAAGCCTCGCCCGTTGCCTTATTTTGCTTCGAGAAGACGGCGCACCTTGTCTTCGGTTTCGGCGTAGTTGCCTTCGCCGAAGTGGTGGTAGACCACGTGTCCCTCGCGGTCGACCAGGTACAGCGCCGGCCAATAGCGGTTGTTATACGCTTCCCACGTGTCGTAACCGTTGTCCTGCGCCACCGGGTACTCGATGCCGAAACGCTTCACGGCGTCCTCGACATTGCCGCGGATCTTCTCGAAGCCGTACTCCGGTGTATGCACGCCGACCACGACCAGGCCCTGGTCCTTGTAGCGCTCGTGCAACTGCTTCACATGCGGCAGCACGTGCACGCAGTTGATGCAGGAGTAGGTCCAGAAATCCACGAGGACCACCTTGCCGCGCAGTTGCGCCATGGTCAGCGGGGCGCTGTTGATCCAATGATCGATGCCCTGGAATTCCGGGGCAAGCGGTGCCGGGGAAATGCTGGTGCCCGGTACAGGATCGGCAGCACTGGCCCCGGGTGTGCAGGCGACGGCGAGCACGCTCATGCAAAGGGCGGTGAGGATGGGCTTGATCACATTCATGGTTATAGACCTGTCGAGACAGAGGGGAGCCACTGCGTGGCCCAGGCGGAGAACAGGACGTCGTACTGGAAGAGCTGGAGCGTGGCGACGGCTATGGCGATGGCACCAAATGCTCGTCGGATCAGCTCGGCGCGACGGTTGAGGAAGGCCAGGCGCGCGGTGATCCAATGCCCGCCGTAGGCAATGGCGAGCATCGGAAGCCCAGCGCCGACGGCGTAGATGGCGAGCAGCGAGGCGGCTTTTCCTGGCGCCTGCGAACTGGCCGCGAGCGACAGCACCGAGGCCAGGATCGGACCTGCGCAGGGCGTCCACGCCAACCCGAGCGAGGCACCCACCAGCAGCGCCGCGACAGTGCCGCTGCGGTGCTGGCGCGGCGAGGATGTGGTCGCCCGCGCGGACCGCCATTGCTGCACCCGCGCCACCAGCCAGTTGAACGGCGCCGGCCACAGGCAGGCCAGGCCCGCGGTCAGCAGCAACCAGATCGATCCGGTGCGGATGATCTGCTGCAGCTCACCCGACGACGACGACAGCGCGCCGATCAGGATGCCGCTGGCCGCGAACGTAACCACGAAGCCGGCGACGATCAGCGCTGGTTCAAACCGGCTGCGCCCCGTGGTGGTGGCCAGCACGATGGGCAGCACCGGCAGGATGCAGGGCGACAGAATGGTGGCGATGCCGGCTGCGCCTGCGAGTGCGAACTCGAGCGCCATTGCGTGTTCGATCATGATTTCAGCCCCGTGCTTGCCCGGTGGCCCGGGCGACGCTGCGTGTCGACAAAGGCCCGCCTGGAACCAGGCGGGCAGGGCAGGGTCAGACGAGGTTGATGGTCACGCCGATGTTGCCGCGCGTGGCCTTCGAGTACGGGCAGGTCTGGTGCGCGGTCTCGACCAGTTCACGCGCGGTCGCGGCGTCGATGCCCGGCAGGCTGACGTTGAGGCGAGCCTGCAGGCCGTAGCCGTCGGCGTTCTGGCCCAGGTCGACTTCCGCATCGACGGCGAGATCGGCCGGCAGCTTGATCTTGCGGCTGGCCGCTGCCTTGCCGATGGCACCGATGAAGCAGGCCGACCAGCCAGCCGCGAACAGCTGTTCCGGATTGGTGCCCGGACCGGACGAACCCGGCGTGGAGAGCTTGATGTCGAGGCGTCCGTCGGAACTCTGCGAGGCGCCGTCGCGGCCGCCGGTGGTGTGGGTCTTGCCGGTGTAGATGACGTTGTCGAGCTGGGTGGTCATGGCGATACCTGATGGGGGAGGTGTTGGACATCGGCTTGTGAATCCGATGGCGCAATTCTTCCCGCGACCTGTTCGCCGGATGTGTCAGGTATCGCTGCTAATGCAAGTTTGTGTGGCCGTCAGGCGGGCCGACACAGTTCGTTACAAATCGCCGTCAGGGGGCGGCCAACCGCGGTCGCTGCGGCGCGTGCGCAGGCGGGACGGTCGCCAGGACGACGGTTCGCGGCCTCACGTTCACTGAGTCGACCTGGCATCCGGTCGCCTCGATCGCGCTGACGACATCGTCGCCCCAGAACCGGCCTTCGATGCGCACGCTTCGGCGTTGCAGGTCGATCTGGATCCTTGCGCCAAGGTCGACCCGGAGCAGGGCGCGCAGCAGTTCGGCTTCCTCCGCCGCGGTCGTGGCGAGGGTGAGTTCCAGATGCGAATCGGGTTTCTTCGTGCTCATTGCATGGCCTCCTGAGGTTCGCCCCGTCGTGCGGCTTCTTCGATGTCGCGGCTCTCCAGCACTGCGTTCGCGGCACCGCTGCGGGCGACTTCGAGCATCGCCTGGCCTATGCGTTGCGTGGAGAGGATCGTGTGCGGAAACAGAGAGCGTGCAAGCGACAGCAGCGGGCTGGTCACGGTGTATGTCCGCTGGATCCAGCCGGTTCTCGATTGCACGCCATGCAGCGGCTGGATGACGCCTGGGCGGAACAGGTAAACCGCCTTGAACGGCAGCTGCTTCAGCGCGTTCTCGGTGCGTCCCTTCACCCGCGCCCACATGATGCGACCGCGCTCGCTGCCATCGGTGCCGGCGCCGGTGACATAGACGAAGGTCATCGCGGGATTCAGGCGGGCGAGGGCGGTTGCCGCCGCCAGGGTGAAGTCGTAGGTCACGCGGGTGTAGTCGGCTTCGGTCATGCCCAGCGACGACACGCCCAGGCAGAAGAAGCAGGCGTCGAATCCCTGCAACTGGTCCTGGACGGCGGCGTAATCGAGGAAGTCGCGGTGGACCAATTCGCGCAGTTTGGGATGTGCCTGGCCGGTGGCGGTGCGGCCGACGGTCTGCACCACGCTGACGTCATCGGCCAGCAGGCATTCGCGCAGCACGCCTTGGCCGACCATCCCGGTGGCGCCGAAAATCAGGACCTTCATGGGATTTCACTCCGAAATCTAGGGGGAGGGAGCGTTACTGAGTGTCCACGCACTCATTAATTGGGGCAAAAAAAGGCATCAGGCGGACGCAACTGCCCGCCAGAACGCTTCGAAACCGGCCGCGCGGTACTGATCGGCGGCAGCCGGCTCCTTGAGCATGAAGTCCATGGTGGCCTCGGCGATCGCTACCAGGATCGCGCCCACGTAGGCCGGCGGATGCTCGCGCAACACGCCCTTGGCCATGCTCTCCTGCAGCATCGACTGGAACTCGGCGAAGCCTGCCGATGCGATGGCGCGGGTGTCGTCGGTGATGCGGTCGGACACCGCCAGCTGCGCCACGACCTTGCGCTTGTCTACGTTGACCAGGCCCCAGTCGACGTACTCGCGCCAGACATGGCTTGCACGCTGCTTGATGTCGGCGGCGCGAGGGTAGGTGGAGAGCATCGCCTCGCGCAGCTCGCGCTTGATCTCCATGTAGAGCTGGTTGAGCAGCTCGTCCTTGTTGCTGAAGTAAGTGAACAGCGTTCCTTCGGCGACGCCTGCGACCTTAGCGATCCGGGCGGTCGGCGCGCTGATGCCGTCCTCGGCGAACACCTGGACGGCGGCGGCGAGCAGGGCGTTGCGTTTGTCTTCGCTGCGGGGACGGGCCATCGGGATCGGTCGGTACTTAGGTGAGTGCGTGCTCAATCATAATCCCATCTTGCGCCATCGCGCAATTGCCCAAGCGGAGCAATGGGAGATCGTATGACGATATGCATATTGCCGTTAAACAATAACGAGAATATCGTCACGCAATATCCCGACGGAGAGGTCCCATGTCCCAAGCCGACTCCACGGCGCTGAGCGCCTCCCGAATCCTCCTCAAGGTCCTGCGCGTCCTCAATATCGGCATGGCCGTGGGCCTGGTCCTGGCCGTGCCTGCCAGCTTCTTCTTCGCGCCGACGTTCTTCGAGTTCTTCAGCAAGAAGCCGCCTCGCATCGATCCGTCGATGCTCCTGCCGACGCTGCGCGTGTGGCTGGTGATGGCGCTGCTGATGGTTGCCCTGATCCATGTGCAGCTTTCCAGGCTGCTGGCCGTGGTCGCGACCGTGCCTGACGATCCCTTCGTGCCCGAGAACGCGGTGCGGCTGAAGACCATTGCCTGGTGCATGCTGGGCATCGAGCTGCTCAGGCTGGTTTTCGGCATCCTGGCCGGCACCATGAATGCCGCCGGGTCGAACATCGACTGGAAGTTCTCTGCCAGCGGATGGGTCGCCGTGGTCCTGTTGTTCGTGCTGGCGCAGGTCTTCGAAGCCGGTGCGCGCATGCGGGCCGACCTGGACACGTTGATCTGAGGCTGATGACCCGACATGACCATCTTCGTGAAACTCGACGAGGTGCTGCACGTTCGGCGCATGACCCTCACCGAACTGTCCGGGAAGGTCGGCATCACCCTGGCCAACCTGTCCATCCTCAAGACCGGCAAGGCACGCGGCATCCGCTTCAGCACATTGCAGGCGATCTGCGAGGCACTCGATTGCCAGCCCGGTGATCTGCTGGTGAACCGGCCGGACCCGGCAAGCGATTCCGAGGCCAGTTGATTCGCTTTCCCGCTTTACTTCGCACCGCCAGTCAATGCCTTGTGAATGCACGGTCACCCCGAATCAGCTAGGGTTGCCGATGGCTTAGGCATTGGGGGGTGTCTGGTGAGTAAGGTGGGAAAGAAGACTGGCGTCTCGACGGCTGCAAAAAAGCCGGCGGTGAAGAAACAAGCGACGCCCAGTCAGGCTCGTGACACGCCAGCTCGTGACACGTCGCCACGCGACACGATGGAACTGCTGATCGAGAGCATGAACGCCGTTCTCGAGGGCGATTTCGGCGTGCGCCTGCCACTGCATTGGGAAGGCCCGGAAGGCAGGCTCGCGCACATCCTCAACGGCATCATCAGCCATAACCGGCGCCTCGCGGCAGAGCTGTCCCGCGTGGGCGAATCGGTGGGACGCGAAGGCCAGACCCGGCAGCGCATCGCCCCGGCCAATCGCCAGGGTGAATGGGCGGGCATGGAACTGTCGGTCAACCATCTCATCGACGACCTGGTGCGTCCGGTCGAGACCATGACCGAGGCCATGGCCGGTGTCGCCAAGGGCGACCTGACCCGCACCGTTCCGCTGGAAGCCGATGGCCGCCCGCTCAAGGGCGAGTTCCTGCGCTCGGCGAACATCGTCAACCGCATGATCGAGCAGATGGGCGAGTTCAGCTCCGAGGTCACGCGCGTGGCCCTGGAAGTGGGCACCGCCGGCCGCCTCGGCGGCCAGGCCAAGGTCAAGGGCGTATCGGGCGTCTGGAAGGACCTGACCGACTCGGTCAACCAGATGGCCAGCAACCTGACCGCGCAGGTGCGCAACATCGCCGACGTGACCATCGCCGTGGCCAACGGCGACCTGTCGCGCAAGATCACCGTGGACGTGCGCGGCGAGATCCTGCAGCTGAAGGAAGCCATCAACACGATGGTCGACCAGCTCAACGGCTTCGCTGCCGAAGTCACGCGCGTGGCGCGCGAGGTCGGCACCGAAGGCAAGCTCGGCGGCCAGGCGATCGTGCCCGGCGTGGCCGGTACCTGGAAGGACCTGACCGACTCGGTCAACGCGATGGCCTCCAACCTGACCTCGCAGGTGCGCAACATCGCCGAGGTGACCACGGCCGTGGCGCGCGGCGACCTCTCGCGCAAGATCACGGTGGACGTGCGCGGCGAGATCCGCGAACTCAAGGACACCATCAATACGATGGTGGACCAGCTCAACGGCTTCGCCGCGGAAGTGACGCGCGTCGCGCGCGAGGTCGGCACCGACGGCAAGCTCGGCGGCCAGGCCGAAGTGCCCGACGTCGCCGGCACCTGGAAGGACCTGACCGACCACGTCAACTCGATGGCGTCGAACCTGACGCTGCAGGTGCGCAACATCGCCGACGTGACCACGGCGGTGGCCAAGGGCGACCTGTCGCGCAAGATCACGGTGGACGTGCGCGGCGAAATCCTCGAGCTGAAGAACACCATCAACACGATGGTGGACCAGCTCAACGGCTTCGCGGCCGAAGTTACGCGCGTGGCCCGCGAAGTGGGCACCGAGGGCAAGCTCGGCGGCCAGGCGCTCGTGCCCGGCGTCGACGGCACCTGGAAGGACCTGACCGACTCGGTCAACGCGATGGGTTCCAACCTGACCTCGCAGGTGCGCAACATCGCCGAGGTGACCACGGCCGTGGCGCGCGGCGACCTCTCGCGCAAGATCACGGTGGACGTGCGCGGCGAGATCCGCGAACTCAAGGACACCATCAATACGATGGTGGACCAGCTCAACGGCTTCGCCGCGGAAGTCACGCGCGTGGCGCGCGAGGTCGGTACCGAAGGCAAGCTCGGCGGCCAGGCGCAGGTGCCCGGCGTGGCCGGTACCTGGAAGGACCTGACCGACTCGGTCAACCAGATGGCGTCCAACCTGACGCTGCAGGTGCGCAACATCGCCGACGTGACCACCGCGGTGGCAAAGGGTGACTTGTCGCGCAAGATCGGCGTGGACGTGAAGGGCGAGATCCTGGAGCTCAAGGACACCATCAACACGATGGTGGACCAGCTCAACGGCTTCGCTGCGGAAGTGACGCGCGTGGCGCGCGAAGTGGGCACCGAGGGCAAGCTCGGCGGCCAGGCGCAGGTACCCGGTGTGGCCGGCACGTGGAAGGAGCTCACCGACAACGTCAACTCGATGGCGTCCAACCTCACCACGCAGGTGCGAAATATCGCCGAAGTGGCGACCTCGGTGGCGCGCGGCGACCTGTCGCGCAAGATCGCGGTGGATGCGCAGGGCGAAATCGCCCAGCTGAAAGACACGCTCAACACGATGGTGGACCAGCTCAACGGCTTCGCCGCGGAAGTCACGCGCGTGGCGCGCGAAGTGGGCACCGAGGGCAAGCTCGGCGGCCAGGCCACCGTGCCCGGCGTGGCCGGTACCTGGAAGGACCTCACCGACAACGTCAACTCGATGGCGTCCAACCTCACCACGCAGGTGCGCGGCATCGCCGCGGTGGTGACCGCGGTGGCCAAGGGCGACCTGGACAAGAAGCTCACGGTGGAGGCCAAGGGCGAGATCGCCGAACTGGCCGAGACCATCAACGGCATGACCCAGACCCTGGCAATCTTCGGCGACCAGGTCACCACGGTGGCGCGCGAGGTGGGCGTGGAAGGGCGCCTGGGCGGCCAGGCGAACGTGCCCGGCACCGCCGGCATCTGGGAAGACCTCACCGCCAACGTCAACCAGCTCGCGGCCAACCTCACCACGCAGGTGCGCGCGATCGCCGAGGTGGCAACGGCGGTGACGCAGGGCGACCTGACGCGTTCGATCCAGGTCGACGTGCGCGGCGAAGTGGCCGACCTGAAGGACAACATCAACGCGATGATCGGCACCCTGCGTGCCACCACCGAGAGCAACCGCGAGCAGGACTGGCTGAAGACCAACCTGGCCAAGTTCAGCAGCATGATGCAGGGCCAGCGCGACCTGATCACGCTGGGCCAGATGCTGCTGTCGGAACTGGCGGGGCTGGTCGATGCGCAACAGGGTGTGATGTACATCGTCGAGGAAGGCGTCGAGGGCGACACGCCGCACCTGCGCCAGCTCGCCGGCTATGCCGATACCACGCCCGCCAGCAAGCGCACGCTGGAATTCGGCGAAGGCCTGGTGGGGCAGTGCGCCAAGCAGGCGCGCCTGATCCTGATCCAGAACGTCGGCACCGATGTGGTGCAGATCCAGTCGGGGCTGCTGCAGGCCGTGCCGCGCAGCGTGATCGTGCTGCCGGTGTCCTTCGAAGACCAGATCAAGGCGGTCATCGAGCTGGCCACGCTGGGCGAGTTCACGCAGTCGCAGCTGGCCTTCCTCGAGCAGCTGTCGGGCAGCATCGGCATCGTGCTCAACACCATCGAGGCGACGATGCGCACCGAGCGCCTGCTGGCGCAGTCGCAGCAGCTGGCGGGCGAGCTGCAGTCGCAGCAGGACGAGTTGCAGCAGACCAACGAGGAGATCGCGCTGAAGGCCTCGCTGCTGGCTGCGCAGAAATCCGAGGTCGAGCACAAGAACCAGCAGATCGAGCAGGCGCGTCGTGCGCTGGAAGAAAAGGCCGCGGAGCTGGCGCAGACCTCGCGCTACAAGTCCGAGTTCCTCGCCAACATGTCGCACGAGCTGCGCACGCCGCTCAACAGCATCCTGATCCTGGGCCAGCAGCTGGCGGAGAACCCGGACGAGAACCTGACCCCGCGCCAGGTCGAGTTCGGCAAGACCATCCACGCCGCCGGCACCGACCTGCTGCACCTGATCAGCGACATCCTCGACCTGTCGAAGATCGAATCGGGCACGGTCACCATCGACATCGAGGACATCAGCTTCCTGCACCTGCGCGAGAACCTCGAGCGCGGATTCCGCCACGAGGCGGAACGGCGCGGGCTCGAGTTCGGCATCGACATCTCGCCCGATCTCGGCCCGAAGCTACGCTCCGATCCCAAGCGCCTGCAGCAGATCCTCAAGAACCTGCTGTCGAATGCCTTCAAGTTCACCGAGCAGGGCAGCGTCTGGTTGCGTGCGCACGCGGCGACGCGCGGATGGAGCGACGGCCACCCGGTGCTGTCGACCAGCCCGGTGGTGCTCGCGATCGAAGTCAGTGACACCGGCATCGGTATCTCGCCGGAGAAGCAGCGCATCGTGTTCGAGGCTTTCCAGCAGGCCGACGCCGGCACGTCGCGCAAGTACGGCGGCACCGGCCTGGGCCTGGCGATCAGCCGCGAAATCGCCGGACTGCTGGGTGGCGAGCTGCGGCTGCACAGCGTGGAGGGGGAGGGCAGCACCTTCACCCTGTACCTGCCGTTGCGCCATTCGGGCACCCGCGACAGCTCGCCCAGCGCCCAGCCGGGCCACCTGCGCGCCGAGCTGGTCGAGACGGCCTGGAGCGAAGCAAACGCCGCCGCCAGCGCGGAAGCCATCGATGACGATCGCCACAACCTCAACGTGCAGACACCGACGCTGCTGGTGGTGGAAGACGACGCCCACTACGCGACGGTGCTGCGCGACCTGGCCCGTTCGCGCGGGTTCCAGGTGCTGGTGGCCAGCCGCGGTGCCGATGCGTTGCGCCTGGTCCGCGAGTACCGCCCGAGTGCGATCACCCTCGACATCTACCTGCCCGACATGCTCGGCTGGACGGTGCTTGCGCGCCTCAAGCAGGACCCGTCGACGCGACACATCCCGGTGCAGATCGTGACCATCGAGGAAGGCCGCCACCACAGCATCGAGCGTGGCGCGTTCTCGTACCTGCCGAAGCCGTCGTCAACCGAATCGATTGCCGACGCGCTGCAGCGGATCAAGGACTACACGGTGCCGCGGGTCAAGCGGCTGCTGGTGGTCGAAGACGATGCCGCCGAGCAGCTCAGCATCGTCGAGCTGCTGCGCCATGACGACGTGGACATCGATACGGTGGGCACCGGCGAGGACGCCCTCGAAGCGCTCGGCCAGGGCCAGTACGACTGTGCGGTGCTCGACCTGCGCCTGCCGGACATGAGCGGTTTTGACCTGCTCGACCGCATCCACAACGACGAGCGCCTGCGGCAGATGCCGATCGTGGTGTTCACCGGCAAGGACCTCAGTGCCGAGGAAGACGAGCGCCTGCGGCGCGTCGCCAAGAGCGTCGTGCTCAAGGGCGTGGAGTCGCCCGAACGCCTGCTGGACGAGACCGCATTGTTCCTGCACCGCGTGATCGACAACCTGCCACCGGCGAAGCAGCGCATGGTGCGCAGCCTGCACGAATCCGACCAGGCCCTGCGCGGCAAGAACGTGCTGGTGGTCGACGACGACATCCGCAACATCTTCGCCCTGTCGAGCGTGCTGGAGCGCCACGGCATGACGGTGGCGACCGCCTCCAACGGCCGCGAGGCCATCGAACGGGTGGTGGAGGGGGCCGAACTCGACCTGGTGCTGATGGACATCATGATGCCGGGCCTGGACGGCTACGACACCATGCGCGCCATCCGCGCGCAGCCAGACCGCCGGACGCTGCCCATCATTGCCCTGACCGCGAAGGCGATGAAGGGCGACCGCGAGAAATGCCTGGAAGCCGGTGCCTCCGACTACCTCGCCAAACCGGTGGTGACCGACCAGCTGTTGGGAGTGCTGCGGCAATGGCTTCAGCGCTGACCGTCCCCGAGCCGTCGCGCGCCAAGATCCTGCTGGTCGACGACCAGCCCGGGCGCCTGATGACGTATCACGCGATCCTCGATCCGCTCGAGGAGGAACTGGTCGATGCCCGTTCCGGCCTGGATGCGCTCAAGCTGCTGATGCAGGACGAGTACGCGGTCATCCTGCTGGACGTGAACATGCCGGGCATGGACGGCTTCGAAACGGCCAGCCTGATCCACCAGCATCCGCGTTTCGAGAACACGCCGATCATCTTCGTCACCGCGGTCAACGTCAGCGACCTGGATCGGCTGCGCGGCTACAAGCTTGGTGCGGTCGACTACATCATGGTGCCGGTCATTCCGGAGATCATGCGCAGCAAGGTGTCGGTGCTGGTCGAGCTGTATCGCAAGCGACGCGAGCTTCAGGCCATCAACGACAGCCTGTCGGCGGCCAACCAGACGCTGCAGCTGGAAAAGGCGCGCGAGCTGGAACAGCTCAATGCCTCGCTGCGCGAAGCCAACGAAGCGCTGGCAGCGCGAAACATGCAGTTGCTTGCCGAGAATGCCGAGCGGGTGAAGGCCGAGGAACGCCTGCGCGAAGCCGACCAGCGCAAGAACGAGTTCCTCGCCACCCTGGCGCACGAGCTGCGCAATCCCCTGGCGCCATTGCAGAACGCGCTGGCGTTGCGACGCCTCGGTGCACCGGGCGAAGCCGATCCGCTGTTGGGACTGATGGAGCGCCAGGTCGCTCTGCTGGTGCGCCTGATCGACGACCTGTTCGACATCGCGCGCATCTCCCGCGGCAAGCTCCAGCTCAAGCGCAGCCGCGTGGTCCTGCAGGACGCCATAGCCGTCGCGATCGACAGTGCCCGCCCGTGGATCGACCAGGGCAGGCACGAGTTCAAGGTGCAGATGCCCGAAGAGCCCATCTACCTGGATGCGGACCAGGCCCGCCTGTCGCAGGTGTTTGCCAACCTGCTCAACAACGCGGCCAAGTATTCCGATGCCGCAGGCCGGATCGAGCTGGGCGCGGAGCGCGACGGCGATGGCATCCGGGTCTGGGTGTCCGACCAAGGCATTGGCCTGGCCGCCGATCAGCTCGACCGGGTGTTCGACAGCTTCCACCAGGTGGATGTGGCGGTCGAGCGCAGCCAGGGCGGTCTCGGCATCGGTCTCACCCTTGTGCAGCGACTGGCGGAGATGCACGACGGCCGCGTCGAGGTCACCAGTGAAGGCATCGGCCAAGGATGCACCTTCACCGTGCGATTGCCGGACAACGCACGCGACGTTGCGCCGCCTGCAGCAGCGCAAGCCGGGCCTGCCAAGGCGGCGACGGCACCGCGGCGGATGCTCGTGGTCGACGACAACCGCGATTCCGCCGACACGCTGGCAGCGATGCTGCGAATGCTCGGCCAGGACGCCAGGGCCATCTACGATCCAATGCAGGTGGAAGATGTGCTGCGCAGCTTCGACCCGGCGGTGATGTTCCTCGACGTGGGCATGCCCGGGCGCAGCGGTTACGACATCGCGAGATCGGTCCGGGAAGCAGGCGCCAGCGAGCTGGTGATCGTCGCGGTAACCGGTTGGGGCCAACCCGAAGACCGCGAGCGCACCTCGACGGCCGGCTTTGACCACCACCTGGTCAAGCCACCGGAAATCGCCGCCATCCAGGACATCTGCCAACAACGCGGACGACCACCGCGCCCGGAGAAATCACCATGAGCCAAACGACTCCGGCGTGGATGGGGAAGTGGGCCCACGACCTGCGCGAACCCCTGTCGCCGATCCAGTCAGCGCTGTACCTGCTTCGCCACGGCGGCGGCGAGGGTGCCGAGCGTGACGATCTGTTCGACCTCATCGACCGGCAGATCCGCCGCCTGGTCTCGATGATCGATGAAGTCAACGACTGGGTACGCGCCGACCAGGGACGCCTGCTGCACATCCGCGGCCCCGTCGACCTGATGCTGATCATCGAGGGCACGCTCAGTGTCGCGGGCAGCGGCGGCATCCAGGTCGAGTACGCGCCCGGTGCCGAGCAGGCACGCGTCCAGGGCGATGCTCCCCGGCTCGCCAGCCTGTTTTCCACGGTGTTCTGGCTGATGTCTTCGCCTGACGTGGATGGCGGCAGCGGCAATGCGCGTGCCACCGTTTCGGTCGATCGCGACGCTGGCGTGGTCCGTCTCGAAGGCGCACTGGGTCCAGCGTCGACGGTGCACGGACCGGTCGAGACGCTGTTCGCCCAGCCCCATCCGGCATCGCTGGGCGACGGCATGGGCTTGCGCGCGCTCATCGCATTGGCCATCGCGCGGGGCCACGGTGGCGACCTGGTCATCCTCGACCAGGGGCCATCCGACCCGCGAATCCAACTGACCTTGCCCCTGCACGACGAGGGCTCGGCCTGAGCAATACCACCCGGCGCAAAGGAGATGCAGCCACCAACATGAACTGCCCGCGTATCGCGGGCGCTGCACAGGGGGACATGAGATGCGTATCAATGAAGGCTGCCTGATCCTGGTCGTCGAAGACCACCCGGCCATTGCCGAACTGATTGGCGAATGCCTGGAGATCGGCGGTTACGAAGTGGATTTCGCCCGCGACGGCGTCGAAGCGCTGCGGCTGCTGGGGGAGTCCAACTACGATCTGGTCATCCTCGACCGCTCGTTGCCGCGACTGGACGGCATCAACGTCTGCCGTCGCATCGGCGAGAAGCAGGGCAAGGCGCCGCCGATCCTGATGCTGACCGCGCACGATGCCCTTGAGGACAAGGTGACCGGCCTGGAAGCCGGTGCCGACGACTATCTCACCAAGCCGTTCGCGGCCGACGAACTGCGCGCACGCGTGGCGGCACTGCTCAAGCGCAGTCGCAGGGAGGTCGCCGGTTCAGTGCTGAAGGTGGCCGACCTGGAACTCGACGTCGAGACCATGCAGGTGCGCCGCGGTGGCCAGGAGATCCACATGACGCCCACGGCCCTGCGCATCCTGACCTTGCTGATGCGCCAGGCACCGCGCGTGGTCAGCCGCGAAGAGATCGTACGCGCCGTCTGGATGGGCGAAGAACCCGAGTCGGACAGCCTGCGCAGCCATGTCTACCAGGTTCGCAGGGCCATCGACGGGGATTCGGATCGGCCGTTGCTGCATACGATGGTCACGGCCGGCTACAAGATTGCCGACCTCGGGCCAATGGTCGCGTCCAGCCCGGACGCATCAGGCTTGGCGGAGAGCGGCGCGCGCTAGGCGTTGCCGACGAGTGCTTCGCTCCCGGCCTCGCCGAACAGTTGCGACAACGCGCGCTCTATTTCATCGGGGCGCAGCGGCTTGGTCAGGTGGGCACGGAAGCCCGCCGCCTTCGTTGCGGCAAGGTCGGACTCCTGGCCGTAGCCGGTGACCGCGATGAAAGGCGGTGGGTCGGCCAGTATCTGGCCAAGTTGGCGGGCGACCTCCAGGCCACTGACGTCGGGCAGTCCCAGGTCCAGCAGCACCGCATCGAAGCGGGTTTGGCCAATGGCGGTGATTGCGCTGCGACCGTCGTAGGCGGTCGCGGTGCGATAACCGCAGGCCTGCAGGCGCTGCTGCAGGGTGTCGGCGGCATCGCGATTGTCGTCCACGACCAGCAGGTGGCGTGCACGGGCCCGCGGCGCGGGTCTTGGCGAGTCTGTCGATTCGACGGGTCCGGCCACCATCGGCAGGACGACGAGGAACTCAGCGCCTTTGCCAGCTTCGCCGGTACTGAACGCACTGACTTCGCCCTCGTGCAGCGTAACCAGTTGCTGCACCAGGCTCAGGCCAAGGCCGAGCCCGCCCTGCGTTTGCGGCGAATGGGGTTCACCCTGGACAAACAGGCCGAAAACATCGGCCAGGCGTTCGGGCGGGATGCCCGGGCCGGTGTCACTCACCCGAACCTGGGCATGGTCGCCATTGGCCACCATGGCGGCGGAGATGGTGCCACCCACCGGGGTGAACTTCACCGCATTGCTCAGCAGGTTGCCAAATACCTGGAGCATGCGCGCCAGATCGCCTCTCACCCATACCGGGTCATCGGGCAAGTCGATGCGGAGCAACTGGCCCGAGCGTTGAGCCTCCGGGGTGATGGTCTCCATCGCCTGCGTCATTGCGATGCGCAGGTCGATCACGGCACGCTCGAGCTTGATCTTGCCACTCGTGATGCGGCTGACGTCGAGCAGGTCGTCGACCAGGCGGGTCAGCTGCGCGGCCTGCCTGCCGATCACGTCGCGACAGAACCGCAGCGATTCCGACTCGATCGGCTGGCCCTGCATGATCGCCACCGAGTTGGCGATCGGCGCGAGCGGGTTGCGCAACTCATGCGCCAGCATGGCCAGGAAGGTGGTCAGGCGCTGGCCTTCGTCTTCCAGCGTGCGTATCCGGCGGCGATCGGTGAGGTCGCGCACTACCTTCGCAAAGCCGAGGTGGTGACCTTCCTCGTCGAACAGTGCGGTGATCACCACGCTTGCCCAGAAACGCGTTCCATCCTTGCGGACGCGCCAGCCCTCGTCTTCCATGCGCCCTTCGGCTAGCGCGATCTGCAGTTCGCGGTCCGGCCAGCCGCTGGCAATCACATCGGCGGGGTAGAACCTCGAGAAGTGCTGGCCGACGATCTCGTCGTGCACGTACCCCTTGATCTGCTGCGCGCCCTTGTTCCAGCTGGCGACATGCCCTTGGGTGTCGAGCATGAAGATGGCGTAGTCGCGGACGTTGTCGACCATCAGCCGGAAACGCTCCTCGCTGCGGGCGAGGTTCTGTTCGTGGGCGCGTCGCTCCGTGAGGTCGCGCGTGATCTTGGCGAAGCCGCGAATGGTTCCGTCCGGATGGTCGACCCGCGTGAGGACTATGTTGGCCCAGAACCGCGTCCCGTCCTTGCGCAGCCGCCAACCTTCGTCCTCGAAGCGGCCGGTTGATTGCGCCACCTCGAGCTCATGCTCGGGCCAGCCCTGGTCGATCCGCTCGCGCGGATAGAACACGGAGAAGTGCTTGCCGATGATCTCGTGCGGCTTGTAGCCCTTGATGCGCTCCGCGCCGCGGCTCCAGCTGCGGATATAGCCTTCGTGGTCCAACAGGAAGATGGCGTAGTCACGCACCGACTCCACCAGTTCGCGATAGGCGGCGTCTTCGAGGTCATCTTGCCAATCCCCATGCAGCCGGGGGATCTCGCCACCTGTGCTCACTCCACTCTCCCGCGGTACGACTGTAGGGGCCGATTATGGTCTCTCGCGGACCCCGCCGCATACTTTGGAGGCGGGGGAGGGCGTGCAGGCGCCCTTGAAGCGCGCGCCACGCAGGGCGATTCATTCCGGCTGGTTGAGCCCTAACAATTCATTCAAGCCGAAGCCCCTTCGCGGCTCGGCTTGATTCAGGCGTTGGCGAATGGCCGCTTGTGGCCGATAGCGGTCATTGGGGTAGGGCGGTCGGCTCGGCCAGTGCCAATGTCCGCCTCCCAAAGTGGACATCGCCACCGTTGGGGAAAGTGCATCCACGATCGCGAACCTTGCAGGTCGAGGACCCGGAAGGGAGGCATCACGGATATCAATCGGGAGCCATCAATTGCTGTGGCGGTGCTGGACATTGATCTCGGAGGCGAGACGGGTGCCGACGTCGCCATCCTGCTCACTGAACGAGGGATTCCGAACAACCAGCGCTCCCTAACCCGCCGGGGCTTGGTCGCCGTTCTCGCGTTGCTGGAGAATCTTGGCAGCCTGCGCATCGGCGGCAGCCCGATGTTGGAGGGATTTGCACATCTCGATGCCGGCCGACGTCAGACCCAGCCCTTCCTCGTCCTCAACCACCAATCCGCTCTCGATGAGCCGGTCCCGAACGACGGAGTCATCATCGGTCAGCGCAGTGTGCTGAGAGATCCTTTTTAACACCTCCAGTAAAGCGAGGTCTTCAAGCGAAATTGGATCCATGGCCGTCGGCGTGGGCGCGGCGTACTGCCGCCAGAATCGAGACTATACCAACTGATCGGTCCGGACTGCCTGAGCGCTGGGAACGGTTTCGGCCCACGGCGGACATTCCTGAAGGGTAATTTCTACGAACTTTTGACGACCCTTAAGAATCGCCAACGGACCTGCATCCCCCGCTTGAAAAGACGCGTCGGCGCGCTATTTTTCAGCCCGGATGGGACCTGCCACATCCGGAGATCAACGCTTTTTGGGAGAGATGCGATGAATCAGATGGCTCGCTTTCCGCAGTGGGGCGGACAGGGAACCACAGACCCAGTCCGTCAAATCATCGATCGCCTTTTTGAAGGCAACTTTTTGCAAGGCGGCTCCAGGGACGAATCGTCAGTCGTGACAAGCCAATGGATTCCGTTAGTAGACATCAAGGAAGAGCAGGACCGCTTCATCCTCTATGCCGATATTCCCGGCGTGGACCCCAAGAACATCGATGTGCAGATGGATAGGGGATTGCTCACCATTAAGGGAGAGCGTACCTCCGAGATCGAAGAAAGCGAACGCTTCTCCCGCATCGAGCGCCAACACGGAAGCTTCCACCGCCGTTTTGCCCTCCCCGATAGCGCCGACCCTGAAGGGATTACGGCGACCGGTCACAACGGCGTGTTGCAGATCATGATCCCGAAGCGTCCCGAGACGACCCCTCGCCGCATCCAGGTGGGATCAACCTTCAACAACTGATCTAGTAGCGCCCCGCAGAGGCGGGGCGCTTTCTTTACCTCAATGTTGGTGGGCGCCTATGGACCGACTGACGGAGGAAGCGCTTTGCGATTTGCAGGCTCAGGTTCTTGTCCTTCGCATGGCACTACGGGCTTTGATTCGTACGCATCCAGATCCGGACGCCTGCTTGGCTGCATGGCGCACGACAGTTCCGGATATCGCGTCCGGTCCTGCGGTGCTGCCCGTCTACGCTCGTGGCAGCGAATACGTCACCGAGAGGTGCTTTGCGTTTGCTGAGGACTGGACAGCCGAGTTGGTCGAACACGCGGTTGCATGCAAGGGCAATTAGTGCGTCTCCATGCGCCAGGGGAGACCGGATGACGGCGGGGATGTCCGCTTCTGGCCGATAGCGGTCATAGAGTCGGGCGGGCGTTCGAGCTGGTGGTAATGTCCGCTTCCGACTGGCGAATCCATACTCCTGGCAATCTGGGCGCGCGCGACACACGACTGTCCGCTTGTGGCGGTTAGCGGACTAGTCAGGCCTGCGCTGCACTTTAGTTCGCCCCTTCCACTCCCTGGGCGTTACCCCCACCTGGGCCTTGAAAGCCCGCGACAGCGCCGACTCGCTGGCGTAGCCGGCGTCATCGACCAGTACCTTCAAGGGCTTGCCGCCGCGCAACCCCTTCTGCACCAGCAGGATCCGCCACCGCTGCAGATATTCGCCCGGCGTGCATCCGACCGTGGTGCGGAACGTCTGCGCGAACGAACTGCGCGACATGCCCGCCACCGCCGCCGACGCTTCCAGCGTCCACTCCTCACGCGGCCGTTCGTGCATCGCGGTGATCGTGCGCCGCAGGCGCGGGTGCGCCAAGCCCGCCATCAGGCCGGTCTGCAACTGCTCGCTTTCCATCTGGTGACGCAGCACCTGGATCAGCACCAGTTCGAACAGGCGGCCCAGTACTTCGCGGCGACCGCAGCGCTGTTCGAAGGCTTCCTCAAACAGCAGGTCCAGCAGCAGGCGGGCGCCCGTCAGCTGGTCCAGCGGCAGGCACAGGTAGGCCGGCAGCGCGGACACCAGCGGATTTTCGGTGGCGGATTCGAAGCCCAGGGCCGCGCAGGCCAGGTCGGCGCCTTCCTCGCCTTCCGCCACGAAGCGGTGGCCGCAGGGCCGCGGGTACAGCAGCAGGCTAGGCGTATCGATGGTGATCGACTTGCCCACGGAGTGGTGCACGACCACAGTGCCGCGCCTGACCAGGTGCAGCTGGCCCAAGCCGTCTTCTGTCGCCAATTCATGGGTGCCGCAGATGGTGCCTGTGTTGCGGACCGTGGCCCGCACCGAGAAATTGCCCAGCAGGGCATCGAGCCTGTCGGTCATGTTTGGACTCCATGGCAAGTTTTCTGGACTTTACAGCACATGACGTGCGGTCGACTCCGGGATAGTGGCCTCACCGGGAACGACCCGGCCCACTCACTCCCAAGGAACTCCGCCATGAACTTCCTCGCCCCGCTGGTCCTTGCCTGCGCCCTCGGCCTGAGCGCCGCCGCCACCGCCGCGACCCCTGCTCCGATCGCCGACACCCGCCCGACCGTAGTCCTGGTGCACGGCGCCTTCGCCGATGGTTCGTCCTGGAACAAGGTCATCCCGCTGCTGCAGGCCCAAGGCCTGAACGCGGTCGCGGTGCAGAACCCGCTGACCTCGCTGGACGACGACGTCGCCGCCGCCAACCGCATCATCAACGCCCAGACCGGTCCGGTCGTGCTGGTCGGCCATTCCTGGGGCGGTGCGGTCATCACCCAGGCCGGCGGCAACGCCAAGGTGAAGTCGCTGGTCTACGTCGCGGCCTTCGCACCGACGCTCGGCGCCCACTCGGCCGCCGACACCACCGGCTTCCCGGCGCCCCCGGGCTTCGCGCACTTCATCGCCGACGCCGACGGTTTCCTCACTCTGCCAGCCGACGCAATCGCCCGCGATTTCGCCCAGGACGTGAGCGCCGCCGAAGCCAACCTGATCCACGCCACTCAGGGGCCGGTGCGCGGTGCGAACTTCGAACAGCCTGTCACCGTGGCCGCGTGGACCGCGAAGCCGTCGTGGTACATCGTCGCCGGCCAGGACCGCATGATCGACCCGGGTGCGCAGCGTGCGCTCGCGAAGAAGATCGGCGCCACGACCACCGAGTTGCCGACCAGCCACGTGCCGATGGTGTCGAGCCCGGAAGAGGTAGCGAAGGTGATCATCCAGGCGGCTCGCGCGGCCGCGAAGTAATCCTGCCCGCGGGGTCGGTCGGGAAGTCCGCAAGGGTTTCCCGACGAACTGCGTTGATCAGTCGTCGAGCGACCTGCGGAAAAGCGGCCTGAAGCCTATCCAGCTGCGACCGCGCCAAGTCTGACCGACGCGATCTACGAAAGCGCGATTCACGGCGCGTTCCAGTCTAAGGATTTGCCGTTGTCGATGTCCGTTCTTGGCCGCAAGCCGGTCACCGGGGGCGAGCCCCGTCAGGTGCTAACGTCCGCTGTCGACCCACTGCGGACATTCGGTCTACGTCCGCAGGGCGGCCACCATGACACCTTCCCTGTTGCGCTGGCTCGACCCGGTTATGACTTACGATGCGTTGGGATTCCCGGGATGGATGCACGGCAATGAACAGCGGGCTGGCGGACTTCATCGAGCATCACGCCGAAACGATCATCGAGCACGCGATCACGTTCGCGAAGACCGTGGAAGTCGGTACGCCAC
>NZ_JBHRZC010000005.1:0-197084 GCF_042649405.1 Lysobacter sp. GCM10012299 | reverse complement strand
GCTTTCCGTGTAACAGATCCTTGCCCGGTACTTCATCTGCAACACTCCCGCTGCCTAGGCAGCTCTCAGTGTGTTGCATCGACCGGTTGAAACCGCAACCCAAAGCGGACACTCACGTTCCGCGCGCATAACTGCCAGCCGAATCACGGGAAAGTCGATTAATGGTTTCGAACGAGTGGTACGCCATCATCGCCTATCGGGACTTCCACGATGTTCCGCGTTACGTGCTTGCAGCCAATGAGGCTGGGGACGCGTTCTGGATACTGGACGCCGGCTTTGATGACACGGTTGACGAGTACTCGTCCATCTATACGATTCATGGCGCAGGCAGCATGCTTGACGAGGCAATGGCGACCTTTGAGTCGCACGCCGTCAGGGCAATTTCACTTCCTGCGCTAGGGTGCGTTCCGATCGCGCAAGTTCAGTTCGATGAAACGCGGCGGGACGCATTGAAGCTGACGAGTCAACCGATCAAATGAGATTGCCAATGTCCGCTTTTGGCCGAAAGCGGACGTTGAGCTAGTCCTTGAACATTCGGGCGTGGCGCCAAAGCCAGCGGTCCAGCTGGGGACCAAATCGGCCCCCGGTGTCGTGTGGTATCGGTTTAGGCCGCGTGGGCCGGTCGAGAAGGGCCTACAGGTGCGAACAGGCTACGCAAAGCCGCATCAACCACTTCGCATAATGCATATCGGCAAGCCTGATTTCGGGGTAGGGTAAGTCCGCTTTCGACCCAAAGCGGACATCCGCCTTGCAGATGCGATTGGACCGCGTGGCACTTCGGCCAAACCTCAGAACCAGATGACCTGTCTCGAAACCTACGCCACTCTCCGCGTCTTCTCCCAGACAACGCACCCGGTAGAAATCGGCCGCGTCCTGGGCATCGAAGCCACTCGGATCAGCCCAATCGATTCGGAGTCGAAGTATCGAAACCGCCGGGAAAATCACTTCTGGGCATGGAGTAGTGACAACATCGTGCAGTCGCTCGACGGTCTGGAACATGTCCGAGCAGTCATTTCACTGCTACAGGACAAGGAAACCGAACTAGCGCAGCTTCGCGAAGCCGGTTGCGACATTGACGTCTGCTGTTACTGGGTCTCTTCCGGACAGGGTGGGCCATTCCTCGACAATCACGCCCTCACGGGCCTTGCTCGTCTGGGGCTAGAGATTTGGTGGGATGTCTACTTTGGAAAAGAAGAGGACTACGAAAAAGATCCCGCGGGTGCGGCCGAAACCGCCTGACAGGCCATGCTCGCGAATGTCCGCTTCTGGCCGATAGCGGACGCTCGGCTGGATCCACCGCCGGGGGCGGTGCTAACGTCCGCTTTCGACCCAAAGCTGACAGACTGCCGACTATTCCGTAGCACCAACGAGGGGCGGGCATGATGTTTGGATTGGCATTGGCCGCCGTGCTTGGCCTTTGGGCGCCTGGCCTTGCGCTCGTTGGGGAGGCGCTTGCTGGATCGACGCGGGACGATCCCGCTAGCGGGCCGCTGCTCACTCGGGAGGAAGGCCTAGCTATTGCGAGGAAAGCAGCCGAAGCTCACGGATACGATCTCGCGCGCTACAAGTTGGACACTTTCCCTCTGTCGCTTTCCGAGGATGGAAGCGAGTGGTCCTTCTACTATCACTGCACGCCGCTGCCGCCACCCGGTTGCTTTTTCAGCGTCAGGGTAGACCGTAGAACGGGCGCCACGCGGGTTTTCCGGGGCGAATAAGCTTATGACCGGTCCTGGCCGATAGCGGACATTGGGGCTATCTGGGCGTCGTGACCGGTGCTAACGTCAGCTTCCGACCCATTGCGGTCATTGAGTCGCAGGGCCAGTTCGGCCGCCGGGGCGGCCCTAACGTCCGCAGAAAATCAATCATGAGTCCGACGCTTGTAGCCACACTGATGGTGACGATTGCCATTACGCCAACGCCGGTCGGCGCGTCGCAATGCGTTCTCCCGCCTGCCGACGGCAGCGACGTGATTCCTTCACCCGCAACCCTGGTGGGTACGATCCAGAGTACGCAGGCCGGGCATCTGTGGGTATTACCGCGAAGCGATGAAAAGGCCCAACGTGTCGATCTGGTCAAATCCACGGACATCTTCACGGTTTATGGCAGCGGCTTTGAAGACCGGCTTCGCTCTGGCCTCAAGGTCCGCATCTGGTTCGTCGATTGCGTGATCCCTAAGCACGGAGTGCCGGTGGCCGCAGTAGTGGAAGTCTGTCCCATCGCTACTGATCCCTGTCCGACTGAGTAAGGTCCACAGGGGCGTCCGTCCGCTTCTGGCCGTTAGCGGACATTAGATCTAGTCCGCGAACATTCGGGCATGCCGCCAGAGCCAGCGGTCCAGCTGATGCGGGGCAATCCATTCGCCGCCAGGGGCGACCAATCGGGCACCGGCTAAGCGCCAGCCGGCCCAAGGCCCGTTGAGAGATTGGAGGTTGTAGACCACTTGTTGGTGGTGTCTTGCGGCGCATTCGTTTGGGCACTTGGTTCCGCGCTTCCAGCACGGCGGCCTGAGTTCGTCGGTCATGGATCCCCCAGAAACGAGCCGGGGACCCAATAGGTCCCCGGAGTGTGCAGGTATCGGATTAGGCCGTTATAACGGGTCGGGAAGGGCCGACTCGGGGCGCCCGAAGCACTGCTTTGCGCCTTGAAGCATAACCAGCGAGGCGTAGTTCCATTTTGTCGCGCCACATCAAGCCACGCAGGCGCTCGATGGTCATGCGCTGGCCGTCCTCAGAAACCAGATGGCGGCCTCTCAGCCGCCATCCGTACCAGTCGCCATCGAAATCGATGTTCATGCAGGCACCCCCTGTGCCAATTGCCATTTCAACGGGGATAGGTATCGGCCAGGACGGCGTAGGCTTCTGTAGGGGAAGCCCGCACCAGACGGTAGGCCAGCCATATGGCCAGTATCAGCAAGGTGGACATAATATGCATTATGCGAAGTGGTTGATGCGGGCTTTGCGCGATCTGCTGCGGCCTGTAGGCCCTTCCCGACTGGCTCACGCGGCCTAAACCTACAGTTCTAACCACCGGGGACCGATAAGGTCCCCGGCTCGTTTCCGGGGGGAATCCATGACTAACGAACTGAGGCCGCCATGCTGGCAGCCCGGCAGCGCTTGCCCAAACGATTGCGCGCTCCGTCACCACCAACAAGTCGTCTACAACCACACGGCGCTCCATGGGCCTTGGGCCGGCTGGCGCATGGCCGGCGCCCGATTGGTCGCACCTGGCGGCGAATGGATTGCGCCGCACCAACTGGACCGTTGGCTGTGGAGGCACGCCCGAATGTTTGAACGCTGATACTCTCCCGAAATCTCAGTGCCGGGGGGGCGCCATGTGCTATCTCAACTTTGAACTCTTGCTCAAGTATCTGAACGCCACGTGGTCTTGGGTGACGCTGGCCGCTGGCGCCCTGTACTTCTTCCGCCGTGAAATTCGCGCAGTGCTTAAGCGCCTCGCCGAATCCGACAAAGTGAGCATCGCTGGCGTGAGCTTCGAAGCCAAGGGGCAGCCGGAGTTTGAACAGGTCAAATCCGCGCCGCCTACAGCGCCGGTGAAATCCTCGGCCCCGTCTGCGCTAGACAGGCCGCCGCAACACAAGATTGTTGGCATGCACCTCACTGGCCGGGTACAAATGGATGACTTTCACTACGAAAAGTGTAGCTTCCAAGACGCCATTCTTGAATACGCCGGCACAGCACCGGTTTCCATCGTGAACTGCAACTTCAACGGCAGTATTCAATGGAACTTTAAGGGCAGCGCAGCAATGACGCTTGCGCTCATGAAAGCGCTGTACCACGGCGGATTCGAACAGTCCATGGAGCTTACGTTCGCCGACATCCGTTCCAAGTAGGAAGGCAGTAATCAGTTGGCGGAATCGACGTGCCGAGCTGCGATGTCGCCATAGCCGCTGACCTGCGGCGCGCTGATCGTTGCACCGGATGAAGGAGCGCCCGCAGCAGCGGGCATAGCCGTAGGGGGCTCGCCCCCTACACCCCCAGACTCCGCGAGCCTTGCACGTTGGCTCACTTCGTCCATGCGGTGCATGTTGCCCTTGTTGGTGTCGAGGAACGGCTCGTACTGGCCGTCCTTGGCGATCATCAGGCAGCGGTTGGTCTCGATAACGTACTTGGTGCCCTGCTCCGTCAAGCACGAGCAGCTTTGTTCGGGCGCCTCGCCGGATGCCATGCAGAACACGCGTGGCGGTTGTCCTGGCACCTGCAACCCGTCATAGGCGGCAGCGGTCCAAGGTTGCCCGCCGATGCGCGGCGTAATCCATGCGACGTAATCCTTTTCCCTGAGTGCGCGTGAGGATGCGCCCCCGGCGACCTCAGCCGTCGCTACCGCTCCGTCCTCGGCCACCGTGGGCTTTGCGGTCACTGCTCTTGCGGTCTGTGCTTCTCCGCCGAGCTTCGCCTTCACGTCGTTCATCGCGTAGACCGCGCCACCAACGATAGCGAGCAGCAAGCAGGCCGCCGCCGGGTAGTACCAAGGGATACGGCGTTCGGTAGTGTCGAGCACCGTGGATTCATAGAGGCCCATGGGACGCTTTGGCAGTCGCACGCGCTTGAGGATCAGCGGGAATCCCTTTTCCGGGTTCCGCTCAAAGCGATCGAAGATCCGCAGATGCGCGAACGGCAGGCCAAAGCGGCGGCGCACATGGACGTGGCGCTCGATGAGGTCATGCACGAACTCGTCAACCTGCTTGGCCGGCGACTGCGACACGAAGATGAAATCTAGACCCTTGTGGCGATGCTTCGCCAGCTGCTGCACGTGCAGCGGCACCTTCGACCCGGCTGGGCGCTTTGGCAGCATTTCGTGTTCGTAGGCTTCGTCGACGAGCGCTACGGCACCATCAGGCAGGAAATTCATCCAGTCGCAAAACTGCTCCGGCGACATGGGCAACACGCGGGCCTTTTCGTGCTGGAAACCTCGCACGTTGCAGACGTAGACCAAGCGGCCCTGATCGCGGAAGTATAGGGCCTGATCGATCGCGTGGAGGGTCTTGCCGTGTCCTGGCTGACCTGTGAACCAGCACCTGCCGGCAGCGCGTGTGCCGAGGCCGGCGGCGACGGCAAGCCCTGTGGTCTGTGATGGCTTGCGAAAGAACATAACCGCCGCGAGTCTGCCCCAAACTGGGGATTGTGGCGAGGCCTTACGGCTCCGATCGCGCAGACGAGAGGCGGAGACCGACCACCCCAACCCTTCGCAGCAATCTCTTCAAACGGTCGGCATCCAAGTCATCGTCGGCGAGAACGATAAGCGGCTCACCGCCAAGGAATGCCTCGACGCAGCGCTTTGCCTCGGGCAGCGCGACTGCGTTTTTGTTTCTGACCAACTCAATCAATGAGACAACCTGGATACCTGGGCGCCAAGTTGCGCACGAAATCGCGATCATCGCGTCAGCTCCCATGCCATGCACGCCTCGCCTGTCATTGCCTGCTCGTCCGCTTTCGCCCAGGTCTCAAAGTGGCGGTCGACCATGGAATTCAACGAACAGTTCCTTGAGATTCTCAGGGACATGTTGCCAGCCGACCCGCGCGGCATCTGTGCCGTGGGGCCAGAAGAGGCTCTCTACGTAATAGACATCCATGTACTCCAGTTCGACCGGGGAGCAATTCGCCAATCGCTTCGACATGAAGGCCAGGTACTCGACGGCGCGTTCCGTGTTGCCTTCGGAGAACGCGTCAGTTGTCGCCCTGGCGAATTCCTCCATGCGAGATGTCGTCATGTAGTCGTCGTGACATTCCATTCTGGCGCGAACTTCCGGAAAAGCGGTCAAGATTTCCGCCAGGAAGGTGTTTATGATTTCGAGATCCATGGTGCCCCCTTCCTTGAGTCGCTGGTCATGAATGCTGACCTCGACTAATCATCTCCCAACCCGAAGTCCCCGATTCGAACGGCCCCTCGCGAAATCAGATCGGCCATCAGCAACAGGTAGCCGCCGCGCCCTCCAAACTCAACAACGTAACGTTCGCCGAGTTGCTGGTTGATGCGATAGATCGCTTCAAGCGCATCGCCACGAAAGTAATCCAGCTCCCCCTCGTCCCGGAGGATGCGTTCCAGGCATGGAAGCGCCTCGGGGTCGCGGATGTAGCCCAGTGCACTCACGGCGTACCTGCGGTACTTCATGTCCGAATGCGTTACGGCCTCGCAAATCGCGGGAACCATGGCGGGGCCGCGCTTGATCAGCGGGTCGTCCAGCTCGGGCTCGTGGTCGCCCAGGTCGTAGAACGCATGCCACGTGCCTGCAAACGACGCACCTCCTGTCCGGTAGGCGACTTCACCGGCGAAGCAAGGTTGGGCCACGAGCAAAGCCACAATCAGGATCAAGGCATGTCGCATCTGGTCTCCCCTCGTTGCTCAGCAACTACATCGAACGACCGTGATCGGCCAAATGCGCACATTCCTACTGACGCGGCGGCAACCTCGCCGCCACTGGCGCCAGGACTATCCTGCCAAGATCGCCCCCCGGCGTCTCCTTGATCGTCACCGGGGCGTACCCTTCGCAGGCAATCGTGATCGTCACGGCTCGAAAGCCCACCGCATAACCTTCGTCGAAGCGCGGCGCATCGAACGCACCGGACACTCGCCTTCCTCGACTTTCGAACTCGTACGTGCAGTTCCTCAACGGCTGCCCATCCTGTGCAGCGACCGTGCCACTGAAGGCCATGTGCCTGTCGCAGCCGGCCAAGGCCGAGACTCCGAGCAGCAGGATTGAAAGCCACTTGCTCATGATCTTCGGGGAACGCCCATATCCGCCTTGGGTCGGAAGCGGACGTTAGCACCGGTCCCGGCGCTCAGGTAGACCAGATGGCCCTATCGGCCGATCTGGCTTCACCGCGGTACTTCCGGCACGTTCACCGGCTCATGTTCCAGGTCTAGCGTTGCCGCCTATCGACTCCGCAGAACGGGTGGGCCGACATGCCGACACTCAGCCGTCGCAAGTTCCTGCAGCTCGCCACCGCGATGGGCGCGACCCTGGCGTGGGGATGCTCGACCGTGCGTCCCTCTTCCAGTGGCTGGCGCGAGCGTCGCGACGTGTTTCCGCAAGGCGTCGCCTCGGGCGATCCCGATGCCAACAGCGTCCTTCTCTGGACACGGCGCCCCTATGACGACGGACGCGAGCGCGCCATGCTGCTGGTTGAAGTGGCGCAAGACCGTGCTTTCACCCGCGTGATCGCGACCACGGCGGCGCCGGTGCTGGCCGAGGCCGACTGGACCTGTCGCGTGCTGGTCGGTGACCTGCCGCCGGCCGGCGAATACTGGTACCGCTTTGTCGATGAGGAAGGCAACGGCAGCCGCATCGGCCGGACGCTGACGGCGCCCTCGCCCGACGATCCGCGACCGGCGCGCTTTGCCTTCGTCAGTTGCCAGACCATTTGCGAAGGCGCCCAGAACGCCTATCGGAGGATGATCTGGGAAGACGAGCGCGCCGCCCCCGAGGACAGGCTCGGCTTTGTGCTGCACCTGGGTGATTTCGTCTACGAAGTCGTGCAGTACCCGGACCAGGTCAAGGACGGTCATCGCTACGACCGCCTCATCAAGTTTCCGATCAAGTTTCCGAAGGGCAAGGTGGTCGCCCAGAACCGCTTCTGGGTACCGGACTCGCTGGAGGACTATCGCGTCCTCTACCACGCCTACCTGCAGGACCCCGACATCCAGGATGCGCGTGCGCGCTGGCCGTTCGTGGCGATGTGGGACAACCACGAGTTCTCATGGCAGGGCTGGCAGTCGATCCAGGAGTTCCCTGGCGGCGAAGGCTGGGTCCCGGCGCAAACGCTCAAGGTCGCGGCGAACCAGGCCTGGTTCGAGTACCAGCCCGCGCGGGTCTTGCCACCGGGGTCGAAGCTGGACGCGTTCAACGCGCCGCATGTCGCCGACACGCTGGTCAAGGATTTCGACGACGACGGACTGGGGACGGAAGCCAACAATCTCGCTGCGATCAACAGCCTGATTGCATACCGTGCCTTGCGCTGGGGCCGGCACATCGATCTGATCATCACCGACCAGAGAAGCTTCCGCTCGCGCGACCCCGGCAACCACGACGAAATCAACCCGCTGTTCGAAGGCGACACGCTGGGTTTCGTCCCCGAGGAGTTGATGCGACAACTCGATGGCGGCCGCGACTATGCCAATGGCCATCCGCCGAAGACGTTGTCATTCGGCGCCAGGAGCGTCGCCAACTACCGCGCCGGCGACGCCGCACAGACGATGCTGGGAGCTAAGCAGAAGGCCTGGTTCCTCGAGCGCCTGCGCAGCGCGACGGCCACCTGGAAGATCTGGGGCAATTCGCTGGGAACCCCCGATTGGCGCGTTGATCCGCAGAATCTCCCGACCGGGCTGGGCAAGTACCCCGAGGGCGCGGGCTTTGCCATCCTGGCCACCGGCGACTGGGGTTGCACCTACCACGAACGCGCCGAGATCTTCGACGCGGTGCGCGATGCCGGTATCACCGGTTTCGCCATCGTGTCCGGCGACCGCCACAGCTTCTGGGCGGGCTACGCGGCCAAGGCCTTGCCGCCTGCGGCGTTCGAACCCGTGGGCGTCACCTTCGTGACCGGCTCGATCTCTGCCCCGGGCATGGCCGAAGCCAACGAGCACAACCAGAAGAAGGAATATCCGTTGCGCCCGTTGTACGTCGCCAATCCCGGTGGCGGCTCACCGCAGCCTACCGCCAACCTGCTGTTGCACCACGGCGTGCGCTCGGCGCTGGAGTTTGCCAGCAGTGGCGACCTGCAGAAGGCACACGCGGTCAGCAATCCCGACCTGGCCCCGCACCTGTCCTTCGTCGACATGGGCGGCCACGGCTACGCCGTCGTTCGGGTCGACGCCAGCACGATGACAACCGACTTCGTCTGCATCCCGCGACCCATCGAACGCAGCCCCGGTGCGGACGGCGGACCCCTGCGGTATCGCGTCCGCCATCAGGTGCCGCTCTGGCAGGCAGGCGAACAGCCACGGATGCAGCAGACCATCCTGGAAGGCGATGCCGGACTGGCTGTGTGACCAGAGCGTTGAAGCAACCCCTAGAGGGTGGTTGCCCCTGTCACGACGGAACCAGCCTCACGATCAAGAGCGAACGCGGCTACTGGAAGCACGAGGCTCGCAGCCGCCTCGCGGCCACGCTGGATCAGTTCGGCGACGCGTCGTTGCAGTTCCGCCGGGGCGAACGGCTTGGTGAGGTAGTCGTCAGCGCCCGCTTCCAGCGCGCATACCTTGTCCGCCCAGGCTTCATGCGCAGTAAGCATCAGGATTGAGGGCCTGCCAGCCTGGCCGCGGGCGATCCGGCGGCACACTTCGATGCCGTCCATCCGAGGCAGGGATCGGTCCAGGATCACGAGGTCATAGCTTCGCCCGTCCAGCCTCTCGAGCGCCGCGAGTCCGTCGCTCGCCAGGTCGACGTCATAGCCGACACGCTCGAGGCACTCGCTGATCAACTCAGCAATGGTCGGATGGTCCTCGACCACCAGGATCAGTCCGCCGAGAACCAACTGGCCTTCCGCAACCGCCATACAACCCCTCCCCCTTCCGAAACAGCGGCAACGGTGGCGGCAACAGGGTGAAGGCGGTGTGGATATGGAGCTACCGGCATCACTGATTCGTGCGCAGGTCCACCTTTGCCACCTTGTCCTGGTAGTCCTTCTTGGGATCCATGCCCATGAGCATCTTGACCCCGGCGAGCAGGTTGTTCTCGTTGAGCCACACCTCGCCCTCGTCGGGATCCAGCCTCAGCAACGCGAGTTTGGGATCGTTCTTCCCTTCGTACCAGGCGGCGACGAACGGGTTCCACAAACGCTCGACCACCGTCGGATCGGTGTCGACGCTCAACTCTCCGCCGATGCTGGCGAACAGCGAATGTCCCTTTGCGGCGAACGCAGCAATCGCGCGACGGGGCGCGGTCACCTGCTTCACCAGCATGTTGTCGGTGGACGTGAAGAACCAGATCGGCCCGCGACTCTCGTTCTCGAGCTGCGCCGTCATGGGCCGCGTGTGCCCTTCCTCCAGGCCGTCCACGCCAAGCATCATGGTCATGTCGGACTTCAGCGCTTCCCAGAACTTCTGTTCGAGGTCTTCGGGCTTGGTCATTTCGCTTCTCCATCCATCTGCTGGTTGATGCAAATCGAATCTGGGGTCGCGGTACTAAAGGCGGTGTGAAAGTAGCGCTCATGCAGCGTCATGCAGGCGATCGCTCGACACCTCATTCACCTCCTCGACGCCAACATCACCCTCGGACCTCCATGGAGTTGATGCCATGTCGACAGATCTGGCGCTGCCGTGACCGACATCGTCGACTGCATCGTCGTCGGCGGCGGGCCGGCCGGACTGACCGCGGCCACCTACCTGGCGCGCTATCGCCGCTCCATCGTCGTTTTCGATCATGGCCAGTCGCGTGCCGTCTGGATTCCGACAAGTCATAACTGTCCTGGCTTTCCCGATGGCGTCGGCGGACCCGAGCTGCTCGCGCGGATGCGTCGGCAGGCGACGTCCTTCGGCGTGCACACGGTGGACGAAGCAGTCGAGACCCTGCAGCGCGAGAAGGACCACTTCGTTGTCGGCCACGGCGGCGGCGCGACGCGCGCCTGGAACGTGATCCTGGCCACCGGTTGCGAGGACGTCATGCCGGAGATGGACGGGCTGAAAGCCGCCATCGAATGCGGTGCCATGCGCCTGTGTGCAATCTGCGACGCCTTCGAAGCCATCGACCAGGAGATCGCTGTGTATGGGCCCATGGAGCATGCCGCATCGCATGCCCGCTTCCTGCGCACGTATTCGCGCCGGCTGGTCATGATTCCTTCCCGCGAGCCGCGCAGCGAGGACGCCGGCCAGGAACTTGAGCGCTGTGGGATCGAAGTAACCCTGCCGGCCGGAGTGCCACGCTTCGACGGCGAGCGCTGCCATTTCGACATCGACGGAAACACCCGCAGCTTCGACGTTGTCTATCCCTCGATGGGACTGATTTCGCGCTCCAGCCTGGCCACGGATGCCGGCGCGAAATGCGATGAGGAAGGAGCACTTATCACCGACCGGCATCTGATGACGTCGATCGAGGGGCTCTACGCCATCGGCGATGTTGTCAGCGGGCTCAACCAGATCTCCGTCGCGACGGGGCACGCCGCCATTGCCGCCACCGCCGTGCACAACCGCCTGCAGCCCAACGCCTGCTGAGCCATGACCGACCCCACATCACCGCGACCGTTGCCCGGCCAGCAAGGCCAGTCACTGCGGCGGCCGGCGGTGGAAGCATTCGTCCGCCGCGCCCGCGGCAGCCTGCCTGTCGCCCTGGCCCAGCGCTTCATCGACACCGACCTGATGTCGCAGGCCGCCGCGCTGGCGCTCTACGCGGTCCTGTCGCTGGCCCCGCTGCTGCTGATCCTGGTGTGGCTGACGAGCGCCCTGCTCCCCGGCGCGCAGGAAGCGCTGATGGACCAGATCGGCACCCTCGCCGGCCATGAGGCCGAACAGATCGCCCGGACCATCATCGACAACGCCGAGGCCAGGCCCGATACCGGGTCCATCGCCGGCTGGTGGAGCGCGGCGCTGTTGCTGGTCGGCGCCACGGCAGTGTTCGCGCAACTCCAGGACGTGCTGAACCGGATCTTCCGCACCGACGCCACGCGCCTCTCAAGCGTGGTGGCGTGGTTGAGAAAGCGGGTTTTCTCGCTGGGGCTGGTGTTTGCCATGGGCTTCCTGCTGCTGGTGTCGATGACCGTCAGTACCGCCCTGCAACTGGCGTTCTCGCGCTACGAGTGGGCACTGCCGGCACTGCTCAATGTCACCACCTGGCTCATCTACACGCTCTCGTTCGCGCTGATGTACCACTACCTGCCCGACCGTCGCGTGGGCTGGAAGCGCGCCCTCGGTGGCGGTGCCGCCACGGCCGTCCTGTTCGTGCTCGGCCGCAACGCCATTGGCTGGTACCTGGAGCGCGCCAACCCCGGCTCGGCCTACGGGTCCATGGGCGCCCTGTTGCTGGCCCTGGTATGGATCTACTACGCGTCGTTGATCGTCTTCGTCGGCGCCTTGTTCACGGCCGTCATCGACGAGCGGGCACTGGCGCGCAGGAAGGCCGCATAGGGTTGGTGGCGCGGCGCCCTGAAGTATGTAAGCTGGCGCCTGCTCGACCCAACCAACCGTTCTGGAGGCTACATGATGAAGGCTCTGGTTCCGTTTCTTGCGCTGGTTTCCTTCGCCGTTGCTGCCGCATCGCCGGAGGTCACCACCAAAGCCGACAAGTCGGCGAACTTCTCCACGTACAAGACGTACTACTGGATAGTGCAACCCGGTGATGCTTCGTCCGAGACGCAACAGCGCTTCGTCGAAGGTATCGATGCGCGGTTGAAAGCCAAGGGCTGGACGCGTGCGGACCGCGGCGACGTCGCCGTTGCCGTGAATGTGTCGACGGCCCGCAAGTACAAGCCCAATGCCAGGGGCGGCGTCGGCTTCTCCGGCGCGCCGGGGGGCAGCGACACGATCACGATGCAGCAGCTCGAGGTCAGTACGGTCGTGGTCGACATGTTCGACGCCAAGGCGCAGCGGGCGATCTGGAGCGGCATCGCCACCGGGCCGATACCCCGCGCGGCCGACAAGGCCGGGGCCGAGATCGACAAGGGCCTGGACAAGATGTTCGCCGACTTCCCGCCCAGCGCGGGGACCTGACGGCACTCAACCGCCGGGTGGGGAGCAACCTCGCTCCCCATCCGCCGGCCTGGTCAGCCTTTCTCGGTCAGCCTTTCTCAGTCAGGATGAGCGGGAAGTAGCGCGACACGAAGAACAGATACACCAGCCACAGCGCAAACCAGGCCGACGCCACGACCAGCAGCTTGACCGTGAAGAGGATCAGGCTCGGCGCCAGGAACAACAGCACGCATCCGAGCAACCACAGGCGGTCTGCCCGCCGCGAGTACTCGGCGCGCTCGCCATCCTTGATCCGTCCGCCCAGCGACGCGCCGTAGTAGTAGAAGGACGAGAACGCGAACGAGAACGTCGCCACCCCCATCACGATCAGCGTGATCTGGAACGGCCAGGGGTTCACCTCGCCACTGCTGAACCTGGGGTACAGGAAGAACAGCAGGAATGTGAAAATCGCGATGCTCGATGCCGCCAGCTGGTATGAGCGGTTGACATTCGCCGCGGCAAGTTCGTCAGCCATGTGGTCTCTCCTTGCCCTGCCTGGTTGATGGGAATGCGCGCTCGGCAGCAGGATTTATAGGCCCGATCCCGCATTGCCGGTAGTTCGCTGGGCGGAAATGCGTTGTTGAGCAAAGCGAATCAATGCGGGGCCCGGGCAAAACCCGTGCCGGGACGGCCGCCGGTGGCCTGTCGTTGCGTTTGGCTCTATGACGCTGGGTTGGCGCCGCCAACCCCCGCTATCGATCGGGAGAGAAACGATGACCAGGTGGGTGACGCTGGGATGCATCGCGGCCTTGGGCTGCTGCCATGCAACATTGCTGCATGCGCAGGCCGCGACGACGACGCCGACGCCGGCAGCAGCGGCGGCCACGGCCCCTGCGCCTGCTCCCGCAGCTGCCCCTGCTCCCAAGAACGATCGCCTGGTACTGGCGGACAACGAGTCGTTCCTGATGCCGCTGGACGACATGAAGAATGTCCATCCGAGCTACCCGCAGGATCTGCTCGCCCGCCACCTGCCCCCGCGCACCGTGTGCCTGAGGGTGGGCATCGACGAGAAGGGCGCCGTTACCGTGGTGGCCAGGGCGCCGGCCTCGGAGTTCTGTGCCACGAGCGCGGAGCCCGAGTTCCTGGCCGTGTCGGAAGCGGCTGCAAAGACCTGGAAGTTCGACCCGGCGCTGCGCTGCGTCTTTCGCAACGTGAAGGACAAGGAACTGGCCGTGGCCAGCTGCGCTGGCGGGAAGAGCATCCCGCAGCCGGTAACGCTGGTGTATCGCTTCCGCTTCGAACAGGTCGACGGAAAGCCGCAGGTGCATGTGATCGGCGGATGACCGGGGCGGCCTCGCTGCCCGACTGTAAACTTCCTGCAGCTGGGACAGCGCAGGCCCCGATTGCCGTTACTGGCTCAGCCACCACCGTGTGCGCTCGACTGCCAGCCCCTGGCGGCGGCCGGCATCCACGAACGGCTTGAGTCTCAACTCGGCGGTGCGCTTGCTGCTGTAGTCCGTGACGCACGTGGCGCTGCTCAAGCGCCCATCCGGCACGTTGTAAACGCGGGCAACCCAGGTCGAGAAAGCCTGTGCATCCAGGGTCACCGGTCGCGTGAGCGCATCGATCCTGCCAGGAGCGGTTGCGTAGAGCGTCTTGTTGACTTCATCCATCACCGCGCAGGCCGCATAGGCGCGCGTGGTTTCGGGTTGCTTCGGGTCGGTCTCCGCGGCGGACACGGGGTGTACTGCAAGGGTGATGCCGGCAGTCAAAGCCAAGAGCACGAGATTCTCGCGAAAACGATCCATCGCTTCCTCCTTGATGGCCCGCCGCAGGGCGGACCGGCAGCCGGACTCTATCAGGTGTCGCCCAGGGCCCGCAGACGGGGCTCAGCTCGCCCCCAGCGCACTGATGTGGACGTAGTAGCCGTCAGGGTCGCGTAGCGAGAACTCCAGGGTTTGCGTGCCCGGATTGAGGTGCGGCTCCTCGTCCAGCTGAAGCTTGAGCTCCTTTGCCCTGGCCAGGGTCTCGTCGAAGTCGTCGACGCGAAGGAACAGGAGAAGCCCGTTCCCGGGCTGCCCATTGCCGGGACTCGATAACGACGGGTGGTCATGTTCACCCCAGCTGTGGAGGCACAGGAGTACGGTGCCATCTGTGTCCAGGACCTGGCCGAAGTAATCGTGCGCAGGGCCGTTTTCGGGCAACCCCAGCAGGCGCTGGTACCACCTCAGGCTGCTGAACACGTCGCGCACCGCGACGATGGTCCATGTGCGTCTCATGGCGTTTCTCCTGCGGCCCTCCCCGGTCGGGTCAGCCGCGAGCGTCCCGAGCTTATTCCGCCCGGTCGTGGCCAACAAGCCATGCGCCTTTGTATCGGAACGTACCTGCCGCCGGGACGGCCACGCGCTGTTACACACCCGCTGCGGCCGCGACACATGCCCGATACCTCGTCGGCCTTAACTGTTTCCTGTCCGCGAAAACGTTCCAGACCGCGCGACAAAACACTTTGCGGCGGTGCCGCGTCCCTATCGGAGTTACCTCAATGTCCAAGAACAACACCCGCGGCCCGGCCGGAATGCTCGGCGTCGCCCTGGCCGGTCTCGTCCTGAGTGGCAGCACATTCGCCATGCAGCCGCTTGCCCAGGGCTACATGCTGGCCGCCAGCCATGCCGCAGCGGAAGGCAAGTGCGGTGAAGGCAAGTGCGGCGCCGATTCTGCCGCGAAGCCCGCCACCAGCGCGGCCGCGAAGAAGACGGCCGAAGGCAAGTGCGGTGAGGGTCAGTGCGGCGACGCCCGCTTCGCCGCCGCCGACACCAACCATGACGGACTCGTCTCCCGCGCGGAGTTCGTCGCCGTGGTTCCCGGTGGCGAGGCGGTCTTCAAGTCGAAGGACCCCAATGGTGATGGCTTCATCTCCGAGCAGGAGGCCTACAACAACGTGAAGTCGGCCTATGACGCCAACGGCAAGACGATGCCGCGCGGCCTGTTCGCCGACATCCCCGAATAACCCGCGGACGTAAACCGCTTTTGCGCCCCCTCGGCTCCCTCCCCCTCCTTCGAGGGGGCGCCCTTTTTCCGGAGAACGACATGAAACAGATCCACGTTGCCGCGTTGCTCGCCGCGCTGCTGACGGGCGCCACCGCGATGGCTGGTCACGCCGCGCCTTCCGACATCAAGCGTCACGAGGCCTTGCGCCACGACCTGGACACGCCCGGGCGCGAGCTCGTCCAGGTGCGCGTGGATTTCGCACCTGGCGCCTCGTTCGGCATGCACACGCACCCCGGCGTCGAAGTGGCCTACGTACTGGAAGGCACGCTCGAGTACTCGTTCGAGGGCAAGCCGCCTGTGACCCTGAAGGCCGGTCAATCGCTGTACATCCCGGCTGGCCAGGCCCACGCCGCGCACAACGTCGGCAAGGACAATGCCGCGGAACTGGCGACCTACCTGGTTGAGAAAGGCAAGCCCATCGTGGTGCCCCGGCCCGCCAAGCCCTGACCAACGATCGCGGCGCCGCCGCCGATCGCTGGGCCTTCCCTGCCCGCATCGCAATCGGGGCCGACGCCTATGCGTCGGCCCCTTTTTGCATCAGGTTGCGGCGACGGAGCGGAACCCGACTGCGAGGCGGTTCCAGCTGTTGATGGCGTTGATCGCCAGGGTCAGGTTCACGCGTTCGCGCTCGTCGAACTGGCTGCTGAGCCACTCGTAGTCGGCATCGGGCGCACGTGTCTGCGCGATCCGGGTCAGGGATTCGGTCCAGGCCAGCGCCGCACGTTCGCGTTCGCTGAACAACGGCGACTCCTGCCACACGGCGACCGCGTGCAGGCGGCGCTCACTCTCGCCATGCTTGCGCGCATCGCTGCTGTGCATGTCGACGCAGTAGGCGCAGCCGTTGATCTGCGACGCACAGAGCTTCACCAGTTCGAGCAGCGACTGCTCCAGACCCAGTTTGGTGACGGCGCCCTCGAGGGCGAGCATGGCCTTGGCGGCTTCGGGTGAGGCTTTGTAGAAATCAAGACGGGGTTGCATTGCAGGGGTTCCTGGTTGTGGGTTCGGCACCGCGGTCACGGCACGTCTTCGACCTGGTCGAGCCACGCGCCGTAGCCGGCTGCCTCCATCTCCTCGCGTGGAACGAAGCGCAGCGAGGCAGAGTTGATGCAGTACCGCAGGCCGCCGCGATCGCGGGGACCATCGGTGAAGACGTGGCCCAGGTGGCTGTCGCCACTGGCCGAGCGCACTTCGGTGCGGATCATTCCATGCGACGTGTCGCGAATTTCCTTGATGGTTGTCGGGCCAATGGGCTTGGTGAAGCTGGGCCAGCCACAACCGGACTCGAACTTGGCCGACGAGGCAAACAGCGGCTCGCCGGAGACGATGTCGACGTAGATGCCGGCGCGATCGTTGTGCAGGTATTCGCCTGTGCCGGGTCGCTCGGTGGCGCCCTCCTGGGTGACGCGGTACTGCTCGGGCGTCAGCTTGGCGATGGCTTCGGGGCTCTTGCGGTAGTCGCTCATGTCGATCTCCTGGGCGGACGGGACGTGGCAATGAGATGGGGGCGCCGGGACCGGGTCCAATGCTGCGGAATCTGCGCCATCGGGATGCAGATTTCCACCCGCGAACTTTGTATCCGAATGTATCCACCACGGCAGGCATGTGAAGACGCAACGTTGACGTCCGGCAAACACGCGTGGCCTCGACTTTGGTTAGGCTGCAGCCACCCATTGCCGTTTCATGCCGATGCCCGATTTCCAGGTCAGCCGCCTGCTCGATGCTGCCACCGTCGTGGTCACGAACGTGCGCTGCGAGGGCACGTGTCGCCATCGCAGCGCGGAGGAATGTGCACGCGCCACCCACCTGGTGTTCCCCTATCGCGGCCTCTACATGCGTCACGTCGGCCATGACCAGGCCGTGGCCGATGCCAATCACGTGTTGTTCTTCAATGCCGGCGAGGCCTACCAGGTCAGCCATCCGGTGACCGGTGGCGACGACAGCCTCGTGCTCGATGTTTCGCAGCCGTTGCTTCGCGAGCTTGCGCCCACCGCACTGGTCGCCCGACGCGACGACTTCGGCTTCCGCGGCCAGTCCCTGCGGATCGACCCGCGCGCCCAGGCGCTGGTGGCGCTGCTGCGGCACAGCCTGCGCAGCGGGACCATCGAACCGCTGGAGGCCGAAAGCCTCGCCCTGACGCTGGTCTGCCGAAGCCTTGGACCAAGAACCACGCGCCAGCCCGGCGCCACGCCGGCGCGACGCCGCCTGGTGGACCGGGTCAAGGTGTTGCTGGCCAGTGACCTGACCCGGCGCTGGAGCCTGGCCGACATCGCCGACGAAATCGGCGGTTCCCCGGTCTACCTGACGCAGAGTTTCCAGCAGGTCGAAGGCCTGCCGCTGTACCGCTACCACTTGCGCCTGCGATTGGCCCGCGCGCTCGACCTGGTCGCCGACTACCACGACATGTCGGCATTGGCGCAGGACCTGGGTTTCTCGAGCCACAGCCATTTCGCGGCTGCGTTCAAGCAGGCGTATGGCCGTTCGCCCACGGCATTCAGGGAATCGGCACTGAGCAAGAGCGCCTGACGCCCTGCCCCTTCAAAGCACTAAAGATTCCGACAGCCCGCGTGCCGCCCGGATGGTTTCCTTTGGCTGCCCGGAATGCGGGCATCTTCGGGAGAACTGCCATGAGCGAGAAGACCTGTGCGGTCTGCGATTACGAACTCGACGAAAACGCGATCAAGGTGACGATCGCCGGTCGCACCGTCGAGGTGTGCTGCGAGGAATGCGCCGAGAAGCTGCGCGAAGCCGAAGCACATTCCTGAAACCACGCAGTCCTGAATCCACGCAACGTGCGGGAGCCTGGCGGCTGCAGCGCCAGGCTCTTCGCATCCCGCTTGGCGCTGTTTACTCGGGAATCGTGGGCTCGACCAGCCGCTTGAGCAGGGTCAGCGATTCCTGCCAGCCCAGGTAGCACTGCTCGGTGGGAATCACGTCGGGAATCCCTTCCTGCACGACCTGCAGTTCCGTGCCGCAGGACACGGCGCGCAGCGTGATCGTGGTGACCATGGTCCCCGGCAGGTTGGGATCGTCGAAGCGGTCGTCGTGGACGATGCGCTCGTCCGGCACCAGCTCCAGGTAGGTTCCGCCGAAGCTGTGGCCATTGCCGGTCGAGAAGTTGGTGAACGACATCCGGTATTTGCCGCCGACCCGCGCATCAAGCTCGTGCACGGTGCAGGTGAAGCCATCCGGCGGCAGCCATTTGGAGAGGGCGGCGCCATCGAGGAAGGCGCGATAGACGCGTCCGGGCGGGGCGGTCAGGATGCGGTGCAAACGTACGGTACCGGTCATGCGTGATCTCCGTTGGGAAGTGGGGCCTCGCTGGTATGACGAACGGGGCGGCCGCGGATCGACATCCTTACAAAGATATACAAATCCCGGTTGCACCGAACACACGCCCGATACGCCCCTCCGCTGCAATGGATGCGGATCCGGACCCGCCGGATAACGGAGTTTCCATGAACACTTCTCGACTGCTGGCCGCCGTCTTCATTGCGGCGTTGGCCATCCCTGCTGCCCAAGCGCAGCAGTCAGACGGGCGCGCGACGCCCGTTGCCGAAGCGTCCTTTTCTGCCGCCGACAACCACCTAGCCGTGCGCCTGAACAGCGACTGGCAGCCTCCGACCCCTTGGGCGATTCCAGGCACCGCGCCTGACCTCGCCATCCAGCAGGTGGACCTGAAGTTCGCCGACGAAACGCCACTGAAGCCCGGCATGTTCGATTCGCCCACGGCCTGGGAAGACGAGCCGTGATTGCGCTGCGTGCCGGCGCTCAATGGTGGCGATGAGAAACAATCGCAGCGATCCGAGGAATTTTCGCACTCCCAACAGACGTGGCCTTCAATGACGCATGCCTAGACTGGAGAGCCACCACCAGCCTGCCACCACGGACGATGACCACGCTGACAGAACGGATCGGCAAGACCTACGACAAACTCCCCTATGTCTCCGCTGCGTTCCAGGTCACCGCGCCGGAGCACCTGCGCACGGTTGCGTATCTGTTCGGACTGGACGCACCGCCGCCGGAGCGCGCCCGCGTGCTCGAGCTGGGATGCGCCGCCGGTGGCAACGTGATCCCGTTCGCGGCGCGCCACCCGCGCGCGCAAGTGACCGGCATCGACCTGTCGCAGGTGCAGGTGGAGGCCGGACAGCAGGCCGTTGCGGCGATGGGCCTGGACAACCTCCGCCTGGTCCACGCCAGCATTTCCGACCTGGGACCGGGCCTGGGCGAGTTCGACTACATCATCTGCCACGGCGTCTACAGCTGGGTGCCACCGGAGGTGCAGGAAGCGATCCTGCGCGTGTCCCGCCAGTGCCTGTCGGCGAAAGGCATTGCCCACGTCAGCTACAACACCTACCCCGGCTGGAAGGCCAAGGAAGTCGTTCGCGACGCGATGCTGCTGCGCGCAGACGGGCGCCCGGATGGCGACCGCCTTGCCTACGCGCGCGGCATGATCAACTTCCTGCATGAGATGGCGCCGGCGGACAGCGTGCTGGCGAAGATCATGCAGGACAACATCGAGACGATCCGGCACGGACGCGAGTACTACCTCACCCACGAATTCCTGGAACTGTGCAACTCGCCCTGCTACTTCCGCGACTTCCTGGCATCGGCGCGGCGGCATGGCCTGGAGTACCTGGCGGAGGCGCTTCCGAGCGCGATGTTCGCGTCCAACTACGGCGCGCACCAGGCGCAGTTGCTGCTCGCCGAATGCGAAGGCGACCAGGTCCGGCTGGAACAACTGATCGACTTCCTCAGCAACCGCACGTTCCGGCAGACGCTGCTGGTCCATCCGGCGAACACGGGTGGCATCCGCTACCAGCTCGACGCCAAGCGCATCGCGCGGCTGCACGTGGCGGCGAAGTTCGTCCCGGCATCGGAAGACGGCACGACCTGGTCTACGGCCAGGGGGCAGACGATCACCGCTGCCAAGCCGACGTCGCAGGCCGCTGTCGCCGCGCTCAACAAGGCGTGGCCCGGCACCGTGCCAGTGGCGACGCTGCTGAGCATCGCGCGGACCGTCGCAGGCAGTAGTGATCAAGGCAAGGATGAGCTGATCTCGTTCCTGAGCGCATTGATCGTTGCCAACGCCATCCACTTCCGCCTGGACCCGATGCCGCTGGATCCCGAAGTGGAGACGCGGCCGAAGGCCCGCCCCGCCCTTCGCCATCTGGCGGCCATGGGTGACGCCGCGCCGGTCAAATTGTTCAACGAGTGGCACCAGCCGCTCGAACCCACGCTGACGGCTGCGTTCGTGCTGCCGTTGCTGGACGGCCGCCGTGACCGCGCGGCGCTGGTCGCGGCACTGGTGGCTGCAGTGGGCGAGCAGCGGTTCGCCTTCAGGCGCGACGACAAGGTGCTGGACGATCCGCAGGACATCGCCCTGTCCGCGGCAGACGCTGTGAACGAGGCCCTGGCATGGCTGTCGAACAACGCGGTGCTGGTAGGCAACGCACGTTGAGATCAGCCGGAAGCCGTCGCGCCGATCCAGTTCGCCAGCACATCCAGCAGTTCGGCCATCACCTGCGAGTCCTTGCGGCCGGTCCGCGCCGGTACGTGGAAGGAATGATCGGCGTCGGCGAACAACTGCAACGCGGCCGGTGCGTGCAGGCGATCCACCACCGGCTGCAGCAGGTCCAGGCTGGCCAGCTCATCGCGTGTGCCCTGCAGGAACAGCATCGGTACGTCGATGGCTGCGAGGTGCGCCGCACGTTCGTCCGACGGCTTGCCTGCCGGGTGCAACGGGAACCCGATGAACGCCAGCCCGCGCACGCCCGGCAAAGGCGAGGCGGCCTGCGCCTGCGAGGTCATGCGCCCGCCGAACGATTTGCCACCGGCGACCAGCGGCATGCCCTCCAGCCGCCTGCCGGCTTCGGCCACTGCAGCCCGGACGGTGGCCTGCGCGAGCTTCGGCGAGTCGGGCCTGCGCGAACCGCGTTCCATGTACGGGAACTGGTAACGCAGCGTCGCCACCGAACGCTCGGCCAGTCCTTCGGCGACGGCGGCCATGAACGGATGCGTCATGCCGGCGCCGGCGCCGTGCGCCAGCACGTAGCAGGCCACGGCACTGCCAGGCGCCAGCAGCAGCCCCGAGACGTGCTCGCCCGACTCGACGTCGATGGTGATCGCTTCCGTCATGATTCGCTGCCCTCCGGGATCGCCCCGAGTTCCATCAGTGTCCTTGCGTATTCCGGCGCAGTCGGCTCGTGCATGAAATAAATGTAGACCTCATCCCAGGCGGTGGCATGGAAGCGCTCCGCCCAGCGCGCCAGGTCGGGTCCGGAGTACTGCTCCAGCCGCAGCCGCACGTATCCCCAGCTTGAAGTTTCCAGCAGCGGCGGCGGAGTCGCGTCCTCGCGTTCGCTCAGGCACAACGTCGCGCCGGCCGACCGCAGTGCATCGTATACGTCGTCGTCGAACCAGCTGTCATTGCGGAACTCGAAGACGGCCCGGTGATCGTCGGGAAGCAGTTGCAGGAAAGCGACCAGGCGCGGCAGGTCCTTCTTCAGGAACGGCGGCAGCTGGAACAGCACCGGGCCACGCTTGCCGCCCAGCGCCTGCAGGTGGTCGTACAGGTAAGCGAGCGACCGGCTCGATTCCTCGGCCTTCAACCGCGCCTCGTGGGTGATGTGGCGCGAGGCCTTGATCGCGAAGCGGAACTGCTCCGGGGTGGTTTCGGCCCAGTGCTCGAGCATCGACACCTTCGGCATCCGGTAGAAGGTATTGTTTATCTCGACCGTCGGCAGGCGCTGCGCGTACCAGGCCAGCATGGCGTCGGGCTTGATGGTCGCGGGATAGAAGTCGCCCTTCCATTCCTTGTAGGAATAGCCGCTCGCACCCACCAGCAGTCGTGCAGTCATGGTCCGAACCCTCCGGTGACCCGACATGGCAAAGCTCAGCGAATATTCCGCCAAGCGCCGCTTCGAAGCCACACCCGAGCCGCCGCCGGTCGCCATCGAGGGCGGCAGCGGGCCGCTGCTGTTCGTCGTGCAGCAGCACCTGGCGCGGGCGCTTCACTACGACTTCCGGCTCGAATGCGACGGCGTGCTGAAGTCCTGGGCGGTTCCGAAGGGGCCGTCGCTGGACCCCGCCGAGAAGCGTCTGGCGGTGTTCGTCGAGGACCATCCCTACGACTACGCCTCGTTCGAGGGCGTGATCCCACCCGGGCAGTACGGCTCAGGCGAGGTGATCGTCTGGGACTGCGGCGTGTACAGCCCCGATGAAGGCGGCACGGCATTCCATGACCGGGCGCAGGCCGAGCAGCGCGTCCGCGAAGGCATTGCCGCGGGCAAGCTGAGCATCCAGCTGCGCGGCCAGAAGCTGAAGGGCTCGTTTGCGCTGGTGCGGACGAAGGACGTGAAGACCTGGTTGCTGATCAAGCACAAGGATCGTTTCGTCTCCACCGCCGATGTCACCGCGCAGGATCGATCCGTGCTGTCCGGGTTCGCGGTCAAGGACCTCAAGGTCGCCCCCGTGCACCGCATGCCTGCCACTCGCCTGGCGCCCAACGGAAAGCTGAGCGCGATGCCCGCGAAGCTGCCGCCGATGCTCGCCGAGATCGGCGAGAGGCCGCTGCTGCATCCCGACTGGATGTGGGAGCCGAAACTGGACGGCTATCGCGCCCTCGCCTTCGTCGACGGCCATGGCGTGCACCTGCGCTCGCGGCGGGGGCTCGAATTGGCCAGCACGTTCCCGCAACTGGCCGCGGAACTGCGGGAGCAGGCGCATGCGGGACTGATACTCGACGGTGAACTGGTGGCCTTCGATGCGTCCGGCAAGCCCTCGTTCAATGCGCTGCAGAACCGCTTCCAGCTCAAGGGCGAGCGCGAGATCGCCGCGGCCGATCGCGCCAGCCCCACCCTGTTCTATGCCTTCGACCTGCTGCACTTCGAAGGCATCGACCTGCGCCAGATGCCCTACCGCGACCGGCGCCGCCATCTCGCGCAGTGCCTGCTGCCGTCGCCATTGATCCACCTCGTGCACGCCGCGGACGACGGCATCGCGTTGCAGGCGGCGGCGCTGGCCAGCGGCTTCGAGGGCGTGGTCGGCAAGCACAAGGACAGCGCCTACGAAGCCGGCAGGCGCTCACCGTCTTGGTTGAAGATCAAGCCGACCCACAGCGCCGAGTTCGTCATCGGCGGCTACACCTGCGGCAAGGGCGGGCGCGGAAAGCTTGGCGCGCTGCTGGTCGGTTACTGGGACAAGGGAAAGTTGCGCCATGCCTCGCATGTCGGCTCGGGGTTCGACGAGCGCACGCTCAAGCAGGTGCTGGCGCGACTGAAGACGCTGCACATCGGCACCTGCCCTTTCGCCGAAACGCCCGTGGTCAACGGACCGGTGACCTGGGTGAAGCCGGAGCTGGTCGCCGAGATCCACTTCCAGCAATGGACCGAAGACGGATCGCTGCGCGCGCCGACGTTCGTGCGCCTGCGTGAAGACATCGTGTCGAAATCGGTCAAACGCATCGATCCGCAGGCGGTTGCAAAATCTACCCTGCGGCGCGGAAACGGCGAAGCGCAACCACGGGCGCAGGCCAGCGCCACCGACGACCTCCTCGCGGCACTCGACAACCCGAAGAACGCCTTCGAGCTTGCCGTGGGCGACCAGCGCATCCGCCTCACCCACCTCGACCGCGTCTACTGGCCAGCGGTCGAAGCACTGCAGCAGCCGCCACTCACCAAACGCGACCTGCTGCGCTACCTCGTCCACGTCGCGCCGTTGATGCTGCCACACCTCGCCGACCGGCCGCTGACGATGATCCGCATGCCCGACGGCATCGGCGGACAACGCTTCTTCCAGAAACACTGGACGCAGGAACGGCCGGACTTCGTCGAGACCATCAACGTCTATTCGGCACACAAGGACGAGGACCACGAGTACCTGTTGTGCAACAACCTGCCCACCCTGCTGTGGCTGGCGCAGTCGGGCACGCTGGAGTTCCACGTCTGGCACTCGCGCGCACGTCCCGGTGCGGATGCCGTTTCGTCGTCGACCGACTACGACAGCTCGCTGGAAGCGATGGAATCCTCGGTTCTCAACTATCCCGACTACGTCGTGTTCGACATCGACCCGTACATCTACTCCGGCAAGGAAGCCAAGGGCGCCGAGCCCGAGCTCAACACCGTCGCGTTCGAGAAGGGCAAGCAGGTCGCGTTCTGGTTGCGCGAACTGCTTTTGGGCATGTCGCTGCAACCGATCGTGAAAACGTCGGGCAAGACCGGGCTGCACGTGTTCGTTCCGATCCGGCGGACGCTGGATTTCGATGCCACCCGGCACGTGAGCGAACTGGTCAGCCGCCACCTCATGCGCCAGCACCCCAGGGACATCACCATGGAGTGGAGCGTGCCCAAGCGCACCGGCAAGATCTTCATGGACCACAACATGAACGTGCGCGGCAAGACCTTGAACGTCGCCTACTCCCCGCGCGGCGAGCCCGGCGCGCCGGTGTCGATGCCGCTGACCTGGGACGAACTGGCCGACGCGCACCCGCTCGACTTCAGGATCCCGGATGTGGTAAAGCGTCTGTCCCGCACGGGCGATCGCTGGAGCGACGCCCTGGAACGCAAGCAGGACCTGGCGAGCGCCCTGGCGGGTGGCCCCGCCTGACGTCCCTCCCGGAGGCAGTCATGGCTGCACGTTCGATTGCGTCGCTGACCGTTTCGTTCGGTCTGGTATCCATCCCGGTGAAGCTGTACTCGGCCACCGAGTCCAGCCACTCGATCTCCTTCAACCTGCTGCACAAGGGCTGCGGCTCGCGCCTGAAGCAGCAGTACATCTGCGCGCGCGAGGAGATCCCGGTCGCGCGAAACGACATCGTGAAGGGCTACGAGTTCGCCAAGGAGCAGTACGTCATGTTCACGCCCGAGGAACTCAAGGCGCTCGAGGAAGCCGGCACCCACAGCGCCGACATCACCGAGTTCGTGCCGATCTCCTCGATCGACCCGGTCTATTTCGACCGGGCCTACTTCCTGGCCCCCGACAAGGGCGGCGCGAAGCCATACGCACTGTTCGCCAAGGCCCTGCGCGAATCCAAGCGCTGTGCGGTCGGCACCTGGGCCTCGCACGGCAAGCAGCACATCGTGATGATCCGCCCCGTCGACGACGGACTGGTCATGCAGCAGCTGCTGTATGCCAACGAGGTCCGCTCCATCGGCGACCTCGACATTCCCAAGACCGACGTCCGCGATGCCGAACTCAAGCTGGCCCAGCAGCTGATCGACCAGCAGGCCTCCAGCCGATTCGACCCGAGCGCCTACAAGGACGAAGTCAGCGAGCGCGTCGAAGCGGCGATCCAGCGCAAGGTCGAAGGCGAGCAGATCACCGTGGCCGAAGAGCCCGGCGGCGGCGCGCAGATCATCGACCTGATGGAAGCGCTGCGCGCCAGCCTCGAGAAGAAGGGCGCGGCAGCACCCGCGGCCAAGGGCAAGGCCGCAACGCAGTCGGCGACGCGGGCGCGCAAGCCGCCGAAGCAGGCCGAGGAAGAGGCGACACCGGCCAGGCGCAAGGCTGCCAAGAAGGCGAAGTAGCCGCACATGCACCACTACGGCATGCGCGATGTCGAAAAACTGCTCCGCCTGCCACGCAGTGCCATCCGTTCGCTGGTCACGGCGGGATTTGTCACGCCAATGCGTGGCCCGCGCAATGCCTGGTTGTTCTCGTTCCAGGACCTGATCGTGCTGCGCACCGCGCAGGCACTGGCCGCGGCCAACGTGCCGCAGCGGCGGATCCTGCGCTCGCTGAAGGAACTGCGCAGCCGCCTGCCCGAGGAGATGCCGCTGTCGGGCCTGAGCATCGGCGCGATCGCCGACCACGTGGTCGTGCGCGAAGGCGGCAGCCGCTGGCATGCCGAATCGGGGCAGTACCTGCTCGCCTTTGAAGGCGATCCCGCGCAGGGTTCGCTGCGGGTGATCGAAGCGGTTCCCGCCGCATCCGCCCTGCCCGCTGCGGATGCTGGCGCACACATCCAACCAGACGATGCCGAAGGTTCCCACCAGGCCGCCATCGATGCGTACCGGCGTGCCATCGCGGCCGAGCCGGCGCGCCAGGACGCGCGGATCAACCTCGGTCGCCTGCTGCACGAACTGGGGCGGTTCGAGGACGCCGAGCGCGTCTACCGCGACGCGGTCGCCCACGGCGGGGACGATCCGTTGCTGTTCTACAACCTGGGCGTCCTCCTCGACGACATGGACCGCAAGCACGAAGCGATCCAGGCCTACGAAGCAGCACTGACGCAAGACCCGGCACTGGCCGACTGCCACTACAACCTGGCCTTGCTGCACGAAGCGCTCGAGCAGCCGCGGCAGGCCATCCGCCACATGTCGCAGTACCGGCGCCTGACGTCCTCCCGCGACTAGCGTGCCGTTGCAGGGAACGTGCCAGCGGGCCTACACATTTCCTCGGCGTGATCGCCCCTAAGGTGCATGCGTTGTTGCGCATGCCACCCCCACCGGAGCGAGCAGGATCATGGCCATCTTCACCACGAAAGAAAACGTCGAGATCTACTACAAGGACTGGGGCAGCGGCCCGGTCGTCGTCTTCAGCCACGGCTGGCCGCTCAACGCCGACAGCTGGGAGTCGCAGATGTACCACCTGGCGAACAACGGCTTCCGCTGCATCGCCCATGACCGTCGCGGCCACGGACGCTCGAGCCAGCCCTGGGACGGCAACGACATGGACCACTACGCCGATGACCTGGCGCAGCTGCTCGACCATCTCGACGTCAAGGACATCACCATCTTCGGCTTCTCCACCGGTGGCGGCGAAGTGGCCCGCTACATCGGTCGTCATGGCACGAAGCGGGTCAAGAAGGCAGGCCTCATCTCGGCCGTGCCGCCGCTGATGGTCAAGACGGACGCCAATCCCGGTGGCCTGCCCATCAGTGTGTTCGACGGCATCCGCGCCGGCCTTATCGCCAATCGGTCGCAGCTCTTCATCGACATCCCCAGTGGCCCGTTCTTCGGCTACAACCGGCCGGGCGCAACGCCCTCCCAGGGCGTGATCTACGCCTGGTGGATGCAGGGAATGATGGGTGGCCACAAGAACACCCACGACTCGATCAAGGCGTTCTCGGAGACGGACTTCACCGAGGACCTGAAGAAGTTCGACGTGCCGACGATCATCATCCACGGTGACGACGACCAGATCGTTCCGATCGACGCCGCGGCCCGCGCATCGGCCAAGCTGATCAAGGACGCCAAGCTGATCGTGTATCCCGGCGCGCCGCACGGCATCACCGACACGCACAAGGACCAGTTGAACGCGGACCTGCTGGCCTTCGCCAAGTCCTGAGAAACGCAGGCGGGCACGGCGCCGGCCGTGCCTGCCTCACTCTTCTTCTTCCTCTTCTTCCTCCTCGTCCGCGCCGACGCCACCCTTGTGCAGGGCCTGCGCGGCAATCAGCACGAAACCGCCGACCAGGCCGGCGTGTTCGAGGAAGGCATTGAGCGTGTGCACGCGCTGCATCCCCGACATCGTCCAGTAGGAGTGGCCGATGATCGTGGCGACGATGGTGAACAACGCCAGCGTGATCGCACCGGCGGCGCGCCAGCGACCACGGCAGAACAGCACCAGCAGGCAGCCGCCCAGCTGGACGATGATCACGCCGGCGGCATAAAGCGACGGCGGCAGCAGGCCGAAGTGCGCCTGTTCGGCCACCGCGCCGGGGAAATCCAGCAGTTTCGATGCGCCGCTCCAGGCATACGGCAGGCAAAGGCCAATACGACCCAGCCACCACCAGCCCTTGGCAACGTGCATGCGGCGCTCCTAGCGGCAACGTGGCAACGACGTTGCTTCCTGCCTGCTCCAACGCCGAAGTCGGCCAATACCGGCACGCCACCCGAGGCCATCACGCAGGATTAACGAATCCGCCTACACAACCTCATTCGCTGCGGTCCGCCCACGGCGCTTTCTCGAATTTGCGGACGAGATGGTCGATCAACACCTGCACCCGGGCCGGTCGTACGCGCCCGGGCGGCGTCACGACATGCAACGCGATCGGCGGAGGCGCCCAGTCGGGCATCACCACCTCGAGCTTCCCGGCCTTGATCTCGCGCCACACCAGGAACTCCGGTTGCAGCGCCAGTCCCTGCCCTGCCAGCAACGCCGGATTGATCGCCTCCGCATTGTTGACGCGCAGCGGTGCCTGCACGCTGATCGAGAAATCGCCGTGGCGGCGATGCTGGAAGCGCCAGGCGTTGCCGAACCGCGACAGCGTGTAGAACAACGCACTGTGTTCGCCCAGTTCACGCGGATGGCGTGGCCGACCATGGGTGTCGAGATATTCAGGCGTGGCCACGAGCAGCACGCGCACCCCGCAGAGTCGACGGGCCAGCAGGCTTGAATCCGCCAGTGCGGAGATCCGCAGCGCGAGATCGAAGCCGCCGCCGACGAGATCCGCGAAGCCATCGTCGAAGTCGACTTCCAGGGCGATCTCCGGGTAGCGCCGCATGAACTCCGGCAGCACCGGCGACAGGTGCGCCACGCCGAACGACATCGGCACGGCCATGCGCACCAGCCCACGCGGGCTGCTTGCCTGGGCGGTGACCTCCGCTTCGACCGCCTCGCCTTCGGCGAGGATGCGGCTGGCACGTTCGAGTGCGCCACGGCCGCTCTCCGTCAAAGACATGCGCCGCGAGGTGCGGTGGAACAGCACCGTCTTCAGGCGCGTCTCCAGGCGGGTGATGGCCTTGGACACGGTGGCCTGCGACAGGCCCAGGTCGGCCGCCGTGCCGGCGAACGACCCGGTTTCCGCGACTTTGGCGAAGATCGCCCAGGCTTCCAGGTCCGGTAGTTTCTGCATGTCAGTTTTGGAAACGATCCTTTTCGATTGGTTCCATTCTAAACCTGTTCGGAGAGGACTATCTTGCCCGTCAACCAAAACCACTACCGGGCAATCCCTGATAAGGGCGCCCCCACAGGAGCTGCACAATGATCGAGCGTCGCCCCTTCAACGGCCTGGGTGGAGCCAACCACGGTTGGCTCGACGCCAAGCATCACTTCTCCTTCGCCAGCTACCACGACGCCGAACGCATGGGCTGGGGCGCGCTGCGCGTCTGGAACGACGACACCATCGCCGCCAATACCGGCTTCCCGCCGCACCCGCATTCGGACATGGAGATCATCACCTACGTCCGCGAAGGCGCGATCACGCACCAGGACAACCTGGGCAACCGTGGCCGTACCGAAGCCGGAGACGTGCAGGTGATGAGCGCGGGCACTGGCATCCAGCACGCCGAGTACAACCTCGAGCCCGGCACGACCCGGATCTTCCAGATCTGGATCATCCCCGACCAGCGCGGCGGCGCGCCGACCTGGGGTGCCAAGCCCTTCCCGAAGGGCGACCGTGCCGGCCGCTTCGTGGTCCTGGCCAGCGGCGCAACGGGTGACGAGGACGCACTGCCGATCCGTGCCGATGCCCGCGTGCTCGGCCTGACCCTGGCCGCCGGAGAAACGGCGCAGTACGAGCTCGGCGAGGACCGTTACGGCTACCTGGTGCCTGCCTCCGGCGTGGCCGAGGTCAACGGGGTCCGCGTGGAAGCGCGTGACGGCGCGGCGATCCGCAACGAGCGCACGCTCACCGTGACCGCTCTGGAAGACGTCGAGCTGGTGCTGGTCGACACCGCCGCCTGACCGCGGCCGGATGACGGCGGCGACGCCGTCATCGCCTGCATGGCAACCGCCAGCGGACTCGCTGGCGGTTATGCTGCACCTGCCGGGCGGCTCGCCGCCTCGTCCCGGGTCGGCCTCCGCCACGCCCGGGTTGCATCTGTTTTGCGTCCTTCCCACCGCAACTACAGAAAGGGTGTCGGCATGCTCAACATCACGCCTCTGGGCTGGATCCATACCGTTCTTGGACTGATCGCCGTAGTCGCCGGCTTTGCCGCGCTCATCGCTCATCGGCAGATCGACATGGCCTCGCGTCCCGGCCGCATGTTCTTCTGGTTCACCGTCGCCACTGCAGTGACGGGGTTGTTCATCTTCCGCCACGGCGGCTTCGGCGTTCCCCACGTGCTCAGCCTGTTGACGCTGGCGGTACTGGCGCTCGCATGGTTTGGCGAGCGTCGCGGTGCACGCGGCGGGTTCTGGCGATACGTCGCCGTGGTGTCGTACCTGCTTGCACTGTTCTTCCATTTCATTCCCGGATTCACCGAGACACTGATCCGCGTGCCGATCGGTGATCCGTGGGCCAGCGGTATCGAGGATCCGCGCCTGCGGCAGCCGATCGGTGCGGCATTCGTGGTGTTCCTGGTCGCCGCGGTCTGGCAGGTGCTGCGAGTGCGCAAGCGCTCGCCGCGGTCGGTTGGTGCCGGACTGACGTAACCAGCCTGACCTGGAATCGGAATGCAATGACTCCGCGCAGGTTGACCAGCCCCGATCGCGTCGTCTTCGAAGACGCCGGGATCACCAAGGGCGACGTCGCGGCCTACTACGCACTGGTGGCGCGTTGGATGCTGCCAGGCGTCGTGGGTCGCCCGCTGTCGCTGCTGCGCTGCCCGGATGGCGCCGGAGCCAGCTGCTTCTTTCAGAAGCATCACGCCGACTCGCTCGGTGCCGGCGTCCATTCCATCACCCTGGACGAAGTCTCGGGAACCGGCGAATACCTCTACATCGACAATGCCGATGGCCTGCTCGACCTGGTGCAATTGAACACGCTCGAGTTCCATCCCTGGGGCGCGCGAACCAGCGACGTCGAGCATCCCGATCGCCTCGTCTTCGACCTCGACCCCGACGAAGGCATCGCGTGGAGCGAACTGAAGTCCGCCGCGCGCGACATTCGCGACCGCCTGGCCGCTTTGAAGCTGCGCAGCTGGGTGCGGTTGTCCGGTGGCAAGGGCCTGCACGTTGTCGTGCCGGTACGCCCGAAGGCCGACTGGGCGCAGGCCAAGGCATTCTGCGAGGACTTTGCCGGACAGCTGGTAACCGAGTCGCCGAAGCGATACGTCGCCACCGCATCGAAGGCCAAGCGCGAGGGCCGCATCTTCATCGACTGGCTGCGCAACACGCGCGGCGCCACCAGTGTCGCCAGCTGGTCGCTGCGCGCGCGTGCGGGGGTGCCGGTATGCATGCCGTTGAGCTGGGACGAGCTGGCCCAGGTCCGCAAGCCCGGCGCCTATGACCTGCGCAAGGCCGCCAAGCGTGCCGAGTCGCTGAAGCAGGACCCATGGGACGGGTTCTCGCGCGTGCGCCAGACAGTGCCTTCGAGTTGATGCCGCGCCGCATCCTCATCGTCTGCAAGGGCAACATCTGCCGCAGCCCCATGGCCGTAGCCATGCTGCGCCGGCACGGAATTGAAGCAGACATCGAATCGGCGGGACTGGCGGCGATGGTGGGCAGCCCGATCGATCCCGCTGCGGAGCGGACATTGCTCGCGCATGGCATCAGTGCCAGTGACCACATCGCGCGCCAGGTCAACAGCGCGATCCTCGATGGCGCCGACCTGGTACTGGCAATGGAGAAGCGCCAGGTGGCTGCGCTGCTGGCGCTGTCGCCTGCATTGCGCGGCAAGGTATTCCTGCTGTCGCGCTGGTCCGGAGATCGCGATATTGCAGATCCTTACGGCAGATCGCAGGAAAAATTCGATCTCGCCTACACAACGATCGACGAGGCAATTCTGCAGTGGAAATCGCGCCTCCAGCGTGCATCGTAGTGGGATCGAAGTCACATCGCTTCATCGTTGTGCAAATGAAGTGAACCATTCATCCAACTGAATCCTTGCCCAGCGAACCTGAAGATTCAGGAGCGTAACTGCGCCTCCTTTCATCTCTCCGTCAACAACGCGCACCTAGATTCCACCCCGTACCTGGCGCGGTGGATCAGAAAGGACGCTCCCACGCACAAAGAGTTTCCCGCGCCAGAGCGATGTGGTTGTTGTGGGTGCGCATGCACACGGAATCAACACCCCGAGGCTCAACCGAGGTGCGTGCATGAAGGATCCAAAGTTAGTCGCAGCCAGCGCCATAGCACTGGCCGTCACCCTCTTCGCGATCTTCTCCATGCGCCCCTGGGCGCGCCGGATGGGGCTTGTGGACAAGCCCAATGGGCGCAAACACCATCGCGGACACATTCCGCTGATTGGCGGCCTGTGCTTCTTCATCGGCACCGTGGTGGGTCTGAGTTACCTGGGTTATTTCGACGGGTTCGTCACGAGCCTGATGGCGGCGTCGGCGCTGATCGTCGTCGCCGGGGCGCTTGACGATGCCAGCGATCTGAGCGTTCGCGCCCGGTTGCTGGTGGAAGCGGGCGCTACCGGGCTGGTGATCGCGATGTCCGGCTATTACGTCCACGACCTCGGGCAACTGATCGGCCCGGAACGGCTTGGCCTCGGCATGCTCGGCATCCCGTTCACGATCATCGCCGTGATCGGCCTGATCAACGCCTTCAACATGCTGGACGGCATCGATGGCCTGGCGGCGACGGTCGCAATGGTGAGCATCGGCGCGGTCATGCTCTTCGATGACAGCCCGTGGTCGATGCCGGGCGTGGTGTTCCTGCTGCAGGTGCTGTTCTTCGCGCTGATCCCCTACCTGTTCGTCAACCTGGGATGGCCCGACGGGCGCAAGATCTTCATGGGCGACGCCGGCAGCACCCTCATCGGGTTCCTGCTTGCGTGGAGCCTGATCTACATGAGCCACGAGCGCATCGAGCGGCTGGCGCCGGTGGACGTGCTGTGGTGCGTGGCTTTGCCGGTGATGGATACCGCCGCGGTCATGTACAGGCGCATGCGCGTGGGCCGTTCGCCCTTCCGCGCCGATCGCCAGCACCTTCATCATCTCCTGCTGGACGCCGGGCTCAAGCCCCGCGCCGCGCTGCTGGCCATGCTCGGACTGAGCGGCGTGCTGGTGCTGGTCGGCTATGCGCTGCGAAATGTCCCGGAAGCCGTGAGCCTGGCGGCGTTCTTCGCGGTCCTCGCCGCGCACGTCTGGGGCACGCCCGTGCTGCTGGCCAGGATCCGCACCCTTTGGGCTTCGCCGCTGCCCGGCAACGGCGTCGGCCTGGTGATGGCGTTCGGCGGCAATGACCACGAGCCGATGTTCGTCACCGAGCTTGCGCGTTTCGATGACGTCGACACGTCGGTCGAAGGTGGCAGCAACGAGTTCCATGCCGGGGCCGCCAACGACGGCGACGCCGCGCTGCCCGACCACGATGTCGCACCCGTCAGGACGCTTTGCGTCCTTGCCGATTCGCCCGACGCCGTCCATATCGCCCCGATCGCGCAGCAGCTGGCGCGCGATGACAGGTTCGACGCGACGGTATGCGTTACCTCGGTTCCCGATCAGAATGCCCATCAGGTACTGGGTCTGTTCGACCTGGTCGCCGATGTCGAACTCGAGGTAGTCCCGGGCGAAGACCCGGTCGAAACCACCTCGAACGCCCTGGGCGGCCTGCAGCGTGTCATGAGCGACCTGCAGCCCGACCTGGTGCTGGTGCCGGGCGACACGCCGGCGACCCTGGCGGCAACACTGGCCGCGCATTACCGCAACGTGCCGGTGGTGTGCATCGACGGCGGACTGCCAGGAGCGCAGATGGCCGGCGACGATCCGGGCCGCCGCATCGCGCGGTCCCTGGCTGCCCTGCACGTCGCCTCGAGCACGACCACCGGACGCCAGCTGGTCGCCGAAGGCGTGCCGGCGGATCGCGTGCTGGTCACCGGCAACACCGCCATCGACACCCTGCGCGCGGCCCTGTCGCACCTGCGTTGGGACGCCGATTGCCGTACTGACCTGCGGCAGCGTTACGCCTTCCTGCGCCGCGGCCATCCGCTGCTGCTGATGCTTTGCGACGGCGTCGCCCGCGAACACGTCGGGCGGGTGGCGCAGGCGCTGCAGTACGTGGCGATGGAGCGACCGGACATCGACGTCGTATGCGCCGAATCCTGTGCATGGGGCGGAACGACGCCGGCGCCGCCGAATTTCCACTGGATCGACCAGCCCGATTACCTGGCGTCGGTCTACCTGCTGGAGCGTGCACACATGGCTTTCGTCCATCGCGACATCGAGGTCGAAGCGATGGCGATGGCCGTGCCGTTGCTGGCACTGCAGACCGATCGCGATCTCCTGGGCAATGGTCGCGTCCACGTGCTCGGCACCGATCCGGCTTCGATCTGCAACAACCTGCTCCATCTGCTCGACCGCGAGCAGCCTCTTACTCCACCGGAGCTCAACGCCGGTGGACTCGACGAAGGCGACGCGTGCCTGCGCATCGCCGATGCCTTGGCGGTCCTGCGTCCTGCAGCTCCCATTACAAGAACCCTGTCGCGGGACGCAGGTTCGCCAAACCATGCAGGCCCGGCCCAGGCGAGCCCGGCATGAATACCCACTTCCTCCTCAACGGTGACGACACATGGCTACCCATCTGATAACCAGGGCGGAAAGCGCCCATCCGGTGCCTGCCACCACGATCCGGGAAGACGACATTGACATCCCGACCCTGGTGGGCACGCTTGGCGATCACAAGTGGTCGATCCTGTTCGGGACGATGCTGTTCTTCGCCGCCAGCGCAATCTACGTGCTGTTGGCAACGCCGCAGTACGAAGCCAACGCAGTGGTCCAGGTGGAAAGCCGGCCGCCGACGGTTCCCGGCCTCAACGCCGGCAACGCGCCGCAGGCGCCACCGTCGATCGATGCACCCGCGGCCACCGAGTCGCAGTTGCTCACTTCACGACGCGTGCTGGGCGAAGCAATGACCCGTCTGGACCTGGATCTCTCGGCCAAGCCTGTGCGCCTGCCGGTGATCGGCGACCTGGCGGCGCGCGCGCAGCAGCTGATGCAACCCGACACGCTGTCGGCGCCGCTGTTCGGCCTTGCCCAGTACGGCTGGGGTGGCGAGAAGCTCTCCATTGCCCGCTTTGAACTGCCCGACACGATGATCGACATGCCGCTGCAGCTCATTGCAGGCGATCGCAGCCGTTTCGTCCTGCTCGATCCCAACGGCAAGACCCTGCTGCAGGGTCGCGCCGGCCAGGGTCCCGTCAGCGGCGGTGGCGTCACCATCGACGTCAAGGCCCTCGCCGCCAACCCGGGCACTCGCTTCGAGGTCAAGCGGCTTAACCCGATGGCGATCATGGCCGACCTCAAGAGCAAGATCACCGTCACCGAACAGGGCCGCAATTCCGGCGTGATCGCCCTCACCTACTCCAACTCCGACCCGGTGCGGGCCAAGCAGGTGCTCGAGGAAATCACCCAGGCGTACGCGCGCCAGAACGTGGCGCGCAACTCGGCCGAAGCGGCCAAGCGCCTGCAGTTCGTCACCGAGCAGTTGCCCAACGTGCGCCGCGAGCTCGCCGACGCGCAGGCCGCACTGAACGACTTCCAGAGCCGCACCGGTACGCTCGATGTCGCTGTGCAGAACAAGGCCCTGCTCGACCAAAGCATCGCCCTGGATGCCAGCATCCAGCAGCTGCTGGTGCAGCGCGCCGACATCGCCAGCCGCTTCACCACCGAGCACCCGGTCTACGAGTCGCTGCAACGCCAGATCGGTCAGTTCCAGTCAGAGAAGGCCAGGCTGCTGTCGCGCCTGAGCCAGCTGCCTGACACGCAGCAGGGCCTGTTCCGGCTGAACCGCGATGTGGAGGTGACCAACCAGACCTATGCCAACCTGCTCGACCAGGCGCAGCAGCTCAACATCGCCCGCGCCAGTGCGATCGGCAATGCCCGCGTGATCGATCCGGCCGACGTCAACATGGATTCCCCGGCCTGGCCGAAGCCGCTGCTCGTCGTCGCCGGCGGCACCCTGCTCGGCGCCATGTTCATGGTTGCCTTCGTGCTGCTGCGGCAGATGTTCAAGCGTGGCGTCGAAGACCCGGTCGACATCGAGCTGCTCGGCTTGCCCGTGTATGCCTCGATCCCCTTCAGCGCCAAGGGCCACCAGCTCGCCACGCGTCCGCGCGGTTTCCGCCGCGACCGCCAGCGCCTGCTGGCGCTGCGCTCGCCCACCGACCTGGCGATGGAGGCGCTGCGCACGCTGCGCACCAGCCTGCACTTCGCCCGCCTGGAGATGAAGAACAACATCCTCATGATCACCGCGCCGAGCCCCGGCGTAGGCAAGACGTTCGTCTGTGCCAACCTCGCCGTGACCATCGCCCAGGCCGGGCAGACCGTGCTGCTGATCGACGCCGACATGCGTCGCGGCACGCTGCACCATGCCGTCGGCGTGCGCTCCGAGGGCGGTCTGTCGGAACTGATCTCCGGCCAGATCGACCTGGAGCAGGCACTGCGCAAGGTGCCGGGCACCGACAACATGACCTTCATCTCGCGCGGCGCGGTTCCGCCGAACCCGTCTGAACTCCTGATGCACCCGCGCTTCGCGACCTTGCTCGATCAGCTGACCGCGCTCTACGACGTTGTCATCATCGATACGCCGCCGGTGCTGGCGGTAACCGATGCGGCCGTGATTGGCCACCACGTCGGCAACTGCCTGATGGTCGTGCGCTGGGGCCATAACCAGCAACGTGAGATCGCCATGGCCAAGCAGCGACTGGAGCAGAACGGCGTCGATGTCCGCGGCGCGATCTTCAACGCCGTGCAGAAGCATGGCGCGGGCCAGTACACCTACAGTTATTACGACTATCAGCCGCTCCGCAACCCGACGGCGGCGAGGTGACCGATGGGCATGCAGATAACGATGTCGCCGTATTACGGCACGCCCGATTTCTCGCCGCTGGCCTCGCCGGCAGCCTCGCCACCCGTCGACCTGGTATCGGTGGCCGACCTGCTGCGCAACGCCTTCGTGTATCCGCCGTTCTCCATCCTCCAGGGCGTCAGGCTGGTCACGTTCGGCTTTTGCCCGCGCGACGACATGCACCACGCGCCGGAGTTCCGCTTCAAGTTCCGCAATGCCGGCGAGGTCCCCGAGGAGCCCAGTTCGCACCAGGACTGGGTGGGCGGTTACCACCGCCTGCTGTGTGATGCGGTCCGCCGCAGCTGCGCCGGGATGCACGCACCGTGGCTGCTGCAAAGCGGTGGCAAGGACTCAACCACGCTCGCCATCGCCATCGCCGAGGCCCGGCCCGACACCACGTGCATCACTTACCTCGGCGGTCGCGAGGAGAACGAAGTCGATTCGGCCGCCCGGGTTGCCCGCACCCTCGGACTGCGCCACGAGTCATTGGTGTGCGATCCGGGCCGGGCCTACGACCGCTATCTGGCAGTCGTTGACCGGATGCCGTTGCTGACGGCCGACTTCGCCCTGCTCTCCTGCATCGACCTTGGCACCGAAGTCGCCGCCCGCAACGGTGACGGCATCATCGACGGGCTCGGCGCGGACAGTTACTTCGGCACCCCGATGAGTCGTCGTCAGCACCTGCTGGCGCGACTGGCCCGCGACATCAACCTGTCGCCACGCGTGGCCGAACTGCCGCTGGTGGACCGCAGTTTCCGCCTTTGCTACCTGCTCAGCACACTGCAGATGAACCCGATCGAGCGGGTCTTCCCGGGATCGCGTTTCAGCGACGAAGAGGTCGACGAGATCTTTGGCCGCGACATTGCGCGACAGTCGCGGCAACGGCTTGACCTGTTCCTGGATGAGATCGGTTCGGCCACCAGTCCGGCCGAATGGCGCGACATGTCGACCTCGATCGCGGGTTCCGCCGGCGCGTTCGCCAAGGGCCTGTACACCGCCAGCGCCTTGTCGCTGCAGGCAGCGTATCCATTCTGCGACCTCACTTTGCGCGAATGGATCCATCGCGAGGTGCCGCGCTACGAGAAGGTCGACCCGAAGACCCAGATGAACAAGCTGCTGATCCGGCAGCACATCGCCACCCGCTTCGGCGACCTTCCGTACGTGCAGAGCAAGGGCAGCTTCCGTTTCGACCTTCGCGGCCTGGCGCAACAGCGCTTCGAGACGGTGCACGACCTCGCCGGGCGAAGCCGCGACATCCTGCCCGGCGCCAGCCTCTGGCTGGAACGCAACCGCAGGCGTCTCGACAACAAGTACCACGCGTCCAAGTTCTACCTGCTTGCGATCGTACTGCCGTGGCTGGAATCGCGGCGACGGGCGGCACTCCTGGCCGATACGCATGCGGCGCAGCACTGACATGGATCCTGCGCGACGACGGTTGCTTCGCAATTGCGTCCTGCCCCTGCTGGCACTGCCGCTGGCAGGCCTGGCGGCAGACGCCACGGTCCGCGCGCGCGGATCGGCCCGCATCGACGTGCGCGCCCATGGCGCGCTCGGCAACGGCAGCCGCGACGACACGCTTGCGTTCCAATCGGCGATCGACGCGCTCCCGGCCAGTGGCGGCACCGTGGCGGTACCCCCGGGCGACTACCTGATTGATCCGGTGCGCAGCGTTCGACTTCGCAGCCGGATGCACCTGCAACTTGCCCCGGGCGCACGCCTGATGGCAAAAGCCAATGCCGCCGAGCGCGCCTATGTGTTGACGGTGCAGGATGTCAGCGATGTCGAGATCTCGGGCGGACGCATCATCGGCGAGCGCGATTCACACCTGGGCACGAGCGGCGAATGGGGCCACGGCATCATGATCCGCGGTGCCTCGAAGGTAACGGTGCACGATCTTCATGTATCGCACTGCTGGGGCGACGGCATCTCCATCGGCGGCTCGAAGACCGGAGGTAGCATCGTCCCCAGTCGCGATATCGTCATCGTGCGTGTCCAGTGCGTCGGCAACCGCCGCCAGGGACTGACCATTGGACGCTCTCGCCAGGTGCGGGTGTACGACTCGAGCTTCACCGACACCGCCGGCACCCTCCCCGGCTGCGGCATCGACGTCGAACCCGATGCCGGCGACATCGCCAGTGACGTGGTCATCGCCAACTGCCTGGTGACGAGGAACCAGGGTGCCGGGATCCAGCTCTACAAGCGCGCATCCAACGTCACGATCCGCGATTGCACCATCGAAGCCAACCGCGGCCACGGCGTGCTCGCGATCGCTGCGGAGGATTGTGTGATCACCGGAAACCACATCCGCCAGAACGGACTGGGCGGCGTGGGCCTTCGACCGGGGACACGCAACGTCAGCGTCAACGGCAACGACTTCGCCCGCAACGGCCCGGCCTACAGCAAGAAGGCCAACAAGCCACTGGCGCGCAACCGGCATGTGTCGATCGCCGAGAAGACGCAATCGATCCGTGTCGGCGACGACAACCGCTACAGCAACTGATCGCCTGAACGGTCCAGTTCCGCGCATTCGCCGCGACAGGTTCCTGAATGAATCCGCAGTCATGAACTTGAATGCGGTTCAACATGAACAACGCGCGCCAATTTCCTTGCGCCCGCGCACAGTTACGGCAATCCACGACTGCAGTTAAGCATCGCTGCGCTAGATTCGCGCAAGTCACGAAAATGATCGTGACGTGACGAATCGGGCGCGCAAGCGTCGCCGACCACTCATCGAACAAAGGCCGGACAGGGGCTGGCCCAGGAACCCCACTACGTGAACGACAGACGATTCAATCGCGCCGCGCGCGCCACCACCGAACATGGCCACAACGGCCGCCGTGAATTCCTTCGCCGATCGCTGTTTGCCGCGGTCCCGGGCGTACTGACCGCAACCGGCATGTCGCGGGCCCTCGCAGCCACCGGCACCGACGCCACCGCCGCCTACAACCCGCCAGTGCGCGCTCGTGGTTCGGCGGTGCTCAACGTGCGCAATCGCGGCGCCTACGGCGATGGCGTCCATGACGACACTACCGCCATCCAGGCGGCGATCGATGCGTTGCCTTCCGACGGCGGCACGATCCTGATTCCCGCCGGCACCTATGTCATCGATCCGACCCGCAACCTGCGGTTGCGCAGCCGCATGCACCTGCAGCTCGCCGACGGCGCCATCCTGGCCGCCAAGCGCAACAGCGCCGAACGCGCCTACGTGGTGATGGCCTACAAGGTCAGCGACGTCGAGATCTCCGGCGGCCAGATCATCGGCGACCGCGACAACCACCTTGGCACCACCGGCGAATGGGGCCACGCGATCATGGTTCGCGGTTCCTCGCGCGTCACCATCCGTGACATCCATCTGTCCAAGTGCTGGGGCGATGGCATCTCCATCGGCGGCGCCATGGTCACCGGCAGCCCGACCATTCCTTCGCAGGGCGTGGTCATTGCCAATGTCGTGTCCACCGGCAACCGCCGCCAGGGGCTTTCAATTGGCCGCTCCAGCGAGATCAAGGTCTACGACTCCGAGTTCAGCAACAACAGTGGCGTCGCCCCGGGTTGCGGCATCGACATCGAGCCCGATGCCGACGACGCTGGCACCACCACCACGGTGCACATCGAGAACTGCCTGGTCCGCAAGAACCAGGGCAACGGCATCCAGGTCTACAAGCGCGTCACCGGTGTCACGATCAAGAGCTGCACGATCGAGTACAACGGCGGCTACGGCATCCTGACGATCGCGCCGGTGAGCGGCTACATCGCCCAGAACAAGCTCCAGCACAACTACCTGATGGGCGTGATGCTGCGCTCGGCCACCAAGGGCTACCAGGTCAGCGGCAATACCTTCCGCAACAACCACACGCGCATGCACGGCGTGAACACCGCGACCAATCCGCTGGTGTCGGTCACTGGCCTGGTGGGCGGCAACAATGGCAACGGCGCCCACATCCAGGCGACCACCGACTGCATCGATCTTCGCGTGACCACGAACCAGTACGCCAAGTAACTGCCCGGATGCGCTCTGATGACACGGCCGACAATTGTCGGCCGTGTCTTTTTTCAGGCCACGAAAGCGCCTGTTTCGTAATGTCTGCTTGCTTTCACCTGCCAATTCCGCGGTTTCGTTCATGCGCGGATGTGGAAAGTGATCGCATCGTTTACAGCCGGGTAAGGGGGCATCGATACACTCAAGACCCCTCATCGAACAGTGCCCCGCCTGCCGATGCGCATCGTCTTCTTCGCCAACACCGACTGGTATCTGTACAACTTCCGATTGTCTACCGCATTGCAGCTCAAGGCGCATGGCGCCGAAGTCGTGATGGTCTCGCCTCCCGGCGAGTTTGGCGAACGATTCGAGGAACATGGAATCGCCTGGTCCCAGCTGTCCATGGACCGCGCCAGCCTCAACCCCATTCGCGAGGCGCATACGCTGCGCGAACTGGTGATGCTGCTGCGGGCGCACAAGCCCGATCTGCTGCACAACTTCACGGTCAAGTGCGCCGTCTATGGCGCCCTGGCCGCACGGCTTGCGCGCGTTCCCGCGGTGGTCAACGCGGTGGCCGGCATGGGCTACGTGTTCGCAAGCGAAAGCCCCAAGGCGAAACTATTGCGGCCGGTGGTGAGCATGCTCATGCGGGCGACGCTTGGCCATGGCCATTCGCGCGTGATCCTGCAGAACCCCGACGATGCCCAGGCGCTGACCGATGCGCGGCTGGTCCCCGGCAGCAAGATCCGCCTGATCAGGAGCTCCGGGGTCGACACCGAGCGCTTCCAGCCCTGCCCCCGCGAAGACGCAACGCAACCGCTGCGCGTGCTGCTGGCGGCGCGACTGCTGCGCGAGAAGGGCGTGGCCGAGTTCGCAGAGGCATCCAGGCTACTGCGCCAGCAAGGACGAACGATCGAGTTCCTGCTTGCCGGCACGCCCGATCCCGGTAATCCGAACTCGGTGACGCGCGAGGAGGCGCAGGGCTGGCACGACCAGGGCCTGTTGCAGTGGCTCGGCCACGTCGAGGACATGCCGGCACTGCTCGCCACCGTCGATGTGATGGCCTTGCCAAGCTACTACCGCGAGGGCGTACCGCGCTGCCTGATCGAAGGCGCCGCAGCCGGGCTCGCCCTGGTCACCACGGATTTGCCGGGCTGCCGGGAGGTCGTCACCCGCGATGGCGAGGACGGTTTGCACGTGCCACCGCGCGATGCCGTCTCCCTGGCCGAGCTGCTCGCACGGCTCGATGACGATCGCGCCTTGCTGGCAGCACTCGGCGCCAGTGCCCGTGAGCGCGCGTTGCGCCACTTTGATGAACGCCTGGTCATCCGCCGCACCCTGGACGTTTACGAAGAACTGCTGACCGTGCCGCTGCAGGCACGAGCGTCCGTGGCGGGATGAAGTCGATGGTCGCGCAAGGCTGGCGTCCCGCCGCAATGGCGATCTCGATGCTCTGGCTGGCAACGCTGGCGGGTGCGGTGATGGTGTTCCTGGCCCAGGTCGTGCTGGCGCGACGGCTCGGCCCCGCCGAGTACGGCCTGTTCGCATCTTCGTTGGCGACAGTCACGATGATCGCACCATTGGCTGGATTCGGGCTCTCGCAGTTTCGCCTCAAGGCCTACGGCAGCGAGGGCTGGGCAGCGGATCGCTGGCTGCGGCCCGCGCTGCGTTTCTCTCTCGCCACCACAATCCTGGCTATTGCCGCCGTGGTGGGCTGGGCGCTGTGGGGCGATCGCGTCGATGCCGACACGCGTTCGACACTCCTGCTGCTCGTGCCGGTCATCATCGGCGTGTTTGCCGTTGACCTGCTGGGCAGCAAACTGCGACTGGAAGAGCGCCACCGTGCCCTCGCGGGATGGCAACTGCTGATGCCATCCGGCCGCCTCGCGGTGGCGCTGCTGGCGGTTGGCATCGGCGGCATCGATGCCCGCCAGGTGGCGTTCGGCTACGGCCTGGTGGCATTGCTGCTTGCCGCCACGGCGATGCCGCAGTTGGCTGCAATGAGTCGCGGCGAGATGAAACTGACCGGTCACGGTCCGCGCCAGGCGCCCATGACGGCAATTGCGACACCCGGGGCGTGGCAATTGTGGTCGCAGGCCTGGGCTTATGGGGTCGCGGCGGCGCTGTATCCGGTGTTCTTCCAGGTCAGCACGGTGTTGTTGAAGTACCTGGATGGAAACGCGCAGGCGGGCCACTACGGCGTCGCATTGGCCATCATGTCGGCGCTGTATCTGTTTCCCGCGACGATCTACCAGAAGTTCCTGCTGTCGCGGCTGCACCGCTGGGCCGTACACGACAAACCGCAGTTCTGGCGCGTCTATCGCCTGGGCAACCTGGCCATGCTGGCGATCGGTCTGCTCACCGGCCTGGTGCTGTGGCTGGTATCGCCGCTGCTGGTGTCGATCGCATTTGGCCCTGCCTATGCCGACGTCCCGGTGTTGCTGGCCATCCTCGCGATCTGCACGCCGATCCGGTTCCTGTCGACGTCGGTGGGGTCCGCGCTCCTCACCGAAAGCCACATGCGCTATCGCGTGGTCGCGATGCTCGCGGCGACCGTCGTCGCCGTTGCCCTGGCCTGCCTGCTGATCCCGCGTCATGGCGCGATCGGCGCGGCGTGGGGGACGGTGGTGGCGGAAGCAACCCTGCTGTTGCTCATGTACCTGGGCGTGCGCCGGATCGAGCGACCTGAAAGGACTTCCCCATGAACGAGGCCACCGTGACGGACGCGCTTCGGGTCGGTTTCACCGGCTACTACGGCATGCGCAATTTTGGCGACGATCTGTTCGGCGTGCTTTGCACCACCGCCGCCCGGTTGTACTGGGGCGCGGAACCCACCCTGGTCGGACCCGCACTCGCGGACCTGGACGGCGAAAGCACCTGGCCGCAGCGCTTGCCGCTCGACCTCTACGGCGCCACCGGAGCCGCGGGCAAGTGCAGCCGTCTGCTGAGCTTCATTCGCGGCGTGCACGGCAACGATGTGCTGGTGATGGGCGGCGGCTCGGTCATCACTGCGCGGGAGTCATTCCGCAAGCCACTGATGCTGTGGGCCAAGCGGCGACGGAGTCTGCAACTGGCAGCGGTCGGCGTGTCGATCGGCCCATTCGCGGACCGCGCCGACGAAGCCGTCGTGGCAGAGTACGCCCGTCATTTCTCGTACCTGTCGGTCCGCGACCGCCGCTCGTACGAACTGGCCCTTTCCCTCGGGCTCGAGCGCGTGACCCACCATGGGCGCGACCTTGCCGGCCTGTTGTCACTGGTGGTTCCGACCGGATCTGCCCGCGCCGGCATGATCGCAGACCACGGCAGGCCGCTTCGCATCGGCATCGCACCGTGCCGCTACACGCCACGCCCCGACCACCCTGCGCCGACGATGGATGCCTGGCAGGACGCCATGATCGATGCGCTGGCGGCAATAGCGCCGCGCGCGCCCCTGCAGGTCGAGGTATTCAGCCTCAACGGCCACCCCCATCACGGTGACCAGGCACTCGCGGAAGACATCCAGTCCCGGTTGCGTGCGCGCGGCATGGATGCGGAGCTGCGCCTGTACCGCGGGCATGATCCGCTCGCCGTCGTCCGCGACATCTGCCGTTGCGACGCGTTCATAAGTGCACGCCTGCATGGCGCGATTGTCGCCTACCTGTGCGGGGTGCCATTCACGATCATCGACTACCACCCGAAGTGTCGCGATTTCGCCGACGACATCGGCCTGCCTGCGTCGCTCCGCGTTGGCGGCACGTTGCGTGGCAGTGACGAGCTGGCGTCCGCCATCACCACGATGCTGAACGATCCCGGTGCGCGACCGGCGCTTTCACCATCCGTATACGCGCAGCAGGCACAGGACATATTCCAATGTGCACCTTGGTTCTCGGGATTCGAGAGGACAATGCTCAACGGGACGGTGCCATGAACCGCGAAGTCGCCTCGCCTTCCGTCGCACCCATCTGCGTGGTCGTGCCCTGCTACCGATGTGGGGCAACCATCGGCGACGCGGTGGCGTCGATCGCCGCGCAGACGGTCGCGCCGGCGCAGGTGTTGCTGGTCGACGACTTCAGCAATGACGGCACCCTCGAGCAGCTGCACTTCATCTCCGCCAATTACCCGCGGGGCTGGATCGAGGTCATCGCCCTGCCCGACAACGGTGGCCCATCACGTGCGCGCAATGCCGGCTGGCATCGCGCCCGCCAGGAATACATCGCCTTCCTGGACGCCGACGACACCTGGGCACCGACCAAGATCGAACTGCAGATGCAGGCCCTGCGCGCGGATCCGGAAATCGCCCTGCTCGCCCATCCGATGAAGGTGCGCGACCGCGCCGAGGCCGCACCACCCTCTCCCCGCACCGCACGGACGTCGATCGTCCCGCGTGCGCGGCTGTTGCTGAGCAATCCGTTTCCCACTGCTTCGGTCGTCCTGCGCCGCGACCTTCCCTTCCGTTTCAATGAGGACTTCCGCCGGGTCGAGGATTTCCTGCTGTGGGGGCAGATCGGATTTTCCGGCTTCCGTTGCGCCAAGCTCGACCAGACCCTGGCCTATTGGCACAAGGCCAACTATGGCGCCGGGGGGCTCAGTGAGGATCTCGCCGCGATGCACCGCGCCGGTCGCCAGGCGCGGCTGGAACTGCTGCGCCAGGGCCTGGTGACCCTGCCGGAGCATCTGTTCGCGCGCTCGGTGGGACTGTTCCGCAAGGCCCGCCAGCGCCTGTTTGCGGCGGTGCGGCGATGGCGCGCGCAGGGTGCTGCGTCATGAACTCGGTCGACGGGCTGACCACGTTCCATGTCCGCCAGCACAGGGCGGCCGATACTGTCGGCGCCACCGTGCTGAGCGTGCTGCTGCTGGCCGCGGTCGCGGCATTTGGCTGCTGGCTGGTTGGCACGCGTTCGCCGGATATCGGCACCGATACGCTGACCTACGCAGGATTCTTCGAAGCACTGGGCCGTGAGTCGATCGAAACGCGCCTGGAGCCTGGCTTCGTTTACCTGAGCATCGCGCTGTGGAAGCTCGGGCTTGGTGTGACGGGCTACCAGACGGCGCTGTTCGCGCTGATGCTCGGAACGGTCGTGGTGTCCACGCGGCAATACTTCCGCGCGCTTGGCGACGAGCGTGGCTACCTGACCTTCCTCAGCGTGTCGGTGATGTTGCTGTTCGTATCGCCGATGTTCGTCAACGCCTCGATCAATGCGGTGCGCCAGGGCCTGGCGGCACTGCTGGTGTTCACCGCCTTGCTGTCGTTCCAGCAGCGACGCTGGGGTGCGTTCGCCTTGTTCGGCCTGGTCGCCAGCAGCCTGCACATGTCATCGCTGCTGTACCTGGTGTTCGCGCCGGTCCTGTTGCTGGGGCCCAAGACGCAGCGACTGGTCGCCGTGGCCGGCTTCATCCTGTACGTCAGCGGCGTATCGATGGCGGCGGTCAGGGCCGCCGTGCCGGCGTTGTACGAACTGGTGATGACCTATACCGAGAATAGCCGCTTCCAGTCCGGCGTGCGCATCGACTTCGCCGTGTTCTCGATCTTCTGGTACGCACTTCCACACGCGCTGTCGCCGCTGGTCAAGCCGGAGTTCCGCGAGAAGATTCGCGACAGCACCGCCATCTACCTGGTGATGCTGCTGCCGTTCTTTGCGATTGGTTGGGGCTTCTTCTCCAACCGCTACCTGCTCCCGGCCTGGCTGTCGGTTTCGTTGATCGTGGCCGCCGTGATCTGCCACAGCCGCCTGCCCGCGCTGCGCCATCCGCTGCTGCTGAGGTTTGGCCTGGTCCTGTCGTGCGCGGTGTTCTACTACTACGTCAACAACGAGATAGTGATCTAGCCGCATGTCGCAATCCCTGCAGAAGCTCTTCGTCGGCCTGACCTATCCCCCTGCCCTGAGCCTGTGCCTGATCGTGGTCGCATTGGCCCTGCTGGTCCTGCGTCGTCGGCGCGGCGCGGCGGCGACGTTCGTCGCGGCGATGGCATGGTCGGCGCTATGGTCGATCCCGATGGCGTCGGACTGGCTGCGCGGCCGCGTCGAGCAACGTTATCCGCCGGTCGACGAGGCGGCGCTGCCGCGTGCCGATGCGATCGTCGTGCTCGGAGGCGGCATGCGTTACGGATGGCTCGACCGTCCCGATGTCCGGCCCGAGGATCTGGAGAACAGTCGCCTGGCAGCAGGTGCGCGCGCGTGGCTGGCAGAGCGCGCACCGATCGTCATCCTCTCTGGCGGCGGCGAGAACGGAGGCGAAGGCAGCGACGGCAGCGAAGCGCGGATGATGGCCATTGCCATCGCGCGCCTCGGGGTTCCTCCGTCGGCACTGGTGCTGGAAGAGCGCAGCCACAACACCCGCGACAACGCCCGCTATACCGCGCAGATTCTCGAGCGCAGGCAATCGCGCCACGTGCTGCTGGTCACGTCATCCCTGCATATGCCGCGCGCGATGGAGCAGTTCCGCAGTGAAGGAATCGATGCAGTCGCTGTGCCGGTGCCGGAACGCGCAAGACGCGTGACGTGGAAGCAGCGCTGGTTCCCGTCTCGCAGTGCGCTGTGGCGCAGTGGGCGTGCGTTCAAAGAAATGGGTGGTTTGTTGATGGTTCGTATACAGAACTGAACTGGAAACAAGTCACGCTTTAACGTTTTCTGTTTCGCGCGCGTTGAACACACTGAACACCGTCGCACCAGGCATCACCACAATCACGCCCCATGGTCGACGTGGCCATTAGGATCATCGATGTGGTTCGCAACGGATTGCGTTCTGTGCCTTCTTCTCCTGCGCTTGCCAACGACGTGAGGGCCAGTCTTTTGAACAGTCAATTCGTGAACATAATCGCAAAACGCGCCTTTGTAAGACGTGTTGCCCTTGCGACCTCCATAGCTTCGGTCGTTATCGCCGCTGGTTGCGTACCCGGCCAGCAGATGAGCCGGCAGTCATCCGGTGACATGCAGGTTGCCGGCGGCAGCGATGTGCGGATGGTGGCGATCACTGCGGACACCGTGACGCCGCAGCGTGCAGCGGTGCAGGTTCCGCAGGAACTGCTGAACTACCGCACCGAGTCGTACAAGATCCACCCGGGTGACACCATCCTGGTCACGGTCTGGGATCACCCCGAACTGACCAGCCCGGCAGGCAACCAGCAGCAGGCCGTCACCAACGGGCGACTGGTGCAGCCCGATGGAACGTTCTTCTATCCCTATGCCGGCAAGATCAATGTCACCGGCATGACCATCGAGGACCTGCGCAGCACGCTGGCCAGCCGCCTCGCGCAGTACCTTCGCAATCCCCAGCTGGACATCAACGTGGTCGGTTACGGCAGCCGCATTGCCGTGCAAGGCGCGTTCGAAGATACCGCGCCGCAGGAAGTCACCACCGTTCCGTTGACGCTGTCCCAGGCGGTCGGTCGCGCCCGCATCAACGTCGAGCAGGCTGACCTCGCAGGCTTCGTGCTGACGCGCGATGGCCGCGATTACCCACTCGACCTGGATGCGCTCAATCGCGACGGCAAGGTGGCTCCCGACATCTTCCTCAAGCCCGGGGACCGCCTGTTCCTTCCGTTCAACGACCGCAAGGAAGTCTACGTCGTCGGCGAAGTGCTGCGCCCGCAGGCGCTGACCTTCAAAACCACCGACATGTCGCTGACCCAGGCGCTGGGTCGCACCGGCGGCCTCAATCCGGTGACGTCGAAAGGTGAGGCGGTCTACGTGATTCGCGGCATCGAACAGATGGCGCAGACCCCAGCCACCGTCTACCACCTCGACGCCAAGTCGCCGGCCGCGTTCGCCCTGGGCAACCAGTTCTCGCTGCGCCCGGGCGATGTGGTCTGGGTCGGCCCGGCCGGCGTCACGCGCTGGAACCGCTTCCTGTCGCAGCTGCTGCCGCTGTCGGGCATCATCGCCAACGCCGCCGCGGCCGGCAACGACATCGGCAACTGACGCACGCTTGGCAATGCGCGTCACCGACTCCATGCGTCGGTGACGCGGCCGGCCCCGGGGCTTGAACGCCGGATTCCCAGGTGCGTTTACACCGCGCTTGCGGTATCACTGGCGGCACATCCTCCTTGGAACCGACATGGGCCATGCCATCGCTGGCAATGCTTGGCGAGCCGGGTGGTGGCTGCTGGCCACACTGCTGCTGTGCGCCTGTCGCAGCGTCGCAGAACGTCCGGCCGTTTCGCCGGCATCGACGGTCGACAGCGCCGACGCCAGGCGCGGCCTCGACTCGGCCCGCACCTGGGCGCGCCGGGCGGCCGCGAAGGAAGGCGGCAATGCGACGGATGCATGGACGCGGTGCGCGCTCGATGCGTATCCCTCCCTGGCTGACCGCGACACGGTGGTCGAAGCGGCCACGCTGGCCACGCACTGCACCGACGCCCTGCTCGCCCGCGTGCTGGACCAGCGAAGCGACGGCTGGGTAGCGGGGCTACAGACCATCGACGGCAGCGAATTCAAGATCGAGTTCCGAGGGTTGTCGCCCTATCTGGACGGACCGCTCAAACTCACCCGCGCCAGTGAAGTGCCGATGGACCTGTTTGGCGGTGCGCGGATGCACCGCGGAGGTTTTGGCGTACCGCTGGCCGTGCTGTCGCGTCGCTGCAACGACCGCCAGCTGTGCGAACTGCTGCCCCCGGAAGGCGTGTTCCGCAATGCCACCGCCTGGCTCGAACCGGGCGACAACGGCGAGGTGCGTCCGCGGCTTGTCATCGCCGACGCGAAGGGCCTCGACACCTTGGCCGTCGGCACGCAGCGTATCCGGCTTGCCTACGACACGTCGGCAGGCTTTGCCTCCGGCGCGCTCACTTCGAAACTGGATCGGCTGGCGATCTGGGGACTGCTGGGTGGCGATGAAGTCGGCCGCCGCGCCGGCGTTTACCTGCTCGAGGACTATGACCCCGGCAAGCGCCCGCTGGTGATGATCCATGGTCTGGGCAGCAGCCCGCTGACCTGGGCCCGGTTGTCCAATGCCGTCTGGGGCGCCCCGGACCTGCGCGATCGATTCCAGGTCTGGCACGTCGTCTACCAGACCAACGCGCCGCTGCTGGTGATCCGCCGGCGGGTGCAGCGATATCTCGATGAGGCCTGGAGCATCCTCGACCCGGAGCGCGACGATGCGGCACGCACGGACATGGTGCTGGTCGGCCATAGCCTGGGCGGCGTGGTGGCGCGAATGCTGTGCGTCGACAGCGGTGACGTGCTGTGGAACGCCGCCTTCGTATTGCCAAAGACGGCGCTCAAAGGCGACGCCGGGGACATCACCGGCGTCGACGAAATTTTCCACTTCACGCCGTATCCGGGCATCTCGCGCGCGATCTTCATCTCGTCGCCGCATGGCGGCAGCCCGAGCGCGACCCGCTGGTACGGGCGCCTGGCACGCGTGCTGATCGGGCGTCGTACGCCGGAACTGCAGTCGCTCAGCCGGATCGCCGACATCAACCCGGACGCAGTGCAACCGGAGCTACGTCAGTTCTACCAGCAGGCGCGGCTGAACAGCATCACCACGCTGCAGACGCAACAACCGGTTCGTGCCGCTGGCCAGGTGTTGATGCCGGCCACTGGCATCGCCTACCACACCATCGCTGGCGCGTTGCCTGGACGCAGCCCGCCGGGCGATGGCGTGGTGCCGCTGGAAAGCGCGGTCATCCCCGGAGCCGAATCGACACTGGTGCTTCCGCTCGGCCACGACCTTCAGGAGAGCGACGAAAGCGTGGCCGAAGTGCTGCGCATCCTTCGCGCGTCCGCCGACAGCGACTGACCGCGCAGACGCAACAGGGCCGGCGAGTTTCCCCGCCGGCCCTGCTTGACCCCAACCTCTGCGAACCTGTGCGGCCTTACTTCGCCGGTGCACTGCCCGGCGGGAAGGACGCGAACATCTTGTCGACGCCCGCCTGCACCAGCGTGTTGGCCTTCTCCACCGAGCTTGGCACCGTGGCCGAGGCGGTGCCACGCCAGACCGCCTGCTTGGTCTTGGTGTCGAACATGTCGACGACGAGCGTGCCGACGTCGTAGGTACGCACCGTCGTCGAAGCACTGCCCATGCCCATGCCGCCCCAACCCCAACCGCCCCATGCCGGGCCGTTGTAGAACGTGTCGATGCTCTGCTTCTGCGTGGTGGCGACATTGGCCACCAGGGCGATGTCAGCGGAGGACTCGGCCACCTGGCGCCATCCGCGCGCCTGCAGCTTCGCGTCCACGGCGGAGACGATGCGCTGCTGGATCAGCGGCGAGTTGGCCTCGGGCTTCTTCAGCCATGCATAGGTCTGGTAGCTGCCGAACTGCGCAGCCGGATCGTGGTCGGTGGTCACCGTCGGCGTGGTTGTGCAACCACCCAGCATTGCCGCCAGCAACATGCCCAGCGCAAGGTGTTTCATGGTCTTCTCCCGTGTGAGGCAAACGGTGGCTCGCCATTTTCCGGCGACGTACCGCAGCCGGCCTGGCCCGCGACGGCTGCGGTGTTTACGTGGAACGGGAATTAGCCCTCAAGGGCGTGAAATGGATGTGAAGCGCCGCCGCCACGAGCGATCGCAGGCCAAGGTGGCCTGCGATCGCGCGGACAAAAATCGTGATCAGAACGAGATCGGCACGCGAGCAGTGAAGGTCACGTCCGGGGTATCGCGGGTCACGCCGACGCCCAGTGCGACGTTGAGCGAGACCTTGTCGTTGAAGCGGTATGTGCCGCCCAGCAGCATCGTGCCCAGGGTCACCCGCACCGAACCTGGTGAATCCTTGCCGTTCTGTTCGGTCTTGCCGACCAGGCTGGTGTCGTAGCCAAGGCTGATCGATGCCTTCTCGTTCAACGCCAGGCCCATGCCGAGGTTGAAGCCCCAGATGTCGCCGGCCTTCACGTCGCCCAGGAATTCCTTGCCCGACAGCAGCACCGTGCGCGAGACGTCATGGCGCTCGAAGTTGTACAGGTAGCTGATGCTGCCGAAGAACACCACCGGGTCGGACGGATACAGCCAGGTCACGCCCGGCTGCAGCGATTCGAAGCCCGTGCCCGTAGGCAGCTCCAACGGCAGGCCCGTGCCGGTTGCGTTGGACACGCAGCGCGTCACGCAGTCGGTGACCACCTCGAAGATGTCCTTGCCCGTGCGGCTCTTGTAACGCAGCCAGCCGATGTAGAACGCCTTGTCGGGGCCACCACGATTGAGCTGGTAGCGCGCGGTTGCCTCGAAGTCGCCCATGCCGCGACCGCTGGCGTTGAACACGTTGTCCACCGCCGTGCCGGTGAAGATTTCGCGGCTGACGGTATCAGCGTTGAGGTACACGTACGGCACCTTGGCCTCGAGCTCGAATCGACCGCCGAAGCCGTAACGACCCGTGATGGTCGCCACGCCCGAGGTCGTCTTGACCTGGCGCACGTCGATCAGGCCGATCAGGATCGCCGGAATCACCGTGAAGCCGACCAGGGCGACGCGGTCGTTGGCGGAATAGCCGTGTTGCAGCGACGGCTCCAGGACGAACTTGCCCGCCGGCGTGAGCACGCCGGGCTGATCGAAGATCTGCGCCACTTCAGGTGGACGCGAAGCAGCCTCGGGGGCCTCGCCCACCGGCCTCTGTTGCTGTTGTTGCGCTACCGGCTGCTGCGGTTGCTGTTGCTGCTGTTGCGGTGCTTGCGCCTGCTGCGGCTGTTGCGATTGCTGCTGCGCGACCTGGGTCGGCGCCTGCTGCATCGGCACGGGCACGAAGGTCTGCTGCGAAAGCGACGGCACCATCCGGCTCGGGGTCACTCCTGCACCGCGTTCGCCCTCCAGCCGTTCTTCGTCGAGGGCACGCTGCAACTGGGCGACGCTTTGTTCCTGCTGCGCCAGCGTCTGGCGCAGTTCGCCCAGTCGCTGGGTCTGCTGGTTGATCTCGCGCTGCAGGGCATCCAGGCGTGCTTCGGCTGCTGCTACTTCTTCAGGCGTGGCAGGAACGAAGGTGGAGGCGGCCGCCGGTTTGGCCACTGACGTCGCCGGAGCTGCCTTGGCCGGGACCGGAGTCGGTTGGTTGGAAGCCGGCGCCTGGGCCGGCCCCAGTCGGGCGGCCGAAGCCGCAGCGGCCGCCAAGGCCGCGGTGGCAGACCTGGCCGCCGCTGGGTCGTGCGGTGCAGCTGCGTCAGTCCGGCTCTCCGACTGCTCCTGGGCACCGGCAACGCCGGCCATGCCCAGCAGCAGGCAGGGCGCGAGGATGAGGCGCTTGCGTGTAGATGGCGTCCTTTTCATGCGGCCTCCTGTGGGGGTCCTCGGGTAGAACGCAATCGGGGCGACATTCAGGGCGCCGGCATCAGGGCGGGAGTCTCAGGTGGCCGGTGTCACGGTGATGCGGCGGCGACGGTTGCGTTCTGCAGGGCCTGCTGCAGGTTCAAGTCCTGGAACGCGCTCAGCGTGTCGACCCCGACATTGACCGTGGTCAGCGCACGGATGTCCTGGTCGTTGCGCGTGTTCTGGATCAGCAGGCCGTTGAAGGTGCTGGATGGCTCGACAGTGTTGCCCTCGCCCACCTGGATCACCTGCCCCTGGTTGAAGCGGGCCAGTTCCTCGGCCTGGGCGGAGGTCATGTGGGTGATGTCGGGAATGTGCACCTGCGTGGCGGCCAGCAACTCGCCGTTGACATACACCACGCGCTCGATGCCGAACGACAACGATATGCCGCTGGCGGTCTGGAAACCGCCACGCATGTCCTCCAGCAATGCCGGGTCCACGGCCACCCATTCGGCGCCGAGCGGCGGCGGTTCGGTCGCGCCGGCCACTCTGGCATGCATGCCGGCGACGAGCGCGGCCGTGATCAGTCCGGTTCTCAGGAATGATGCCTTCGGGAACGATGAAGGAGAGCGCATGTCCCACCCCCTCAGATGTCGCCCGGCCGCTTGCGCGGCGTGACGATGTTGTAAAGGCTGTCGCGCGCGATGCCGGCATCCAGGGGAGCCGGTGGCGCGGTGCGCCAATCGCGGGCGAGATTGAATCCGGCGATTTCACGCCGATTGTGGATGACGAACAGGATCTTGTTGTCCCACAGCTCCTCGAAGCGCGAGCGCGGCATCGCGCGCGTGCCGCGGGCAGGATCGCCAAGCAGGATGCGGCCGTTGCGCAACCCCTTGACCACGACGAAATGCTTGTAGCCCCGATCGTTGAGCAGGACGATCGCGGGCAGGCCTTCCTGGAAGAGTTTGTCGAGCGGCTGTTCGAAACCGTCGGCCTCGAAGCCGCGCGACTGCAGGTAGCGGCGCATGTCCAGCAGCGAGAATCCGCGCTGTTTGATCTTGGCCTGGTCGCCGCGCTGGTACATTTGCATGAACACCTCGGCCTCGGTGACCGGGATGCCGTACTGGTAGGTCAGCAACGTCGCCGTCGCGGCCGAGCCGCAGCTGAAGTCGTACTGTTGCGGCACGGTGGTCTGGAACCTCGCCTCTTTCAGGCTGACCACCTGCAAGCGGTAGGGCGCGCCGTTGACGCGCACGTCCGCGTTACCGGCCTGGGCAAGGCCGGCGAAGAGGAACCAGGCCGATGCCGCCAGCACTGCACGGCTTCGGATGTTGCGGACGCTCATGGAGTCGGATCCGCGAACTGCACGTTCACGATCATCCCGTTCTGGATCAGCACATTCGCGCCGGTGTTCTGGATGACGGTGTTGATGCCGTTCGAATTGACGAACGAGCCGCCGCTCAGTGCGTTGTTGCCGGTGACGACACGATTGGCCGTGTTGTCCTCGACCCGGCCTTCGATCAGGACGTCGTTCTCGACGACATCGGCGCCACCGCGCATGTCGGCGAGCGTTGCCACGTCGATGGACTGGCCCATTGCGCTGTCCTGCGCCGGGGCCTCGACTGGTTCGGAAACGGGTTCAACCATCGGTGCGAACGCCAGCGGGTCGCTGGATTCGCTGTAGCTGGTTACGTCCTGGGCAGCCAGCGTGCCCATTGAAAACAGGCAGATCAGACCTGCAGTGCTTGCATGAACGATGGAGCGGTTCGGTCGCACGGTCATTCTCCTTTGCCAGCCCTGTCAGAAGCTTCCTGCCGGCGCTTGTGGCGCCGACAGGAATTCCAGAATGCGCAAACGACGTACCGCAGGCCGGGGCTTGCGGTACGTCGGGGGGAGCGCTTATGGGCCGACGGACAGGTTGGCCTGGACGGTCACACCCTGCTGGATCAGCGAGGAGAAACCGCTGTTCTGTGCAACCGTCATGATGCCGGCCGCCGACTGTCCAACACTGGTCATGTTGCTGGACATGTTGAACGTGCCTGCGTCGGCGACGTTCGAACCACCAGCACCGCCGGCACCGCCGACTGCACCGTTGCCCACGCCACCTTCACCGGTGCCACCGTTGCCAGTCCCTCCAGCACCGCCGGCGCCGCCTGCGGCACCTGCTGCACCGACGGCACCGTCACCGGCAGTGGCCGAGCCATTGCTTGCGCTGGCATCGGCATCGCCGTTGGTGGCTGCGCCACCGCCGCCGCCGGAACCGGCAGATGCGGTAACCGTGCCGCTCGCGCCGCCGTCACCGGCCGTTGCACCGGAAGTACCGGTGCCTGCGCCGGAAGTTGCGGACGAGGTCGAGGTCGAGGTCGACGTTGCAGTGGACGAACCACCTGCACCGCCTGCGCCGCCCGTGCCAGTGCCGCCGGCACCGCCTGCACCACCGTTGTCGTCGCCATCACCGCCAGCGCCGCCACCGTTGCCGCCGTCGTTACCGCCGCCACCGCCACCGCCGCCGCCGTCACTGCCGCCGGCAAGCGCGCCGGAGCCAGAGCCGGAACCGGAGCCGGCCAGGCTGGCACCGCCAGCATCGCCGCTGTCGTTGTCGGCATCGCCGCCGCGACCACTGGTGTTATCCCAGGTGTCGCCGCCACGGCCGCCACGGCCTGCCGTTGCATCACCGATGCTGGCATCGCCGGAGTTCGCGCTGCCGTTCTCGGCACTGCCGCCGCTGCCGCCGCTGCCGCCGTCGCCGCCGTCTCCGCCGTCGCCGCCGTTGCCGCCGTAGCCGTCGCCACCGTAGCCCTTGCCACCGTAGCCATCACCACCGGAACCGCCCTTTCCACCGTTGGCGCCGCCGAAATTCTTGGCGACGTTGCCGATGTCACTGGCGCCGACGTCGTAGACCGAGCCTTCCAGCTTGGTCAGGGCGACGATATGGCTGGAGGTCTTGGAGAAGGTGCTCGAATCGGTCCACGTGTTGGTGGCGGTACCACTGCTGGCGGCCGAAGCCGAGCCTGCGGCTGCACCGGAATCGCCGTTGTTTGCCGTGCTGCTATCGCTGTCGTTGTCCTGGCTGTTATCGGTAGCGGTGATGTTGGCGAGGATGTCATCGCCGCCATTGCCATCACCGTTAGTCTGTTGTGCCCAGGCCTGGCTGGTTAGACCAAGTCCCAGGAGCACTGCCGTTGCCATCAAGCTGCTACGAATGCGCATTGTTGTTCTCCTTTACGGTACGTCGATTGGCACCCGGGGGAGGCACCGGTAAACGACGCATGGAACTACACGCACAGGCGGTGCCAATGTTCGTTCAGCTGGGGCAAGTGGTTGATCGCCAATGCAATTCCGCCTGAATAAAAGGGGGTCGGCTGGAGATCGGCGCAACCGGGACCGCAGAAGGGCCCAAGGTGTTGCATAAATGAAACCGGGTTTAGTCGAATGACCTGTCGTCAATCGGCATTGGCATGCTGCAAACCATTGATCGGCGGTGCTCGCACCGCACCGGCCGCATATTCAGCCCGGTATTGCGAAACTGAAACGTCTGCCTTTACAGGCATCTTTCAGAAGCAATATTCCTGTTTCCACTCAACAGGTTGCATCGAAGAATTGCGACGCAGCTGGCGTTGCGAAGTGGCAACGCACGGAAACTGCTGGGATCACTCGTTGTCCTTGCTCACACCGCGCTCACGACGGGCAGCGTCGCGAACGGCACGCAGGCGGTCGAGTTTTTCCCTGAGTTTGAGCTCCAATCCACGATCGACGGGCTCGTAATACACCCGTTCGCCCATCGCATCCGGGAAGCCGGTCTGGTCCAGTGCGATGCCGCCTTCGGCATCGTGGTCGTACTGGTAGCCCTTCGAATAGCCGAGCTGTTTCATCAGTTTCGTCGGCGCGTTGCGCAGGTGCAGCGGAACCTCCTGGGTTCCGTACTCACCGACGTCGCGCTTGGCTGCATTGAACGCGGCGTAGCCCGCGTTCGACTTGGCAGTGCTGGCCAGGTACAGCGTCAGTTGCGCGAAGGCCAGTTCGCCTTCGGGACTGCCCAGGCGTTCGAAGGTGTCCCAGGCATCGAGTGCCATCTGCAATGCGCGCGGATCGGCCAGACCGATGTCCTCGATCGCCATGCGCGTGAGCCGACGCGCCAGGTACGAGGGATCGCACCCGCCATCGAGCATCCGCGTGAGCCAGTACAAGGCTGCATCGGGATTGGAACTGCGCACCGACTTGTGCAGCGCCGAGATCTGGTCGTAGAACTGCTCGCCGCCCTTGTCGAAGCGTCGCGTCCTGTCGGCGAGCACCTGTGCCAGTGTGGTCGCGGTGATTTCACCGCCTTCGCCTTCGGCCAGTTCCGCGGCGATCTCGAGCAGGGTCAAACCGCGACGGACGTCGCCGTCGGCGGCGCGCGCAATCTGTTCAAGCGCCTCGTCGTCGACCAGGATGCCGCGCCCGCCCAGGCCACGCTCCTCGTCGGCCAATGCCTGCTGCAGCGCCAGGCGGATGTCCTCGACGGAGACGGCTTCCATCACGTGCACGCGGCAGCGTGACAACAGTGCCGAGTTCAACTCGAATGAAGGGTTCTCGGTGGTCGCACCGATGAACAGGATCGTGCCGCGTTCGATGTGCGGCAGGAACGCATCCTGCTGGGCTTTGTTGAACCGATGCACCTCATCGACGAACAGCACGGTGCGGTGGCCATCGGCGAAGCGCAACGCCGCCTCGGCCAGGACCTGCCTCACGTCCGGCAGGCCCGACAGCACCGCCGAGATCGCGCGGAACTCGGCATCGGCATATTTGGCCAGCAACAGCGCCAGTGTCGTCTTGCCGCACCCCGGTGGCCCCCACAGCACCATCGAATGCACGCGCCCGGACTCGATCGCACGACGCAGCGCCGAGCGTGGCGACAGCAGGCGTTTTTGCCCGACCATCTCGTCGAGCGTGCGCGGACGCATGCGCTCGGCCAGCGGACGCATCGCGTCACGGTCGACCTGCAGCAGATCGTCGGAGCGCGTCAGGTCGGAGAGGGAATTTTGCGGGGAGTTGCGCCGGGCCACGAATTGGCAACCTTGCCTTGGACCCGCACACAATACCAAGACACTGCACCATGGCCGCTGACGGAGCCGCCTGCTTCAGCGACCGGCCACCGGCGGCAAGGCCACTTGCGGCGGTGTCGTCATGTCGTAGTCCAGATGCAGCCACTCGCCATTGCGGCGGTCGTAGAACGCGGCGATGCGGATGGGGCTGCTGCCGTCGATCCCGAAGTCGGCCAGGCCCCAGGCGTCGATCAGCAGGTAGTTCTGCCCGGTCTCGACCGACTCGATGCGATCGAGCTGCAGACGAACCGACGCGCTCCCCAGCTCGCGTCGCAGCGTATCGACGAGCTGATCATCGAGGCGTCGGACGATCGTCGTGTCGTTGGGGACCGGCCGGGCGTCGCCTCCTGCTCCCAGCACCAGTTCGGGCGTGCCGGCCTGCCCCAGCAGAACGTCGTATTGGGCGCGGAACCTGAAGCCTATCCACGCCGCCTCGCCGGTGAAGCGCATCTGCCCTTCGCCGCTGACCGAACGCCGGCCATCCTCGCCCGCCTCGTCGCTGATCGCACCGAAGCGTGCCTCGACCGGGCGGCCGCCGAACTGCGCGGCCAAGGCACCGACGACCACGCCTGCCACGGCCTTCTCCAGCGTAGGGCGATCGTTGCCTCGGGTCGCCTGCAGCGGCCTCGTCGGCGCCGACGCGGGTGCATCCGGCTCAACGGCGACGGCGATCGCGCAGTGCGAGAGCAGCAGCACCAGCGCCCATGTCCGGCAATGACACATTGGTCAGGCAGATCCCGCGGCCAGAAATTGGCCTGTGACCTGTCTGATAACGAAAAGGCCTGCCGAAGCAGGCCTTTGCGGGCTGGAAGCTTGCGCGCTCAGCCGCCGCCGATGACGTCCACGCCCTTGGGCGGCGTATAGCGGAAGGTACTGCTGCTGAAGGCCGGGTTGCGCTTCCAGCCGCTGAAGCTGATCTCGGTGCGCTGGCCCAGCGCGTCGACCACCTGCATCTTCGCCAGGCCGGCCGGGCTGAAGCCCAGGCGGGCGGAACGGAAGCCCGACTCGCCCTCGACCTTGGGCGTCAACGACAGCCATTCCAGGCCCTCGTTCGCGCCCAGCTCCTTGACGTTGAACTGTGCATCGAGCCGGCTCGGGTCGATCAGCGCCGACAGCGGGCTGTTCTGCTCTTCCTCGCCCTGCGGACGCACCGTCACCTGCTGCAGGTCGGGATCGTGGACCCAGACCTTCTTGCCGTCGGCGACGATCAGCTGCGGATACGGCTTGACGTACTCCCAACGGAACAGCCGCGGCGCCGACAACGCCACCTGCCCGCTCGAGTTCTCCTTGAGCTTGCCGTTGGTGTCGAACACCTGCTGCGTGAAGTCACCGCTCAGCCCCTTGAGCCCCTTGGTGAAGGCATTGAGGTTGTCGCGCGCGCCGGCAAAGGCGCTGGAGGCGGCCAGCAGGGCGACGAGGCCGGTCAGGTGGATCAAGCGCATGGGGGATTCCTGCAAGGTGGGGCGACGTACACGCGATGGGCGAAGTGTGCCGTCGAAAAGATGAATGGAGGCATGAACGGGGCTGGGCGCCCCGTCGCCTGACCGCGGCCGCCCTACTTGGGCGGCGGCGGGGCCAGCACGCTGCGATCGCCGTTGTGCTCGGGAGGCGTGACCACGCCGGCCATTTCCATGGCCTCGATCAGGCGCGCGGCGCGGTTGTAGCCGATCTTCAGGCGCCGCTGCACGCCCGAGATCGAAGCGCGCCGGGTCTCGGTGACGATGCGTACCGCTTCGTCGTAAAGCGGATCGGATTCGTCGCCGCCACCGCCGCCGCTTTCCGGCAGGCCGGTCGCGCCGACGACAATGCCGTCGCCCATCGTCTGCACTTCGTCGAGCACGCCCTGGATGTAATCCGGGCCGCCGCCGACCTGCTTGAGATGCTCGACCACGCGATGCACTTCCTCGTCGGAGACGAACGCACCGTGGACGCGCTCGGGCATCGCCGTGCCCGGCGGCAGGTACAGCATGTCGCCGTGGCCGAGCAGCGTTTCCGCGCCGGACTGGTCGAGGATGGTGCGCGAGTCGATCTTGCTCGACACCTGGAAGGCGATGCGCGTGGGGATGTTGGCCTTGATCAGGCCGGTGATCACGTCCACCGACGGACGCTGCGTGGCCAGGATCAGATGGATGCCGGCGGCGCGCGCCTTCTGCGCCAGGCGGGCGATGAGCTCTTCGACCTTCTTGCCGACGATCATCATCATGTCGGCAAATTCGTCGATGAAGATGACGATGAACGGCAACGTCTCCAGCGGCTGCGGTGCCTCGCCGAGTTCGGCGGCATTTTGATTGAATGCCGGCTTGAACAGCGGGTCCATCATCGGCTGGCCCGCTTCTTCCGCGTCCTTGACCTTCTTGTTGAAGCCGGCCAGGTTGCGCACGCCCACTGCCGACATCAGCTTGTAGCGGCGCTCCATTTCGGCCACGCACCAGCGTAGGCCGTTGGCGGCCTCCTTCATGTCGGTCACGACCGGCGCGAGCAGGTGCGGGATGCCCTGGTATACAGAGAGTTCCAGCATCTTCGGGTCGATCATCAGCATCCGCAGGTCCTTCGCGGAGGCCTTGTACAGCAGCGACAGCACCATCGCGTTGACCGCGACCGACTTGCCCGAGCCGGTGGTACCGGCCACAAGCAAATGCGGCATGCGCGCCAGGTCGGCCACCGTCGGGCGGCCGGCGATGTCCTTGCCCAGCGCCAGCGTCAGCGGGCTGGTCGACTTGTCGTATTCCTTCGAGCGCAGCAGCTCCGACAGGAAGATCATCTCGCGCGATGTGTTCGGCGTTTCCAGGCCAACCACCGACTTGCCCGGGATCACGTCGACCACGCGCACCGACTTCACCGACAGGCCGCGGGCGATGTCCTTGTCGAGCGAGCTGATCTGGCTGACCTTCACGCCCGGCGCCGGTTCCAGTTCGAAGCGCGTGATCACCGGGCCCGGATAGGCGCCGACCACCTGTGCATCGATGCGGAAGTCCTTGAGCTTGAATTCGATCTGGCGCGACAGCGTTTCCAGCGTGTCTTCGCTGTAGCCCTTGGGCTGCGGCTTCGGGTCGTCGAGCAGCGCCAGCGGCGGAATGCCGGTGCCGTCGCCGACGTGGAACAGCGGGATCTGCTGTTCGCGCTTGGCGCGCTCGCTCTTCTCCACCACCGGCGCCGGTGGCGGTTCGATCTTGACCGGGGCACGCTTGGCGCGCAGTTCCGTGTCGACCTTGCGTGCTTCTTCGCGCTCCTCGCGGAACGCGCGCGTCTGCTGCCACTCGGTCGCCTGCTTCTCGCCCTGGCGGAACAACTTGCTTACCGTCGGCCCGAGCGCCAGCACCCACTGGCCGATCTTGTCCATCACCGCGAACCACGACAGGCCCGTGGCGAGCGTCACCGACACCAACAGCAGTGCCAGCAGGAACAGGTTTCCGCCCACTGGACCGAAACCGAGATAGAGCGATTTGCCAACCAGCCGGCCGAGCATGCCGCCGCTGCCGGCCGAGAACGAATCCGGCGACGCGACACGCAGGTGCAGCAGGCCCGTGGCGGCTACCAGGAACCCGACGATGCCGATCAGTCGCAGTGCCGGCCCCAGGTCGGCATCACCATCGCCGTCCTCATCCATGCCGAACAAGGCGATCCAGGCGACCGCACCCAGCATCAGCGGCAGCAGGAATGCGACGTAGCCACACAGGTACAGGAGGATGTCCGCGGTGAAGGCACCGACGCGGCCACCGACGTTGTGCAGCGGCGCGGTGATGCTGCCCGCATGCGACCAGCCCGGGTCCGCCGGGGAGAACGTCACCAGGCTCGCAAGCAGGTACAGCAGCACGGGCGCGATGATGATCAGCGCGATGTCGCGCATGAGACGTTGCCGCCGCGGCGAAGGCGGCAGCTTTTCGGCCGTGACTTTCTTGCGGCTGGCTGTGGACGCTTGCGCCACCGTGATGTTCTGCCTTAGCTAGCTACTGTTAGTTGTTGAATATACGCCAGAAAAGATGCGAAAAGCGAGTCAACGGCACGGTTCTGGCGCCAAAGGATCCTAACCGAAGCCTTCAGGGACCGGAGGGACCTGCCCGCCGGAAACGAAACGGGGAGCGCCAGTCACCCGGCCCTCCCCGTTCGATGTCGCGATCTGGCTTGGCTTTAGAGCTTCATGTCCAGCAGCGCCGGGTGCACCAGCTTGCCGCCTTCGACGTTGATGCCGCGGACCAGCGCCTGGTTCTGGCGCCAGGCATCGCCCGAGGCCAGCTTGTTGACCCACGGCAGGATCGCCGCGCAGATCGCCTGCGAGCTCGTCTGCGGCACGGCGCCCGGCATGTTGGTCACGCAGAAGTGGGTCACGCCCTCTTCGACGTAGGTCGGCTCCTTCCAGGTGGTCGGACGCGAGGTCTCGAAGCAGCCGCCCTGGTCGATCGAGATGTCGACCACGACGCTGCCGTCCTGCATGCCCTTGAGCATCTCGCGGGTCAACACGTGCGGCGCGCGTGCGCCGGTGACCAGCACTGCGCCGACGACGAGGTCGGCCGAGGCCACTTCACGCGCGACGACGTCGGCGTACGGATAGAGCGTCGTGACGTTGTTGCCCAGGCGCATCATCTGGTCCATGCGGTCCTGGCGCATTTCGAACACGACCACATTGGAACCACCGGCCGCTGCCAGCGCCGCCGAGGCGCTGCCGGCCTGGCCGGCACCGAACACGACGACCTTGCCGCGCTCGGTCGACGGCAGGCCGCCGAGCAGCTTGCCCTTGCCGCCTTCGGGCTGGTGCAGCAGGTGCGTGCCGACCTGCACCGCGATCTTGCCGGCGATAACCGACATCGGCGCCAGCAACGGCAGGTCGCCGTTGGGCAGCTCGACGGTCTCGAAGGCGATGCCGGTCAGGCCGATGTCAAGCAGCTGCTTCGTCAGCGCCGGCTCGGCCGCCAGGTGCAGGTAGCAGAACAGCAGGTGGTCCTTGCGCAGGTGCTTGAGGTCGCCAGCGATCGGCTCCTTCACCTTCACGATCAACTGGCCCTTCTCGTACAGCTCAGCGGCATCGGCGGCGATCTTCACGCCCAGCTGGGTGTACTGCTCGTCCTTGAAGCCCGACTTGACGCCGGCATCCTTCTCGATCCAGACCTCATGACCGCGCTTGACCAGGTCGCCGGCGGCTGCCGGAACGAGCGCTACGCGCCCTTCGAGGGTCTTGGTTTCCTTGGGAACGCCGATCCGCATGTCTCTACCTTCAAATGTTGATGCAAGTGTTGAATCACCCAGGCGGGCATGCACGGGCGATCCGAGGGAATGACGCAAAAAAGCGCCGCAGGTGCGGCGCGTACCGCTATTGTCCTTCACAAGCCGGACAGGGCTCACGGCGCAGTGCAACATTGCGTCCGCAAAGCGATCCTTGTGTTGCCGGGATGCCGCCTCCAAGCTATGGGTTCAGCTACCCGACACACGCCAGCGTATGGCGGCAAGCTCGCCAACGCCTTTCAATCCATCAGCCCGCGATTATACCAATGACCCCATCGAAGCACTCCCACGTGATCATCCTCGGCTCCGGCCCGGCCGGCTGGACCGCGGCCGTCTACGCCGCGCGCGCCAATCTCAAGCCGCTGGTGATCACCGGCCTGCAAATGGGCGGCCAGCTGATGACCACGACCGAAGTCGACAACTGGCCGGGCGACGCCCACGGCCTGATGGGCCCGGACCTGATGGCGCGCATGCAGGCGCATGCCGAGCGCTTCGACACCGAGGTGGTCTTCGACCACGTCCATACCGCCGACCTTTCCTCGCGCCCGTTCAGGCTCGTCGGCGACAGCGGCGAGTACACCTGTGACGCGCTGATCATCGCCACCGGCGCGACTGCGAAGTACCTGGGCCTGCCGTCGGAGGAGATGTTCAAGGGCCGTGGCGTGTCCGCCTGCGCGACCTGCGACGGCTTCTTCTACAAGGAGCAGGACGTGGCGGTGATCGGCGGCGGCAACACCGCGGTCGAAGAAGCGCTGTACCTGTCCAACATCGCCCGCAAGGTCTACCTGGTGCACCGCCGCGACACGCTGCGCGCCGAGAAGATCATGCAGGACAAGCTGTTCGCGAAGATCCAGTCCGGCAAGATCGAACCGATCTGGCACCACGAGGTCGACGAAGTGCTCGGCAACGACGCCGGAGTGACCGGCCTGCGCGTGAAGTCGGTGCAGGACGGCTCGACCCGCGACGTGCTGATCCACGGCCTGTTCGTCGCCATCGGCCACACCCCGAACACCTCGCTGTTCGAAGGCCAGCTGGAAATGAAGAACGGCTACATCACCATCCGCACCGGTCTCGACGGCAACGCCACGCAGACGTCGGTGCCGGGCGTGTTCGCCGCCGGCGACGTCGCCGACCAGGTCTACCGCCAGGCCATCACCTCCGCCGGCTTCGGCTGCATGGCCGCGCTGGACGCGGAAAAATTCCTCGACAAGGAAGGTTGATCCTGCAGGACGGAGTCCTTGTGCCTGGCGCAACGGACTCCTTCCTTCCCGCCCCCGCATGGCTGCGCCGCGCATCATCGCTTCGCTGTCGGACATCCCCGCCTCGCAATGGGATGCACTGCACGATGGCGCCAATCCGTTCGTCAGCCATGCCTTCCTCAGCGGCCTGGAACAGCACGGCTGCCTGCGCGCGCAATGGGGCTGGACGCCGCAACACCTGACGCTGTGGGAAGGCGAGGAACTGGTCGCTGCGGCCCCCGCCTACCTGAAAGGGAACTCGCACGGCGAGTTCGTCTTCGACCATGCCTGGGCGCACGCCTATGCACAGCACGGGCTCGAGTACTTTCCCAAGTGGCTGTGCGCCGTGCCCTACTCGCCCGTCACCGGCCCGCGGTTGCTGGCACGCGACCCGGCCATGCAGGCCGAACTGGTCAAGTGCCTGGCAGCGCTGTGCGCCGGCAATGAACTTTCTTCGGTGCACGTCAACTTCCACCGTGACGACGAGGACGCGACGTTCGACCGCGAGTGGCTGTCGCGGGTCGACGTGCAGTACCACTGGCGCAACGATCGCGGCTGGAAGACGTTCGACGAATACCTTGCTGCGTTCGACCACAAGCACCGCAAGAACATCCGTCAGGAACGTGCGAAGGTCGCGCGCACTGGGGTGACCTTCCGCGTGGTCGAAGGTCGCGATGCAAGCGACGACGACCTCGCCGCGATGCACGGCTTCTACCTGCAGACCTTCGCCGAGTACGGCAATCGCCCTGCCCTGACGCTGGAATTCCTGCGCCATCTCGCACGCGCGATGCCGGCGTCGCTGGTGATGTTCCTGGCGATGCGCGACGGCGGCCCGATTGCCGGCGCACTTTGCCTGCGCGGCGGCGACACGCTGTACGGACGCTATTGGGGCGCCCACGAAACAGCCCCGGGCCTGCACTTCGAGACCTGCTACTACCAGGGCATCGACTATTGCCTCGCCAATGGGCTGACCCGCTTCGAGCCCGGCGCACAGGGCGAGCACAAACTGGCGCGCGGCTTCCTGCCGACCCTCGTGCGCAGCCGGCACTGGGTGGCGGACCCCCAGTTCCGCGCGGCATTGCGTGACTGGTGCGCGCAGGAGTCGGCCGCGGTACGCAGGTACGCGGCGACGCTGGTCGGGCATTCGCCCTTCAAGCCCATGGCCGATGCATCATCGCCACCATGACGGCCCTGCCCGCCCTGCTGCCAGACGATCCCGAGGCGCCCTTCCCGCCCGTCGGGCAGGCGTTGCGCCAGCCCGACGGGCTGCTTGCCGTGGGAGGCGACCTCACGCCGGCCCGTCTCCTCAATGCCTACCGGCACGGGATCTTCCCCTGGTACTCCCAGGGCCAGCCGATCCTGTGGTGGAGCCCGGATCCGCGCACGGTGTTCGCCACCGATGCCGTGAAGCTGTCGTCGAAGTTCCGCCGCGGCCTGCGCCACAGCGAGTGGACCGTGCGTGCCGACACCGCGTTTGAGGAAGTGGTCGAGGTCTGCGCGCGGATCCGCCGGCCGGGCCAGCGCGGCACCTGGATCACCCGGGAAATGCAGGTTGCCTATCGTCGCCTGCACGCGCTCGGCCACGCGCATTCGTTCGAAGTGTTCGGGGGCGAAACCCTCGTCGGCGGCATCTACGGCGTGGCGGTGGGCCGCATGTTCTTTGGCGAGAGCATGTTCAGCCACGAATCGGGGGGCTCAAAGGTCGCCCTCGCGGCACTTGCCTGGCACCTGCATCGCTGGGGCTGGCCGCTGATCGACGCCCAGGTCGAGAACCCGCACTTGTTGAGCCTGGGGGCCCGGTCCTGGCCGCGCGATGCCTTCGTCGCGCGGGTCGCAGAGATGGTGGCGCTGGAGGGCCTCCCTGGCCGCTGGAGCGCCCGCGTGGGCGACTGGGCGGCGCGGCAACTGGCCGGCCTGCTGCCCGATTAACCGTTTTTTTGCAACGGCGGCGCGCGCATGGCAAAATACGGGGCTTCGTTCCGTCCCTCATCCTGAGGCACGGGCGCTCCACGCATTTCAGGAACCACATGGCAAAAGACGACGTGATCGAATTCGAGGGCACGGTGGCGGAAACCCTTCCGAACACCATGTTCCGGGTGCGCCTCGAAAACGGGCACGAGATCATTGCCCACATCTCCGGCCGCATGCGCAAGAACTACATCCGCATCTTGACCGGCGACAAGGTGAAGGTCGAAATGACCCCGTACGACCTGACCAAGGGTCGTATCACTTACCGCATGAAGTAATAGCGGTAAGCCATTGAATGAAAAAGGCGGCCATGGGCCGCCTTTTTTGTTGCCCCTCTCCCTGGCGCCTTCGGCGCCTGCCCCTCTCCCACAAGGGGAGAGGGGAGCAGTCGGCCGATCAGACCGTAGCCGGGAGGAGCTTCTCCGGCTCGGCCTGCGCCTCGACCACCAGCTCATCGTCCTTGACGTCGATGCTGACGCGGCCGCCATTGACCAGCTTGCCGAACAGCAGCTCGTCCGCCAGCGGGCGCTTGATCTTGTCCTGGATCACGCGGGCCATCGGGCGCGCACCCATCAGCGGGTCGAAGCCATGCTGGGCCAGCCAGTCGCGCGCGGTCGGCGTCGCCGACAGCGTCACGTCCTTGTCGTGCAGCTGCGCTTCCAGCTCGATCAGGAACTTGTCGACCACGCGCAGGATGTGCTCGAAGCCCAGCGCCTGGAACTGCACGACCGCATCGAGGCGGTTGCGGAATTCCGGGGTGAAGCTGCGGCGGATCACTTCCATCGCATCGGTCGAATGATCCTGCTGGGTGAAGCCGATCGTCCTGCGCGAAGCCTGCGCCGCGCCGGCGTTGGTGGTCATCACGAGGATCACGTTCTTGAAGTTGGCTTCGCGGCCGTTGGTGTCCGTGAGCACGCCGCGGTCCATCACCTGCAACAGGATGTTGAAGATGTCCGGATGCGCCTTCTCGACCTCGTCCAGCAGCAGCACGCAGTGCGGCGTCTTGACGATCTTCTCGGTCAGCAGGCCGCCCTGGTCGAAGCCGACGTAACCCGGGGGCGCACCGATCAGGCGGCTGACCGAATGCGGCTCCATGTACTCGGACATGTCGAAGCGCACCAGCTCGATGCCCAGCTGCAGCGCGAGCTGCTTGGTCACCTCGGTCTTGCCGACGCCGGTGGGGCCGGCGAACAGGAAGTTGCCGATCGGCTTGTCCGGATTGCCCAGGCCCGAGCGGGCCAGCTTGATCGCCGAGGTCAGCGTGTCGATCGCCGGATCCTGGCCGAAGATCACCATCTTCAGGTTGCGCTCGAGGTTGCGCAGCACGTCCTTGTCGGAGGCGCTGACCTGCTTGGTCGGGATCCGCGCCATCTTGGCGACGATCGTCTCGATCTCCTCGACGTCGATCAGGCTCTTGCGGATATCGAGCGCGAGCAACCGCTGGCGCGCGCCGGCTTCATCGATCACATCGATGGCCTTGTCCGGCAACAGGCGGTCGCCGATGTGCTTGACCGACAGGTCCACCGCGGCCTGCAGCGCGTCATCGGCGTAGGTCACGCCGTGGTGCGCCTCGTACTTGGGCTTGAGGCCCTGCAGGATCTCGTAGGCCTCGCCCACCGTCGGCTCGACGATGTCGATCTTCTGGAAGCGCCGTGCCAGCGCACGGTCCTTCTCGAAGATGCCGCGGTATTCCTGGAACGTGGTCGAACCGATGCAGCGCAGGTCGCCCGACGCAAGCGCCGGCTTGATCAGGTTGCTGGCGTCCATCGTGCCGCCGCTGGCACTGCCTGCGCCAATGATGGTGTGGATCTCGTCGATGAAGAGCACGGCCTCCGGCAGCTTCTTGAGCTGCGTCAGCACGGCCTTCAGGCGCTTCTCGAAGTCGCCGCGGTACTTGGTGCCGGCCACCAGTGCGCCCAGGTCGAGCGCATAGATGGTGGCGTCGGCCAGCACGTCCGGGACGTCGCCGTCGACGATGCGCTTGGCCAGGCCCTCGGCGATCGCCGTCTTGCCGACGCCGGCCTCGCCCACGTACAGCGGGTTGTTCTTGCGGCGGCGGCACAGCACCTGGATGGTGCGCTCGACCTCGTCGGCGCGACCGACCAGCGGGTCGATCTTGCCGTCGCGGGCCAGCTGGTTGAGGTTGACCGCGAACTCGGCCAGGGCATCGCCCTTGCCCTCGCCATCGCCTTCACCCGGGGGCGACTCGCCCTCTTCCTGCGAACGCGCGGATTCCTCGCCACCCTGCTTGGCGATGCCGTGGGAGATGTAATTGACGACGTCGAGGCGGGCGACGTCCTGCTGGTTGAGGAAATAGACCGCGTGCGAGTCCTTCTCGCCGAAGATCGCCACCAGCACATTGGCGCCGGTGACTTCCTTCTTGCCCGAGGACTGGACGTGGTAGACGGCGCGCTGGAGCACGCGCTGGAAACCCAGGGTCGGCTGCGTGTCGCGGTCGACGTCTTCGGGCAGCACCGACACCGAGGTGGCGATGGCCTGTTCCAGGTCGGTGCGCAGGCGCGGGAAGTCGACCCCGCACGCCTTCAGCACAGCTTCGGCGGACGGGTTGTCGAGCAGCGCGAGCAGCAGGTGTTCGACCGTCATGTACTCGTGGCGCGCCTCGCGGGCGCGCTTGTAGCACTGGCCGATGCTGTATTCGAGATCCTTGCTGAACATGGGGCGAGAGCCTCCGGAAACTACTGCCGTCCTAGATGGGGGTGGGACTGGCGAATTCCATGCCGCCTGCAAGGCCCGCCGCAAGTCCCTTCCTTGACCGTTGGACCGGCCGCGGCAGCGGCAGGTTCCACCCTTCTTACTGGTCGAGACGTGCTAAGCAGAACTTTTAGGCCTTTTCCATCGTGCACAGCAAGGGGTGTTGGTTGAGCCTTGAAAATTCGTTCACCTGCGCCACCTTGGATTCTGCAACTTCGCGGGTGAAAACCCCGCACACACCCCGGCCGCGGGTATGCACGTGCAGCATGATCTGGGTGGCTTTTTCGGCGTTCATGGCGAAAAAGCGCATCAGGACCTCGACCACGAAGTCCATCGGGGTGTAGTCGTCGTTCAGCAGCAGGACGGAGTACAGCGGCGGTCGGGCGACCTCCGGCTTGCCGGTTTCCACCATTACGCCGTGGTGATGTTCGTGTTCGGTCTGTTTGGCCATGCCCGAATTATAGGGCCCGGGCGCATTGCGGTCGTGGACTCCCATGCCCGGGCGCCGGCACAATGCCGCTCAATCCCCGCCGGGGTCCAGGAGCCAAACTTGATGCGTCTGCTTGCTGCGTTGCCTGCCACGTTGCTGATGGCGCTTTCATCGATGCCGGCGATGGCCGCCGACACCGGCATGCCCGCCGGTGAAACGCAGCGTCCTGTTGCCGATGCGCTGGTCGCCCGGCACCTGGACAGCCTCAAGTACCGCTACGAGGTGGACGAGGACGGCGACTACAAGCTGACCTTCGAGGTCGACGACAAGCGCAGCCAGCTTGCCTACGTGCTGTCGGCGACCGAAAAGTTCGGCAACCTCCAGGTTCGCGAGATCTGGTCGCCGGCCTATCGCGCGACCGGACAGCAGTTCCCGGTCGACGTCGCCAACCGCCTGCTCGAGGACAGCCAGTCGAGCAAGCTCGGCGCGTGGGTCAAGCAGGGCGACATGGCCGTGTTCGTGGTGAAGATCGCCGCCGACGCCTCGGCAGGCGAACTCGATGATGCGCTCGACTTCGTCCTGCGCTCGGCCGACCAGATGGAAGCATCGCTGACCCAGGGCAAGGACGAATTCTGAGATGAGTTACCGCGAAGGCCGGTTCTGGCAACCCGACGTGACCGTGGCAACGGTCGTCGTCGATGGCGGACGGCTGCTGATGGTCGAGGAATCGGTCGGCGGGCAACTGGTGCTGAACCAGCCCGCAGGCCATCTGGAGCCGGACGAGAGCCTGTTCGAGGCGGCGCTGCGCGAAACGCTGGAAGAAACCGGCTGGGATGTGCGCCTGACCGCATTCGTCGGTGCCTACCAGTGGAAGGCGCCCGTCAATGGCGATGGCGGCGGCGGTCGGCATTACCTGCGCTTCGCCTTCGCCGCGGAACCGGTGAGGCACGATCCCGCGCGACCGCTCGACGAAGGCATCGTCCGGGCGCTGTGGATGACGCCCAGCGAGCTGCAGGCGGCCCACGGGCGCCACCGCAGCCCGCTGGTGTGGCGGGCGGCGGCAGACTTCCTGGCGGGGCGCAGGTACCCGCTGGAGCTGGCCCAGCACCTGGCATGACCTTGCTGATATGAGTGCGGCGCAGGCAAGAACCATCGTCGGCATGTCCGGGGGCGTCGATTCCTCGGTGGCCGCCCTGCACCTGCGCGATGCCGGCGAACCGATTGCCGGGTTGTTCATGCAGAACTGGGCCGATGACGGCAGCGGCGATTGCCGCGCCGAGGACGACCGCCGCGACGCGGTCGCGGTGTGCGGCCGGCTCGGCATCCAGATCCATTTCCGCGACTTCTCCGGCGAGTACTGGGCCGGTGTGTTCGAGCACTTCCTGGCCGAGTACGCCGCAGGCCGCACGCCCAACCCCGACGTGCTGTGCAACCGCGAGATCAAGTTCAAGCATTTCCTCGACGCGGCACGCGAGCTGGGAGCGGAGTTCATCGCCACCGGCCACTACGCCCGCGTCGAGGCGTCCGCCGGCCGCCACCTGCTCCTGCGTGCAGCCGACCGCAGCAAGGACCAGAGCTACTTCCTGCATCAGCTTGGGCAGTCGCAGCTGGCGGCGACCCGCTTCCCGCTCGGCGGGCTGCTCAAGCGCGACGTCCGCCAGATGGCGCTGGATGCGCGCCTGCCGACCGCAGCGAAGAAGGACTCCACCGGCATCTGCTTCATCGGCGAGCGTGATTTCCGCGAGTTCCTCGGCCGTTACCTGCCCGCACGCGAAGGCGAGATGCGCACCCCCGACGGCCAGGTGATCGGCCGCCATCCGGGCGTGTTCTATTTCACCCTTGGCCAGCGCGAGGGGCTGAACATCGGCGGTGTGCGCGGCTTCGAGCCGGCGCCGTGGTACGTGGTCGGCAAGGATGTGGCCGGCAACGTCCTGTACGTCGACCAGGGGTCCGACAGCCCCTGGCTGCTGTCACAAACGCTGTGGTCCGAGCCGGCGCACTGGATCGCCGGCGCACCGCCCTCGGCCCGTTTTGCCTGCACCGCGCAGACCCGCTACCGCCAGGCCGACGAGGCCTGCGAGGTGGGCGTGCGCGACGACGGCACCCTGGAAGTCCATTTCGCCCGCCCCCAACGTGCGGTTACGCCGGGGCAGTCGCTGGTGCTCTATGACGGCGACATCTGCCTGGGCGGTGCCGTCATCGCCGCCACCGACGCGCCGCTGGAAGAACGATTGAAGGCCCAAGCTGCATGAATCAAAGCAAATCCATGTCCACCCGTGTGCTGGCGCTGGCCGGGCTGGTCCAGGCGCTGGCGCAGGTGCGGCGCGTGGCCGATACCGGCCAGGCCAATGCCGCCATCCTCGGTACGGCGATGGACTCGGTGTTCCGGATCGATGCGCCCTCGCCCGCCGCGATCTACGGCGGCATCGAGGCGGTGCGCCCGGGACTGGCCCTGCTGCGCGACTATTTCAGCAACCAGCAGCGCGACGAGCAGTTGCCGCGCCTGGTACTGGCGGTGCTGCAGCTGGAGCGTCGCTTCGTGCGCGACGATGACATGGCGCAGCGCGTGCAGGCCGGTATCCGTGCGCAGGCGGGCAATGCCGAGCGCAGTGGCAGCAGCCACCCGGACGTGATGAATGCCCTGGGCAGTCTGTATGCCGAGACGCTGAGTCATCTGCGTCCGCGCGTGCTGGTGCAGGGCAATCCGCACTACCTGGGGCAGGCCACGGTGGTCGCCGAGGTACGCGCGATCCTGCTCGCCGCCGTGCGTTCGGCGGTGCTGTGGCGGCAGTGCGGTGGCAGCCTGTGGGATTTCCTGCTGCGCAGGCGCGAGCTGCTGGCGGCGGTCAAGGACCACCTGGGCTAACCGCACGCCTGGTTGGCGTGGCGCGCTCAGGCCAGCGGCAGGAGCGCTCCGCCGCTCTGTCCCCAGGCCCAGCACACGGCTGCGATCAAGGCGAGCGCGGCCATCCAGCGAAGCGTCTGTTCGACGCGATCCGTCCCCTTGTGCGTCTTCATGTTGTCCCCCTGACTGCGCGCGATGAAACGACAGTGCGCGGCGCAAGTCCTTGACTGTTGTCACGCACTGGACGCGCGGGGTCGGCCAGGTTCGCGGTTAGCGATGAACGGCACAGTCCGGGCCGTCATTCCCGCGAAGGCGTGGTCTTTTGGGCTGCCGAAGGGCAGCACTATCCATGGACGTCGCCTCAAAACAAAAGCCCCGGCATTGCCGGGGCTTTTGCTCAACGCAAGCCAGCCTGGATCAGGCCGCGACGGTCTCGGCTACCTGGCGGTAGTCCTCGATCTGGTCGAAGTTCATGTAGCGGTAGATCTCGGCACCCTTGGCGTTGATCACGCCGACGTCCGCCATGTACTCCTCGCGGGTCGGGATGCGGCCCAGGCGCGAGCAGATCGCCGCCAGTTCCGCCGAACCCAGGTACACGTTGGTGTTGCGGCCCAGGCGGTTGGGGAAGTTGCGGGTGCTCGTGGAGAACACCGTCGCGCCCTCGCGCGCCTGCGCCTGGTTGCCCATGCACAGCGAGCAGCCCGGCATTTCCATGCGCGCGCCGGCAGCGCCGAAGGTGCCGTAGTGGCCTTCCTTGGTCAGCTCGGAGGCATCCATCTTGGTCGGCGGCGCGACCCACAGGCGGGTCGGGATGTCGCGCTTGCCTTCCAGCAGCTTGGCGGCGGCACGGAAGTGGCCGATGTTGGTCATGCACGAGCCGATGAAGACTTCGTCGATGACCGCGCCGGCAACGTCGGACAACGTCTTCACGTCGTCCGGGTCGTTCGGGCAGGCCACGATCGGCTCGACGATCTGGTCGAGGTCGATGTCGATGACGGCGGCGTACTCGGCATCGGCATCGCCTTCCAGCAGCTGCGGGTTGGCCAGCCAGGCTTCCATCGCCTTGATGCGGCGCGCCAGCGAGCGCGGGTCGGCGTAACCCTCGGCGATCATCCACTTCAGCAGCGTGATGTTGCTGGTGAGGTATTCGATGATCGGTTCCTTGTCGAGCTTGACCGTGCAGCCGGCCGCCGAACGCTCGGCCGAGGCATCGGACAGTTCGAACGCCTGCTCGACCTTGAGCTGCGGCAGGCCTTCGATCTCGAGGATGCGGCCGGAGAAGATGTTCTTCTTGCCCTGCTTGGCGACGGTCAGCATGCCCTGCTTGATCGCGGCCAGCGGGATCGCGTTGACGAGGTCACGCAGGGTAACGCCCGGCTGCATGGTGCCCTTGAAGCGCACCAGCACCGACTCGGGCATGTCCAGCGGCATCACGCCGGTGGCCGCGGCGAACGCGACCAGGCCGGAGCCCGCCGGGAACGAGATGCCCACCGGGAAACGGGTGTGGCTGTCGCCACCGGTGCCGACGGTGTCGGGCAGCAGCATGCGGTTGAGCCAGGAGTGGATCACGCCGTCGCCCGGACGCAGGGAGATGCCACCGCGGTTGCTGATGAAGGCCGGCAGCTCGTGGTGGGTCTTGACGTCGACCGGCTTCGGGTACGCGGCGGTGTGGCAGAACGACTGCATCACCAGGTCGGCCGAGAAGCCCAGGCAGGCCAGGTCCTTGAGCTCGTCGCGGGTCATCGGGCCGGTGGTGTCCTGCGAACCCACCGAGGTCATCTTCGGCTCGCAGTAGGTGCCCGGGCGGATGCCGATGCCGTCCTGCAGGCCGCAGGCGCGGCCGACCATCTTCTGCGCCAGCGAGTAGCCCTTGCCGCTGTCGACCGGGTTCTGCGGCAGGCGGAACAGGGTCGACGGTGCCAGGCCCAGCGCTTCACGCGCCTTGGCGGTCAGGCCGCGGCCGACGATAAGCGGGATGCGGCCGCCAGCGCGGACTTCGTCGAACAGCACGTCGGACTTCACCGAGAACTCGGCGATGACCTGGCCGTCCTTGAGCGCCTTGCCTTCGTAGGGACGCAGTTCGACCACGTCGCCCATGTTCATCTGCGACACGTCGAGCTCGATCGGCAGTGCGCCGGCGTCTTCCATCGTGTTGTAGAAGATCGGGGCGATCTTGCTGCCCAGGCAGACGCCGCCGAAACGCTTGTTCGGGATGAAGGGGATGTCCTCGCCGGTGAACCACAGCACCGAGTTGGTGGCCGACTTGCGCGAGGAACCGGTGCCGACGACGTCGCCGACATAGGCGACCAGGTGGCCCTTGTCCTTCAGCGATTCGATGAACGCGACCGGGCCGCGCTTGCCGTCTTCTTCCGGCTCGATGCCGTCGCGGCGGTTCTTCAGCATCGCCAGGGCGTGCAGCGGGATGTCCGGGCGCGTGGTGGCATCGGGCGCCGGCGACAGGTCGTCGGTGTTGGTCTCGCCGGTCACCTTGAAGACGGTGATGGTCAGGCTGGCCGGAACTTCCGGACGGCTGGTGAACCATTCGGCGTCGGCCCAGCTCTGCAGCACGGCCCTGGCGTTGGCATTGCCGGCCTCGGCCTTTTCCTGCACGTCGTGGAAGGCGTCGAACATCAGCAACGTCTTCTTCAGCGCTTCGGCGGCGATGACGCCGACCTGGGCGTCGTCGAGCAGGTCGACCAGCGGATGGATGTTGTAGCCGCCCAGCATGGTGCCGAGCAGTTCGGTCGCGCGCTCGCGGCTGATCAGCGCGTTGACTTCGGTACCGAAGGCCACGGCGGCCAGGTACGAGGCCTTGACCTTGGCCGCGTCATCGACGCCGGCCGGGACGCGGTTGGTGATCAGATCGATAAGGAACTCACCCTCGCCCGCCGGCGGGTTCTTCAGCAGCTCGATGACGTCAGCAGTCTGCTGTGCGGTCAGCGGCAGCGGCGGGATGCCCAGCGCGGCGCGCTCGGCAACGTGGTGGCGGTAGGCTTCCAACATGGTTCTCTCCATAAAAACTGCGGCGTTGTGCTTGATGCGGTCAGACGAACTTGATGCCCCTACAAAGCTTTGGGCACGATGATCTTCAGACCCTTGAAGTAGTCGCGGAAAAACCCGGCGTCGCGGGTGATGAGGCCGGCGCACTGCAGCAATGCGTGGGCGCCCACAATGAAGTCCGGCACGGTGCGCGGGGAAATCTGGCCGCCCTGCCCCGTGGCCCGGCGCTGGTTGAAGCGGCGCTGCATCTCGCCTGCGCGGATCGCCGAACGGCGTTCCACCGGGAGGTAACGCATCCCCATCTCCTCGACCACGTCCATGATGTCGGTGCCGTGGCCCAGGCCGGCGGTGATCTCGCTGACCACGACGTCGCAGAGCACCACCGGCCCTTGCGCCAATGCGTCGCGAACGCATTGTTCGGCGGCATCGGCCATGCTCGCGTCTTCGCCGAGCAGGTCGATCAGCACGGACGTGTCGATGGCGATGGTGTTGCCGGCAGGCGTCATGCGTCAGACGTCCACCGGATCGCCCGGTGCGCGTCCGCGCAGCTCGCGCATGATGTCGTCGGTGGTCACGCCTTCGGGCAGCTTGAAGCGGCCGCGGGCGCGCGAGATGGCGTCGTCCACGTTCTTGCGCAGGATGATGCGACCGCCCTCGAGCTCCACCTTGAGGTGGGTGCCCTTGGTCAGTCCGAGCGCATCGCGCACGGCCTTGGGCAGGGTGATCTGGCCTCGTTCGGCAACAATGGCTTCCACGGCGCACCTCCTCGGACGGACCTGCTCGGACAGATCAGGTATGCATGAATGATACATACCTTCCCGCCCATACTCAATCGCGCGCCCCTTGGCAAGCGCACAATGGGGCCCGCGTATTCAGGATCCGGACCGTCGTCCGCCCGCCTTAACGCGAGCAGCGGATAATCGAGCGGTCTCCGAGCCAGAATCTCCATTCAGCCTCAGCACGCCAGTCACAGCACGCCAAGGAGCTTTCCCCCATGTCCCACGACTCCTTCTCCACCCGCCGCCAGCTTGTCGTCAACGGCCGCATCCTTACCTACAACAGCCTGCCGGCCCTGGGTGAGAAGTTCGACATCCGCAAACTGCCCTACTCGATGAAGATCCTGCTGGAGAACCTGTTGCGCCATGAAGACGGCGGCATCACGGTCGGCAAGGAGCACATCGAGGCCGTGGCGAAGTGGGACGCCAGCAAGGAGCCCGATACCGAGATCGCCTTCATGCCGGCGCGCGTGGTGCTGCAGGACTTCACCGGCGTGCCGTGCGTGGTCGACCTGGCGGCGATGCGCGATGCGGTCAGCAAGCTCGGCGGCAACGCAGGCCAGATCAATCCGCTGATCCCGTCGGAACTGGTCATCGACCACTCGGTGCAGGTCGACGTGTTCGGCCGCGCCGATGCGCTGGACCTCAATGGCAAGATCGAGTTCGAGCGCAACATGGAGCGTTACAGCTTCCTGCGCTGGGGCCAGAAGGCCTTCCACAACTTCAAGGTGGTGCCGCCCAACACCGGCATCGTCCACCAGGTGAACCTGGAGAACCTGGCGCGCGTGGTGGTCGAACGCGAGGTCGATGGCGAACTGCTCGCCTTCCCCGACACCGTGTTTGGCACCGACAGCCACACCACGATGATCAACGGCATCGGCGTGCTCGGCTGGGGCGTGGGCGGCATCGAGGCCGAGGCGGCGATGCTCGGCCAGCCGTCGTCGATGCTGATTCCGCAGGTGGTCGGCTTCAAGCTCACCGGCAAGCTGCCCGAAGGCACCACCGCCACCGACCTGGTGCTCACCGTCACCCAGATGCTGCGCAAGCTCGGCGTGGTCGGCAAGTTCGTCGAGTTCTTCGGCGAAGGCCTGCCGCACCTGCCGTTGGCCGACCGCGCCACCATCGCCAACATGGCACCGGAGTACGGCGCGACCTGCGGCATCTTCCCGATCGATGCCGAGTCGCTGACCTACCTGCGCCTGTCCGGCCGCAGCGACGAGCAGGTCGCGCTGGTCGAGGCCTACGCGAAGGCGCAGGGCCTGTGGCACGAGCCGGGCCAGGCCGAGGCAAACTACTCGGCCACGCTCGAACTCAACCTCGCCGACGTCAAGCCGTCGCTGGCAGGGCCCAAGCGTCCGCAGGACCGGGTGCTGCTGAGCGACATGAAGTCCAACTTCACCGAGAACCTCGGCGACCTCACCGCCCACCGCGTCAACGGCAGCGTGCGGCGCATGGATGCCGAGGGCGGCCACCAGCCGCAGGCCGAGCACCTGGCGGCACGGCCGAAGTCGAAGATCCATATTCAAGACCAGGATGCGGAACTGGGCGATGGCTCGGTGGTGATCGCCGCGATCACTTCGTGCACCAACACCTCCAACCCGGCCGTGATGCTCGGCGCCGGCCTGCTCGCGCGCAACGCGGCCAGGCTCGGCCTCAAGGCCAAGCCGTGGGTCAAGACCTCGCTCGGACCGGGCTCGCTGGTGGTCACCGATTACCTGAAGAAGGCCGGCGTCCTCGACGACCTGGAGAAGCTCGGCTTCTTCGTCGTCGGCTATGGCTGCACCACCTGCATCGGCAACTCCGGCCCGCTGCCGGACGAAGTCTCGCGCGGCATCGCCGAGAACGATCTTGCCGTGGCATCAGTGCTGTCAGGCAATCGCAACTTCGAAGGCCGCGTCCACCCCGAAGTGAAGATGAACTACCTGGCTTCGCCGCCGCTGGTGGTGGCCTACGCCATCGCCGGCACGGTCGACATCGACCTCACCCGCGAACCGGTCGGACACACCCCGGACGGCCGCGCCGTGCACCTGCGCGACATCTGGCCGAGCAACAAGGAAATCGGCGATGTCATCGCCGCCACGGTCGGACCGGAGCTGTTCGCGCAGAACTACGCCGACGTGTTCAAGGGCGACTCGCGCTGGAACCAGATCGCCTCGCCGGAAGGCGAGTCGTTCGCCTGGGACGCCGCGTCGACCTACATCAAGAACCCGCCCTACTTCGACGGCATGAGCATGGCCGTGGGCACGATCAACGACGTCCACGGCGCCCGCATCATGGGCCTGTTCGGCGACTCGATCACCACCGACCACATCTCGCCGGCGGGCAACATCAAGAAAGATTCGCCGGCGGGCCGCTTCCTGGTCTCGCGCGGCGTGCAGCCGGTCGACTTCAACAGCTACGGCAGCCGCCGCGGCAACGACGACGTCATGGTCCGCGGCACGTTCGCCAACATCCGCATCAAGAACCTGATGCTCGGCGGCGAGGAAGGCGGCAACACGCTGTACTACGCCAAGGGTGGCGCGGCGCCGGAGAAGATGTCGATTTACGACGCGGCGATGAAGTACAAGGCCGAGGGCGTGCCGCTGGTGGTGATGGCCGGCAAGGAATACGGCACCGGTTCCTCGCGCGACTGGGCAGCCAAGGGCACCAACCTGCTCGGGGTGAAGGCGGTGATCGCCGAAAGCTTCGAACGCATCCACCGCTCCAACCTGGTCGGCATGGGTGTGCTGCCGCTGCAGTTCAAGGATGGCGAGAACGCGCGGACGCACGGCTTGGACGGTTCGGAGGAGATCAGCGTGACCGGCATCGATGACGGCCGCGCCCGCACCGCAACCGTGACCGCACGCCGCCCCGACGGCAGCGAGAAGCGCTTCGAAGTGCGCGTGCTGCTGCTGACGCCGAAGGAAGTCGAGTACTTCCGCCACGGCGGCATCCTGCATTACGTGCTGCGACAGCTGGCGGCGAAGAAGCCGGCGTAACAGGACGTCATCCCCGCGTAGGCGGGGATCCATGGACGTTGGTTCTCACCGCCGACGCGAACGTCCATGGATTCCCGCCTTCGCGGGAATGACGGGTCGCGCTACAGCTTCGGCACCCACGTCGCACTCGTCAGCCGCCACTCCCCGCCTTCCTCGCGCCAGCCGGTCTCGACCTCATAGAGTTGAGCGGCGTCGGGCAGCACCTCGCCAGATCCGCCGGTCAATGCCGCGGTGAATCGCGCCGTTGCATGGCCAGGTTGAAGCTGCACCGATACCGGCCCCAGCTGCACACCGATCTGGCGATGGCGCAGGAACATCAGCCGCGCGATCCTGCCCGCGCCGTCGCGATCGAGCGCATCGGGGCCGATGAAATCCTCGGCGAGCATCGCGTCGAGCACCGAGGCATCGCGTAGTTCGATGCCCTGCTGCAACGATTCCACGGACTGTCGAAGGCGTTGCTCCGGCGGCGTGCGGCTGCAACCGAACGCCGACAAGACCAGAAGCATCAGTGTCACGCTGCACCGCACAAACGCGTTCGTCGTCCGCATGCCCTGCCCCATGGTGTTCCCTCGGACCATGCTGCCACGCCGTCGCGGGCACTGTCGTGTTGCCCGAACGCGCCTTGCCAGCCTTGGGGGCCTATGCTCCAATCGCTGGAAGCACCGTACGGCGGCGCATTCGACACATGTGCCGCCGAAGGCTATCAACTGCGATTGGAGAGGGGATCGCGCGATGAGTTTTGAACGTCCTTGGCTGGCCCAGTATCCGCAGGGGGTTGCGGCCGAGATCGATGTGGACGAGTTCCCGTCCGTCGTCGCCGTGCTGGAAAACGCGATCGAGAAGTATCGCGACCGCCCGGCCTTCGCCAACCTCGGCAAGACCCTCACCTACGCCGAAATCGACCAGCTCAGCGCGCAGTTCGCCGCTTACCTGCTGGGCGAGCTGAAGCTCAAGAAGGGCGATCGCGTCGCGATCATGATGCCCAACTGCCTGCAGTACCCGATTGCCACGTTCGGCGTGCTGCGTGCCGGCCTGACGGTGGTCAACACCAACCCGATGTACACCGCGCGCGAGCTGCGCCACCAGCTGGTCGACTCCGGCGCCAACGTGATCCTGGTGCTCGACAACTTCGCCCACACCGTGCAGGAAGTGGTCGCCGACACCCAGATCAAGCAGGTCGTCACCACCGGCCTGGGCGACATGCTCGGCCTCAAGGGCGCGGTGGTGAACTTCGTCCTGAAGTACGTCAAGAAGATGGTGCCGGAGTACAACCTGCCCGGTTCGATCCGCTTCCGTGACGCACTGGCCCTGGGCCAGCGCCACAACCTGCCCGAGGTCGAGATCTCGCCGCAGGACATCGCCTTCCTGCAGTACACCGGCGGCACCACCGGCGTGGCCAAGGGCGCGATGCTGACCCATCGCAACCTGGTCGCCAACATGCAGCAGGCGGCGATGTGGGTGGGCACCGGCGTCAAGTACGGCGAGGAGGTGATCATCACCGCGCTGCCGCTGTACCACATCTTCGCGTTGACGGCGAACGGCCTGGTCTTCATGAAGTTCGGCGGCCTGAACTACATGATCACCAACCCGCGCGACATGAAGGGCTTCGTCAAGGAGCTCAAGAGCGTGCCGTTCACCGCCATCACCGGCGTCAACACGCTGTTCAACGGCCTGCTCAACACGCCGGGCTTCGACCAGATCGACTTCTCCAGGCTGCACCTGACCCTGGGCGGCGGCATGGCCGTGCAGCGCTCGGTCGCCGAGCGCTGGAAACAGGTGACGGGCGTGACCCTGGTCGAGGCCTACGGCCTGACCGAGACCTCGCCGGCGGCCTGCATCAACCCGATGGACCTGAAGGACTACAACGGTTCGATCGGCCTGCCGATCTCCTCCACCGACGCCTGCGTCAAGGACGAGAACGGCGTGACGCTGCCGATGGGCGAAGTCGGCGAGCTGTGCATCAAGGGCCCGCAGGTCATGAAGGGCTACTGGCGCCGGCCGGAGGACACCGCCGCGGTCATCGACGCCGAGGGCTGGCTGCACACCGGCGACATGGCACGGATGGACGACAGGGGCTTCTTCTTCATCGTCGACCGCAAGAAGGACATGATCCTGGTCTCGGGCTTCAACGTGTACCCGAACGAGGTCGAGGACGTGATCGCGATGATGCCTGGGGTTTTGGAGGTGGCTGCCGTAGGCGTCCCGGACGACAAGTCGGGCGAGGCGGTCAAGGTGGTCATCGTCAAGAAGGACCCGTCCCTCACCGCCGAGCAGGTCAAGAGCCACGCCCGCGAGCACCTGACCGGCTACAAGCACCCGCGTTACGTCGAGTTCCGAACCGAGCTGCCAAAGACCAATGTCGGCAAGATCCTGCGCCGCGAGCTGCGTGACAGCCCGGCCGCGAGCCCTGCCGCAAGCCCGACCGCCCACTGAACCGGGCCGGGCCCCGGCCCGGCCATTGCCCGCCATTACGCCCGCAAGGCCCCACGGCCTTGCGGGCGTTTGCATTTACAGGCATAGAATCGAGCGGTCGGACGCACCCCCTTGATCGCATTGCCGTCCCGAACAGCGCGACCGGCCGGACGGTTATATCCACGGAGGATTCGCAATGTCAGCTGTTTATCCGTTCCATCGCACTGCAACCGGTCGCAACCTTCGCGTCGTCGAGGAAACCGAACGCGGCGTCTACTGGTGCCACATGCATGCCGGCGCGGTGCCGGGCCGCCGTGCCTGCTTCTCGATGGACCTGGTGGACGACATCATCCAGTACCAGCACGGCCTCGGTGATCGCCTTCGCGCGGCCGCCGCCAAGAACAACACCCTGACCCACGTGGTGCTGGCCTCCGACGCCGATGCCTTCAACCTGGGGGGCGACCTGGACCTGTTCTGCCGCCTGATCCGTGCCGGCGACCGCGACGGCCTGCTGACCTATGCCCGCCAATGCGTGCGTGGCGTGCATGCCTTCCACGACGGCCTCGGCGCAGGCGCGCACAGCATCGCGCTGCTCCAGGGTGACGCACTGGGCGGTGGTTTCGAAGCTGCGCTGAGCTGCCACACGATCGTCGCCGAGGAAGATGTGCTGATGGGCCTGCCGGAGGTGCTGTTCGACCTGTTCCCGGGCATGGGCGCCTATTCGTTCCTGTGCAAGCGCGTCACCCCGCACCTGGCCGAGAAGCTGATGCTGGAAGGCAACATGTTCAGCAGCCAGGAAATGCACAAGATGGGCCTGGTCGACGTGCTGGTGCCGCGCGGCGAAGGCGTGGCGGCGGTCGAGGACGTGATCCGCGCCAACCGTCGCATCCCGCATGCACGCGCCGCGATGCACCAGGTGCGGCAGATGACCCAGGCGGTGACGCTGGACGAGATGATGCGCATCACCGAAGTCTGGGTCGACACCGCGCTGCAGCTGGGCGACAAGTCGCTGCGGACGATGGATCGATTGGTGCGGGCGCAGGAACGTCGTGCAGCGAACGGGGCTGCCTGACAGGACAAGCCCGCAAGGCAAGGCAAGCCGCAAGGCAATGACTGATCGGGGAAACGCAGGAGCATCAGGCAGGTTCGCGCCCGCCTGACAGGAAGTACCGGCAAGACGTGAAAAACCAGGGGAACCAGCGCCCGCGGGAGGGGAAATCCGGCGGGCCGGATCCATTCCCTCAAATCCGCTTAGCGCTCGCCTTCTCCACGGGAGGCCCGCTGCCGCTCGCGCGCGTCGAGCGCGGCCCGGCCCTGCGCCATGCGCTCGCCCAGGCCGTTGAGCCGGGCCTGCCACTCGCGCGCCAGCTGCCAGTCCGGCAGCCGCATGATCTCGCCGCTGACGGCGGCCAGCTTGTTCAGCCCAAGGTTGCTGGCCACGCCCTTGAGCGCATGCGCCTGTTCGCGCGCGGCATCCCAGTGGGCCTGCTCGCCGGCCTTGCGCAGCTCGACCATGCAGCCGTCGGCGTCGCGCAGGCACTGGGCGATGAACTCGCGCTCGAAGCCTGCACCCATGCCCAAGGCGCCGAGCTCGTCCAGCACCGAACTGTCGAACGTGCCGTCACCCATGGGCAGCTCGCTTCGCAGCGCCACCAACGGCGCGCCCACGCGGGCGTTGGCAGCGATGTCGGCCAGGGTGTCGAGCAACCGCACCGTCGACACCGGCTTGGCCAGGAAGGCGCGCGCGCCGGCCTGTTCGCAGGCGCGGATCGATTCCGGAGTGACGTCGGCGCTGAGGATCAGCACCGGCGTGCGGCGGCCGCCACCGGCCTCCATCACCCGCAGCTGGCGCAGCAGGTCGAGGCCGCTGACGTCGGGCATGTGCAGGTCGGCGATGACCGCGTCGTAATCGGAGCCGGAAACCGCATCGAGCGCATCACCGCCGCCATCGACGCAGGTGACGCGGTGGCCGGCCTTCTGCAGCAGGCGTTGCAGCACCATCCGGTTGGCGACGTGGTCGTCGGCGACCAGGATGCCCAGGCTGCGGACGCGGGCGCGGTGGCGCAGGAACGGATCGGAGAAGGCAATGACGTTGGCCGAGCCGGCGTTTTCCGCACGTCCCGGCAACGAATCGTCGTGCGCGGCGTCGGCGGCATCGGCGTCATTGGCCACCCGCTCGAACGGCAGCTCCACCCAGAAGCGGCTGCCACGCTGCTCCACGCTTTCGAAGCCGATGCTGCCGCCCATGGCCTCGGTCAGGCCCTTGGCGATCGTGGTGCCCAGGCCGGTGCCGCCATAGCGACGGGCCAGGCTGACGTCGGCCTGCTCGAACGCTTCGAACAGGCGCTGGCGCATCGCCAGCGGCACGCCGATGCCGGTGTCGATCACGGCAAAGCGCAGTCGCACCTTGTCCGTGCCCTGGTCGACCACGGTCACTTCAAGGCGGACCGAGCCCTTGTCGGTGAACTTGATGGCATTGCCGGCCAGGTTGATCAGCACCTGGCGCAGGTGCACGACGTCGCCGCACAGGCTGCCGGGCACGTCGGCGGCGATCGCCGCTTCGTAGCGGATCTCCTTGGCGCGCGCCTGCGGCTGCAGGATCAGGCCGATGCTTTCGACCAGTTCCTGCGGAATGAACTCCACCAGGTCCAGCTTGACCTTGCCGGCCTCGATCGCGGAGATGTCGAGCACGTCCTCGACCAGCGCCAGCAGGCTGCGGGTGGACGCCTGGATGGTGCTCAGGCACTCGCGCTGCTCGGCATCCAGGCGCGTGGTGGCGAGCAGCTCGCTCATGCCGGCCAGGCCGTTGAGCGGCGTGCGGAACTCGTGGCTCATGTTGGCCAGGAAGCGGCTCTTGGCCTCGTTGGCCTTGCGCGCGTCATCGACCGCCCGGGTCAGGGCGTTGAGCAGCGAATCGAAGTACAGCGGCACCGCGCCCAGGCCCAGCAGCAGGCCCCAGGCCAGGTACGGATTGCTGCGCCAGTACGGCGAGATCAGGATCACCGCCAGGAACGAGGCGGTGGCCAGCGCCGTGGCGATGCGCAGGTAACGGCTGCCATAGCGCATGCCGTTGCCGATCGTCACCCACAGGTACACGGCATACAGCGGCGCGGCGGGCTCGCCCTGGATGCACATGATCGCGCCCATCGCCGAGTAGTCGGTGAGCATGCCGATCCAGCGCCGCACGTGCGAAACGCCGGGTGATACCAGGATCGCGGCCAGCAGGCCCAGCGCCACCAGCAGCTCGCCGAGCAGGATCATCCACGTCAGCGGCAGGGTGTTGTCGGCGCCGTCCAGGTGCAGGAAACGCCAGCCCAGGTACGTCGAGAACAGCGCCGTGATGACGATGCGGACCAGGTCCTGGGCGTGTTCGCTGTCCGGCCGTGCGGCCAGGCGCGTCTTCAGCTTGTTCAGGACCAGAACCATGGCTACTCCATGCCGGGGCGCGCGGAAACCGTTGAATAGCGGTTGCAGATATCCTCGAGCCGCTCGCGCGAGCGGATCAGGGCGTCGACGCAGCGCGGATCGAACAAGCGTCCCCGCTGCGCGTACAGGTAGCCAAGTGCCGCATCCGCGTCCCAGGCCTTCTTGTACGGTCGTGGCGAGATCAGCGCATCGAAGACATCCGCGACCGCCACTATCCTGGCTTCCAACGGAATTTCCTCGCCCACCAGGCCGTCAGGGTAGCCGCTGCCGTCGTAACGTTCGTGATGACGCAGGGCGATCAGCGCGCCGGCCTGGATGAAGCGGTTCTGGCTGCCGCTGAGCAGCTCGTAGCCGATGCGCGGGTGGCGGCGCATGACCGCGGTCTCGTCCTCGGTCAGCGGGCCGGATTTCATCAGCACCGCATCGGGGATGGCGATCTTGCCGATGTCGTGCAGCGGCGCGGCCATTTCGATGACGCGCACCTCGTCCTCGAACATGCCCAGCTGCTCGGCGATCAGGCCGGCGACATGGGCCATGCGCTCCAGGTAGGCACTGGTGCCGGCATCGCGGTACTCGATCGCGCGGGCCAGTCGCGACAGCGTCTCGCGCTCGCGCTCCTCGACCTCGTGCATGCTCGACAGCAGGCGCTGTTCCAGCGACAGCGCACGCTGCTTCACGTTCTCCGACTGCTGGCGCAGCTGCAACAAGTTGCGGCAACGGGCGCGCAGTTCGCGCGGGCGTACCGGCTTGACCAGGAAATCGATGACGCCCGCTTCCAGCGCGGCCTGTCGCACCGGCTCGTCGCCGACCACGGTCACCAGGATGATCGGGATGTCGCGGTGCATCGGCAGGCGACGGAAACGCCTGGCGAACTCCAGTCCATCCAGCGCCGGCATGCGGTAGTCCAGCAGCAACAGGTCGGGCTGGTTGCTCTCGCACCATCCCAGCGCCGCCTCGGGATCGCCGAAGTCCGAAACCCTCAGTTCGGACGATATGTCTTCAATGATGTGGCGCAGCATGGTGCGCGCAGAGGTTTGATCATCAACGATGACGACGTTCACACCGGACATCCATTAGAGCCGCCACCCCCTGTGGTGGCCTCGGTACCGAGGATACCCCGCGGCGCGCTCGTCCGCAGGGTTCGTGGCAACGGTCGTCCAAGCCGATGCTGTCGGTTCAGGCTCAGCCGCCCGTCTCGGGACGCATGTACGGGAACAGCAGGACGTCGCGGATCGACGTCGAGCCGGTCATCAGCATCACCAGGCGGTCGATGCCGATGCCCAGGCCGCCGGTGGGCGGCAGGCCCACCTCCAGGGCGCGGATGTAGTCGGCGTCGAAGTGCATGGCCTCGTCGTCACCGCCCTCCTTGGCCTCGACCTGGGCGCGGAAGCGCTCGGCCTGGTCCTCGGGGTCGTTGAGCTCGGAGAAGCCGTTGGCCAGCTCCTTGCCGTTGATGAACAGCTCGAAGCGGTCGGTCAGCTCCGGGTCGCGGTCGCTGGCGCGGGCCAGCGGGCTGACCTCGACCGGGTGGTCGATGATGAAGGTCGGCTGCACCAGGGTGTGCTCGACGGTCTTCTCGAAGATGTCCAGCAGCAGCTTGCCCCAGCCGTTGCCCGGCTTGGTCGCGATGCCCAGGCGGGCGCAATGCGCACGCATCTTCGCGACGTCGCGCAGGTCCTCGCGGGCGATCTCCGGGTTGTGCTCGAGCACGGCATCGGTCATCGACCAGCGGCGGAAGGCCGGGCCGACGTCGATGTCGTGACCTTCCCAGTGGAGCTTCGTGGTGCCCAGCACGCCCTGGGCGACGTCGCGGATCACGCCTTCCGTCAGGTCCATGATCTCGGTGTAGGTGGCGTAGGCCTCGTACAGCTCGAGCATGGTGAACTCGGGGTTGTGCCGGGTCGACACGCCCTCGTTGCGGAAGTTGCGGTTGATCTCGTAGACGCGCTCCAGGCCACCGACGACCAGGCGCTTGAGGTACAGCTCCGGCGCCACGCGCAGGTAGAGCTCCAGGTCGAGCGCGTTGTGGTGCGTGACGAAGGGCTTGGCCGCGGCGCCGCCGGGGATGTAATGCATCATCGGCGTCTCGACCTCGAGGAAGCGTCGGGCGTCGAGCCAGGCGCGCATGGCGCGGATGATCTTGGAGCGCTTGACGAAGACGTCGCGCGCCTCGGGCGTCACGATCAGGTCGACATAGCGCTGGCGGTAACGCTGCTCGACGTCCGCCATGCCGTGGAACTTGTCCGGCAACGGGCGCAGCGCCTTGGTCAGCAGGCGCAGGCTTTCGGCCTTGAGCGACAGCTCGCCGGTACGGGTACGGGTGAGCTCGCCCTCGGCGGAGACGATGTCGCCCAGGTCCAATTCCTTGAACACCTCGTAGGCGTCGCCCAGCAGGTCCTTCTTCAGCCACAGCTGCAGACGCCCGGATTCGTCCTGGATCTGCGCGAAACCCGCCTTGCCCATGTCGCGCTTGAGCAGCACGCGACCGGCGATGGCCACGCGGTGGCGCTTGCCGTCCAGCGCCTCGGCCGTCCACTGCTCAGCGTCGGCGTAGGCGTCCTGCAGGTCGCCGACAAAGTCGGCGCGGCGGAAGTCATTGGGGAACGCGATGCCCTGCCCGCGCAGCGCCGTGAGTTTGGCGCGACGCTCGGCGATGAGCCGGTTCTCGTCCGGCGCGGTGCCGTCGGTGTGCGTCTGGGGCGTGGGCTGGTCGGTCATGGGTTTTTGATCTTGCTGGGAGGTGGAAATGTAGATCAGACGGCGTCGGCGCGCTTGGAGCCCGCTTCCAGGCCCGATTTCAGGCTGGCTTCGACGAACTCGTCGAGGTCGCCGTCGAGGACCTTCTGCGTGTCGCTGCGCTCGATGCCGGTGCGCAGGTCCTTGATGCGGCTCTGGTCGAGCACGTAATTGCGGATCTGGCTGCCCCAGCCGATGTCGGACTTGGTCGCCTCGACTGCATCGCGTTCGGCGTTGCGCTTCTGGATCTCGAGCTCATAGAGCTTTGCGGCCAGCATCTTCATCGCGTTGTCGCGATTCTGGTGCTGGCTGCGGCCGGTCTGGCAGGCCACGACAATGCCGGTCGGCACGTGCGTGATTCGCACCGCCGATTCGGTCTTGTTGACGTGCTGGCCGCCGGCGCCGGACGAACGGTAGACGTCGGTCTTCAGGTCGGCCGGATTGATGTCGATGTCGATGTTGTCATCGACTTCCGGCGACACGAACACAGAGGTGAAGCTGGTGTGGCGGCGGTTGTCGGAGTCGAACGGCGACTTGCGCACCAGGCGGTGCACGCCGGTTTCGGTCTTGAGCCAGCCGTAGGCGAAATCGCCTTCGACGCGCAGCGTGGCCGACTTGATGCCGGCGACGTCGCCACCGCTGACTTCCATCAGCTCGGTCTTCCAGCCGCGCGATTCGCACCAGCGCAGGTACATGCGCAGCAGGATCTCGGCCCAGTCCTGGGCCTCGGTGCCACCGGCGCCGGCCTGGATGTCGACGAAGGCGTTGGCCGCGTCCATCTTGCCGGAGAACATGCGGCGGAACTCGAGCTTCTCGACTTCCTTGGCGTAGCGCTCGACGTCGTCGACCACCGCCAGCGCGGTGCCCTCGTCGTCTTCCATTTCGGCCAGTTCCAGCAGCTCGCCCGCGCCGACGAGACCGTCGGTGAGGTTGCGGATGCCATCGACGACCTTTTCCAGGGAGGAGCGCTCACGGCCCAGGCCCTGGGCACGCTCGGAGTCGTTCCAGATATCGGGGCTTTCGAGTTCGCGGTTTACTTCTTCGAGACGTTCGACTTTGCTGTCGTAGTCAAAGATACCCCCTGAGCGAATCCAGCCGACCGGTGAGGTCGGCGATTCGCTGGCGGACGGGATTGAGTTCGATCATGTCCGTGCGGTGCGGTCAAAGGAACCGCAAATTGTAGCAGCCCGGCATCTCCCGGGCGCAGGGGCAGCCGGGTCCCACCGGGCCCGCCCCCTGCCCCGCGTGCTCACCGACACTCGTCAGCGGAACTTGAACGGACCGGGCCGCCAGCTGTTGTCCGTGTAGCGGCTGACCGGGCTGCCGTAGCCGCTGCTGGAGCCGTAGCCCTGGCCGAAGCCCCGGCCGGACTCGCGCCCGCGGCGGCGGTGCATGCGTTCCTGGAGTTCGTCGCGACGGCCCTGCAGCCAGTCGGCACGGCCGACGGTTTCGGGCTGCAGGCCGCGCCGCTCGGCTTCGCGCTCGCGGAACTCGCAGAAGTCGTCATAGGCCTCGATCTCGTGCGACAGCTTGCGCGCGCACAGTTCGATCATCACCGCGTCGTCGAGGAAGCCGAACACCGGAATGTCGTCGGGAATGATGTCGATCGGCGCTGCCAGGTAATTGAGGGCGGCACGCACCCGGAGCGAATCCTCGTCGGACAGCGCCCAGGCCTCGTCGCGCAGCATCGCGATCAGCGTGCCCAGGGCCGGCAGGCGCTGCTTCACGAAGATCGGCGGATTGCCCTGCTGTGCCTTTTCCAGCAGCACGGTGGCGGCCGCCACGATCTCCTCGTTGCTCTTGCCTTCCGCGTCCTTTTTGGCAGCTTCGATCTGGCCGGTGAACCGCTCCAGGTCCTCGTCCGAGAAGTCGATCGTGAGAGTCAACGACATGGCTTGCTCCGTGGTCGGTGAAGGCGATCCACTCAGCCTAGGGACTTGTTTGTTGAATCCGCGTCAATGCCGGTCCCGCCGGCCGGTCGCTGGACCACCCCGCCGCCGAGGTGACGCGGGTACCGACCGTCCGGGTCACCCGTAGGGATGCTGCCGCACCCACTTGGTCGCGATCCACTTCTCGCCGCCCGCCACCGGCGCGCCACCGTGCAGGCTGGTGGTGTCCAGCCGCCCCTGGCCATCGCAGTAGGCGAAGTACAGCGCGCTGCCGCAACGCGGAACGAAAGCGGCGCCCGCCAGGGGGAAGATCGTTTCGCCACCCGCCTCGGGGCTGTTGAGGTAGAGGATCAACGAGGCCGTCCGCTGCCCGCCGCGCGCCAGGTGGCGAGCGCTGCCGGCCTGCTCCGGCGGGAAGTAGTCGTAGTGCGGCCGGTACTCGCCGCCGGTCCGGTAGCGCAGTACCTGCAGGCCTTCGCCATGGTCGACCGGGACCTGCATCAGCTCGGCCAGGCGCGCCTCGATGCCGGCGATGGTCTCGTCGTGGCCGCGGACGAAACAGGCCCCCTCGCTGCTGCGCGCTTCGATCTGCGCCATCTCGCCGGTGTCGGGGGACACCACCGTCGACGGCCGCATCTGCTTCTTCGACTGCGCGATGAGGTAATCGCACTCCCGCGCCGACAGCACGTTGTCCAGCAACACGGCGGCAGGCCGTTCGAGGCGGGCAATCACGCGCATCAGGCGTCCGCCGATCGTGGCCCGGTTGGCCAGGCGGAGGGCGAATCGATCGGGCCAGCATGGGGCTGTCGAGGTCCGGGCTATCCCAATCTCCGTCAGTGCCTGCGCCACCGCCTGGGCGGCTTCGTCACCGTCGATGCATTTGGCGATCATCGCCTGCACCAGTGAGTCGGGCGTGCAGCCGCGCTCGAGGTTCTCGCGCAGCCAAGAGGTCCAGTCAGCGGAAAGCATGTGTGGGCCTCCAGGAAGCGAGTGATCTCATCGCCGCATCCGTCCGGACGAGGGATAGTGGGTGAACTTCCATTCCTGGTAGCTGGACTTCATCGCGAAGCTGGCGTCCTGCGGCGGAAATCCCTGCTGCTTCAACGGCACGCCCGTGGCCGAACTGTTGACGCCGTAGATCTCGCCTTCCGGGCCGGTGATCAGCAGCCAGTCGCCGCCGGTCATGGGATCGGGGTAAAGCGCGCGCAGGTGATGGCGCGGATAAGGCACGCGCGGATCCACCAGCAGGTCCTCCAGGCGAGTCGGATAGCCGCCGCCCCCGTCGGCCATCGCATAGCTGCGGATGGCCTCGCGGATCGCATCGCCGTGGCGCAGCAGCTGTGCTTCCTTCGTCCGCTGCACCTGCAGGCTCCACAGGGTGCCCACTTCCATCAGGTAGATGCCGATCAACGCCACGCACAGCAGCGCGGCGAGGATGCCAAAGCCGCGCTGCGGCCTACCAGGTGCTGTAGTCGGTGCCATCCTTGCCCTTGCCCCGGGCGCCGCTGCGCACGTCGTAGATGCCGGCCTCGCCGTCCGCCGGCGCCACCAGCGTCCAGGTGGTGCGGCTGCCGGTGAGGGTATCGGTGGGGACCTCGCGCAGGTATCGGCCCTCGACCAGTTCCTGCAGCGTCTGCGGGTAGCGACCGCGGTCGGCGTGGAAGTGATCGATCGATACCCTCATCACGGTCAGGTTCTCGCGCAGCACCGTCTCCTTGGCCCGGTCGGCCTGCTCGAAGTAGCGCGGCACCACCAGCGTCAACAGCGCGCCCATGATGGCCAGCACCACCAGAAGCTCGATCAGGGTGAATCCCTGTCGCTCGGTGGCGCGCCTCACCACGTGCGATACGCCGTGCCATCCAGCGCGGCGCCCTCCGACCGTGAGTACACGTCGTAGACATCGAGCCCCTCGCCGGGCGAGTCCGGTGGACTGGCGTAGCTGCGCAGGCCCCAGGTCTGGGCATCGCCGCGACTGGGGCAATCGCAGGTCGGATCACGCGGAATGCGCCTGAGGAAGTAGATCCGCGCGCCGCCGGCGCTGCCCTTGTCGACCGCGCCTTCCACCAGCACGTCGAGTGTCGGCGGGTAGCCACTGTCGTCGACCGATTTGTCGACCCTGCCCTCGTCGGTCGCCGCCTTGTACGCGTCGATGGCATCGCGGATCTGCCACAGCGCACGCCGCAGTTCGTCTTCGCGCGAGCGCTGCGCCGCGACCTGGGTCAGCGGCAACGCCACCATGGCCAACGTCGCCATGATCGCGAGCGTGACCAGCAGCTCGATCAAGGTGAATCCGCGAGGTGCCATGGGCAGGCTCATCTGCGCCTGCCCTGCGGTGGCGACGGAGGCGGCGACGGAGGTGGCGATTGCGCCGCTGGCGTTGCACCAGGCGGTGGCGCGGCTGCAGCGCCTTTCTGCCCCGGCGAAGGCGTCGCGCCCCCCTGCATCGTCGCCGGGGCTGGTGCAGTGGCTGCCGCACCGTCGCGCTGCGTGACCAGGTGCGTCTCGGTGCCGGAATAGAAGTCGGTGATGCTGTCGACCGGAACGCCCTGGTTGCGCACGATGTGCGGCGTGAGCAGCAGGATCAGTTCGGTCCGCCGCTTGTCGCTGCCGCGCGTGCCGAAGATGCGGTCGAGGATGGGGATGCGGCTCAGGCCGGGGATGCCGGTGCCGCCGGCCTGCTCGTTGCGCTGCAGGAGGCCGGCCAGCGCCTGCGTCTGGTTGTTGCGCACGCTCATCACCGTTTCGGCCGTGCGCGTGCCGATCTGGTAGGCCACCAGCCCGGTGCTGGTGGTGATCGTATCGGTGACGCTCGACACCTCCAGCCGCAACTTGACCTGGACTTCATCGTTGCTGCTGATGATCGGTTCGGCTTCCAGTGACAGGCCGACATCCTGGTAGTTGATGCTCTCGGTGCTGAAGTTGTCCGACAGCGTGGTCGTCACCACCGGCAGGCGATCGCCGATCAGCACCTTGGCCTTCTCGCGGTTGCGCACGCGGATGCGCGGATTGGCCAGCGTGTTGGTCCTGCCTTCGCGCTGCAGCATGTCCAGGGCAAGCGAAGGCGCGCCCAGCCGCACCAGGATGTCACCGCTGTTGAGGCTCCTGAGCTCCTCCAGGGTCAGCAGTCCCGGCGTGTTCCGCCCGGGAATGTCGCTGCCGGCCGCGGGGCTCGCGGTGAACTCGATGCGATCCGGATACAGCAACCCGAACTGCAGCAGATCGGTCGCCGATACTTCCAGCACCTCGGCCTCCAGCACGACCTCGGCCGGTGTCACGTCCATCGCCGCGATCAGGCGCTCGGCCACGCCGATGGCCTCTTCGGAGTCGCGCATGATGATCGCGTTGGTGCGTTCGTCCAGCACCACATCGCGGGTCTTGACCATCTGCTTGAGCGCGGCGAGCACCTGCGGCGCCTGGGCGTTCTGGAGATAGAAGGTGCGCACCGTGAGGTCGCGGTACTCCATCTCCTTGTCCGGCCGGCGCGGATAGATGAGCAGTGCGTTGCCACTGACGACCTTGCTGGCCAGCTGGTTGGACTGAAGGACCAGCGACAGCACCTGCTTGATCGGGGTATTGGTGGCATAGATGGTGGTAGGCGCGGTCGATACGACTTCGCGATCGAAGGTGAAGTTCAGCCCGGTGATGTTCGACATCAACTCGAAGATGCTGATCAGCGGCTGGTCGCGGAACTGCACGGTGATCGGACGGTCGAGATCGCGCGTCAGCACGGGTCCGGACTTGCCGCCATCGGGCGCCTGGAGGGCGTCGCGCAGACGTCCGGCCTGCAGATTGCCCGGTTGCCTGGACAGCACCTCGCTGGCGATTGCAAGCGCCTCCTGCGGGCGTTGGGTCATCACCGATTCGGCGTACTTGAGCTTCGAGTCGATCTGCGCCTGGCGATCGATCCACTCCATCATCGCGCGCGGGGGCTGTTCGTCCGGGGCGATCGCGATGGCCTTGCCGACCCACTCCCTGGCCTGCACCGGGTCGCCGGCCTCGTATGCGGCTACTGCCTTGCGCAGGTGCTCGTTGACCACGTCCCGCCTGACCTGCAGGTACCTGCTGCGCAACGCCAGGTCATCGGGATGCGCCGCCGATTGTTCCGCAAGCCACGGCAATGACGTTTCCGGCGTCTGCTTCGCGAGCATCGAATCCATCTGCTCGTGGCGCATGTCGCTGGCGCAACTGGTCAACAATGCCAGCGCGGCGGATGCAACGAGGGACCAGACGGCTCGCATGTCATCCCCCCAACGACATCTGCTGCAGGCGCTTCATCGGCAGGTAAACGAACCGGACTTCCTGACTCGTCACTTTGTCGATCCGGTACGAGCCCAACAGGACGTCGCCTTCGCGGTAGAAGCCCGACTGACGGCACGCAACACACACGGGGAACTCCCGACCCTGGGCGGTAAGGACCGCGTAGAACCCACCGCTGTTGTCCAGCCACAACGCACCGATCGCGAACGGCAACGGTGGAGGTTGCGTGGGCGTTGGCAGTGCGTCCGTCACCTGCGGGGGCGGTGGCGGTGGTGGCGCCCAGTCCTGATGGGGGAAGAGATCGACGAATTGCGCCGGATCGACCTGCATGGGCGGAGGCGGCACTGCAGCCGCGCCGGGCCGCCGCGCTGCCGGCTTCACGGGCGCGGGCGACGCACCTGGCTGCACCATCTCCGCGCGGTCCCAACGGTCAACGATTCCCACCGCGCCAAGGACCACTGCAGCGAGCCCCAGCCAGGGCGCAGCACGCTTCACCCCTGGCCGCCACTGGCGGGCACGCTTCACGACACAACCTCCACCAGCAACGAACACTGGATCCGGATCGCAAGCTGCGTCTGGCCGATGTCTTGCCGCGACAGCGTCAGGTGCTCGATGCGAACCCCTGGAAGTTGCCGCAGGTCGGCGGTGAACGCACGGAACTGGCGATAGTCGCTGTTGAAGGATGCCTCCACCAGGTAACGACGCAGACGAGTGCCATCGGACGGCTCGGCCTGGTAGACGGCACTGGGAATGACGAGGCCATGACGGGCGGCGATGGCATGGAAGCTGTGCAGGAACACCGAGAAGCGCTGGTCGGCACTGGCCTTGTCGAGTGCCGCTTCCGGCAGCGGCGGCGGCGCATGGGCCATGGCGACGGTGCGCGCGTCCAACTGCTCCCCGCGTTTGGCCAGATCCACCTGTAACGGCCGTACTTCGACCCAGGCAATGACCCCTGCAATGACCAGCACAACGACGGCCAGTCGACCGAGATTGCCCAGCCGCCACGATGCACGACGCAGTTCCCATTCGATGCGTTTCATTGCCGCCCCGATGGCGACGTGCGCCAGATCACCTGCACGCGTGTCTCCACCGCACTGCCAGCCGCTCCCTGCTTGCCGGTCTGCCGCTTCACCAGCACGCGCTCGGCAGCGGCCTGCATTTCCAGCCAGTCGACGTAGGCCAGCGCTTCCTGCGCCGACCGGGATTCGAACACCATGTCGATCTGGCGCGTGTCGGTGGCCAGGTCCAGCAACAGCAGGGCGATGCCCGGATTCCAGCCACGTTCCATCAGGTCGCGCGCCGGTTCCATTGCGTACCGCTGCTTGGCCATCAGTTCGAGCGCGCGTGCGTCGGCGGCGCCGCGGTGCGCATTGCCAATGACGCGACGGGCGTCCTCGCTGCGCCTGATCGCGGCTTCACGCGCATCGAGTGCATGACCGCGACCACGCAGCGCGTCCAGGTACTGGACCGCGGCCACCAGCATCGCAACCGCCAACACAAGGCTGGCCGTGAGCGCTGCCTGACCCGCGCGATGGGTCTGGTGCAGGTCGAAGCGCTGGACCTTCATGGCATGTCCCCGGCATGCGAAGGCAACCAGTGCGCGTCGGCCAGGCCGGCCAGCGCCGCCTGCATCCGTGCCGGCGCGATCAGATAGGTACGCTGCAGCGGCGCGGCACGACAAAGAAGCGCTGCGTCGCGTAGCACGGGGCCGATCTGCGCGACCGCCGGCAGCGCGACATAGCCCGTCCACTGCTGCTGATCGCGGAAGCCGACATGGGCGACCGAACTACGGCCGGCGCGCTCCTCGATCTGGATGATCGCGATCGAACCATCCTCGATCCGCGCCCGATGAAGGGACACGTCACGCATGAAGCCCGGCTCGATCCGGCCCAGGCGCAGCTTGTGCTCCTTGCACAGCCGGGCGATTCCTGCACACAGCGCTTCCGGGGCGGCCGCAGCCATGCGCGAGCGCCCCATGGGCCGTCTTCGATGCTGAACCGCCACGACTCCGGCGCACCGAGGCCGTCGAGCGCGAACTTCGTCCGCGCCGCGGCCAGCCAGTCGGCCGGTCGCGGCAGCGCCGCCCAGGGCAGGACGATGTAACAGGCGAACCGACCTGAAACCACCACCTCGACGCGATGCAAGCCACGCCCGCGTGGCGCGGGAAATGCCCTCCCAAGCAGCGTTTCGACTGCCGCCAGGGCCGCCGCAACATCACAGCTCGTGGTCAAGGCAACCTTCACCGGCGCATGACCGGCCGCCGCGCGCAGGCAAACGCATTCGTCATCGATCCACAGCATTCGGCGGATCCATACCGCCTCCACCGAAGACGCCATCGCCGAAAGCTGGCCGGCGACCCTCGCCGGCAATGCGCGTGCCCTACTCCACCAGCGTGACACGGTTCACCTCCGCCAAGGTTGTGCGGCCGTCGGCCACTGCGCGCAGGGCAACCTGGCGGATGGGCACGAAGCCGCTCTCGTGCGCGGCCTGCCGGAGCTCCTGCAATGGCCGGCGTTCCATGAAGCATTGCCGGATCGCATCGTTGAAACGCAGCACCTCGGCGACAGGTTGCCGGCCGAGATAGCCGGTCCTGCGACACGCATCGCAGCCTGCGCCTTTGCGCCATCGCCAGTCGCGGACCAGTGAGGGCCTCAGCGCCGAGGCCTGCAGCAGGGCCTCGTCCGGCGGCGCCTCGCACAGGCAATGTGGGCAATTGAGCCGCATCAGCCGCTGCGCCACCGCGCCGAGCATCGACGCGACGAAGCTGTGCATGTCCACGCCCATGTGCAGGAAACGGTCCAGCACCGCGAACACACTGTTGGCATGCACCGAAGTCAGCACCAGGTGACCGGTCAGGGCCGCCTGCACGGCGATACCGGCGGTCTCGCCGTCACGGATCTCGCCGACCAGGATCTTGTCGGGGTCGTGGCGAAGGATCGAACGCAGGCCTCGCGCGAACGTCAGGCCCTTCTTGTCGTTGATGGGAATCTGCAGCACCCCGGGCAGTTCGTATTCCACCGGGTCTTCGATCGTGATGATCTTTTCCTCGCCCGTGTTGATCTCCGACAAGGTCGCATAGAGCGTCGTCGACTTGCCCGAACCGGTCGGCCCGGTGACCAGGATCAGGCCATAAGGCTCATGGGCGATGGCGCGGATCGCGCTGACTACGTCGGCCTCGTGCCCGATCGCGTCCAGCCGCAATGGCGCGGCGTCGCGTTGCCCGCGTTGCTTGTCGAGCACGCGCAGCACCGCGTCCTCGCCGTGGATCGACGGCATGATCGAGACGCGGAAGTCGATGTCGCGCTGGTTGATGATGGCGCGGAACCGCCCGTCCTGCGGGATCCTGCGCTCGCCGATGTCCAGGTCGGCCATCACCTTCAAGCGCGACAGCACCTGCTCGGCGACATCGCTGCCGGCGGCGGAACCGGCAGCCAGCAGCACGCCGTCGATCCGGTACTTGACCACCAGGCCCGAGGCCGTGCTTTCGACATGGATGTCCGACGCCCTTGCCTTGAGCGCGTCGTACAGCGACGAATTGACCAGGCGGATCACCGGGTGGACGTCGGCGGCCAGCGTGGCCAGCGTGATCTTCATCCCGTCGCTGCCGGCGGCCTGCGCGTGGCCCATGTCGACCTGGCCCATCGCCTGGTGCTCGACCTCGTGCGTGGCCATGTAGGCCAGCAGAACGCCGGGTACGCAGAAACCGAAGCGGAACGGCACGCGCACCCGCTGCATGGCCCACGAACGCTGGCGTGGATCGAACGGATCGGCCAGGACCAGCAACGCAAGCCCGTCGGCATCGCGCGCCAGCAGGCAGTTGCGCGGCATGGCCTCGGCGAACGGCAGCACGTCGAAGCAGGGCGTGAGGGCGTCCAGCTCTCCCGCGTCCAGGCCCTGCAGGCCGGTGAGACGACCGACCCGCTGCAGGTACTGATCCGGATCCTGCCCGGCCTCGTTCCACATACGCACCTGCAACGAGCCGTCGCCCCCCCAGGCAATGGCCTGTCCTGCGTCGCGCTCCTGCCGCTCGTTGGAGATGGTCGTCATTGCCCTACCCCACGCTTCCAGCCAGCTGGAATATCGGCATGTACAGCAGGAACACGATCGTGCCGACGATGGCGCCGACCACCAGCATCAGCACCGGTTCCACCATCCGCATCAGTGTGTCGATGGCACGGTCCAGTTCGTCATCGCAGAACTCGGCCGAGCGCGTCACCATGGCCGCGACCTCACCGCTCTGCTCGCCGACCCGTATCAGGCGCTCGGCCACCGGCGTCGTCAGCTGTGCGGCAGGCAGCGCGGTCGACAGGGCCTTGCCGGCGCTGATGTCGCCCAGTGCCTGCGACAGCGACGGCTGCATCCGCGACGGCAACAGCTGCGACGACAGCTCCAGCGACGCCACCACCGACATGCCACCGGAGAGCAGCAATCCGAGGGTCCGGTAGAAGCGGGTCAGCGCGAACAGGCGCTGGTACTGGTCCATGCGCGGCAAGGCCCAGACAAGCCCGATCAACTTAGCCCGTACCTGCGCACTGCGAAGCGACAGCACCGCCAGCACCAGTGCGGTCACCATCGCGGCAAACAGCACGACGCCGTGGGCGTGCACCGTATCGCCCCACCACAGCATCAATCGCGCGGCCGCCGGCAGGTCCTTCATCGATGCATAGACCTGGCTGAACTTCGGCACCACGTAGAACGCCAGGAACAGGATGATCATCGCCCCGGTCGCGATCACGACCATCGGGTACACCATCGACGAGACCACTTTCTTCCGCACCACCGCCAGCCTGGCATCGTAGTGGTGGTAGCGCTTGAGCGCTTCGGCGAGATGTCCCGTGCGCTCGGCCGAAGCGACCGTCGCCACGTACAGCGCGGGAAACGAATCGGGCTGGCGTTCCAGCGCCTTCGACAGCGGCAGTCCCTCGCACAGCGCGTCGACGATGCCGGCCAGCACGCTCCGGTTGACGCCCTCGCCGCTCTTGTCGCGCAGCGTCTCCATCGTCTCGATCAGGCTGAGGCCCGCCTCCAGCAGTGCGATCAGTTCCTGCGTGAACAGCGAGCGGTCGAAACGCGGCTTGCGCAGGGCCATGTCGTCGCCCCTACTTGGCGACGATGTCGGCGTCTTCGCCGGTTCCGCCGGGCTTGCCGTCGGCGCCCAGCGTCAGCAGGTCGTAGTCCTTTCCACCCTCGCCGGGCGTGCGGAACACGTACGGCGCGCCCCAGGGGTCGGGCGGCACCTCGTTGTTCATGTACGGCCCGGCCCAACCGCGCAGATTGCCGGGATCGTCCGAAAGGGCTTGCAGGCCCTCTTCGCTGGTGGGAAACCGTCCCGTGTCCAGTCGATAACGGTCCAGAGCGTCGGCAATCGATTTCATCTGCGACGCCGCGGTCTTGCTCCTTGCCTTGCCGATCTCGCCGAACAGCTTCGGCCCGACGTATCCCGCCAGCAGCGCGATGATCAGCAGGACCACCAGCAATTCCAGCAAGGTGAAACCGCCGGCTTTGTGGCGAAGGGAGGCTGCGGGGGAAGGAGCAGCGTGCATGGTCGACTCCGGTGACGATGGCCGTGGCTACTTGTTGATCTCTCCCATCACCTTGGTCAGCTCCGCGCCTTCGGCGTCACCATCAAGCTCCCAGCTGAAGACACCGCGCAGGTTGTGCTGGCGCACGTAGTCGAGCTTCTCGCGCACGGTGGCCGGCGTGTCGTACGACCAGAAGGTCGTGCCGTCGTATTTCCACGCCTGCTTGCTGACCGGATGTTCGCGCACGATGCCCGGTGCGTTCTTGAGGATCTTGTAGTCCTCGATGCCCGCTTCGTAGCTGCCCGGGGCCTGCTTGCTGGCCGGTTGGTACAGCCCGTCGCCTTTCGGCCCGGCCGCCACGCCGGTCCAGCCGCGGCCGTAGAACGGAATGCCGACGACGATCTTCGAAGGCGGCACTCCGCCCTTCAGCAGCGCCTGGATCGCGCTGTCGACGTTGAACGTTGCACCGTTGCCCTTCGCGTTGGGGCTGTCGGGATCGAGATGCAGGTTGGACTGGAAGTCCGTCGGCCCCGTGGCCTCCCAACCACCGTGGAAGTCGTAGGACATGACATTGATCCAGTCGAGCGACTTGCTGTATTCGCCCGGTTCGGTGTTGGCGATCTTGTCGCCGCCCGACCCGATCGCCACGGTCAGCAGGTAGTGCTTTCCGTTCTGCTGGCCGATCGCATCGAGCTGCTTGCGGAACTCCGCCAACAACAGCGTGTAGTTGCGCTTGTCGTCGGGATCGACCGCGTTGTAGGGCATTCCACCACCACCCGGGAACTCCCAGTCGATGTCGATGCCGTCGAAGACACCGGCCGCGGCCGCGTCGCCGCCGGCATTGCTGGCCTGGTCGAACGGCAGGTTGCCCTTGATGTAGACATTGATGCACGAGCTCGCCAGTTGCTTGCGCAGCGCATCGGTCGCCGCCGCCTTGGCGAACCACCGCGACCAGGTCCAGCCGCCCAGCGAGATCATCACCTTCATCCCGGGATGCTTGGCCTTGAGCTTCTTGAACTGGTTGAAGTTGCCCTTGAGCGGCCCGGCTTTGCCGGTGCGCGGATCGTCCCAGGCCAATCCCCACGAATCGGCTACACCGTCTATGGACTCGGATGCGGTAAAGCCCTTCTGGTAGTCGGCCCAGCCGTCGCCACCGCTACCGGCTTGCGGGCTGTTGGAATCGCTCGGTTCGGCCTTGGTGATGATGTCGCACTCGTAGCCACCGTTCTTGGGGTAGAGGTTGCCGAAGGCATAGTTGACGAACGTCAGGTGCTGGGCCGCGCCACTGCTGGCGATGTCCTTGACCTGGTAGTTGCGCCCGTAGATGCCCCACTGCGCGAAGTAGCCGCCCACTTCCTTGCCGGACGACGGACCTGTTCCGGTGACAGGGCCTGGAGCCGGTGTTGGTGCCGGCGCCGGAGCTGGCGTTGGTGCCGGTGCCGGTGCCGGTGCCGGTGCCGGTGTTGGTGCCGGTGTTGGTGCTGGTGCTGGTGCGGGTGCGGGTGCGGGTGTTGGTGTTGGTGTTGGTGCTGGTGCTGGTGTTGGTGTTGGCGTTGGTGCCGGTGCCGGTGCCGGTGCCGGTGCCGGCGCTGGTGTTGGTGTTGGTGTTGGTGTTGGTGTTGGTGTTGGCGTAGGCGCCGGTGCCGGCGCCGAAGTGCCTCCACCACTCGAGCATGCCCCCATGTCCTGCCACACGCCCCACTCACCGGACTGCGCGGGGTTGTCGCCCTGGGTCCACCATTTGTTCTGGAAGATGCGGCCACCGTGCGTGACGCGCGTGCCCGCGTTTGCATATGTCGCGCCGGCGGACCAGGCAGCGCCGCAACTTCCCGATGAAGGACTTGGTGTCGGCGACGGCGACGGCGACGGTGAGGGTGAGGGCGACGGTGCCGGTGCCGGCGCTGGCGCACCGGTCGCGGCGCCGATGTCGCGCCATAGCGTCGGGCTGGCGTTGGGCGTCCAGCCGGCACCGGAGTAGGCCGTGTGTCCCTGCAGCGCCTGGTAGGTCCGCCCCTGGTAGGTGACCGTCGAACCGGCGCCGTAGGTAGCGCCTTCGCGCCACTCCGCGGAGATCGCGGCAGAGGAATAAGCCGCCAGCAGCGCCGCTGCGAGCAGTGACGCACGATACCTTTCCCGATTCATGGATACCCACCCGCCGCGGGTCGCAGTGCCTGAACAAGCGTTCAGCTTCGGCGCAAACGCTATAGGCCGGTACTTCGTCAGTCTTTAAGAATTGTCTGAAATTCCTGCAGGCACGACGGCGGCGAATGTCGTCTTTCTGCCGGCCGCGACGAGGTACCCGGATGGAAGTCGTCGAACCCGGGGCCGTCCCTGCGACGACCTTCCACGACAGCGCTGCGATCGCGCGTGCCGACGGCGGGCGCGTTCACGGCCACTCCGCAGTGCCACCTCGCGCAACAGTCAGGAGAGAAACATCCGCATGGACACCAAGCAGCGCGTACTGACCGCTTCGATCCTCCTCGCCATCGCTACCACCGCCACCACCGCATGGATGAAGTACGACCGGGATGCAGGCCCAGCTGCACCCGTTGCCAATGACACCCATCTCATGGACACCGGTACGCCTAGAACCTCACCGGCCACTTCGTCCGCGCACACATCGACCGCGCGCCGGCTCGGTTCCGGCTTCGTGCCGACGATCGTCGCTTCGGGGACGACGGCACCGGCGGAACTGCAACAGCACCCGGTGGTCGAGCAGGCACGCGAGCTGCTGCGCAAGCAGAAGCTCGCCTCTGCAGCCGCCGCCAACGGCGGACTGCCGGGCAGCGACGAAGCGCTCGCCGCCGAGGTCTATCGCGCACGTGACTTGATCATCGAAGCCGATGGCAGCCAGTACGTCCGCTTCGACCGGCAGTTCCAGGGATTGCCGGTGATCGGTGGCGGCATGGTCGCGCACATGAAGGACGGACAGCTGCGCTGGCTCAACAAGACGATGGACCTGCAACTCGGCGACGGTACTGCGCCCGCGCCGGCGCTTTCCGCCGACGACGCCATTGCCGACGCCTCTGCCTTCTTCATGGGGAGCACCCAGCAGCGACCCGAGGCCCGGATGGTCTACTTCGCCGAAGACAACCAGCCCAGGCTGGCCTACGAGGTGGCGTTCCGCGGTACCGACGAAGCGCAGCGTCCCGCACACGAACTTGTCTATGTCGACGCCGACAAAGGTGGCTTCCTCGGCAAGGACGCGCTGATCGTCAGCGCCACGCCGGCCACCGGCCGTGGCTTCACCATCGGCCGCGGCCAGGTTGCGCTGTCGACCAGCAAGGTCAGCGCCGCCGAGAGCGATGGACGCGGCAGGGGCTTCCTGTTGCGCGATGACCGTCGCGGTGGTGGCACCGTCCACGACCTGGCCGGTGCAAACGTGAATGCCGAAACCGCCGGCAACCACTTCCCGCAGCCGCCGATGTTCGACCTGGACAACCTCTGGGGTGACGAACGCACTGGCAATGCCGGCCGTTCGGCAGCAGAAGTGCACTACGGCGTCTCGGCCACCTGGGACTACTATCTCCAGCAGTACGAGCGCCACGGCATCCATGGCGACGCGACGGGCGTGAAGAGCTATGTCAACGGGAAGTTCGTCGGCGACGGTGGCGAAGCACTCAGCAACGCCAACGCCTTCTGGGACGGCAGCCAGTCGCACATGGTGTACGGAACCGGCGAGCCCGGCGTCACCCACCCGCTGGTCGCCATCGACGTTGCCGGCCACGAGATGACCCATGGCGTGACCGACGCCACCTCCAACCTGTTCTATTCGGCGGACGCCGGTGGTCTCAACGAATCCTCGTCCGACATCCACGGCACGCTGGTCGAATTCTTCGACAACAACGCCAACGATCCACCGGACTACCTGATGGGTGAAGGCGTCAGGATCGACGGTTCACCGTTGCGCTACCTGTTCAAGCCGAGCCTCGACCGGCGCTCGTTCGATTGCTATCCGGCCGGTGGATTCAAGGGTGACTTCATCTCGGTACGCGTGCTCGGCCACGACCCGCACTACACGTCGGGCGTCGGCAACCACTTCTTCTACCTGCTCGCCGAAGGGCAGGTCGTGCCGGCATCGCATCGCGCGACGGTGCGCACGTCCGACCTGACCTGCAACGGCGCGGTTGGCCTGGAAGGCATCGGTCGCGATGCCGCTGGAAAGATCTGGTACCGCGCCGGCCTGGCGATGACCGAACGCTTTACTTATCCGCAGGCGCGACAGGCCACGCAGGTCGCGGCGCAGGAACTGGTCGACAAGGGCCTGATGGAGGCAACCGTCGTGAACGCCGTCGCCTGTGCGTGGGAAGCGGTGTCGGTGCCCCTGCCCCGCGGTTCGTCGGCGGCGCGCTGCCTGAACTGATGCAACGCCTCCATCCCGCGCCGATCCTGGCGCGGGGTGGAGCTTCAGCACTACACCGGTTCGCTGTGCACGACCACCAGCTGCACGGCATCGCCGCCACGGTAGTCATCGGCTTCGAGACGATAGGCGATGCGCAGCCGCGACGGTGGCGGTTCACCCGACCAGCCGCCGAACTCGATGGCGTTGAGGCGAAGTCCGGCGAATCCGAGCACGAGCTTGAGGTGGCGTTCGCCGACGACACGCCAGCTGACCACTTCGAACTCGCCGTCGAATTGCGGCTCCGGGAATCCCTGCCCCCAGGGGCCACCGTCGCGCAGCGCTTCGGCGCTGGCGCGATTGAAGTCTGCCGCGCCCAGTTCGCCATCACTGAGGATGTCGGCCTGCAGCAGTTCCGGCGTCAGCGTGTCCTGCGCACATTGCTCGAAGGCCCTGGCAAACGCCGGGTATGCCTCGGCGCGCATCGACAATCCGGCCGCCATGGCGTGGCCGCCGAAACGCTCGATCAGGGTCGGATGGCGCGCGGCGACATCGGCCAGGGCATCGCGGATGTGGAATCCCGGAATCGATCGCGCCGATCCGCGCAGCGTGTCGCTGCCTGGCTCGGCCGGAGCGAAGGCAATGACCGGGCGATGCAGCCGCTCCTTCATCTTCGAGGCCACGAGGCCGACGACGCCGGGATGCCATTGCGCGTCGTACAGGCACACCGCGGCGGCAGCGACCTGACCCGGCAGATCAGGCGACGGCACGCGCGACAGTGCGAGCTCCGCTTCGTCGGTCATCTGCTGCTGCACCGCGCGGCGCTCGCTGTTGATCTCGTTCAAGGTCGCGGCGATGTCGCGCGCCCGCGCCAGGTCGTCGGTGAGCAGGCATTCGATGCCCAGTGACATGTCTTCCAGGCGCCCCGCGGCGTTGAGCCTCGGCGCCACGGCATAGCCGATGTCGGCAGCGGTGAGGCGGCTGGGATCGCGTTGCGAAACTTCGATCAGGGCGCGAAGGCCGACGCTGCCCTGCCCTGCGCGCAACCGGCGCAGGCCGGCTGCGACCAGTGCGCGGTTGTTCGCGTCGAGCGGCACCAGGTCGGCCACGGTGCCGACCGCGACCAGGTCGAGCAGCGTCGTCAGGTCCGGCCCCTGGCCGGTGAACGCCCCCTGCGTGCGCAGATGGCGACGCAGCGCCAGCAGCACGTAGAACATCACGCCGACGCCGGCCAGCACCTTGCTCGGGAACGCATCGCCGTGCAGGTTCGGGTCGACGATGGCATCGGCCGGCGGCAGCTGCTCGCCGGGCAAGTGGTGATCGGTGACGAGCACTTGCCAGCCACGCGCCTTTGCGGCGGTGATGCCGGCATGGCAGGCGATACCGTGATCGACCGTCACCAGCAGCTCGGGCTGCAGCATCGCCAGTTCGTCGACCAGCGCCGGAGACAGCCCGTATCCGTGGACCATGCGATTGGGCACCGCATGCGAGACACGGCGCGCACCGAGCATGCGCAGGCCACGCACGCCGACGGCGCAGGCAGTCGCACCGTCGCAATCGAAATCGCCGACGACGACGATGTGACGGTCTCCCGCTATCGCGGCCGACAACAGCGCCACGGCAGCATCGAGGCCGCCGAGGTCATCGGGTGCCAGCAAGTTGGCCAGTCGCGGCTGGGCCTGGTCGATGCTGGTCGCGCCGCGCGCCGCGTACAGGCGACGCAGCAACGGCGACAAGGTCTCTGGCCACTGTCCGGCCTGCTCGCAGTCGCGGCGGCGCAGCCTGGCGTGCGGCCTCATGCGGCGCTGCTTCCCGCAGCGGCCACGAACGAATGCAGCGGCTTGCGCCAGAAGCGCCAGCGCTGGCTGCGTGCCAGGTCGTAGCGTGCGCCATCGGCGAAGTCGAACTGCACGCTGTCGAGCTGGCCCTTCGCCAATGCGGCCAGCAACGGTGCGAACCAGTCGCGCTCCAGCAGTGCCAGGTCGCGACCGTCCCGCAGATCGAACAGCGCATCCTCGGCATTGCCGGGCCACGACATCGGTCGCGTATCGACCTGCGCACCGGACAGCGCGGCCAGCGCCGTCACCGCCTCGTCGTCACTGGCAATGCGGGCAAAGCGCGTGCGCACGTGATCAGGCAACACACCGGCGCCCCAGAACCACAGCGAGTTGACCGGCGCCAGGCCGGCCGCGATGCGGCGGGCGTTGAGCGGATGGTTGTGCAGCACCACCTGGGCTTCGCTCAGCAAGGCACGCCAGCGTCGACCTTCGTTGCCTTCGGGCAATTGGTCGAACATGTCGGCGCCCAGTGCCTGCTCGGGCGAGGTGAACTCCGGAAGCTTCGCACCCGGCGGCAGGCGCAGGTACCAGCGCGAGGGCACCGGCGCGTCGATCGGGAAGCCGGTGTCGCCAAACAGTGGCTTGAGCGGGCGCAGCAACTCGGCTGCATCCGCGGCGGTGAGGCCCAGGGCCTGGCCGTAGGACAGCAGGCGTGCGCCGTTGATGTCCGGCTGCACGTAGGCCGGATCGGCACGCAGCCACACCGCGTTGATGGCGTCGCCAGCATCACGCTGGCGTGCCGCCGCGGCGACGGGCAAGCCGCGCGGAAGCACGTCGAGCACGCGCGCGATCTGCGCGCGACCGTCAATGGAGGGATCGGCTGCCGCCTGGCTGCGGTCCGCGCGGGCCAGGGCCTTGCCTGTGGCGGGCGAAAGTCGCTGACCGCCGAAGCGTTCGCGGGCCGGCAGGAGCAGCGTGATCGTCAAGGCGCGATCGTCAGGAGCGTGAGCATCAGCCGGCGTAACTGACGCCGACGATCTCGTACTCGCGGATGCCACCCGGTGCTTCGATGGTCACCGTGTCGCCTTCGTGCTTGCCGATCAGCGCACGCGCCACCGGCGACGAAATCGCGATCAGGCCCTGCTTGATGTCCGCTTCCAGGTCGCCAACGATCTGGTAGCTGCGCTCTTCGTCGGTCTCGCTGTCGGCCAGGTCGACCTTGGCACCGAAGACCACGCGCGAACCGGCATTCAGCGATGCCACGTCGATGATCTGCGCATGCGACAGCTCGGCTTCGAGCTGCTTGATGCGGCCCTCGATGAAGCCCTGCTGCTCGCGCGCGGCGTGGTACTCGGCGTTCTCCTTGAGATCGCCATGGGCGCGCGCCTCGGAGATCGCATTGATCACGGCCGGACGCTTGACCGACTTGAGTTCTTCAAGCTCGGCGCGCAGGCGCTGGGCGCCGTGCAGGGTGATGGGTGCTCGCATTGCAGTTTCCTTTGGATCCGGCCCAACGGCCGGCTACGGCTTCGATAGCCGGATTCTGTATCAGATGGTATCAAGCCGTCATCCCCGCGCAGGCGGGAATGACGGTCTTCGGTACGGGCTTACGCCGCGCCGTCGATTTCCTTGTGCAGTTCCTGCAAGGACCACACCGGACCCGTGCCGCGGTACTCGAGCGAGTTGACCAGTGCACGCGCGCCGGACACCGTCGTCGAATAGGTCACGCGATGCTGCAGCGCTTCGCGGCGGATCGAGAACGAGTCGTTGATCGCCTGGCGGCCTTCGGTGGTGTTGACGATGTAGACCAGCTCGCCGTTCTTGATCAGGTCGACCACGTGCGGGCGCCCTTCGGTGACCTTGTTGATGCGCTCGCAGTGGATGCCCTGCGCGGTCAGGAAGGCGTGCGTGCCCTCGGTGGCGACCAGGCTGTAGCCACGCTTGACCAGGTCCTGCGCGACCGGCAGCACGCGGCTCTTGTCCGGATCGCGCACCGACACGAACACCTTGCCGCCCTGCGGCAGCGCCTTGATGCCGCCGGCTTCCTGCGCGCGCGCCATCGCCGCGCCGAAGTTGCGGCCAACGCCCATCACTTCGCCGGTGGAACGCATCTCCGGTCCGAGGATCGGATCCACGCCCTGGAACTTGGCGAACGGGAAGATCGCTTCCTTGACCGAGTAGTACTCGGGAATGATCTCCTTGGTCGCGCCCTGCTCAGCCAGGGTCTGGCCGACCATGCAGCGCGCCGCGATCTTGGCCAGCGCCATGCCGGTCGCCTTGGACACGAACGGCACCGTGCGCGAGGCACGCGGGTTCACTTCGATCAGGTAGATCGTCTCGTTGCCCTGCTCGTCGAAGGTGATCGCGAACTGGGTGTTCATCAGGCCGACGACCTTGAGCGACTTGGCAAGCGCCCGCACCTGGTCGCGCAGCTTGTCCTGCACGGCCGGCGTCAGCGAGTACGGCGGCAGCGAGCACGAGGAGTCGCCCGAGTGCACGCCGGCCTCTTCGATGTGCTCCATCACGCCGCCGATCAGGACGTTGCCATCCTTGTCGGCGATGACATCGACGTCGACTTCGACGGCGTTGTCGAGGAAGCGGTCGAGCAGCACCGGCGAGTCGTTGGACACCTTGACCGCGTCGCGGATGTAGCGCGTCAGGTCGGAATCGCCGTAGACGATTTCCATCGCGCGGCCGCCGAGCACGTAGCTCGGGCGCACCACCAGCGGGTAGCCGATCTGCGACGCCAGCAGCAGCGCCTCGTCCGGGTTGCGCGCGGTGCGGTTGAGCGGCTGTGCCAGGCCCAGGTCCTGCACCAGCTTCTGGAAGCGCTCGCGGTCCTCGGCCAGGTCGATGCTGTCCGGGGTGGTACCGACGATCGGCACGCCATTGGCTTCCAGCGCACGCGCCAGCTTGAGCGGGGTCTGGCCGCCGTACTGGACGATCACGCCCTTGGGCTTCTCCAGGTCGGCGATCTCGAGCACGTCCTCGAGGGTGAGCGGCTCGAAGTACAGGCGATCGGAGGTGTCGTAGTCGGTCGAGACCGTCTCCGGGTTGCAGTTGACCATGATGGTTTCATAGCCGTCCTCGCGCAGGGCGAGCGCGGCATGCACGCAGCAGTAGTCGAACTCGATGCCCTGGCCGATGCGGTTGGGACCGCCGCCAAGCACGATGATCTTGTCGCGGTTGGTCGGGTTGGCTTCGCACTCGTCCTCGTAGGTCGAGTACATGTAGGCGGTGGTGGTGGCGAACTCGGCCGCGCAGGAGTCCACGCGCTTGTACACCGGACGCACGCCGAAGGCGCGACGCAGGGTGCGCACGGCGGTCTCGTCGGTGCCGGTCAGCTGCGCCAGGCGCGCGTCGGAGAAGCCCATGCGCTTGAGTGCGCGCATGCGGTTCTTGTCGAGCGCCGACAGGCCGGCTTCGGCGACCTGCTTCTCGGCGGCGATGAGTTCTTCGATCTGGTCGAGGAACCACGGGTCCACGAATGACATCGCATGGACGTCTTCGACGCTCATGCCGGCACGGAAGGCGTCGCCGATGAAGAACATGCGCTCCGGGCCCGGCTCCTTCAGTTCGCGGCGCAGCGTTGCCAGGTCCTGCTCGCTGGACAGGTCCAGGCCCGTGGGGTCGAGGCCGACCTTGCCGGTTTCCAGGCCACGCAGGGCCTTGTGCAGCGATTCCTGGAAGGTGCGGCCCATCGCCATCACCTCGCCCACCGACTTCATCTGCGTGGTCAGGCGGGCGTCGGCCTGCGGGAACTTCTCGAAGGCGAAGCGCGGGATCTTGGTGACGACGTAGTCGATCGTCGGCTCGAACGATGCCGGGGTGGCGCCGCCGGTGATCTCGTTGCGCAGCTCGTCCAGCGTGTAACCGACGGCGAGCTTGGCGGCGATCTTGGCGATCGGGAAGCCGGTGGCCTTGGACGCCAGCGCCGAGGAACGCGACACGCGCGGGTTCATCTCGATGACGACGACGCGACCGTCCTTGGCGTTGATGCCGAACTGCACGTTGGAACCGCCGGTGTCGACACCAATCTTGCGCAGCACCGCAATGGAGGCATCGCGCAGGCGCTGGTATTCCTTGTCGGTCAGGGTCTGCGCGGGGGCCACGGTGATCGAGTCACCGGTGTGCACGCCCATCGCATCGAAGTTCTCGATCGAGCAGACGATGATGCAGTTGTCCGCCTTGTCGCGGACCACTTCCATCTCGAATTCCTTCCAGCCCAGCACCGATTCCTCGACGAGGATTTCGTGCACGGGCGACAGCTCGAGGCCGCGCTTGGCGATCTCCTCGAACTCTTCCTTGTTGTAGGCGATGCCGCCGCCGGTGCCGCCGAGGGTGAACGACGGACGGATGATGGTCGGGTAGCCGACGCGCGTCTGGATGTCGACGGCCTGCTCGAAGCTGCGCGCGACCTCGGCCTTCGGGCACTCCAGGCCGATCTCGGCCATGGCGACGCGGAACAGCTCGCGGTCTTCGGCCATGCGGATCGCGTCGCGCGAGGCGCCGATCAGCTCGACGTTGTACTTCTCCAGCACGCCGTTGTCGGCCAGGTCGAGCGCGCAGTTCAGCGCGGTCTGGCCGCCCATCGTCGGCAGCAGCGCGTCCGGGCGTTCCTTGGCGATGATCTTCTCGACCGTCTGCCAGTTGATCGGCTCGATGTACACGGCGTCGGCCATGTTCGGGTCGGTCATGATGGTCGCGGGGTTGGAATTGACCAGCACCACGCGGTAACCCTCGTCACGCAGGGCCTTGCATGCCTGGGCGCCTGAATAATCGAATTCGCAGGCCTGGCCGATCACGATCGGGCCAGCGCCGATGATCAGGACGGTCTTGATGTCGGTGCGCTTGGGCATGGTGTCCTCAGTAAAGTCGTTCCTGCCACGCGGGGGGCGCGAGCCAGGTGATCTGCTCGGCGGATCGGGCATCGACCGCGCCGTTGTGAATCGCAGCAAGCACCGCCTGCTGCATCGAATTCCAGCTGCCGGCGGTGGCGCCGATGCGCGCACCAATCCGGTTGTTGTGCGCATCCATCGCACGTGCGGCATTTCCCTGCCCGCCCCGCTCCATCACCTGCGTCACCCAGTCGACGCAGCGCGGCGACAGCGTGTAGGCCACGACCGCGCTGGCCAGCGTGTGCCGGTAGGCATCGGCCGGGCCGTTGCGACCGCCGGGAAGGCCGACCGCGAAGAACTGCGCGTACACGGCGACCATCACGAACACCGGGTACGCAGCCAGCACAGCCGCTGCCAGGAACCAGCGACGCCAGCGGCGACGCACGGTGCTCGCGACGACGTTGCTGGCGGCGACGGTGCCCATCACGCCTTGGGCAACTCCACACCGCACTGCGACTGCACCTGCTTCGCCAGCGTTGCCTGCAGGTCCTGCGGCAGGTCCACTTCCGGGAAGTCGTGCTTGAGCACGGCCGCCGCCGGACTGGACATGAACCTGGCCACGTCGTTGAGCTGCTCGGGCGTCAAACCATCCATGAACGCTTCCGGCTCCGGGCGCGGTTGATTGCGCACGGTGGCAACGACGCCACTGCGGACGAACTCCATGAAGCGTGCACCGCCCGGCGTCTGCGCGAAGCGCTCCCAGTCCTCGACCACCGCGGCATCGCCGAACAGGTCACGGAAGGCGTTGTTCAGCGCACCGGCGAAGGCCGGCCGGACCAGGCCGCTCACGCAGCTGCGTTCGCGGTCGCTGTAATGGGACAACTCCGGCGAGCGGTCGAACTTCTCGTCCATGGTCAGCGCGAACGCTTCGTCGAACCCCAGCAACTGCTGGACCCGCACCACCTGGCTGTCGGACGGCACGGCTGCCGCGGCCACGACGGGCAGCAGCATCAGTGCGACCGCAGCCACGCGGCGCAGCGCATGCGTCACTTGGCCTGCTCCATCATCGCCACGAAGCGATCGAACAGCGGAGCGACGTCGTGCGGGCCGGGGCTCGCTTCCGGGTGGCCCTGGAAACTGAAGGCCGGGGCATCGGTCAGGGCGATGCCCTGGTTGGTGCCGTCGAACAGCGAGCGGTGGGTCACGCGCACGTTGGCCGGCAAGGTCGGTTCATCGACTGCGAAGCCGTGGTTCTGCGAGGTGATCATCACCCGGCCGCTGTCGAGGTCCTGGACCGGATGGTTGGCGCCGTGGTGGCCGGTGCCCATCTTCATGGTCTTCGCACCGCTGGCCAGCGCCAGCAGCTGGTGGCCCAGGCAGATGCCGAAGGTCGGGACCTTCGCCTTGATGAACTCACCGATCGCCTTGATCGCGTAGTCGCACGGCTCCGGATCGCCCGGGCCGTTGGACAGGAACACACCGTCGGGCTTGAGCGCGAACACGTCCGCGGCCGGCGTCTGCGCCGGCACCACCGTCAGGCGGCAACCGCGCTCGGCGAGCATGCGCAGGATGTTGTGCTTGACGCCGTAGTCGTAGGCGACGACGTGGAAACGCGGCGGTGCCTTGACGAACTCGTTGCGGTCCAGGTCGAGCTGACCGTCGGTCCACTCATAGGACTTGGCCGTGGTCACTTCCTTGGCCAGGTCCATGCCCTTGAGGCCGGGGAACTTGCGTGCGGCTTCCAATGCCTTCTCGACGTTGATCTCACCGGCCATCAGCGCGCCGTTCTGCGCACCCTTCTCGCGCAGGATGCGGGTGAGCTTGCGCGTGTCGATGTCGGCGATGGCGACGATGCCGCGCTTGGCCAGCCACTCCGGCAGCGACACCTGGCTGCGCCAGTTGCTCGGGCGGCGCGGCACGTCGCGCACGATCAGGCCGGCAGCCCAGGCCTGTGCGGCTTCGTCGTCCTGGTCGGTGCAGCCGGTGTTGCCGATGTGCGGATACGTCAGCGTCACCATCTGGCGCGCGTACGACGGGTCGGTGAGGATTTCCTGGTAGCCGGTGATGGCCGTGTTGAACACGACTTCGCCGACCGAAAGGCCAGGCGCGCCTACGGAAACGCCCTCGAAGATGGTGCCGTCTTCGAGTGCGAGGATTGCGGGTTGGGTCACGGGGATCGCCTTGGCTGCCGGGGGGTGCTGACACCCCCACCGCTGCGCAGATGCCGGCGTGCCTGGATCGGCAAAAACCGGCCTGCAGCAAAGCGCGGACGCGGTGCGGGACCGGTCCGACGGAAGGGGTTCAGGCGAGCGGGAATTCTAGCGGTCCGCGGCCCCGGACGCCAGCCTTGGATGAATGGCGGCGGGAGAACCTTCAGGCTTGCAGCGCTCCGGCGAGGCCCCGTAGCGGGGCCTGCGCGCCCTCGGGGCGCTCATTCCCGCCACTGTCGGCTCAGAGCAGATCGCGCAGCCGGTACTGACCAGGCCCCTTCGCCGCCAGCCTGGCCGCCGCATGCAGCGCGCCGCGGGCGAAGATGTCGCGATTGGTCGCCCGGTGCACCAGTTCGATGCGCTCGCCGGGCGCGGCGAACTGCACCAGGTGCTCGCCAACGATGTCGCCGGCGCGCAGCGATGCATAGCGCGGCTGCGCCCCGCCGTGTTCCGCGCTCGCACCCAGTGCCAGCGCGGTGCCCGACGGCGCGTCCTTCTTGTGCACGTGGTGCGACTCGACGATGTCGCAATCCCAGCCCGGCAGCGCGGCCGCGGCCCGCTCGACCAGTTCGCTGAGCACCGCCACGCCGAGGCTGAAGTTCGCGGCCCACAGCAGGGCGATCCGCGTGGCCGCGTTGTCCAGGGCGTGGCGCTGCGCGTCCTCCAGGCCGGTCGTGCCCGAGACCAGCGCTGCACCACGGTGCGCGCACAGGTCGAGGATCGCGTCGAAACCCTGCGGCAGGCTGAAATCAATGGCGACGTCGAACGGCGGCACGCCCGGCAGTTCCGCTGCGGCGAAATGCGGCACGCCATCGACCACGCGCTGCGCCGGCTGCGAACGCGACACCGCGGCAACCACGATGACGTCGTCGCGCTCGGCGGCAAGGCGCAGCAGGGCCTGGCCCATGCGGCCGGTGACGCCATGGATCAGCACGCGGATGGGGGAGTTCGAATCGTTCATGCGCGCAGGCTAATCGCAACACGGGCGCGTGGACAAGCGAACTGCGCGAACGGCGACTGCGTATGGCGGCGGGGATTGGTAATAATCGGCCCGACGCGTCAATGCAGGAGCACGACCGTGCCGTCATCCCGTGCATTGCTGGTGGGCGAAGCCTTTTCGCCGTGGACACAGAAGGCAGGCTGGGCGCTGGAGGCCTGCGCTGTCGGCTTCGCGTACCGGGAGTACACGCCGACCCTGAGCGAACCCTGGCTGCGCTGGCGGATGCGGCAGTGGTCAGGGCCGGTGTCGGTGCCGGTGCTTCTGGCCGGACCGGACGTGATTCGCGGATCGTGGGACATCGCCCGCTTCGCCGCAGCATCGGCCGGCGACGACCGGCTCGGCGACTTCGACGCCATCGCGCCGTGGAACGAACTCAGCGAGGCGGCGCTGGCCGAAGCACGCACCCGCGTCGTGCGCTGCGTGCTGGCCGATCCACAAGCGCTCGACGAGGCGTCTGCATCGGTGCTGCCACGGCCGCTGCGACAGCCATTGCGTTTCGTCGCTCGCGACGCCGCACGCCGGCTCGATTGCAAGTATCGGCACCTGCTGGTGCCTGGATCGCTGCGGATTGCATTGCAGCGCACGCGTGATGGCCTGCAGGCGTCGGGTTGCGATTTCCTGCTGGGCCGCTTCAGCTACGCCGACATCACCATGGCCGTCGTGCTGGAGGGCATCGCTCCGGCCGCCAGGATCGATCCGCCGCTCGGCCCGGCGACGCGCCGCTGCTGGAGCGACGCGGCGCTGGCGGCGGAGTTCGAGGATCTGCTGCGATGGCGGCAACGGCTGGTGGCAGGGACTTCACGCTGAAGCCCCTGCCGAAGTGGATCAGGACGTCATCCGGTCCCAGAAGCCCTTCACTCCGTCCAGAAAGGTGGAGGCGCGCGGCGAATGTCGACGGGCTCCCTCCCCGACGAACGTCGCTTCGAACTTCTCCAGCAGCTCGCGCTGCTCGGGGGTCAGGTTGACCGGCGTTTCGACCACGATCCGGCAATACAGGTCGCCGGTGGAGCGGCTGCGCACCGATTTGACGCCCTTGTCGCGCAGACGGAACAGCTTTCCGGTCTGGCTCTCGGCCGGGATGCGCAGCTCGACATCGCCATCGAGCGTAGGCACGCGGATCGTGTCGCCCAGGGCCGCCTGCGAGATGCGCACCGGCACTTCGCAGTGCAGGTCATCGCCGTCGCGCTGGAAGATCTCGTGCTCGCGCACGCGCACGTCGACGTAGAGGTCGCCCGGCGGCGAACCGGCAGGCCCTGCTTCGCCTTCGCCGGTGAGGCGGATGCGATCGCCGTTGTCGACGCCGGCGGGGATCTTGACCTGCAGGGTCTTGGTGCGCTCCACGCGTCCCTGGCCGTTGCAGTCGGCACACGGATTGGCGATGGTCTTGCCGCGGCCGCCGCAGTGCGGGCACGCCTGCTGCATCGAGAAGATGCCGCGCTGGAACCGCACCTGGCCACGGCCCTGGCAGGTCGAGCAGGTCTCGAGGTTGCCATCGGCCGAACCGGTGCCGTCGCAGGTGTCGCATTCGTCGAGCGTCGGGATCTCGATCGTCTTCTCGATGCCGCCGACCGCTTCTTCCAGCGTCAGCTCCATCACGTAGCCGATGTCGGCGCCGCGACGCGGGCCGCGCGCACCGCCGCCTCCGCCAAAGATGTTGCCGAAGATGTCGCCGAAGATGTCGCCCATGTCGGCGTAGCCGGCACCGCCACCACCACCGCCCATGCCGTGCTCGAAGGCAGCGTGGCCATGCTGGTCGTAGGCGCGGCGGCGATTGCCGTCGGTGAGGACCTCGTAGGCCTCCTTGCATTCCTTGAACGTCGCCTCGGCGGCGGCGTCACCCGGATTGCGGTCCGGGTGGTATTTCATCGCGCAGCGGCGATAGGCCTTCTTCAGGTCTTCATCGCTGGCGTCACGGGCCACGCCCAGGACTTCGTAGTAATCGCGCTTGCTCATTTGCCGGGGTTGACTCGGTGACTCGGTAAGGGGAAATCGTCAAAGCGAAGATCGCAGACAAGAAAGGGGAACCGGTTGCGGAAGCACTGCCATGGGCTGCGCTGTCCTCATTCCGGCTCCCCGTTCTCCGGTTTCCGCCTTACTTCTTGTCGTCCTTGACTTCAGTGAACTCAGCGTCCACGACGTCATCGGACTTCGGCGCGCCAGCGCCACCTTCCTGGCCCGGCTGCGACGCGGCAGCGGCAGCGGCGAACAGCGACTGTGCCGCTTCCTCCAGCACCTTCGACTTGGCCTCGATCTGGCCCTTGTCGTCGCCCTTCATCGCCGTCTCCAGCTCGGCAATCGCGCCTTCGGTGCGGCCGATCACGTCACCGCCGACCTTGTCGCCGTTGTCCTTGATCGCGCTGCGGGCGTTGTGGATCAACGCATCGGCGTGGTTGCGGGCCTGCACCAGCTCGTGGAACTTCTGGTCCTCTTCGCGGTTGGCTTCCGCGTCGGCGACCATCTTGGCGATCTCGTCCTCGGACAGGCCGGAACCTGCCTTGATCTCGACCTTCTGTTCCTTGTTGGTCTTCTTGTCCTTGGCCGACACGTGCAGGATGCCGTTGGCGTCGATGTCGAACGACACCTCCACCTGCGGCATGCCGCGCGGCGCGGCCTCGATGCCGGTCAGGTCGAAGCGGGCCAGCGACTTGTTGTAGCGGGCCTGCTCGCGCTCACCCTGCAACACGTGCACGGTCACCGCGGACTGGTTGTCCTCGGCGGTGCTGAAGGTCTGCGAGGCCTTGGTCGGGATGGTGGTGTTCTTCTCGATGATCTTGGTGAACACGCCGCCCAGGGTCTCGATGCCGAGCGACAGCGGGGTCACGTCGAGCAGCAGCACGTCCTTGACGTCGCCGGCCAGCACGCCGCCCTGGATCGCGGCGCCCACGGCCACGGCCTCGTCGGGGTTGACGTCCTTGCGCGGTTCCTTGCCGAAGAACTCGGCCACGGCCTGCTGCACCTTCGGCATGCGGGTCTGGCCGCCGACCAGGATCACTTCGCTGATCTCGCTGGCACGCAGGCCGGCGTCGTTCAGGGCGATGCGGCATGGCTCGATGGTGCGCTTGACCAGGTCTTCGACCAGGGCTTCGAGCTTGGCGCGGGTCAGCTTGATGTTGAGGTGCTTCGGACCGGAGGCGTCGGCGGTGACGTACGGCAGGTTCACCTCGGTCTGCTGCGCGCTCGACAGCTCGATCTTGGCGCGCTCGGCCGAGTCCTTCAGGCGCTGCAGGGCCAGCGGATCCTTGCGCAGGTCGATGCCCTGGTCCTTCTGGAACTCTTCCACGAGGTAATCGATGACGCGCTTGTCGAAGTCTTCGCCGCCGAGGAAGGTGTCGCCGTTGGTGGCCAGCACCTCGACCTGCATCTCGCCGTCGACCGACGCGATCTCGATGATCGACACGTCGAACGTGCCGCCGCCGAGGTCGTAGACCGCGACTTTGCGGTCGCCGCCCTTCTTGTCCATGCCGTAGGCCAGCGCGGCCGCGGTCGGCTCGTTGATGATGCGCTTGACGTCGAGGCCGGCGATCTTGCCGGCGTCCTTGGTCGCCTGGCGCTGGCTGTCGTTGAAGTAGGCCGGCACGGTGATCACGGCCTCGGTGACCGTCTCGCCCAGGTAGGCCTCGGCGGTCTTCTTCATTTTCGCCAGCACTTCAGCGGAGATCTGCTGCGGCGCCATGTTCTTGCCGTCGGCCGTGGCGACCCAGGCGTCGCCGTTCTCGTGCTGCACGATCGAGTACGGCACCAGGTCGAGGTCCTTCTGGACTTCGGCGTCGGTGAACTTGCGGCCGATCAGGCGCTTGACCGCGAAAAAGGTGTTCTTGGGGTTGGTGACGGCCTGGCGCTTGGCCGAGGCGCCGACCAGGACTTCGCCGTCCTTGGTGAAGGCCACGATGGAAGGCGTGGTGCGGTCGCCTTCGGCGTTTTCGATGACCTTGGCCTTGCCGCCTTCCATGATCGCGACGCACGAATTGGTCGTGCCCAGATCGATACCGATGATCTTGCCCATGTGTATAGCTCCCTCGCTAATGCTTGAAATGGTGTGGCGCCGAATCTGTGCTAGCGCCGATGTGCGTTATCTGGGGGCCGGCTGCGGGCTCTTCAAGCGACCGCGTTGGCAAAGCGCCTCGCCCGGCGCTGCCCTGCCCCCACTGTTCAGTCGTGCTTGGCCACCACCACCAGCGCAGGGCGCAGCAGGCGGTCGTTGAGCAGCCAGCCCTTCTGGTAGACCTGGACCACATCGCCCGGCGCGTGCCCGGCGCTCTCGACCATGGCCATGGCCTGGTGGTGCTCCGGGTTGAAGGCCTTGCCGGCCGGATCGATCGCGACCAGGCCGTTGTCGGTGACCACCTTGAGCAGCTGGCGCAGGGTCAGCTCCATGCCTTCGCGCAGGTGCTGGGCGGTGTCGGCCTGGATGGTGAGGCCGGCCTCGAGGCTGTCGATCACCGGCAACAGGTCGCCGAGCACGCGCTCGTTGGCGAACTTGCGCGCCATGTCGATGTCGCGGGCCATGCGCTTGCGCTGGTTCTCGAGCTCGGCACGCTCGCGCAGCGAGTCCTCGCGCAGCTGCGCCAGCTCGGCGCGGGCGGCCTGCAGTTGCGCCGCCAGCGAATCGCCGCCGTCGGCGTCGTTGGCAAGGTCGAGGGTGTTGTCGGGGGTGTCTTGCGGATCGATCTGGGTCATGTGGTGCTCCATCCCTGCGCCAAGGGCGCCAAACAATTCGGAAATCCGCGCTCATTGGCGCGACAGGGCAGCAATGGGGCCGCCCCGCGAGGTTTCAAGACGAGGTGAGCCGGCGGCGCCGGCCAAGGGCCCGAAAACCGACCGGGGCCGGATTACGAGGGGTCAGGACTCGGAGTGGATGGCCGCCCCGAGCGCATCGGCGGCGGCCTGCACCACCGGGATCACCCGCTCGTAGGCCATCCGGGTCGGTCCGATCACCCCCAGGACCCCCAGCACCTGGCCGCTGCCGCCACCGGCCACGTAGGGCGCGGTGACCAGCGACATCCCCTCCAGCGGGGCCAGGCCGGTTTCCTCGCCGATGAAGATGCGCACGCCAGGCGCCTGCACCGTGCGTTCGAGCAACTGCAGGATCTCGCGCTTGCGGGCGAAGGCGTCGAACAGGTCGCGCAGGCGGTCGAGGTCGGCCAGCTCCTGCACCCCCATCAGGCGTGTCTGCCCCGCCAGGACCATGTCGTCGCCGCCCGGGGCCAGGGCCTGCTCGGCCAGCTCCACCGACTGCGTCAGCAGCGACTGCATCTCGGTCTGGGCACTGCGCAGCTCGCGCAGCAGGGTCGAACGGATGTCGGCCACGGTGCGCCCGGCGAAGTGGGCGTTCAGGTAGTTGGCCACGCGCTCGAGCTCGCCCGCGTCGAACGGACGACGGGTCTGGACGATGCGGTTCTGCACTTCGTTGTCGGCGAACACGAGAATCGCCAGCACCCGCGCGCCGTCCAGCGGCACGAAGTCGATCCGGCGGAAGGCGAACTGCTCGCGCCGCGGCACGCTGACCACCCCGACGAAATGGGTCATCGCCGACAGTAGCTCGGAGGCGCTGCCGAGCAGGGCCTGGGTGCCGGAGCCGGCCGGCAGCTCGCCACGCAGGCGCGCCAAGTCGCTATCGGGCAACGGTCGCACCTGCAGCAGCGAGTCGACGAACAGCCTGTAGCCCTGGGCCGTCGGGATGCGTCCGGCCGAACTGTGCGGCGCACTGAGCAGGCCGGCATCCTCGAGGTCGGCGAGGATGTTGCGGATGGTCGCCGCGCTGACGTCGAGGCCGGCATGGCGCGCCAGCGTCTGCGAGCCGATCGGTTCGCCGCTGTGGATATAGCGGCCAATCAGGGTGCGCAACAGCTGCCGTGCACGCGGGTCGAGGCTGGGATCGGCAGGTTTGCGGTTCATGACGGGCATATTGATAGGTCGCGGCCCGATCCGGTGCAAGGGTTTTCGGTGCGCCTCGTCCCAGGTTGCGCTCGCGATCTGAACCTGCGAGACGCGCCCCCGCTATCACGCCGCAACCTACACAAGGCACAATCGCGGTCCATGCTCGTCCACCTCTCCCTCAAGCAGTTCGCCGTGGTCAGTGAAGCCGAGCTCGGCTTCGGTCCCGGCCTGACCGTCATCTCCGGCGAGACCGGCGCCGGCAAGTCGTTGCTGGTCGATGCGCTGGGCCTGATCTCGGGCCTGCGCGCCGACAGCGGCGTGGTCCGCCATGGCGCCGACCGCGCCGAACTCGTCGCCGGCTTCAGCCTCGACGACGTCCCGCTGGCGCACGCCTGGCTGCGCGACAACGAACTCGATGAGGACGAGTCCTGCCAGATCCGCCGCGTCATCCGCGCCGACGGCGGCTCGCGCGCCTGGGTCAATGGCCGCCCGGTCACCCTCGGCCAGCTCAGCGAGCTGGCCGCCCTGCTGGTCGAAATCCACGGCCAGCACGAGCACCAGGCGCTGCTGTCCCGCCCGAGCCAGCTGGCGCTGCTCGATGCCTTCGGCCGCACCCAGGCCGAACTCGGCGCGGTTGCGGCCGCGGCGACGCGCTGGAGCGCCCTGCTGGCGGAGCGCGACGAGCTATCGGCCAAGGGCGACGTCTCCGACCGCATCGGCTGGCTCGAACACCAGCATGGCGAACTCGACCGCGAAGACCTGGAAGCCGAAGCCATCGCGCGCCTGCAGGACGACCATCGCCGCCACGCCCACGCAGCCGACCTGATCGCGGCCTGCGAAGGCGCCTTCGCCCGCCTCGGCGGCGAAGAAGGCCCGTCCCTGTCGCGCAGCCTGCAGCAGGTCCGCGGCGACCTGCAGCGCGTCGTCGAACACGAACCACGCCTGGGCGATGTCGACGGCATGCTCGATGCGGCCGCCATCCAGGTCGACGAGGCCCTGGCCCTGCTCGATCGCGTGCGCAGCGACCTCGACCTCGACCCGTCCGCGCTGGAAGCCATCGAGCATCGCCTCACCCGCATCCACGAACTGGCGCGCAAGCATCGGGTTCCGCCCGAGCAGTTGGGCGCGCAACGCGATGCGATTGCGGCAGAACTTGAGACGCTGCAGGGCGCCGGGGTGCGCCTGGCCCGCCTCGACACCGAGATCGAAACCGCGCGCCGCGACTGGCGCCAGGCTGCCGACGTCCTCGGCCGCCTGCGCCGCGAGGCTGCGACCAGGCTGTCGTCCAGCACCACCGCATTGATCTCCGAACTGGGCATGGGCGGCGGCCGCTTCGACGTCCAGATCGAACCGTCCGAGACCGATCGGCCCGATCCGCAGGGCGGCGAACGCGTGGAGTTCCTGGTCGCCGCCAACCCGGGCCAGCCGGCGCGGGCGCTGCGCAAGGTCGCCTCCGGTGGCGAGCTGTCACGCATCTCGCTGGCGATCGAGGTCGCCGCGCTCGGACTGGACGCGGTGCCGACGATGGTGTTCGACGAGGTCGACACCGGCATCGGCGGCGCCGTGGCCGAGATCGTGGGCCAGAAGTTGCGGGCACTGGGCGCCAGCCGCCAGGTGCTGTGCGTGACCCACCTGCCGCAGGTCGCCGCGCAGGGCCATGCCCACTACCGGGTCAGCAAGGCCGCCAGCAAAGGCGTCACCCAGAGCGCGGTGCAGTTGCTCAATGCCAAGCAGCGCGAGGAAGAACTGGCGCGGATGCTCGGCGGCGTGGAGCTCACCCGCGAAGCGCGTGCGGCGGCGAAGCGGCTGCTGGCGGACGTTTAGCGCGGGTGTCGACCCGGGTGCGCTTCGCTTACCCGGGCTACGTGCCGATGCGTTGCCGACTTGGGCCCGGGTGCGCTGCGCTTACCCGGGCTACGTTCTGGCGTGGGTAGCCCGGGTAAGCGCAGCGCACCCGGTTCGCGCCAACCTACTTCAGCGGAACCCGGTCTTCGATGGCCTTCTTGCGCAGTGTCGACTGCAACACGGCCACGATCAGAGCCACCGACCAGCCGGCAAGCAACACGCCGACCAGGCTTTGCAGCGCACCGACCAGGCGCCATTCCGGCGGCAGCAACACATCGCCATAGCCAAGCGTGGCGTAGCTGACCACCGAGAAATACAGCGACGTGTTCCAGTCCCAGCCGGCGTTCTTCCACTCGTAGAAGGCCGCCCAGACTATGGTCTCCGCGCTGTGCAGCAGTATCAGCTCGATCACCACCCGGACCATGAAAAAATGCAGGTAGCGGCCTTGGCGCGGCCGCTGCTGCCTGGCGAGCAGCTTGATGGTGATGGCGCTGTAACCGCTGTGCATGACCACGGTGATCGCGGTCAGCAGCAACGCCCAGAGCAACTGGTTGAGCATGGCCTTCTTCCTTGTGGTTGGCCGCTCCTCCGGGATCGGAGGCGGCGGCGATGCGTGCTCTTCGGGCCTGCCCTGGCCCGGACTTCAACGACTCAGCGCTTCTTGCGCACGTACAGCACCAGCGAGTGCTCTTCGATCTCGTAACCGTGCTTGGCGGCGATCTTGCGCTGCAGTTCCTCGATCTCCGGGCTTTCGAACTCGGTGATCTTGCCGGTGTCGACGTCGACCATGTGGTCGTGGTGGTGGCCGCGGTCGAGTTCGTACACCGACTGCCCGGCCTCGAAGTTGTGCTTGAGCACCAGGCCAGCTGCCTCGAACTGGGTCAGGACGCGGTAGACCGTGGCCAGGCCGATGTCCTCGCCGTGCTCCAGCAGGTGCCGATAGATGTCTTCGGCGGTCATGTGGCGGGGCTTGGACTGCTCCAGCAGCTCCAGGATCCGCAGTCGCGGATGGGTGACCTTGAGTCCGGCGTTGCGCAGGTCTTGCGATTCCATCTGGGTTCCTCGGGTCACGCTGTCAGTCGGGCTCTGCCGGTTCGGGTCTGGCGGCCACGGGCGGGCCTGTCGGCCGGGCGCCGGAACGCCCGATGAACGCCGCCGGGACGCCGCCGCCTGCGTCCGCGCTTGGTGGATGCGGGCTTCAGTGTATCATCGCCGCGTTATCCGCCTGTCGCAGACACCGATGCCGAAGCACACGATGCACAAGCTCCTGTTGGTCCTTTCCATCGCCATGGTCACCGGCGGGTGCGGCATCCTCTACAAGCAGCCGATCTACCAGGGCAACCTGCTGGAAAAGGCCAATGTCGACCAGCTGCAGACCGGCATGAGCAAGCAACAGGTATCGCTGCTGCTGGGTTCGCCGTCGATCGAGGACCCGTTCCACCACAACCGCTGGGACTACACCGCCACCCAGCGCACCGACCGCGTCGGCCACACCGAGATCAAGAACCTCACCCTGTGGTTCGAAGGCGACACCCTGGCGAAGTGGGAAGGCGATTACTTCCCCGAGCAGGACGAAGACCTGGCCAAGTCGGCGCCGAAGCAGTTCGGCCGCAACCTGCCCAAGGAAAAGGACAAGCGCCGCGGGCGCTGAGTCCGGTCGCAGCGCGGCAACCCGCGCTGCTCCCCTGCTCCACCCACCAACTTCGGGTTGTCTACTTGCGTGGCGCCTGCTGCGCTCGCCGGCGGCGTGATTCTTTCGGGTCCGCCTGCAGCGGCCTGAGCAACTCCAGCCGATCGCCGTCGCGCAGCCGCGTCGCGGCATCCGCGCGCACGCCGAACACGGCATAGCCGGTCGTTTCCGGATCCGACTCCAGGCCCGCTTCGCGCAGCGCATCGGCCACGCTGGCGCCTTCCGGCAATTCCAGCTGCACGGCCTCGAAGCGATGCGGCCAGGCGCGGATCACCTCGACCTTCATGCGCCCTGCCTGACCTCGTCGCCGCGGTCGGCCACCTTGATGAAGTCGTCGACCATGCGGTCGGCCAGCCCCTGGAAGCCGATCGCCATCGCCGGCCCCAGCAGCTTCACCTTGGGCTCGAACGTCAGCGTCAGGGTGACCTTGCAGGCCGACTCGTCCAGGGCATGGAACTCCCAGCGCCCGCCGAGGCTGCGGAAGGGCCCGTCGACCAGCTTGAGCTCGATGTGGTGCGGCGGCGACATCGTGTTTTCAGTGGTGAACCACGTGCGCAGCGCGCCGAAGCCGATGTCCAGGCGCGCAACCTTGCGACCGGCCTCTTCCTCCAGCACCTGCGCCGCCTCGCACCAGTCGAACCGCTGCGGATAGGCGGCCACGTCGTTGACCAGCGCGAACATGCGCGCAGCGGAGTGTTCCACGAGGGCGGTGCGGCGAATGGTCTGCATGGTCTGGTTAGCGCCTGGCTCTGGCTGGTATCGCCCGGGCCCCGCTTCGGGGACAATGGTGCGATGTCCAAGAATTCCAACAACAAGACCGGCAAGGATAAGGGAAAGGGCGGCGCCGGCGGCACCATCGCGCTTAACAAGCGCGCCCGCCACGACTACCTGCTCGAGCAGAAGTTCGAAGCCGGCCTGGCCCTGCAGGGCTGGGAGCTGAAGGCGATCCGTGCCGGCCGCGCCAACATCGTCGAAGGCTACGCGATGGTGCGTAATGGCGAAATGTTCCTCCACGGCGTGCAGATCACCCCGCTGATCTCGGCTTCGACCCACGTCGTCCCCGAGGAGCGGCGCACCCGCAAGCTGCTGATGCACCGCCACGAGATCGACAACCTGATCGGCCGCATCCAGCGCGACGGCTATACCGTCGTACCGACCGCGCTGTACTGGAAGGGCAACAAGGTCAAGTGCGAGATCGTCCTGGCCAAGGGCAAGCAGGCGCACGACAAGCGCCAGGCCAGCAAGGAACAGGACTGGCAGCGTGAAAAGCTGCGCGTGATGCGCGGGCACAACAAGAACGCGTAACGCCTCGCCCGTCATCCCGGCGAAAGCCGGGACCCATCTTGCCTTTGAGCAGCACGAGCAGGATCAACGTGGATCCCGGCGTTCGCCGGGAAGACGGCCAGGAGCCTCAGTCGATCAGCTTCTCACGCGGCAGCGTGAACCAGAACGTCGCGCCGCGACCCACTTCACCCTCGGCGCGGATCGTGCCGCCGTGGCGCTCGACGATGCGCTTGACCGAGGCCAGGCCGATGCCGTGGCCGGCGAAGTCCTCGTTCTGGTGCAGGCGCTGGAACGGCCGGAACAGTTTGTCGACGTACTCCTGCGAGAAGCCCGCGCCGTTGTCGCGGACGAAGTACTCCGGGCCGCTTTCGCGATGCACCGCGCCGAATTCGATCTGCGCACCGACGCGGTCGCGGGTGAACTTCCAGGCATTGCCCAGCAGGTTGCCGAGCAGGTTGCGCAGCAAGGTCGCGTCGCCGATCACGAACAGCTCCGGCTCGATCTGGATCTCGACCTGGCGATTGCCATCGCCGACCCTCAATTCCTCAAGCACTTCGCTGGCGAGACGGCTGAGGTCGACGCGCTCGAGCTTCAGCTCGCCGCGGCTCAGGCGCGACATCTTGAGCAGCGCATCGATCAGCTCGCCCATGCGCGCAGCGGCGCGACGCACGCGCACCAGGTATCCCTTGCCGGCATCGTCCAGGGCGACGGAATGGCGTTCGACCAGGATCCGGCTGAAACCGTCGATCGCCCGCAATGGCGCGCGCAGGTCGTGCGAGATGCTGTAGGCGAAGGCCTCCAGTTCCTGGTTGGCCTGGCTCAGTTCGCGCGTGCGCAACGCCACGCGCGCCTCCAGCGTGCGGTTGAGCGCGTGTACGCGAGCCTCGGCGCGCAGGCGCTCGGTGACGTCCTCGACCTGCACAAGGCCGGCAATGTCCTGGCCGATGTTGCCCGGCACCGGCGAATAGGTCAGCTGCGCCTGGCGCGGCTCGCCGCCTTCGCGGTGCAGGCGACGGGTTGCGCGGTGCACGCCCTGTGCATCGGTACTGCCAGTCGCATGGGCAATCATTTCCGGCTCGTCGCTTTCGAACAGCGCATCGAAGCGCACGCCCACCAGCGCCTCCGGCGTGAGTCCGACGATGGTCGCCAGCGCCGGATTGGCCTCGACGATATGGCCTTCGCTGTCGAGCAGCGCCTTGCCGATCGCCGAGTACAACATTGCGCTGCGGAAGCGCGTTTCACTGCGGCGGAAGTCCTCGGTCATCCGCACCGCGATTCGGTACGCCTGCGCCTCGGTGCGCGCCAGCATCCAGGCGATGGCGTACAGCAACAGCGACGAGAACAACCCCAGTGCAAGCAGGTTCTGCAGGCCCTGCAGGCGCGGTGCGGCCACGGCCAGCGGCGCCGATTCGTAATCGACGCGCCAGCGGCGCCCGTACTGGTTGAAGCGCTCGCTGTGGCGGAACGCAGGCGGACGCTTGTCGCTGCCCTCGGTCGTGGTGAACAGCAGGCGCTCTTCACCGCCTTCGTCGAAGACCTGGAAGCGGCCACTGCCGTGCACGGCGCCGAGGGCATTGCGCACGAAGCCGTCCATGCGCAGCGGCACGTAGGCCCAGCCCTGGATCCCCGCCCTGCGCAATCCGGTCGTCGCCGGGCGACTGCCGCCGCGATAGACCGGCAGGTACAGCAGCAGCCCGGTGCCCTGGATCGGGCCGTCCTGGATCAGGTGCACCGGGCCGGACAGATAGGTATTGCCGGTGTCCATCGCGGCCGTCATCGCCGCCCGTCGCACCGGCTCGGCGAACATGTCGTAGCCGACTGCGGCGACGTTGGCCGGCGTCTTCGGCTCGAGGTAGAGGATCGGGCCATAGTCCGCGCGCTCTCCGCGCGGCCAGACCTCGAGCATTCCGTAGCCGGCATCGCGCCAGGCCAGCTGCAGTTCCGGCAAACGCGTGGCGGTCACGTATTCGGCGAAGCCCAGGCCGACCATGCCAGGAAACCGTTCCTGGATGTCCATGCCGTCGACATACGCTTTCCATTGCGCCGGCGTGGGCCGCTCGCGCGACACCGATGCGAACAGCGACACGCCGCCGCGCGCGACCAGTTCGTACTTGATCATGCCCTGGCGCAGCAGCTCGGTGACTTCGGCGCTCTTGCTGATGAACTCCGCCTCGGCCGCGCGAAGCTCGCGCTCGCGTGCCGCGCGCCAGGCCGTGAACACCAGCACCAGCGAACCGACCAGCACGATCAGCGCCAGCAGGTAGCCCCGCCTGGGCGACAGTTCCGCAAGTTCGGGGGTACGGGGGCCGGCGGCGTCGGTCATTGCCCCAAGCATACAAAGCCCGGGCGCCCAGCGGAGGATTGCCACCGCACCCTCCCGCGGCCCCTGCCCTCGCCGCCTGCTTGAATGGCAGCTGCCTGCGGACCCATGGCGGCGCTTGTGCGGCGGGAATGCGGCCCTATACTGGCTGAGTCAGCGAACAGCTGTCCCCGGGGGTGCACTGGCTTCGACGGGGGTTGCGAAATCGCCTGGTGCATGCCGAGGGGGTAGCTTTCCTCGTAAATCCAGCTGCAAACTTCTAGTTGCCAACGACGACAACTACGCTCTCGCCGCTTAAGGCGTAAGCCCCGAAACTGCTTGTGTCCGTGTTCGCAGCGTAGGGTCATCATCACGGAATCGCCGGGGACGGTTGCCTGTCAGTCCCTGGTTAACCCAAAACAGGCTGGTTCCCGGATGCGCTTTGCGCGCCGTGCTGTCCGGGGACGAGATCTAACGGAGCGCTAAGCATGTAGTGCCGGGGATGGAGTGCCTTCGGACGGGGGTTCAATTCCCCCCACCTCCACCATTCAAGCAAAAAGCCCGCCTCGCGCGGGCTTTCTGCTTTTTGATCCTTGCGAAGCCCTCAGCGAGGACGAGCAGATGGCAGATCGCTCCTGCTCCTTGCGAACACGAGCGGCGGCAAGTCGAGCACGGCATCGCTGACCGGACGGCCCGCCAGGAAGCCGGCGATGTCCTCGGCAATAGCCGCCTGCCCCAGCCACATCTCGTTGTCATGGCTGGCGCCACGCACCAGCAAGGACCTGCTGTTGCTGAAGCCGGGTCGCAGCGCCTCGGCGTTGGCCGGCGGCGTGCGTCCGTCCAGCGTGCCGCTGATGAACAACACCGGCACGTCGCTGCGCAGCGGTCCGCGGAATGCCTCGCCGAGATCGGCGAGGCCGAGGCCGTCACCAATCGCCGGGAACGGGAAGTTCAACGCGTCGCCGAACAGGCTCCTGCGCGCCTGCGCCTCGACCAGCGCCCGGCGCTGCGGGCTCTGGCCCGATGCCACGTCCATCGCCAGCGACATGGCGCCGAACCCGCTGAACTCCGAACGCACCAGCAGCACGAGATCCGCCAGCGGACCGTAGTCGCCGTGTTCGGCTTCGCGCAGGACCAGCGGCAGCCACTGCTGGGTCGTGCGCCGCCCGAGCGAAGCGGTGATGACCAGTTGCGCGTCGAACTCGCCTATCGTCACCTGCCTGCCATCGTGCATGGCACTGCGAGCCTGTTGCGGCTGCTTGCGCAGCGCTTCGAGCACGCGCCTGGCCGATCCAGTCAGGTCGTCGAAGCCGGCGTCTTTGGCGAGCACGCCCAGGTCTGCCAGCAGGGCATCGGCCGCCAGTGGCAACTTCAACGTGTCGTCCGGGCCCTCAGTGCCCATCAGCACGACGTGGTCCAGTCCCGCCCCATGCAGGCGGATAGTGGCCAGCGCCAGGTGCGTGCCGTAACTCATGCCCCACAGGCTCAGCTTGCGAATACCGAGCGCGCGCCGCAGGTCCTCGATGTCCCCTGCACTTTCGACGGTCGTGTAGGCGCCCAGGTCGACACCGGCCTCGCGCCAGTAGGCAACGCATTGCGAAGCCGTGGCGCGCAGCGCGGTCAGCGCGGCATCGCGGAGCAAGGGCTGCGCGTCGTCGAAATGCTGTTCGTGCGGGCACGCCGCGGGCGGCTCGGAGAGGCCGGTGCCACGCTGGTCGAGCAGCAACACGTCGGTCTCGCGCCGGACGCGGTCGAACACTGGCCATCGCGGACCGCGCCCGGTGCCGATACCTGAGCCTCCCGGGCCGCCGGACAGGTACACCACCGGTGCGGCGCGGCCACCGCCACCGGTCGCCGGCAGGCGCACCACGCGCAAGCGCATGCGCGGGCCGCCGGGCTCGCCATGCCGACGCGGCACCTCGAGGAAAGCGGCTTCGGCCGCGATCGTGCCGTTCGCCTGCGTTTCGAACGCATACGGTGAGAACACCAGCGGAGCTTGCGCTTCAGCCGCCAGCACCGGCACCGCAGCGGCAAGTGCCAGGCACATCGTCGCCAGTCGCCCGGCAGTGGGATGAAGGCAGGAAAGGATGGATACACGGGACATGACGGACTCCGGTGGGAGGAAGTGCGAACCGGTGCGATTGCGCAACGGCGCATGCAACACGCCGTCAGCTTCTCCTCCGCCACAGCGATCGAGGCGAGCCCGTCCGGCGAACATCTCCAACCGGGGGCCCAGTGTCTCCGCGCAGTCGATAGGATGGCGCATGCAGATCTCGCGACCATTGACCGCCCTCGCCGTTTTGCTCGGCGCTGTATTCCTCTGGCTGGCGCTCGCGGCGCCTCCGCCAGGCACGTCGTATGCGCAGGCGATGGAGATGGCGCCGGCCTCGATGACGACTTCCGGGACGCTGCCGGTGCGGCCCCCGGCCCGGCTGGACTGGCGCCCGCTCGACCAGCGCGAACTGGCCGGATGGCGCGATCCCTACTGGTTGCGCTGGCGCTTGCCTGCGCAAGTAACTCACGGCTCCGCCGACCGCGGGATGCGCCTGTCGCTGCGCGCGGCCAGCCAACTCTTCTGGAACGGACAGCCGCTCGCGGGCAATGGCACGGTGGGCCGCACTGCAAAGGAAGAGCTACCCGGCCTGGTCGACATCGTCCGCGTTCTGCCGCCCTCCTCTCCCACAGGCACGGACGAACTCGTCGTGCTGGCATCCAGCCATCACCAGTGGTTTCGCCCGCGCAGCGCGGACGCTTTCATTGTCGTGGGCCCGGTCGAGTCGATCTACGGACATCCCATCGGGCCCTGGCTGATCGCGGCCCTCGCCACGGGCGCGCTCGGCGCGGCCTGCCTTTACTTCCTGGCGGCACAGCGCGGCCGGTCACGCGTGCCCGGTGCCCGCCTGCTGCTCGCGCTCGGCGCGGTCGGACTTGCGCTGCCCACCGTCGAGGCCTGGCGCCCGTTGCTGGGCTATGCCTACCCGTGGCACGGCCCACGCCTGCTGGCACTGCAACTGCTGCACCTGTCGGCTGCCGTCCTGTTGCCGGCCTACATCGCGCGCCGCTTCGGTGTTGCGACGGCCACGGGCTCGCGTATCGCCTACCTGGCGACGCTCCTGGCGGTGTCGGTGTTCGTGCCGGGTTTCGATGGCCGCGGTGCCGCGCTGCTGCTGATCAGTTTGTTGGCTTCGGCATGGCTGCTGCTGCGCGCGCGCGTCGAGCCGGAAGAGCGCTGGCCGATCCTGATGCTGGTACTGGCTGGCGCGCTGGCGATCCCGTTGACTGGCGGCGCCTTCCTCGACGGTCCCTACTTCCTGTTCCTGGCGGTGCTGATGGGTTTCCTGCTGCTGCGCCACGCTGCGCAGTTGCGTGCCCTGGACCGGCATAACGCGTTGCTGCGCGAAGAACGCGCCCGGCTGTCGCTGCAATTGCTGCAGCGGGGCATCCAGCCGCACTGGCTGATGAACACCCTGACCTGCCTGCAGGAACTGATCGAACAAGCACCGATGCGCGCCAGCCGGCTGGTGGAATCGCTGGCCGAACAGTTCGACCACCTGCGCGAAAGCAGCTCCCGCCAGAGCGTTCCGCTGGAGGACGAACTGGCGCTGTGCCGCAACCACCTAGACATCGTCGGGCTGGCCCTGGATCGCCACATCCATTTCGAGGTCGACGCCGAGGACTCGGGCTTGTGGCTGCCACCCGGCGTCCTGCATGCCCAGGTCGAGAACGCGCTGACCCATGCCGGCGCTGTTGCCTGCGCAGAGAACCCGTTCCGCCTGCGCGTGCGTCGCGAGCTCGACCGCTGGACCGTGGAACTGCGTGGCGCGTGCGGTACGAAACGGCATCGCGGCCAGGGAACCGGCACGCGCTACATCGAGGCCAGCCTTGCCGCGGCCTGTCCGGGCGGCTGGCACTTCGCCCAGGGCGCAGACGGTGCGGACTGGTACGGCCGGATGGAGCTGGCAGCGCATCCTGATCGTCGAGGACGAGCTGCTGGTTCGCCAGCGCCTGTTGCGCCTTTGCATCGAACTGGTTGGCACGCGTGCACGCTTCGATGCTGTCGCCGACCTCGAGGCGGCCGGCGATCGCCTCCAGCGCAGTGTCTACGACGGCCTCCTGCTCGACCTCAACCTGGGCGGCGAAGACGGATTCGAACTGCTGCGACGCGCGGTCGCAGGTCGCTACCACTGCGTCGTGATCTCGGCCCATCGCGAGCGTGCGCTGCAGGCCTTCGAGCATGGGGTACTGGATTTCGTCCCCAAGCCCTTCTCGCGCGAACGCCTCGGCATGGCACTGGAGCGGCTGCTGGATGTTGGCCGTTACCGTGCCGGTGGTGCCCGCTACCTCGGCATCTGGCACGCCCAGGGCACGGCGCTCGTCGAGCTGACGGACGTGCTATGGATCCGCGCCGACGGCGACTACAGCCAGTTGCGAATGCGCGACGGCCGCAGCGAACTGCACGACAAATCCCTGTCCAGCCTGACCGCCGTGCTGCCACCGGATTTCGTGCGCTGCCACCGCTCCTACCTGGTCAATCTGCGCCATGTCCGCACGCTGCACGCAGGCTCGGGCAGCCGTTACTGGCTGATCCTGAACGACGGCACGGAGCTGCCCGTTGGCCGGGCCCACGTCGCAGCGCTGCGCGGCGAACTGACCCTGGCCACCTAGGTCGAGTAACGGGGTCGAGTACGGGCGCTTCACCCCCGCAGTGCACTATGTGCCGTTGCTCACGCCCAACCCGCCGGTGACGCCATGTTGGAGTTGATCAAGGTAGTGGGAATGGGGCTGGCCATGGTGTTGCCCCTGGCCAATCCGATCAGCACGGTCGCGGTGATGCTGGGGCTGTCGAAAGGCATGTCCGAGCAGGAGCGCAGGCGTCAATCGCGGCTGTGCGCCTATTACGTGTTCGCCATCATGACGGTGGCCTACTACACCGGCCAGCAGGTGATGAGCGTCTTCGGCATCACCCTGTCCGGGCTGCGCATCGCAGGCGGCCTGATCGTGGCCTTCATCGGCTTCCGCATGCTGTTTCCGGGCGACCATCCGGAAGACGATCCGGAAGTCGAACAACGACTGGATGAGCAGGCGGGCAAAGCCAGGCGTGACATCGCGTTCATCCCGCTGGCCATGCCCACCACGGCAGGCCCCGGCACCATCGCGCTGCTCATCAGCACCGCGGCGATGATGGAAGACGAAAAGCCGTTCGCGCCGTGGGTGATGCAGCTCGGGCCTGTACTCGTGTTCTTCCTCTCTTCGGTCATCGTCTGGCTGTGCCTGCGCAGCGCCAACACGATCATGCGCTGGCTGGGCCACAGCGGCGTGGAGGCGCTCTCGCGGCTGATGGGTTTCCTGCTCGTCTGCATGGGCGTGCAGTTCGCCATCAACGGCGTGCTGGACATCATCGAAGGCTATCCGCTGACGACCTGAGTCTTGAGCCGCGTGGAGCACGGTGGCACGATCGCGCACGTGACCGGAAAACCCTCCGATGCAGTGCACCTGCGCGACCTCGCCCGGCTTCGCCGCGTCCGCGACCGCATCGACCGCGAATACGCCAAGCCATTGGATGTCGAAGCCCTCGCCCAGGGCGTCCACATGTCGGCCGGGCACCTGAGCCGCCAGTTCCGCCTGGCCTACGGCGAATCGCCCTACTCCTACCTGATGACCCGACGCATCGAGCGCGCGATGGCGATGCTGCGCGGCGGCGAGCTCAGCGTCACCGAGGTCTGCTTCGCCGTCGGCTGCTCGTCGCTGGGCACCTTCAGCACGCGCTTCACCGAGCTGGTAGGCGTTCCGCCCAGCGTCTACCGGCGCCAATTGGCGGACGCGGAACCGGGCATTCCGTCGTGCATCGAGAAGCAGGTGACCAGACCGGTCAGGAATCGAGAAGCGAAGGCCACCGACCCCGACCTAGCATGACCGCTCCAACCACCACGGACGACTGCAATGAACATCACCATCCACGCGAGCTTCCTCCCCCATAACGATCCGGACGCCGCGCTGGCCTTCTACCGCGACACCCTCGGCTTCGAGGTGCGCAAGGACGTCGGTTACAACGGCCTGCGCTGGATCACCGTCGGCCCGCCCGGCCAGCCCGAAACCTCCATCGTCCTGCACCCGCCGGCCGCCACCCCCGGCATCACCGAGGACGAGCGCCGCACCATCGCCGAGATGATGGCCAAGGGCACGTACGGCATCATCCTGCTGGCCACCCGCGACCTCGACGGCGCCTTCGAGAAACTGCAGGCCAGCGGCGCCGAGATCGTCCAGGAGCCGACCGACCAGCCGTATGGCGTGCGCGACTGCGCGGTCCGCGATCCGTCGGGCAACATGATGCGGATCCAGCAGCTGGCCTGAGCCTTCGCATTCCGGCCCGGACCCACGGTCCGGGCCGTGATCCTGCCGTAACGCGGTGCCAGCGCAGAATGTCGCCTCCCCACGCATGGACGGCGACCATGTCCGACGAAACCGACGATACCGGCACCCTCAAGGCCCTGCTCGACCGGCTGAACACGTTCCGCCTGCCACGCACGCTGGCGGTGAAGAAGCGCGTCGACGCAGGCGAGCGCCTGACCGACGAAGACATCACCTTCCTCAAGGGCGCGCTCGAAGATGCGCAGCGCGGCCAACAGGTGTGGGCGCGAAATCCGGACATGCACAAGATCGCCGTGCAGATCGTCGAGCTCTACAACGACATCATCACCAAGGCCGTCGAGAACGAGGGCAAGGCCTGACGATAGCCGGAGCCAGCCATGAAAGCCGACACACACGACCAGGCGCCCACCGAACCGGAACGGATGAAGCGCAAGGAGTACGAGGCGGAGCTGGAGAAGCTGCACGTCGAGCTGGTCAAGCTGCAGATGTGGCTGGTCGCGAAGAAGATGAAGGTCTGCGTCGTCTTCGAAGGGCGCGACACGGCCGGCAAGGGCGGCACGATCAAGGCGATCACCGAACGGGTCAGCCCGCGCGTGTTCCGCGTCGTGGCGCTGCCGGCACCGACCGACCGCGAGAAGAGCCAGATGTACTTCCAGCGTTACATGCGCCACCTGCCGTCGGCAGGCGAGTTCGTGATCTTCGACCGCAGCTGGTACAACCGCGCCGGCGTGGAACGGGTGATGGAATTCACCTCCGAAGCCAACGTGCGCAAGTTCCTGCGCACCACGCCGCTGGTGGAAGCGGCCATCGTGCAGTCGGGGATCATCCTGCTCAAGTACTGGCTGGAAGTCAGCGACGAGGAACAGACCAGGCGCCTGAAGGAACGTGCCACCGACGGGCGCAAGCTGTGGAAGCTGACCCCCATGGACCTCAAGTCGTATGGCCGCTGGTACGACTATTCGCGCGCACGCGACGACATGTTCGCGGCCACGGATTCACCGCAGGCGCCTTGGTACGTGGCGCGCACGGACGACAAGCGCCGCGGGCGGCTCAACATCATCCGCCACCTGCTCGACAAGATTCCCTATGAAGAGATGCCGCGCGAGAAGTTCCGCCTGCCCAAGCGGCAGAAGCGCGGCGACTATGTCGAGCCCGACTATCCCTTCAAGTTCATCAAGGAGCAGTACTGACAGCGCGACCTCGGCGAGAATGCTCGCCATAGGCCTGACCCTACAGGCATGACCAGCGACCACAGGGAGCTCGCGGATGAACGGCTGGATGCGTTGGCTACCCGGGCTGCAGACCGCAAGGCGCTACGAAGCCGCCTGGTTTCCGAACGACCTGATGGCCGGGCTGGTGCTGACCACGATGCTAGTGCCCGTCGGCATCGCCTATGCCGTCGCCTCGGGCGTGCCGGGCATCTACGGCCTGTACGCCACCATCGTCCCCCTGCTCGCCTACGCCCTGTTCGGGCCGAGCCGGATCCTGGTGCTGGGGCCGGACTCGTCGCTGGCTGCGGTCATCCTCGCGGTGGTGCTGCCGCTGTCGGCCGGCGATCCGGCACGCGCCGTGGTCGTGGCGAGCCTGATGGCGGTGGTGTCGGGGCTGGTGTGCATCCTGATCGGCGTGTTGCGCCTGGGCTTCGTCACCGAGCTGCTGTCCAAGCCCATCCGCTATGGGTACATGAACGGCATTGCGTTGACGGTGCTGGTCAGCCAGTTGCCCAAGCTGTTCGGGTTCTCGATCGACAGCGCCGGACCGTTGCGCGATCTCGCCAACACCTGGCGTGGAATTGCCGGCGGCCAGGCCAACTGGACCGCGTTCGCCGTGGGCGCAGGCACGCTGGTGCTGATCCTGCTGCTCAAACCGTACAAGCGGATCCCCGGACTGCTGATCGCCGTCGTGGCAGCGACCTTCGTGGTCGGTGCGTTCGCCCTCGACGACAGCGCCGGCGTGAAAGTGCTCGGGCAGCTGCCGCAGGGGCTGCCTTCGTTTGCGCTGCCGTGGATCGAGCCTGCCCACCTCGCCCAGGTCGTGATCGGCGGCTGCGCCGTGGCGATGGTCGCGTTCGCCGACACAAGCGTGCTGTCGAGGACGTATGCGGCCAAGACCGGGACGGTCGTCGACCCCAACCAGGAAATGATCGGCCTGGGTGCGGCCAACCTGGCGGCGGGATTGTTCCAGGGGTTTCCGATCAGCAGCAGTTCCTCGCGCACTCCCGTGGCCGAAGCCGCCGGCGCGAGGACGCAGCTGACCGGCGTGGTCGGCGCGGTGGCGGTGGCGCTGTTGTTGCTGTTCGCACCCAACCTGCTCGAGCACCTGCCCAGCAGTGCGCTGGCGGCGGTCGTCATCGCCGCTGCGATCGGCCTGTTCGAGTTCGCCGACCTGCGCCGCATCTACCGCATCCAGCAATGGGAGTTCTGGCTTTCGGTCGCCTGCTTCGTCGGCGTCGCCGTGCTGGGCGTGATCCACGGCATAGGCATCGCGATTGCCATTGCGGTGATCGAGTTCCTCTGGGACGGCTGGCGGCCGCACTACGCCGTGATGGGCCGGGTCGAGGGCATCCGTGGCTTCCACGACATCCGGCGCTACCCGCAAGCGCAGCTCGTGCCGGGCCTGATCCTGTTCCGCTGGGATGCGCCGCTGTTCTTCGCCAACGCCGAGCTGTTCCACCAGCGCGTGCTGGAGGCCGTGGCGCAGTCGCCGACCCCGGCGCGGCGGATAGTGGTTGCCGCCGAGCCGGTCACCAGCATCGATGTCACGTCGGCGGACATGCTGGCCGAGCTCGAGCGGTCGCTGGGCGAAGCCGGTGTCGAGTTCCGGTTTGCCGAGTTGAAGGATCCGGTCAAGGACAAGCTGCAGCGCTTCGAGGTGCTGGAACAATTCGGCCCGATCTACCCCACCATCGGCGCGGCCGTCGATGCCTACCTCCAAGAGCAATCCCTGGACTGGCAGGCGCCGGAGGACGACAGCGACTGACCTCAGCGCGCCTCGCGGTGGGCGCGCTTCAACAGCCGCAGCGCCGCCTGCTCCCATTGCCGCGCGCCGCGCGCATTGGCCGTGGCGCGTTGCAGGCGGCCATCTTCCCAGCACGCGAACACGGCCGGGTCGATGTACGACTTGCGACATATCGCAGGCGTATTGCCGAGCACCTGCGCGACTTCCTTGATCACCGCGTTGCGGGTCGAGACGATGCCCTGGGCATCAGGTTGACCATCGTCCTTGCAGGGCACTTCGCTCGCGGCCAGCAGGCGCACCGCCAGCAGCGTGCCGCCCCAGGTGCGGAAATCCTTGGCGGTGAACTCGCCTCCGGTGGCTTCACGCAGGTAGTCGTTGACCAGTCCCGAATCGACCGGTTGCACCGTGTCGTCCTCGTCGCGGTACTGGAACAGCATCTGCCCCGGCAGCTGCTGGCATGTCCGCATCAGCCGGGTCAGTCGCGCGTCGTCGAGGATGACGTCGTGCTCCAGGCCGCTCTTGCCGCGGAAGCGGAACTGGGCCCGTCCGCCGCGCAGGAATTCGACATGGCGGTTGCGCAGCGTTGTCAGGCCGTAGGAACGGTTGCCGCGCGCGTATTCGTCGTTGCCGATGCGCAGCAGGGTGTCGGCGAGCACCGCCACCACTATCGCCGATACTTTTTCGCGGCCGAGGCCACTGCGCGCAAGGTCACTGCGCAGGCGCCGCCGCAGGCGCGGCAGCGATGCGCCGAAGGCGACGATGCGATCGAACTTGTCGCTGTCGCGGACCTGGCTCCAGTCCGGGTGGTAGCGGTATTGCTTGCGTCCCCGGGCATCGCGGCCCGTCGCCTGGATATGGCCGTTGGCGCGCGTGCAGATCCACACGTCGCGGTAGGCCGGCGGAATGGCGAGGGCACGGATCCGCGCCAGCGTCGCGGCATCGCGGATGCGCCGGCCTTGGGCATCGACGTACGAGAAGCCCTTGCCTGCACGGCGCCGCCGCAACCCGGGGTCGGCGTCACTGACATAGACCAGGCCGCCGGCGGCAGCCGATTGTTCGGCCGAGCCGGTCCGTACCGCAATAGTGGTGCGCTCGCGGGCTGCCATGCCCGCAGCATCCCGGCGCGGAGATCAAGGCCGCGTCACCGTCGCGGCGGTTCGTTCATGCAAGGCCCCGTGCTGGCGCGATCATGTCGGGCATGGCTTTGATACGCACCGCCGATCCCGATCGAACCCGCGCCAGCAGCGAAGGGGCGAGCTACCTGTACGTCCTGCCGTGCGCGGGCGAGGACCTGCTCAAGCTCGGCTTCTCGCGCCACCCGCTGCAGCGCATGCAGGCGCTGCACACCCGCTACTTCGAGTTCTTCGACCTCGACCGCGCCTTCCTGGTCGAAACCGAAACCGTGCGCGATGCACGCGACCTCGAGCTGGCGCTGGGGCATGCGATCGCCCTGCATTCGGCGCCGATGCCGCTGCTGGTGCGCGAAGCGGCCGGTGGCCACAGCGAGTGGTACCGCGGCGCCGGCGAAGTGCTCGCAAGCGAAATTTCTGCCCTCGCCGTCCGCGGATACACCGTCCATGACCCGTTGCGGCCCTGGCTGCGCCGCGAACTCCTGCGCGGCCGCGAAGACCTGTTCACCTGGGCAAGCACCCTGCTGGACGGACTGGCTGGCGAGCCGGAATGGCTCGACCAGCCGCAGACTGCGGCATTGCGCCAGCATGCGCTCGACACGCTGGACGCCTATGCCGCAGTCGACATTCCCGTGGCCGATGTGTTGCCCGACCTGCTGGCGCGCTGGTACCGCGATGCAACCGGGAATGCTGGACGCGGCGGTTAGCGCGCGCGGCCGCGGGTGAACAGGTTGACGATGGCCAGCAGCACGATCGCACCCAGCAACGAGAGCAGCAGGCCGCTCATGCTGAAGTTGCCATCGTTGATGTCACCGCCGCCCAGCCCCAGCACACCGCCCAGCCAGCCACCGATGAAGGCGCCGATGATGCCGACGATGATGTTGAGGAAAATTCCCTGTTGGCCGTCGCGACGCATGACGAGGCTCGCGAGCCAACCAATGATGCCGCCTACGATCAACCAGATAATGAAGCCCATGGCATGTCCTCCGTTTAGGTGCGACCGATCCTAGGAAGGGATGCGTGACGCGCATGTTATTGGCCTGGCGGCCGGTCGTGACGCCGTCTATACATCGCCTGCCCTTAGGGTGAATGGATGGACTGGACCCTGCAGCTGGTAGTGCTCGGCGACACCGCCATTGCCATGGTGCTGGGCGGCGCCATTGGCTTCGAGCGCGAACTGAAGAACCGCCCGGCCGGCTTCCGCACCCACATGCTGGTGGCCGGCGCCGCCGCCCTGCTGGTCGGCCTGGGCCAGCTGGTGATCACCGACCATCGCCTCGATGGCGAAGGCCTGACCCTGGATCCGTTGCGTCTGGTCGAAGCGGTGATCGCCGGCGTGTCGTTCATTGGCGCCGGCACCATCTTCGGCCACCGCGGATCCCATGTGGTGGCCGGCATCACCACGGCCGCTTCGATCCTGATGGTCGCGGTGATCGGCGTGATGGCCGGGTTCCGCTACCACCTGCTTGCGCTGGCGGCGACGGTGTTGACGCTGCTGGTGCTGGCCGCGGTCGGCGCGATCGAGCGGCGGATGCTGGCGAAGGTCAAGGACAACGGCAACGGCGCGGAGAAGTGACGGCCGCCGGCGTTGATCAACGGAAGTCGCGCGAACTCGTATCCAGCTCGCCCAGCAGCTCGGCGTAATTCTCCAGCCGCTGCGCGATCACGTGCTGCACGCCATCGACGCGCTCCAGCCGCCCTTCCACCGCCAGCAGCTGCGACTCCAGCAGCACCCGCCGCTGGCGTTCGGCCAGGTGCTTCCAGACCACGACATTGATCGTTCCCGACTCGTCTTCCAGAGTCACGAAGATCACGCCGCTGGCGGTCTGCGGTTGCTGGCGGCCGCGCACCAGCCCGGCGGTGCGCACGTTGCGGCCATGGGCGACCTGGTCGAGTTCGGTCGAGCCCTTGCAACGACGCGCGGCCAGCGCCTTGCGCAGGTACGACAGCGGATGCCGGCCGAGCGTGGTACCGGTCAGGGCGTAGTCGGCACGCAGGTCCTCGTCGGCGGTCGGCATCGGCAGGCGAATCTGCGATTCCTTGCCGGACACGGTCGCGCCCAGCAACGGCAGCTGGCGTTCGACGCCGGTGATCGCCCAGCGTGCGCGATGGCGATGGCCCGCGAGTGACTTCAGCGCACCGGCATCGGCCAGCAGGCCCTGCTGGCGGCGATCGAGCGCGGCGCGTTCGCACAGGTCGGCGACGTCGTCGAACGCGCGCCGTGCCCGCGCCGCCTCGATACGTTCGGCGGCGACGCTGTCGAAGCCCTGGATCATGCGCAGGCCGAGCCGGATCGACGGCTGGTCGTCGAGCCCGTCCTGGCCGCGCAAACGCTCCAGGCTGCAGTCCCAGTCGCTGAAACGCACGTCCACCGGCAACACGCGCACGCCATGGCGACGCACGTCCTGCAGGATCTGGTCGGGCGTGTAGAAGCCCATCGGCCAGCTGTTGATCAGGCTGCAGGCAAACGCCGCCGGCTCGTGCCGCTTGAGCCAGCAGGTGACGTAGGTGATCAGCGCGAAACTGGCCGCGTGCGACTCGGGGAAACCGTAACTGCCGAAGCCCTTGATCTGCTCGAAGATGCGGTCGGCGAACTCCCTTGAGTAGCCGTTGTCGAGCATGCGCGAGGTCAGCCGCTCGCGATGGTGCTCCAGCCCGCCGTGGCGCTTCCATGCCGCCATCGAGCGGCGCAGCTCGTCGGCTTCGCCGGGCGTGTAGTCAGCGGCCTGGATCGCCAGCTGCATCACCTGCTCCTGGAACAGCGGCACGCCCAGGGTGCGTTCGAATACTTCGCGCAGGCGCGGCGGGTACTCGACCGGCTCCTGGCCGTTGCGGCGGCGCAGGTAGGGATGGACCATGTCGCCCTGGATCGGCCCGGGCCGCACGATCGCCACCTCGATCACCAGGTCGTAGAAGTTCTTCGGCCGCAGCCGCGGCAGCATCGCCATCTGCGCGCGCGATTCGATCTGGAACACGCCGACGGTATCGGCGCGGCCGATCATCTCGTAGGTGTCCGGGTCATCGGCCGGGATGTCGGCCATGGTCATGTCGCGACGCCCGTGCCGGCGCAGCTGGTCGAGCGTCTTTCGCACCGCGGTCAGCATGCCCAGGGCGAGGCAGTCGACCTTCGACACCTGCATGACGTCGAGGTCGTCCTTGTCCCACTGGATCACGGTGCGGCCGTCCATCGCCGCGTTCTCCACCGGCACCAGGTTGTGCAGCGGCTGCTCGCTGATGACGAAGCCGCCCGGGTGCTGCGACAGATGCCGCGGGAAGCCGATCAGCTCACCGGTGAGCTGCAGCACCCGGCGCAGGATTGGCGCCTCCGGGTCGAAGCCGCGCTCGCGCAGGTACTCGGGCATCGGCAGTTCACCGCTCCAGCGTTCCATGGTCGCGGCCAGTTCGTTGACCTGGTCCGGTGGCAACCCCAGTGCCTTGGCGACGTCGCGGATCGCGCTCTTGCCGCGATAGCTGATTGCCACCGTCACCAGCGCCGCGCGCTCTCGGCCGTAGCGTTCGAACACGTACTGAAGCACCTCCTCGCGGCGCTCGTGCTCGAAGTCGATGTCGATGTCCGGCGGCTCGTTGCGCTCGCGCGAGAGGAAGCGCTCGAACAGCATGTTCATCGCCCCGGGGTCGAGCTCGGTCACGCCCAGCGCGTAGCACACCGCCGAATTGGCCGCCGAGCCGCGGCCCTGGCAGAGGATCGCGCGGCTGCGGGCGAAGCGGACGATGTCGTGCACGGTCAGGAAGTACGACTCGTAGCGCAGCTCGGAGATCAGCGCCAGTTCGTGCTCGATCTGGTCGTGGGCCTTGTCGGGCGTGCCCTTGGGCCAGCGCCAGCGCGCGCCCTCGTCGGTCAGTTGCCGCAGCCAGCTGGCGGCGGTGTGGCCTTCGGGCACCAGCTCGCGCGGGTACTCGTATTGCAGCTGGTCGAGGGTGAAGCGGCAGCGCTGCGCGACGCGCACGGTCTCGGCCAGCAGGTCGGCCGGGTAGATCGCCGACAAGGCGCGACGCGTTCGCAGGTGGCGCTCGCCGTTGGGGAACAGCAGCGCCCCGGCCTCGACCACCGTGGTGCGGTGGCGGATCGCGGTCAGCGTGTCCTGCAACACCCGGCGCGAACGCACGTGCATGTGCGCATCGCCGGCGGCGACCAGCGGCAAGCCATGGCGATGTCCGAGTTCGCGCAGTGCCTGCAGGCGTTCGTCATCGTCCGGGCCGCGGTGGAGTTCGACGGCGATCCACAGGCGGTCGGGGAATATCGATTTCAGCCAGTCGATCTCACCGTCGCCGCCATCGGCCGGCAGCCACAATGCCAGCAGGCCGGCGGGAAGTCCCTCGAAGTCCTCGCGCAACAGGCGGTAACGGCCCTTCTCGGCGCGGCGCCGGGCGACGGTGATCATCCGGCACAACGCGGCGTAACCGTCCAGGTCCGCCACCAGCAGCACCACCGCCGGACCGTCTTCGATCCGCATTTCGCTGCCGACGATCAGCGGCAGGCCGCTTTTCCGCGACGCCTCCAGCGCGCGCACGATGCCGGCCAGCGAGCATTCGTCGGTGATTGCCAGGGCCTGGTAGCCCTGCTCCCTGGCGCGGTCGAACAGTTCCTGCGCGACCGAAGCGCCGCGCTGGAAGCTGAAGGCCGACAGGCAGTGCAGCTCGGCGTAGTCGGGCAACTCCGTCATGCGAACCACCCATGCAGCATGTACGGCCCACGCTCGCCGGCGACGCAATAGGCCCAGGCGCGCTGACCGCTGGACGTCTCGACCAGGTAGTAATCGCGGCGCACTTCGAAACCGTCCCACCAGCCCGATTCGATGCGCTCGGGCCCGGCCAGCACGGTCAATGCGTGATCGCGCAGCGGGATCGGCTGGTGCAGCAGCCAACCCGGTCGCGGCAATGACGGCGGCGCGGCTTCGCGTTGCCCCGGCGCATCGAGGCCCCAGGCGCGCTCGGGCCGATGGTCGCCACGAATGGCCAGCCCATGCACGGCGTCATCGCCGAGACGCGCGCGCAACCGCTCGCGCAACTGCGGCCACGGCATCGCCTGCTGCGAACGCGCATCGAACAGGTCGCGGCTGGCCGGCACGAACGGTGGCAGTTCGCTCGCGATCAGGCGCAGGCCGCGCACCGGTGCAGGCACCCGCGCCTGCTCGAGGCGGCCGCGGGTGAGTTCGAACAAGGTCGCCGCCGCACGCTCGGGCGCGAGCAGGCCGACCGTGACTTCGCTGTCGTCGCAGCGCTCGTGTTCGAGCACCAGCACGAAGCGCTGCACGCCGCCGTCGCGACCGGCGAGGAAGGTGGCCAGGTCGGCAGTCAGGCGGCGCAGCGGGAACAGCAGCGCCTGGCTGGATTCGATCTCGTGGTCGAACTCCATGCGCTGGTCGAACACGTCCGGCGGCCGGTACAGCGTCAACGGCTGCGTCATCTCGCCGCGCAGGGCATCCAGGTACGGCAGCACCGTCTTCGGAAAGCGCCGGGTGATGCTGTCGCGCGGCAACTCGAAGACCTGGCTCAGGCGACGCAGGCCCATGCGCGACAACGACAGCGCGGTTTCGCGATCGAGCCCGGCCCGCTCCACCGGAATCTGCCCCAGGCCGGTCAGCAGGCTTTCGTCGGTCAACCCGATGCCATCGTGGACATTGGCCAGCACCCGCGCGGCATGCGGATTGGGCGCGGCGACCAGGCGATGGCGGAAGCCCATCTCGCGCAGCTCCTCGCGCATCTGCGCTTCCAGCCGCGGCCACGGCCCGAACAGCTTCAGACTGCGGCCGATCTCCAGCACGATGGCATGGGCGAACTGCGTGCTGACCTGCGAACTGAAACGGTAGGCCCAGGCCGCGACCAGGTCACGCCAGTGTGCCGCGTCCTTCGCATCAAAGGCGACGCTGGTGAAACCGGCATGGATCGCCTGCGCCGCCGCCAGCGATTGCCCCGCCCGCAACCCGAGCGCGCGTGCGGCCGGATTGACCGAATGCAGCACGCGCCGCTGCACCGGTCCATCGATCAGCGCCAAAGGCTGATCGGGCATCGGCTGACGGCGCAGGACACCGTCCAACGCCAGTTGCGGCAACAGCAGGCAGACCCAGCGCATGACGGTCCTGCCTCACTGCCATTCGAAGGCAATGGGCCGCGTCGGCGCCAGCCCGCCGCGGCACTTGAGCACGCGCAATTGCTGCGGATCGGTATCGATGGCGATGCGCAGCGCCGCCGGCGAAGGATTGCGCGCGGCCTTGGCCGGACGGATCGCGAAGCCCAGGCAGCGCCCGCTCTCGGCCGCCACCTGCAACCGCCGCAGCGCGCGATCGTCGGCGTGCAGCGGCCAGCACAGCACCGCCGCGCACGCTCCCGAACGCAGGCACTGCTCGGCCGCCCACAGCGCATCACGCGGCGGCGTATCGATGACCTGCAACTGCGACAGGCGCACACCGGCGCGTTGCCACGCCGGCGCGAACGGCACGTACGGCGGCGCGACCAGAACAATCGTTCCTTCCTGCTGCGACAACCGCGCCAGCGCCGGCCACAGCAGGCGCAACTCACCGACGCCGTCGGCCGGGATCAGCAGTTCGGTCAATGCACCGTCGGGCCAGCCGCCCGAAGGCAGCGCCGCATCGAGCAGGGCGTGCCCGCTCGGCTGCGGACTGGCGGGCAGCACATGGCGCTGCTGGCCTTTCCAGAGCCGGCGCTGGTCCAGCAGGCTGTCGATGGCGACGACCGCGCCCATGCCCTGCCCTCAGCCCTGCCGGATCAGACCGCAGAAAATGCCTTCAATGGCGAAGTCCTGGCCCGGTTCAACCACGATGGGCGAATGCGCCGGATTGCGCGGCAACAAGCGGATGCCATCGCCCTCGTGCTCCAGTCGCTTGATGGTGATCTCGCCATCGACCCGCGCCACGACCACCTGGCCATCGCGCGCCGCGTTGCTGCGATGCACCCCGACCAGATCGCCGTCGAGGATGCCGTCATCGATCATCGAATCGCCCTGCACCCGGAGCAGGTAATCGGGCGCACGCGAGAACAGTCGGCGATCCAGGCGCAGACGCGGAGCGTCCTCGACGATGTCGGCGCCAATGGGCACACCGGCCGCGACCCGTCCCAGCACCGGCAGGCTGACCAGCTCACCCGGCGCATCGCGACCGAGCAGGCGAATGCCACGGCGCTGGTTCGGCACCAGCTCGATCTGGCCCGCGTCGGCCAGCGCCTGCACATGCTTTTTGGCCGCGGTGACCGAAGCGAAACCGAACGCCTGCGCGATCTCCGCCAGGCTCGGCGGCTGCCCCTCCTCGATCCGTTCGCGGATGAAGGCCAGGACGGCGGTACGTTTCGGAGAAGGGCTGGCCATGGTGCATATATTTACACCTTGGCGCTGGAGTTGAACAGATCCGGCTGTCGTCTTTGCAAAAGGAGGGATTCGTGTAGCACAGCCTTATGCGGCCAATGACCTCAATTGGTTCAATCGTTTACAAATAATTGTTGAAGTCCGCGCGAGGTGACAGGCAACGTCAAGGTCAAAATGGATCCCGGCGTTCGCCGGGATGACGAGCTCCCGATCGTCCGCGGGGCGTAGCAATCCCCGGGTCGGCGGACGGCGCCGCTCCGGAGACGGAAGCCCTGTGACCACCGCAGACCGCAAAGAAAAGAGCCGCCCAAAGGCGGCTCTTTCCGAATCACACAACCAGCTGGAGATCAGGACTCGATCGGCACCAGCGTGATCTCGACACGACGGTTCTGCGCACGACCGGATTCCGAATCGTTGCTCGCCACCGGATGCGTCTCACCCGCACCCACCACGATGAAACGATCGCGATTGAGGCCGCGGCTGGTCAGATAACCCGACACCGCATTGGCACGCTGCTCCGACAGCTTCTGGTTGTAAGCATCGCTGCCGACGCTGTCAGTGTGACCGGCCACCTCGACGATCGTCTGGTTGTACTCCTGCAACGTACGCGCAACGTTATCCAGCACCGGATAGAACTCCGGCTTCAGATTGGACTTGTCGAAATCGAACGTGATGCCGCTGGGCATGTTGAGCGTGATGTTGTTGCCATCGCGCACCACGTCCACGCCAGTGCCGGCCATCTGGTCGCGCAGCGCACGCTCCTGGCGGTCCTGGTAGTTGCCGATCGCAGCACCGGCCAGGCCACCCACACCCGCACCGACCAGCGCACGCTGGCGGCGCTCGGTGGCATCGTCACCACTGAGCAGGCCCGCGGCAACGCCGGCCAGCGCACCGATCAGCGCGCCCTTGCCCGTCTTGCTCATGCCCTGCTGCTGCGCCGGCGGCTGCCCCTGCTGCGGCTGTTGGCCCTGCGGATACTGGCCCTGGGGGTACTGACCCTGCGGGTACTGCTGGCCGTAATACGGCTGGCTCGTGGCGCAACCGGCAAGCACGGCGGTCATCGCCAGTGCGGCGAATGCGATCTTGATCTGGGTCTTCATCGGGGCGGTCCTTCTGGGAAGCTCGGTTGAACTGTGGCGCAAGCTAATCACGTCCGCGTGCGCCGGGAGTGACCAGCGGTCACACCTATTCAGTTTCCGGCAGGGAACATGGCTTCAGCCGCAACGGCATCCAGCGTGTGCTCCCAGCTTCCCATCAGGGACAGATACAACAGCTTCTCGAACTCGGCCCCGAAGCGGCTGATCACCGCGTCCGGATCCGGAATCAGGCGACCGTCCGCGATCAGGCCGAAGTGCACGCGGCCGTTGTAGCTCAGGATCGAAATGCCGATCCCGATCGAACCGGTCTGCGGCACCCAGAACATCATCTCGCGCAACATGCAGCCCGCCAGGTACAGCGGCTGCTGCGGCCCGGGGACGTTGGTGGCCACCGCAGTCGCCTTGCGGCTGAAAAGCTCCAGTGCGAGGCCCTGCACTGCCGCCGGCGCCATGCCGAGCGCAGCCAACAAGCCATATGCAACAATAGCTTGCCTCGAATTCTTCAGGTTACGCATGCACTCGGCGACGAGTTCCAGCCGCCGGATCGGGTTGCCCTCGCCGACCGGCAGGTCGAGGAACACCAGGCCGAAGTGGTTGCCGAGCTTGCGCGCGTGTTCGAGCGGACGCAGGTTCACCGGCACCGTCGCGCGCAACGTCATGCCATCGACGCGCTCGCCGCGCTCGATCATGTAACTGCGCAGCGCGCCGGCGGCCGTCGCCATCAGCACGTCATTGACGGTGCAGTCGCAGGCGCGACCGACCGCCTTTACCTCTTCCAGGTCGAGCGGCTCGGCCCACGCCACGCGCTTGCTCACGCCCAGGCGCCCGCGCAACAACGACGGCGGATCGTCGGACAAGGCCAGCGCATGCAACAGCTCGCGCGCGATCTCGCCGCCCTCCTTCGCCAAGACCGCGGCCAGGCCCGGATCGCGATAGAAGTCCATGCCCTTCTCGACGACCTTGCTGCCCAGCTGCATGTAGCGGTCGACGGCGCCGACGCGACGGGCGACGTCGGCGTGGTCCTGCTTGAGCCACGCACGTGGCAGCTCGCTGTCGTTGCCGGCGTCGGGCTGGGTGTCGGTCAGCGACAGCAGCACCTGCACCAGCGCGATGCCGTCGGCGTAGCTGTGGTGGATGCGGGCGATCAGTGCCGAGCCGCCGTCGTAGCGCTCGACCAGGTGGAACTGCCACAGTGGCCGGTCGTGGCTCAATGGTGAAGATGCCAGCTGGCTGACGAAGCGTTCCAGCGCGCGCTTGTCGCCGCGGCCCGGCAATGCTGCCGGCTGCACGTGCCAGTCGAGGTTGAAGTTGGGGTCGGTGCGCCAGGAGGCGCCAGCGGGTGTGTCCACGGCCTTCTGGCGGAAGCGGCGGTAGGACAGGAAGCGCTGCTTGATCACGCGCTTGAGCCGCTCCAGCGACATCGGCTCGGCGAACATCAGCACGCCGGTGATCATCATCGGATTGGTCGGCCGTTCCATCCGCAACCAGGCCGTGTCGACGCGCGACATCGCCTCACGGCGCGCGCGCTTGCGCGAAGTTGCCCGATCTCCTGTCGTCGCCATGCGCCCTCCCAAGCCTTGTCGCGAGTGAATCACGCTGCCGAGAGCAGCGTCAACGCAATGTGCGTGATGGGGCGCGTCCCGGGTGCGCTTCGCTTACCCGGGCTACGAGACTCGCATTTGGCGGTAGGCCTTGAGGGCACCGTCACGGCCGGCGAACAGGTCCACCAGGGGTTGCATCGGGTAGTCGGGTGCGAGCCGTTGCGAGGTGGCCGGGTCCTGCCACGGTGCGAACCGCAATGGCACCGGCAGACTGGCCAGCTCTGGCAGCCAGCGCGCGATGTAGCGTCCGTCCGGGTCGAACTTCTGCGCCTGCGTCACCGGATTGAAGATGCGGAAGTACGGCGCGGCATCGGCCCCGGTGCCGGCCACCCACTGCCAGCCCAGCGTGTTGCTGGCCAGGTCGGCATCCACCAGCGTGTCCCAGAACCAGCGCGCGCCGTGGCGCCAGTGGTAACGCAGGTGCTTGGTCAGGTAGCTGGCCACGATCATGCGCACGCGGTTGTGCATCCAGCCGGTGCTCCACAACTCGCGCATGCCGGCATCGACGATGGGTACGCCGGTGCGGCCCTGCTGCCACGCCTGCAGATGCGAAGGTGACACCTGCGCCCAGTCGAAGGCGTTGAACTTCGGGTCGAAGTTCTGCTGCGGTGTCTCCGGGAAGTGGTGCAGCAGGTGGTAGCCGAACTCGCGCCAGCCCAGTTCGCGCCGGGCGGCGTCGATGTCGGTGTCGGCCACCTGGCCACGCAGGCGCTCCAATGCCGCGACCACGCGCCACGGCGCGATCTCGCCGAAGTGCAGGTGCGGTGACAGGCGCGAGGTACCGATACGGTCCGGGCGGTCGCGTTGCTCCGCGTAACCGTGCAGGGCGCCATCGGTGAATGCCTCCAGCGCCTGCATCGCACCCTCTTCGCCGGGCGTCCAGTCGTTCCAGAAGGCGCTGTCCCAACCGCGCGCCGGCGCCAGCCGCAACGCCAGCAGCGGCACGCCTTCCGGCCCCTCGCCACTGTCAGGCAGTCGCGCAGGTGCATCCACGCACGGCTCCAGGCGCCAGTTCGCCAATGCCGAACGCCAGTACGGAGTGAACACCCGGAACGGATTGCCCTGCTGGGTCTTCAGCGTCCACGGTTCGAACAGCAACGCGCTGTTGAAGCTTTCGGCATGCAGGCCCTGCCCGCGCAGCGCCTGCTTGATGCGGGCGTCCCGGCGTTCGAATGCTGGTTCGTAGCGGCGGTTCCAGAACACCGCCTCGGCGCCGGTGGTGGCCACCAGGGACTGCAGGGTTGCCAGGCTGGGACCGAAGAAGCGCCGCAGGTGAGAGCCGCGACGGCGAAGTTGCGCGTCGAGCGCATCGAGCGAACGATGCCGCCATGCATCGGAGGCCGCACCCGGGCGCCAGTCCCCGGCTTCGTCGGGGGCGTGGATGTAGACCGGGATCGGCGTGTAGCCGCCCTCGAGCGCGGCCTGCAGCGCCGGGTTGTCGGCCAGGCGCAGGTCGTTGCGGAACCAGACCAGCGCCGGTGGCGCCGGACTCGCAGCGGTTGCGGGCATCGCCCCTCCAGATGTCTCGACGGGCGAAGTATGCCGGCTACGGGGCGCCGTGGTACTCGCGCAGGCTGTACTCGCGTGGGATTCGGTCGTTGAGGCCGACCAGTATCTCGTAGGGGATCACGCCGGCCCGCTGCGCCAGTGCCTCGACGCTGATGGCGTTGTCGCCCTGCGAACCCACCAGCACCACTTCGTCCTCGTTGAAGGCGCTGTCCTGGCCGATGTCGACCATGAACTGGTCCATGCACACGCGGCCCACGATCGGGTAGCGCTGGCCACGGATCAGCACCTCGCCGCGCGACGACAGCGCCCGCGGGAATCCGTCGCCATAGCCGATGGGTACCGTCACCACGCGCGTGTCGTGTTCCGGCGCCCAGGTCGCACCGTAGCTGACCGGATTGCCGGCCTTGACCACCTTGAAGTAGACCACCCGCGAGGCCAGCGACATCACCGGCTTGAGGTCGACGGTGTGGCGCGACGCCGGATCGGGCTGGACGCCATAAAGCATGATTCCCGGGCGAACCATGTCGAGCCAGGTCTCGGGGAAGTGCAGCACGCCGCCAGAATTGGCCAGGTGCCGGATCGGCATCGGCGCGCCAATGCGCTCGATATGCGCGCACGCCTCGAGGAAGCGCTCAAGCTGCTGGGCGCTCATCGGCGAAAACGGATCGTCCGAGCACGCCAGGTGCGAATAGATGCCCTTGAGCACGCACCACGGCGAGGCCACCGCGGCCTCGATGAAGGGGCGCGCGGAGTAGCTGTGCACCCCGATGCGCTCCATGCCGGTGTCGATCTTGAGATGGATGACCGCCTTGCGGCCCAGCGCCTGCGCCGCGGCCTCGGCCAGGCGCAGCTTGTCCAGCGAGGAGACGGTGATCTCCAGGTCATGGGCGATGAACTGCGTCACCTGGCGGCCGAAGATGCCGCCCATCACCAGTACCGGTGCGGTCACGCCGGCCTGGCGCAGCGCAATGCCCTCTTCCAGGAACGCCACGCCCAGCTGCTCCACGCCCTGCGCCTGCAGGTGCTGCGCGACGCGCACCAGTCCATGCCCATAGGCATTGGCCTTGACGATGCCCATGACCGGCACGCCGACGTGGCCGCGGATGCTGCGCAGGTTGAAGGCCAGATGGTCGAGATCGACCACGATACGGGTGGGCCGTTCGCTGACGGCCGGGGGCATGCCTGCTGACTGGTGCACTTGTGTCCCGGTGGGTGGTCACGCGCCGGGCATTGTATGCCGCGATGGACGGATCAGTCGCAGCGACGCTCGGTCACCGTCTCGGTCTTGTTCTGCTGGTTCTCCTGGACCTTGCGCCCGGCATAGCCGCCGCCGACGGCGCCGGCAACGGTGGCGATCTTCTTGCCGCTGCCGCCACCGATCTGGTTGCCCAGCAGGCCACCGGCGACCGCACCGATCGCAGTGCCGGCGATCTTGTGCTCGTCCTTTACTTCCTTGGGCCTCTCGACCTGGACGTCGTAGCAGTGCGGCGTCTTGGTCGACGACTTGGTCTGCGCCGTCGCCAGCGGCGCCGCGGCCACCAGTGCAGCGGCCAGAAGGATCGATGAATTGCGCATGGCACACCTCCAACGGGATGGCTGCCACGCTGCACCGATGGGCGTTAGGGGCACGTCAATCCGTGCCGACCGTGTTGTGCCCGCGTTTATTCGAAGCTGCCGACCGAATCGTGCGACAGGTTGTCGAAGCGGGTGTACTCGCCGAAGAACTTGAGCTTCATCGAACCGGTCGGGCCGGAACGCTGCTTGCCGATGATGATTTCGGCCAGGCCCTTGTCCGGCGAGTTTTCCTTGTTGTAGTAGTCGTCGCGGTAGATGAACACGATCATGTCCGCGTCCTGCTCGATAGCGCCCGATTCGCGAAGGTCGGCCATCACCGGACGCTTGTCGGTTCGCGTTTCCAGCGAGCGGTTGAGCTGCGACAGGGCGATGATCGGCACCTGCAGTTCCTTCGCCAGGCCCTTGAGCGAGCGCGAGATTTCCGAGATTTCGGTCGCACGGTTCTCGCTGTTGCCCGGCACCGACATCAGCTGCAGGTAGTCGATGACGATCAGGCCCAGGCCGCCGTGCTCGCGCTTGAGGCGGCGCGCCTTGGCGGCGAGCTTGACGGGCGACAGGCCGGGCTCGTCGTCGATGAAGATCTTGACCTCGCGCAGCTGGCGGATCGCACTGGTGACGCGGCTCCAGTCCTCGTCCTCGAGCTGGCCGGTACGCAGGCGCTGGGCGTTGACGCGCCCGACCGAGGAGATCAGGCGCATCGCCAGCTGCGAGGCCGACATTTCCATCGAGAACACCGCCACCGGCTGCTTGCTGCGGAACGCGGCGTACTCGGCCATGTTCAATGCCAGGGTCGTCTTGCCCATCGCCGGACGCGCGGCCAGGATGATCAGGTCGGTCTTCTGCAGGCCGGCGGTCATCATGTCGAACTCGGTGTAGCCGGTGGCCAGGCCGGTGACGCCGCTGCCGTTGGTGTAGCGCGTCTGCAGCAGGTCGAAGGCCTCCGACAGCGCCTTGGTCACCGCGGTGAAGTCGGTCTTGCCGGCGGTGTTGGCCTGGGCGATGGCCAGCACCTGGCGCTCGGCCTCCTCCAGGATCTCGCTGCTCTCGCGGCCGTCGGGCTGGAAGCCATCGTTGACGATGACCGTGCCGACGTCGATCAGCTGGCGCAGGATCGCCTTGTCGCGGACGATCTCGGCGTAAGCGGTGATGTTGGCAGCCGAGGGCGTGGTGCTGGCCAGCTCGATCAGGTACGCGCCACCGGCGACCGTTTCGGACAGGCCCATCGACTCGAACCACTCGCCCAGGGTCACCGCGTCGAACGGCCGGTTCTTTCCGGCCAGTTCGCGGATCGCGCGATAGATCAGCTGGTGGTCGCGCCGGTAGAAGTCGCTGTCGTTGAGCTGGTCGGCGATCCGGTCGTAGGAATCGGGCACCAGCATGAGGCCGCCGAGCACCGCCTGTTCGGCTTCGATCGACTGCGGAGGCACGCGCAGCTGGTCCAGCCGCTGCTCAGTGCGCGTCTCGAACCGCTTCTCGCCGCGAAACCCTGGACGTGCGCTCATGCCGTTTTGTTGCCCCTACCGTGCGCCGTCTGCGCGGCTGTGATTGTGTGACGGGTCGAGCATCCTAGTCGCCGATGCGCTCGAGGGGTTGCAGATAACTCTGTGGATATCTGGTGGATATGAGCCGGGATGGATATGGAGTGAGGGATAGATGGCATGGCGCCGTCTCATCTGCTGCGACAACGTCGACGCCCTGCTCTGCCCGGTACCGATGCACCTGGACCTGCAGCGGCTGCGCCAGCATGGCCACGAGTGCCTCGGTCGCTTCCCCCATCCACCTGCCGGTGCGGTCGGGCGACAGGCTGTCGGCCAGGTGCAGGTCGACGATCGTTGCCATCAGCCAGATCGCGCGGTCGCCGTCGCCCTGGTCCCGGCAAAGCGAGCGCAGGCTGTCGGCAACCAGGTCGACCAGTGTGTCCATTGCGATGGCGAAACCCCGGGAGAGGACACCACCTAGCGCGATGGCAGCGGCAACTCTGTCAGCCAGTCACCCTGATCCATATAGGAATTGTCTGAGTTGCAAAAGCAAAGGGCGCCTTGCGGCGCCCCTTGTTTGAAGCCAGGTGGATCTTCGGATCAGGCGACTTCGCCGACCACGATGACCTTGACGGTGGCTTCGATGTCGGCGTGCAGGTGCAGGACGATCTCGTACTCGCCGGTGCGACGCAGCGGGCCTTCGCCCAGCACGACTTCCGACTTCTCGACCTTGTGGCCAGCCTTGGTGAGGGCTTCGGCGATGTCACGCGGGGTGACCGAGCCGTACAGCTTGCCTTCGGTCGAAGCGTTGGCCGACAGGGTGACTTCCACGCCGTCAAGCGCGGCCTTGCGGCCTTCGGCACCGTCGAGTGCGGCCTTGGCCTTGGCTTCGTACTCGGCGCGACGCGCTTCGAACTCGGCCAGGTTGGTCGCGGTCGCCGGGACGGCCTTGCCGTACGGGATCAGGAAGTTGCGGCCGAAGCCCGGCTTGACGTTGACCTTGTCGCCGAGCTTGCCGAGGTTCTGCACGTTCTGCAGGAGGATCAGTTGCATGGTGTTGCTCCTATTTCGTTAGCGAGGCGATGCCCCGCAGCGGTGTTTCGCTGTCCGAAACCCTCCCCCGCCGCGGACGGCGGCAGGGAGAGGAACGTCCGCCCCCGGAGGAGCGGACCAATTTCATTAGGCGTTGTGGTTGTCGGTGTACGGAATCAGGGCCAGGAAACGGGCGCGCTTGACGGCCGTGGACAGCTGGCGCTGGTACTTCGACTTGGTACCGGTCACGCGGCTCGGCACGATCTTGCCGGTCTCGGTGAGGTACTGGCGCAGGGTGTTGAGATCCTTGTAGTCGATCTCCTTCACACCCTCGGCGGTGAACTTGCAGAACTTGCGGCGACGGAAGAACTTGGACATGTTGGCGATCCCTTAGGCGGCTTCGTTATCGTCGGCGACGTCGGCGGTGCCGACTGCGGTCTCGCCTTCTTCGTCACGGCGGCGGCGCTCGCCGCGCTCCGGCTTGTCGCCCTTCTCATCCTTGAACTTCATGATGAGGGACTGCTCGGTGTCGGCTTCGTCACGCTTGATGACCAGGTGGCGCAGCACGGCATCGTTGAAACGGAAACCGTCGACCAGCTCGTTGAGCACGTTCTGGGTAACTTCGATATTGAGCAGGACGTAGTGGGCCTTGACCAGGTTCTCGATCGGGTAGGCCAGCTGACGGCGGCCCCAATCCTCGAGACGGTGGATCTTGCCTTCGCCGCCTTCGATGAGCGACTTGTAGCGCTCGATCATGGCCGGCACCTGCTCGCTCTGGTCCGGATGGACCAGGAACACGACTTCGTAATGACGCATGGTGTGATTCCTTGTGGATGATGATCCGCGCAGCTTCAGCGCGGACCGGATCAGCCCCCCAGCCTCCCGGAATGGAGGCGGTGGAGCAAGGTCTCCACGAGCCAAGGCCCGCGGAGCCGGAAATTATGGCTGATTCAAGGGCTTGGGGCAAACATCCACGCCTGAGGCCCGATAGTCTCCCTCCCCTTCAAGGGGAGGGCCGGGGTGGGGATGGGTGTCCCCCCAGCCCGATCACCCCTTCTTAAGCGCAATCCACGCGTCGATCCGCGCCTCCAGCGCCTGCAGCGGCACCGACCCGGTCTCGAGGACCGCGTCATTGAACTCGCGCAGATCGAACCGGTCGCCCAACTGCTTCGCAGCCTTCTCACGCAGCTCTGAGATCTTCAGCTGACCGATCTTGTATGCCAGCGCCTGCCCCGGCCAGCCGATATAGCGATCGATCTCGTTGACCACGTCCTGGCGGGTCTTGGGCGAGTTGTCCATGAAATAGGCGATCGCCTTGTCCCGGCTCCAGCCCTTGCTGTGCATGCCGGTGTCGACCACCAGCCGCACCGCCCGCCACATGTCGTAGGCCAGCTGGCCCATCCGGTCGTACGGGTCGTCGTACAGGCCCATGTCGTAGCCCAGGCGCTCGGCATACAGCCCCCAGCCTTCGCCATAGGCCACGAAGTAGGCGGTGCGGCGGAACATCGGCATGTCCGGCAACTCCATGCCGCGGGCGAACTGGAAGTGATGGCCGGGCACCGCCTCGTGCAGCGACAGCGCCATCATTTCCCACTTCGGCCGCACCTCGGGCTTGTAGAGGTTGACGTAGTAGAAGCCGGCGCGGGTGCCGTCGACGGCACCGGGCTGGTAGTACGCGGTGGTGGTGTCGGGCGCGATGTTGTCGGGGATCGGGCGCACGCCGTACGGCAGGCGCGGGATCGTCCTGAACACTTTCACCAGCTGCGGATCGATGCGCTTGGCAATCGCTTCGTAGCCGGTGAACAGCTCCTGCGGCGTCTTGTAGAAGAACTTGGGATCGCTGCGCAGGTACTGGAAGAAGTCGGCCATGCTGCCCTTGAAGCCAACCTCGGCCTTGACCTTCTCCATTTCGCCGCGGATGCGCGCGACTTCCTTCAGGCCAATCTGGTGGATCGCATCGGCGCTCAGGTCGGTGGTGGTGAAATAGCTGGCGACGAAGTCGTAATAGGCCTTGCCGTCAGGCAGGTCGGTGGCGGCGATGGTGGTGCGCGTCTTCGGCAGGTAGTCGTTGGCGAAGAACGTGGCAAAGCCCCGGTAGGCCGGGACGATGGTGCCTGCGATGACCTGCTTCGCCTCGGCCTGCAGCGCGGCGCGGTCGGCCTCGGGCACGGTGTCGGCAAAGCGGGTGAACGGCTTGTAGAACGGGCTCTTGGTCGGGTCGTCGACGATCTGCGCCTGGATCTGCCCGGTCACGCGCTCCATCAGCACCCGCGGCGGCGTGTAGCCGGCGGCGGCGCCTTCGCGCATCAGGGCTTCGTTCTGTTCGATCACGGTCGGCAACGCACGCATGCGTGCCAGCCAGTCGCGGTAATCCTTCGTCGACGCGAAGGGCAACAACTCGGCGATGCCGTCGGCGGTCTGCACACCGCCGCTGTGGCCGACCGGGCTCAGGTATTCGCGGTACTTCTGCCGTTCTACCGCCTTCTCAAGATCCCAGGCGAACACGTCGTAGTTGAGCTGGTCGCTGGCAGACAAGGCCTTGCGATCGATTGCGCGCAAGCGTTGCAGGGCCTTGCGGTCGCCTTCCATGCGCGCCTGGATCGCCGCCATGCTCATGTCGGTCCAGCGGTCGTTGAAGCGCTTGTCGCCGTTGTAGCTGGCCTCTTCCGGGTTCTCGCGCAGTCCGCGCTCCCACTCCTCGTCGAACAGGGTGTAGAGGGCCTGGGTGGCGGCGTTGCGCGTCGGCGTGGCTGCCTGCGTGGCAGCAGAAGGCTGGGCGACGGCGGCCAGCGGCACAGACAGACAGGCGGCGATGGCCGCGGCAAGCAATACAGGACGAAGCATGCTGGGAGTCCCCGGGAACCAGGGGACGAGTCTAGCGGGCGCAGCGGCTGCCAGTGGCGGCAGCCTTGGGACTCAGGCCGCGTCGGCCTTCGTCGTGAACGATTCGCCGCAGCCGCACTCGGCGGTGACGTTGGGGTTGCGGAACAGGAACTGCTCGCCCAGGCGCTGCTTGACCAGGTCGATCTGGGTGCCGTCGACCAGTGCCAGACTCAGCGCATCGACGTAGATGCGCACGCCCTCCTGCTCGAACACCGTGTCGCCCTCATGCGTCTCGCGGGCCAGGTCGGCCTTGTACTGCCAGCCCGAGCAGCCGGTGCGAGACACGCCAAAGCGCAGGCCGATCGCATCGGGCGATTCGACCAGGTAGCGCTGTACGCGTTCGAGGGCGGCGGGGGCAAGGGTGACAGCCATTGAGGCGCTCCGGGGTGGCGGGACGTTCTGCGGATCGAGGTCGGCGGGTTGAGCACTTTGGCTCAATTCCGGACCTCCGGCGAATTATAGCGACGCTATGCGGACGCTTCGGTAAACTGCCGCATTCCCCATATCGGCCCGAACAGGCAAGGATTCAAGGCATGACGGTGGTCAGCGTCGAACACGCGCTCGCGGGCAGGATCCCGGCGGGTGGTGAAGTCACGGTCCGTGGCTGGGTGCGTACCCGCCGCGACTCCAAGGCCGGGCTCAGCTTCGTCAACGTCAGCGACGGTTCCTGCTTCGCGCCGATCCAGGTGGTCGCCCCGGCCGACCTGGCCAACTACGAATCCGAGGTCAAGCGCCTCACTGCCGGCTGCTCGGTGATCGCCACCGGCACCCTGGTGGCCTCTCAGGGCCAGGGCCAGAGCTTCGAGATCCAGGCCACCTCGCTGGAAGTGGTCGGCTGGGTCGAGGATCCGGAAACCTACCCGATCCAGCCCAAGGCGCACTCGCTGGAGTTCCTGCGCGAGGTCGCCCACCTGCGTCCGCGCACCAACCTGTTCGGCGCGGTCACCCGCATCCGCGACTGCCTGGCCAAGGCCGTCCACCGTTACTTCCACGAGAACGGCTTCTACTGGATCAGCACCCCGATCGTGACCACGTCCGACGCCGAGGGCGCCGGGCAGATGTTCCGCGTCTCGACGCTGGACGTGGCCAACCTGCCCCGCGACAGCAAGGGCGAGGTCGACTTCAGCCGCGACTTCTTCGGCAAGGAAACCTTCCTGACAGTGTCAGGCCAGCTCAACGTCGAGGCCTATGCGCTGGCGCTGAGCAAGGTCTACACCTTCGGCCCGACCTTCCGCGCCGAGAACAGCAACACCACCCGCCACCTGGCCGAGTTCTGGATGGTCGAGCCGGAGATCGCCTTCGCCGACCTGGCCGAAGACGCGCGCGTGGCCGAGGAGTTCCTCAAGTACCTGTTCCGCGCGGTGCTCAACGAGCGCGGCGACGACCTGGCCTTCATCGCCGAGCGCGTGCAGGCCGACGCGATCACCCGCCTGGAAGCCTTCGTCAACGCCCCGTTCGAGCGCATCGAGTACACCGATGCGATCACGCTGCTGCAGAAGTCCGGCAAGAAGTTCGAGTTCCCGGTCGAATGGGGCCTGGACCTGCAGACCGAGCACGAGCGCTGGCTGACCGAGGAACACGTCGGCCGCCCGGTGGTGGTGACCAACTACCCCGAGCACATCAAGGCCTTCTACATGCGCCTCAACGACGACGGCAAGACCGTCGCGGCGATGGACGTGCTGGCCCCGGGCATCGGCGAGATCATCGGCGGCAGCCAGCGCGAAGAGCGCCTGGACATGCTCGACGCGCGCATGGCGCAGTTCGGCCTGGATTCGTCGCATTACGGCTGGTACCGCGATTTCCGCCGCTACGGCACGGTGCCGCACGCCGGCTTCGGCCTGGGCTTCGAGCGCCTGGTGGTCTACGTCTGCGGCCTGAGCAACATCCGCGATGCGATCCCCTACCCGCGCGCGCCGGGACACGCCGAGTTCTGACGAGCGGAACACCATGATCCTGTTCTTCGCCCTGCTCTTCGTCGCCGTTGCCATCGCCGGCTTCTGCGCGTTCGTGATCTTCTGGCCGCTGTCGCTGGTGCACATCCGCGACCGCCACCCGCAGTTGCAGTCGCAGCTCGGCGAAGGCGCGTTCGCCCGTCCCTCGGCCTGGGGCTGGCTGCTGCGTCGCGGCTACCTGTCGGTGGCCGATGGCAACCTCAACGGCCTGGCCAACCCGGCACGGATCTCATTGCTGACGATCATCGCCGGCCTGGTCTGCGCTGCCCTCCTCTGGCTGCTCTCGGTGGTGATCGGATGACCCATAACGACCAATGGTGGCTGGCCACGATCGGCCGCACGCTGATCTGGGCGCGCCTGCGCGTGCTCGAGGCCGGCACCGCCGAAGTGCTCGACAGCGATGGCGTCAGCCAGCCCTACGACAGCGAGGACACCGCCCGCGCCGCATTGATGGACGCCGAGTTCGTCGCCCTGGACGGTCTCGATGAAGACGACGCGCACGCGCGCGGCTTCGCCCTCGACGAACTGGCACCGCCCAGCGGTAACGACGACGACCTGCTGCGCGCGCAGATGGTGCGGCAGCTTCCGTCGCGACGCTGACCGCAGCCGCTGACGCAACGCATGTACCTGCCGCGCGCCTTCGCCGAAACCGACCTGCAGGCGCTGGACTGGCTGGCCCGGCGCGACCGCTTCATCACGCTGGTCACCGTGCACGACGGCGAGCCCACCGTCAGCCACCTGCCGGTGCTCTATCGCCGCGAAGGCGATCGCGTCGAGCTGATCGGCCACTGGGCGCGGCCCAACCCGCAGGCGCGTCATGCCGGCCCGGCGCTGGCGATCCTGCACGGCCCGCATGCCTACGTCTCGCCGTCGTGGTACCCCGACAAGGAAGAAGAATCGCGCGTTCCGACCTGGAACTACGCGGTCGCCCACCTGCGCGGCCAGTTGACGACCTTCAACGATGAAGTCTCGCTCGCCGAAGTCGTCGATGGCCTCAGTCGCGAGCACGAGGCCAGCGTCGGCCAGGACTGGCGTTTCGAATTCGAGCGCGACGACCATCGCAGCCAGCTGCGCGGCATCATCGGTTTCCGCTTCGTCGCCGACCAGATCACGCTGAAATTCAAGCTCAGCCAGAACCATCCGATCGCCAATCGCGAGTCGGTCATCACCCAGCTTGATGCCAGCCCGCGCGAAGGCGGCCGCGAAATCGCGGCGCTGATGCGCGGGCGCATGAACGAACCCAACGGAGACTGAGACATGGATCTGGACCTGAGCGGCAAGCACGCCCTCGTCTGCGGCGCCAGCCAGGGCATCGGCCTGTCGACCGCCAAGGCGCTGGCCGAACTGGGCGCCAACGTCACCCTGCTGGCCCGGCGCGAGGAGCGGCTGCGCGAAGCGGCGGAACAGTTGCCGACGAAGCCGGGACAGGCGCACGGCTGGATCGCCGTCGACAGCGCCGACACCGACGCCCTGCGCGCCAAGGTCGAGGCGCTCGTCGCCGCGCAGCCGGTGCACATCCTGGTCAACAACAGTGGCGGCCCGCCGCCGGGCCCGGTGCATGGCGCCGAGATCGCCGCGTTCGAGGCTGCTTACCGGCAGCACCTGATCGCCAACCATGTGCTCGCCGAGTCGGTGATTCCGGGCATGGAGCGCGATGGCTACGGCCGCATCGTCAACGTCATCTCGACGTCGGTGAAGGAGCCGCTGCAGGGCCTGGGCGTCTCCAACACCACGCGCTGGGCGGTGGCGTCCTGGGCCAAGACCCTGGCGACCGAAGTGGCCGCCAAGGGCATTACCGTCAACAACGTCCTGCCCGGCTCGACCGAGACGCCGCGCATCGAGCAGATCATCGACAACACCGCCAACAAGACCGGACGCAGCCGCGCGGAAGTGTTCGAGAAGATGGTGTCGGAGATCCCGATGCGCCGCTTCGCGCGACCGCAGGAGACGGCGGCAGCGATCGCATTCCTGTGCTCGCCGGCGGCGTCCTACATCACCGGGGTGAACCTGCCGGTGGATGGCGGGCGGACGCGCTCGCTGTAGGGGGCGGGCCGCTGCGAAACATACGCACAGGCACGGCGGGGCGGCACTGTTAAGCTAGCCACATGCGCCTTTGTCACTTCATCGCCGGGCAATCCCGCGAGCCTGCATCCGGTCGCTGGCTTGAAGTCATCGATCCGTCCAACGGCAAGCCCTTCGCCGAAGTCGCCCGGGGCGACGCCGCCGACGTCGACGCCGCGATCGCCGCGGCCGACGCGGCCTTCCCCGCATGGTCGGCCCTGCCCAACAGCGAGCGCGCGCGCTGGCTGGAGAAGCTGGCCGATGCGCTGGAAGCGAAACTCGACGATTTCGCCCACGCCGAATCGCGTGACGGCGGCAAACCCATCGGGCTGGCACGCGACGCAGAGATCCCGCGCGCGATCAGCAACCTGCGCTTCTTCGCCCATGCCGCGACCCAGTTCGCGAGCGAATCGCACCACGGCCAGGCCGGGCTGAACTACACGCTGCGGCAACCGCTCGGCGTGGTGGCCACGATCTCGCCGTGGAACCTGCCGCTGTATCTGTTTACCTGGAAGATCGCGCCGGCGCTCGCCGCCGGCAACACGGTCGTGGCCAAGCCGTCGGAGGTGACGCCGCTGACGGCGACGATGCTCGGCGAACTGGCCGCGCAGATCGGTTTCCCCAAGGGCGTGCTCAACATCGTGCACGGCCTCGGCCCGGAGGTCGGCGAGCCGCTGGTGGTCGATCCGCGCATCAAGGCGGTGTCGTTCACCGGCAGCACCGCGGTCGGTCGCCGCATCGCCGGCATGGCCGGTCCGCTGCTGAAGAAGGTGTCGCTGGAACTGGGCGGCAAGAACCCCACCCTGGTGTTCGCCGACAGCGACTGGCGCGACCACCTCGACACGCTGGTGCGTTCGGCCTTCCAGAACTCCGGGCAGATCTGCCTGTGCGGTTCGCGCATCCTCGTTGAACGAAGCATCTATCGCGAGTTCCGCGACACGCTGGTCGAACGTGCCACCGGCCTGCGCGTCGGTGACCCGATGGACGGCGACAACCAGCTCGGCCCGCTGGTGTCGCAGGCCCACTTCGACAAGGTCATGGCGGCATTGCAGCGTGCCCGCGACGAAGGCGGCCAGGTCCTGTGCGGCGGCAATGCCCTGGAACGCCCGGGCTGGTTCGTCGCGCCGACCGTCATCGATGGCCTCGGCCCGGATTGCGCCAGCAACCGCGAAGAGATCTTCGGCCCGGTCGTGACCCTGCAGCCCTTCGACAACGATACCGAAGCCCTGGCGCTGGCCAACGCCGGCGACTACGGCCTGGCCGCCTCGGTCTGGACCCGCGACCTCAACCGCGCCCACCATTTCGCCGCGCACCTGCGCGCTGGCATGGTCTGGGTCAACACCTGGCTGCAACGCGACCTGCGCACGCCGTTCGGTGGCAGTGGTGCCTCCGGCATGGGCCGCGAGGGCGGGTTCGAAGCCATGCGTTTTTTCACCGACGCCAAGAACGTCGGACTGAACCTGGGATGGAAGCAATGAGCACAAGCCCCCTCGCCGACCTGCTGGAAAAGAACCGCGAGTGGTCCGAGCGGATCAACCGCGAGGACCCGGAATTCTTCAAGCGCCTGTCCAAGCAGCAGGCACCCGAGTACCTGTGGATCGGCTGCTCCGATTCGCGCGTGCCCGCCAACCAGATCATCGACATGGCACCGGGCGAGGTCTTCGTCCACCGCAACATCGCCAACGTCGTCGTGCACACCGACCTCAACTGCCTGTCGGTGATCCAGTTCGCGGTCGACGTGCTCAAGGTCAAGCGGATCTTGGTGGTCGGCCACTACGGCTGCGGCGGCGTGCACGCGGCGCTGCATGGCCAGCGCGTCGGCCTGGCCGACAACTGGCTGCGCCATGTGACCGACGTCGCCGACAAACACGGCGAATGCATCGAACACGCCGCGCAGAGCGAGCGCCATGACCGCCTGTGCGAGCTCAACGTGATCGAGCAGGTGCAGAACGTCTGCCTGACCACCATCGTCCGCGATGCCTGGGCGCGCGGCCAGGACCTGTCGGTGCATGGCTGGGTCTACAGCCTGCGCAACGGCCTGGTCCACGACATGGCGATGAACGTCGACAGCTACGAAGCACTCGATGGCCTGTACAAAGCCGCGGTGGCCCGGGTCAACGCCTTCAAGGGAGATTCGCCGCGATGAGCGATGCCATCCGCGCCGGTGCCGCGCCGCGTCCGGTCGGCTCCTACCCGCATGCGCGCCGTGTCGGCGACCTGCTGTTCCTGTCCGGCATCGGTCCGCGTGATCCGGCCAGCAATGCGATCGTCGGCAACGTGCACGACGCCGCCGGCCACCTGATCAGCTACGACATCGACGCGCAGACGCGCGCGGTGTTCGCCAATGTGCACACCGTGCTCGAGGCCAGCGGCGCGCGCTGGGAAGACCTGGTCGACGTCACCGTCTACCTCACCGACATGGCGCACGACTTCAAGGCCTACAACGCGGTCTGGGCCGAGTACTTCCCGGACATCGACACCGCGCCGTGCCGGACCACGCTCGGCATCACCGCCCTGCCGACGCCGATCGCGATCGAACTCAAGTGTGTCGCCGCCTTCCCCGCCAAGCCTGCGGGAGAGTGAGAGAACCCATGCTGCCCAACCCCATCAACCTGCAGGCCTGGATCGAGGAACACCGCCACCTGCTCAAGCCGCCGGTCGGCAACAAGGTCGTCTTCCTCGGCGACTTCATCGTGATGATCGTCGGCGGCCCGAACCAGCGCACCGACTACCACTTCGAGGAAGGCGCGGAGTGGTTCTACCAGCTCGAAGGCGAGATGGTCCTGCGCATCCAGGAAAATGGTGCGGTACGCGACATCCCGATCCGCGCCGGCGAGACATTCCTGCTGCCGCCGCGCGTGCCGCATTCGCCGCAGCGCATGCCCGACTCGGTCGGCCTGGTGATCGAGCGCCGCCGCCTTCCGCACGAACTCGACGGCCTGATGTGGTTCTGCGAACAGTGCAACACCAAGCTGTACGAAGAGTTCTTCACGCTGAAGAACATCGAAACCGACTTCCCGCCGGTCTTCGATCACTTCTATTCCTCGCGCGAGCACCGCACCTGCAAGCAGTGCGGACATCTCAACCCGGCTCCGGCCAAGTACGTCATGCCGGACACCTGACGCACCAGATGGAGGAGGCGGGCATCGCCCGCCTCCTGCTGCGTCGCATGGGTGCAATGCAGCTGCTTACTGGTACACGCCCAGCACCGAGACGCCGGAGAACCCCTGCTCGCCCACGACGCGCACGTAATACGTGCCCGCCTGCGGATAGGTATAGGCCACCGTCTCGGCATTGCCGAACTTCGCGGACTTGCGCTCGTACGCCGTGGCAGTCGGCTTGACGCCGCGTGAGACGTACAGCGACACGTCGCCGGTGCCGCCGAAGGTGCGCAGGTTCAGGCTCGGAATGCCCGCCGGCACGTTGATCTCGTACAGCAGGCCTTCGCCTGTCGATCCAACCTGGTTGGTGATCGCGACGCGATTGACCAGCAACGTGGTCACGTCGACCGGCACCGGCTGCGAACTGGCGGCAACGGCAGCGGTCGCATCGATGATGCCGGCGCCCATGAGCCTGTTGCTCGGCGGTGCCACGGGCAAAGGCCGCGCGGTCTTGCGCAACACGTAGCGCACCTGCGACGGCGTCAGCGGCGGCTGCCCGGCGGCCACTGCGGCGGACTGCATCAGCGCGACCACGCCGGCAACGTGTGGCGACGCCATGGACGTTCCGACCATGCCGGTCAGCACCTCGCCGTCGGTACCGGCGATCGGCGTCGTGGTGCCCTTGTTGCCGAGCGACCAGATCACGCCATAGTCCGGGGCCACACCGTTGCCCTCGCCACCCGGGGCGGAAACGGTCACGGTGGGACCGTAGTTGGAGTACGTCGCACGCGCGCCGGTCTTTGCAGTGGCGCCCACGGTGATCACGCCCGCGCAGTTGGCCGGAGAGTAGTAGGCGGCATCGTCGTTGCTGTTGCCGGCAGCGATCACCACGGTCACGCCCCGCGAGGCCGCGAAGTCGATGGCCGACTGCTCCGCCTGCGAGCAAGGGCCTTCACCGCCCAGGCTGAGGTTCAACACTTCAGCCGGATCGTTGTTGGCCGGAACGCCGTCCACCGCACCGCCGGAGGCCCAGACAATCGCGTCGGCGATGTCGGACGTCCAGCCGCCGCCCTTGCCAAGCACGCGGATCGGCTGGACCTTGGCGTCGAACGCAACGCCGGCCACGCCAAAGCCGTTGTTGGTGATGGCCCCGACCGTGCCGGCCACGTGCGTACCGTGCCACGAGCTCGTCGGCCGGTTCGGCAGGATGAAATCGCCCGGATCATGCGCGTCGGCATCGCGGCCGTCGCCGTCGCCGGCCGTTTCCAGGTCATCGATGAAGTCATAGCCCGGCACGAGGTTGGCGTTGAGGTCGCGGTGGTCGAGGTAGCCGGTGTCGAGCACCGCCACCTTCACGCCGGCGCCGCGCGAGCTGTCCCACGCCTTGGGCGCGCGGATGCCGCCGGCATTGTCGAGGTAATGCCATTGCAGGCTGTAGTTGCTGTCGTCCGGCGTGTAATCCAGCGCCTGCCTCCGGTAGTCCGGCTGGGCAAACTCCACCGAAGGATCCGAACGCAACTGTGCCAGCAGCGTGTCGGCCTCGACCCGATCGAGCACGCGCGCCAGTTTGATCACGTCGGCGCCGCCGGCCATCCTGCGCAGGTGCCGGGTGCCGATCGCGGCGCCATTGGCGCCGCGGACACCGGCACGGGAAATCGCGCTGGTCATCGCGTTGAGTGCTGCCAGCTGGCCGCGCGGTGCAGCGACGCCGGCCTTGTACTTGACGATGAAGCGGTCATAACCGGATTCAACCGTTGTAGCGGTCGGCTTGGCGATGATGCGACTGGCGGTGGCGCCAGTGACGGCGGCGCTGGCGCCGCCGATGCTGGTGGCCATCGCGGCCAGGATGGCGGTGCCAAGAACGCTGGCGCCGATGATGCGGACTTGTGTGTTCATGGAATATCTCAGTGATTGAAATACGCGGGGGATGTCGTGTCGAAACTTCGTTACAGATCGATACCGAAGCCGACGCCCGCCGACTGGTCATCGCCGCTGAAGGCACCGCCCACCGAGAACGAGGCGCGCTCGCCGACGGACTTCGAGTAACCGACCGACATCGCGCTCTCGCCGTTCTGCCAGCCTGCGCCGACCGCGACGCGGCCACGCGGGCTGCGGCTGTTGGCCGCGTTGATTGCCATGTTCATCATGGCGCTGCCCATCGCACCCTGACGGTCGATCCGCTCGTCCTGCTTGCCCAGGCGGAGACCGAGCTCGTCGCGCAGCCCGCTGAACTGATCGTCGAGCGCCTGCAGGCGGCCGTCGGTGTAGGCGTTGGCGCGCGTCAGCGTCTGCGTTGCCGTGATGTCGGTGTAGCCGTTGGCCGAAGCCAGCGTGGCCTGGTCGCCGGCCTGCATCTGCTGCACATTGGTGGCATCGGTCGCGGCCGTACCCGCGGCGACGTTGACCACGCGACGCTCGCTGCCGGCGCTGCCGACCGAGACCGTGCTGGCCTGGTCCGCCACCGAGCCGCGCCCCAGTGCAACCGAGTCTTCCGCCGTTACCGACGCGCCCTGGCCCAGCGCGGTGCCCGACGCCGATGTGACGCTGCTGTCGGCACCGACCGCGACCGAGTTGGTCGCTGCCGCGTCGATGATGCTGTTGTTGCCGACCGCGGTGCTGCCGTCGGCATTAACCACCGCGCCGTTGCCGTAGGCGGTGTCGCTGACGGCAGCCGCGTGGCTGTCCTCGCCGATCGCAAGGCCGTCACCGGTGCCCGTCGGCAGGCCCAGGCCAGGCGTCTGCTCGAGCCCGGACACGCGGCTGGTCAGGCGGGTCAGCGCACCGTCGACGGCGGCGAACGCGTCGCCGACGTTACCGAAGTCGCTGCCACCGATGGAATACGAAGGCGTGCCGAACGTGCCGTTGCCACCACCGAGCAGCGCCACGACCGACGACAGCTGCCCGTAGTTGACCGCATCCATCGCGGCCGTGCCGGCCTTGACGTTGCCGATGACCGTGCCTTCGCTGCCACCGAGCGTGATCGCGCCCTTGTTGGCGGCGTCGTCGTACTTCACCGCGCCGACGCCCGCAATCGCGGCGCCGAGCTGGCCGACGTTGACGGCATCGGTGGCCTCGGTGCCGGCGGCAACGCCGGTGATCTGGCGGGTCAGTCCGGTCGCCGAATTGCCGATCGCGACGCTGCCCAGGCGGTTGGTCTGCGAGCCCGCGCCCAGGGCCACCGAACCTTCGTGGACGCTGCGCGCACCGGCGCCCAGCGCCACCGAATTCTTGTACTGGCCAAAGGCCTTGGTGCCCATCGCGAGGGCGTTCTCGCCCCACACGGTCGACGCACCGATCGCGACGGCATTCTTGGCGTCCGGACTGGTGTACGCGCCCGCGCCGAGTGCGGCGGAGTTCTGGCCCCAGGCCTGGGTCAAGCGCGGTTGGCCAAACAGGCTGGGATGCGCAGTGCCGCCGATGGCGACCGAGCTCTCGCCCGCGGCATTGCTCGACTGCCCGATGGCCACCGCAAAGGTACCCGTTGACAGGCTCGACGAACCGATGGCGATGGCGCGGTTGCCGGAAGACGTTGCCGAGAGGCCCAGCGCCATGCTGCCGTACCCACCCGACGCAACGCTGCCGGCACCCATCGCAATGTCATAGTCGCCGGTGCTGGTGGACATCGGGCCCACGGCGGTGCTCAGGTAACCACTCGAAACCGAATCGGCGCCGAGCGCGGTGCTGCCGTAGTTGTTGGCCTGGGAGCCTCCGCCGATCGCGGTGGCAGCCAGGTCCAGCGCCTGGCTCTGGAAGCCGAACGCGGTGCTGTAGTCGCCCAGTGCGCTGGTGCTGCTGCCCACCGCGGTCGCGCCGTTTCCGAGCGCGAAGCTGCTGCCGCCGAAGGCATTGGCGTGATCGCCCATCGCGGCGCTCTGGAAACCGAACGCGCTGGACTCGATGCCCGTCGCCGCACTGAAGGCGCCTGCGGCGACCGCGTTCTCGCCGACCGCAATGGCCATGTCGCTGCCGTCGCCCGTGCCCGCGGCGGCGAAGTAGTCGGTGGCATCGGCAAGGCTGCTGGCTACCGCATCCGGCTGCGCCACATCGACCGGATCCGTCTGCCGGGTACCGGTGGCCGGCGTGGTGGCCTTGCAAGCGATTGCGTCGGCATCGACACACAACGACTGGGCACCGGCGAACGCCGGGACCAGCCCCAGCGCAAACGTAACGGCACTGGCCAGACGCGCTCCACGCAGGCGTCCAACAACGGGGTACAGGCTCATCTTCATCATCTCCATGGGCGCAATGGCGCCTGGCCGCGTTGGTTTCGCGGCTGCAAAAAAGGTGTTTGGGCGGGTATGCGGCCCGGATACCCCCCAAGGACGCACGATTGCAGCCTATGGCGCGCAATCCGGCATTGATTTGATTGCCGGTTCCATCGTTTGCCCATTCGTCCCGGCACACGAAGACAGCCTGTCTGGCAAGGTATTCGCGGCTGTAAGTCGCGCCGGCGCATGCCCATACGGCTTGTCGGGTATTGTATGGAGGCACCTCCAGCGCCGGGCAGACAGCCAGCAAAGGCCTCCAGAAGTTCATGCTGAAGATCGACACCCACGCCCACTACTTGCCCCGCGACTGGCCCAACCTGGCGCGCAAGTACGGCGACGACCGCTTCCCGGTGATCCACCACACCGAGGACGGGCGCCATCGCATCTACAAGGACGGCAAGTTCTTCCGCGAGATCTGGTCCAAGACCTGGGACCCGCAGGAGCGCATCGACGATTACGCCCGCTTTGGCGTGCAGGTGCAGGTGATCAGCACGGTGCCGGTGATGTTCAGCTACTGGGCCAAGCCGCACCACGCGCTGGAACTGCACCAGGCGCTCAACGAGCACATGGCCCAGGCCTGCCGCGATTACCCGCGCCATTACGCCGGCATCGGCACGGTGCCGCTGCAGTCGCCGCGCCTGGCGATCCAGGAACTGGAACGCTGCATGGACCAGCTCGGCCTGCAGGGCGTGCAGATCGGCAGCCACATCAACGACTGGAACCTGGACGCGCCGGAGCTGTTCGACTTCTTCCAGGCCGCCGGCGAACTCGGCGCGGCGATCCTGGTGCACCCGTGGGACATGATGGGCGCCGCGTCGATGCCCAAGTACTGGCTGCCCTGGCTGGTCGGCATGCCGGCCGAGCAATCACGCGCGGCCTGCTGCCTCGTGTTCGGCGGCGTGCTCGAGCGCATCCCCAACCTCAAGGTCTGCATGGCCCACGGCGGCGGCAGTTTCCCGTACACCATCGGACGCATCGAGCACGGCTTCAACATGCGCCCGGACCTGGTCGCGACCGACAATCCGCGCAATCCGCGCGAGTACCTCAACCAGTTGTTCTTCGATTCCTGGGTCGCCGATCCGCGCGCGCTGCAGTACCTGCTCGACACCTGCGGCGTCGACCGGGTGATGCTCGGCACCGACTACCCCTTCCCGCTCGGCGAACAGGAACCCGGTGCGGGCATCGCCGCGCTGACGCTGTCGGAAGCCGAACAGGCGCGGCTCTACCACGGCACGGCGCTGGAATGGCTCGGGCTGTCGAAGGCGCGGTTCGTTTGAAATGAACACCATCCTCTACTCCACCCGTCATCCCGGCGAAAGCCGGGATCCATCTGCTTTCGACGCTGCAGCAAAGTCAAAGTGGGTCCCGGCTTTCGCCGGGATGACGGCGCGATCATCAGTTCTGTAATCCTGGACAACCCCGAATTCCCGTGACCGACCTCTACACCGACGCATACGCCCGCGCCCTCGACGCCGCCGACCCGCTGCGCGACATGCGCGCGCAGTTCCTGATCCCGCAACACGACGGCGCCGACCAGGCCTACTTCGTCGGCAACTCGCTGGGCCTGCAGCCGCGCGGTGCGCGCCGCCATGTCGAGGAAGTGCTGGACAAGTGGGCGGCCGAAGCGGTGGAAGGCCACTTCACCGGCGATGCGCAATGGATGGCCTACCACCAGCTGGTGCGCGAATCGCTGGCGCGCCTGGTGGGTGCCAAGCCCATCGAAGTGGTCGCGATGAACACGCTGACCGTCAACCTGCACCTGATGATGGTCAGCTTCTACCGCCCCACGCGCGAGCGTCCGGCGATCCTGATCGAAGCCGGTGCGTTTCCGTCCGACCGCCATGCGGTGGCATCGCAGATCGGCTTCCATGGCTTCGACCCGGCAACCGACCTGATCGAGCTGGAAGCGGACGAGGCCGACGGCACCATCTCCATGGGCGCGATCGAACGCGCCATCGCCGAACACGGTCCACGCCTGGCGCTGGTGCTGTGGCCGGGCGTGCAGTACCGCACCGGGCAGGCATTCGACCTGGCTGCGATCGCACGCCTGGCGCACGCACAGGGCGCCGTCTGCGGTTTCGACCTGGCCCACGGCGTCGGCAACCTCGAGCTTGCGCTGCATGACAGCGGCGTCGATTTTGCCGTGTGGTGCCACTACAAGTACCTCAACAGCGGTCCCGGTGCGGTCGCGGGCTGCTTCGTCCATGAGCGCCACGCCAGCAGCGATCGCCCGCGTTTCGCCGGCTGGTGGGGACACGAGGCCGATACCCGCTTCCGCATGGGTCCGCAGTTCGTGCCGACACCCGGCGCCGAGGGCTGGCAGTTGAGCAATCCGCCGATCCTCGGCCTTGCGCCGCTGCGCGCATCGCTGGAGTTGTACGACCAAGCCGGCATGCCGGCCCTGCGCGCCAAGTCGCTGCAGATCACCGGCTACCTCGAGGCCCTGATTCGCCTGCGCCTGGCCGAGACGCTACAGGTGGTGACGCCTTCGCAGCCCGAGCGTCGTGGCTGCCAGTTGTCGCTGCGCGTGGCCGGCGGCCGCGAGCGCGGTCGCGCACTGTTCGAGTACCTGGCGCGCAACGGTGTGCTCGGCGACTGGCGCGAGCCCGACGTGATCCGCATCTCGCCCGCCCCGCTCTACAACCGCTACGCCGACGTGCTGCGGTTCGTGCGCACCGCCGAAGCCTGGCGCGACCAGGCCTGAGCCACGACGTCCATCGAATCTTCTTCCGCCTGGAAGAAGGAACCGCAGCACCCGCACAGGTGACCCGTTTGAGCAACGACACTTCCAAGCACATCACCCTGATCGGCGCCGGCCTCGCCGGTGCCGTGCTCGCCACGCTGCTGGTGCAGCGCGGCTGGAGCGTCGACGTGTTCGAAAAGCGCGGCGACCCGCGCCTGCAGGGCTACCAGGGCGGTCGCTCGATCAACCTCGCCCTCGCCGAGCGCGGACGCCACGCCCTGCGCCTGGCCGGCGCCGACGACGCGGTGATGCAGCATGCCGTGATGATGCGCGGGCGCATGGTGCACTTCCTCGATGGCCGCACCGACCTGCAGCGCTACGGCCGGGACGACAGCGAAGTGATCTGGTCGGTGCACCGCGGCGAGCTCAACGTGATCCTGCTCGACATCGCCGAGCGCGCCGGCGCGCGTTTGCACTTCGATCGTGGCCTGGCGTCGGTCGATTTCGATGCGCGCATCGCCCGCTTCAGCGACCCGCGCGACGGCAGCCTGCACGAGGCCGCGTTTGCATCCCTGGTTGGCGCCGACGGCGCCGGCTCGGCGTTGCGCGCCGCCATGGGCACGCAGCAGGAGCTGGGTGAGAGCACGCAGTTCCTCGGCCACTCCTACAAGGAGCTGGAGATTCCGCCCAGCGCCGACGGTGGCTTCAGCATCGAACCGAACGCACTGCATATCTGGCCCCGCGGCCGTTACATGTGCATCGCCCTGCCCAACGACGAGCAGACCTTCACGGTGACGCTGTTCCTGCCGAACGAGGGCGATCCCAGTTTCGCCACCGTCCGCAACGGTGCCGATGCGCGCGCCCTGTTCGAGCGCGACTTCGCCGACGCGCTGCCGCTGATCCCGAACCTGGAGCAGGACTTCGAGCGCAATCCTGCCGGCCTGCTGGCCACGCTGTACCTGGACCAGTGGCACCTCGACGACCGCGCGGTCCTGCTCGGCGATGCCGCGCACGCGATGGTGCCCTTCCACGGGCAGGGCATGAACTGCGCATTCGAGGACTGCGTCGCGCTGGCCGAGCACCTGGACGCGACGCCCGACCGCGCTGTCGCATTCGCCGCCTTCCAGGCCGAGCGATTGCCGAACGCCCGCGCGATCCAGGCGATGGCGCTGGAGAACTACCTGGAGATGCGCGACCGCGTCGACAACGACGACTACCTGCTGCAGCGGACCCTCGAGCGCGCATTGGCAGAGCGTCACCCCGACCGGTTCATGCCGCGCTACTCGATGGTCACCTTCCAGCGCATGCCCTATGCCACCGCTTTCGCGCGCGGAAACCTGCAACGCGAACTGTTGGTGGAGCTCACGCGCGGGCACCGTTCGCTCGACACGCTGGACTGGGACGCCGTGGACGCGGCCGTGCGCGAGCGGCTCGACGTGCTTCCGGCGCAGGCTTGAGCGGAGCCGCGATGCCTGCCAGCTTCCTCTTCTACGACCTGGAAACCTTCGGCGCCGATCCGCGCACCTCGCGCATTGCCCAGTTCGCGGCGATCCGCACCGATGCCGATCTCAACCAGATCGACGAAGAGATCAGCTTCTTCGTCAAGCCGGCTGACGATCTGCTGCCCTCGCCCGGCGCGACCATGGTCACCGGCATCACACCGCAGCACGCCATGCAGGAGGGCGTGAACGAGGCGGCTGCATTCGCCCGCATCTTCGACGAGATGGCGCGACCGGAAACCTGCAGCCTCGGCTACAACTCGCTGCGCTTCGACGACGAGTTCGTCCGCTACGGCTTTTTCCGCAACTTCTTCGACGCCTACGAGCGCGAATGGCGCGGCGGCAATTCCCGCTGGGACCTGCTCGACGTGCTGCGCCTCGCGCATGCCCTTCGTCCCGAGGGCCTGGTGTGGCCCAAGCGCGAGGACGGCGCCACCTCGTTCCGCCTCGAGCACCTTGCCGAGGCCAACGGCGTTCGTGAAGGTGACGCGCACGAGGCGCTTTCCGACGTGCGCGCACTGATCGGCCTGGCGCGCAAGCTCAAGGCCGCGCAACCGCGGCTGTGGGACTACGCGCTGCGCCTGCGCGACAAGCGCTACGCGGCCAGCCTGATGGACGTGGTCGCGATGACCCCGCTGCTCAACGTCTCCCAGCGTTTCCCCGCCAGCCGCCTGTGCTCGGCGGCGGTGCTGCCGATCGCGCGCCACCCGCACATCGACAGCCGGGTGATCGTGTTCGACCTCGCCCAGGATCCAGAGCCCCTGCTCCAGCTCGATGCCGAGGCCATCGCCGCGCGCCTGTATGCGCGCACGGCCGACCTGGCCGAAGGCGAGGAGCGGATCGCGCTGAAGGAAGTGCACAGCAACCGCAGCCCGGCCCTGGTCGCCTGGGACCACTTGCGCGCGCCGGACTTCGAGCGCCTGCTGATCGACCCGGTCGAATCTGAGCGTCGTGCCGCGCGGATCCGCGATGCCGGGCCGGCGCTGGTGGAGAAAGTCCGCCAAGTGTTCGTGCGCGAGCGCCAGCGCGTCGTGCCGGACCTGGATGCCTCGCTGTACGACGGCTTCATCGGCGATGGCGACAAGCGCCTGTTCGCGCAGGTGCGCACGACGCCGCCGGAAGCCCTGGGCGATCAGCCGTTCGCGTTCCGCGACCAGCGCCTGCCCGGCCTGCTGTTCCGCTACCGCGCGCGGAATTGGCCGCAGACCTTGTCGGCCGAAGAGCGTGCACGCTGGGACGAGTACCGGCGTCAACGCCTCTACACCGATACCGGGCTGGCCGAATACGGCTTCGACCGTTTCGGTGCCGAGATTGCCGAGCTGCGCACCACCCACGCCGCCGCCCCCGAAAAGCTGGCCCTGCTCGACCGCCTCGAGGCGTGGGGCGGTGACATCGCGGCCAGCCTGAACCGAGCCTCGCCATGAGCCAGTACTTCACCGATGCCAGCTTCAAGTTCCTGCGCGGACTTGCACGCAACAACGAGCGCGAATGGTTCCAGGCGCACAAGGGCGACTATGACAGCCACGTGCGTGAGCCGTTCCAGCACCTGCTGACCGACCTGCAGCCGGTGCTGGCCGGGGTCAGCGAGCACTACCGCTCCGAGCCCAAGGGCGTGGGCGGATCGCTGTTCCGCATCCATCGCGACACCCGCTTCGCCAACGACAAGACGCCGTACAAGAACTGGCAGGGTGCGCGCCTGTTCCACGAGCGCGGCCGCCAGGTCGAGGCGCCGTCGTTCTATCTGCACCTGCAGCCGGGCAACTGCTTCATCGCGTCGGGCATCTGGCACCCGCAGCCGGACAGCCTGCGCCGCGTGCGGCATTTCATCCTCGACAATCCGGGCAGCTGGAAGGCCGCCGCGCACGCGGCGAAGTTCCGTCGCCGCTTCGACCTCGACGACAGCGAAGTGCTCACGCGCATGCCGCGCGGCTTCCCGGACGACTTCGAGTTCGCCGACGACCTCAAGCGCAAGAACTTCGTCGCCCTGCGCGCCATCGACGACGCCACGATGACCGGACCGCGCCTGCTCAAGACCCTGGAGACCGACCTGCAGGGGCTGGCGCCGTTCACCGATTACCTGTGCGCGGCGCTGGACCTGGAGTTCTGATCGTTTGTCTCCCGCCGATTTCCGCCGCTATGCGCTGTTCTACCTGGGCTATTACGGCGCGCTGGGTGCCTATACGCCCTACATAGGCCGCTGGGTCGTCGCCAACGGCCACGGTGGCTACGTGGTCGGGGCGATGCTGGCGCTGTGGTACGGCGGACGCATCGTCGCGCCCCCGACCTGGGCGCGCATGAGCGCGCGCAGTCCCCATCCGGGGCACTGGCTGGTGGCCGGTTGCGTGCTGTCGCTGCTGGGCTTCTCCGCCTTCGCCGGCTTCAACACCGGCGTGATGCTGTTCGTGACGATGGCCTGGTTCGGCATCTTCTTCAACGCGGTGATGCCGCAGTTCGAAGCGATGACCCTCTCGGCGCTGGGACAACGCAACCACGACTACGGCCGCATCCGCATGTGGGGTTCGATCGGCTTCCTCGTCGTGGCGGGCAGTTACGGCTGGCTGCTCGATCGGCTTGGCAACGATGCCTTCGTCTGGCTGACCCTGCCGTGGCTGCTGCTTACCGTGGCCGCCTCGTGGCTGCATCGCGGCGACCATCCGATTCCTGCTGCTGCTGCCGGCGCCGTGCCCAGGCCGGCATTGTGGCGCCGCGCCGGTGCGCGGCGACTGCTGCTGGTTGCGATGCTCATGCAACTTGGCTTCGGGCCGTTCTACGTGTTCTTCACGCTGCACCTGCAAGCCAATGGCCACGACGGTTTCGCCGTCGGCGTGCTGTGGGTTGTCGGCGTGCTGTGCGAGATCCTGATGTTCTGGCGGGCACCGCGCCTGGTGCAGCGATTTGGTGCGCAACGCCTGATGACTGCCTGCCTCGTCGCCACCGCCGTGCGCTGGACGATGGTCGCACTGCTCGGCGATTCGTTCGCCTGGATGGCGCTCGCACAGACCGGCCATGCCCTCAGCTTCGCCGCGTTCCATGCCGGCTGCATGCGGCGCATGGCCGAACTGTTCCCCGAGCGACGCGACATGGCCGCTGCGCAGGGCATGCTGTATGGCTTCAGTGGTGGCATCGGCGGTGTCGCCGGCGCCGCCATCGCTGCCGTTGCCTGGCAGCACGGCGGTGGTCATCTCGCCTTCCTCCTCGGCGCCGCCATCGCCGTGATTTCCCTGCTGGTGCATGTCGTTCCTGCACGCGTATTGCGTACGCAAACAGCCGCCTGATCTGCACGCGCCGAAGCGCGACGTGACACCGCATGTGATTGGTGCGCCGCGGCTTGACCGTCGAATCCGCGCACGTAGGCTCCACTCCCGATGCGTCTAAGGATGGACGGCGCAGGCACGCTTTGACACGCGGCCCTGCGCCCTGCTGCCGGGCCGCAGCACTCGGGAGTACTTTCATGCGAACCCTGCTTTTTGGCTTGTCACTGGCCGCGGCATCGCCTTGGGCGATGGCGGCCGACGTTACCGGAGTCGCCTTCGTACACGGCACCGGTCTGCAGACCGACGCCTACCAGAACTACTGGAATCCACAGTTCGTCGATTCGGTTCGACAAGGTCTTGCCGATCCGGCTGACCACGTCGTCATCAACTGCGACTTCGACCAGCGCATGGCCGATCCGCGCGCGGCCGGCTGCCTCGCCGAACAGCTCACCACGTTCATCCGTGACCGGAAGATTACGCGACTTGTGGTGCTGACCCACTCGCACGGTGGCAACGTCATGCGCTGGATCCTCTCCAACCCGACGCTCGACAGCCGCTATCCGGCGATCATCGACAAACTGGTGAAGGTCAACGCGATCGCTCCTTCGTCGGCCGGCACGCCACTGGCCGATGCGGTGATGAACGGCAGTGCCTTCGACCAGGCATTGGGCTGGCTGCTCGGCTACCAGTCCGATTCCGTGCGCGAGCAGCAGGTCAGCTGGATGGCCACGTTCAACGCCACCCAGCTGTACGGAACCGCCGGTCGCCCTGCCCTGCCCAAACCTTTCCGTACCGTGGTCGGCACCGATGTCGATTCGTCGCCGTTCGACAGCGACAGCTATTGCGGCGGATACGCCGAAACCCTCGCGCTCGAAACCACGCAGAACTGGCTGTCCAGCTGCTCGGACGGCTTCCTGGAATGCAGCAGCCAGTCCGCCGCGGGCACCGTCTGGTTCACCGACAAGGCGCGCATGGCCGGCGGCGAACCGCTCAGCCACAACCAGAGCCGTCGTCCCTGCTTCGGGCTCGACGTCGTCCTCCGCAACGATCTGAAACTGTGAGGTCCGCCATGCGCAACGCAATCCATTCCACGCTCGTCGCGTCCGCAGTAGTGATCGCCATCGCTACCGTCTCGCAGCCGGCACAGGCATCGCAACCCCTGCTTCCCCATGGCGGACACGACCAGGTACCAGCGCGACTGGTCGCCCTTCCGACACCGCAGGGAGACTTCGAACGCGCCCCGGTCCGGTACGCCTGGCCCCTGGATCCGCAGCGGGAGCTGTCCGAGGCAGAGCCCTTCCAGGCTGAAAGCCGCGAGTTCTGGCAGACGGTCGACGCGGCGAAGCTCAAGCGCGGTTTCGATGTCGACCTGTCGGCGCCCGGCGCGTTGATCCGGGTCACTCCGGCCAAGGGCGCCCGCCCATTGCAACAGCCCGATGTGCGGTTGCTGGGCAACGGTCGCGCGGTGGCGCTGGCCCCGACTGCGAGCGCAACACAACTGCGCGCCGCAGGGATGGCAGTGCCGGCCGGCACGGTGGTGATGAAGATCGCCGACGACCACGGCAGCGGGCGCTACCACCTGCAATCGCAGGCGGCAGAGGGCCGTTACATCGTCCACGTGCTCGAACCCGACAGTCCCGTCGCATTGCTTGCACGCGCTGACCGTTCGCACGCAGTGGTTGGCGACACGATCGGGCTCGATGTCGCGATGACCGACGCCGGGCGCGAGCAGCAGGCGCAGGCCGGGGCGTTGCTGGTCTCGCCCGAAGGCACCAGCCGCCCGGTCGGGCTTCGCAGCGACGGCAACCACCTGCGTGCGAAAGTGAGGATCCCCGCTGACGCCGGCCACCTGCCAGGCCTGTGGGAACTGCAGGTGTTCGCCAGCGGGGATAATGGGATACAGCGCGACGCCCGCGTTGCGTTCGCGGTATCGCAACCGACGGCGCGCCTGGCCGGCGACTACACCGCCGACCGCAGGGCACGTCGAGTGCAGGTCCCCGTCGAGACGGCAACCGCGGGCCGCTATGAAGTGCGCGGCACGCTGTATGCGACCGGTCCCGGGAAGACCTTGCGACCCGTCGCACAAGGCCATTCGGCCGCGTGGTTCGAGCCGGGTCGCGGCGTGCTCGCGCTCGACTTCGGCACGGTCAAGCTGCCGGCTGGCTACGGCGCGCCGTTCGAACTGCGGCAGCTGGAACTGCAGGACCAGGTTCGCAGTTCGCTGATCGAGGTGCGGGCACGCGCGGCAAAATTCTGACCTGCGCGGCTGACCCAGTAGTGCCCGGCTGCGGCTTCAACGCAGCCGGGCATTTTGCAACGCGCTCAGCCGCCGAGCGCGATGGCCACGGCCACCAGCGCCGCGCCGCCCACCAGGAAGCACAGGCCGACCAGCCACGGCTTGCCCATGGTGTATCGCGACCAGGCCGAGCCGGTCGCGAACAGCAGCACCAGCAGCACCGCATTGGAGGTGCGCAACGCAAATCGCGCATCGTCGAACAACAAGAAGGGGACGGCCGCCGGCACGCTGCTCAGCACCACCAGCCAGAAGCTGGTGAAGGCGCCGAGCAGGTCGTCCTTGTGCAGCGCCACCGTGCCGTCCTGCCGGGTCCGCAGATGGTTGGCAATGCGCGCGTACATCGACTGACGCTCGGCTGCAGACACGACGTCACCGAGCAGTTCATCCAGCTCACCGGCTACCACCGCGGTGGCGGAGGCGTCATCGGCACAGGCGCGGACGGCCTGCGCGACACGACGTTTGCGTCCACGATCGAACAGCACACCGACCAGGTACATGGCCGCATCGATGATGCCCCAGGCCAGGTTGCAGCCGATAAGGGCGATCAGCAGTTCGCGTGCCCCTTCGCGCCCTTCGTCCTCGATGATGATGCCGGCGCCGAGGGTGAAGGTCAGCGTCATGATCAGGCCGAACAGCACCTCGGCCAGGCTCGTGGCCGGGTCAAGGTAACGGTCCATCAGGGAGGAACGACGCTTGCCGACCATGCACGCACCCATCGTGGAAGCTGGCGCCCTTATACCAGCATCGCGATCAGCCCGATGTCACTGCGGCCGCAGTCATCGCTGCGTGGTGGCGTCCCCGAGCGGCGGCAACGGCGCCCCGAAGTCGCCGCCCAGGGCGAGGTGCAGGTTGGCGCGCTGGATCCGTCGCTCCGTGGCGATCCGCGTCTGGGCAATCCTGGCCGCATCCAGCGCCAGTTCGTGGTCGAGCACTTCATAGCGATCGACTTTGCCGACACGAAACTGGACATTGGCGGCATCGAGCACTTGCTGCAATGCCTCGACCTGGGCCGTGAGCGAACGCTCCCGTTGCTGCAGTAGCGCGTCGGCAGCCAATCCGCTCTCGACTTCGCCGAAGGCCGTGAGGATGGTTCGCGCATAGTCGCCAGCCGCTTCACGCTGCTGCTCGTCGCGAATCTCGACCTGGGTTTTCAGCCGTCCGGCGTCGAACAACGGCCATAGCAGCTTGCCTCCGAGCGGATAGACCGCCGAGCCCAGGCCATCCTTGAGCTGCACGTACTCCGACGACAGGTAGCCGGCGCCGAGGTTGAGCGCAACCCGTGGCAATCGCGCGGCCCTGGCTTCCTCGTGGTTGAAGAACGCCTGTTCGTAGCGCTTGCGCGCGGCCAGCAGGTCGGGGCGACGCGCCACCATGTCCGAGGGCACGCCGACCGGGATTGCCTCGAGGTTGCCGGGAAGCGTCGACGGAACATTGATCGACGCCGACGGGTAGCGGCCGATCAGCAGCTCAAGCGCGCGCAGTGCCTGCTGCCTTCCCTGGTCGGCCTGGAACGCCGCCTCCTCGCTCGTCTGCGCCTGTGCACGGGCCGCGGCCACGTCCTGGCCGGAAACCTTGCCAACGCGCTCACGGCGCGACATCAGCTCGACCTGCGCGCGCGCGGCATCGCGGATCCGCACCGCCAGCGCGGTCTGGCGTGTCGCCTCGATGCCTAGCAACCACGCCCGCGCCGTCGTCGCCGCCAGCGATTGCCGGGCATAGGCGAAGTCGGCCTCCGCCGAACGGTAGCCGGCCTCACCGGCCTTCTGCTCCGCGCGGGCCCGGCCCCACAGGTCCAGCTCCCAGTTGAGCACGACGCCATAGCCATTGATGTCGAGGCCATTGGCGGGTTGGAGCGAGTTGGCGTACTTGCCACCGAGGGTGACGGTGGGTTGCAGGTCGGCACCGGCCAGGCGCATCTGCAGGCGTGCCTGCTCGAGTCGGCTGGCCGCCACGCGCAGGTCCGGATTGTGCGCCACGGCCTCGTCGATCAATGCCTGCAGCTGCCCATCGTCGGAGCCGAGCCATTGCGGGCGGAACGCGTTGGCATCGGCCGCCGCGCTCCATGCGGGTGGCACCGCCAACCCGCCCATTGCCTGCTCGTAGATGTTGCCGTCGTCAGGCGCGGTCAGGTTCGCGCAGCCGCTTGCGGCGACAAGCAGTGCCGCCAACAGCAGCCCGCGGGCGCGAGGGATCTTCAGGTGGGCGGCCATCATCATGCCCACCTCAATGAAGCTTCAGGATCAGGTAGTTCGTCACCGAGTTGACCCGCAGGATCACCTTCCTGATCAGATGGATCGGCTTTGCGTGCGGCGTATAGATGGCGCCGGTTCCGCGCGCCCCCATGGCGAGGAAGTTGTGGTCGGGGTCGGTGATGCGCACCTTCACCGCGTACTTCTGTGGCGGCGATGCCTGTTCGGTCTGGGCAGGCAGGTTGGGCAGCACGCCCGACGCCTGGAACTGGCCCTGCCCGGTCGCCCACACGATGGAATCGACTTCGCCCTTGATGATCTTGCCCGGCAAGGTCGGCAACGCGATTTCGACTTCGTCGCCCGCTTGCACCCTGGTCAGCTCGTTCTGGTTGTAGAACGCGACGACCTGCTGCTCGACTTCCACGAAGGTCATCACCGGCCGCAGCGGCAGCGCCGCGGCATAGGAGCCCGCGCGTACCTGCAGGTTGATCGCGTAGCCGTCGGCAGGCGCGTACACGACGGTCTGCGACAGCTCCCACTTCGCCTGTTCGAGCCGGGCACGGGTCACGGCCACCGACGATTGCTCACCGCCGACGATTGAATCCAGCTCGGTCCGGACCTTCGCCTCAGCGGCCATCGCGGCGTGATGCTCCGCATCCAGGCGCCGGACGTCGGCATCGTAGGACTCGACGTCATAGCGTGCGCCGGCGCCTGCCGACGACAGCTGTCGCGACTGCTTCAGGCGAGTGCGCGCCAGGTCGAGCTGGGCCAGTGCCGAGCGGGTCTTGTCACGCGCGGCGCGCAGGTCCTGGTCGAGCTGTGCGGCCGACGCTTCGGCGGCGACCAGGCTTGCCTCCAGTTCCTTTACCTTCAGCGCGAACGGTTCCGGGTCGATTTTCAGGATCGGCGTGCCCTTGCGATAAAGGCGATTGCCTTCGATCGGCACCTCGGTGACGCGGCCGGTGACGCGAGGCACCACTTCGACCGCGTAGTTCAGCACGCGCACATCGCTTGAAGACGGTGCGACCACGTTGAGCAGGAGGATGGTGGCGGCCATGCCGGCCAGGGCGACCACCACCACCGCAACCTGGGAATAGATATTCCACGGCAGCAGCTTGAACTTGATGAAGACCAGCCAGACGAGCAGGCTGTACAGCGCGAGTATCAGGATTTCCAAGGCATTCCCAGCTTCTGTTGGTTGGGTTATCTGTCGGCAGGCGCGACGTCGCCGGCGCTGTCGAAATGCGGATCCACTACGGGTTCGCGCGCAGTCGGGGGCAGCTCCGGGCCGGCGGAGCCTTCCAACTGGAACCGCAACGGCTTCATGTAGGCCCACAGCATCGCCAGCGGCCACAGCAGGCCGCCGAACACCAGCGACAACAGGCACAGGGCCTGGATGGCGTCCTTCTGCGGATGGTTGCGTGCAATGGCGACCCGCTCGGGCCAGACGTGCACGATCCAGAACAGGGTCAGCCCGAGCAGGGGCGCCACCACGATCACGACCCAGACCATCACGTCGGCGATCTTGTCTTCCATTCCGCCGGACGCGAGGGCCTGCCCGGACTGGATCGCGAGAAGCGCCAGCAGCCATCGGGCGATCGCGGGCGGACGCCATCTCACTTTGCTCTCCACCCGGGCTTGTGTTGCCTTCACTCGGACCTCCATGGCTGGCCGCGCGATCCGGCCGTCTTCGGGCAGCAAAGTGACAGCCGGCACAAGCCGGCACAATGAGAAATGTCTCAATCGGCTGCGAGGGCTTGCGCGGATGCATTGCATTGGCCTTCACCGACGCCGGTGAATGCGCCGCTATCCTGTTTCCCTCACATTGGAGTCGCCGCATGAAGAAGTGGTTGGCACTGGCGCTGCTTGCCCTGCTCGCGCTGCTGGGCTGGATCGCCGCAGGTCCGTTCATCACGATCCATTCGATTCGCGAGGCGATCAAGGCGCAGGACAGCGCCGCGCTGTCGCGCCATGTCGATTTCCCGCTGCTGCGCCAGAGCCTGCGCGCGCAGGTCGAGGACGCGCTGGCGCGGCGATTGGGACCGGACATGCTGGACAGTCCGCTCGGTGGCCTGGCCGTGGGCATGGCCAACCAGGCCGCCGGCGGGCTCGTCGACGCCGTCGCCACGCCAGCCGGGATCGGCGCCATCCTCGAGGGCCGGGGGTTGCTGCATCGAATCACCGGCGGCGGCATCGACCCGAACGACGCCTACGCACACCAGCCCCCACCCGACCCGCTGCGCGACGCCCGCTACCGTTTCGAATCGCCCTCGCGCTTCACGGCCACGGTGAAGACCGCCGGCGGCTCGCCGGTCGTGGTCGTCCTGCTACGGCAGGGATTGGACTGGAAACTGGTCGATATACGCATGACCCCGCCGGCAGCTCCGGCAGAGTGAACTGGCGGCCGCCAGGTTTGTCGTCAGCGGTTGGCGATGCCGTGGGGCACATGCCCCGCGGCCACGTGATCGCGTGCCGAGACAATGTTGTGCTCGGAATCGTCGAAGAAAATGTCGGCGCCGAACGCCTCCAGGAACGGGCCCTTGGCGCGCCCCCCGAGGAACAGCGCCTCGTCCAGGCGGATACCCCATTCGCGCAGGGTGCGGATCACGCGTTCGTGCGCGGGCACCGAGCGCGCGGTGACCAGCGCGGTCCGTATCGGCGCGTTCTGCCCGGTCGGGAAGGCCTCCTGCAACCGGTGCAGGGCATCGAGGAAGCCACGGAACGGGCCGCCCGACAGCGGCTCCCCGGCGTGGCTGCGCTCGTGCTCGGCGAACGCCGCAAGGCCGCCCTCGCGCGATACCCGTTCGCCTTCGTCGTCGAAGATCACCGCATCGCCATCGAAGGCGATGCGCAGCTGGTCGTGGCGCTGCTGCGGCGCCCGTGACGGCAGCAGCGTCGCCGCGGCGACGCCGGCGGCAAGCGCGTTGCGGACGTCTTCGGCATTGGCCGACAGGAACAGGTCGGCGCCAAACGGCCGGATGTACGGGAACGGCGGCGCGCCGTTGCTGAAGGCCGCGCGCTTGATCGCAAGCCCGTGATGGGCAATCGAGTTGAAGATGCGCAACCCGCTGTCGGCGGAATTGCGCGAGATCAGGATCACCTCGACCCGCGGCGCCTCCACCGGCGCGCCCTCGTTGAGCGCAAGCAGCTTGCGCACCAGCGGGAAGGCCACGCCAGGCGTCAGCAGGTCGTCCTCATGGGCACGCTGGAAGTCGGCATAGGCGTCGATGCCCTCGCGCTCGAACAGCGCGTGGCTGTCTTCCATGTCGAACAGCGTGCGCGAGGAAATCGCGACTATCAGAGGGTCGGCGTCACGGTCGGGCATGCGCCCATTATGCCGCACCCTGTCTCCCCCAATGCGACACCGTAGCCCGGGTAAGCAAAGCGCACCCGGGGGCCGTCACCCGCTGGTGAACTGCTCGGCCAGCATGCGCTCTTCCAGGTTGTGCTCCGGATCGAACAGCAGGGTAACCGTGCGGTCGTGCGATTCGCGGATGGTGACCTCGACCACGTCGCGGACCTCATGCGAATCGGCGGTGGCGCTGACGGGACGCTTGTAAGGATCGAGGACGCGGAACCGGACCTCGGTATCGGCCTTGAGCACGGCGCCGCGCCAGCGCCGCGGGCGGAAGGCCGCGATCGGAGTCAGCGCGATGACATTGGCGCCCAACGGCAGGATCGGCCCGTGCGCGGAGAAGTTGTAGGCGGTGCTGCCGGCCGAGGTGGCCACCAGCACGCCGTCGCAGATCAGCTCGTCCAGGCGGGTCTCGCCGTTGAGGTCGATGCGCAGGTGTGCAGCCTGGCGTGTCTGGCGCAGCAGCGACACTTCGTTGTAGGCCAGCGAGCCGACGGTCGCGCCGGACTCGGTCTGGGCGACCATTTCCAGCGGACGCAGCACCGCCGGCTCGGCCGCATGGAGCCGGCCCAGCAGGCCGTCGCCGCCGTGGTGGTTCATCAGGAAGCCGACCGTGCCCAGCTTCATGCCGTAGACGGGCCGGCCCAGGCTGCCGTGTCGGTGCAGCGTCGACAGCATGAAGCCATCGCCGCCGAGCGCGACGATGATGTCGGCGTCGGCGGGCTCGTGCTGGCCATGCCGTGCAGTCAGCTCGGCCAGAGCGCGCTGTGCCTCTTCGGCGGTACTGGCGAGGAAGGCGATGCGTGGCGTCGCGGTCATCGGCTGCTCCGGTGGATGGGATCAGCATAACCCGGGGCCGGCTTGAATCGCGATTGATTGAAACCGGTTGGACCAGAAAGAAAAAGCCCCGGACATGCCGGGGCTTCCTCCTGCTTTCATCCGGACGCTTACGCCCCCGAAGCCGCCACCTGCGCGAGGCGTCGCACCGCCACCGACAGCGTCGGGTAGTCGAGCGCCTTCTGGTTCAACAGGTCGGAGAACATCGCCTGGGTGAAGCGCAGCGACGCGTCATCGCGCTTGAGCCAGGCTTCGACCTTGGCTTCGGCCGGCTTCTTGCCTCCGTCGGCGAGGATCTGCGAGACCAGCGTGCGCGCCTGCGTCGCCAGCTCGTCGCGCAGGGCGCCGCGGGCCAGGGCCTGCCAGCGACCGTCGACCGGCAACTGCTCGACCTGCTCGTACAGCCACGGCAGGTGCAGGGCCGCACCGAGCGAGAAGTACGCACGCGCCACTTCGACCGGCGACATCTTGCGCGCCAGCGAGATCTCGACGATGTCGCAGCCGAACTCCAGCAGCGGCAACACGGCCAGTTGCTCGGCCAGCGCCTGCGGCAGGCCCTTGCTCTTCCAATCGGCCAGGCGCGCGGCGTAGTTGTCGCGACGGACGTCCGACAGCACGCCCGGCACCGCAGCGCGGACGGCGTTGATGCCGTCGCCGTAGCGGGCCATTGCGGTCGCGATCTCCGGCATCTTGCCCGGACGCGACAGCAGCCAGCGCGACATCGAGCGCAGCAGGTGCCAGATCACCTGCAACGCGTCGACCTGCACGCCTTCCGGCACCTTGCCGTCGAGCGCGTCAATCTGCGCCCACAGGCCGCGCGCATCGACCGCTTCGCGGGCGATGGTGTAGGCCTCGGCAACCTCGGCCGGGCTGCGACCGGTGTCCTCGGTCATGCGCAGTGTGAAGGTCGCGCCCATGCGGTTGACCATCGAGTTGGTCACCGCGGTGGCGATGATCTCGCGCTTCAGGCGGTGGTTCTCCATTGCCTTGGCGTACTTGGCCTGCAGCGGCTGCGGGAAGTACCGCACCAGCTCCTTCGACAGGTACGGGTCTTCCGGCACGTCGGACTCGAGCAGTTGCTGGAACAGCACGATCTTCGAGTACGACAGCAGCACCGCCAGTTCCGGACGGGTCAGGCCCTGGCCGCGCGCCTTGCGCTCGGCGATCTCGGCGTCGGACGGCAGGAACTCGATCTGGCGATCGAGCAGGCCCTGCGATTCCAGCGTGTGGATGAAGTGCTGCTTGGAGCCCAGGCGATGCACGCTCATCCGCTCCATCAGGCTCAGCGCCTGGTTCTGGCGGTAGTTGTCGTTGAGCACCAGCTGGCCGACCTCATCGGTCATCTGTGCCAGCAACTTGTTGCGGTCAGCAACCGTCAGCTTCTTCTTCTGCACTTCGCCGTTGAGCAGGATCTTGATGTTCACCTCATGGTCGGAGGTGTCCACGCCGGCGGAGTTGTCGATGAAGTCGGTGTTGAGCAGCACGTTGTGCTGCGCGGCCTCGATGCGGCCGAGCTGGGTCATGCCCAGGTTGCCGCCCTCGCCCACCACCTTGCAGCGCAGGTCGCGTCCGTTCACGCGCAGTGCGTTGTTGGCGCGATCGCCGACGTCGGAGTTGCTCTCGCTGCTGGCCTTGACGTAGGTGCCGATGCCGCCGTTCCACAGCAGGTCGACCGGCGCCTTGAGGATGGCGCTGAGCAGTTCCACCGGGCTCATCGCCATCACGCCGTTGTCGATGCCCAGCGCGGCCTTGATCTCCGGCGACAGCGGGATCGACTTGGCCGAGCGCGGGAACACGCCGCCGCCCTTGCTGATCAGCGACTTGTCGTAGTCGTCCCAGCTCGAGCGCGGCAGCTTGAACATGCGCTGGCGTTCCTTGAACGTCACCGCCGCATCCGGGTTCGGGTCGAGGAAGATGTGGCGGTGGTCGAACGCGGCCAGCAGGCGGATGTGCTTGCTCAGCAGCATGCCGTTGCCGAACACGTCGCCGGACATGTCGCCGACGCCGACCACGGTGAAGTCCTGCTTCTGGCTGTCGCGGCCCATGGCGCGGAAGTGGCGCTTGACCGACTCCCAGGCGCCGCGCGCGGTGATGCCCATGCCCTTGTGGTCGTAACCGACCGAGCCGCCCGAAGCGAAGGCGTCGTCGAGCCAGTAACCGTGCGCACGGGCGATGGCGTTGGCGATGTCGGAGAAGGTCGCGGTGCCCTTGTCGGCGGCCACCACCAGGTACGGATCGTCACCGTCATGGCGCACCACGTTCGACGGCGGAACGACCTTGCCGTCGACCAGGTTGTCGGTGATGTCGAGCAGGCCGTTGATGAAGCGCTGGTAGCAGGCCACGCCCTCGTTGAACCAGGCGTCGCGATCGACGGCCGGGTCCGGCAGCTGCTTGGCGAAGAATCCGCCCTTGGAACCGACCGGCACGATCACGGTGTTCTTCACCATCTGCGCCTTGACCAGGCCCAGCACCTCGGTACGGAAGTCCTCGCGGCGATCCGACCAGCGCAGGCCGCCGCGGGCGACCGGGCCGAAACGCAGGTGCACGCCTTCCACGCGCGGGCCGTAGACGAAGATCTCGCGGTACGGACGCGGCTTGGGCAGGTCCGGCACCTTGCTGGCGTCGAACTTGAAGCTGATGTAGTCGGTCGGGCCGCCGTCGGCACGCAGGCCGTTCTTGTACTGGATGTAGTAGCTGGTGCGCAGGGTCGCATCGATCACGCCGATGAAGCTGCGCAGGATGCGGTCCTCGTCGAGGCTGGCGACGCGGTCGAGCAGGCCCTTGATCGCGGTGCGGGTAGCCTCGACCTGTGCATCGCGCTTGCCGGCGCGCGCATCGACGGCGGGCTTGAGCACGGCCAGCGCGGCCTCGTCGCCGTTGGCGAGCGCCTTGAGCTGGGCGGCGAACTTCTCCATGCCAGCCTTGATCTCGGCCTTGCTCTCGTTGCCGGTGATCGGGTCGAACTTGGCTTCGAACAGCTCCACCAGCAGGCGCGCCAGCAGCGGGTAACGGTTGAGCGTGGCTTCGACGTACGGCTGCGAGAACGGCACGCCGACCTGCATCAGGTACTTGGTGTAGCCGCGCAGCATCGACACCTGGCGCCAGGACAGGTTGGCGGTGAGGATCAGGCGGTTGAAGCCGTCGTTCTCGGCATTGCCACGCCAGATCTGGCCGAAGGCCTCCTCGAAGTTGGCGTCCAGGTTGGAGATGTCGAGGTTGGCATCGGCGATCTCGACCTCGAAGTCCTGGATGAACATGGTCCTGGCGTCGGTGACCAGGCGGTACGGATGCTCGGAGATCACCCGCAGGCCCATGTTTTCCATCATCGGCAGCGCGTCCGACAGCGGAATGTCGTCGTGCTCGCGGTAGAACTTGAAGCGCAGGCCACCGACACCGCGGTGCGCGCGGTACAGGCTCAGGCGCAGGTCGTCCGGACCGCTCAGCGCAGCGAGGTGATCGACGTCGTCGGCAGCGACAGCGGCGCTGACTTCCTCGATGTAGCCGGTCGGAAGCGCACGGCCGATGCTGTTGGTCAGCGCCAGGCCGCGCTCTTCGCCGTGGCGATCGATCAGCTGCTCGCGCAGGTCGTCCTGCCAGTTGCGCACGATCTTCGACAGCTCGGCGTCGATGTGCGCCGCCTCGGCCGCGGAAATGTCCTCGCGTGCGGTTTCGCCGCTCTTCGGGCGCACGATCAGGTGCACCTGCGCCAGCGGCGACTCGCCGCCCAGCGTGACCGAGGAGTCGACGTGTTCGCCGTGCAGCTCGCGCTTGAGCATCGCCTCGATGCGCAGGCGCATGTCGGTGTTGAAGCGGTCACGCGGGATGTAGACCAGTACCGAGAAGTAGCGGCCATAGCGGTCGCGGCGCAGGAACAGCTTGCTGCGCACGCGCTCCTGCAGGCCGAGGATGCCGGTCGCCGTGCGCAGCAGCTCTTCCTCGTTGGACTGGAACAGCTCGTCGCGCGGCAGGCTCTCGAGGATATGGCGCAGCGCCTTGCCGCTGTGGCTGTCCGGCGCCAGGCCGGACTTGTCCATGACGTAGTTGTGGCGCTGGCGCACCAGCGGGATGTCCCACGGGCGGCGGTTGTAGGCGCTGGAGGTGTACAGGCCAAGGAAGCGCTCCTCGCGCACCGGCTGGCCCTTGGCATCGAAGCTGAGGATGCCGATGTAGTCCATGTAGCCCGGGCGATGGACGGTGGCACGGGCGTTGGTCTTGGTCAGGATCAGTGCGTCGACCGAGCCGGACTGCGGCATGTAATGCGCCGCAAGCGAGGTCAGCAGGCGCGGCTTGCCGACATCCTGCCCGCGCAGCAGGCCCATGCCGCTGGCCTTGTCGGCGGCGAGCACCTGCTGGCCGCCCTTGTCGACGACGTCGTACTCGCGGAAGCCGAGGAAGGTGAAGTGGTTGTCGGCGGCCCAGCGCAGGAACTCCTGCGCTTCGTGCTTGCCGGCATCGCTGACCGGCAGCTTGCGCGAGCCCAGGTCCTCGGCGATGTCGACCATCTTCTGCTTCATCTGCGGCCAGTCGCGCACCGAGGCGCGGACGTCGGCCAGCACCGCTTCCAGCGCCTGCCTGATCTTCGGCATCGCTTCCTGCGGCTGACGATCGATCTCCAGGTGCATCAGCGATTCGGACACGCCTTCGCCGACAGCGACCAGCTTGCCGGCCTTGTCGCGGCGGAAGGTCACCACCGGGTGCCCCAGCACGTGCACGCCGATGCCCTGCTCGGCCAGCGCCATGGTCACCGAGTCGACCAGGAACGGCATGTCGTCATTGGCGATCTGGACGACGGTGTGGGTCGATTCCCAGCCTTCGTTCTTGATCGTCGGGTTGAACAGCTGCACCAGCGCCGAACCCGGCTTGCGCGCACGCGCGAAGTCGAGGAAGTCGGTGGCCAGTTCGGCCCAGCCTTCGGCGCTGTGCTGCGGCAGCTCGTCGCTGCTCATGCGCTTGTAGAAGGCGTTGATGAACGCCTCGGCCTCGGCATGGCGCGCCTTCGGCAGGCGCTTGCGCATGGCGGCAAGGATGGGTTCGAGCGAGACGGTGTCGTTCTTCTCGATCGCCGCGGAGCCCTTCGACGAGGACTTGGCCGGCACCTTGGATTTCGACGGGGCCTTGGCGGCGGATTTGGCAGCAACGTTGCGTTTGATGCTCATGGGAACTGAAGGTCCAATGGAAAGAGGCCCACGCTATTCGCGCGGGCCAGGGGGATACGGTTCAGTACGGACTGTTTGCGGACGCGGCTTGGCGCGGCGCGAGCAGTGGGCGCGATGCGTCCGGGACGGCGTCGCGTGCGCCGCCTCCGGGCTTGCGGAGGCGGGCGATTGTCAGCAGGCCGCCACCGCGGTCTACAGGACAGGCGGTAGGGCGTGACGATCCGAAACGTTTCATGACGTGGCTCGCTACTGCTTTTGGATCAATGCAACTCGCGCGACACACACAGCATGCGTCGCTCGTGGCCGATTGCCACGGCCGGCCTCAGCGCAGGCCGGTTTCGTGGCGGGCGATGACCAGACGCTGGATCTCGCTGGTGCCCTCGTAGATCTCGGTGATCTTGGCATCGCGGAAATACCGCTCCAGCGGCATCTCCTTGGAATAGCCCATGCCGCCATGGATCTGCACGGCCTGGTGGGTGATCCACATCGCCGCTTCCGATGCGGTGAGCTTGGCGATCGCCGCTTCGTTGCTGAAACGGGCGCCGCCCTGCTCGTGCTGGCCCTTTTGCCAGGCCGCGCGCAGCGTCAACAGCGTGGCCGCGTCGAGCTTGCACTTCATGTCGGCGATCTTGGCCTGGGTCATCTGGAAGGTGCCGATCGGGGCGCCGAAGGCCTTGCGTTCGCGCACGTACTCCAGGGTCTTTTCGTAGGCGGCGCGGGCGATGCCGATGGCCTGGCTGGCGATGCCGATGCGGCCGGCGTCGAGCACGCTCATGGCGATCTTGAAGCCATGGCCTTCGTCACCCAGCACGTCCTCGGCCTGCGCGACGTAGTTGTCGAACTCGATCTCGCACGTGGCCGAGGCGCGGATGCCGAGCTTGGGCTCGGTCTTGCCGCGCAGGAAACCGGGCTTGGCGGTGTCGATCATGAACGCGGTGATGCCGCGCGCACCCTTGTCCGGCTCGGTCATCGCGAACAGCACGATGTACTTGGCGACCGGGCCGGAGGTGATCCAGCTCTTCTTGCCGTTGATGACGAAGGTGCCGTCGGCCTGCTTGGTGGCCTTGCAGCGCATCGCGGTGGCGTCGGAGCCCGACTGCGGCTCGGTCAGCGCGAACGCGCCGATCTCGCGGCCTTCGGCAATGGCGCGCACGTACAGCTGCTTCTGCGCCTCGGTACCGAACTTGAGGATGCCGTTGCAGAACAGCGAGTTGTTGACCGAAACAATCGTCGAGTGGGCGGCGTCGCCCGCGGCGATCTCGATCATCGCCAGCACGTAGCTGATCGGGTCCATTCCGGCGCCGCCGTATTCGGCCGGCACTTCGATGCCCATCAGGCCGTTCTCGCCGAGGGTGCGGATGTTCGCCAGCGGAAACTCGCCGGTCTGGTCGTGGTGCTCTGCGCTGGGAGCAATCTTTTCCTGGGCGATGCGGCGAGCCACATCCTGGATCATCAACTGCTCTTCAGTGAAGCGAAAATCCACGTCGGATACCTCGGGCTGCAAATAAAGGGATGATTCAATGCCACAGACGGCGAATTGTAGCCGTCTCGTACAGATTTGGCAGGTCAACCCGTCATCCCGGCGAACGCCGGGATCCAGGGGCCGAAGCATCAACGGCGATCCGGCGGGTTTGTTGGCCTGGATCCCGGCATTCGCCGGGATGACGGCCACTGGCCGAACTTGACCCTTGCGGCCTTGCGGGCGAAACTTATCGCTATATCGCGATAGGTTGATAAATCATGGATCTGGAAGGCTGGTCGCTGCGTCTGAAGGTGTTCGCCGACGCCACGCGCGTGCGCCTGCTGGCGTTGCTCGAGCGTGAAGAGTTGACGGTCGCCGAGCTTTCGGCCATTACCCGCCTCGCCCAGCCCCGCGTCTCGACGCACCTGGCAAAACTCAAGGAAGCCGGCCTGGTCCGCGACCGTCGCTCCGGCGTGTCGGCGTACTACCGGTTCGACGATGCCGCGCTGGATTCGGCGCAAAGGGCACTGTGGCAAACGCTGCGTGAAGGCAGCGACGACCCGCTGCTGCGCCAGGACGCCGACCGTGTGAGCAATGTCCTCGCGGCACGCGCATCCGAGCAGAACTGGGCCGACTCGGTCGCCGGCGACATGGAGCGCCACTACTCTCCCGGCCGCACGTGGGAGGCACTGGCGCGCTCGGCCCTGCCGCTGCTCGAACCGGGCGACGTGCTCGACATCGCATCCGGCGATGGCGTGCTGGCGGAACTGCTGGCCCCGCACTCGCACCGCTACGTCTGCCTGGATTCGAGCACCAAAGTCGTCCTGGCCGCCTCCGAACGCCTGCGCAAGCTGCGCAACGTCGAAGTACGCGAAGGCGACATGCACGCGCTGCCGTTCGCCGACGAGCATTTCGACCTCGTGGTGCTGATGCACGCGCTGACCTACGCCGACCATCCGGCGCAGGCGGTGGCGGAAGCCGCGCGCGTCCTCCGGCCCGGCGGTCGCCTGCTGCTGACCAGCCTGGCCCGGCATGAGCACCGCGGCGCGGTCGAGGCTTACGGCCACGTCAACCTCGGCTTCAGCGAGAAGGACCTGACGAAGTTCGTCACCAAGGCCGGGTTCGATATCAGCAGCTGCGAAACCGTAACCCGCGAGCGGCGCCCGCCGCATTTCGAAGTCATCGCCCTGATCGCGCGCAAGCCAGCCGGCGCCGCCACACGAAAATCAAGCAGGAAATCCTGATCATGAGCACGCTCCCCTGGCTCAACCCCACCCGTGCGCAGGCGCTGCAGCAGCACCTGGCAGAACGCATCCTCATCATCGACGGAGCCATGGGCACGATGATCCAGCGCCATGAGCTGGACGAAGCGGCCTATCGCGGCGAACGCTTCGCCCACGGCTACGACCGCGCCTACGCCCGCTCGGAGCACGTCCACGGCGACGGGTGCGGCTGCGCGCGCGACCAGCGCGGCAACAACGACCTGCTCACGCTGACCCAGCCGGACATCATCCGCAGCATCCACTCGCAGTACCTGGACGCCGGCGCCGATCTGATCGAGACCAACACCTTCAACTCCACCACGGTGTCGCTGGCCGACTACGGCCTGGAGCACCTGGCGCGCGAGCTCAACGAGGCTGGCGCGCGCCTGGCCCGCGCCGCCTGTGATGCGGCAGAGGCCGCGACCCCCGATCGCCCGCGCTTCGTCATCGGCGTGCTCGGGCCGACCAGCCGCACCGCCTCGCTCAGCCCCGACGTCAACCGCCCCGGCTTCCGCGCAATCACCTTCGACGAACTGCGCGTGGCCTACCGCGAAGCCGCCGACGGACTGATCGACGGCGGCGCCGACGTGCTGATGGTCGAGACCGTGTTCGACACGCTCAATGCCAAGGCCGCGCTGTTCGCGATCGAGGAAGCGTTCGATGCGCGCGGCGCACGCCTGCCGGTGATGATCTCCGGCACGATCACCGATGCCTCGGGCCGCACGCTGTCGGGCCAGACCGCCGAAGCCTTCTGGTACTCGCTGCGGCATTCGCAGCCGCTGGCGATCGGGCTCAACTGCGCCCTCGGCGCCAAGGACCTGCGCGCGCACGTCGACGTCCTCGCGCAGGTTGCCGACGCCAACGTCAGCACCCATCCCAACGCCGGCCTTCCCAACGCCTTCGGCGGTTACGACGAAACGCCGGAAGACATGGCCGCCGTGCTCGGCGAGTTCGCCAAGGCCGGCCTGCTGAACCTGGTCGGTGGTTGCTGCGGCACCACGCCGGCCCACATCGCAGCGATCGCGCAGGCGGTTGCCGCGTATCCGCCGCGGGTACTGCCCGCGCTGGAGCGTGCTGAAGCCGGCGACGTCGACAAGGACCTGGCGGCATGAGTGCATTGCCGCGTCAAACCCGCCTCAGTGGCCTGGAGCCGCTGCAGATCACCCCGGAAAGCAACTTCATCAATGTCGGCGAGCGGACCAACGTCACCGGCTCGGCGCAGTTCAAGAAGCTGATCCTCGAAGGCCGGCTCGACGAAGCCGTCGTGGTCGCGCGCCAGCAGGTCGAGAACGGCGCCCAGGTCATCGACGTCAACATGGACGAAGGCATGCTCGACTCCGAGCGTGCCATGGTCGACTTCCTCAACCTGATGGCCGCCGAGCCCGACATCGCGCGCGTGCCGGTGATGGTCGACAGCTCCAAGTTCAGCGTCATCGAGGCTGGCCTGAAGTGCCTGCAGGGCAAGGGCATCGTCAACTCGATCTCGATGAAGGAAGGCGAGGCCGAGTTCCTGCGCCAGGCACGCCTGGTGCGCCGTTATGGTGCCGCCGTAGTGGTGATGGCGTTCGACGAGACCGGCCAGGCCGACACGATCGAGCGCAAGGTCGAGATCTGCTCGCGCGCCTACCGGCTGCTGACCGAGCAGATCGGGTTCCCGCCCGAAGACATCATCTTCGACCCCAACGTGTTCGCCATCGCCACCGGCATCGAGGAACACAATGACTATGCGGTCGCCTTCATCGAGGCCGCACGCGAACTGAAACGGCGCTTTCCGTTCAGCCACATTTCCGGCGGCGTCTCCAACGTCAGCTTCTCATTCCGCGGCAACGAGCTGGTGCGCCAGGCCATCCACGTGGTGTTCCTGTACCACGCGATCCGCGCCGGCATGGACATGGGCATCGTCAACGCCGGCGCCCTGCCCCTGTACGACGACCTCGATGCCGATCTTCGCGAGCGCGTGGAGGACGTCGTCCTCAACCGCCGCAGCGACGGCACCGAGCGCCTGCTCGAGATCGCCGACCGCTACAAGGGCAAGAAGGGCGAGAAGCGGGTCGAGGACCTGGCCTGGCGCGACAAGCCCGTGCGCGCGCGCCTGAGCCACTCGCTGGTGCACGGCATCGACCAGTACATCGAGACCGACACCGAAGAAGCGCGCGCCCAGTCCACGCGCCCGCTCGACGTGATCGAAGGCCCGCTGATGGATGGCATGAACGTGGTCGGCGACCTGTTCGGCGCCGGCAAGATGTTCCTGCCGCAGGTCGTGAAGTCGGCGCGCGTGATGAAGAAGGCCGTGGCCTACCTGCTGCCGTACATCGAGGCCGAGAAGCTGCGCACCGGCGATGTCGGCAAGTCCAACGGCAAGATCGTCATGGCCACGGTCAAGGGCGACGTCCACGACATCGGCAAGAACATCGTCGGCGTGGTCCTGGCCTGCAACAACTTCGAAGTCGTCGACCTGGGCGTGATGGTGCCGGCGCAGACCATCCTCGACCGCGCGCGCGCCGAGAATGCCGACCTGATCGGCCTGTCCGGCCTGATCACGCCTTCGCTGGAAGAGATGAGCCACGTCGCTCGCGAGATGCAGCGCCAGGGCTTCCACATGCCGCTGCTGATCGGTGGCGCGACCACCTCGCGCGCGCACACGGCGCTGAAGATCGATCCGCACTACAAGTCGCCGACCGTCTGGGTGAAGGATGCGTCCCGTGCCGTCGGCGTGGCGCAGTCGCTGATCAGCCCCGACCTGCGCGTGGGCTTCGTCGCCGCCAACGATGCCGACTATGCCGAGATCCGCGAGCGCCACAGGAACCGCGGCGACGGCAAGCGCCTGGTGCCGCTGGCGAAGGCGCGTGGACAGCGCTTCGACGGCCGCTGGCAGGACTACGTCCCGCCGGTGCCGAAGCAGCCAGGACTGCACGTCTTCGACGACTACCCGCTGGCGGAGCTGGTCGACTACATCGACTGGACGCCGTTCTTCAACACCTGGGAACTGGCCGGCAAGTATCCGGCGATCCTTCAGGACGAGATCGTCGGCGCGCAGGCGCGCGAGTTGTTCGGCGATGCGAAGGCGATGCTCCAGCGCATCGTCGACGAGCAATGGCTGAAGGCGAAGGCGGTGTTCGCGTTGTGGCCGGCCAACAGCGTCGGCGACGACGTCGTCGTGGATACCGGGTCAACGCCAACCACCCTGCACTTCCTGCGCCAGCAGGTCGACAAGCCGGTCGAGCGCCCGGACTTCTGCCTGGCCGATTTCATCGCGCCGAAGGACTCGGGCCGGCGGGACTGGATCGGCGGATTCGCCGTCACCGCGGGCCTCGGCATCGAAGCGCACGTCGCCCGCTTCGAGGCCGACCACGACGACTACAACGCGATCCTGCTCAAGGCGCTGGCCGACCGCTTCGCCGAAGCGCTCGCCGAACGCCTGCACGAACGCGTGCGCAAGGAGTTCTGGGGTTTCGCGGCCGACGAAGTGCTGGACAACGATTCGCTGATCCACGAGGCCTATCGCGGCATCCGTCCCGCCCCCGGTTATCCGGCCTGCCCGGAGCACAGCGAGAAGGCGACGCTGTTCGCGATGCTCGATGCGCCCGGCAATGCGGGACTGCAGCTGACCGAGAGTTTCGCGATGTATCCGGCCGCAGCCGTGTCGGGGTACTACTTCAGCCACCCCGACAGCCAGTACTTCGTGGTGGGCCGGGTGTCGAAGGAACAGGCCGAGGACTATGCACGGCGCAAGGGCGTCAGCCTGGCCCAGGCCGAGCGCTGGCTGGCGTCGAACCTGGATTACGACCCGGAGTAGTCATCGGCACGAGGCAACGTCATCCCGGCGAACGCCGGGATCCAGTTGCGTTGCTCTTGCGGATGTCGCAAAGATCAACATGGGTCCCGGCGTTCGCCGGGACGACGGTTACCAGACCAGGTCGTCGGGCACCTGGTATTGCGGGTCGGCGTACGGGTCGTCGCCGGCCGGCGCATTCGGATCCACTTTCAAGGCGATCGCGGCGGCAAAGATGACTTCCGCCTGGGCCATCACTTCCGCGCTGACCAGCACGTAGCGGCCGTCCATCTGCAGCACGCCAAGCTCACCGGCATTGAGCGCCTTGAGCTGGGTCTCGTTGACGTAGATGCGCTTGATCTTGCCGCCATACGGGAAGTGGCGTGCGATCTCCGCGGTCGGGTCATTGAGCGCCTTGTCCTTGACCAGCTCGGCCAGCCTGGCGCGCGCTTCGCGCCGCAGCCGTGCTTCTTCCTGCTTGGCCGCCTCGGCGGCGATGCGCTCTTCCTTCTCGCGTTGGGCGCGGATGGCGTAGGCCTTGGCCAGGTCGATGTCCTCGCGCGACTGCGGCTTGCCGCCCGGGCGTGGGCCGCCCGGCTTGCGCGTATCGCCGCGGCGCTGGTCGCCCTTGCGCTGTTCACCGCCCTTGCGCTGTTCACCGCCCTTGCGCTGTTCGCCGCCCTTGTTGGCACCTGCTGCGTGCCCACCCGGCTTGCCACCGTGAGGCTTGCCCGGGCCGCGCTGGCCCGGCCTGCCATCGGCCTTGTTGTGCGCCGGGCGCTCGGGACGCTCGGGCTTTGGCGCCGGCGTGAAGCCGAGCCCCATCAGTTGGTCGCGAAGACTATTGCTCATTGCGTCGTATCAGTAGTGCGGCGGGGGCGGCTCTTGCGAAGCATCGCCGGTGATCGGGTTGGTCGACATCGCCATGCGCATCTGCTTGAGTTCCTCGAGCACGCGATGCAACAACAATGCGTTGCGACCTTCTTCCTCGCGCGCGCCTGCCAGCGCATCGCTCAGTTCGGTCAGAGCCTGCTCCTGGAATGCAACGCGCATCTCCAGGTCGACCAGGCGCTGCTCGAGTTCGCTCTGGCTGCCCATGTCAGTCAATCTGGATCGAGCGACCGCGCCCGATGCCGTAATACGCCAATCCGGCCGCTTCGACTTCATCGGGGTGGTAGAGGTTGCGCCCATCGAAGATCACGCGGTCGGCCAGCGACTGGCCCAGGCGCTGGAAATCCGGGCTGCGGAACTGCTTCCACTCGGTCACCACGACCAGCGCGTCGGCATCGGCCAGGGTCGCCCGCGCGGAATCGCACAGCACCAGGTCGTCGCGATCGCCGAAGATCCGCTGCGCTTCCTCGCTCGCTTCCGGATCGTACGCGCGCACCTTGGCGCCCGCGTCCCACAGCAGCTGCAACAAGCGCCGACTCGAAGCCTCGCGCATGTCATCGGTGTTGGGCTTGAACGCCAGGCCCCACACCGCGAAGGTCTTGCCAGCAATCGCACCGTCGTAGTGGCGGCCGATCAGTTCGAACAGGTGCGCCTTCTGGCGGTCGTTGACCGACTCGACCGCGCCCAGCAGCTCCGCGTCGTAACCGTACTGCTGCGCCGTCTTCGCCAGTGCCTGCACGTCCTTGGGGAAGCACGATCCGCCGTAACCGGCCCCCGGGTAGATGAAATGCCAACCGATGCGCGGGTCCGAGCCGATGCCCTGGCGCACCATCTCCACGTCGGCACCGACCTTCTCGGCGATGTTGGCGATTTCGTTCATGAAACTGATCTTGGTCGCCAGCATCGCGTTGGCGGCGTACTTGGTCAGCTCGGCTGAACGCACGTCCATCACCACGATGCGCTCGTGGTTGCGGTTGAACGGTGCGTACAGGCGCTTGAGCTTGTCCACCGCCGCGGCGCTGCTGGCACCGA
>NZ_JBHRZC010000004.1:0-613250 GCF_042649405.1 Lysobacter sp. GCM10012299 | reverse complement strand
GCGGTGGCGCAACATTTTCCTGGGCGTGCTGGGCCACGATCTGCGCAGCCCCCTAAGCGCCATCGTGATGTCATCCCAGATGATCGCGCGCGTGGCGGTCGATGCCCCGATTGCAGCCGCCGCGCAACGCCTCATTCGTAGCGGCGCGCGTATGCGCGAATTGTTGGACAAGCTGCTGGTGTACAGCCGTGCGCAAATTGGGATGGGCTTCGACATAAAGAAGGCGGACGTGGACCTCGCACATGAGTGCCGCGAAGAGATCGAGCTGCTACGCGCGTCGATGCCCGAAACCCGGATCCATTTCGAATCCCCTGAATCGTTGCGCGGCATGTTCGACGCCGGACTCATACGTGAAGCGCTGGCGAACCTGGTGGTGAATGCGCAGAAGTACGGCACGCGCGGTGGCGAGATTCGCGTCGAGCTCCGCGACGAAGGCACGAGCGCTGAGCTGGCAGTCGGCAATGCGGGCGACCCGATCCCTCGCGAGGTACTTGACTTGATGTTCGAACCCCTCCGGCGCGGCGGCGTATCCGGCGAATCGGAGCGCGCCAGCCTGGGCCTGGGACTATTCATCGTGAGTCAGATCGCGCAGGCCCATGCCGGCACTATTCGCGCGGAATCGGCGGAGGGCACGACGACTTTCAAATTGCATCTACCCCGGACCTGACGACGGCCATGGCCGGTAACCGACATCGGGGGCTACCTAGCGACTGGCCCGATGCTAACGTCCGCTTCCGACCCAAAGCCGACTTACGGCGGAGCCGTGGAGATCACGGCAACCAATTGTCGGGACTTTCTTCATCCTCGGAGCGACTTGAATGAGTGACTTGTTCCGGACGCGCAATCCGGAACCAGTGAAGAGAACTCTCTTGCTGGCGCTCCCACAGATACATGTCGCGCTCCAACTGTCGGACAATCTCGCACGCATATTGGAAAGGTTTGTGGATGAAGTCGATTTCGCGCCCGTCCGGGGAGATAAGCCGAACGCAGCAGTCTCGTCGAGCTCGGCTCGGGCGTATCGGTCTGAGCTGCCACCCTGGCGGTAGGTTTTGCATGGTCATTCCACAATCCGCTCTTGCGCGCTGCCTAGAGAGACAACGTAAAGGTGGCCGTGCCATCGCCGCGTGACGGCCGCCCCTGCATACTCAGGTTTCTTCACGTCAAGGCCACGAAGCCGTCGCGTGGTCGAATGCGCCACCGCCGGGGCGGGGCTAACGTCCGCTTTCCATCCAAAGCAGACATCTGGCGATCGACCGTCAAGCATCTGTCGCATTCTCCACCGAATCTTGAGAACGTCCATTTACCCCGAAGGCGGAACCGGAACTGCCCGCGACCTCGAAACCGAGTGGCGCGGAAGGTCGATCGTAAAGACGCACCCAGAACCTGGAACATTACGCACGCTAAGGATGCCCCCGTTGGCCTCGATGCTTCGTCGGGAGATCGACAGGCCTAATCCGAGGCCGCTTCTGTCTTGCGCCCCTTGAGTGAAAGGCTGAAACATCTTCTCCGCGTCGCCTGGTGGGAGGCCTCCGCAATGGTCCTCGACGTCGATCAGGACGCGATCAGCCATTGCATATGCATTAAGGGTGACTTCGCTGTGAGGGTGCGAGAACTTGAAGGCGTTCTGCAGGAGATTTCCTGCTGCTGCAAGGATCAGGTCCCGATCCACATCGAGCGCCAACAGCGGGTCAACGCTGGAGACATTCAACTTGCAGCCCCGTACGTCTGCTTCAAGCGATGCGGATAGCTTGAGCTCGGCAAGGAAGTCGACCACAGAGAAGAGCCGGTTATGTAATGGCAGGCCCGCTGTCATCCGGACCTCTGCCAAGGAACGATCGATCAGGTTGCCCAAGCCCACCAGGGCCCGGTCAAGGACGACGCCGGTGGCGCCGCCCAATCCAACACTGCCCCCCTTGATGACGGAAAGCGCCAGGGTGGCCGTGCACAATTGGTTACGCAGCTCGTGGGCGAAGAAACCAAGTCTCTCATTGAGCGCGTGGGCCTGTTGATCGGCGACGACAAAGTCGCGCTGATAGCCGAACTCGGTAACGGCGTTGGCTATGGCGTTGTCGAGGCAACGGTTAAGTGTCCTGAACTCATCAATGCTGATCGCCGCATCCTGTTCGAATGCCAGGTCAGTGATTGCCTGGCACAGGTCGCCGTAGTCATGGACCACTTCCTCTACGGTGAATCCGTGCTGCATTAACTCCTTGCCGTGCTGTGCGGCCGATTCGCCGATTTCTGACAGTGCTGGCTTTCCACCGCCGGAGCGACCAGAAACTTTGCGACTCCGCATCGGATCCGAGGTCCTCTCTAACGCAAGGGTCTTTATGACCTGATCGAGGAACACAGTGATCCCGTGCTTCAACTCTTCCCCGGCCGTACCAGGCGGCGATCGACCTGCCACTTTCGCCCGGCAGCGAGCGATTAGCTCGTCTCGATTCGATATTAGGAACTGGTACATCACCGAGCTCACTGTACGCCGACTAATCTCAGTGTGTGGTGTTGGAGGACGTGTCGCCGCCGGGCGGTCGTCCAGTGGGGTTGTGGAAGCGCTTGAAGAGTCGTTGGTCGGAAAATTGTTACGCCCAGGTGTTGACTGGACTGGGAAACCGTCACGCAGGTTCGGGGCGTGCGTACCGTTCACCTCTTGATTTCTCGGATTTGCCGATAGCGGGTCAGCTTGCCGGGTTTGGAGCCGATGCGGTCGGCAACTTGGCCGGTGCCAGGCAGACCGGCCACTGGCTTGCTTGGCTCAACGAAACCGAAACAGTCACTGACCCGACGCGAATGAGCGCTTCTAGCCGATTGCGGACGTCGGGGACTACTTGGGCACCGGGACCGGTGCTACCGTCCGCTTCCGGCCCAAAGCGGACATTTGGGCGAGCCACGGTCGGGATGCGCGACAGATAGTCGCTTCACATGACTTTGACGCTAAGACGTCTCTCATCGCGAGACCTCCAACAAGGCGTCCATCATGATCGCGAAACTGCATACGCACCGAACGAGAGCTCTGGCTTCACTAGGTTTCTCGCTGCTTGCTATCGCGTGTGCAACTTCGTGCAACCGGCAAGTTCCGGCAGCACCGGAATCTGGAAAGCAACGTGCCGCTGATGAGGCATCCGGCACTGCCACAACTACTGCCGAGGCGCGCAAGATCGCGAGCGAAGCGTATGTCTACGGCGTTCCGCTGGTTGATCAATACAAGACGATGTATGCCTTTTCGGTGGACAAGGCCAACCCACAGTACAAGGGGCCGTTCAACACCATCCTCAACATCGCGCGTGTGTTCACCCCAGAGGACACAGCGTTTGTAACGCCAAACTCGGACACCCCATATTCCTTTGCCGGACTGGACCTTCGCGCTGAGCCGATGGTGATCACCGTCCCGAGAATGGAGAAGGACCGCTACTTCGTCTTCCAGCTGATGGACCTATACACCTTCAACTTCGACTACATCGGCAGCCGCACAACCGGCAACGATGGCGGCACGTTTCTCATAGCCGGACCGAAGTGGCAAGGCGAGACGCCCAAGGGCATCACCAAGGTAATTCGCTCCGAGACCGACCTGGTCACGGTGGTCGGGCGTACGCAGCTGTTCAATCCGGCGGACCTCAAGAACGTGAAGCAGATCCAGGCCGGGTACAAAATTCAGCCGTTGTCGGCGTTCCTGGGCACCACTCCGCCCCCGGCGGCGCCGGAGTTGCAATGGCCCAAGCCCATTGCGCCCGGGAAGGACCAGACCTCGCCGGAGTTCTTCAATCAGCTCGCGTTCCTCTTGCAGTTCGCTCAGCCTTCGCACCCGAGCGAAGCAGCACTGCACTCCCGCTTCGCCGAGCTTGGCATCGTGCCGGGGAAACCGTTCGATCTGTCCGCGCTGTCCCCGGATCTGCAGACCGCAATCAAGGAGGGCATGGCGGATGGCCAGAAGGAGATCGATGCGAGGCGCGCCTCGCTGGGCGGTAAGACCGACAGCCTCTTCGGCGATCGCGCGTTCCTCAAGAACGATTTCATCGCGCGCGCTACTGGCACGCAGGTCGGCATCGGCGCCAACTCGCGTGAGGAGGCGTTGTATCCGATCCTCGACAAGGACGCCGACGGCCAGCCGCTGGACGGCGGCAAGGCGAAGTACACGCTGCACTTCGATAAGGACGGTCTGCCGCCGGTCAACGCATTCTGGTCATACACCATGTATGAGCTACCCCAACAGCTGTTGGTGAAGAACCCGATCAACCGCTATCTAATCAACGCGCCAATGCTGCCAGGTCTAAAGAAGGACGCCGACGGCGGACTGACGATCTACATCCAGGCGGAGTCGCCGGGCAAAGACAAAGAGTCCAACTGGCTTCCCGCGCCGAAGGGGCCGTTCGTGATGTTCGCCCGATACTACTGGCCAAAGCAGGCTTTGCTGGACAACCAATGGAAGGCACCACCGGTGGTCAAGGCACCCTAGCGAGTGTCCGCCCATGGCCGAAAGCGGGGGCGAGCTGCGCTGCTGACCCGGACCGGAACGGCATGGAGAGTCGGCGAGGGATACGGTTTTGGCCCCTTGGGCGAGCGCGCGCTCGCCCAAGGGGTTCGATGCCGCCATGAGGGAATGTGATCGTCAGGCGTTGAACTCGCGCATCGGCTCCAGAGAATTAGGCGAAAGACCGCTTTGGGAGTCCTGCTCCCTTGTGAGATCACTGACGGGTGCCTTACTCCGCTACGGAGTACGGAAATGGTGCTCAACGTGCGCGGTCGCGCTCGGTCAGTCGTATCCCATAACCTTCAGTTCCGCTGTTTGCGCGTTGCCGAGGATCTTGTACTGGACGGTCACGGACTTGAGCCGTCCCTTGAGCCCCGGTGCATTCGCCGGCGCCGTCTGTCCGCCAGACTTCAGCACGCCCACGTCCTTCATCGTGTCGTCCGGACGGTTGTCCCAATGAAGGACGAGGTTAGTGATCTGCACGTCGGCGCCTTCGACGGCGAGCTTGACTTGTTTGACGTCCTTCTCCCACCGGCCACCGGTGCTCTTGATCGCCGCGCTGGGATCGCTGGCCTTGAGCGTCTGCTGCCCCAGCACGAACCATTCGTCGGCAGCGCTGGCGCTTCCCGCTGAGCCGACGAAAGTGGCCGTCGCGATTGCGAGGGAGATCATCAGGTTGCGTGTCTTCGTGCTCATCGACGTTTCCTTTTTGATACGTTCAAGCATCAATGTCGGTCCGCCACCCCTCGCGGCCACCCGCGGTCGGACGACCGCAACCTTTTACGCTATCGGCTCGCGAGTTACCCTGACGTCAAAAGGGTTCGACGCATTGGTGCGCGCGCCTCCCGTCAGCGGACATGGGGCCTTCCTAAGCGTCGGGACCGGTGCTGCCGCCGAACCGATGAACGACATTGGAACCTTACGCAGTTCCCAGTTCCTTCAGGATCCGAGACAGGTGAGCCATGTCATAAGGTTTCCGCAGATACAGTGTTTGGGCAAAGGCTTCCGGCAAGAGACTCGGATCACGAGCGCTCGTGAAGAAGAACCTGTGCCCTATGTCCAACAAGTGATGGGCTAAACCAAAAGACAGCTCTTTGCCGATCTCGATGTCGAGCATTGCCACGTCGAAGGATATGGCGCTAACCGCCTCGACAGCGCTGGCTATCGTTGAGGCAAGAAAAGTGTCGTGGCCCTCGGCATCCAAAGCCAGCACTACGCATGCAGCCATCAGTGCATTGTCTTCTAGGAGGAGAATGCGCACAGGGTTCCCCAAGCTGCACGCCTGGCATGGGCCGCCGCACTGCCCACCTGAGTAATGGCGCGGCGGTTCTGGATCATAAGAATCTGCACGGCCTAGCCTCATCTCGCAGAGAGCTGCACGGAGGCCCGGATGGCAAGACTGCGGATGACACCAGTCCGATGCACAAACAACGTTACGCGCAGAATGGTAGCCGCACGTGACGCCGCAGTCTTTGCGGCGTTGCGCGTTACGTGGAGTTAAGCCGCCAGGAATGGCGCGCTTGTCATCAAGGTTCTCGAAAATTTGACCGTGGGCCGCGTAGTCCCCGCTAGACCTCCCCCGCGGCGCAAACAGCAGATCTGCGGCACGGCAGCGGGGTAAGCCCAATGCTCTTGAGGCTAGCTCAGTTAGGACGATCGTCCGAAGGATCCTGGCCCCAGTCCATGGGAGACGATGATCGCCAGCAGCCGCGTTCACGCCCCTGTTTGGCTATGGGGCGCCTCGACAGGTTTGGACTGAGGGGAGTCCTTTTGTCGCAGCCAGATGCTCAGCACTACGAGCGCGAAGACTGCCAAAAATTCGCTTTGCCAATTCTGGAATGATTCGAACCAGAATTGCGCGTCGGTAAAATGGGTCCAAAGCGAGATGGGCAGTTCACCCTTTACTGCTCGTTCCTCGAGCTCGTGCCTCCAGCTTCCCTCCAGGTGAAGCCAGAAGGAGAGCAGGAACAACAGACCGAGCACCGTCGACAACGAGTGCCCGTACAGCTTGAGGCACCAGCCTCCCATTGTGACCGGCCAAGGCGTTGGCCCGTCGTCGATACGTTCTTGTTCCAACGCTGGGTCCATGGGTCGTGACTCCGCCGACCCCTTTTGTCGAAGTCGGACGGTAAGCAGCACATACAGGCCCATCTGCAAGAACTCACTCTCCCAGTTCTCGAAGATTGCCGAAACGAAGTGGCCGCTTTGCAGATACTCCCCTAGCGCAAGTGCACGCGCACCATCGTGGACGCGCTCATCGTTGTAGGCCGCTTGCCCGGTCAACACCTGCCCAGCAAGAGACAGCGCCATGAATGCGACTAACACGAGGCTTAGCCCATTTTCTTGTAAGAAACCTGTCCGCTTTGTTGCCATTGGGAACCCTCCTGCGATGGAGGTTCGAACAACTTGTGTGAGGCTGGCGTGCCAGCGCTTTTCTCTCGTTAAGGAACTTCACACTACAGATGAAACGGCGAGACCATAGTGATCCGACCATCCAAATGAATGAGTCGCCACCATGGACCGCACTTCAAAGTTTAACGAAGCCAAGATCAAGGAACTGCTGCTACAGGCGCTAGAGACCGAGCGCGGTGGAATACAGGTCTATACCGCAGCAATCTCAGCCGCCGTCAACCCTGACCTGAGGCAAGAGTGGGAAGAGTATCTGGACGAGACCCGCACGCACGAGAAGGTGCTGACGCGCGTGTTCCAGGACCTCGGTATGGATGCTGAAGCGCAGAGCCCTGGGCGCAAAGTGGTCGCGCACCAAGGGGCCTCTCTTGTAGAGGCCATTGAGATGGCTATGCGAGATGCGAAGCCCGATGCTGCCGAACTTGTCGCCGCCGAATGTGTCGTCCTCGCGGAAACCAAGGACCATCAAAACTGGGAGCTGATTGGACATGTGGCCAAACACGCGACGTGGGACGGAGCCGCCGTTCTCAAGGCCGCATACGATGCAGTGGAAGATGACGAAGATCATCACCTGTACCACACCAAAGGCTGGTGTCGTGAGTTGTGGATTCAATCCCTCGGCTTCCCAGCAGTGCTTCCCCCGCCGGAAGAAGTGAAGCACGTTGAAACCGCCATCGGCGCCGCGAAAGCGGAAGCTTCTCGAGAGCAGATGATCTGACGCAGAGTCAGATAGCTGTGCGGCTTACACGAGGGAGCCGTACAGCTTCGGGGGAAGGTTCATGGGTACGCGACAAATCCGGTCGGTGGTCTGCCGGCCGGTCTACTCAGCGCTAATCCGCACTATAGGTGAGCAGACTCGGGAGTTGCACCCGGACGCGTCGTGGGACGCTGTCTCGCGCGACATAGAGCAACTCTGGCGGTCTTATGCCAGTGCTACAGGAATGGGATGGGAATCCGTTGAAGCCAGGATTTATACGGCTTGGAAAGACGCGGGCCGAGTTGATTATCGTCCGTAGCCCTTGGTACCCCCTCCAGTGCTTGCCAATATCAAGCAGTTACTCACTCTAGGTAGTTCTACGGTGAATGACGTGAGGCCGTCCACGGAACGAGCGGCAACGGTCCCGCCGTGCGCCAGTGCGATCTGACGGACGATGAAGAGGCCCAATCCGAGGCTGTCCACGTCGGGATTCGAATCCGGCCCTTCCCGGAAGTGGCCGAACGGCATGAACAGCGCGGACATCGTATGGTCTGGTATGACAGGGCCTACATTCTCGACGACCAACGTGATGGCACCTCCGTCACCCTCGAGTGTTACTTGGATTGGTCCACTGGGGTCGCCGTGCTTGGCGGCATTGATCACAAGGTTCGCCATCGCTTCACGTATGCGAGATGCGTCGAACTGCCCGCTTGTCTGCCCGCCGGATTCGTACGAGATCGAATGTTCTGGAAAGAGAGACCGAAGCAGGTCTAGCTCGTCCTGAAGCTCGATATCGAGATTAGTCTGGACGCGTATGATCCGAATGCCGCCTCCCAGCGAGGCTTTGCTGTAGTAGAGCAGATCATCCAGAAGCGACTTCATCCTGGCCCCGCTACGCTGGAGTCGCTCAACGAGCGGCTTAGCTGGCGAGCTGTCCGGAGTCATCCGTGCAAGAACTTCCGCAGTTAAGGAGTTGACGGTTAGCGGGCCACGAAGGTCGTGAGCCAAGGTGCCAAGAAAAACATTTCGCCACCCTTCGATTTCCGCCGAGAAGTTCGCAATGGTTGCTGCGAGCGCTTGGTCTATGGCCTCATTGAAACGCGTCATGTCCTGCAGCGCGTGCTCATCCGGCGCGGACGAGTCACTCCATAGCCTGAGGACGGAAGCCCTAAGCGCACGAACCTCCGCGACAACCTGCTCGAGCGTGAACCCACCTTGCGCACGCAACCTCGCGTAGGTTCCTGCTGCGGTGTCTGGGGGCCGGGGGCGAGGACCGGGGTTTGGGACCTCTCTGCCGCCTCAGCGCGACCCTGAACCGTGCGCAGATCCCGTACTACGGCGGCTACGATCAGGGGCAGGTGCTCGCGAAGATGATCGGTGTTCGGCGGCGGCTCGGCCGAGGGGGAAAAGGAGACCGCCACCTGCGCCGCCCGGTCTACGATCGTCGAGCTGTTCGCCTCGATAAAGTCGGCCAGCCGCTGTCCCATTCCCGCACCACCAGTCACCACCGCAGCCGGCCAATCTTAACGCCTCAGGGTGCTCCGTTTGTCAATGAGCCGACAGCCTAGCTAGATGTCTGGCGCCTGATCCGCCCCGCATTCGCCACCGCCCACCGCTCCACCCATGCGATCGCCAGTGCCTCGTTGGGCGCAGGACAGCACCGCTCCCGCTTGATGTCCAGATGCCGGTTAACGGTCGTCCGCCACTGGTCGTTGTGGAAGGCGACCACTGCCACGGCCACCGGCCCGCAGTGCAGCCAGCGCGTGGTTGCCGGCCCGCTTACGAAGCCACGGCGCCAGGTGATGTCAGGCGGGAGCGGGCGGCGGGTCATGCTCAGGGATGGTAGCGGCGAGCGTCGCAACCGGTGAGATTCCGAGCAGCTCTGATGCCAGCTCCAATCACGAAGGAGCAGGGCATGGATTTTGAGAGGTGGTATCGGAAGGCTCAGCGCAGGGCGACGGCCATGCAGTGGCAAGCGGGTGTGCTCGCGCTGCTCGCGATCGTCTTGGGGGCCTTCCTCAAGAGCGTGGCTGCAGGTGCGCCTGACATCGTGAAGCCGATCTTCGAGGTATTCATGTGGGCGCCGCGCCTGTGTGCGGTGGGGGCGCTTGCGCTATTCGCCATTGGCGCCTGGAACGCATGGCGGCTGCACCACGATCCAGTCGCGCTGCACGAAGGGCGCTGATCGTTCTGCCGTGTTACCCAGGTGTTACCCACGGAGCTTGCGGCGTCCAAAAACATAAAGCCCAGTAAAGCCTGAGAGCCTTACTGGGCTTACGTTTAATCATGGTGGCCGGGGAGGGAATCGAACCCCCGACACGGGGATTTTCAATCCCCTGCTCTACCAACTGAGCTACCCGGCCATTCCGCGACGGTCAGGCCGTGCGAGGAGCGGAATGATACGGATCGCGGGCGGGCATGGCAAGACCGGATGTGCGCTGAACGGGTTCGCGGCCCGCTGCAGCGCCGCCGCCGGGCGGGTGCAAGATTGTGGCGTGTTCCTCCAAAGGCAGCCCGCGCGCTGCAGGAGAGCGTCATGAAAGCCTTCGTCCTGGCCTGCCTGGCCGCGTTGCTCGCCAGCGCCTGCGCCACCGAGTCGCGCATCAGCGATGCTGACAAATTGCAGCTGTACCGCGCCCATGCCGGCGCGCCGGTTCCGAACTTCCAGTACTTCGGCCGCCTCGATGGCTGGACGCCCCTGGGCGACACGGCGCTGGCGGTATGGACCAAGCCCAGCGAGGTCTACCTGCTCGAGCTCAAGGGCACCTGCCAGGACCTGGACTACGCCCAGGCCATCAGCGTGACCAATCAGTTCGGGCGGGTGTACCAGAACTTCGACAAGGTCCTCGTGCTGAGCCGGGCGTCCAACCAGATCCCGTGCTGGATCAAGGAAATCCGTCCGGTCGATGCCAAGGCGCTGAAGCAGGCCGAAAGCGAGAAGCGCGCCGCGCAGGTCGCCGAGCGCGAGAAAACTTAGGTTTCCGGGGCGACGTAGCCGGCAGGTTTGGCGGCGTCGCCGCCGAACAGGAACTTCTCCATCTCGGCTTCGAGGAAGGCCCGGTGCTTGGGGTCGAGCGGCGACAGCCGGTTCTCGTTGATCAGCATGGTCTGGTGCGCCAGCCATGCCGCCCAGGCGGTTTTGCCGATGTGGGCGAAGATGCGCTTGCCCAGTTCACCCGGCCACGGCACGTAGTCGAGGCCTTCGGTTTCGCGCTTTTCGTATTCGCAGTAGACGGTGCGGGGCATGGTTCAGGGTTCCCGGGCGCTGGCTTCCAGCAGTTTGCGGATCGGTGCTGGTATGCCGATCGCGCCGAGCTCCTCGCGTGCGACCCAGCGCAGGTCGTCATTCTCGCCGATCCGGCCGCGCAGCGCGGTGCCGCGCCAGCGCAGTGGCTGCAGTTGCAGCTTGTAGTGGCTGAAGGCGTGGTCGATGGCGGGCAGTTTCTGCGCGGTTGAGAAATCGCCGGTCAGGTGCTGCTGGAACCAGTCCTGGGCCAGCGTGTCGTCCTCGGCCTGCGGCAGCGTCCACAGCGATGCCCAGATGCCGCTCGGTGGCCTGCGCTGCAGGAGGATGCGGCCGGCGTTGTCTTCGGCCCAAAGCACGTGCGCGTACTTCTGCGGTGGTGTCTTGCCGGGCTTGGGCGTGGGCAGGTCGGCTACGCGGCCTTCGCGTCGGGCGACGCAGTCGACCTGCATCGGGCACAGCACGCAGGCCGGGTCGGCGCGCGTGCACAGGGTGGCCCCGAGGTCCATCTGCGCCTGGGTGTAATCGGCCATCCGCAGCGGCGGCAGTTGCGCGCGGGCGACATGCTCCTCGGCCAGCAACCACAGTTGCTTCTCGACTGCCGGCAGGCCGGGGTAGCCGTCGATGCCGTGGTAGCGGGTGAGCACGCGCTTGACGTTGCCGTCGAGGATCGCGCAACGCTCGCCCCACGCCTGCGAGGCGATCGCCGCGGCGGTGCTGCGGCCGATGCCGGGCAGGGCGGTGAGCGCGTCGAGGTCGCGTGGCAGTTCGCCATCGTGCAGTTCGACACAGCGCTTGGCCGCGGCATGCAGGTTGCGTGCGCGGGCGTAGTAACCGAGGCCGGACCACAGCGCGAGCACGTCGTCGAGCGGTGCGGCGGCGAGGTCGCGCAACGTCGGCAGCGCGGCCATGAATCGTTCGAAGTAGGGCGCCGCGGTCTTGACCTGGGTCTGCTGCAGCATGATCTCCGACAGCCACACGCGGTACGGCGAGCGCGGGTGCTGCCACGGCAGGTCGTGGCGGCCGCTGACATCGAACCAGGCCAGCAGGCGCGTGGCGAACAGGTCCGTCACGGCGACATCGCCTCGCCCGGTGTGGGCGTGAAGTCCACTTCGACACCTTCCAGCGTCCCGCCGGGAATCTCCAGGCGCGGCGTCGACAGATGGCCCGCCAGCGGCGGCAGCGGCGTGCCGTTGTCGATCGCGTCGATCCACGTCAGCACTTCCGGCAGGCGGAAGCGGCCTTCGAAACGCGTGGCATCGCGCTGCAGTTGCATGGCGCTGGTGTTGGAGAGGTCGGCGCGCCCGCGGTACTCGTATCTGAAAGGCAGCGCCGACACCGAGGACTCCAGGGGTTCCGGCAGCTCCGGCCAGGCCTTCGGCCAGTCGGCGATCAGTCCGCCCAGCTGCAGTGCGAGCACGTCACCAAACGCGAATCCGCCACGTGCGTGCAGGCTCGGGATGGCGTCGCGTCCGCGCAGGGCGAAGCCGAGCGGCGACATGCGAACCTCACCCTCGTGCACGCGCAACGGGCCGGCGAGGCCGAACACGAACGGCAGTTCGGTGTCGCCGTTGCGGTAACGCGCAGCGGCGCCGAGGCGGACGATGTCGATGCCGAGGCCGTCGTCGCCGTCGTGGACGCGACCGGACAGCGTGAGACGCATCGGCAGCGACCACGGCGCCTGCTCGACGCCGACGCTGCCGGTCAGGCCGAGCCCCGCGTTGGCGGCGGGGCGGGTGAGCGCGGCTTCGAGGTCGAACGGCGCGGCGAGGGTGCCGCTGACGAAGCGTCCGCGCAATTGCGCGGACAGCGAACGCTGCGGATACAGCGCGGGCAGGTCGATATCGAGCGCGTCGACCGACCAGCCATCGCCGATGACACGGCCGCGCACCAGGCGCAGGCCATCGGTGAACGTCGGGATGCGCGTTTCCGAAGGCGGTCGCGTTGCCAGCCAGCGCTGCAGCGCGGCGATGTCCAGTTGCGGTGCGTCCAGTTCGATGCGCCGCACGGTCAGGTCGTCGCCGGCCGCGCGGATGGTGGCCCAGGGCACTTCAAGCTGGATGCGCTCGGCACGCAGCAGCGGCGTCGGCGCGCCGGGCTGGCGCGCGACGACATCGCGCAGCAGCAGCATCGGCGTGCCGCGCAAGCGGTACTCGCTGGCGCCGGCGGCGGTGATCTCAAGGCCGAGCGACTTGCTGGCTTCGGCGAGGATCAATCCGGCGACGCGACTGGGCTGTCCCACCCAGCGCAACGCGAGCACCAGCAGCACGAACGCCACGACCAGCGCGATCAGCAGGACGTTGCGGCGACGCATGGGGCGATGCGCGTTGGCGGGTTCCGGCGCGGCCATGCGTGATATGGACGGCGTCAGGCGCCGAGCGACTCGGGCAGCAGGGCGTCGACGAAGGCCTCGGCGTCGAACACGCGCAGATCCTCGGGACGTTCGCCAATGCCGGCGAAGCGAATCGGAATGCCGAACTCGCGCGCCAGCGCGAACACCACGCCGCCCTTGGCCGTGCCGTCGAGCTTGGTCACGACCAGACCGGTCACGCCGACTGCGGCGTGGAACTGGCGCAGCTGCGAGAGGGCGTTCTGTCCGGTGGTGCCGTCGATCACCATCAACACCTCGTGCGGCGCATTGGCGTCCAGCTTCTGGATCACACGCTTGATCTTGCCCAGTTCGGCCATCAGGCCCTGCTGGGTGTGCAGGCGGCCGGCGGTGTCGGCGATCAGCACCTGCGTGCCGCGGGCCTGTGCGGCCTGCAGGGCATCGTAGGCAACCGAGGCCGCGTCTGCGTTCTGGCCCTGGGCGACCACGGGCACGCCGTTGCGATCACCCCAGGCCTGCAGCTGGGCGACGGCGGCAGCGCGGAAGGTGTCGCCGGCGGCGAGCATCAGCGGACGGTTCTCGTCCTTGAAGCGCTTGGCCAGCTTGCCGATGGTGGTGGTCTTGCCGACGCCGTTGACGCCGACGGTGAGCAGCACGAAGGGCTTGGCACTGGTGTCGATCTGCAGCGGCTGGGCAACCGGGCGCAGCATCGCCAGCAGGTCGGCGCGCAGTGCGGCCAGCAACGCCTGCGCATCGGCGAACTCGCGGCCCTTCATGCGCTTGCGCAGCGATTCGATCAGCTGGGTGGTGGCGCCGACGCCGACGTCGGCGGTGATCAGCGCGGTCTCGATTTCGTCGAGCAGGTCGTCGTCGAGCTTGGGGTTGCGCGAGAACAGGCCGCTGAAGCTGCGCGCGAAGCTGCTGCCGCGCAGGCGCTCGCGCCAGCCGGTCTTGCCAGGCGCAGCGGCGGGGATCACCGGGTGCGTGGCGAGGGCGGCTTCGGGAGGCAGGACGGACTCAGTCGCCGGCACGGAGGCCGGTGCCGGCGGCTGTGAGGCGACCGGCTCCACGTCCAGCGCTGCGGCGATGATCTCGGCCGGGACCGGGACCGGTTCTGCTTCGACCGGTTCGCGCAGTTCGGCGGCGGGAGGCGCTTCGGCTTCGACGACGACTTCCGGCGCCTCGTGCTCCTGCGGCGCAGGGAAGGCGGCAGCCAGTTCCTCAATGCTGTAGGCGCCCTCGCTGGCGCCCGGCTTTGCCGCTTCGGCTGGAGTCTGGGGTTTCTTGCGGCGGAAAAAACTGAGCATCGAGGGGGGAGTCGGCGAATGCGCGAGAATGCATACATGCTAGCACCGGCCCCCTCCCGACCCCGATGAACAAACCGCCCCGGCGCCATCCCACCGTCGTGTCCAACCCGACCAACGAGGCCGCAGGCAAGGTGCGCCTGATCGGCGGACGCTGGCGCGGCACGCGCCTGAGCGTGCCGGCCGTGGCCGGCCTGCGACCGACGTCGGACCGGGTCCGCGAGACCCTGTTCAACTGGTTGATGCCGATGCTCCCCGGCGCCCGGGTGCTCGATGTGTTCGCGGGCAGTGGCGCGCTGGGATTGGAGGCACTGTCGCGTGGTGCCGCCGGCGCGGTCCTGGTCGAACGCGATCCGGGACTGGCCGATGCCCTGCGCACGCTCGCCGCGCGCTTGCCCGGCGGCGAGGCGGCAACGGTGGTCCAGGCCGATGCGCTGTCCTGGCTGGCCGCCCAGCCCGAAGCCGGTTTCGACCTGGCCTTCATCGATCCGCCCTTCGCTGCCGGCCTGTGGGACGCGGTGCTGCCGCTGGTCGCCGCCCGCCTCGGGCCCGACGCCTGGCTCTACGTGGAAGCGCCGCATGACGCAGCGCCGCAACTGCCGCCGGACTGGCGCCTGCACCGCGAAGGCCGGACCCGGGAGGTGCGATATGCCCTCTACCGGCGCTCGGCGCCGCAGGCGTAAAGCCGGCGGGATGCTGTGTCGCCCACGGGCTGGCGCCCGAAATTGGCGTCACTGTTACACTTCGGCCACCTGTCGACGACCCGAATGACCGTGGCCCGAAACCGAATCGCCGTCTACCCCGGCACCTTCGACCCGATCACCAACGGCCATATCGACCTGGTCGATCGCGCGGCTCCGCTGTTCGAGCGGCTGATCATCGGCGTGGCCGAGAGCCCCGGCAAAGGCCCGGCGCTGCCCCTGGACCTGCGCGTCCAGCTGGCGCGCAAGGCGGTGGCGCACCACGAGAACGTCGAGGTCCGCGGCTTCGACAGCCTGCTGGCCCATTTCGTCGACCACGTCGGTGGCGGCGTGCTGCTGCGCGGCCTGCGCGCGGTGTCGGACTTCGAGTACGAGTTCCAGCTGGCCAGCATGAACCGCCACCTGATCCCGGAAGTCGAGACGCTGTTCCTGACGCCGGCCGAACAGTACGGCTTCATTTCCTCTTCGCTGGTGCGCGAGATCTCCCGCCTGGGCGGTGATGTCTCGGGTTTCGTGCCGCCAGCGGTAGCCGCCGCGTTGCAGGCGCAATGGCAACGCAACCACCGTTGATCACCCGCAACCGCCCGGCGACACGCGCCCATACCCGAACCAGATCCTCCACCAGTTCCATCATTCAACCTGAAACCAACAAAGGGGACCCCGTATGAAGACCACCACCCGCCTGCTGCTGCTCGCCTGCCTGTCGATGCCGCTGCTGGTTGCCTGCAACAAGGGCGAAGACAAGACCGCTGCCGTCGTCCAGGCGCCGCTGGTTGCGCCGACCACCAATGAAGGCGCCGCGTGGGACACCTACCTGACCGAAGTGGTCAAGCGCAATATCGAAGGTGCCACCAACGTTTACCTGTACACGCTGCCGGATCCGGCCGGCGCCGATTTCGAAGGCGAGTACGCCCGCCAGCTCGAGAAGGCGCAGGGTGACGTCGCCCGCGGTGGCGTCGAGGGCACGCTGCTGGCCTTCGGTTCGCAGAATTCGGCCAAGTCGGCCGACCTGGCGATCGCTTCGTTCACCGGCGCACAGCCGGGCGCGATGAAGGGCGTGCGCGTGATGTTCATCGGTGCCAGCGCCGACAGCGAGCGCGTCAAGGCCGCCGTCGAGCCGTCGGGCGCGAAGTACGAGTTCATCGAAGCCAAGTGACGTTCCGGGGCGTGGCCGCATCCGCGGCCACGCCTTTGCCGGAACGTCATCCCCGCGAAGGCGGGGATCCAAGGACGTTGCTTTTGCCAGTACGGCACGCATATCAGGAACCAGAGTCCTTGGATTCCCGCCTTCGCGGGAATGACGACGCCCCCCATGTCCCTCAAGATCAACGAGCTCTGCATCAACTGCGATGTCTGTGAGCCGGCTTGCCCGAACCAGGCCATTTCGCAGGGCGAGACCATCTATGTGATCGATCCGGCGCGCTGCACCGAATGCGTCGGACATTTCGACGAACCCCAGTGCGTGGTCGTCTGTCCCGTCGAGTGCATCGATCCCGACGCGGAATATCCCGAATCCAACGAACAGCTGCTGGCCAAGCTCGCTCGCCTGCAGCAGGAGCTGAAATGATGCGTCAAGCGTTGCGTGTGCTGGTGAGCGCCAGTGTGTTGTCCGCCGGTCTCCTGTTCACCGCAACGCTGCCGCTTCACGCAGCCCAGAAAGCCGCCAGGCCCGCAGGCCATCCGCCGGGCGTGGCGATCTCCAGCGCCCACGCGCTGGCCACCGATGCCGGCATGGAGATGATCCGCAAGGGTGGCAATGCCTTCGACGCAGCGGTCGCCGTGTCGGCGACGCTGGCCGTGGTCGAGCCGATCAGCTCGGGAATCGGCGGTGGCGGCTTCTTCCTGCTGCACGATGCGAAGAGCGGGAAGGATGTCTTCGTCGATGCGCGCGAGACCGCGGTGGCCGCGGCGACGCCGGCCGCTTACCTCGACGACAAGGGCGAGCTCAATCGCGATCGGGCGACCAATGGCCCGTGGTCGGCCGGCATTCCCGGTTTGCCCGCGGCGCTGGTGCATGTCTCCGGCAAGTATGGCCGTCTGCCGCTGAAGACCTCGCTGGCGCCGGCGATCCGCATCGCACGCGAAGGCTTCGAGGTGTACCCGCGCCTTGAGCGCGGTTATGGCAGCCGCCGCGAAGTGATGGAGCGCTACCGCGGCACGCGCGAGGTGTTCCTGGCCGACGGCAGCCCGGTCAAGGCCGGCGAGATCCTCAAGCAGCCCGACCTGGCACGCACGCTGGAGCTGCTGGCCGACAAGGGCTTCGACGGCTTCTATCGCGGCGAAGTGGCCGGCAAGCTGCTGGCGGCGGTGAAGGAAGAAGGCGGGCAGTGGCGCGCCGAAGAACTGGCCGGCTATCGCGTCAAGGAACGCGAGCCGCTGCACTTCAATTACCGCGGCTGGGTCGTGACGACCGCGCCGCCGCCGTCGTCGGGCGGCGTGGCGCTGGCCGAAATGCTGCAGATGCTGTCGGGTTGGGACCTGTCCAAGCTCGATGACGCGCACCGCACGCACGTGATCACCGAAGCGATGCGCCGCGCCTTCCGCGACCGCACGATCTACCTGGGCGATCCGGACTTCGTGAAGATGCCGCTGGCGCGCCTGGTCAGCGCCGACTACGCCGCCGGCCTGCGCGCCACTATCCATCCGGAAAAGGCCACGCCGAGCGACCTGCTGCCGGGCCAACCGGCGCCGCTGGAAGATGACGAGACCACGCACTTCTCGATCATCGACGCCGACGGCAACCGTGTCTCGACGACGCAGACGGTGAACCTGCTGTACGGCTCGGGCATGGTCGCGCCGGGCACGGGCGTGCTGCTCAACAACGAGATGGACGACTTCGCCCTGCGCCCGGGCACGCCCAATGCATTTGGCGTGATGGGCTTCGCGGCGAACGCGCCGCAGGCGGGCAAGCGCATGCTCAGTTCGATGACGCCGAGCTTCATCGAATCCAAGGACAAGCTGGCGGTGATCGGCGCGCCCGGTGGCAGCCGCATCATCACCGAGGTGCTGATTGGCATCCTCGGTTACGACGCCGGCCTGGGCGCGCAGCAGGTCGCCGCACTGCCGCGCATCCACCACCAGTGGATGCCGGACGTGATCTCCGCCGAAAAGGGCACGCTCGACGCGCAGACGGTGTCGGCGCTGGAGGCGATGGGGCACAAGGTCAACGCCGGCGAGAACACCTGGGGCAACCTGCAGACGGTGTCCTGGGACAAGCGCAGTAATGTGCTGGAGGCGGGTACGGACCCGCGCAACCCGGTGGGCAAGGGCGCTGTCGAGTAAGTCGTAGCCCGGGTGAGCAAAGCGCACTCGGGTTCCGTGCTCGCCCGGCGAGGCGAACCCGGGTGCGCTTTGCTTACCCGGGCTACTTCGCCAGATTTCGATATCGCGAACCTAACGCGCGGGGAGGTACCCTAGGCCCATGAAACTCTGGTCAATCCTCGGCAACAGCCAGAAGCTCGACGGCGGCGCGATGTTCGGCAACGCGCCGCGCGCGATGTGGGCCAAGTGGTCCCCGCCTGACGAACACAACCGCATCGAACTCGCCTGTCGCGCGCTGCTCGCCAGCCCGCTGGCCGGCAAGACGGTGCTGTTCGAGGCCGGCATCGGTGCGTTCTTCGAACCCAAGCTGCGCGAGCGCTATGGCGTGGTCGAAGACCAGCATGTGCTGGTGCAGTCCCTGGCCGCCGCCGGTTTCGCTCCGGAAGACGTCGACGTGGTCGTGCTGTCGCACCTTCACTTCGACCATGCCGGCGGACTGCTCGCGCCGTGGAAGGAAGGCGAGTCGCCGACGCTGCTGTTCCCGGACGCCAGCTACGTCGTCGGTCGCGAGCATTACGAGCGCGCACTGCATCCGCACCCGCGCGATCGCGCCAGCTTCATCCCGGAACTGCCGGCGCTGCTCGAAGCCACCGGTCGCCTTGAACTGGTCGATGGCGAGTACTCGCAGACACTGGGGCACGCGGTGCGTTTCCATTACAGCGATGGCCACACGCCGGGACTGATGCTGGCCGAGGTCGTCGGCCCGGACCTTGTGGACGGCGAGTCGCACGGCGGCGTGGTGTTCTGCGCCGACCTGATTCCGGGGCGGCCGTGGGTGCATGTGCCGATCACGATGGGTTACGACCGCAATGCCGAGTTGCTGATCGACGAGAAGAAGGCGTTCCTCGCCGACAAGCTTCGCCGCAACGTGCATCTCTTTTTCACCCACGATCCGCAGTGCGCGCTGGCGCAGGTCACGCAGGACGACAAGGGCAAGTTCGGCACCACCCACGAGGTGGCCGAACTGCAGGCGAGGGCGCTGGGCGCATGACGCCGCGCGGCGCGACAGCTTGGCTGTCGCTGGCCTGCGTGGTCGCCGTGGGCATGGCGTGCAGCACCGCGTTGGCCCAGCCGGCGGTGGTCGACGATTCGCTGGATGCGCCGAAACCCGGCGCTGCGCTGCGCGACCGTGATTTCGGAGTCGGCACGCGCGGCTTTGGCCTCGATCGCAAGGTCGAGATGTACCAGTGGCGTGCCAATCGCGACGGCTACACGCGCGTGTGGAACTCGGCGGCGATCGATTCGTCGCAGTTCACGCCGGGGCATGCCAACCCGAAGAAGCTGCCGCTGGAAAATCGCCGCTGGTGGTCCGACGACGCGACGCTGGAAGGCAAGCCCATCGACCTGGCGGTGTTGCAGACGCTGGGGCAGTGGCGCGTGTTCCGGCCGAATTTCTCGCGCCTGCCGGCGAACCTGGCGGCGTCGTTCCAGCCCGAAGGCGATGGCCTGGGCAGCGCCGAGAATCCACTCGATCCGCAGGTCGGAGACATCCGCATCGTCTGGCGCGAGCTGAGCCTGCCGCCGCTGGAAGGCAAGGTCGAGCTTCGCGGCGACCGCTGGGTGCTGTCGCCGGAAGCCGCCGCGCAGGCATTGAGTGCGGAGCGTGCATCCACCGTGGTCGAGCTGCCGCCGGGCACGGATGAGCGGCTGCTGCCGTGGTTGCTGGGCGCCGCGGCGATGTTGCTCGGTGCGGCGCTGGTGTGGCGGCGCGTGCGGCGCAAGCGCGGCTGACAGCCAGCCGTCATCCCGGCGCACGCCGGGATCCATTTGCTTCTGCTTTACGGCACGTCCATGGATTCCCGCCTTCGCGGGAATGACGTGCATTGTCAGCCGTTGTGCCGCGTGCCGAAGATCTTGTCGCCGGCGTCGCCCAGGCCCGGCAGGATGTAGCCGACGTCGTTGAGGCGGTCGTCGATCGAGGCGGTGTACACCTCGACATCCGGATGGCGGCTTTCGAGCACGCGCAGGCCTTCCGGCGCCGCGACCAGGAACAGTCCCTTGATGCGCTTGCAGCCGGCCGCCTTGAGCATGTCGACGGTGGCGACCAGGGTGCCGCCGGTGGCCAGCATCGGGTCGAGGATGAGCGCGGTGCGCTCGTCCATGCGGCCGGTGAGCTTTTCGTAGTAGCCGACCGGTTCGAGCGTCCGCTCGTCGCGCTGCAGCCCGACCACGCCCACCTTCGCCGCGGGAATCAGTTCCAGCACGCCGGGGAGCATGCCCAGCCCGGCGCGTAGGATCGGCACCAGCGTGACCTTGGCGCCCTTGATGCGGCGCGTCTTCACCGGCCCGGCCCAACCGTCGACCGTGACTTCTTCGGTCTCCAGGTCGGCGGTGGCCTCGTAGGTGAGCAGGGTCGCGACCTCGGAGGCGAGTTCGCGGAATTCCTTGGTGCTGATCCCGGCCAGGCGCATCAGGCCGAGCTTGTGCTGCACCAGAGGGTGGCGGACTTCGATGGTTTTCATCGCGCAAGCCTAGCGCAGCCGGGCGCGGTCGGCATGCTCCGGGAGGCATGCCGCCGGCCGCCGAGCGGGCGTCTACACGTTCCCGTTCGCAGGGACGGCCGAAACTCGTGGCGTCCGGCAAGGAACGCCGAAGGAGCCTCATGAGCAATCCCGCCGTCACCTACGAACGCGAGATGGTCCCGGTGCTGTTCCGGCCCTGGGTCGCTCCGCTGCTCGAACTGGCGCGTCCAATGCCGGGCGAGCATGCGCTCGACCTGGCCTGTGGCACCGGCGTCGTCGCGCGCATGGCCGCCCCGTTCCTGGTGCCGGACGGGCGCATGGTGGGCGTGGACCTCAACCCCGACATGCTCGGCGTGGCGCAGGTCCAGGGCGCGGTGGAAGGGCTCGACATCGAGTGGAAGCAGGGGCGGCTGGAAGTGCTGCCGTTCAACGAGGGCGAGTTCGACCTCGCGCTGTGCCAGCAGGGCCTGCAGTTCGTGGACGATCGCGCCGCGGCGCTGGGCGAGGCACGACGGGTGCTGCGCGAGGATGGCCGGCTGGCGATGGGCGTGTGGCGCGGGCTTGACCACCACCCGTTCTGGTCGCGATTCAACGACGTGCTGGTGGAGCTGATCGGCATCCCGGCGCTGGCCGCACCGTTCGAGCTGGGCGACGCGGCGGAGCTGGAAGCGTTGCTGGTGGCCGCGGGGTTTCGCGATATCGCCATCCAGGCGCGGTCGATGCCGGCGGTGTTTCCGGACCCGGAGAGTTTTGTCGCGATGGAGGTGGATGTCATCGCGGCGGCCGTGCCAGCCACGCAACACCTTGACGCGAGGGCGCGTGCGGACTTGACCGAGGCAGCGCAGTCGCGGCTGGCGGGGGCGATCAGGGAGCAGATGTACGACGGGCACGTCGTGGTGCCGATGCATTCGCATCTGGTGTTGGCGCGGATGTAGATGCGCGCACGCGACCCGGGTGCGGCCGTTGGCCTTACCCGGGCTACGTGTGTCGTCACCCCGGGTGCGGCCTGGGGCCTTACCCGGGCTACGTGTGGTGCGTAGCCCGGGTAAGCGCAGCGCACCCGGGGCGCGATGCAACTCAGAACGAATAACGCGCAATCAACTGATAAACCGGCCCCGAACTCTCGCGCTCCAACTCATACTCGTCAAAATCACGATCGATCTGATCGGCGGCATTGTCGAACTTGTTGAACGCTTCATCCTTGGAGGCATCCAGCAGGTTCGACCCGGTCAGACGCACCGACATGCGATCACCGAACCGCTTCTCGACGAACGCTTCCAGGTCGCCATCGTAAGTCGTGGTGATTTCCTCGCTGACGATCCGCGAGTAGGCTTGTCCCTGGCGGCGATAGCTGGCGCCAAACGAGACACCCCATTCCGGGATGTTCTGGATGAAGCCGACGTTGTAGACGTACTTGGCCTGGTTGTTGAAACGGCGCTCGCCGAACTCGTCGTCGACCGAGCTGTCCAGCCACGAGTAGTTGACGAACACGCCGGTGTCCGGCAGGTCGAACACGGTCAGCGGCGTCGACAGGTCGAACTCGATGCCGTAGACGTAGCCGTCGCCGACGTTGCGGGCGGTGTAGACGAAGCTGTCCGGATCGAACTGCGGGTAGCCCGGGGTGGTCTCGTCGGCGCCCGGATTCTCGTCGAGGAACTCCTCGACCTCGTCCTCGAAGTCGCCCAGCGCCGTCGCGCTCGGCTCGCCGGTGTTGACCGTCTCGATCAGGTCCTGGATGTCGCGGTAGAACGCGTTCACGCCGAACACGCCGCGCTGGCCCAGACGACGCTCATAACCCAGGTCCAGGCCCCAGGCGCGCTCGGGTTCGAGCAACGGGTTGCCGGTGAAGTCGTTGTCGCCGAACTCTTCCTCCAGCGTCAACGGCAGCATCTGGTCGAAGTTGGGGCGGCGCACCGTGCGCGCCAGCGACAGGCTGATGCGGTCGTCGGCGGTCACGTCCCACTTCAGGTGTGCGGACGGCAGCAGCGTCGAGTAGTCGTTGGAGACGGCGGTGTCGTCGGCACGGACGTCGATGTCAGTGGTCTCGTAGCGCAGGCCGGCCTCCCAGGCAATCGCGCCCGCCGCTCCCGAGAACATCAGGTAGGGATCGACGCGGGTCTCGTCGATGCGGCTGGCCATGCCTTCGAAGTCGTCATAGGCCGGCAGGGCGACGTCCTCGTCATCCGATTCGACCTCGGCGATCTGCAGGCCCGTGTCGCGCTGCTTGTCGAGGTAGTCGACGCCGAACTCGAGCTTTGCGTTGCCGACATCGCGCTTGTGCGCGGCCTTGAAGCCGAGCTCGTCGTCACGGATGTCGCTGAGCGTGCGCGTGCCTTCGCGGACATCGAACGACGGCGGCGTGTCCTCGTCGTCGAATTTGCTCTCTTCCTCGGTCGACACGGTGTCGTCGTCGAAGCGGGCGTAGTCGAGGTCGAACTCGGTGCGGCCGCCGAGCATGTCGAACTCGTAGTTGGCACCGAACGACCAGTTGTCCTGCTTGATGTTCTCGAGCTGGTCGTTGACCGACAACAGGTTGTCGCGACTGGTGCTGGTCGGGTCGTTGTACTCCAGCGAGTGCTCTTTCTCGTCGCGGTCGGTACGCACGTAGAAGCCGTCCAGCGACAGGCGGCCGGTGCCGATGTCGTGGGTGTAGGACACGTTGGCGGAGTAGTCGGTGCCGTCGCGGGTGTCGTCCTGGTCCTCGCGGTTCACGAAGTCGCCATCGGGCTCCTCGAAACGGTCGCTGCGCTTGACCTTGGGGTTGTAACGACCCTGGACATTGAATCCACCGAGCAGGCGACCGCCGCCGACTTCCCCGCTGCTGACGGCGCCGTAGGTGTTCTTGTACTGGCCGTCGTCGAAGTGCATGACGCCGCCACGGACGTAGCTGCCGTCGAACTCGTAGGCGTCGCGCAGGACGATGTTGAGCGCGCCGGCCACGGCGTCGCCGGAGCGGTTGGCACTGGCGCTGCGGACGATCTCGATGCGCTCGACCAGTTCGGCCGGGATACGGTCGACGAAGAACGAGCGGTCGTTGCCGGCGCCGGGCACCTTCTTGCCGTTGATCAGGATCTGCGTGTAACCCGGATCGAGGCCGCGCAGCTGTGCGCCGTCGTACTCCAGCACGTCGGAGACGAAAGCGACGCTGGGCACGCGCTTGAGCATGTCGCCGACGGTCAGCGGCTCGAAGCGCTGGAAGTATTCCAGGTCGTAGGACAGTACCGGCGCGGTGGCGTCGGTGCGGTTGCGATAGGCGATGTCGGCCTGGACGACGACAGCATCGAGCTGCTTCGGGTCCGGCGCCGGACCGCCGGCGTCATCGGCGGCGGCGGTGAAGCTGACCGGAGCCAGCGCTGCGACAAACAATGCACGCGACAAAGCGCGCGACAGGAGGTTTCGTTTCATTCGATCTGCATCCCCATGCAATTCGGTGGGCAAGACGGCGGCAAACAAACCGCGAGTTGTACGCGCCGGGGATGGCGGAAATATGTCGGGAATTTGTCGGAACCTGGCGAAGTAGCTGCGCGCCTACCCGCAATCAAAGCGTCACAATGGCGGCGTAGAAAGCCGAGGTTTGCTTTCAATCTTCCGGGGGAAACGTGACGTCACGACTGGCCACGCTGGCACTCATATCCATGCTCACTGCCTGCGCCACGACCGCGCCGGATGCGGGACACGCGCCGGAACCGGACGAGAAGTCCGCGCAGGCCGATCCGCTGCTGAGCCAGTCGGACGTGCTGCACAAGGTGGTCAGCGAAGCGTTCATCACCGCCGCCACGCCGGACGACAACATCGACTCGCCGGCCAGCTGGCGATCGCCCGATGGCAAGCGCTGGTTGATCGCAACCGCCAAGGCCACCGACAAGCTGGTGGTCCATGACGGCGACAGCGGCGCGTCCGTCCGCAGCGTCGGCGGACCTGGCACCGGGCTTGGGCAGTTGCAGCGCCCCAACGGCATTGCCGTGATCGACAACTACGCACTGGTGGTCGAGCGCGACAACCACCGCGTGCAGATGTTCCAGCTGCCCGACCTCAAACCGCTGCTCGTGTTCGGCGGTGAGGATCTCAAGCAGCCGTATGGGCTGTGGGTGCGCGCGCAGAAGGACAGCTACGAAGTCATCGTCAGCGACAACTACATGTCGCCGCAGAACGAGGACCTGCCGCCGCCGCTGGCGCAGCTGGGTGAACGCTTCAAGCGCTACCAGCTACGGCGCGTGCCGGGTGGTTGGCAGGCGAGGCTGATGGGCAAGTTTGGCGATACCGGTGAGGCTGGCGCGATCCGCATCGCCGAATCGGTGTTCGGCGACGTCGCCAATGATCGCCTGCTCGTGGCGGAGGAAGATGTCGCCACCGGCACGCGTCTTCGCGAGTACGGACTCGACGGCCAGTACCGTGGTCGTGATATCGGCGCCGGTCTGTTCAAGGCGCAGGCGGAAGGCATGGCGCTGGCGCGCTGTGCCGATGGCAGCGGTTACTGGATCGCCACCGACCAGTTCAAGGATCGCAGCCTGTTCCATGTGTTCGATCGCGCGACGCTGAAGCATGTCGGTGCGTTTGCCGGCGGCAAGACCGCCAATACCGATGGCGTGTGGCTCGACCAGAGCGCGAGCGCGCGTTTTCCGCAGGGCGTGTTCTACGCGGTCGATGACGACCAGGCGGTGGCGGCGTTTGATTGGCGGGATATCGCCAGGGCGCTGTCGCTGCGGGATTGCAAAGCCCCCTCTCCCTGACCGCGTTCGCGGTCGTCCCTCCCCCACGAGGGGGGAGGGCAGGGCGCCGACGCGGAGTTACGCGGCAGCAGCCTGCGTTGCCCGCGGGCCTTCCTTCAACGCCTTGGCCACCATCGCCACGAGCAGGTCGATCTCCTCGCTGGTGATGGTGAAGGTGGGCGTGAAGCGCAGCGAATTGACGCCGCCGTGGATCACGCCGATGCCGCGCTCGCGCAGCCACTCTTCGGTCGAACCTGCGCCGTAGCACTTGAACTGCGGCGCCAGTTCACACGAGAACAGCAGGCCCGTGCCCTGGACCTTGGTGATCAGTCCGCCAAGCTCGCCCTTGAGCTTCTCGAGCTTCTCCAGCGCTTCCACGCCGCGGGCGCGGATGTTCTGCTGCAGGGCAGGGGTGACCTGCTCCAGCACGGCGCAGGCGACATCGAGCGCGCGCGGGTTGCTGGTCATCGTGTTGCCGTACAGGCCCTTCTTGTAGAGATCGGCCGCGCGCTTGCCGACGGCGAGCACCGACAGCGGGTACTGGCCGGCGTTGAGCGCCTTGGAATAGGTCTCCATGTCCGGCGGGTCCATCTGCTCGAAGCCGGGGTAGTCGACGATCGACAGCACGCCGTGCGCGCGCAGGCCGGCCTGGATCGAGTCGACCAGCAGCAGCGCGCCGTGGCTGCGGGTGAGTTCGCGCGCGGCGGCATAGAACGCCGGCGGCACGCCGCGGCCCGGGTCGCCTTCGCCCATCACCGGCTCGAGGAACATCGCCTCGATGAACCAGCCATTGGCGTCGGCGTCGGCGAAGACCTGCTTCAGCGCGTCGACGTCGTACGGCTCGACCGTCAACAACGTGTCCTCACCGCGGAAGCTGGCCAGGTGCTGCATGTAGGTCTTGCGCGAGGAGTCCGAATACAGCGCCGGGCGCTCTGTGCGGCCATGGAAGCTGCCCTTGACCACCACGCGCTTGATCGCGCGGCCGGCGTGGCGGCCGCCCGGGTCGGTCATCAGCTTGGTGTTGACGTCGGCGATGCGCGAGGCCAGCGATACCGATTCCGAACCGGAGTTCAGGCACAGGAACTTCTCGTACGGGCAGCCGCCGCGGGCGACGCCAATGGCGGCGCGCAGCGCGCGATCGAAGCGCAGCTGCGACAGCGACGGCGTCATGATGTTGGCCATTGCCTGCGGCTTGGCCATCGCGGAGATCACCGACTTGGGCGCATGGCCGAAGCCGAGCATGCCGTAGCCGCCGGAGTCGTGAAGCACCGCACCCTTGAGGGTGACCACCCACGGGCCGCGCGCGGCGAGGGCGACGTACGGATTGACCGCGTCGTCCGGGTAGAAATTGATGTAACCGGCCAGCACGGCGTGGATCTGCGCGTCCTCGTCGAGGTCGAGCAGCTCGGCGAAGTCGTCCTTCAGGCGCTGGTATTCCTGGCCGGCCGCTTCGATCGCTTCGATCAGCTCGGCGTGGCTGGCGGCGAAACGGGTGATCGTGGCGTCGTCCAGGCCCTGGGTGCGGCGAAGGCCCTGGTGGGCGCGCAAAGGCGCGAGGCGGTCGAGGACGGCCATGGTCTTTCTCCTGTCAGTACGCAATCACCCTATTATCTGGAATAATTCGTCGGTAGACAGTACGGATTTGTACGAATTACTGGACAATCTCGTCGATACGACGAACAATCTGGGCGAGATGAAGATTACCGACGCCGACCAGCAGCTGCTCTCGGTCCTGCGCGAGAACGCGCGGGCCTCGACTGCGGACATCGCCCGCCGCCTGAAGCTGTCCCGCACCACCGTCCACAGCCGGATCGAGCGGCTGGAGCGGCAGGGCGTGATCGACGGCTACACCGTGCGCGTCCACGACGAGGCCGAGCGTGGCCACATCCGCGCCCACATCATGGTGACCGTGCTGCCCAAGCAGATGACGTCCGTGGTGGCGGTCCTGCACGGGATGCCGGAGGTGCGCGCCCTGCATTCGGTCAGCGGCCCGTTCGACCTGATCGCCCTGGGCGTGGTGCCGACGGTGGAGGCGATGGACGAGCTGACCGACCGGATCGGCGCGATCGACGGGGTCGAGCGGACCACCTCGGCGATCATCCTGTCGGCCAAGTTCGAGCGGTAACGACCGTCATCCCGGCGAACGCCGGGATCCAGGCCCGAACCCTCTTACAATGCCCGGTCCTGCGGCCAGTCAAGCCGCCAGCCAGTCCCCCGCCTTGAAGAAATCCGATTTCCATTACGACCTGCCGCCCGAGCTGATCGCGCAGGCGCCCTTGCCCGAGCGCTCGGCCAGCCGCCTGCTGGTGGTGCCGCCGACCGCCACGGTTGAGTTCCAGGACCGCATCTTCCGCGACCTGCCAGACCTGCTCGCCCCGGGCGACCTGCTGGTGTTCAACGACACCCGCGTGATTCCGGCGCGCCTGTATGGCCAGAAGACCAGCGGCGGCCGGGTCGAGATCCTGATCGAGCGCCTGCTCGGTGGCCACGAAGTGCGCGCACAGCTGGGCGTGAGCAAGTCGCCGAAGGCCGGCGCGAAAATCCTTCTCGATGCCGGCGGCGAAGCCGAAGTGCTCGGCCGCGACGGGGAGTTCTACCGCCTGCGCTTCGACGTGCCCGAGTCGCTCGAGCAGTGGCTGCTGCATGCCGGCCGCCTGCCGTTGCCGCCGTACATCCAGCGCGAAGCCGGCAGCGACGACGACACCCGTTACCAGACCGTGTTCGCGCGCGAAGTCGGCGCGGTGGCCGCGCCTACCGCTGGCCTGCACTTCGACGAAGCCTTGCTGCAGCAGTTGCGCGAGCGCGGCGTGCAGTTCGGCCACGTCACCCTGCATGTCGGCGCCGGGACGTTCCAGCCGGTGCGCGTCGACGACCTCGGCCAGCACGTGATGCACAGCGAATGGCTCAATGTCGGCGCCGCGCTGATCGAGCAGATCCATCGCACGCGCGCCGCCGGTGGCCGCGTGATCGCGGTCGGCACGACGGTGGTGCGCGCGCTGGAAAGCGCGATGCGCGCCAACGACGCCGGTGAGCGCGAACTGCAGCCGTATGCCGGCGAAACCCGCTTGTTCATCCTCCCGGGCTACAAGATCCGATCGGTCGATGCGCTGATCACCAATTTCCACCTGCCCGAGAGCACCCTGCTGATGCTGGTTTCCGCCTTCTCCGGCAAGGCGCGCGTGTTCGCCGCCTACGACCACGCGATCGCCTCGCGCTATCGCTTCTTCTCGTATGGGGATGCGATGTTGCTGTTCCCGGCGCCGGAGGCGACCGCATGAGCCGCATGAGCTTCGACCTCATCACCACCGACGGCGCCGCCCGCCGCGGCCGCATGACCTTCCCGCGTGGCACGGTGGAGACGCCGGCGTTCATGCCGGTCGGCACCTACGGTTCGGTCAAGGGCGTGATGCCCGAGCAGATCCGCGAGCTCGGCGCCGAGATGATCCTCGGCAACACGTTCCATCTCTACCTGCGCCCGGGCCTGGACGTGATCGGCGACCACGGCGGCCTGCACGGCTTCGGCCGCTGGAGCGGTCCGATCCTGACAGACTCCGGTGGCTTCCAGGTGTTCTCGCTGGCGCACAAGCGCAAGATCACCGAGCAGGGCGTGACCTTCGCCGCGCCGACCGATGGCAGCAAGGTCTTCCTCGGTCCCGAAGAGAGCATGCACATCCAAAAGGTGCTCGACTCGGACGTGGTGATGATCTTCGACGAGTGCACGCCTTACCCGGCCACAGAGGAAGTGGCGCGCAAGTCGATGGAGCTGAGCCTGCGCTGGGCCGAACGCTCGAAGAAGGCGCACGAGGGCAACGACGCGGCGCTGTTCGGCATCGTCCAGGGCGGCGTCCATCCGGCGCTGCGCGACCGTTCGGCCGAAGGGCTCAAGGCGATCGGATTCGATGGCTATGCGATCGGCGGCCTCGCCGTCGGCGAGCCCGAGGCCGAGCGCAACCACATGCTCGAGCACACCTGCCCGCAGCTGCCGGCCGACCGCCCGCGCTACCTGATGGGGGTTGGACGGCCGGAGGACCTGGTGGAGGGCGTCGCCCGCGGCATCGACATGTTCGACTGCGTCATGCCGACCCGCAACGCCCGCAACGGCCACTATTTCACCAGTTTCGGCACGGTCCGCGTGCGCAACGCCAAGTACGAGCGCGACCTGCGCCCGATCGAGGAAGGCTGCGACTGCTACGCCTGCCGCAACGGCTTCAGCCGCAGCTACCTGCGCCACCTGGACCGCTGCAACGAGATGCTGGCGCCGATGCTGGGCACCCTGCACAACCTGCGCTACTACCAGCGCCTGATGGCGCAGATGCGCGACGCCATCGCCCGGGGAACCTTTTCGGCCTTCCGGGAGTCTTTCTACGCCGCACGGGCTGCCGAGCCGGTTTAGGGCAGGCCCCACCCCTCATCCGCCCCTTCGGGGCACCTTCTCCCACAAGGGGAGAAGGGGCAGCGCTTCACCCTCTCCCCTCGTGGGAGAGGGACGGCCGCCGCAGGCGGCCAGGGAGAGGGGGTAGGGGTCGCGGGGCAGGGCCCCGCCCCGTGGCATAATCCCCCGCTATTTTTCGATCCAGGACAATCTCCATGAACCTGCTTGATCTCGTGGTATCCCCGGCCTATGCCCAGGCGGCCGCTCCGGCCGGCGGCACCGGCTTCGGCATGTCGCTGCTGTTCCCGATCCTGCTGATCGGCGTCATGTACTTCCTGATGATCCGTCCGCAGATGAAGCGCCAGAAGGAGCACCGCGCGATGCTCGAGAAGCTGGCCAAGGGCGACGAAGTCCTCACCAACGGCGGCATCGCCGGCACCGTGAGCGACATCGGCGAGAACTTCATCACCGTCGAGATCGCCGACAACGTGCGCATCCGCGTGCAGAAGGGCGCCATCGCCAACGTGCTGCCGAAGGGCACCTTGAAGTCGGCGTAAGCCGTCTCCAGAAGAATTTGACATACGGCGGCCGGGGTGGCCGCCGCAGGGGCCCTAGATGCTGACTTACCCGCGCTGGAAATACTTCGTCATCCTGATCGTTCTGTTGCTCAGCGCGCTGTATGCGTTGCCGAACATCTATCCGCAGGATCCCTCCGTGCAGGTCACGGCCAGCCGCGGCGCCAAGGTCGATCCGGCGCTCAGCGCCCAGATCAGCACCACGCTCAAGCAGGCAGGCGTCACGCCCAAGTCGGTCGAACTCGACAACGGCAACCTGCTCGTGCGCCTGAACAACCCTGACCAGCAGATCAAGGCCAACGACGTCCTGCGCGACAAGCTCGGCAGCAACTACGTGGTTGCGCTGAACCTGGCCTCGACCGTGCCGAACTGGCTCGAGAAGATCGGCGCCAAGCCGATGCTGCTGGGCCTGGACCTCCAGGGCGGCGTGCACTTCCTGATGCAGGTCGACCAGAAGGCCGCCCTCGACAAGCGCATGGACGCCACCGCCGAAGACGTGCGCGTGAGCCTGCGCGACGGTCGCGTGCGTTACGAGTCGGTCGAACGCCGCGGCGGCAACACCATCATCGCGACCCTGCCCAGCCCCGCCGATGCCGAGAAGGCACGCGCGGAGGTCGCCAAGAGCCAGCCGAACCTGCTGCTCGACGTGAAGGGCAACACCCTGACCGTGCAGATCTCCGAAGCCGAGATGCAGCGGATGGCGGTGGAGGCGATCGAACAGAACGTCGGCACCCTGCGCAACCGCATCAACGCGCTGGGCGTGTCCGAGCCGATCATCCAGCGCCAGGGCAGCGACCGCATCGTCGTGCAGCTGCCGGGCGTGCAGGACACCGCGCAGGCCAAGCGCATCCTCGGTGCCACCGCGACGCTCGAGTATCGCGGCGTGGTCGAGGGCAATGCCTACGACGCCGTCTCCAGCGGCAACGTGCCGCCGGAAGCCCGCGTCTATTACCGCCGTGAGCTTGGCCCGGACGGCAAACCGATGCCGGTGCTGCTCAACAAGCGCGTGATCGCCTCGGGCGACCAGCTGGTCGGCGCGACCTCGATGATGGACCCGCAGACCGGCACCCCGGCGGTCTCGGTGCGCCTGAACGGCGTCGGCGGCCAGCGCATGTTCGACTACACCACCGAGCACGTCGGCAAGCCAATGGCCGTGGTCTACATCGAGCGCATCCCCGAGGTGCGCGTGGTCGACGGCAAGGAAATCCGCACGACCAAGATCAATGAAGAAGTGATCTCGGTGGCCAACATCAACGGCGTGTTCGGCAAGGAGTTCCAGACCACCGGCCTGGACAGCTCCAAGGAAGCCGCCGACCTGGCCCTGCTGCTGCGTTCGGGTTCGCTGGCCGCACCGATGGACTTCATCGAAGAGCGCATCGTCGGCCCGAGCCTGGGTCGCGAGAACATCGAGCGCGGCCTGACCGCGGTCGCCTATTCGTTCGCCTTCGCCCTGGTCTTCTTCCTGTTCTACTACCGCGTGTTCGGCATCATCACCTGCCTGGCGCTGCTGCTGAACATGCTGATGCTGATCGCGGTGATGTCGCTGTTCAACGCGACGCTGACGCTGCCTGGCCTGGCCGGTATCGCGCTGACGGTGGGCATGTCGGTCGACGCCAACGTGCTGATCAACGAGCGCATACGCGAGGAGCTCAGGTTGGGGCTGCCACCGCAGACCGCCATCGCCGAAGGCTACGAGCGCGCATCGGGCACGATTGCCGACGCCAACCTCACCGCCATCCTCGCCGGTGTCGCCCTGTTCGCCTTCGGCACCGGTCCGGTGAAGGGCTTCGCGGTGTCGCTGATCGTGGGTATCGCGACCTCGATGTACACCGCGGTGGGCGTGTCGCGCGCCATTGCCACGCTGATCTACGGCGGTCGCCGCAAGATCAAGACGATCTGGATCTGACGGGAAGATCACGCAAATGAAACCGTTCAACGTCTTCCCCTACGACAGCAACATCAACTTCATCCGCCTGCGCTGGTTGTCGCTGGGCATTGCCCTGGCGATGCTGCTGGTGGCCGTCGGCGGCATGGCGATCAAGGGCTTCAACTTCGCCCTGGACTTCACCGGCGGTGCCGTCACCGAGATGCGTTTCGAGAAGCCCGTCGACGTCGATGACGTCCGCGAGCGCCTCGACCGTGCCGGCTACGAGGGTGCGCAGGTGCAGTCCTTCGGCAGCGGCAACGATCTGCTGATCCGCCTGCAGCCCAAGCAGGCCGCGGCCGGCGCCGAGAACAAGGAAGACACGACGGCCAGCGACGTGCAGAACGCGCTGGCCTTCGAGGGCAACCCGGGCAAGGTGCTGCGCAGCGAGGTGGTGGGTCCGCAGGTCGGCAAGGACCTGGCGATCAACGGCCTGTGGGCGCTGATCTTCGTGGTCGTGGGCTTCCTGATCTACATTTCGTTCCGCTTCGAGAAGAAGTTCGCGATCGCGGCGGTGTTGACCACGCTGCACGACGTGGTGGTGGTGACGGGCTGGTTCGCGCTCAGTGGCCACGAGTTCGACCTCACCGTGCTCGCCGGCGTGCTGTCGGTGATGGGCTTCTCGATCAACGATACGATCGTGGTGTTCGACCGCGTCCGCGAGAACTTCCGCACGATGCGCGCGTCGCCGGAGGAGATCCTCAACAAGTCGATCAACCAGACGCTGTCGCGTACGGTGATCACGTCGTTCGTGGCGTTCCTGACGGTGTTCGCGCTGTACCTGTACGGTGGTGGTTCGCTGCAGGGCATGGCGGAGTCGCAGATGATCGGCATCATCATCGGTACGCTGTCGTCGATCTTCGTGGCGTGCCCGCTGTTGACCATCGGCTTCCTGAAGGTGACCAAGCAGGACCTGATGCCGAAGGCCAAGGACGAGGCGGCACTGGCTCGCCGCCCGTAACCGTTACGGTGGGTTCGACGGAAAAGGCCGCGCACTGCGCGGCCTTTTTCTTTGCCCGTCACCCTTTGCCCGTCATCCTTGCCCGTCATCCCGGCGAACGCCGGGATCCATCTTGACTGTGGCCGTGACGGCTTGCCGCCTGCGGAGCGGCGTCGTCCACCGCGCCGGGGATTGCTCCGCCCCTTAGTCAGACATCCTGTCTGATGCGGGGCGCGGGACATCCATGTCCCGCTGCGGATCAATCCCCGGCGCGGTGAACGACGCCCCGGCATTTCATTGCCCGGTCTTCGTCGATGGTCGTTCCCGCGAAGGCGGGAACCCATGGACGTTGCCGTTGCCTTTCAGTTCTTGTCGAAGACCGCGAAATGACGTGCCAGAGCGGTGTCCGCCGGCTGGGGGATTGCGCAGCAGTGGGCCATGGATGGCCCACGCCCCGCATTCGGACAGGATGTCCGAACTAAGGGGCGGAGCAATCCCCCAGTCGGCGGACGCCGCCGCTCCGCAGACGAAAGCAAAAAAAGCCGCGCAATGCGCGGCTCTTCGTGTAATCAGAGCGAGGAAGCTCAGTCGAACGCCGACGCATACCCCGTGTTGACGATCTTACTCTGCAGTGCGTCGCAGATCTTCAGGTTGCCGGCGACCAGCTGGCGCGGCATCTGGCCGCGGGTGTCCATCGGCCCGGTGCTGCGGCCGCGGAAGTCGACCACCTTGCCGCCTGCCTCGCGCACCAGCAGCGCGCCCGCGGCGATGTCCCACGGCTTCACGCCGGCTTCGAAGTACGCATCGGCGCGACCGCAGGCCACGTAGGCCAGGTCGAGCGCGGCCGAACCGGTGCGGCGGATGTCCTCGGCCTCGGTCAGCAGCGTGTCGATGCACTTGAGGTGCGCACTGGCACGCGCGCGCTCGCGCGGCGGGAAACCGGTGATCAGCATCGCGCCGTTGAGGTCCTTGCGGTCGGCGATGCGGATCTTGCGGTCGTTGAGCGTGGCACCGCTGCCGCGGCTGGTGGTGAACAGCTCGTTGCGCAGCGGATCGAAGATCACGCCGTGGACCGGCTCGCCGTTCTCGACCAGGGCGATCGACACGCAGAAATGCGGGATGCCGTGCAGGTAGTTGCTGGTGCCGTCGAGCGGATCGATGACCCAGGTGGGTTGCCTTGAATTTCCGCTGTTGCCGAGCGGACCGCTTTCCTCGCCGAGGATGGCGTAGTCGGGCGTCGCGCGGCGGAATTCCTTGATGATCTCTTTCTCGGCCAGGCTGTCGACTTCACTGGCATAGTCCATCCGGTCCTTCTCGACCACGTTGAGCGCATCGAGCTTGTTCATGTGCCGCAGCAGCACGTTGCCGGCGGCGCGGGCGGCCTTGACCATGAGGGTGACGGCGGGTTTCTGCATGGCAAGCGGCCTCGTAGGGGGAGGTGGGGGACGGACTGGCGGCGGCAAAGAGCGGACCGGCTCAGGGCCGGGGCGCGGAGTTTACCATTGCAGGCCGTGACTTCCGAAGCGAAAACCGTGTCCGACCCTGTCCCCTCACCGTCCAACCACGTTCCCGGCCCGGCCGAGCGCCTGCGCATCGTGCTCGTCGGCACCCAGCACCCCGGCAACATCGGCTCGGCGGCGCGGGCGATGAAGACCATGGGGCTGGCGCGGCTGGTGCTGGTGGCGCCTGAGAAGGCGCCCAGCGTCGAGTCCTATGCCCTGGCCGCCGGCGCCGACGATGTGCTGGCCGCCGCCACCACGTGCGCGACCCTGGCCGAGGCCGTGGCCGACTGCCGGCTGGTGCTGGGCTGCACCGCGCGCAGTCGCCGCGTCGCGCTTGAGGAACTGCTGCCGCGGGATGCCGCCGCACGGGCGGTCGGCGAGGCGGGGGCGGGCGCCGAGGTCGCGCTGGTGTTCGGCCGCGAGCGCACCGGGCTGACCAACGACGAACTGCAGCTGTGCCACGCCTCGGTCCATATCCCGGCCAATCCGGACTACAGCTCGCTCAACCTGGCCGCCGCCGTGCAGGTGCTCAGCTACGAGCTGCGCCTGGCCGTGCTGGCCGCCACCGCCCCGGCCGCAGCCGCGGCCGACGGCGACGGCGCGGAACGGCGCGAGCCGCCGGCATCGCATGCCGAGATGGAAGGCTTCTTCGCCCAGCTCGGCGACACCCTCGACGCCATCGACTTCCACAAGGGCCGTGCCCCGGAGTCGGCCATGCGCAAGCTGCGCCGGCTGTACCTGCGGGCCGGACTGGACTCGCGCGAGGTGCGGATCCTGCGCGGGATCCTGGCCGACGCCCAGCGCATGGCCTCCCTGGCCCGCAAGGACGACTGAGCCCTGAACCCTGGGGGGCGTGAAAAGAGGCTGGAACTGCGGCTCGGCCGTCGGTTTGCAGTATCGGCCCGCTGGTGTTTCGTATTAGGCTGGCCGCGGCACTTAGACGGGTCGTCTGTACTTGATCGCTAGCCTGAGTCGTATCGCCCTGTTGTCCCTACTCGCGCTGGCATCGGCGGCCATGTCGTTTTCGACGCGGGCCGGCAATGACTCCGGCGTGCTGGTGCTCGGGCGAATCAGCGACGACCCCAAGACCCATTACGAGCAGCTCAAGCCGCTGCTCGACTACGTGGTCCCGCGCATGGCCGACGTCGGCATCCGCGAGGGCCGGATCCTGATGGCCAAGGACTCGCAGCAGATGGCCAGCTACCTGCGCCGCGGGCGGGTCGACTGGGTCACCGAGACCACCGGCACGGCGATGCTGCTGCGCCAGCGCGCCGGCGCGACGCCGCTGCTGCTGACCGAGCGCGACGGCACCAGCCATTACCACAGCCTGTTCTTCGCCCGCCGCGACAGCGGGCTGCGCTCGATCGCCGACCTGCGCGGGCACAGCGTCGCCTTCCAGCGTCCGTCCTCGACCAGCGCCTATTTCGTCCCCGCCATCGAACTGCTCGATCGCGGCCTGCCGCTGGAGATCCTGCTGTCGCCGGATGACCGCATCGAAACCGGGTCGGTCGGCTACATGTTCGCCTGGTCGGAACTCAACATTTCCACCTGGGTGCACAAGGGCCTGGCCGACGTTGGCGTGATGAGCAACCTCGACTGGGGCAACCCGCGGCGCATGCCGCCGGCCTTCCGCAGCGACCTGGTGGTGATCGGCGAAACCGAGGAATACCCGCGCGCCATAGAGATGGTGCGGGGCGACCTCGATCCGAAAGTCGAGGCGCGGCTGCGCGAAGTGCTGATGGACGCCGCCGGCGACCCGGAGGCCGGCGACGCGCTGCTGCAGTTCTTCCGCACCACCCGGTTCATGCCGATCGATCCCGACTCCAAGCGCGCGCTGGACCACATTGCCAACGGCGTCACGCGGGTGCGGGCGGAGGTCGAATGAATCTTCGTTTCGGCCTGCAGGCCAAGTTCATGCTGTTGATGGGCGTGGCACTGCTGGTGGTGCTGGCGCTGGTGGCGCTGCTGTTCAACCGGCAGGAGCGCATGCGCAATGAAGTCGAGGGCGTCAGCCGCTCGACCATGCGCACGATGATGGGCGAAACCCTGCGTCGCCAGGGCGAAGGTGCGGTCGCGCAGCTCGCCGCCACGCTCACCAATCCGATGTACTACTCCGACCTCGACGCCATCGGCGTGCTCAGCCGTTCAACGCTGCGCAATCCCGACGTGCGCTACGTGATCGTCTATGACGCCGCCGGCCAGGTCCTGCACGATGGCAGCGAAGCCATCGTCAACTACGGCAAGCGCATGGACGATCCGATGGCCGCCAAGGTCATCGCCTCGAAGGCGCTGATGTCGCAGTGCGACGACAAGGTGCTGGACGTGTCGGCGCCGATCATGATCGGCGACCAGCGCATCGGCGGCGTCCGCATCGGCTACGACCTGGTGGCGCTGCGGCGCTTCCAGGACGAGGCCGTGACCCAGCTGCGCGGGCGGCTCGCCACGCTCAGCCAGCGCTACGTGATCTGGATCGGCCTGCTTGGCGTGGGCATGCTCGCCTTCGGCGCACTGTCGTTGTGGTTGATCCAGCGCCTGCTGGTGCGGCCGATCCGCGAACTGGCCGAGTCGGCGCGCGCGATCGAAGCCGGACGCTTCGATACCGCCACGCCCATCGACAACCGCAACGACGAAGTCGGCGACCTGATGCTGGCCTTCGACCGGATGAGCCGCAGCCTCGCCCGCCACGATCGCGAGATCCGGCGGATGGCCTACACCGACGCGCTGACCGGACTGGCCAACCGCCTGGCGTTCCGCGAGTCGCTCGATCAGCGCCTGCTGCAACTGCACGGCGCCGGTTGCCAGCTGGCGTTGCTGTTCGCCGACATCGACGACTTCAAGCGCGTCAACGACACGCTCGGCCACGATGCCGGCGACGACGTGCTGCTGCAGTGCGCGCGCCGGATCGAACACACCGTTCAGCGCATCGGTGGCGACGACGCGATGCTGGCGCGCTTCGGTGGCGACGAGTTCGTCATCCTCGTGCAGGCCGGCAACGACCCGCACGCCGACGTCCGCAAGATCGCGACCACACTGGCCGAGACGCTGGTGACCGAACTGGGCGAACCCATCCTCGTCCAGGACCGCCAGGTGTTCCTCGGTACGTCGATCGGCATCACCCTGTTCCCGGAAGATGCGTCCGGCGCGACCTCGCTGATGAAGAACGGCGACATCGCGATGTACCAGGCCAAGGTCGCCGGCAAGAACTGCTTCCGCTTCTACAGCCGCGCGATGGACCAGGCGGTGGAACGCCGCGTGCACCTGGAGCACGAACTGCGTGGCGCGTGGGATCGCGGCGAACTGAGCCTGGCTTACCAGCCGGTGTTCCGCCTGGTCGACGGGGCCATGATCGGTGCCGAGGCGCTGCTGCGCTGGAAGCATCCGGAACTGGGCGTGGTCGCGCCGTCGGTGTTCATCGACGTCGCCGAGCAGAGCGGCCTGATCGAAGTGCTCGGGCCGCAGGTGCTGCACCAGGCCTGCTCCGATGCCGTGCGCTGGCAGGAATCGCGCGCTGGCGAAGACCCGTTGTTCTTGGCGGTGAACGTGTCACCGCGACAGCTGCGCAACGGCGACCTGCCGGATGTCGTGGCCGCCTCGCTGCGCGAAACCGGACTGCCGGCCGACCTGCTGCACTTGGAACTGACCGAGACGGCGGTGATCGGCGACGAGCGCCATGCCAGCAGCCTGCTGTCGCAGTTGCGCGGCATGGGCGTGAAGGTGTGGCTGGACGATTTCGGAACCGGCTTCTCGGGGCTCAGCCATCTGCGCCGCGTGCCGGTGGACGGCGTCAAGATCGATCGCAGCTTCGTAGCCGACGTGCTGCGCGATCCCGACGACCTGGCGCTGACCACGGCCATCATCGCCATGGCGCACTCGCTGGGCATCCTGGTGGTGGCCGAGGGCGTGGAGAAGGAAGGGCAGTACGCGATCCTGCGCGAACGCGGCTGCGATTTCGCCCAGGGTTACTGGCTGGGGCACCCGGTGACGGCGGAAGAGTTCCTCGCAGTCGCTTGCTGAGTCGCCGTCACCGTTCGTCCTGAGCGTAGGCCCGAAGGGCCGGAGTCGAAGGATGCCCGTGCCCGATGCGCTTCCGTCCTGCTGTCCTTCGACTTCGGGCGCTTCGCGCCCTACGCTCAGGACGAACGGGGGCGGGTCACATCAGCATGTCGATCCAACGCGCCGCCGCGGCCGCCAGGCTCCCGGAAAGAATCCCGAACACGGCGATCGCGATCACGCCCGCCACCCATGCGATCCCCATCAGGTAGCCGTCGCGTTCCAGCAGCGCCAACGCGAACACCACCAGCAGTCCGCCGAACAGGAAGTTGGTAAACGGGATCGGCAACGACAGCAGCAGCCCGAGCAGCACGAGCAGCAGGCCGGTGAAGAAGTCGGCGAGGCGGTGGTCCAGCATCTGCGTGGCGCGCGGTCGCACCAGCTTCTCCAGGCGCGTCAGCCACGGTGCCAGCAGGTCGCGGAATCGCGCCATCGCGCTGCGGTGCGGCCCGCGCTTGGCCAGGAAGGCCGGCAGCCAGGGCTCTCGCATGCCGAACAACTGCTGCAGGCCGATCAGGATCACCAGCGGGCCGCTGATCGCGCCGCCCAGGCCCGGTATTGGAATGAAGGCCGGGATCGTAGAGACGAACAGCAGCATGCCGAACGAACGGTCGCCCAGACCGTGCAGCACGTCGCTCATGCGCAACTGCTCGTTCGGGTCGCCTTCCGCGAAGCCGTCGAGCAGTGCGCGCGTACCGGCTTCGGGCCCAGCTTGGTGGCGCCGCTCGTGGCTAGCCCGCTGTGTCATCCGGTAGGGGTTCCTGTTCGATGCGTTGCAGCAGCAGCTTGTCGATGCGCGGTCCGTCGAGGTCGACCACTTCGATGCGCCACTGGTTCCAGTCGAAGTGCTCGCCGACGTAGGGGATGCGACCGAAGTGGGCGATCACCATGCCGGCGGCGGTGTGGAAATCGTGTTCGTCTTCGTCCGGCAGGCGGCCGCCGCCGATCAGCTCGCGCAGGTCCTCGATGGCCAGGGAGCCGTCGAGCAGGTACGAGCCGTCGGCGCGTTCCACCACCGGTGAACTGTCCTCTTCGGCTTCGCCGGAATGGACGGTGCTGGAATGGATGCGACCGACCACCGCGTCCATCAGGTCGCCGACCGTGACCATGCCGCTGATGTCGCCGTACTCGTCGACCACCAGGGCCAGCGACTGCTGCTCCTCGCGGAAGATCTCCAGCAGCTTCATCGCATGCGTGGACTCGGAGACGAACAGCGGTTCGCGCAGGTGCTTGAACAGATCCGGCGCCTTCTCGTCCAGGCGGTCGAGCAGCGCCTTCACCTCGAGGGTGCCGAGCACTTCACTGTCATTGCCGCGATAGACCGGGTAGCGCGAGAACGGCGTCTCGCGCATCGCCGCCAGGTTCTCGGCGAATTCCGCGGAGGCGTCCAGCCAGGCGATGCGCGTGCGCGGCGTCATCAGGCTCTCGGCGGTGCGGTCGCCCAGGCTCAGCACGCGGTTCATCATCTTGCGCTCGTCGGCATCGATGACGCCCTGCTCGTGGCTTTCGCTGACCAGCAGGCGGATTTCCTCTTCGCTGATGGCGCTGCGGGCGTCGTCCTTGATGCCGAGCATGCGCAGCACCAGGCGGTTGATCGCACCCAGCGTGGCCACCACCGGCCGTGCCGCGCGCGAGAGGCCATACAGCGGCAACGCGATCGCGCTGGCGATGCGCTCGGGGTTGGTCAGGGCCAGGCGCTTGGGGATCAGCTCGCCGAAGATCACCTGCGCGGCCGTGATCAGGCTGACCGCGGTGCCGATGCCGATGGCCCGGCTGTACTTCGCCGCGGCCGGCACCAGCTCGTGCAGCCAGCTGGCGATGGCCAGGCCGATGGCCTCGCCGCCGAAGACGCCGGTCAGCACGCCGATCAGAGTGATGCCGACCTGCACGGTCGACAGCAGGTTGTCCGGGTGCTCGGCCAGGGCCAGGGCGGTTCGCGCGCCGCGGCTGGGGTGCGCCGGGTCCTCGGCCATCTGCTTGAGGCGCAATTTGCGCGAGGTCATCAGCGCCATCTCCGACAGTGCGAAGAAGGCGTTGAGGACGATCAGGGCGATGACAGTCAGCAGTTCCAGCATGCGGTCCCTACCTCAGGATGGCAGGCCGGAGTGCACACGCCGTGATGGGGGAAAAGGGGCCAGGCGTGTGCGGAGGGCTGTTCTGGGTCGTCGTCCATGGGGCCGGGGGCAGGAAAAAGGGGGGTGGAAGCTGCAGGGATGGTAGCAGGGCGGCCGAATTCAACCCGTGGGGCGAGCGCGGCTGTCCCCGAACCGTCATAATTCCGCCCGCAGAACCCCACCGAGCCGCCAGTGCGGCCCCTAGAAGGCACCTCCCGCATGTTCTCCCTGCAAACGATCTTCGGCCAAGGCAACCAGTTCTACACCCTGCTGGAGGAGGCCGCCGTTGCCGCCCATGACAGCACCGTGGCGCTGCACACGATGCTCAAGTCGGCTGACCGCCAGCCCGCGCTGGACGCCTTCAAGCTGGCCCGCCAGCGCGAGCGCGATGCCTCCGACAAGATCAGCCACGAACTGGTCAACAGCTTCATCACCCCGATCGAGCGCGAAGACATCGAGGCGCTGGGGTCTGCGCTGTACAAGATTCCCAAGCAGGTCGAGAAGTTCGCCGACCGCTACTCGCTGGCCACCCGCCACCTGGAGCACATCGACTTCGCACCGCGCGGCGCGATGCTGATGCAGGCCTCCGGCGTCGTGGTGCAGATGGTCCACCAGCTGCGCCACCTCAAGCTGGAGCCGATGAAGGCGCTCAACGACCAGCTGCGTTCGATCGAGAACGAGGCCGACCGGCTGATGCTCGAGCTCTACCGCGACATCTATTCCGGTCGCCTCGACAGCCTGCAGATGTTCCTGCTCAAGGAATTCTTCGAGATCCTCGAGAAGGCCATCGACCGCTGCCGCGAGGCAGGCACGGTGGCCTACGAAATCGTGCTGAAGAATTCCTGAGGGCCGGGCCGATGTTGACCCTGGTCCTGGTCGTGGTATTCGCGGCGCTCGCCTTCGAATACATCAACGGCTTCCATGACACCGCCAACTCGATCGCGACCGTGGTCGCGACCAAGGTGCTGTCGCCGATGCAGGCGGTGGCGATGGCGGCGACGACCAACCTGCTCGGTGCGCTGTGGGGCACGGCGGTGGCCAAGACCATCGCGTCGGGCCTGCTCGACAACGGTGTCGTCCAGGTCACTTCGCAGCTGATCCTGTGCGCACTGCTGGGTGCGATCGTGTGGAACCTGATCACCTGGTGGAGGGGTCTTCCGTCCTCGTCCTCGCATGCGCTGATCGGCGGCCTGTGCGGCGCCGCGGTGGCGGCGGCCAGCAACAACTTCCACGCAGTGATCTGGTCGCAGCCGGCAGACCCCTGGTACAAGAGCGCCGGCGTGCTGTGGAAGGTGGTGGTGCCGATGTTCAGCTCGCCGCTGCTCGGCTTCGCGTCCGGTTTCCTGGTGATGGGCCTGCTGTTCGCGATCATCTCGGCGATGGCCAGCAGCGGCGGTTTCCTCGCGCGCATGGCGCGCCCGCGCTGGGTCAATGCGTTCTTCGGCAAGGCGCAGCTGGTCAGCGCCGCCGGCATGGGTTTCGCCCACGGCATGAACGACGCGCAGAAGACCATGGGCATCATCGCCCTGGCGCTGGTCGGCGCGCAGTCGGCCGGCACGCTCGATAATCTGCCGTCGTGGCTGGCGTTCCTGCACCCCTCGCGTGAGGCGCTGGAAAACAACGACATCGACACCTGGATCAAGTTCACCTGCGCCATTGTCATGGCCGCCGGTACCGCCGCGGGTGGCTGGCGCATCATCAAGACGCTGGGCCACAAGCTGGTGAAGCTGCACCCGATCAACGGCTTCGCCGCCGAGACCAGCGCCGCTGCGGTGATCATGGCGGCGTCGTCGCTGGGCATCCCGGTGTCGACCACGCACAACATCTCGTCGGCGATCATGGGCGTGGGCACGGCCAAGCGCTTCAACGCGATCAAGTGGACCGTGGTGGAGAAGATGATCTGGGCGTGGATCCTGACGATCCCGGCCGCAGGCGGCATCGCCTACATGTTCTTCGAGTTGTTCCGGGCGATGGGCTGGGCGTAAGCCAGCCCCACGAGGCAGTCACCGTTCGTCCTGAGCGTAGGCCGCAGGCCGAAGTCGAAGGATCCCGCGCGCTGTACCCCGTCCATCCTTCGACTTCGGCGCTTTGCGCCTACGCTCAGGACGAACGGTGACAGGGTGATTCAGAACAGATCCCCGCCTGCCGACAGCGACCGCTCCATGCGGTCGCCCAGTCCGCCGATCTCCAGCACCAGGCGGTCGATCTCGGCCGCGTCGAGGCCTTCGTACGGACGGTTCTCGCACAGCTGCAGGTGCGGCACGCCGTCGAGGTCGCCGATGGCGAGATAGCCGACGCGGCTTTGCCAGTTGAAGATCAGTGCGCGCTTGGCGTCCAGGCCGGTGATCGGCGAGACCGCGGTGCTGACCCGCAGGTAGGGACGGCCGTCTTCGTCGTCCAGCTCCGACAGGAAGATCGCCTGGTGACGTGTTCCCTGCTCGAGCGACAGCTCGATGCAGATCAGGTCGGCGCCGTGTTCGGTGGTGTTGAAGTCGGTCGCCTTGAGATGGCGACGGATCGATTCGAAGTTGCGCACGGGGCGGCTCCTTCCGGGGGATGATCGGTATGCTACCGCGATGAGCAAGCCCACCGCCGCAAAGGACGACGCCGCAATGCGCATCCTGGCCGCGATCCGCGCGATCCCGGCGGGCGAGGTCGCAGGGTATGGCGAAGTTGCGCGTCGCGCCGGCCTGCCGGGCAGGGCGCGCCTGGTGGCGCGGATCCTGGGGCAGAACGACGATCCCGACCTGCCGTGGCACCGCGTGCTGCGCTCTGACGGCCGCATCGCGTTCCCCGAAGGCTCCCGGGGCTTCCGTGAGCAGGGTCAGCGCCTGCGTGCCGAGGGCGTGCGGGTCGAGGGCGGGCGCGTGCGCGGCCAGCGTGCCGCGGCGACGCTGGACGAACAGATGTGGGGCGCGCCGATGGCACCGCCGGCGGCAGTGAAGCCACGACGTGCGCGGACAAGCCCTGCAAAGCACTCGGCCGCGACAAGCAAGGCTCCTGCACGCGCCAAGCGCTCTGGCTGAGGCCGCGGGCTCACCGAATCAATCCTCCGGCCCGATGATGCCGGCCAGCGGCTACCATGTAGCGCACTTCCAGGAGTCGCGATGTTTTCCAACCTTCCCCCGGTCACCAAGGCCCTGCTGATCGCCAACGGGCTGGTGTTCCTGTTGCAGTGGGCGCTCGGCGACGTCGCCCTCGCGCAGTTCATGCTGTGGCCGCCCGGTGGCGGCGAGCTGGACGGCGTCGGTTTCATGCCGTGGCAGCTGCTCACCTACGGTTTCATGCACGGCAACTTCGCCCACCTGCTGTTCAACATGCTGGCGCTGGCGATGTTCGGCGCGCCGCTGGAACACGTGTGGGGCGATCGGCGTTACCTGACCTACTACCTGGTGTGCGTGGTCGGCGCGGCGCTGTGCCAGATCGGCGTGGGCATGTGGACCATGTCGCAGGGCGGTGAGGCCTATCCGACGGTAGGCGCGTCCGGTGGCATCTTCGGCCTGCTGCTGGCGTACGGCCTGTTGTTCCCGAACCAGCGCGTGATGCTGCTGATTCCGCCGATCCCGATGAAGGCGCGCACGCTGGTGCTGGTCTACGGCGCGATCGAGTTGCTGCTCGGCGTGACCAATGCAATGCCGGGCGTGGCGCACTTCGCGCACCTGGGCGGCATGCTGTTCGGCTGGCTGCTGATCCGCTACTGGCGCGGGCAACCGCCCTTCGGCAAGAAGAAGGGCCCGCCGAAGATGCGGGTAGTGCGCTAACCGTGCGTCGTCCCGGCGAAAGCCGGGACCCAGGCCCGCACGTCAACAGCCCAGTCACGTCATCCCGGCGAAAGCCGGGATCCATCGTGACGTTGCCGTTGCTCCCTACGGGAACAGCTTGATCTGCTGATCCGCCGCCAGCTGCATGCCACTTCCGGCCTTGCACCCGAACGCCTCACCAAAGCCGGCCTGGTTGAGCAGCGGTCCATTCGCACGCCAGCGTCCCGGCGCATGCACGCTGGTCGCCGCGCGCTGTCGCGCAGCGTCCGTGGTCATGTGCTGCGGCCACAACGCCGCCCAGCCCTTGTAGAAATCCTGGCTCGCCGGTTTTGCGGCAGCCGGTTCGGATGCACGCCAGGCCGCCAACGCCAGTTCGACACCGGCGATGTCGGCGATGTCCTCGCCCGCGGTCTGCGTGCCATTGACCCGCGTGCCGCCCAGTTCCGGATACTCGAAGCCGCCGTACTGCACGGCCACGCGCTTGCTCAACGCATCCCACGCCGAGGTTTCCGCCGGAGTCCACCAGTCGCGCAGTTCCTGCTTGGCATCGACGAAGCGGCCGCGGTTGTCGAAGCCATGGCTGAGTTCGTGTCCGACCAGCGCGCCGTACGATCCATATAGCCAGGCCGCCGGTTTGCCGGTGTCGAACACCGGCGGCTGCAGCATTGCCGCGGTCACGATCAGGCGGTTCTGGGTGATGTCGTAGGCCAGCGACGGTTCCTGCGGCAACACGTCCCAGCGGCGGTCGGCATTGCCACGCCCGATCCGCTTCATCTCTTCGCGATGGCGCCAGGTTGATGCGATCAGCATGTTGCTGCCGAAGCTGCCGCGGCCCATCGGCTGCACGGTGTAGTCGAGGTCGCGGTTGGGCGTGCCGACTTCGATCTTGAGTGCGGCGAGTTTGGCCTTGGCTTCGGCCTTGGCGGCCGCGCTGAATCGCGTGTCGCGATCGAGCGCCTGGCCCAGCGCATCGCGCACGTTCGCCGCGATCTCCTCGGCGCGCTTGTCGGTGGCGGCGGGCAGGTAGCGCGCGGCGTATTCGTGGCCGACCATCGGGCCGGCGGCGAGCGTGATCGCATCGAGCACCGCCTGTGGGCGCGACGGCGGCGCAGCCAGGCCCTGCAGCACCTGGCCGCGGAACTCGAAGCTGGCATCGCGGAACGGTTTGGCCAGGTACGGTGCCATCGCATCACCGATGCGCCAGCGCAGGTAGGCCTTCCACTGCGCCGGCTTGAGGCTGCCGACCAGGTTGTCGAGCTGTGCGAACAGCGCCGGGTTCGCCATCGACACGGTGTCGTCGTTGACGCCCTGTACCTTGAGGAACTGATCCAGTTGCAGGCGCTTGTACTTCTTGCCCAGCGTGTTGGTGGCCACCGGTCCGAAATTGCCGCGCGGGTCGCGCAGGTCGAGCAGGGGCTTCGATGCGGAGGCGATCCGCGTTTCAAGATCGATCACGGCCTGCGCATCGGCGGCCAGCTGCGCCTGTGGCGTGCCGGTCAGGGCGAGGATCTTCTGCACGTAATTGCTGTAGCGCCCCATCAGTGCGCGCGTGTCGGCATCGGTGCGGGTGTAGTAGGCCGGGTCGGGCAGGCCGAGGCCGCCCTGGGCGAAGTAGCCGATGTGACGGTTCAGGTCGTTGAGGTCGACGTCGGCGCCGAAGTTGAACAGCACCGGGATGCCGACCTGGTGCAGCGCCGCGATCGCCGGCGGGATGTCCTTGGCACTCTTGATCGCATCGATGCGGCCGATCAGCGGTGCGATCGGCTGCGCGCCGTCGCGTTCGACCGCGGCCTCGTCCAGGCCACTGGCCCAGAAGTCGCCGAGCAGTCGCTGCACGTTGCCCTGTGGTGCCTTGGACGCGGCATCGAGCAGGTCCAGCTGCTGCTGGCGCGAGCGCGCGCCCAGTTGCTCCAGCGCCGAGACCGAGCCGACGTTGGGCAGCAACGTGTTGCTCTTGAGCCAGTCGGCGTTGGCGCTGGCATAGAAGTCGCTGCAGGCATTCGCCGCGGCGGCGGCCTTGGGTTTGGCGGCGCGCTTCTTCTGGGCATCGGCGGGCGACGAGGCGAGTCCGGCGATCAGGCTCAGGGCCAGGGCACAGGCAAGCGGGCGTAGGTTCATGGCGGAATCCGTTCGGGGGAGACGGGGTGGCCCGGAGTCTAGCAGCGGCCATGTGATGCCCATCTGGGCACCGCGAACCGCCGATCGTGCGACCATCCCCCGCACCCGTCCCTGCAGGTCAACGCGCATGGTCACCAGCCCGGATGATGACGACCTCGATCGGCCGCCGGGGTCATCGCTTGTGTCCCGGCTGCTTGCCGTTGCCGGCACGCTGTTGCGCAAGAGTGCGGTGCTGGTGGCGCTGCTGGTGCTGGTGGTGGTCGGCGTGCGCGCCTGCCAGTCGACGCAGGGGCCGCCGCTGCAACCCTGGCACACGATCGTTCCCGACGAGCCCAGCGCCAGTGCGATCGCCGCCGGCGACTGGCAAGGCTATGTAGCCGCCGAGCGGCGCATGTACGAGCAACTGCGCCGCAAGCTCGACAGCGCCATGAAGCCGGGCGACCGCAGCCCGCTCAATCGTTATTACCCTGCCAGCCTGACTTCACCGGAAGCCTTCGGACACGACTGGAACCGCTCCTTCGTGCTCGAACCCGAGGGCACCGCGAAAGGTGTCGTCGTGCTGGTGCATGGCCTCACCGACTCGCCCTACAGCATGCGCAGCGTGGCCGAGCTGTATCGCCGGCACGGCTTCATCGCCATCGCGCCGCGCATGCCCGGTCACGGCACCGTGCCGGCAGGCCTGACGAAGGAAGGTCGAAAGGAATGGCACGCGACGCTGGAAATGACGATGGCCGAAGCCCGGCGCCGTGCCGCGGGGCGCTTGCCGGTTCACCTGGTCGGCTACTCCAACGGCGCCGCGCTGGCGATGCACTACGTCATGGCGCGGATCGAGCGAGGCGACAAGCGCGACGTCGACCGCATCGTGCTGATGTCGCCGATGATCGAGGTGAACCGGTTCGCCCGCTTCGCCGGCATCGCCGGCTGGCCGGCGTTGTTCAGCCGCTACGCCAAGTCGGCCTGGCTGGACGTGCTGCCGGAGTTCAACGCCTTCAAATACAACTCCTTCCCCGTGCGCGCGGCGCGCGAGTCGTACCTGGTCACCGACGAGTTGCGCGTGGTGATGGAGGAGGTGGCCGCGCAAGGGCGCCTGGACCAGGTGCCGCCGATCCTCGCGTTCCAGTCGGTGGTCGACGACACCGTCGGTGCGCATGCGGTGATGACGCGGTTGTTCGATCGCCTGGCGGCCAATGGCAGCGAGCTGGTGCTGTTCGACGTCAACCGCGGCCGCGTGATCGCGCCGGTATTGCGTACCTCTGCGACCGACTGGGTGGGCGACGTGCTGCAGGACCCGGCGCGTCGCTACACGCTCACGGTGGTGGGGGCGGCGTCGTCGGAGGATGCAGCGGTGGTGGCGCGTACGCGAGACGTGGGTGCGGGCGTGGTCCAGCAGCAACCGGTCGGGATGCGCTATCCGCCCGATGTGTATTCGTTGTCGCACATCGGTTTGCCGTTCGCGCAAGACGATGCGCTTTACGGCAACGTGCCGTCGGGGAAGGCGATCGTGCAGTTGGGGGCGTTGGCCGTGCGCGGTGAGCGCAACGTGCTGGTGGTCTCGCAGGAGAGCCTGAGCCGGCTGAGCTACAACCCGTTCCATGCGTACATGCTGGCGCGCATCGCGGAGAAGATTCCGGCGGAGTAGGGCGCCTTGTCCGTCATCCCGGCGAACGCCGGGACCCATTTTGATTTTGCCTTTGTTCTTGCGAGGCAACAGCAACAGCTTCCGCCACTAAAGCGGCGGGTCACTTTTTCTTTGCTGGCCCAAAGAAAAAGTAACCAAAAAGAAATGGCCTCCTCGACAACCCAGTCCTGCGACCGGAGTGGCAGAGGGGATTTTTCTAAGGGACATCCCTGTCCCTTAGAAAAACGCCGCACGTCCTGTGCGGCGCCCTCCGGGTCTGCGGTCGCTGCTGGCTGCGAGGCTCACCTCGAAGGCGCAGGGCGAACACAAACCAAAGCCAACGTCCTTGGATCCCCGCCTTCGCGGGGATGACGGTGACTACAGTGACGGAGAGGTGGTGCCGTCTTTCCCGCGCAGGCGGGAACCCAGCGTCGTTGCAGTTGCCTTCTGTCTACCGAAGACCATGCAACGAATCGCCAGGGCGTTGTCCGCAGCGGCGGGGAGTGCGGAGCAGCGGGACATGGATGTCCCGCGTCCCGCGTAAAGACAGGATGTCGTCCGCGGGACGGAGCACTCCCCGCCGCTGCGGACAACGCCGTGCCGGAGCCAAGGCAACGTCAAGATGGATCCCGGCGTTCGCCGGGATGACGGTGAGCGGCGTTCGCCGGATGACGGGACACGCAAAAAAGAAGGCCCGGGAGGTCCCGGGCCTTCTGCCTTGCCGACGAGGGCCAGGAGTAAAGCGTTACATCACCAGATCACGACCTGCTTGTCGCCTTCGCGGACCATCGGCTGGCCCGGCTTGCACGAGAAGGCAGCAGCGAAGGCCGGCAGGTTCGACGGAGCACCGACCGCACGGAACGTCGCCGGCGCATGCTCGTCGGTGTTCACGCGCAGCTTCAGCTCGTCCGGCGTGAAGTTGCGGCGCCACACCGTGCCCCAGTTGAGGAAGAAGCGCTGGTCGCGCGTCAGACCGTCGGTCTTCGGATCCGGCGTACCGTCGGTGGCCTTCTTCATCGCGTCGTAGGCCGTGGCCAGACCGCCCAGGTCGGCGATGTTCTCGCCCAGGGTCAGGTCGCCCTTCACCTTCATGCCCGGCGCCGCCTCGTAACCGTTGAACTGCTGCACCAGCTTGTCGGTACGGCCGGCGAAGCTCTTCGCGTCAGCGTCGGTCCACCACACTTCGAAGTTGCCGGCCGGCCCGAAGCGGCTGCCCTGGTCGTCGTAGCCGTGGGTCATCTCGTGGCCGATCACCGCACCGATGCCGCCGTAGTTGGTGGCGTCGTCAGCATTCGGATCGAAGAACGGCGGCTGCAGGATCGCGGCCGGGAAGACGATCTCGTTCTGCAGCGGGTTGTAGTAGGCATTCACCATCTGCGGCGGCATGCCCCACTCGGTGCGATCGACCGGCTTGCCGATCTTGCCCAGGTTCCACTTGTAGTTGAACTCCTGGGCGGCCAGCACGTTGCCGATGTAGCTGTCGCGGCCGGTAGTCAGGCCGTTCCACTCACGCCACTTGTCCGGGTAACCGATCTTCGGGGTGAAGGCGGCCCACTTGTCCATGGCCTTCTTCTTGGTGTCGTCGCTCATCCAGGCCAGGTGCTCGATGCGGCCCTTCAGCGACTCCGACAGGTTCTTCACCAGCGTCTGCATGCGCGCCTTCGACTCTTCCGGGAAGGCGACCTTGACGTACATCTGGCCCAGCGCCTCACCGGCCTGGTCCTCGATCGTCGCCAGCACGCGCTTGCCACGCTCCTTGAGCTCCTTCTGGCCGCGCATGGTCTGGTTGTAGAACGCGAAGTTCTCCTGGACGAACGCGTCCGAGAGGTACGGCGAAGCGCTGTCGATGGTGTGGAAGCGCAGGTAGGTCTGCCACTGCGCGGCCGGCACGTCGGCCAGCATCTTGCTGACTTCCTTGTGGAAGTCCGGCATCGCCAGCGAGAACATCTTCGGCACCGCGACGCCCTGCGACTCGAAGAACTTCGTCCACGGGAAATTCGGCGCCAGCGCGTCGGCGTCGGCCGGGTTGACGGGGTTGTAGTACAGCGAGACGTCGCGCTGCAGCGTCTTCTTGTCGATCGACGCCTTGGCCAGGCGGGTCTCGAAGGCAACCACGTCCTTGGCCTGCTTGGCGGCATCGGCGGCGGCAACGCCGCTCAGCTCCAGCACCTTGGCGACGTGCTGCTCGTAGGCAGCCAGCTTGTCCTTCTTGTCGGCGTCGAAGTAGTACGCCTTGTCCGGCAGGCCCAGGCCGCCCTGCGAGGCGTAGGCGATGTTGTTCTTGGAATCCTTGAAGTCCGCTTCGGCGCCGAAGCCGAACAGGAAGTTCTCACCCTTGGCCGCGCTGGTGCGCAGGTAGTCGGCGATCTTTTCCTGGCTGTCGAGCGCGGCGATCGCGTCGAGGTGGCCCTTCAGCGGAGCGATGCCCTGCTCGTTGATCTTGGCCGCGTCCATGCCGGTGGCCCAGAAGTCGCCGACGATCTTCTCGACACCGGTGGCCTTGGTGTCGGCGGCGGCCTGCTCGGCGAGCTGGCGCTGCACGGCGATCGAACGCTCATTGAGCATCTCGAACGCGCCCCACGACGTGCGGTCGCCCGGGATGGCATTGGCGGCGAGCCACTTGCCGTTGACGTAACCGTTGAAGTCCGTGCACGCGTCCTTGCTGGTATCGAGGTCGGCGACGGTGAAGCGGTTCACGCCGGGCAGCTTGCTCTCGTCGAGCTTGAGGGCGGTGGCTTCGGCGGGCTTGGCGGCATCGGCGGCCGGCGCTGCGGCTTCTTCCTTCTTGGCGCATGCGGCCAGGGCGGTGACGATGGCAAGGGAAAGTACGAGGACTTGCGGTTTGTTGAGGCTCACTGATGGCTCCGGCCGGTCAGGCATGGGATTGAAACGACGTCCCCTGGGCGGGGCATCGGCGGACATTAGACTGGTTCAGGTCTGCAGGGGGGTGTCGAAGGTCACGATGGCGGGTTCGCTGGCAGGGTCGGCACGGTCGCCGTACACCTGAACAGGGGGGCGAGGCAAAGGCGCCCCCCCATCGAAGGATGCTCAGGCCGAGCCGGCCTCGAGTGCGACGCCGCGACGCTGGCGCCAGAAGTAGCCGATGCCCAGCAGGACGAACCACACCGGGCTGGCCAGCAGCGCCTGGCGGGTATCGGCCTGCAGGGTCAGCAGCACCAGGACGAAGGCGAAGAACGCCAGGCAGGCGTAACACATGGCCACGCCGCCGGGCATCTTGAACTTCGAGGCCTCGTGCAGGTGCGGGCGCTTGCGGCGGTAGGCGATGTAGGCGAACAGGATCAGCGACCAGACGAACATGAAGAGCACCGCGGCCAGCGTAGTGATCAGGGTGAAGGCGGTCACCAGGTTCGGGATCACGTACACCAGCATCGCGCCGGCCAGCAGGCACAGGCACGAGAACATGAGGCCGCGTGATGGCACCGCCGCGCGCGACAGCAGCGCGAACGACTTCGGCGCGTGGTCTTCCTGCGCCAGGCCGTAGAGCATGCGACTGGTCGAGAAGATGCCGCTGTTGGCCGACGAGGTGGCCGAGGTCAGCACGACGAAGTTGATCAGGCTGGCAGCGGCGGGGATGCCGGCGAGCACGAACAGTTCGACGAACGGGCTCTTGCCCGGCACCACTTCGCGCCACGGCGTCACCGCCATGATCGCCACCAGCGCCAGCACGTAGAACAGCATGATGCGCACCGGGATCGAGTTGATCGCCTTGGGCAGGTTGCGCTCCGGGTTGGCGGTTTCGGCGGCGGTGGTGCCGACCACTTCGATGCCGACGAAGGCGAACACCGCGATCTGGAAGCCGGCGAAGAATCCGGCGATGCCGGTCGGGAACAGCCCGCCGTCGCTCCACAGGTTCGACAGCGAGGCGACATGGCCCGACGGCGACTGGAAGCCCCACGCGACCATGCCCAGGCCGGTGACGATGAGCGCGCAGATCGCCACGATCTTGATCAGCGCGAACCAGAATTCCATTTCGCCGAACAGCTTCACCGTCACCAGGTTCAGGCACAGCAGCAGCACCACGCACATCACCGCCGGTATCCATGGCGCCAGTCCGGGGAACCAGAACTGCGCATAGGCGGCGATGGCTATCACGTCCGCGATCGCGGTGATGATCCAGCAGAACCAGTACGTCCAGCCGCAGAAGAATCCGGCCCAGGGCCCGAGCAGGTCGGTGGAGAAGTCGATGAACGACTTGTATTCCAGGTTCGACAGCAACAGCTCGCCCATCGCCCGCATCACGAAGAACAGCATGATGCCGATGATCAGGTAGACCAGCAGGATGGACGGGCCGGCGAGGTTGATGGTCTTGCCCGAGCCCATGAACAGGCCGGTGCCGATGGCGCCGCCTATGGCGATGAGCTGGAGATGCCGGTTGGACAGGCTGCGCTTGAGGTGATCCGGATGCACGGATGAATCGGACATGTGGCGCGGCCGTCGTGGTTGGGTGTGCCGACAACATAGAAGATGTGGCCGGTGGCCGCCATAGACCCCACGCCGCCGTCGAGGCTTGCGGCCTGCAGCGCGGCTGGCCAGACTCGGCGCCATGGCCGACCCGACGTTCCGGATCAACAGCGCACTGACCGTGGAGGCCAGCCGCGGTCCGTTCGGCGGCCGGCGCTGGATGGCGCTGCTGGCCGCGCTCGGCGATGCCGAGTCGATCACCGCCGCGGCCAAGGCGGTCGGCCTGAGCTACAAGGCGGCGTGGGACGCGATCGACGCGATGAACAACCTGTCCGAGCAGCCATTGGTGGAACGCGTCGTCGGAGGCAAGGGCGGTGGCGGCACGCGGCTGACCGACCACGGCCGACGGCTGGTGGCGGCTTACCAGGCCGTCGAGGACGAGAACGAACGATTCATCGAGCGCCTCAATGCGCGCATGTCCGGCGCCGCGGCGGAACTGCAGACCATCGGGAGACTGTCCATGCTCACCAGTGCGCGCAACCACTTCGTCGGCAAGGTCGTCCGCATCGCCACCGGCGCGGTCAACGACGAAGTCGAACTCGAACTGTCAGGCGGCGCGCGCATCGTCGCGATCATCACCCACGAGAGCCTTCAGCACATGGCACTGGCGGTGGGCGACAGCGCGGTCGCGCTGGTCAAGGCGTCGAGCGTGATCGTGGCCACGGGGGCCGATGCCGGCGTCAAACTGTCGGCGCGCAACCGGCTGCAGGGCAAGGTGTCGCGCGTGCAGCCGGGCGCGGTCAATGCCGAAGTGGTGATCGACCTGGGCGGCGGCAACTCGGTCGCGGCGATCATCACCAACACGTCGGCGCAGGCATTGCAGCTGGCCGAAGGTGTCGAGGCCGCGGCGATCTTCAAGGCCTCCAGCGTGATCCTCGCGGTCGGCGCCTAGGGCGCTACGCCAAGCCGCCCGCGATCCATCGTGATGACGGCATCGGCGAGGTAGTCGATCTCGTCGCGCGAGTGCGTGACGTACAGCATCGGCACGCGCGTCTCTTCCTTGATGCGTCGCAGGAACGGCAGGATCTGCTGCTTCAGGCGTTCGTCCAGCGACGACAGCGGCTCGTCGAGCAGCAGCAGGCGCGGCGAATACAACAGAGCGCGACCGAGGGCGACACGCTGGCGTTCGCCGCCGGACAGCAGCGCGGGGCGGCGGTCAAGCAACGGCACGATCTCGAGCAGCTCGGCCACCGATTGCAGATCGTGCCGGCGTGCCTGCGGGGCGATGCGGTCGTGGCCGTACAGCAGGTTCTTGCGCACGGTCAGGTGCGGGAACAATTGGCCGTCCTGGAACACCAGGCCGAAATGCCGCTGCCACGGCGGCACGAAACGGTCGCTGGCGGTATCGACCAGCACGTCGCCGTCGGCGCGGATGACACCGCGGCCGGGGCGCAGCAGTCCGGCGATCAGGGCCAGCAGCGTGCTCTTGCCCGAGCCCGATGGCCCGAACACGCCGGTGACGCCGGCGCCAACCTCGGCACGCGCCGTCATCGTGAAATCGCCCCTGGCGAAGTCGACATCAAAGCTCAGCATGCTGGGCCCTATGATCCTGGAAGCCGAGCTTGCGCTCCGCACGATGGCTGACCCAGCGACTCAGCAGCAGTGCCAACACGGCAAGCGCGATCGACAGCAACGACAACCGCATCGCCGCCGCTTCGCCGTCGGGCACGTGGGTGAGGCTGTAGATGGCCAGCGGCAGCGTGCGGGTCTCGCCGGGGATGTTGCCGACGAAGGCCATCGTCGCGCCGAACTCGCCCAGGCTGCGCGAGAAGCACAGGAAGCTGCCAGCGATGATCCCCGGCACCGACAGCGGCAGCGTCACGCTGAAGAACACGCTCCACGGCCGCGCGCCCAGGGTGATCGCGGCATTCTCAAGGCGCGGATCGATCAGCCGGAACGCCAGCCGGATCGGCTGCACCATCAGCGGAAACGCCATCACCGCCGAGGCGATCACCGCGCCCTTCCAGGTGAACGCAACGACGATCCCGAAGGTCGCTTGCAGCCACGCGCCCAGCGGGCCGTTGGTGCCCAGCAACAGCAACAGCAGGTACCCCGGCACGACCGGCGGCAGCACCATCGGCAGCTGCACCAGGATGTCGATCCAGAACTTGCCGGGGAAGCGCCGGCGCTCGAGCAGCCAGCCCAGCGCGATGCCGAACGGCAGGCAGGCCGCGGTCGACCACAGCGCCACCTTCGCCGACAGGCGCAATGCATCCCACTCTTCTGGCGACAGCCACATGCGGATCAGGGTTTGCGGCGGGTGGAGGGTTTGAGGAGGGTGAACCCGTAGCGGTCAAAGATATCCGCAGCGGCGGCAGAGGTCTGCACGAAGCGCACGAACTCCTGTGCCTCCGGGCGCGCGCCCTTGACCACCGCGAACGGGTAGACGATCGGCTTGTGGGTGTCGGCGGGGAAGGCCTTGAGTACGTCGACCTTGCTGCTGATCTTCGCGTCGGTGGCGTAGACGATGCCGAGCGGGCACTCGCCGCGTTCGACGAAGGCCAGCGCCGTGCGCACGTCGTCGGTGCCGACGATGCGGCCCTTCAAGGCCGCCCACCAGCCCAGCGCTTCAAGGCTTTGCCTGGCATAGATGCCGACCGGCACCACGCCGGGCTCGCCGGTGCACAGCTTGCCCTTGAAGGCGCCGGCAAAGTCGAAGCCGCGCTTCATCTCGACCGGGGCGGTCTGGCCCTTCGGCACGATCAGCACGAGGTCGTTGCCGAGCAGGTTGACGCGGGTGCCTGGGGCAATCTTGCCGCGCTGGTCGAGGTAATCCATCCAGGCCAGGTCGGCCGAGGCGAAGACATCGGCCGGCGCGCCGGCTTCGATCTGCTTGGCCAGCGCGGACGAGGCGGCGTAGGCCAGGCTCGGCTTGGGATGGCCGGCCTTTTCCCAGGCGGCGCCGATATCGTTGAGGGCGTTGGTGAGGCTGGCGGCGGCGAAGACGCGGACCGGTTGCTCGGCGAAGGCCGGGCCGGCCAGGGCCAGCAGCGCAATGACGGCAAGGCGGCGAAGCGCGGGCAGGGCGGACATCGTGCTGCTCCGGGGGGAGTTGCGCTATATAGCAATATATATAGCGCATTCCTCCGCCCGCCCGCTAGGCGTACTGGGCGATGCCGTCTCCGAACGACCAGTTTTCCTTGACCACTTCGACCAGGTTGATGAAGACGTCCTGCGTGCGCATGCCCAGTCGCGCATGCAGGCCATCGGCCACGGCGCGATAGAAGGCCTGTTTGGTTTCGACGCTGCGGCCCTGGCTGATCGTGACCTGGATGAGGATGCAGTCGTCGCTGCGTTCGATCCCCATGTAGGTGCGGTCGATCGACAGCTCACCGCGCGGGTGCCGGGTGAACACCTGGAAGCGGTCGTCCTTGGGTGCCTTGAGGACGTCCTCGATGGCGGCGTGGATGACGTCGCCAATGCCCTGCAGGAAGGCGTCATCCTTTCCTTCCATCAGGTCTACACGTACCAGTGGCATGGTCGTTTCCTGCGCCGTGGGGGAACGATCACGGTAGCAGACGTGCCCGTCGTTCCCGCGAAGGCGGGAACCCATGGACGTTGCTCCAGCCAAAAAAAAGGCCGGCAAGCGCCGGCCTTCTTTCATCCCGCGAGAAGAACTCAACCCTTCTTCGTCTCAGCCTTGGCTTCCGGCTTCGCCGGCGGTGCCGGCGGTGTTGCGGCCGGCGCAGCCGCGGCCGTGCCACTTGCCTGCCAGCCGCAGGTCTTGCCTTCGTTCTGCTGCTTCAGCCAGGTCTGCAACGGGGCGAAGTATTCCAGGACCGCCGAGGCGTCCATCTTCTCGCCGCCGGTCAGTTCCTTCAGGGTCTTCTGCCACGGCTGGCTTGCGCCCTTGCTCAACATCGCCTGGTAGCGCGCGCCGGCTTCCTTGTTGCCGTAGAAGCTGCACTCGTACAGCGGGCCCTTGTAGCCGGCCGAATCGCACAGTGCCTTGTAGAACTGGAACTGCAGCACGTGCGAGAGGAAGTAGCGCGTGTACGGCGTGTTGCCCGGCACGTGGTACTTGGCGCCGGCGTCGAAGTAGTCCTCGCCGCGGGCGGTGACCGGGGCGACGCCCTGGTACTTGGCCTTCAGGTCCCACCATGCCTTGTTGTATTCGCCCGGCTTGATCGAACCGTCGAACACGCCCCAGCGCCAGCGGTCGATCATCAGGCCGAACGGCAGGAACGAGACCTTGGCCAGGGCCATGCGCATCTGCGAGTTGATCAGCGCCTCGTTGCTCTGCTGCTGGTCGCCGACCAGGCCGATCGACTGCAGGTACTTGGGCGTCATCGACAGCACGATCGTGTCGCCGATGGCTTCGTGGAAGCCGTCGTGCGCGCCCTGCTGGAAGAGCGGCGGCTGCTTGTTGTAGGCCAGGTCGTAATAGATGTGGCCGAGCTCGTGGTAGATGGTGGTGAAGTCTTCCTCGTTCGGCTTGATGCACATCTTGGTGCGCACGTCGCCGGCCATGTTCATGTCCCACGCGCTGGCGTGGCAGACCACGTCGCGATCGCGCGGCTTGATGAACTGGGTCTTGTCCCAGTAGCTCGCCGGCAGCTTCTGCATGCCCAGCGAGGTGTAGAAGTCCTGCGCGCGTTCGGTCATCAGCTTGGCCGAAGCGAGCTTGGCGTCCTGCTCGATCTGCGCCAGGTCGGCCGGGGTGCGCTGGCCGGCGTGCTTGACCAGCTGCGCGTCGTACGCGGCCTGGTACTGCGATTCCAGCGCGCCGGTGATGTCGAGGCTGCCGGCGTTCTGGTACGGGGCGAGGATGTCCCAGAGGTTGCCCCAGTCCTGCTGCCACATGTTGCCCATCAGGTGCGCGGGCAGCATGTTGCCGGCGACATGGCCCTTGTCGTCGCCGTACTTGGCTTCAAGGCGGGTGCGGGCGTAGCAGTGCAGCTGTTCGTACAGCGGCTTGACCTGGCCCCAGAGGCGGTCGGTTTCGGCCGACATCTCGGCCGGGCTCATGTCGTAGCCCGAACGCCACATCTCGCCGGTGTCGGCGAAGCCCAGGTCGTGGGCGCCGTCGTTGACCAGCTCGACGAAGCGCGTGTAGTCCTTGCGCATCGGCTGGGCGATGGTGTGCCAGCCCTGCCAGGCATCGAGCTGGGTGTCGTAGTCGCGGCTGCTGCGCAGCACGTCCTCGAGTTCGCCGAGCTGGCGGCACTTCTTGGCGTCGCCGTCGCCGGTGCAGTAGGTGCCGGCGCCGTACATGCCTTCAAGCCTGGAGGCGATCTTCGTCAGCTCTTCGAGCTTGGCCGGATCCTTCGGCGGCGGCATCGAGGTGCCGAGCTTGAGCAGCTGGATGGCGCGCGCGGTGGCGGGCGACATCTGCTGGCCTTCGAAGCGCTCGGACTGCTCGATCCAGCTGTTGAGCTGGGCGAGGTAGCGCTCGTTGGCCTTGGCCGCCAGCAGCTGGCTGTCGTCATTGATGTAGGTCGACGACAGCCACTGCGCGGCGGTCATCTCCGGGAACATCTTGCGGTATTCGTCGTTGACGCGGGCGATGAACTGGTCGGCGGTCTCGCCTGCGGGCACGGTGGCGGCGGTTCCGCCGGTGGTCGTCGTGGCCGGGGTCGGTTCCTTCTTGCAACCGGCCAGTCCGATCACGGCGGCGGTAATGCCGAGCGCGAGCAGGGCGCGTACAGGTTTCATCTTCGTTCTCTCCGGGTAAGGCCCGCGCTGCTGCGCCGAGGCCCCCGAAGGCTAGTGGCCCGTCCGCGGTCGTGCAAGTTGCGGCGGTCAGGCCCGAAGGGTGCGGGTAGCGCAGTCAGCCAGGCCGCGCTCGTGCAGCCATTGCCAGGCGGTGTCGGCGTCGTGCTCGAAATAGGCGCGGGCCGAGCCCAGGCGGAAGGTGTAACCCCAGCCGTCCATGTCGGCCAGGATGCGGTCGCGGCCGACGCCGGGCAGGGCATCGCCGAGCAGGGCCTGCAGCACGCACACCGCGTCTTCTTCCTCGATCGAGTCGGTGGCGTCGGTGTGCACCTGCGCGCGGCGCTCGGGTGGCAACACGATCAGGTGCGCGGCTTCGTGCAGCAGCGAATGCACCGGCGTGTCGCCGCGGGCATAGACGTTGTGGCCGATCAGGCCGGCTTCGCACTCGCCCCAGTAACTGCCGGGGATGGGCTGGCCGTCGGCCACGCGCTCGAGCTGCAGGCCGTAGCGGGCGAGCAGGGCGGCGACGCTGGCAGGGTCGATGTCGGAAAGGGTGAGCATTGCGATTGCGCGGCTGCGTAGCCCGGGTAAGCGAAGCGCACCCGGGGCCTGGGGCGCTTCGTCCCCGGGTGCGCTTCGCTTACCCGGACTACGGGGTCCCGGTGGGGGTCAGGCTTGCGCCGGGTTTTCCGGCAGCGCCACCGAGATGTCCAGGACCTTGTTGTCGCCGTCGCCGATCAGGTCGACCTTGACCGCGTCCGCGTCGACGTTGATGTACTTGCGGATCACCTCGAGCAGCTCGCGCTGCAGCATCGGCAGGTAATCCGGGCTGGTGCCGCCGCGGCCGGCGCGCTCGTGCGCGACGATGATGCGGAGGCGATCCTTGGCGATGGATGCAGTCTGCTTCTTGGCCAGCAGGAAATCGAAAAGGCCCATCCTCAACCTCCGAAGATCTTGCTGAAGAAGCCCTTCTTCTCCGCAGTGGTGAAGCGCATCGGGCGGGTGTCGCCCAGCAGGCGCGCGACGGCGTCGTCGTAGGCCTGTGCGGCGTCGGACTCGGTCTCCAGGATCACCGGCTCACCCTTGTTGGAGGCGTTGAGCACGTCCGGGGACTCGGGGATCACGCCGACCGTCTTCAGGCCGAGGATCTCCTCGACGTCGCCGACGCTGAGCATCTCGCCGGTTTCCACGCGCTTGGGGCTGTAGCGGGTCAGCAGCAGGTGTTCCTTGACGCGCTCGCCGTTCTCGGCGCGGCGGGTCTTGGACGACAGCAGGCCGAGGATGCGGTCGGAGTCGCGCACCGAGGACACTTCCGGATTCACCACGACCAGGGCCTGGTCGGCGAAGTACATCGCCAGGTAGGCGCCCTTTTCGATGCCGGCCGGGGAGTCGCAGACGATGTAGTCGAAGCCGTCGGCGATCATGTCGTCGAGGACTTTCTGCACGCCTTCCTTGGTCAGCGCGTCCTTGTCGCGGGTCTGCGAGGCAGCCAGCACGAACATGTTGTCGAAGCGCTTGTCCTTGATCAGTGCCTGCCTCAGCGTCGCCTCGCCGTTGACGACGTTGACGAAGTCGTAAACGACGCGACGTTCGCAACCCATGATCAGGTCGAGGTTACGCAGGCCGACGTCGAAGTCGATGACGCCAACCTTGTGGCCTCGACGGGCGAGGCCGCAGGCAAGGCTGGCGCTGGTCGTGGTTTTGCCAACGCCGCCCTTGCCCGAGGTGACTACGATGATTTCGGCCAAGTTAAATCCTCCGTTGATGCGGCATCAGTCAAGTGCCGCGATTTTTAGTTGTTGGTCTTCGAGCCATACCTGCACGGCCTTGCCGCGCAGGTCCTTCGGAATCTCTTCCAATACCTTGTAGTGCCCTGCGATGGCAACCAGCTCGGCATGGAACTCGCGACAGAATATCCGCGCCTGCTCGTTGCCCTGCGCGCCTGCAAGGGCGCGGCCACGCAATGGTCCGTAAATATGCACCGAGCCGTCGGCAATGACTTCGGCACCGGCGCCCACCGTTGTGAGAACGGTCAGGTCACGGTTCTCGGCGTAGATCTGCTGGCCCGAGCGCACCGGCTTGGACTGGATCATGCCCGGCGATGCCGATGCCGATGCCGATGCCGATGCCGATGCCGATGCGGTGGCGGGGCCGGCCTTGGCAGCGGTTGCAGGTTCCGGCTCGCGGCGCGACGGCGGTGCCGCCTGCGGCGCGGGTGCGGCTGCGGCCGCGGCTTCGTCGCGTTCGTACGAAGCGCGGAACTTCGCCAGCAAGGGCAGCCCCAGGGCTTCGGACAGTTGTTCGATTTCGCTGGTGCCGTAGGCGATGGCGACCGGCAGCACGCCGGCCTCGCGCAGGCCCTTGATCAGGGCGGTGGCGGTGGCCTGGTCCGGGGTGCGGGTGAGGCCGCCGAAGTCGAGCACCACCGCGGCGCGCGCGAACAGCTTGGGCGCACGCTGGACGCGGTCGCGCATCTCGCTGACGAGGCGGTCGACGTCGAGGGTGCGGATGCGGAGATTGGCGATTCCGACCTGGCCGATCTTGAGTTCGCCGGCCGGTTCAAAGTCCATCGCCGCGCTCACAGGCCGGTTCCCGTGGGTCGCTGCATCAGCGCATCGGCGGCCTTGGGGCCACCGTGGTTGCGCGGGCCGCGTGCCTGGATGATCCAGGGCACCTGCGGCAGCGCATCGCCGTAGGTGTCGCGCACCCAGGCATAGCTGCACAGCGGTTTCATCAGCATCGCGGCGCGTACATCCGCCTCGGTCATCATGTGTTGTCCGACCTCGTGGAATCCAAAACTGCCATGGAACAGCAGGGCGGGGTCGTTGCTGCCTTCCAGGAACACTTCGCAGGCCATCTGCGGGTAGCGCATCTCGGCATAACTCTGCGCGTCGGCATAGAACGCGCGACCGACGCCGCCGCCGCGACGGCGGCTGGCCACGACGATGCGGTCGATATAGAAGAAATCGGGATAGCGCTCGCAGAACCAGCGGAAGTTGCTGCTGTCGTGCTCGCTGTGGCTGCCCATTCCGATCAGGAATCCAGCCAGGGCGCCGTCACGTTCGGCGACGCGGAAATATTCTGCGGTTTCGAAGAAATGACGCAGTCGGGCCGCATCCAGCGGCAGGATCGCGGGGCCGGCGGCATTGTTCAGTGCAAGGACGGAATCCAGCTCGTGCTCACGCACGTCGCGGACGACGATCGACATTCCGGGCTCCAGTATTTCGCAAACCGGACGCATGGCACGTCCGGCCGGGCGATTATCGCATGGCCGTCACGCATGGGCGACCGGCGGCACAAAAAGCGGGGCGAACGGAAGGCAAGGGGGTGGACGTCGGGGCGGCGGTCCGTCCCGCCGGTCGGTCCCGGCGGTCGGCACCCGACCCGGTGGACAGCAATTCCGACCCGTTTGCTACAGCCTGTTGCTCCAGCATGACTTTCGGACGGCTCCCCAGGCCCTTGATGCAGTTAGCATGCCGACATGCTTGCCCGCCTGAATCACACTCGACTGCTGCGCTACGCGGGCCTGTTCACCTGGGGCGCGGTAGGACTCTGGCTGCTCAACGTCTGGCTCGACCCGACCCTGCTGGCGCCCGATGCCGAAGGCCCGCCCACCCTGCAGGTGCTGCGCTGGCTGTCGGTCTACCTCACCTTCGGCGCGGTCTACTGGTGGATCACCCGCCAGCTCGGCCAGCGCCGTCCGGGCGTGGTCGACCACGGCCTGCTGCTGGTCCTGACCGCCTGCGCGATCGGGGTCGGCTACTTCTCGGGCACCGGCCTGGGCAGCATCCTGCTGATGGTCGTGGCCGGCCTGCTGCCCTGGCTGATGCCGGTCCGCTTCGGCCTGGTCTGGCTGATCTGCGGCAACGTCGCGATCATCCCGGTGTTCGTCGGCGCGCTGGACTTTCCGCCGATCCTGGCGGTGCTGCAGTCGCTTGCCTACATGGGCTTTTCCAGCCTGGTGTTCGTCACCGCCCTGGTCGCCCGCCAGCAGGCCGAGGCGCGCGAGGAACAGCGCCGCCTCAACGCCGAGCTGCGCGCCACCCGCGCCCTGCTGGGCGAGAGCGTGCGCGTCAACGAGCGCACCCGCATCTCGCGCGAGCTGCACGACCTGCTCGGCCACCACCTGACCGCGCTGAGCCTCAACCTCGAAGTGGCCGGCCACCTGTCCGAGGGCCGGGTCAAGGAACACGTGCAGCAGGCCCATACCCTGGCGCGGTTGCTGCTGACCGACGTGCGCGAAGCGGTAAGCCAGTTGCGCGAAGGCGGCGCCATCGACCTGGGCGCGGCCCTGATGCCGCTGGCCGAGAACGTGCCCGCGCTCGACATCCACATGGACATCGAAACGCCGCTCACCCTGGACGATCCCGAGCGCGCCCATGTCATGCTGCGCTGTACGCAGGAAATCATCACCAACGCGGTGCGCCATGCCGGCGCCCGCAATCTGTGGATCAACGCCGGCCGCCGCAGCGATTGCATCGTGATGAGCGCGCGCGACGATGGCCATGGTGCGGACACTTTCGTCGCCGGCAACGGCCTTCGCGGCATGCGCGAACGGCTGCAGCAACACGGCGGCGACCTTAGAATCGAAACCCGGCCGGAAGCAGGCTTTTGCCTGCACCTGACGCTGCCGGCCTCGGCGGCGGCAGCCGCTGCCTGTGAAGGAGTCATCGCATGATCCGTGTGTTGATAGTCGACGACCAGACACTGGTGCGGCAGGGCGTTCGTTCCCTGCTGTCGCTGGCCGAAGGCATCGAAGTGGTGGGCGAGGCCGGCGACGGCCGTCATGCGGTGGAGCTGATTCCGCAGATCAAGCCCGACGTGGTCCTGATGGACATGCGCATGCCGGTGATGTCGGGCCTGGAGGCGTTGCAGGCACTGGCGCGCACCAACAGCCTGCCGCCGACGATCATCCTGACGACTTTCGACGACGACCAGCTGGTGCTGGCCGGACTGAAGGCCGGTGCCAAGGGTTACCTGCTCAAGGACGTGTCGCTGGAGCAACTGGTCAGCGCCATCCAGGCAGTGGCCGACGGTGGCTCGCTGATGCAGCCGGCGGTGACCCAGCGCCTGCTGTCCGGGCTGGAGCACATGCGCAACGATTTCGTCAGCCTCGATCGTCCCGATCCGCTGACCGAACGCGAAACCGAGATCCTGCGCCTGATGGCCGGTGGCTTCTCCAACAAGGAGATCGCCAATTCGCTGGGCGTGGCCGAGGGCACGATCAAGAACCACGTCTCCAACATCCTGTCCAAGCTGGGCGTGCGCGACCGCACCCGCGCCGTGCTGAAGGCATTCGAGTTGCAGCTGGTCTGAGGCGGTCCCGGATCGCGCTGGCAGGGGCTCCGGGCCCCGTCGGCGGACGCCCCCTCAGGCGGGGGGCGAGCCGCATTGCCGCCAGTTGCCTGATTTGGCGCCTACACCGCCCGCAGCTTCCTTGATACGATTGCGGGTCTGTGTCCCGGTCCGACCGGGTGCCGGCCCTCGGAGAAACCTGAATGACCCGTCTGATCGAGATTTTGATTTCCTTGGCGATCGTCGCCGCGCTGTTCCTCATCGTAGGTATCGCGCTGCCGTCGAGCCGTCATTTGCAGCACTCGGTTGAAACCAACCGCAAAGTTACGATTGTTTTCGACACCCTCAACAGCCTGCGCCGCTTCAAGGACTGGAACCCGCTGGTCCTGCGCGATCCGAAGATGCAGCTGAAGTTCTCCGGCCCGGTTTCGGGCGTCGGCGCCCGCATGGACTACGACTCCAAGGAGAAGGGTCTGCGCCAGGGCAGCTGGGAAATCACCGAGAGCGTCCCGGGCAAGAAGGTTGCCTATGCCCTGACCGACATCGAGCCGGGCAGGAACAAGCGCACTGCCTTCACCCTGAAGCCGACCGGCCGCGGTGGTCGTAACGTCGAGATCACGCAGACCTACGACGTCGACTACGGCTGGAACCTGATCGGTCGTTACGCTGGCCTGTATGTCAGCAGCAACGTCGGCGAAGACATGAAGATGGGCCTGGGCCGCCTGAGCAACATGCTCGCCGCCGTGCCGAACTACGACTACGCCGAGCTGAGCAAGGACGATCCGTCGAAGGCGCCGAAGCTGGTCGATCGTCCGGCCGAGAACCTGCTGGTCGTGAGCGCTGCCGTCGAGCGCACCAACGACAAGGTGATGGGCCAGATCAACAGCAACCAGGAGTGGATCAAGAAGGTCATGGCCGCCAACGGCCTTGAGCCGGCCGGTCCGGTCCGCATCGTCACCAACGAGTTCGGTTCGGACATCTACTCCTTCGACGTCGCCCAGCCGGTCCGCAAGGTCGGTTCGACCGACGACACGGTCAAGCTCGACGTGAAGGTGGAAGGTCCGGTCGTGGCCGTCTACAACGAGCCGGCGAAGGTCGCCGTGGTGCCGGGCTTCAAGGGCCACATGGCCAACCTGGCGAAGGTCCGCGACGCGCTGCGTGGCTGGGCGCTGACCCACGGTTACGAGACCGTCGAGCGTCCGTACGAGTCGTGGAAGGGCGGCGTCGCTGCCGGCTTCACCGAGGACGGCGAGTACGACGTGTTCTGGGCGGTCAAGTAAGACTTGCGCTAGACGCTACTGCTGAAAACCAGGACGCGCCGCGGATTTCCGCGGCGCGTTTTGTTTTGGGGTGGCGTTGCCCGCTGATATCGTGCCGTGGCATCCAACGGTCCGCTCGCACATGAATGCCAATGCCTCCGCGCTTCCCGTTCGTCTACTGACCGCCTCCGGCGCCGTGCTGGCGGCCGTGGCCGTCGCCCTGTCTGCGTACGCGGCGCACGCCGTCGATGCGGGCGCGCAGCATCGTCTGTACAGCGCGGCGTTGTTCGCGTTCGGCCATGGCATCGCGCTCGCAGCGCTGGCGCCGCATCTGCGGCGGAACCTCGCGCGGGTGGCGCTCGCGGCATTGCTGCTCGGTACGTTGCTGTTCTCCGGCAGCCTGGCTGCGGCCGTCCTCATGGGCACATCCACGGCGTTGGCGCCGTTCGGCGGCACGCTGATGATCCTGGCCTGGCTGCTGTATGCGGCCGATGCGCTGAGGGGCTGACATGCCTCGCCATTCGCGCGGGTTCGACACCGCCGCGGCGCATGCCCACCTGCTCAAGGTCGATCGCAGGTTGGCCCGCTGGATGCGCCGGATCGGGCCGTTGGCTCCGGATCCGCGCTGGCGCAAGTCCTTCGATCCGGTCGATGCGCTGGCGCGCGCGATCCTCTACCAGCAGCTCAGCGGCAAGGCGGCGGCGACGATCGTCGGTCGCGTCGAGGCGGCGATCAACAGCACGCGTTTCCACTGCGACACGCTGGGCCGCATCGATGATGCGGCGCTGCGTGCCTGCGGCGTGTCCGGCAACAAGTCGCTAGCGCTGCGCGACCTCGCCGCGCGCGAGGCGCGCGGGGAGATTCCCGACCTGCGCCGCATGAGCGTCATGGACAACGACGCGATCATCGCCGCGCTGGTGCCCGTGCGCGGCATTGGCCGCTGGACGGTCGAGATGATGCTGATGTTCCGGCTCGGCCGCCCGGACGTGCTGCCGGTCGACGACCTGGGCATCCGCAAGGGCGCCCAGTCGGTGGATGGCCTGGACGCCATGCCGTCGCCGAAGGAACTGGCGGCCATCGGCGAACGCTGGGGTCCGTTCCGGACCTACGCCAGCCTGTACCTGTGGAAGATCGCCGACCTGGACAGCCCGGCAAAGACACCGCCCCGGCGCTCGCAGGACTGACGGGGCCGCACCGACCGTGCCGCATCAAGATCGTCTTGACGCGCCCTGTTGGAAGATGGGCCCCCATGCCGACGAGGGAGGTGTGCCATGCAAGTGCAGGATCGAAGCGCCCCGAAGAAGTGGACGATGGTGGCCTCCTGGGTGCTGTTGTGCGCATCCGCGATCGCCCTGGCCAGCCCCTCCAACAAGTGGCGCATCCAGGTCAGCAGCGACGCCGACAGTGATGGCATCGTCGCCTTCCATATCGCCCCGGTGAAGGAGCCTGCGATCGATGTGTCCGTCGCCATCCCCAAGGATGCCGGCGAGAACCACATCGCCCGCCTGATCCGCGACCAGTTGCGCGCCAAGCTCGGCGACAGCTACCGGGTGGAGGTCGACGATGGCGAGGATGTGCTGGTCAAGAAGCACCACGGCGACGCCAACTTCGAGCTGACCATCACCCAGAAGACCGCCAAGGGCGTGCGCATCACCCTCGACCGGGAATAAGCCGCGACCGCACCGTCAACGCGGCAGGCAGTGGCTGGCTGCTCACTCCTCCGCGCTGGCGGGCGAGGGCGTCGTGGTAGTGGGGACGGGCATCGGCTTCGCCGGGCGCGGGCCGAAGCGCTTCTTCAGGCGCAGCGCCGGGGCCTCCACGAACCGCCATGACAGCGTTGCCAGGGTGCCGGCCAGCAGCGTCGCCCACAGCATGTTGTGCACGGCGCCGCCCGGCGAGTACAGCTGGACCAGCTGCTGCGAAGGCCAGCCGTACAGGTAGATGCCGTAGGAAATATCGTGCTGGCGGATCACCGGCAGCTTCGGCACGTACGCGAGGAACAGCGTGGTGTAGCTCAGTGCGACGAAGTAGGCGAGGAAGTAATACTGATGGCCGCGCAGCAACGCGGCCACCACCAGCAGGGCCGCCAGCAGCGGCCACGACAGCGGGATGCGCCCGCGGTGGTGCCAGGCCAGGCTGCCGGTGAGGAAGTACGCCGTGCACCACAGCAGGTTGATCTTCTCGGGCGTCAGCGACTGGCCGCCGTAGCGCACGATCGCCGCCACCAGCGCCAGCACGCAGAACACGGTGAAGCGGCCGCGCCGGAACAGGCGCACGAAGGCCAGCACGGCCAGCAACAGGTACAGCCGGAACTCGATCGGCAGCGTCCACAGCGAGCCGTTGATGGCCTTGATCGGCAGCGTCTCGAACACGCCCGGCAGGAAGTACTGCGTCCGCTGCAACGCGATGTTCTTCCACAGGTACTTCCAGGTGCCGGCCGAGGTCCAGTAGTCGGGCGAGGTCGTCAGCAGCGGCCCGAGCACGAACACGCTCAATACCACGCACACAACCAGCGCGGGGAAGATGCGCAGCACGCGCGCCGCAAGGTACTGCGGCAGCGGGTTGCGTTCGACGCTGCTGGCGATCAGGAAACCGCTGATGACGAAGAACATGTCCACCGCGATCCCGCCGGCGAACTTGATCTGCACCACCTGCGACAGCAGGTCGGAGCCCTCGCTGGCGGTGACCGGCCACGAATGCCCGTAGATCACCAGCCAGGCGGCGATGAGTCGGATCAGGTTGAAGTTGTTGTCGTGCTGGGCACTGCCGTCGGCAAGCGTGCGCAAGGTCATGGCGTCGGGCTTGCCTCGTAGCGCCAGTGCCAGGGTTCGTAGACGATGCCGTGCGGGTTGTCGCGCGGGTAGCTCATCACGAAACCGAATCCTTCGGCGTTGTCGCGCAACCAGGCGAATGCGGGCGTGGCTTCGAACGATTCCTCGGCCGGAGGCTCGTCCGGCGCGCCGATGTCCAGTGCCAGGCCGGAATGGTGCTCGCTGTAACCCGGCGCGGCGTTGACGGTGAGGATCTCCTCGACGCTCAGGCCGCGGCCGAGCTTCCGTTCGAAGATGCCGAGCTGGTAGTCGTGGCTGCGGTAACCGGAGATGGCTTCGAGCACCACCTCGTCGCGCAGCGCCGCTTCGCGCAGGTGCGACCACGCGCGCGCGGCCTGCACATGCAGCCACAGCGGCCGGCGATAGCGATCCCATCCGGCGAAGGCGAGCCAGTCCGGTTCGGCGACCAGCTCCAGGCCGGTACGTTCCCCGTACTCGCCATCCAGGCCGAGCGAATGCAGGCGTTCCTCGAGTCGGTCCAGCGGCAGTTCGCGGACGTGCTCGATGCCGGCGCGCAGGTGCGCAGGCGGGGCATCGATGGCGTCCAGCGCGGCATCCAGCCCCGGCTCGCGGCGCAGGTGCGGAACGAGCGCCAGCAGGCCTTCGGGCAGGTCGACGGCGAGGTACTGGCCATCGCGCTTGCGGCGCAGCACGTGGCGGGCGCGGGCCAGTGCCCGTGCATCGAAATTGCTGCGCGCGCGCAGCAGGCCGCCCGGCCAGAGTTCGATCTCCGGCGTGTTGATCAGGATTCGGGGCTGGCCGCGCATGGCGTGCAGGTTAGCGGCCCGCGCCAGCCGATGCCACGTCCGCGAAACCCCGCCGTAGCCCGGGTAAGCGCAGCGCACCCGGAAACACCGCCAGCCCCCCCGCCATGTCCATTCAGGCAGGCCGCTTCAACACGGCACGCAGATGATCAAACGGCGTGACAGCCATCACCGAGACCAGTTCCCAGCCATCCTCGCCGAGGCGATTGAGTTCTTCCTGCAGGCGCTCGCTGACGGCAGGTCCGAGCATCCTCGGCACGATTTCCACGACTTCGTAGGTCCAGCGTTGGCTCATGGCGGGGTCCTCTTTCAAGGTGTGGTGGCTGTCGGATCAGCCCGGCGTGATGCGGTACAGCGGCGCCGGGATGAACTCACCGGTGGCATACAGATGGCGACCGTCCGGGCTCCACGCCAGCGCTTCGGCCTGCGGCAGCCAGGGCAGCGGTTCGAACCTGGGCGCGCGCGCGACGGTCTGGCCCCAATCTTCACCGGCGCGGCGCGGGTAGAGCAGCAACCAGCGATACGTCATCACCGCCAGCGTGCGCCCGTCGGGCGACAGGTCGGCGGCGGTGACCTGGCTGTCCAGGCGCGCGCGCTGCGGATTGCGCCGCAGCGCATTGGCGTCGGCCTGCGGCACGCCGGCCAGCGTGCCGAGTTTGTGCGCGGTCTGCAGCGTGGTGCCGCGCGGATGCAGCGGCAGCGAGAACAGCTCCGGCGGTTGCCGCTTCTTGGTGATCAGCAGCACCTGGCGGCTTTCCGCATCGACCGCGACCGCTTCGCAATCGCGCGCGCCGTCGGGCCAGCGGAACGCGATCGACCACGCCGGTCGCAGGCGCGCGTTCTCGATCCGCGCCGGTTCCTCGACGATGTGCAACTGCAGGCTGCGGCGCAGGCCACCGTTGTCGCCGGTGTCGGCGAGCAGCAGGTAGTTGCGGCCGTCGAGCTGGAACGACGCCATGTCCTCCCAGTCGGTCTTGGTCACGCCTTCCACGCGCAGCGTGGCCAGGCGCGTGCCACTGGTGCTGACCGCGAACAGCCGCTCGGGATTGCCGCCGTCATCGAGCATCCACAGCACGTCGCGGTGGCGACGCGACGCCGCCATGCCGCTGATCTCGTCCAGTTGCGGGTCGAGCATGACACCGGCGAGATGAGTGCCGCGATCGGCCTCGACGGGTGCCGGGCGTTCATCGCCACAGCCGGCCAGCGCCAACGCACAGGCGAGGGCGACCGCGCATGCCAGGGCGGGGGCGATTCGTTGCGCGGCTGCGGGGGCGGGGGCGGGGCCGGACATCGGCACAGGATGGCATGCGTTTTGCAGCCCGACAAAGGCGACGACGCCAAACTGCGCGTGCAGACCTTTTCACCTCATCCCCATAAACTGACGGCCAGCCCTCCGCCCGGACCGCACATGATCACCCTTGGCACTCCCCTGTCCCCGCATGCGTTCCGCGTGCTCCTGCTCGGTTCCGGCGAGCTCGGCAAGGAGGTGGCGATCGAACTGCAGCGGTTCGGGGTGGAGGTCATTGCCGCCGACCGTTACGCCGATGCACCGGCGATGCAGGTGGCGCACCGCAGCCATGTCCTCGACATGCTCGACGGCGCCGCGATCCGCGCACTGGTCGCACTGGAGCGACCGCACCTGATCGTGCCGGAGATCGAGGCGATCCACACCCAGACTCTGGTCGACCTCGAGCGCGAGTTCGGCGAACGCGGCACGCAGACGCGGGTGATCCCGACCGCGCGCGCCGCACGCCTGACCATGGACCGCGAAGGCATCCGCCGCCTCGCCGCCGAGACGCTGGGCCTGCCGACCTCGCCGTACAAGTTCGTCGACACGCTCGAGGACTACCGCGCCGCCGTCGCCACCATCGGCCTGCCGTGCGTGGTCAAGCCGGTGATGTCGTCGTCGGGCAAGGGCCAGAGCCTGGTGCGCGATGCCGACAGCATCGACAAGGCCTGGGAGTACGCGCAGACCGGCGGTCGCGCCGGCGCCGGTCGCGTGATCGTCGAAGGCTTCGTCGACTTCGATTACGAAATCACCCTGCTGACGGTGCGCCACGTCGGCGGCACCACGTTCTGCGCGCCGATCGGCCACCTGCAGCGCGACGGCGACTACCGCGAGAGCTGGCAGCCGCAGCCGATGTCGACCAAGGCGCTGGCGCGCGCGCAGGGCATCGCCCGCACGATCACCGACGACCTCGGTGGCTGGGGCGTGTTCGGCGTGGAATTGTTCGTGAAGGGTGACGACGTCTGGTTCAGCGAAGTCTCACCGCGGCCACACGATACTGGCCTGGTCACGCTGGCTTCGCAGGACTTGAGCGAGTTTGCACTGCATGCGCGGGCAATCCTCGGATTGCCGGTGCCGTCGATCCGCGAGTACGGGCCGTCGGCGTCGTGCGCGGTGCTGGCGACGGGCCATGGCGTGCCGGTGTTCGATGGCGTCGATGCGGCGCTGGCGCAATCCGACACGCAGCTGCGCCTGTTCGGCAAGCCGCGCGTCGAAGGTCACCGCCGCGTTGCGGTGACGCTGGCGCTGGCGGACGACATCGACACGGCACGCGAACGCGCACGACGTGCCGCCGCCGCACTGCAGATCGACCTGCGCTGACCGCTCCCTTCCGAGGAACCCGACATGCTCGACGAGACCCAGGGTTACGCCGTGTTCCTCTACCCGCAGGCGCTGGAAGCGCTCGGTGAGGCCATTCGCCCCTACATGCACGACGGCCCCAGCGGGCCGCACGTGCTGTGCAATTCGATCGACACTGGCGGCGCACTGATCGAGATGACCATCGAGGGCCGCACCGCCGAGGGCAACGCGATCGCGGTGGAGTTGATGGTGCCGGCCAACATGGTGCGGATGATCGTGTCGGCGCGCAGCGATGGCGTGTTCGGATTCGGTCCGCGCGTGGTGGCGCCCCCGTCCGAAGCCGACGCGGTGGCCGTGCCGCCGACGGCATTGGCATCTGCACAGACCGTGCATGCGCCGGTGGAGATTCCCAGGCCGATGGTCGACCCGGTCACGCCGGTGATGGCGAAGCTGCCGCCGAAGGTTTGACCGTCAGCGCGGCGCCATCGCCACGTCCACCCACACCAGGTGGTGGTCGCTGCCATCGGCGATGGCCGCTTCCGGCTGCGCCGCAGCCGGCCAGAACACGCCGCTGCCTTCCACGCTGAACCCTACCGACGGCAGCACGTAATCCAGTCGCATCGTCCCGGCCTTGGGGCCGAAGTCGCCGGTGGCGTGCGCCGCTGCGCCGCGGCGGACGATGCCGGCGCTTGCGTAGCGTGCGCCCACTTCCACCGCGCCTTCGCTTCGCGGCGTCGCGTAACGCGCCACGCGCGGGTGTTCGAGCAGCTCCACGATCGCATCGTGGTGGCCGTCGCCATCGGCCGGGTCGTTGTTGAGGTCGCCGGCGATGACGAAGCGCGCGTCCGCGGGCAGCCCGCCGCAATGGCCCTGGTCGTCGCACAACCAGGACGCGTTCGGCGACGACAGGTACTCGCGCCACAACCGGATCTCGTCGGCGTTGCGCACCCCGTTGCGATCCTCCGGGCCATCGAACACCGGCGGCGTCGGGTGCGACACCAGGAAATGCACGGTGCCCGCGGGCGTGCGCACGGGAACGTCCCAGTGCGACTTCGACGACAGCCGCAGTTGCGACCAGATCGAGGTGGGGTACCAGGGCTTGCCGCTGGCCGGGTCGCGCGGCTGCGATGCCCCGGGCATCGCGCTCCACTTCAGCAACTGGAAGGTGCGCACCTGTGCGGCGTCGATCGGATGGCGCGACAGCACCAGCATGCCGTACTGGCCCGGATGCAGGCCGTAACCCCAGGCGTCGTTGCCACGGTTGCGGCCACTGCCGCCGGCTTCGCCATTGCCGTCGAGGTCGAGCCCGCTGGGCACGCCGGTGTTGACTGGGGCGAGGTAGCGGTACGGGTACTTCAGCGGTTCGCCGCCGCCGGGCTGGGCCACTTCGAGGTAGTCGTGCTGGAACAGGTCGGCGGCGGCGCCCTGGGCGTCGTAGTCGAACTCGTTCAACAGCACCAGATCCGGGCGCACACGCTGGAGCACGGCGGCGATCTTGCGCGCGCCGGGATCATCTGCCTGCAGGCGCCGGACCAGTCCGCCGTCCTGGTCGTCGTAGAGCGAGGTGTTGTAGGTCGCCACGCGCAGGGTCGTGTCGTGTTCCATCGATTTGACCCAGGCTTGGGGATCGCCCTTGATGTTCACCTGCGTGCAGGCGGAAAGCAGTGACAGGCAGGCGCAAACGAGGAGAGGGAGTCTGTTCATCGCGCGATGATGTCATGCCGGCGCGCGACGGCAATGACACGATCAGGCCGGCGGCAGGTCGTGCCAGTCGCGGCCGTCGAAGGCCTCCAGCGGGCGGAAGCGGCGCTTGTAGTCCATCTTCGGATGGCCCTGGATCCAGTAGCCCAGATAGAGGTGGCGACGGCGCTCGCGCCGCGCCCATTCCAGCTGGTGCAGGATCGCCAGCGTGCCCAGGCCGCGATCGGCGAGATCAGGGTCGTAGAAGGTGTAGACCGCCGACAGCGCTGCCTCGGTGACGTCGGTCACCGCCACGGCCAGCAGCTTGCCGGGGCCGTGCGAGGACGCCTCGCGCAGCTCCAGGAACCGCCCCTCGCTCCAGCTGCCGATCAGGAACTGGTCGAATTCGGTCGCGCCGTGGCCGTCCATGCCGCCGCCGGCGTGGCGGGCGGCCAGGTAGCGGCGGTACAGCGCCAGTTGCTCGGCGGTGCGCTGGGTTGGCAGCACCCGCATCTCGACACCGGCGTTGCGGGCCAGGCAACGGCGCTGGCTGCGGTCGGGGACGAAGCGGTCGACCGGGATGCGCACCGCCACGCAGGCGCGGCACCCGGCGCAGTGCGGGCGGTAGACGATGTCGCCGGAGCGGCGGAACCCCCAGCCCAGTGCGTGCGGGTACCACTGCCGCAGGCGCGGGTCGCGCGGGTCGAGCACGAGGTCGCGGGCGACGCGCTCGGGCCAGTAGCCACAGGCGTGCTCGCCGGTGTGGAACAGGCGGAGATCGTCGCTGTCCTGCGGTTCGGTGCCCATGGCGCCAGCATAGCGCCGTGGCGCGTGAGGAAAACGCTGTCGCGCGACTGAACGCGGCCCGCCTGCTGTCAACCACGACGGTGCCCGGGCGTTGATCTGGTCATCGGCGCCAACCGACGCCAACCGCAGGAGCTCCACCCATGAAGCAGCGCAATTCCCTGTCCGCCGTGCTCGCCGTGGCGATTGCCGCGGTCATTACCGCAGGCACCGCACTGGCCGCGACCCAGACGGGCGCCAGCACCGCCACCGACGCCAACACCCGCGCCTCGCGTCCGAAACTCGACGTCAACAACGATGGTGTGGTCGATCGCAACGAGGCGGCGGCCAGCCCGCGCCTGGCGGCGAAGTTCGACCAGCTCGACAGCAACAAGGACGGCAAGCTCGATCGCTCCGAGCGTCCGCATCACGGCGGCAAGGGCCGCGGGCATGGCGGAGGCATGAGCGGGCTGATCAATTCCGACACCGACGGCGATGGCCGCGTCAGCAAGACCGAAGCGTCGTCGATGCCCTGGCTTGCCAGGAGCTTCGACCAGATCGACGGCAACCGCGACGGCTACGTGGTCCGCAGCGAGCTGCGCAGCTACCACGAGAAGATGCGCCCGCAGCGCGAAGCCGAACGCGCCAAGCAGGCGGAAGAGCGCTTCGCCGACGCCGACCTCAACCACGACGGCAAGCTGAGCAAACTGGAGGTCAGCGAGAAGATGCCCCAGCTGAGCAAGGGCTTTGCGTTCATGGACGAGGACCGCGACGGCTACCTGACCCGGGCCGACCTGCAGCACTCGCCGCGCCATTGAACTTCCCCGGCCGGGCGCGGTCGACAGAGACACAACAACGCGCTGGCTGTCCCGTGAATCCCAACTACCCGTGCCGAGTCTCCGCGGCGCGGGTTTTTTTTGGCCCGGTTACATCGAGACGTGCTTGAGGGTGCGCACGACCTTCCAGCCGCCCCCCGCCACCTGCGTCACTTCCAGCGTCTTGTACGACGCCGACATGCGGTGGTGGTAGGCGCTGTACTCGACCACGCCGGTGATCGCGTCGTCGTGGGTGGCATCGCGCTTCTGCGGGCGGAAGGCGCGGACATCGACGATCAGGGCCGGCGCGCCGCTGGCGCGATGCTGGCTGCCGACCTCGTCGTTGGGATTGCGCACGCAGGCGGACTGCGGCACCACGCGCTGGCCGGACTGCTGCAGCGCTTTTATGAGCGTGTCCGGCGCGTCCTTGCCGTCGACGCCCAGGCACAGCACGTCCAGGCGCGTCTTCGGCAACTCCTGGGCGAACACCGCCGCCGCCAGCGGCTGCGGGATGGCCGCCGTGGAGCCGTCGAGCGGATGCTCCTTGAGCGCCTCGTTGGCGATGTCGAGGTTGACGGCGTGCATGATCACCAGGCCGCCGACGATGACGATGCCCGCCATCAGCACCAGCTTGATCCGCAACATGCGCGACTGCTGCGCCGAGCGGCCCTGGGTTTCGGGCTCGAAGCGGAAGCTGGGGCCGGCGAAACTCTCGCGCGTGGTTTCCAGCAGGCCGGCTTCGCGCAGGATCTCGCGGGCGCGCACCTGGTCTTCCGAGCGCACGATCCACACCGCCGGCTTCGGCCCGCCCGGATCGCTGTAGCTGAAGGTGCCGCGGCGGCCGCCCTTGTACGAACGGCCGTTGGTGATGCGCACCTCGATGTCGGCATCGCGCATCATCTGCGCGACCTGCTCGACGTTCTCCAGGCGCTGGCTGCTGAAAATCTGTCTCATCGTCCGGTCATTCCTTGGCGGGCACTTGCGCGGCTGCGGCCGCATCGCGAACGACGCGGATCAGGCCTTCCTGCGCGGTGCTGGCGACCAGGCGGCCGTCGCGATCGAAGATCTGTCCGCGGGCAAGGCCGCGGCTGCTCTGCACGCTGGGGCTGTCGATCGAATACAGCAGCCATTCGTCGGCGCGGAACGGGCGGTGGAACCACATCGCATGGTCGAGCGAGGCCATCTGCACGTTCGGCTGGTAGTAGCTGATGCCGTGCGGGAAGGTCGCGGTACCAAGCAGGTGGAAATCGGAGGCGTAAGCGAGCAGGGCGCGGTGCAGTTCCGGCGCGTCGCCGACGCGCTCGCTCAGGCGGAACCAGACCTGCTGGTAGGGCGGGCGCTTGGGCGGGTTGAGCTCGTCGCGCGGGTAGACATGGCGGAACTCGAACGGCCCCTGCCGCGACAGCCAGCGCTGGACCTTGGTCGGCAGCGTCGCCATCACGTGCTCGGGCACCGGCGGCGTCGGTTCGATGTCCTCGGGCTTGGGCACTTCCGGCATCGTCAGCTGGTGCTCGACCGACTGCTCTTCCTGCTGGAACGAAGCGGCCATGAAGAAGATGACCTCGCCGTGCTGGATCGCGGTGATCCGGCGCACCGAGAAACTGCCGCCGTCGCGGGTGCGGTCGATCTGGTAGACGATCGGCGCGGCGATGTCGCCGGCGCGCAGGAAGTAGGCGTGCAGCGAATGCGCGCCGCGCGGCTCGACCATCGTCGCCTGCGCCGCCGACAGGGCCTGGCCGACCACCTGGCCACCGAATACGTACTTGGTACCGATGTCGCGGCTCTGGCCGCGGAAGAGGTTGTCTTCCAGTCGCTCCAGCGAGAGCAGCTCGACCAGCTCGGGAACGACTTGCTCGGAAGCGGGTGAGGTCATGCGCGGAAAGCTCGTGGGACGCGGGTCGGAAGTATACGAGATGGCCTCCGTCATCCCGGGAAGCGCCGTCATCCCGGCGCACGCCGGGATCCAGGCCGTCACGCCAACCGTTGCAGGTCCACCGCTGCCATCACCTGCGCCCACGGAAATTGCGGCCCCGGGTCGCGCTTGCGCTGCACCTGCACCGACGGGTCGTCGCTGGCGGCAACCGTGGTGGTGTCGAGGTCTTCGTGGCCGGCGATGTGGCGCAGCGACGGCAGCGTGCCCCGCAGGTGCCGCAACAGCGCCACCAGGGCCTCGATCTGCGCCGGCGTATAGCGTTCGTCCATCGCCTGGTGGTGCGCGGCCAGCCAGTCCGGGTAGCGGCCGCGGTTGACCAGCTCGATGCCGATGGCCCGCGGGTTATGTCCGCGCACGTGGTGGGCGACCCGATCGAGGGCGACGTACTGGTGCAGGCTGCCGTCGCGGTCGATGTAGTAGTGGCCGCTGTTGCCGGTCTGCGAGCCTTCGTAGAGCACTTCCTCGCCGAAGCGGCGCGCCATCGCCAGGTCCGGCAGTTCGGTGCAATGGATCACCACCAGGTCGATCTGGTCGAGCGCGCGCGCCTCCAGCCGGGCCTGGTAGGGCAGGGGTTCGAAGGCGATGGGCGGAGCCTGGAGGTCGGGCGACATGGGGCCGGATGCTACCATTCGCCCCCGCCGGGCCTTGCTGGCCGCCGGCACGGATCCCCCTTATGAAGCTCCCTCCCGCCGACTCCGAGCTCGGCAAATTGATGGCCATGCTGCCGCGCCACGGCCGGGTCGAATGGATCGGCCTGCGTCCCAAGCGCGAAGTCGCCATGGAACCGGTGGCGCAGGTGCTCGCCCAGACCGGCGCAGGCCTGGTCGGCGACCGCTACAGCGGCGGCAGCGGCAAGCGCGGCATCACCCTGATCCAGGCCGAACACCTGCCGGTGATCGCGGCGCTGTCGGGCCATGCGGCCGTGGCGCCGGCAACGCTGCGCCGCAACCTCGTCGTCTCCGGGCTGCCCCTGGTGGCACTCAAGGGCCGCCGCTTCCGCATCGGCGAAGTCGTGCTGGAAGGCACCGAAGACTGCGACCCGTGCTCGCGCATGGAAGCCGCGCTCGGCGCCGGCGGTTTCAACGCGATGCGCGGCCATGGCGGCCTGTGCGCGCGCATTCTCGACGGCGGCACGATCCGCCTCGGCGACGTTGTCGTCGCACTGCAGGACTGAACAGAAATTCCATGAGCAGCACGCGCGGACATTGCATCCTTTCCCACGGTTTCGAGAGCGGGCCCGACGCCACCAAGGTGACCGCCCTGGCGGACGTCGCCGAGCGCCTGGGCTGGAGCCACGAGCGCCCGGACTTCACCGACCTGGATGCACGCCGCGACGTCAGCGAACTGGGCGACGTGCACAGCCGCCTGCAGCGCCTGCTCGAGCTGGCGCGCGCGGCCGCGTCGCGGGGCCCGGTGGTGCTGGCCGGCTCGAGCCTGGGCGCCTACATTTCCGGACTGGTATCGCTGCAGGTGCCGACCATCGGCCTGTTCCTGATGGCGCCGCCGATCAAGATGGGCCCGGCCCCGCGCCTGGAAGCCGCCGCCGTGCCGACCTCGATCATCCACGGCTGGCACGACGAACTGATCCCGGCCAGCGACGTCGTCGCCTGGGCGCAGCCCCGCGGTTCCCGCCTGCTCCTGGTCAATGACGGCCACCGCCTTTCCGACCACGTCGACGCCAGCGCCGATGCCTTCGCTTCCCTGCTCTCGGTGCTGTAAGCCATGAAATTCTTCGCAAGCTGCGGCAAGGGCCTGGAATACCTGCTCGCCGACGAACTCGTCGCGCTGGGCTGCACGCGCGCCACCGCGGCCATGGCCGGTGCCAATGTCGAAGGCAGCGCCCTCGATGCGCAGCGCGCAGTGTTGTGGTCGCGCCTGGCCAGCCGCGTGCTGTGGCCGATCGCCGAATTCGACTGCCCCGACGAGCATGCGCTTTACGCCGGTGCCGCCGCGATCGACTGGCCGCAGCATCTGGCGCAGGGCGATACGGTCGCCGTCGATGCGCACGTGTCGGGCGATGCGATCACGCATGCGCGCTACGCCGCGCAGCGGGTCAAGGACGCCGTGGTCGACGTGATGCGCGCGCGCACCGGCTCGCGCCCCGACGTCGATGTCGAAGCGCCCGACCTGCGTTTGAACCTGGTCGTGCGCAAGGGCCGCGCGATCGTCTCGATCGACCTCGGCGGCGGCCCGATGCATCGCCGCGGCTGGCGCAGCAAGCAGGGCGAGGCACCGCTGAAGGAAAACCTCGCCGCCGCGGTGCTGATGCGCGGCCAGTGGCCGAAGGTCTACGCGGCCGGCGGCGCGCTGCTCGACCCGATGTGCGGCAGCGGCACGCTGCTGATCGAAGGCGCGCTGATGGCGGCCGATGTGGCACCCGGCCTGCAGCGCCACGGCAACGGCGTGCCGACGCGCTGGCTCGGCTTCGACGCGTCGTCGTGGCAACAGCTGGTGGACGCCGCCCGCGCGCGCGAAGCCGCCGGCATGAATGCATTGCGTCCGGTGTTCTTCGGCAGCGACCTGGATCCGCACGCGATCCGCGCCGCGCAGGACAACGCGGTGCTGGCCGGCCTGGCCGGCGTGATCGACTGGCGCGTGGGCGACGTCCGCTCGCTCGAAGCGCCCGCCACCCGTCATCCCCGCGAAGGCGGGGACCCGGTGTCGTTGCCTTCCGATGTCGGCGCCGCCAGTGGCCTGGTCGTCTGCAACCCGCCCTACGACGCCCGCCTGGCCGCCGACGCCGCGCTCTACCGCGCCCTCGGCGACGGCCTCAAGCGCACCGTGCCGGCCTGGCGTGCCAGCCTGCTCTGCGGCGACGCCGAACTGGCGCGCGCCACCGGCCTGCGCGCGGGCAAGAAGTACCAGCTGTTCAACGGTGCGATCGAATGCACGCTGATCGTCTGCGACCCGGTGGCGCCGCCGCAGCGCGAGCGCGCGGCCGACGAGCCGGCGCCGACGTTGTCGGAAGGCGCGCAGATGGTCGCCAACCGCCTGCGCAAGAACATCCGCAAGCTCAAGTCCTGGCGTGAGCGCGAGCACGTCAGCTGTTACCGCGCCTACGACGCCGACCTGCCCGAGTACTCGGCGGCGATCGACGTCTACGTCACCGACGAAGCCACGCCGCGCACCTTCCTGCACGTGCAGGAATACGCCGCGCCGGCAGACATCCCGGAAGCGGTACAGCGCAAGCGACTGAACGAACTGCTGGCGGCGGCGCGCGACGTGTTCGCCGTGCCGCGCGAGAACGTCGCCCTGAAGACCCGCGCCCGCGGCAAGGGCGGCAGCAAGTACGGGCAGTTCGATTCGCGTGGCGAACTGGTGACCGTGCGCGAAGGCGATGCGCGCCTGCGCGTGAACCTGTTCGATTACCTCGACACCGGCCTGTTCCTCGACCATCGGCCGATGCGCCTGCGCATCGCCGGCGAAGCCGAGGACACGCGCTTCCTCAACCTGTTCGGCTACACCGGCGCGGCCACCGTGCATGCCGCGGTCGGACGTGCCCGCAGCACCACCACCGTCGATCTGTCGGCGACCTACCTGGAGTGGTGCGCCGACAACCTGCGCGAGAACAATGTCGGCGGCACCCGCCACCGCCTGGTGCAGGCCGACGCGCTGACCTGGCTGGAAGCCGACACGCAGCAGTACGACCTGATCTTCTGCGACCCGCCGACGTTCTCCAATTCCAAGCGCGCCGAAGACTTCGATGTCCAGGCCGAACACGTGCGCCTGCTGCGCGCAGCGGTCGAGCGCCTGGCCGACGGTGGCGTGCTGTACTTCTCCAACAACTTCCGCCGCTTCCGCCTGGACGAGGCCGCCATCGCCCAGTTCGCGCAATGCGTCGACATCAGCGCCCAGACCATCCCGCCCGACTTCGAGCGCGATGCCCGCATCCATCGTTGCTGGCGCCTTCGGCGGCCTGCCTGAGACAACCCCATGCGCCGGCTGACGCTCCCGAAAGGTTCGTGGACGTTCTTCCGGCAGTGGCTGCGCAATCCCGCCCGCACCGCGGCGGTGACGCCCTCGGGTCGCGACCTGGCCGCGGCGATGGTCGCCGCATTGCCCGAGGGTGCGCGCCGGGTCATTGAACTGGGCGGAGGCACCGGCGCGATCACGCGCGCGCTGCTGGCGCGCGGCATCCTCGGTCGCGAGCTGATGGTGCTGGAACTCAACGAGGAACTGCATGCGCACCTGCGCACGCGCTTCCCGCAGGTGCGCATCGTGCTCGGCGATGCCCGCGACCTGGTGCAGCTCGCCACGGCCGACGGCTGGCTCGCCGACGGACCGGCCGATGCGATCGTGTCGGGCCTGGGCTTCCTGAGCATGCCGCGCGCCACCCAGCGCGAAATCCTGCAGGCGTCGTTCGACTGCCTGCGCGATGGCGGTCGCTTCCTGCAGTTCACCTACGGTCCGCAGTCGCCGGTGGCCGCCGAGGTGGTCGAGGAGCTGGGGCTGGAGGTGGAGCGCGGCGAGTTCGTCCTGCTCAACGTGCCGCCGGCCACGGTCTACGTCTTCAGCCGCCGCGCTTGAGTCGGGCCTGGCCACTGGCGCGCTGTAATGGATCGTTCCATCGGCGATGCTGGCGGCCGCGCCGCCCGCACCCGACATTGACGGGCAGTCAACCGTAATCCGGAGTACGCCATGAGCCATCCCGACATCAGCCAGGACTTCGCCCGCATCGGTCGCGTGATCCGCGGCATGCCGGCCTCCGACGGCGCCGGCGTACGCCTGACACGCGTCATCGGCACGCCGCAGCTGGACATGCTCGATCCGTTCCTGATGCTCGACGAGTTCGGCACGGACAAGCCGGAGGATTACCTCGCCGGCTTCCCCGACCATCCGCACCGCGGCTTCGAGACGGTCACTTACATGCTCGACGGGCGCATGCGCCACAAGGACAACCACGGCAACGAGGGGGTTCTGGTGCCCGGCAGCGTGCAGTGGATGACGGCCGGTCGCGGCCTGGTGCATTCGGAAATGCCCGAGCAGCACGAGGGCCGCATGCGCGGTTTCCAGTTGTGGGTGAACCTGCCGGCGAGCGAGAAGATGGCGCAGCCGCAGTACCAGGAATTCGCGCCGGACCGCATTCCGCAGTTGCAGCCTTCGCCGGGTGTGAACGTGAAGCTGATCGCCGGTCGCATCGGCGATGTCGCCGGTCCGATCCAGCAGCCGGCCACGGATCCGGTCTATCTCGACATCGAGCTGGCGGCGGGTGCCGCGTGGCAGTACGAGTTGCCTGATGGCCACAACGCGTTCGCCTATGCCTTCGAAGGCGAGGGCACGATCGGCGAGGGCGACGATGCGCGGCCGTTGTCGACGCAGCAGCTGGCGGTGCTCAACGGTGGCCGCGTGTTCAAGTTGCGGGCGGGCATCAGGGGCGTGCGTGTGATCCTGGTCGCGGGGCGTCCGCTGCGTGAGCCGGTGGCGCGTTATGGCCCGTTCGTGATGAACACGAAGGAGCAGATCATGCAGGCCTTCGTGGACTTCCAGGAAGGCCGGTTCTAAGCGGGGAACCAGCGACGTTGCCCTGCGCAAAAAACAAACGGGCCGCATCACGGCCCGTTTGTCTTCCCAGGAACTGTACTCAACGCTGCCCGTCATCCCCCAGCCAGCGATAGATCACGCCGCCGAGCAGGCCGCCGATGATCGGCGCCACCCAGAACAGCCACAACTGCGCGATGGCCGTGGCGCCGGCGAACACCGCCACGCCCGTCGAGCGCGCCGGGTTCACCGAGGTGTTGGTGACCGGGATGCTGATCAGGTGGATCAGCGTCAACGCCAGGCCGATCGCCAGCGGCCCGAAGCCCGCCGGTGCGCGCGGATGGGTGGCCCCCAGGATCACCACCAGGAACATCGCCGTCATCACGACTTCGCACAGGAACGCCGCCGCGACCGAATAGCCACCCGGCGAATGCGACCCGTAGCCGTTGCTGGCGAACGCACCGGCCGCATTGGGATCGACCGCGAACGTGGCAGTGCCGCTGGCGATCTGCCAGAGGATGAAACCGGCAAACAGGCCGCCGAGGACCTGCGCAATGATGTACGGAAGAAGATCGCGTGCCGGGAAGCGACCACCGGCCCACAGGCCGAAGCTCACCGCCGGATTGAAGTGACCGCCGGAAATGTGGCCGAGCGCATAGGCGCCGGTCAGCACCGTCAGGCCGAATGCGAGCGCCACGCCGAGAAATCCGATTCCCAGCGGATTGCCATCGCCGCCAAAGTTGGCCGCCAGCACCGCACTGCCGCAACCGCCCAGTACCAGCCAGAACGTACCGATGAACTCTGCCCCAAGACGCTTGATCATGCTGCCTCCAGTTCCTTCCTTGCGAAGTGACGGAAACCCGGGCCTTGCTGCCAACGATCCGCCCGGGCGGTGCTGATGCAGTCTTCTGGCCCTGCCGCAAGGCGGGGCCGGCCTATCTTAGGGGAAGGAGAAGTGCGGGCGCCGTGTAGGCGCCAGGGGTCGACCGGGAGGGAAATCTGCAGGCGCGCACGCACCCGCGAGCCGCGGCCAGCGCCGCGGCTACCTGCCAATGCTTACTTGCTGCTCAGTCGCGTCGCCGGGAAGCGGATCGACTGCGCAAGCATGATCGAGTTGCCGAGCTGCGCATCGCTGGCCTGCAGCCAGATGTGCGCCATGCGGCCGTCGGGCAGCTCGAGCAGCGTTTCGCGTACCTGCACGTCAGGCTTGATCGCTACTTCGCCCTTGTACCAGTACATGCTCTGGCCATCGATCACGCCTTGCTCGGCACGGTTGCCGCGCTTGGGCGAGAACGGTGATTTCGACGAGATGTACAGGCCGAAGGCTTCAGACCCGTCTTCGCGCAGCGCCCGACAGAAGTCGGCTCCGCCACTGCCCTTGTATTCCCAGATCAGCCCCGAGCTGGCGGGCAGCTGAGGACACGTCCCCTGGTCTTGCGCCTGTGCGTTCGCCGCGAACATGAGCCCGGCGAGCACGGGCAAGGCCGACATACGCCATGCCGTCGTTTTCACGACTAACCCCCTGTGGTCAATTGCCTAACAGCCCCTAACCCCGATAAAGCACCCTTAACGCCAGATCGGGTTGATCAAAACGTGATCAAGTCGCCCGATCTGGACCGAACATAGTCCAGAAAACGGCACTTGACAAATAACGTTGCTTAATAGGCGGGTGTCCGGACTTATGAATCCGGCAGATCCATAGGGGAACCCGGCCCCGGGGCGGCCGGAGCGGGGGCTGACGGCCCCGGGGGGCTCAGCGTTCTGGCAGGGGGATGAATTCGTCGTCGCCCGGGACCTTGCCGAAGCGCCCCTCCGACCAGTCCTGCTTGGCCTGCTCGATCCGCTCCTTCGAGCTGGACACGAAGTTCCACCACAGGTGGCGCGGGCCGTCGAGCGGCTCGCCGCCCAGCAGCATGGCCTTGAGCGGGGTGCGCGCGCGCAGCTTCGGCCGGGTGCCGGGGTCGAGCACGACCAGATGCATCGCCGGGATGTCGGCGCCGTCCAGCTGGGCGTCGCCCTCCAGCACGTACAGCGCCCGCTCGGCATGGCCGTCGTCAAGCGCCAGCTCGGCATCGGCGTCCAGGTCGATGGCGACGTACAGGGTTCCGTTGTAGACCTTCACCGGCGACTCCTCGCCGTAACCGCGGCCGGCGACGACGCGCAGCCAGCTGCCATTGCGGCGCTGCTGCGGCAGGGTCGCGGCCGGATGGTGGAAGAAGCCGGGAGCGGCTTCCTCGTCGGTACGCGGCAACGCCACCCAGGTCTGCATGCCGTGCAGCGGATGCTCGTGCTCGCGCAGCGTCGCCGGCGTGCGTTCGGAGTGGGCGATGCCGCGCCCGGCCGTCATCCAGTTGACGTCGCCGGGGTTGATGTCCTGGTAGCTGCCGAGGGTGTCGCGATGGGTGATCGTGCCCGACCACAGGAAGGTCACCGTCGCCAGGCCGATGTGCGGATGCGGGCGGACATCGATGCCGCGCCCCGGTTCGAACACCGCCGGGCCCATGTGGTCGACGAACACGAACGGGCCGACCGAGCGCGCCTGGATGCTGGGCACGGCGCGCCGTACCTGGAATCCGCCGAGGTCGTGTACGCGCGGTGAAACGATCGTGGTCATGTCGGTTCCTCGTCGTGGTCGGTGCAGGCGGCAGCTTGGCATGCAATCAACAGCTGCTGCGTTGCGTTTGGCGAAACAGGTCGTTGCGGCGCCAGGGCCGCCATGCGCAGGCTAGCGCGGGGCTTCGTCCAGGCGCAGCGTGGCCGCTGGTGCGGCGCCGGGTTCCAGGGCGACGAGCGTGAGCGTCCATTGCTGCAACGGCCGTGGCGACGGGTCCGCACTGTGCAGGACGACGTCGACCGCCTTGCCCGCTTGCTCGAACACCAGCTTCACCTGCGCGTCGCCCGCCCAGACACACGTCACCGTCGTCGGGCAACGCGAATCGTTGTCCACGCCGACGTATCGCAGCGACGCCTGCCGTGGCAGCGCGGCCTGCTCGCCCGGTCGCAGGGTGAAGGGCCGGTTCGCCGTTACCTGCGTGCCGGTGCGCACCGGACTGCTGCAGGCGGTGCAGGCGAGCATCAGCGTGGCGGAGATGGCAGCAAGTGTGCGGGTTCGTGGGCTCATGGCCGCGATTGTAAGCGGCCGTGTGAAATGGCCGTGCAGGGGCCGTGACTAGAATCGATCCATACCCTCCGCCAGGACTGCCATGACCAGGAAGCTGCGCTGGCTCGGGATTGTCGCCATCGTGCTGGTCGTGGGCTCGGCGCTGTCGGTCTTCAGCTACGGCCGGTTCGCCCACTACGCGCGCGGCGCGCCATCGCAGGCCATTGCCGCCGACCGGATCGAGACGCCGGTCGACCGCGCGATCGCGCCGATGACGCAGGCGCGTCCCGGCGAAGCAGGGCTGTCGCTCATCAACGACAACCTGGACGCGTTTGCCGTGCGCGCGCTGAGCGCGGGCGTGGCCGGCCGCAGCCTGGATCTCCAGTACTACATCTGGAAGCCTGACCTGACCGGCAACCTCATCGTCCATGAAATCCTGCGCGCGGCCGACCGCGGCGTGCGCGTGCGACTGCTGCTGGACGATCTCAACGCGCACAAGAAGGACTCGGTGCTGGCCGCGCTGGACCAGCACCATAACGTCGAAGTACGGATGTTCAACCCGTCGCGTGCGCGTGCTTCGAGTTTCATGCGCGGCGTGGAAATGCTCCTGCGTTTCTTCAGCCTCAACCGGCGCATGCACAACAAGGCGTGGATCGTCGACGGCCGGATCGCCGTGGTCGGGGGACGCAACATCGGCGACGAATACTTCGGTGCATCGTCGGAATCGAACTTCATGGATGCCGACCTGGCGGTGGTCGGGCCCCCGGTGCAGGAAACCGCCGCCATCTTCGATGCATTCTGGAACAGCCCGTCGGCCATTCCGCTGTCGGCGCTGGTCGACAGCGACGAGGAGGCATTGCAGCGGCTGCGGCGGATCGTCGACCTCGAGTACCAGTCGCGCGATGCCCATCCCTATCTCGTCAAGCTGCGTCAGTCGCCGACGATCGCCGCGCTGCTGCGTGGCGAGAAGCAACCGCGCTGGACACGCGACGCGCACGTCTATTCCGACCCGCCGGCTAAAGCCGACGGCGCGCCTCGCAAGGGCTGGCTGGCCGACGTGCTGGTGCCGGCAGCGACCGGCGCGCGTCGCGAACTGCTCATCATCTCGCCGTACTTCGTGCCCGGCGATGAGGGCGTGGCGGCGCTGGTGGCGATGCGCAAGCGTGGCGTCCGTGTCGGTGTGCTGACCAATTCACTCGCCGCCACCGACGTTGCCGCGGTCCATGGCGGCTACGCGCCGTATCGGCTGCCGCTGCTCAAGGGCGGCATCGACCTGTACGAGCTGATGGCGCGCGGCGGCCACGGCGGGCGGGGCAGTGGCAGCGGCGGCGGCAGTGGGTTTGGCTCCAGCGACGCCAGCCTGCACACCAAGGCATTCGTGGCGGACGGCAACGTCGGCTTCGTCGGCTCGTTCAACCTCGACCCGCGTTCGATCAACCTCAATACCGAGATGGGCATCCTCTTCCGCGATCCCCAGCTCAGCGGCGACCTGCTGCGGACCTTCGAAGCCAAGACCAGTGCGAGCAACAGCTACAAGCTCTGGCTGGACGACGGCGAGCTGCGCTGGCGCGACGGTTCGGCGCAGCCTCCACGGGAATGGACGCATGAACCGGCGGTAGGCATGGGCAGGCGTGCGCTCGCGCGCGTGATCGGCTGGCTGCCGGTCGAGTCGCAGCTGTAGCTCCGTCATCCCCGCGGAGGCGGGGATCCATGGACGGTGCCTTACTGCTTCCCTTCCTCGAGCGTCGCCTTGCCATCGGCGGCGATGCGCACGGTCGTCAGCCGGTCGTATTCGGCTTCGCTCATCTCCGCCACCTCGCAGCTGCACAAGGCGGCGGCGATACCCGGGATGGTGTTGCTGTGGCCGACCACGAGCACGCGTTGCCCTGCGTGCTCACGCTTGAGCCGGGCCGAGAAATCCGCGGCGGGTTCCTTGGCGTCATACGTGACCACCGCCAGCTGATGCCCGCGCGCGGTCGGCGCCGCCGTCTGCTGCGTGCGGCGGAAGGCGGTGGAATACACGGCGTCGAGCGGCACGCCGGCCAGCCTTGCCGCCAGTGCATCGGCGCGGGCCAGCCCAGCCGCCGTGAGCTCCGGGTCCTTCGAACCGTCCGGCACCTTCTCGGCGTGACGCACCAGGATGAAGGTAGTGGCCGGCGGTGGCGTGGTCGCACAACCGCCGAGCAGGGCCAGGGCAAGCAGCAAGGGCAGGGCGAGCTTCATCGTGCGTTCCGCGCGGTGGAATGCGCGAACGATAACCCGTTCGCATGCCGCCATGCCCGCGACGCCCGTCACGCCGGTTGCAATGCCGTGACCATGCCGCGCGCGGCCAGCAGGCGCGACTGCGCATCGGGCAGGTCCAGGGTCATGCGCAGCTTGTCCGGGCCGTCCATGCGATAGAGCTTCGGTTGGCCCTGGATGAGGCGGATGATCGCCATCGGGTCGACGTTGGGCTTCTCCACGAACTGCACGCGCCCACCCTTCTCGCCCAGGTCGAGCTTGCGGATGCCCAGCGCGGTCGCGCGCTGCTTGAGCTCGGCGATGGCGAACAGGTGCTTGGCCGCGTCGGGCAGCAGGCCGAAGCGGTCGATCATCTCCACCTGCAGTTCGCGCAGCTCGTCGGCATCGCGGGCGCCACTGATGCGCTTGTACAGGGTCAGGCGCGTGTGCACGTCGGGCAGGTAATCCTCCGGGATCAGTGCCGGCACATGCAGTTCGACGTCGGCACCGCGGGCGTGGCTGCCATCGACATCCGGCAGCTCGCCACGCTTGATCGAGCGCACGGCGCGTTCGAGCAGTTCGGTATAGAGGCTGAAGCCGACCTCCGCCATCTGACCGCTCTGTTCCTCGCCGAGCAGCTCGCCGGCACCGCGGATCTCGAGGTCATGCGTGGCCAGGGTGAAGCCGGCGCCGAGCTCGTCCATCGCCGCGATCGCGTCGAGGCGCTTGCGTGCATCGGCCGTGATCGATTTCTTGTCAGGCACCACCAGGTAGGCGTAGGCACGGTGGTGCGAGCGGCCAACGCGGCCGCGCAGCTGGTGCAGCTGCGCCAGGCCGAACTTGTCGGCGCGGTTCATGATGATGGTGTTGGCGTTGGGGATGTCGATGCCCGATTCGATGATCGTCGTCGACAGCAACACGTTGAAGCGCTGCTTGTGGAAGTCGAGCATCACCCGCTCCAGTTCGCGCTCGGGCATCTGGCCGTGGGCGACGCCGATGCGCGCCTCCGGCACCAGCTCTTCGAGCTGGCGCTGCATACGGCCGATGCTCTCGACGTCGTTGTGCAGGAAGTACACCTGGCCACCGCGCGAGAGTTCGCGCTGGAACGCTTCGCGCAGCTGCGCGTCGTCCCACGGGACGACAAAGGTCTGCACCGCCAGGCGATGCGCCGGCGGGGTTGCGATGATCGACAGGTCGCGCAGGCCGGCCATCGCCATGTTGAGCGTGCGCGGGATGGGCGTGGCGGTCATCGTCAGCAGGTGGACGTTGGCGCGCAGTGCCTTCAGCGCCTCCTTCTGGCGCACGCCGAAGCGCTGTTCTTCGTCGACGATCACCGCGCCCAGGTCCTTGAAGCGCACGTCCGGCTGCAGCAGGCGGTGGGTGCCGACGACGACGTCGATCTTGCCCTCGGCCACCTTCTCCAGTTCGGCCTTGATCTCCTTGGCGGTCTTGAAGCGCGACAGCACTTCGACCTTGAGCGGCCAGTCGGCGAAGCGGTCACGCATGGTGCGGTAGTGCTGCTCGGCCAGCAGCGTGGTCGGCACCAGCACCGCGACCTGCTTGCCGGCGGCGGCAGCGACGAAGGCCGCGCGTACCGCGACCTCGGTCTTGCCGAAGCCGACGTCGCCGCAGATCACGCGGTCCATCGGCTGGCTCGAACCCAGGTCGCGGATCACCGCCTCGATCGCCGAATGCTGGTCGGGCGTCTCCTCGAACGGGAACGCGGCCGCGAACGGCTCGTACATGCTGCGGTCGATGTCGATCGCAAGCCCTGCGCGGGCCTGGCGCTTGGCCTGGATCTCGAGCAGCTCTGCTGCAACGTCGCGGACCTTTTCGGCGGCCTTGCGCTTGGCCTTGGTCCACTGCTCGCCACCGAGCGAATGCAGCGGCGCGGTGTCGTCAGACGCGCCGGAGTAGCGGTTGATCAGGTGCAGTTGCGCGACCGGCACATACAACCGGTCGCCCTTGGCGTATTCGATTTCGAGGTATTCGCCCGGCAGGCCGCCGGCTTCCAGCGTGATCAGGCCGCGGTAACGACCCACGCCATGGTCCTCGTGGACGATCGGCGCGCCTTCGCTGAGCTCGCCCAGGTCGCGGATGATCGCCTCGGGTTCGCGACCGACACGGCGGCGACGACGCGGCTGGCTGGCACGCTCGGGGAACAGCTGGCGCTCGGTCAGCACCGCCAGCGCCGGCTCGCTGATGGCGAAACCGTCGTCGAACGGCGCAACCGCGATCGCGAACCGGCTCGTGCCCTGCGGCGGCGCGAATGCCGGCCAGCCCGTGACGACATCGGGCCTCAGGTTCGCCGCCTGCAACAGCTCCAGCAGCGCTTCGCGCCGGCCAGCCGAGTCGGCGGCGATCAGCACGCGCCCGGGGTAGCTGCCGAGGAACGACTTGAGCGCATCGGCCGGGGCGTGGTCGCGCGCGGCGATCGGCAATGCCGGCGCCGGCTGGTCGCCCAGTGCCTGCGCGCGGTCGCGTTGCGGATGGCCTTCGCCGCAGACTTCGACGCGGTTGCCTTCATTGAGACGCTCGCGCAGTGCGTTCGGTGCCAGGTACAGCGCGTCCGGCGGCAGCAGGGGGCGTTCGAGATCGTGGCGACGCTGCTCGTAGCGCTCGCCGGTGTTGGTCCAGAACTGCTCGGCCGCCTCGAAGGCGCCGTCGCCGATCACCGGCAACACGTCGTCGGCGAGGTAGTCGAACAGCGTCGCGGTCTTGTCGAAGAACAGCGGCAGGTAGTACTCGATGCCGGGCGGCGTGAGGCCGGCCTTGAGGTCCTGGTAGAGCGCGCTGCGGCGCGTGTCGAGATCGAAGCGGTCGCGCAGTGCGTCGAGCGCACGCTTTAGAGATGCGTCATCGAGCGGCACTTCGCGGCCGGGCAGCAGGTGCACCGCATCGATCTTGTCGAGCGAGCGCTGCGACTCCGGGTCGAAGGCACGGATGGTGTCGATTTCGTCGTCGAGCAGTTCGACGCGAAACGGCTGCTCGGCGCCCATCGGGTAGACATCGAGCAGGCCACCGCGCACGGCGAAGTCGCCCGGGTCGAGCACCTGCGGCACATGGCGGTAACCGGCCGATTCAAGCCGGCGCTTTTCCGCATCCAGGTCCAGGCGCTGGCCCAGCTTCACGTCGAAGCTGCCGCCGACGATGTGCTTGAGCGGTGCCAGTCGCTGCAGCAGCGTCTGTACCGGCACCACCACTATTCCGCGCTTGAGCGTCGGCAGCCGATGCAATGCCGACAGGCGCTGGCTGACGATGTCCGGGTGCGGGCTGAAGATGTCGTAGGGCAGGGTTTCCCAGTCCGGGAAGGCCAGCACCGGCACGTCGGCCTGTCCGGCCAGCAGGGTCTGCAGGTCGGACTCAAGCTGGTGCGCGGTCTGGTTGTCGCGCGCCACCGCCAGCACCGGGCCCGCGTGCGCACGCGCCGCCGTGGCGATGTGGAAGGCCAGTGCGGAAGGCGATGCCGGCGCGCGCCACCAGGCGCGCTGCTGTCCGGCCTTGGGCAGGGGCGGGGCGGGGAAGTCGGACTTCGGCATCAGGGGGGTCTCTACCGGTGATCGCAAGCGAAAAAACGAATGCAGCGCCGGCAGCCATCGCCGCCAGCGCAAAGAGGCTGCATTTTACGTGAGTGGGGCGGCAGGGCCGGGAAGCCCCTGCCTGGACCGCAGCGTTCCACGGGCCGGGACAATAATCGCTTGCAAGTAGATAGCGCGCTATGTAAAGTACGGCCCATGAAGACCGCAGCCACCAAACCATCGAGGACCAAGGCGCCGCAGACGCTCGACGAGCAGCTGTGCTTCGCCCTGTACTCGACCGGCCTGGCGCTCAACAAGGTTTACCGCAAGCTGCTCGGGCCGCTTGGCCTGACCTACCCGCAGTACCTGGCCATGCTGGTGCTGTGGGAGCGCGACCAGGTCACGGTCAGCGAAATTGGTGAACGCCTGTTCCTTGACTCGGCCACGCTGACGCCGTTGCTGAAGCGGATGCAGGCGGCCGGCCTGATCACCCGCACCCGCGCGCTCGACGACGAGCGCCAGGTCATCATCGCGCTGACCCCGGAAGGGCGCGCGCTCAAGGCGAAGGCACGAACCGTCCCGGCCGACCTGGTCTGTGCGGCGGAGTGCTCCATCGACGAGATGGTGTCGCTCAAGCAGCAACTCGAGTCCCTGCGCGGGAGCCTGGCGAAGAACGCATGAGCACCCGCACGGCTGACATATACATAGTGCACGATCAACTATCGCGCTAGTAACTACACCGCCGGCAACGGCATCCCCCCGCAAGCCCCCCAAAGGAGTCACCCATGTCCCTCGATAAAGTCCTGTACACCGCCCATGCCACCGTCACCGGCGGCCGCGACGGTCGCGCCGTTTCTTCCGACAACGTGCTCGACGTCAAGCTCACCACGCCGCGTGAACTCGGTGGCGCCGGCGGCGACGGCACCAACCCGGAGCAGCTGTTCGCAGCCGGCTACTCGGCCTGCTTCATCGGCGCACTGAAGGTCGTCGCGTCGCGAGAGAAGATCGCTTTCCCGGCGGATGCCAGCATCGAAGGCAACGTCGGCATCGGTCCGGTCGGCCAGGCGTTCGGCATCCAGGCCGAGCTGAAGATCTCGCTGCCGGGCCTGTCGCGAGAGCAGGCCGAAGCGCTGGTCGCGAAGGCACACCAGGTCTGCCCGTACTCGAACGCGACCCGCGGCAACATCGACGTCACCCTGACGATCGTCTAACCACGGCAGTTGTCCGCCTTGCAGCAGGAGCCAGTCCGCTGGCTCCTGCTGCAACGATGGCGGGTCATGGCCGCGCTTCGAGCACCAGGTTGAATGGCGTCTGCGTGGCCCGGCGGAAGCGCTTGAATCCCGCTTCCTCCAGCACGCCGCGCAATCGCGCCTCACCGGCCTGCGCCCCGAGCGCCGGTCCATTGCGTGCCAGCGACACCGGCACGCAGATCTGCGATGACGCGCCGTAGTAGACGCGACCCACCGGGTTGAGGTTCTCCTCGACGCTGTCGCCGGCGAACGGTTCTACCAGCAGGCAGGTGCCATCGGGCTTGAGTGCGTGCAGCGCGTGCTTCGCCGCGCCGACCGGGTCGGCCATGTCGTGCAGGCAATCGAAGAACGCAATCAGGTCGAAATGGTTGCCGCTGTATCCGGTCGCATCGGCGACCTCGAAGTAGGCGTTGTCGACGCGCGCCTGGCGGGCGCGTTCGCTGGCGACTTCAATTGAGCCTGCGTGATAGTCGTAGCCGATGAAACTCGATTTCGGGAACGCCTGCGCCATCAGCGTCGTGCTGGCACCGTGCCCGCACCCCACGTCCGCCGCCTTGCCGCCGGCCTTCAGTTTCTCGATCACGCCATCGAGCGCCGGCAGCCAGCTGGTGATCAGGTTGGCGTTGTAACCGGCACGGAAGAAGCGTTCGGTGCCATGGAACAGGCACGGGTGGTGCTCGCCCCATTCCATGCCCTTGCCGGTGCGGAAGTTGTCCTTGGTGCGCTCCAGCGCATGGAACGTCGCCTCGACCAGCGAGTAGGCGCCGGGCAGGTCGACCGGTCCGCCCGGATCGGCCAGGCACAGGGCCTGTTCGGGGCTCAACGAGTAGCTATCGGTGGCGGCGTCGTACTCGACATAGCCACCCGCGGCCTGGTTGCCCAGCCACTCGCGCACATAGCGCTCGTTGGTGTTGGTTTCCGATGCCAGTTGCACCGAGGTCAGGGGTCGCTTTGCCAGGGCCCGGTACAGGCCGAGCTGGTCGCCGACCAGCATCAGCGTGGCGCTCATCGCCGCGCCGAGGTCGCCGACGGCGTGGCCAAGGAACTGGTTGAGGCGTTCTTCATTTACGGTCATGGCGGGGTCCGGAAGGGTGGGGTCCTTCCATGGACGCGCGGCAGCACCCTGCCGCAGGCCCCCCGAGCAAACTGTCGAACGCGCCGCCCCGGTCCTTGCGGACAGCTCAGGCTTTGCGTGCCTTCAGGTCCAGCGCGACCCGGATCAGGCCGGGTGCGTCCTGCTGGAACTCGCGCTGGAAGCCAAGGGACTCGGCCAGCGAAAGCATCGCCTGGTTGTGCTCGAACACATCCCCGTACACACGGTCGAGCTTCTTGCCGCGGGCCCATTTCACCAGCCGCGTCATCAGGTAGCGGCCCAGGCCCATGCCGGCCACGTAATGGCTGACCAGGATCGCGAACTCCGCGTCCTTGCCGTTCTCGTCGATGGCGATGCGCGCCACCGCGCCGACCAGGGCTTCGCCCGGCGGCAGCGGCTCGGCCGCGACCAGCGCGAATTCAGTCTTGGGATTGATCCGCGTCATCCGCTCGGCCATGTCCGTGGTGAGCTCCTTCAGCGCATACAGGAAGCGCTGTCGGACCTCTTCGGGCTCAAGCAGGGAGAAGCTCGCACGGATCGGTTCGGCGTCTTCCGGCCGAATGGGGCGTATGAGCACTTCGCGCCCGTTGGGAAGGCGCATTCGTTCGTGCCAAGGCGGGAGTCGTTCGCGCGCGGCCATGGGCGGATATTGGCACACTTCCCCGCAGAGGCGTATTCACAATCTTCACAGGGCGGCCCCCGATGGGCGCCGTTCATCGGACAAGGGACCGGGACACATGAACGAGACGACGTTGCGCGGCTGGCTGCAGCCCTGGCCCGGGGTGGAGGAGTCGGTGAAATGGGAGGACGACCTGGTCTTCTCGGTGGCCGGGAAGATGTTCTGCGTGATCTGCCTGCGCGGGCCCAAGGCGGGGAGCATGAGCTTCAAGGTCGAGGACGAGCGGTTCCTGGAGCTGACCGAGCGACCGGGGTTCATCCCGGCCCCGTACCTGGCCCGGGCACACTGGGTGTACATGGAGCAGCCCAAGCGGATACCCGCCGACGAACTGCGCGCGCTGGTGCGCCGCAGTTACGAACTGGTCCGCGAGAAACTGCCCAAGCGCACCCAGCGCGAACTCGCCGACTGAGCACCGGTCCCGACGATCGCGCGTACTGACCGGCCATGCGCCGATGCTAGACTCGCGCGATTCAGGTTCACGCGCTCCAGCGACCAAAATACTAAGGAAGGCACATGGCAGGTGGTGGTGATTCGACCCGCGCGATCCTGTTCGCGCTGGGCGCAAATTTCGCAATCGCGGTCGCCAAGGGCGTGGCCGCGTTCTTCACCGGCTCGAGCGCGATGCTGGCCGAGACCGTGCATTCGCTGGCCGACTGCGGCAACCAGTTGCTGCTGTTGCTGGGCATGCGCCAGGCGCGCAAGCCGCCTTCACCGGACTACCCGCTCGGCTATGGCAAGGCGATCTACTTCTGGTCGTTCCTGGTGGCGGTGATGCTGTTCACCGTCGGCGGCATGTTCTCGCTGTACGAGGGCATCCACAAACTGCAGCATCCCGAGCAGATCAAGCACTGGTACTGGGCCGCGGGCGTGCTGACCTTCGGCATCATCGCCGAGGCGGTATCGATGCGGGCCTGCCTGGTCGAGGTCAACAAGGCGCGCGGTGGCCGCAACCTGTGGCAATGGTTCCGCGAGAGCCGCCAGGCCGAACTGGTGGTGATCTTCGGCGAGGACCTGGCGGCGCTGTTCGGCCTGGTGTTCGCGCTGATCGCGGTGCTGCTGGCGGCGGTCACCGGCAACCCGCTGTGGGATGCGATCGGCACGATCACCATCGGTGCGCTGCTGATCGTGGTCGCGGTGTTCGTCGCGATCGAGGTCAAGGCGATGCTGATCGGCCAGAGTGTCGACCCGGCGCGTCAGCAGCAGATGCGCGAGTTCCTCGATGCGCGTCCGGAAATCAACCAGGTGATCAGCCTGATCACCCTGCAGCTGGGCAACGAGGTACTGGTGTCCGTGCAGGCGCACATGCGCGAGGAGCACAGCGTCGCGGCCCTGACCGAGCAGATCAACACGGTCGAGCGCGCGCTCAAGCAGAGCTTCCCGGAAGTGCGCTGGAGCTTCTTCGAGCCCGACGTGAAGATGGATTGACCGTCGTCCCGGCGAACGCCGGGACCCATTTGGACGTTGCCGCCTACGCCGCCCGCACCAGCCACTCCACCCGGCTGGCCGCGCCCGGGCCTTCGCCCAGCACCTTGGCCAGCAACGGCAGCGCGCCTGCCAGCGCCTGGTCCAGTTGCCACGGCGGATTGAGCACCAGCAGGCCGCTGCCGTTCATGCGCAGCGGCGAATCGTCGGCCCGGACCTGCAGTTCGGCGACGAACGACGACTTGGCCGGGATCGCGGCCGCGCGCCGGTAGAACGGCTGCAGCGCACGCCGCAACTTGATCGGATACCACAGTGCGAACGTTCCCTGCGGCCAGCGGCTGATGCCTTCGCGCAATGCCGCGATGGCGGTGTCGAACTCTTCCAGCTGCGCTTCGTAGGGCGGGTCGATCAGCACCAGGCCGCGGTTGTAGCGGGTTTCGCCAATGCGCGCAGGCAGCAGCGCCTTCATCGCCGCGTAGCCGTCGCGTTGATGCACGGCCACGCGCGGATCGTGCTCGAACACCGCCTTGAGCTGGCCCGCTTCCTCCGGTTGCAGTTCGCAGGTGGCAATGCGGTCCTGCTCGCGCAGGGCGTGGGCAAGCAGCCAGGGCGACCCGGGATAGCTGGCCTGGCCGTGTTCGTGGCGGCAGGCACGGATCGCGGCCAGGTAGCGCGCCACCGCCGGGTGCCTGGGTGCCTCGGCGATCAGGCGGCCGATGCCGCCCTCGGCCTCGCCCGTGCGCTGCGCCGAATTGCTGTCGAGCGCGTACAGGCCACGGCCCGCATGGGTATCGAGTGCGAACACCGCGGCCGGCTTGGCGACCAGGGCATCGCAGATCGCCAGCAGCGCGATGTGCTTGAGCACGTCGGCATGGTTGCCGGCGTGGAACGCGTGACGGTAATTCATGGGCTGCGGGGGAGCGGGGACCCGCACAATCTACACGCACGCGCCGTTCCGGGCTCGGCGAGGGGGCTGCTACGCTTCCCCCCATGCACATCCTGCTGGTAGAAGACGAACCCGCCATCGCCGACATCGTCGTCCACGCATTGCGTGCCGACGGGTTCGAAACCTCGCATTGCCTGACCGGTCGCGACGCGCTGGCGCTGGCGCGGGGCCAGTCCTTCGACCTGGCGGTGCTGGACGTGGGGCTGCCGGACATCGGCGGCTTCGCCCTGTGCCGCGAGTTGCGGCGCGGACGCGACCTGCCGGTGATCTTCCTGACCGCGCACAACGCCGAGGCCGAGCGCATCCTCGGACTGGAAATCGGTGGCGACGATTACGTGACCAAGCCCTTTTCGCCGCGCGAGCTGGTTGCGCGGGTGCGCGTGGTGTTGCGGCGCGTGCACCACGAGGCCCCGGCCGGGGCCGGCGGTTTCGTCCACGACGCCGAAGGAAAGCGCATCACCTACCGCCATCAGCTGCTCGACCTCACCCGCTACGAATACGGGCTGTTGGCGGCATTGCTGCAGCGTCCCGGCGCGGTGCTGTCGCGCGCGCAGCTGATGGACCGTGTCTGGGGCAACGCCCTCGACAGCGGCGACCGCACCGTCGACACCCACATCAAGACCCTGCGGGCGAAGCTGCGCGACGTCGCGCCCGAGCTCGACCCGATCCGCACCCACCGTGGCCTGGGGTATTCGCTCGACATTGCCAACGGGCCGGGCAACGGCAACGGCAAGGCCGCGCGCGAATGAAGATCGGCCTGCGCATCTTCCTCGGCTACTTCCTGATCGTCGCGCTGGCGGGGCTGCTGCTGGCCCAGGTGTTCGTCGCCGAGGTCAAGCCGGGCGTGCGCCAGGCAATGGAAGACACCCTGGTCGACACCGCCAACGTGCTCGCCGAACTGGCCACCGACGACTTCATCGCCGGGCGCATCGACGATGGCGTCTTCGCCCACCGCGTGCGGGCGATGGCGCGGCGTGACTACGGTGCCCGCATCTGGGGATTCGGAAAGCGCTCCTCGCAGTACCGCATCTACGTCACCGATGCCCGCGGACGGGTCGTGTTCGACAGCAGCGGCCGCGACGTCGGTGCGGACTATTCGCGCTGGAACGACGTCTACCTGACCCTGCGCGGCAAGTACGGCGCGCGTTCCACCCGCAGCGAATACGCCGACCCCGACTCGACCGTGATGCACGTCGCCGCGCCCATCCGCGATGGCCAGGGCAAGGTGATCGGCGTGCTGACGGTGGCCAAGCCGAACAGCGCCATCGCCCCCTTCATCGAGCGCAGCCAGGCCGTGGTGCTGCGCTGGGGCGCGGTGCTGCTGGGCGCGTCGTTGCTGGTGGGCCTGGTCGCGGCCTGGTGGCTGTCGCGCCAGCTGGGCGAACTGCGCCGGTATGCCAACGGCGTAACGGCGGGCGAGCGCGTCACCGTGCCGCGCGCCGCCGGCGAGTTCGGCGAGCTCGGCCAGGCGTTGGAAACCATGCGCGTTCGGCTGGAAGGCAAGCAGTACGTCGAGCAATACGTGCACACGCTGACGCACGAGATGAAGAGCCCGCTGGCGGCGATCCGTGGCAGTGCCGAGCTGCTCGAAGGCCCGCTCGACGAAGCCGACCGCATCCGCTTCGCGGCCAGCATCCGCAGCCAGAGCGAACGGCTGGCACAGATGATCGACAAGATGCTGGCGCTGGCCGCGGTCGAACATCGCCAGCGGCTGGAACAGCCCGAGCCGGTGATGCTGGCGGGCCTGGCGGAGGAGGCCATCGCGCAATGCACCACGCGCCTGGCGCGTGCCGGGGTCGTGCTGGATGCGGACCTCGAATCCGGCTTGCCCGCCGTCCAGGGCGATCCGTTCCTGCTGCGCCAGGCGCTGATCAACCTGATCGAGAACGCGGTCGATTTCGCCCCGGCAGGCAGCCGCATCGAGTTGCGGCTGCGGCGTGCGGGCGAACGCCAGGTGCTGGAAGTGGGCGATCGCGGCGCCGGCATTCCCGACTACGCGCGCGATCGCGTGTTCGAGCGCTTCTACTCCCTGCCGCGCCCCGGCAATGGCAGCCGCAGCAGCGGCCTTGGCCTTTGCTTCGTCGCCGAGGTGGCGACCCTGCACGCGGGCGAGGCCACCCTGGACAATCGCGAAGGTGGTGGCGCGGTCGCGCGCCTGTCGCTGCCGGGCTGACTTCACCCTCGCTTCACCGTGGCGCCATCGTCGCCCCGCGTTCGCCCTGGATCCTGTCGCCAATACCCGACAGGAGTTGCACATGCGCCTTGCCTTCAAGATCGTCATGGTCGTCGCGATGACCATTGCGATCCTGGTTCCGCTGCTGATGATCCGCGGCGTCATCCAGGACCGCCAGAACTACCGTGCCCAGGCGGTCGCCGACATCGCCCGCAGCTATGCCGGCGCGCAGTCCTTCGCCGGTCCGGTGCTGGTGGTGCCCTATACCGAGACGGTCGAGGTCGAAGAGCCCGACAAGTACAACATCCTGCGCAAGGTGCAGCGCGAAGTGACCCATCACTGGACGTTCTTCCCGACCACGCTCGACGTGCGCGGACCGATGCGGCCGAGCACGCGAAAGCGCGGCCTGCACGAAGTGCGCGTGTACGAATGGCATGGCAAGGCCACGGCGCATTTCGAAGCGCAGATCCCGGCAGCCGATACGGTTCCACGCAAGATCGGCAAGCCCTGGCTGAGCTATGCCATCGCCGACGTGCGCGGCCTGCGCGCCTCGCCGCAGCTGCGCATCAATGGCCGTAGCCAGCTGGTGGAAGAGGGGCTCGGCAGCCGCAGTGGTTCGGGTCTGCATGCGCGCCTGGCCGAGCCGCGGGCCGGGGAGGTGATCAAGCTCGACACCCAGCTGGACCTGGTGCTGGGTGGCACCGAGTCGCTGGCGATGGTGCCGCTGGGCAAGAGCAACCGCTTCGCGCTTCAGTCGAGCTGGCTGCACCCAAGCTTCGGCGGCAGCTCGCCGCGACATGAAACCGACGCCTCCGGCTTCAAGGCCGATTGGGAAATCGCCTCGGTCGCGACCAATGCCCAGCGCCAGTTCCAGCAGGGACAGATCCTGCCGGACCTGAGCAGCGGGATCGCCGGCATGGACGGCATCGACGCAGTCGGGGTGTCGCTGATCGACCCGGTCGACATCTACACCCAGGCCGATCGCGCGACCAAGTATGGCCTGCTGTTCGTGCTGCTGACCTTCGTCGGCTTCTTCATCTTCGAGCTGATCAAGCAGCTGCCGATCCACCCGATCCAGTACGGCCTGGTCGGCCTGGCGCTGGCGATCTTCTTCCTGCTGCTGGTCAGCCTGAGCGAGCACATCGCCTTCGCCATCGCCTACCTGGTCGCCAGCGTCGCCTGCATCGGGCTGATCGGCTTCTACCTGGTCGCGGTGCTGCGCAGCGTCGGACGGGGCCTGGGTTTCGCCGGCATGCTGGCGACGCTCTATGCTGCGCTGTACGGGCTGCTGGTGTCGGAGGACAACGCCCTGGTGCTCGGCGCCGGACTGCTGTTCCTGGTCCTGGCCGCGATCATGGTGGTCACCCGCCGGGTCGACTGGTATCAATTGGCCGGATCGCGACCGGCGCCGCGTGATCTGTGAACCTGCCTGACCGCACTGCCCGGACGTTCCGCCGATCCGACCCATCCACCTCCAACCGCGACAGGGAACCCCAGATGTACGTGATGGATGCCAAAGCCCCTGAAACGCCTTCCGCGCTTGAAGTGCGCAGCTACAGCGGCGCGGCGATCTCGCCGTGGCTGGCCGACCTGGCGCGGTTGCGCATCGCGGTGTTCCGCGACTGGCCTTACCTCTATGACGGCGATGCCGGCTACGAGGCCGAGTACCTGCAGAGCTACCTGAATTCGCCGCGCAGCATCGTCGCGCTGGCGTTCGACGGTGACCAGGTCGTGGGCGCCTCGACCGGGATGCCGCTGGCGGCGGAGTCCAGCACGTTCCTGGACGCGTTCGACGGTGTCTCGATCGATCCGCAGGAGGTGTTCTATTGCGGCGAATCGGTACTGCTGCCGCAGTACCGCGGGCGCGGCATCGGCCATCGTTTTTTCGAAGCGCGCGAAGCCCATGCGCGCAGCTACGGCGACTATGCATGGACCGCGTTCTGCGCGGTCGACCGCGAGCCGGGCCATCCGCGCCGCCCGGCCTTCCATCGTGGCAACGAGGATTTCTGGACGAAGCGCGGCTACCGGCAGCGCCCTGAACTGAAGGCGCACCTGACCTGGCGCGAGGTCGGCGGCGGCGTCGTCGACCACGCACTGACGTTCTGGTTGCGCCCCCTGGAGCGGACGCGATGAGCGAGGGCGTGCTCGACAACCGCGTGCTCAAGGTCGCCGTGGCGAAGTACACCGTCGGTGCACCGGACGATTTCGCCGCTTTCGCCGGCAAGCAGGCGCGCTGGCTGGACGAGGCGCGCCAGCAGGGCGCGCAGATGGCGGTGCTGCCGGAATACCTGGCGCTGGAGCTGGGGGCCATGTTCGACGAAGCAACACGCTCCGACCTGCATGCGTCGCTCGCGGCGTTGCAGGCCTGGCATCGGCCGTGGCTGGAGCTGTTCTCACGGCTGGCGCGCGAACGGCACATGCACGTGGTGGCCGGCACCTTCCTGCTCGACCTCGGCCGTGGCCGCTACCGGAATCGCAGCTACACGTTCGCGCCCGATGGCAGCCACGTCTGGCAGGACAAGCTGCGACTGACCGGTTTCGAGAAGGCCGCCGGCGTTATCGAGTCCGGCGACGAGTTGAAGGTCTTCGAGACCGGCCCGGTGCGCAGCGCGGTCGCCGTCTGCTACGACAGCGAGTTCCCGTTGCCGGTGCGCGCCCAGTGCGAGGCAGGTGCGCGCCTGCTGGTCGTGCCCAGCTGCACCGACACGCAGGCCGGTGCGACCCGCGTTCGCGTGGGCTGCCTGGCGCGCGCGCTGGAGAACCGTTGCTTCGTCGCCCAGTCGGTGACGGCCGGCGAGGCGCCGTGGAGTCCCGCACTCGATGCCAACACCGGCGAGGCGGCACTGATCGCCCCGATGGACGTCGGCCTGCCGCACGACGGCATGATCGTGCAGACCCGCGGCGACCAGCACTGGGCCGTGGCGACGCTCGACTTCGCCGCCTTGGAGGCCAGCCGCGCGCAGGCGCAGGTGGCCAACGACCGCGACTGGGCCAGCCAGTACTTCCCGAGTGTCGCCCGGGCCAAGGTCGTTCGCGCCGTAGCGGCGTGAGGCGATGTTGGTGTGACCACCCCGGGTGCGCTTCGCTTACCCGGGCTACCGGTACGATGCGTAGCCCGGGTAAGCGAAGCGCACCCGGGACCCACCGTCACGATGCGTAGCCCGGGTAAGCGAAGCGCACCCGGGACCCACCGTCACGATGCGTAGCCCGGGTCAGCGCAGCGCACCCGGGACCCACCGTCACCCGAACAGCGTCACCCCAGGCACCAGCCACAACGACACCCCCGCCAGCGACGTGCCGATGGCCGTCGCTGCAAGGACATCGCTGGGGTAGTGCAGCCCCAGCACCACGCGCGAAGCGGCGACGCTGGCGGTGAACGGCACCAGCAGCCAGGCCAGTTGCGGGTAATGCGCCATCGCCACCAGGCTGAAGGCGACCGCGTGCAACGTGTGCCCGGAGGGGAAACTGAACTCGTCCAGCGGCGCGACCCAGGCGTGGATGCGCTGATCCGAGGCGAACGGACGCGGCCGCCGCGTCCAGCGCTTGAGCAGTTTGTAGAGCGCCAGCGCGATCACGCCGGTCGCCGCCAGGTGCGCCGATGCAGCCAGGCCGTCGAGGCCGTCCACCACGATCAACGCGGCCATCAGCGCATACCAGAACACGCCATCGCCGAGACGGCTTACGAGGGCGAAGTACGATCGCGAGCGTCCGCCTTCGCCCCAGCGGTTGGCGCGCAGGCACCAGCCGCTGTCGCGGTCGACCAGGCGCTTGTGCAACGTGGGACGGTGCAGCATGCGCTGCAGCGAGTGTCGGTTCATGACGCCTCCCGTTCCGGTGGTGTCGAGGGCAGGGCCGTGAGGCCTGCGTCGCGTCGCGACTGCACCAGGCCCTGCAGCAGCGCGTCGAAATCGCTGGCCACCTGCTCCGGGCGCAGGCCTGCGACGGCCTGGCGGGTCGCCATGCGCATGGCACCACGACTGAGATCGTCGCCGGCGATGCGGGTGCAGGCAGCGATGAAGCCGGCGTCATCGCCACTGGCAATCGCCGCGCCATGCACGCCATCGCGCAGGTACTCGCGTGCCGCGCCGTAATCGAAAGCCACCGTCGGTACGCCGCTGGCCAGTGCTTCCAGGGTGACGTTGCCGAAGGTCTCGCTCAGGCTGGGGAACACGAACAGGTCGCCGCTGGCGAAGTGCCGCGCCAGGTCGTCGCCGCGTTGCACGCCGGCGAAGATGAAGTCGGGGTTGTCTTCTTCAAGTTTCGCCCGCGCCGGGCCGTCGCCGACCCAGACGAAACGTGCGTCGGGCCGCGCGCGTTGCAGCGAACGGAATGCACGGACGGCGAGGTCGAGGTTCTTCTCGGCGGCGATGCGGCCGACATAGATCGCGGCGAAACCGTCGTCACCCAGTCCCCACTGCGCGCGCAGGCCGAAATCCCGCCGCTGCGGATCGAACTGTGCGTTGTCGACCGCGCGCGGCAGGCGCACCACGTTCTCGAAGCGCTGGTCTTGGAGGAAGTCGAGCAGCTCGCGGGTCGGCACCAGGGTCGCATCAGCGCTGTTGTGGAAGCGGCGCATCCAGCGCAGCGCGGTCGAGGCCAGGAACGCCACGCCGTAGTCGCGCATGTACTCGTCGAAACGGGTATGGAAGCCGGTGGCCGCCGGGATCCCAAGGCGCGCCGCCGCGCGCAGCGCCGACCAGCCCAGCGGCCCCTCGGTGGCGACGTAGATGGCGTCGGGCCGCAGCGCCTGCCACGCATCGCGCAGGCGTCGCGTGGCCGGGAAGCCGACACGCAGGCCCGGGTATCGCGGAAGCGGCGCACCCGGCACCAGCAGCTCGTGCAGGCTGGCGCTGTCGTCATCACCCTGGCGCGGACGGACCACATGGACGTCATGCCCCCGCGCGCGCAGGCCCTGTTCCAACCCCTGCACGGTCAGGGCGACGCCGTTGATCTCCGGCGGGTAGGTTTCGCTGACGATCGCATAACGCATGCGCGGCTCCCGGTTTGCACAAGGTTCTTCGCGCGTGGTGAAACCGGGATGGCAGGACGGTGACGTGGCGATGACGGTGGCGCTGAAAACGGTTACCCGGCGCCTGGGGTGCTCGGATGCGCCGCGTTGCGCCCTGCGTCGCGGTGGCGTTAACAAACGAAACCCTAAAATGAATGGTTAACTGTCACCGAAACCTGGGAGAGCGTGTGCACCGACGCGAAGTGCTGCTGGCCGGATTGTCCTGGCCCCTGATGTCGCTGCTCTCCGGCGTGCCCTTGCGTGCCATGGCCGCGCCTGCGGCGTCGACGCCATTCGACGCCGAAACGGTGGCCGGCCTGGCGCGTGCGCTGGCGGCCAAGCCCTTCGTCGCCCAGAGCAAGCAGCTGCCGGCATCGCTGGAAAAGATCGGCTACGACCAGTACCGCAGCATCCGCTTCAATCCGGCGCAGGCGCTCTGGCGCGGCGACAAGGTGCCTTTCCAGGCGCAGTTCTTCCATCGCGGGTTCTTCTTCCGCGACCGGGTCGACATCTACGACGTGGTCGGCGGCGTCGCCACGCCGGTGGTGTACCGGCCGGCGCAGTTCAACTTCGACGGCACCGCGGCGCCGAAGGAGAACGACCTGGGCTATGCCGGTTTCCGCCTGCATTCGCCGATCAACCGCCCTGACTACTTCGACGAGGTTTGCGCCTTCCTCGGCGCGAGCTACTTCCGTGCCGTGGCCAAGGGCCAGGCCTATGGGTTGTCGGCGCGCGGCCTGGCACTCAAGACCGGCGCGCCGGCGGGCGAGGAGTTCCCGGTGTTCCGCGGCTTCTGGCTGGAGCGGCCGGCGAGCGGCGCCGATCACGCGGTCGTGCATGCGCTGCTGGACAGCCCGAGTGTCGCCGGTGCCTACCGCTTCGTCATTCGTCCCGGCGTGGAGACCGTCTTCGACGTTTCCGTGCGCCTGTACCCGCGCGTGGCCCTGGACCAGGTCGGCATCGCGCCGCTGACCAGCATGTTCCAGTTCGACTCCAACGACCGCGTCGGTATCGACGATTACCGTCCCGCGGTGCATGACTCCGACGGCCTGGCCTTGGTCAACGGCAGCGGCGAGCAGATCTGGCGCCCGCTGCAGAACCCGTCGGTGCTGCAGGAAAGCGCGTTCGAGGACGTCAATCCGCGCGGCTTCGGCCTGATGCAGCGCAAGCGCGCCTTCGCCGACTACGCCGACAGCGAGGCGCACTACGAAAAGCGTCCGAGCCTGTGGATCGAACCGCAGGGCGAGTGGGGTGCCGGTGCGGTGCACCTGTTCGAACTGCCGACGGCGGACGAGTTCCACGACAACATCGTTTCGTTCTGGCGCCCGAAGCAGGCACTGGCAGCCGGCACCGAGCATCGCTTCGACTACCGCATGCACTGGTGCGACCAGCACGCCTGGTTGCCGCAGCTGGCGACGGTCACGCGCACGCGCATCGGTGCGGTGGTCGCCGCTTCCGAGGCCCAACGCGCGTCGCGCCAGGTCGTGATCGACTTCGCCGGCGGTCGCCTGAAGGGCCTGGCGGACGGCGCTCCTGTTCGTGCGAATGTCACGGCCAACAAGGGCAAGGTGGCCAATGTCACCGCGCACGCCAACCCAGGCGCGGACGGATGGCGCCTGGCCTTCGAGCTGCAGCCTGGCAGCGAGCGCAGCATCGAATTGCGCGCCGTGCTCGGTGACGCGTCCGGCCCGCTCGGCGAAACCTGGCTGTACCGGTGGACCGCGTGAGCCACGTGACGATCTCGCCCGGATCCGGTCCCGCGGCCGGCGCTCCCGCGCCGGCACATTGGCTGCCGCCCGAAGCACCGCTGTCGATGCCGGTGCAGACGCTTCACGCAGGCAAGCTGGTCAATCCGCGGCTGCCGACCACGCCCAATGCGATGGCCGTGCGCCGCGCGCTCGTCATCGGCGGCGCTGCATTGCTTACCCTGGTCGCCGCCTACCAGATCTGGTGGGTGCTGCGCGGCAGCGGCACCGACGTGCTTGAAGGCTTGCTGCTGGTGCTGTTCGTCGCGCTGTTCGCCTGGATCGCGCAGGCCTTCGTCAGTGCGGTGGCGGGGTTCATCCTCATCGTCACGCGCCGCGGCGGGCGCCTGGGGCTCACCCGCCAGGGCGAACTGCCGACGCTGGCATCGCGCACCGCGCTGCTGATGCCCACGTACAACGAGGAGCCCGAACGACTGCTGGCCGGCCTGCAGGCCATTTTCGAATCGCTGCAGGCGACCGGGCAACTGGCGAAGTTCGACTTCTTCGTCCTCAGCGATACCACCAACAGCGAAATCCGTGCAGCCGAGGCGCGCGCCTTCGCCAGCCTGCGCGAGCGCACCGGCGGCCACGCCAACCTGTTCTACCGTCACCGCGCGGACAACCACGAGCGCAAGGCCGGCAACATCGCCGAGTGGGTGCGTCGCTTCGGCGGCGCCTATCCGCAGATGCTCATCCTCGACGCCGACAGCCTGATGACCGGCGAAACCATCGTCCGCCTGGCCGGCGCGATGGAAGCCCATCCCGATGTCGCGTTGATCCAGACGCTGCCGATGATCGTCAACGGCAACACCCTGTTCGCGCGCATGCAGCAGTTCGCCGGGCGCGTCTACGGGCCGGTCATCGCCCACGGCATCGCCTGGTGGCACGGCGCCGAGAGCAACTACTGGGGCCACAACGCCATCATCCGCACGCGCGCCTTCGCCGACCAGGGCGGGTTGCCCGAGCTGTTCGGCATCAAGCCGTTCCGCGGCACGGTGCTGAGCCACGACTTCGTCGAGGCCGCGTTGCTTCGTCGTGGAGGCTGGGCCCTGCACATGGTGCCGGGCCTGGGCGGCAGCTATGAAGAGGGCCCGCCGTCGCTGACCGACATGCTGGTGCGCGACCGACGCTGGTGCCAGGGCAACCTGCAGCACAGCGCCGTGCTGCCGGCAAAGGGCCTGCACTGGGTCAGCCGCTGGCATCTGATGATGGGCATCGGGCATTACTTCACCTCGCCGATGTGGGCCATGCTGATGCTGATCGGCCTGGCGATTCCGCTGCAGCACGCCGGCTTGGCGTGGGACAGCCTCAAGCTGCCCGGATTCTCACCCACCGCCTACTGGCGCGAGCAGGATCCGGAGCGCTTCGTCTGGGTGTTCGTCCTGACCATGGCGGTGCTGCTGGCACCGAAGGTCATGGGCTACCTCACGCTGTTCTTCGACCGCGACACACGCCGCGGTTGCGGCGGCGCGATCCGTGCCTTGCTGAGCATGGTGCTGGAAACCCTGCTGGCAGCGCTGATGGCGCCGGTGACGATGTACGTGCAGTCGCGCGGCGTCGCGGAAGTGCTGGCGGGCAAGGATTCGGGCTGGGACGCGCAGCGTCGCGACGACGGCACCCTGCCGCTGTCGGGACTGGTGCGCAACTACGCCGGCGTAACGGCACTGGGCGTGATCGCCGGCTGGATGGCGTACATGGTCTCGCCGTCGCTGGCAGCGTGGATGGCGCCGGTGATCCTGGGCCTGTTCCTGTCGATCCCGATCGTGGCGCTGACGTCGACGCGTTCGGCAGGACTGTTCCTGCGTCGCCTCGGCATTTTCTCGATTCCCGAAGAGCACACGCCGCCACCGGTGCTGGTGCGTGCGGCGAAGCTGCGCGAGGCGCTGCACAAGTAGCTCGCGAGCGCATGGCTGCGACTGTGATGTGATTCGCGACACACAGTAGGTCTCAAAGAATCAATCGATTCGACATTCAGGAAATGTCCTACCGCCTACGGGATCTAATCCCATAGCGCGGATTCGTCACGTCACTAGACTCCTCGTGCTGCAGCCAGACCAGGAGCGCCGGGGGGGCGTGACTGGCAGCCAACACGGCCGATCACATCGGTACGCAGCGCCTACCCATAACGAATCCGCATCTGGGAATCCTGGAGGAACAGTCATGAGCAACGTTCGTGGTTTCAAAGCGCGCCAGCGCGGTCAGGGCATGACCGAATACATCATCATCGTCGCGTTGATCGCCATCGCGGCGATCGGCGTGGTCACCTTCTTCGGCGGCGCGCTGCGCAACCAGGTGGCCGGCATGGCCAGTGAACTTGCGGGCCAGAGCGCAACCCCGTCGGTGAACGCCGCCAAGTCGCGTGCCGTGCAGGCGCAGGCCGAGGCGAACAAGGCCAAGGGCCTGGACACTTACAACAACAAGTAATCACCGGTTGTTCCGGACGGGCGCCGAGTGGAGGGCGTCCGTCCATTGCAATGGGCACGCGGCAGGACGCCGGTGCTGTGATGTCCGCCCGGCATGTGTGACATGGAGGTTGTCATGACGAATCGCCTGACATTGACGCGGCATGGCCGCCGCCGTGCCGGCGGACAGGCCATGGTCCTGTTCCTGATGCTCATTGGCGTGCTCTGCCTTGGGCTGGTGTTCCTGTTCGATACCGGCCAATCGGTCAACAAGAAAGTCACACTGACCAATACGGCCGACGCGGCGGCGTACAGCGTCGCGGTGCAGCAGGCCAGGGCGATGAACTACGCCGCCTACATGAACCGTGGTCGCATCGCCAACGAAGTGGCGGTGGCGCAACTGGTGAGCTTGTGGTCGTGGATGAACATGCTCCATACCCACACTGTCGTTGGCTACAACGTCTTCCTCGCGCTCAGTCACGTGCCGATCATCGACCTGGTCGCCAAGCCGCTTGTATCGGCGTACCTGGCCGGCGAGCAGGTAGCCGCGGCGATGCGTGCCGGCTACTACGCGCTGGCCCCCGCCGCCATCCGCGTCCTCGACGAACTCAATGGCCTTTACGCGACTTCCGCCGAGGCGATGCTGAAAGTGGGCAGCACGGTCGACGGAATCGTGATTGCGCGTGACGTCGTGCGCATGAATGACGTCACCGCGGAGATCTCGCCGCTAGGCCTGGCTCTGCTGGCCAGTCAACTTCGCCAGGCGGGGTCCAGTGGAGCCCATGGGCTGCTCGACGAGTTTTCGCGTGGCAGGAGAGGGTCCCGCACGCCGGGGATGGACCGGTATCGCAACGTGGTCATGGCCTCGCGGGACCGTTTCAGTGCCGACCGTAACAGCGAACTTGGCCTGCCCCTCATCGACATTGAATCCAGTGGAGGTACCGACCTCGTCGACTACGATCGCTGGGCCGCGCTCGACACCGTCGACCTGTCGCTGTACTTCTTCCTTGATGTTCCCCTGGGATGGGGCGGAGCCCAGGCTCTGGACCAGGCCGGCCGTCAGCCGGCATTCCATCCCGGCATCACGAGCGGCGGACGCAACGGTCGCCAGCGCGGATGGTTCGACGCGTATCACGGCGCCCGGCCGCGAACGCTCGCCCAGTACGGGGGCGTAAGTCGCAGGAGCTTCTCCGGCACATGGGCAGCACGGAATCCCTCGGTCGACGCACCCTTGCCCATGCGCCCTTCCGGGAACCTCAACGAGAAGCGTCATGCCTTCATGGGCGGCTACGAGGGGCTGCGCTCCTACCAGGATGTGAAGCCCGGATTCGCCCGCACTCCGGTGGGTGAGAAGGCCGGGCCGATGTTCACCGTGCACGTGCAGAGCGCGCGTGCCAATGCCCGTACCAGCGAGGACATCGAGGGCATCGGAGGTTCACCCGCGGGAACGCTGGAACTCAAGAATGCGATGCGCGGCAACCGGATGACTGCCATCGCCACGGCCCAGACCTACTTCAACCGCCCTCCGGCCAGTTCCCTGTTCCGCCGCGTCGTGCCGCGTGAGTGGAACGGCACGCCACGCGCCGACCATCAACTCGAGATGGGCAGTCTGTTCAGTCCTTACTGGCAGGCGCGCCTGGTGGAAACGCCGAAATCCATCCAGGCCGCCCTTGGCCTGTCTGCCGCAACGACGACTGGACCGTAAGACATGAATGCAGAACCAGGTGGTTTTCCTGCAGTGCGTGAAGTCTTGCGCACGGCGCTCTTTGGACTCGGGCTGGCATGCGTGACCGCCTGCGGCCAGACCGTCGCCGAAGACGAGGCGACCGCGCCGGAATTGCGCGAGCACGATTCCGCCGCGCGCCTGCATGTGGTCCAGATCATCGAGAAGCTGGACGCCGGCATCAACAAGCGGCGCGAGGGCTATCGACATGCGCTCGATCTTTGCCGCCGGGCAGGACTGTCCACCATCGCCCTGAGCGAAGAGCAGGAATCGTTGATCGGCACCGAACGCTGGCAGGTCTGGAACGTGCCGGGCCACCTGGCCTGGCGGCGCGATGCCTGGGACGTTGTCGACGGCGGGACGGGACCTGGCCAGATGTGCAGGTTCCATCTCAAGCACACCGGCACGCACGAGCATCTGGATGGCCAGCGTGTCCTGACGCTGGACCTCGAGTCCGGCGTGCTCGCAGAGAGTCCGGCCGATCCCGCCCAACTTTCGGTTGCAGCGATCGACCCACCCGATGCGCAGGCGCTGGCCGAGAGCAGGGCCGTCGGGTACAGCGGGCCCGTCGCGAAATCAGTATCAGGACAGCCCTGCGACCATTGGACGTCCGACAGCGGCGCCACAGTCTGCATCTGGACCGGCGGCCATCATTGGGGCTATGCGTCCGCCATGGGGGGCGAGTTCAGCTCGCTGGCGGGCATCGACACCCACAGGATCATCCTCCAGGCCGACCCCGCGCCCGACCAGATCGGGGATCGCCTGAGGACCACGCGGTTCGACGTCGATGGCGACGTCACCCTCGAGGGCATGCTGCCCCAAGCAGGTGCGCCATGACCAGGTGCGGCCCGCCGGGCAACCAGCACGGCCAGGCGTTGACCGAGATGGTGGTGCTGGCGGCGGTGCTGCTGCCACTGCTGCTGCTGGTATCAACGCTCGCCAAGTACATGCACCTCAAGCAGAGGCTGCAGCAGGCGTCGCGATCGGTTGCGTGGGAGGCCACCGTGGTCCGTGACCACGAATGGAACCGCCTCGATGCAGCGGGACAGCGACAACGCGTGCTGGATCGCCACCTTGGCAGCGCGTTGGCACCCATCCAGACGCAACTGCCGAACTCGTCCGAATCCGCCCGCGTCGAAGGCGCCATGTTCAACACCTTCTCCGGTCGGCCCTTGCTGGAGCGTCGCGATGTGGACGTGCTGCGCTATCGGAATGAGCCTGCGGCCGCATTGGCTTCGATCATTGAAGCCAGCGGCCGCCTGGTCGAAAAGCTGCCCGGTGAATTTCCACCGAATCGAAACGGCCTGATCACCGCGAAGGTAGTGTTCCGTCCGCGCAACCTGCGAAACAGCACCGGCGAGCCCGCCCGGTTCCTCGAGCCGCTGGATGCAATCGATCTGCAACTCAGCAGCCAGCACGCATTGCTCGCGGACACCTGGAGCGCTGCCGGCAATGGCCTGCAGGGGCAGCCTTCCCATGGACGCAGGCGGAGTGTAGACAGCCAGGTCCGCACGCTGGTGCCCAGCTCCAACCTGCGCCCGATCAGCCAGGTCCTCGACCGGCTGAGGTTCCTGGAAATCCTGCCCATCATCGGTGTGCCGGCACGCCTGCGTCCCGGCTACATCCAGCCCGACATCGTTCCGATCGACCGGCTCGAACCGTACAGGCACCGCTGATGCGCACTTTCGACATCAGAGCCGTGCTTCTGGCCGCGCTGGTCGCACTCCCTTGCAGACCGTTGATGGCATGGCCGTCCGTACCGCTGCCTGCAGGGAGCACCGGCGAGACCGTCAGCAGGCACCTGACATACAACGGCATCGACATGCGGGCCAGCCAGTTCACGACCGGGCTGCCGCTGGACGACGTCATCGCGTTCTACGCCCGTCATTGGCCCGGTCAACACGTCGTCGACAAGCTGGGGGCGAAGACCGTCGTGGGCCATGCCGAAGACGGGCATTACGTGACCATCGAACTGCAAGCCAACGCGGGCGCAACCACCGGCACGATCGGTGTGGTCAAGCTGCCTGGCAGTGCACGCGTGCCAGTGATGGGGCAGGACCTCTACCGGCCAGCCGGTACGCAGGTGCTCAGCGATATCGAACACCACGATGGCCCTGGGGAAAACAGGACGGTGGTGATGCGCAACCGCTTGTCCCCTTACGTGAACCTGCAGCACTTCGTCCAACGTCTTGGACCGCAGGGGTGGAGGCACAACGCATCCGGTACCTGCAAGCCTGGCTCGGCCGAATGCGTTGCAGCGTTCGAGCACGCAGATGGCCGCGCAATGGTGATCACCATGGTTCGCCAGCAGGACAACGCGACGTCACTGGTCGTCAACGCAAGGAAGGAGGCGGAATGATGGGAAGGAAGCCAACGGCAGGCCCGCGCAGGCAAGGGCAGAACGGAAGCGCCATGGTGGAGTACGCGATCCTGGCGTTGCTCGCGGTCGCCGTGCTGGCAGGTCCGGGCGGCAGCGTCGTGGAGGCTGTGCTGGCGGCGATCCGGCAAGTCCATGGCGCATTCACGCATGCGCTGTCGATCACCTTCGTGGCGCCGGACTGAGTCCAGTAATCGAACCAACAGGGGAACAGGCCATGGGAAGGCTGAAGATCAACAGGAACGTGATGCTTCTCGCCGGCGCGATCGCGCTCGGCGTGGTCGCCGCAATGCTCAGCGTGAACTACGTGCGCAAGCGCGTCGATGAGCAGACTGCCGCTGCGAAGGTCGAGGTGCGCAAGACCACCGTGGTCGTGCCAAAGCGCGATCTCGAACAGGGCGCCGTGGTTACGGCGGACGACCTGTCAACGCGGGACGTGCCCGCGGACTACATTCCGGCGGACGCGGTCACGCCGGAGAACTACCTCGGTGTCGTCGATCGGATGCTGCGCGCGCCGGTTCGGGAGGGAGCGCCGATCAGTTCCAGCCAGCTGGTTCCGTTGCACAGGCAGTTCTCGCACGTGATTGCTGCCGGAAAGGTCGGCTACACGATGGAGGTCGACGAGGTGAATTCGGTGTCGGGGATGATCGCGCCCGGGGACGCCGTCGACGTCCTGGTCACCTTCAATCGCGACGATGCCGGCGGCGGGCGGGGCGAGGGCGAGCGCGTGATGCCACTGCTGGAGAACGTGGTCGTCCTCGCGACCGGCCGGCAAGTAGGCGAGGGCGTCGAGGGAGAGGACAACGGGTCCTTTTCCAGCATCACGCTGGAACTCGAGCCGACACAGGCCGAACGACTGGCGGTCGGCCGCAAGGTCGGGCAGGTCCAGGTCCTGCTCAGGAGCAATGGTGATGCTGCGCGTTTCGGCTTGACCGGACTGACCGAGAAGCGACTGACCGGAAACATGCAGCGCGGAAGCGTCGCGGCACGCGACGTCAAATACATATTGGGCAATCGGTGACAAGGAGTGTGCTGATGCGCATTGATACAACGAGTGGATTCGCGTCGCTGCTGGCGCTCCTGCTGTCGGTCGCATTCTTCGTGCCCCATGCCGGCGCGCAGACGAGACAACTGCCGGACAAACTGGAGCTGCATGGCGGACAGGTCGTCGTCTTCCGCTCCGACCGGCCCATCGACCGGGTCGCCGTCGGCAACAGCGCGCTCGTCGAGGTCACCACGATCGAACGGCGCCAGCTGGTGATCATCGCCGGCGCGTCGACGTCTGGGTTCACCACGCTGCACGTGTGGCACGACGACGGCAGCCAGCGGTCCGTTGGCGTCGACGTGGACGTCACGCGCGCCAGCAGCGTCTCCGGTGATGTCCGGCGAATGCTGGGGACCACGTCGAAGGCCGTCGTGACCGACATCGGCGGCAAGGTGGTCATCAGCGGCGAGCTGGGGGCCGCCGAGGCGCAGCGCGTGCAGGCGGTGGCGAAGCTGTATCCGACCGTGCTCGACCTGACCAGCCAGGATCCGGTCGGCATGCAGCCGATGGTGTTGATGGACGTGCGCATCATGGAGTTCAGGAAGGACAGCCTGCGCAACCTGGGCATCCGCTGGGACAATGTCATCCACGGGCCGTCAGCGGGACTGATCAAGGATTTCTCCAGCTCATCTTTCCGGATTCTGCCTGACGGCTCTCCATTTGCAGGGGCACCGCTGCCCGCCCGTATCAATCCCGGACAGTCCTACTTCGGCATCGCGACCTCGATCGGTTCGACCATCGACCTGCTGACACGGAACGGCGATGCGTACGAGCTGGCGTCTCCGCAGCTGAGCGCGCGCAGTGGTGGCAGCGCGGAATTCCTTGCCGGCGGCGAAGTGCCGATACCGACGTCGGCCGGGTTCGGTGCCACCAATGTCGAGTTCAAGGACTACGGCATCAAGGTGAACGTGCAGCCGGTCGTGAACAGCAACGAGGAGATCTCCACGACCGTTTCCACCGAAGTCAGCAGGATCGATCCGGCCGTGACGGTGCAGGGCATCCCCGGCTTCATCACGCGCCGGACCCAGACCGAAATCAACGTGCGCGCAGGCCAGACGATCGTCATTTCAGGTCTCGTCGACCTGCACGGCTCCAAGGGCATCGCCGGGCTCCCGGGCCTGGCGCACATCCCGATCCTGGGACATCTGTTCCGCTCCGACGCCTTCCGCGCGGGGCGCACCGATCTGGTCGTGTTCGTGACACCGAGGATCTTCACGCCCGGGTCGCCGGCCAACGTCGAAGCGCTGCAGAAGGGCCAGCGCATCGAGGGCGACTTCAAGCGTGCGATCGACGCTCGTGCGCTCGATGCGCCCGGCGCCACGGAAGGGGGTTGACGGGCCATGCTCAATGCAAACGTCGAGACCGCGGCGACGGACGATATCGGCCCCTGGCGCCGCCGCGTGCACGCATCGCTGGTCAAGCAGATGGACCTTCGCCGGATTGACGTGCATGGACTCAGTGACGAGGAGCTGAGGAGCCGGACCGCCTGCCTGATCGAAGAGGTCATGGATCGCGAATGCGTGGCGCTGCCCGCCACGATCGACCGGCAACTGCTGGCCCGTCAGGTACTGGACGAGGCCATCGGCCTGGGGCCGCTGGAAGCGCTCCTCGGCGATGACACCGTCACCGAGATCATGGTCAATCGCCACGACAGGATCTTCGTTGAGCGAGAGGGCAGGATCGAGCAGTCGGGCGTGCATTTCAGCAATGACGCCGCGGTGCTGTCGGCGATCGAGCGGATCGTGGCGCCATTGGGACGCCGCATCGATGAAAGCTCGCCAATGGTCGACGCGCGCTTGAAGGACGGATCCCGCGTCAATGCCATCATTCCGCCGATCGCACTGCGCGGACCGAGCCTGAGCATCCGCAAGTTCACCCGGCGCAGCCTCGATGGACGCGACCTGGTGGAGTTCGGTTCGATGGACGAGCGGATGCTGAGGTTCCTCGAGATCGCCGTGCGCGAGCGCAGGAACATCGTGGTGAGCGGTGGCACGGGATCGGGCAAGACCACCCTGCTCAACGTCCTTTCCAACTTCATCGACGCACGCGAGCGGATCGTCACGATCGAGGACGCGGCTGAACTCAGGCTGGTGCAGCCCAACCTGGTCGCACTGGAAGCGAGGCCGGCGAACCTGGAGGGCAAAGGGCAGGTGGTGATCCGCGACCTGGTCAGGAACGCACTGCGCATGCGCCCTGACCGCATCGTGGTGGGCGAGTGCCGCGGCGGCGAGGCGCTGGACATGCTGCAGGCCATGAACACCGGCCATGAGGGGTCGCTGACCACCGCCCACGCCAACTCGCCGCGCGATGCCATCTCGCGAATCGAAGTGATGGTGTTGATGGCTGGCATGGACCTGCCGACGACGGTGATCCGCGAACAGATTGCCTCGGCCGTCGACCTGGTGGTGCATCAGCGCCGTTTTCCCTGCGGCTCGCGCAAGGTGACCCACGTGACGGAGGTGACGGGGATCGAGAGCGGTGTGATCCAGCTGCAGGATCTGTTCACCTACGCGGTTCGCTCGCATACCGGGCCGGACGGCAAGGTCGCGGGCGAGTTCACCCCGACCGGGGCCATGCCGGAATTCATGGAGGAGCTGGCCGAGCGTGGCGTGCCGCTGGATCTTTCGATCTTCCGCAGGAACGAGGGGCGTGGCGCATGGACCTGATGATGATTGCCGCCACGTCGCTGGCCGCCGCGGCGCTGGCCTGCGTGTTCGCGGTGAACGCCGGCCAGCAGCTGCTGGCCCGTTACCGCGAGCGGTTCCTCGAACAGGCCCAGGTCAACCTGTCCGACTTGTTCCTGTTCGTCGAGCCACGCGTGCTCTACGCAACCAACCTGGCCGCGATCGCGATCCTGCCGATCCTGGTGTGGCTGCTGAGCGGGTGGTGGCTGGCAGCGATCGCCACGGCCGCGGTCCTGGCGGTGCTTCCCCGAAAGGCATACCGATGGCTGCGGCAGAGGCGCCTCGAGACCATCCAGGCACAGTTGCCCGACACGCTGATGATGTTGTCGGGCAGCATCCGGGCTGGCCTGGGATTCACGCCTGCGCTGGAGTCCATCGTCCGCGACGGTCGCCCTCCATTGACCCAGGAGCTCGCGCTGGTCCTGCGTGAGCAGCACGTCGGCGTAAGACCGATGACGCGCTCGAGCATTTCGCCGGGCGGGTGCCGCTGCCCGATGCACGCCTGTTCGTGTCGGCGGTTTCGATCTCGCGTGCCGTCGGCGGAAACCTCGGCGAGAACCTGGCGACCCTGGCGGAGACACTGCGCCGCCGCCTGGTGATGGAACAGAAGGTGAAGGCTTTGACCGCGCAAGGGCGCCTGCAGGGCATCGTCATGGCATCGCTTCCGGTCTGCATCGTGGCCTACCTGGCGATGATGTACCCGGCCACCATGCGTCCCATGTTCGAGACCTGGCCCGGTCTGGCCGTGATCACCACCGGCGTCGTGCTCGAGTACGTCGGTTACAAGGTCTGCGTGAAGATCGTGACGATCGACATATGAGCGACCTCGTCCTCATTTCGGCATGCGCCTTCGGCGCCGTCGTGATCGGTTTGTTCGGGCTGCGCGGACTGGTGCGGGACGTGCCGCGCGCTGAGCGCCAGTTCCAGGACCCGCTGCCGTTCGCGTTACGCCTGCTGTGGCCGCTGGTGTCCGCGGCCAGTGCCTGGGTGGCGCCACGCCTGAAGCCGGCCGGGTTGTCCCGTGCGCACCGCGCCCTCCAGGCAGCCGGCCAGGACTACCTCGTCAGTCCCGAGGAGTTGGCGGGCCTGCGGATCGTAGCTGCGGTGCTGGCGAGCGCGGCGTTGCTGCTCGTCTCGTCGATGCTGGGGCGTGACGGCGTCTTCGCAGCCTTGTCCTGCGTCGCCATCGGAGCGCCCCTGGGTTGGCTCTATCCGACGCTGTGGTTGCGCGAGCGCCGCAAGCTACGGCAGAAGCGCGTGATCCGCGATCTCCCGGTATTCCTGGATTTCATCACGATGGCGATCGAGGCCGGGCTCAACACCAGTGGCGCGATCGAGCTGGCCGTCCGCAAGACGTCGCAGGGGCCGCTGTCCCAGGAGTTCTCGCGAATGCTGCGCGACCTGCGCGCGGGCCTGCCTCGCGCCGAGGCGGTGCGACGCATGGCCGAACGGATGGACACGCCACAGGTCTGGAGCTTCGCGAGCGCGCTCATCCAGGCGGACCGTGTCGGCGCCAGCCTCAGCGAATCGCTGCGTGCGCAAGCCGCGCAACGTCGCGAAGAACGATTCCTGCGTGCCGAGAAGCTGGCGCTGGAGGCGCCGGTCAAGATGATGGTGCCGCTGGTGACGTGCTTCTTCCCGCTGATCTTCATGGTGCTGGGCTACTTCATCTACCTGAGGCTGATCGAGGACGGAATCCTGTGAAGCACGGTTCGTTGCATGGACGCGCAGGCGTGATCGTGGCGCGCGTCGATCTGGCCGACGACTGGCGTTCCCGGCTTCGCGGGCTGCTGTTTCGCAGGCCGCTTGCGGCCGACGGCAGCGAGGCGTTGCTGCTGTGGCCTTGTGCCGGCATCCACACCATCGGCATGCGCTACAGCCTCGATGTCGCCTTCCTGGACGCAAGCGGCGCAGTCCTGTGCATCTTCGAAGGCGTCCGACCGTGGCGTGCGTGCTGGAAGCGCGGCGCCCATGGCGCACTGGAGCTGCGTGCGGGCGCCGCGCGCCGACTGGGTCTCGCAGTCGGCGACAACGTCGAGTGGAGAATGCAATGAAGATCCGACCCACTGCTGCGCGCGCGCGACTGCAGGCCGGGCAGGCGTTCCCGGAGTTCCTGGTGGTGATTCCGGTGTTCCTGTTCCTGTTGCTGCTCATTTTCCAGATGGTGCTGGTCTACCGCGCCAAGACAGTGCTCGACCTGGCCGCGCTCGAGGCCGCCCGTGCCGGTGCCGTGCACCATCTCCACGCCGATGAAATGCGCAAGGGACTGGTCCGCGGGATGATGCCGCTGTACGCGACTGGCAGTGCCCCGTCGGACGTGTACGCGGCATGGGCGAAGGCCAGCGCCGATCTTGCGGTCCACTCGCGCATCCAGGTCGTCAGCCCCAGCAGGCAGGCGTGGGAACAGTTCAAGGAGCGCCAGCATGACGGGCGATTCGCCCTTCCCAACGACAACCTGGCATTCCGCGACACGACCGTGAAGGCGGGCGTCAACGTGCAGGACGCCAACATCCTGAAGATCCGGGTGGTGTACCACTATCCGCTGATCGTGCCGTTCGTCGATCGGGTGCTGCGCGATCGATCCGAGCTCGTGCAGGGCGGTCGCCACTTCCGCATTCCCCTCGAATCGCACGCGATCGTCCGGATGCAGACGCCCATCGACGAATCGGCAGCGCTGCACTAGGCAGCGACAGGGCGGGTCAGACCGCTTCCAGCTTCAGCACGACGCCCAGCCCGGCCATGTCCTGCGGTTCGCCTTCCAGGTCGGCGCGCACCAGCGGGCGCATGTCGATCCAGCGACGGGACATGCCGAGGGTCAGCGTATTGCCGTCCGCGCGTGCATCGAGTTGCGGAATCGGGTCGGCCTCATGCGCGCGATGCAGCAGCACCGCCAGTCGCAGCAGTGCGGCCAGGCGACGCGCCGACGAGAGCAACCGGTCGGGCAGGGCGTCGAAGGCCGACTTGGGGATGCCGCGGCGATGCGTGCGCACCAGCGCTGCCAGGAACTGTTGCTGCTGGCGCGAGAAGCCGGCGATGTCGGAGTTCTCGACGACGTACGCGCCGTGCACGTGGTACTGGCTGTGCGCGATGGCCAGGCCCAGCTCGTGCAGTCGCGAGGCGCGCTGCAGCATCAGGCGGTCGTCGGCATCGAGCTGCCACGCCTGGGCGATCTGGTCGAACATGCGCAGTGCGGTGGCCTCGACGCGACGTGCCTGGCCGTCGTCGATGCCGTAGCGCTGCATGAGCGCGGCGACGGCGGCATCGCGCGGGTCGTCGACGCCACCGCGGCCGAGCATGTCGTACAGCACGCCCTCGCGCATGGCCGCCTTGCTGACCGCCATGCGCTTGAGACCGAGGGCATCGAAGGCAGCCTCGAGGATCAGCACGCCGCCGGCGATCACCGGGCGGCGTTCGGACGACAGGCCGGGCAGTTCGATCGCGTCGATGCGGTCGGCCTGCAGCAGGCGATCGCGCAGGACCGGCAGTGCTTCTGCGGTGACCGCACCCTTGGTCAGCTTCATCGCCGCGCAGATGTCGCCGATGGCCTTGTTGGTGCCGGACGAGCCCAGTGCTTCATCCCAGCCCAGTGCGCGGTAGGTGCCGGCGAACTGCTGGAACTCGGCGGTGACTTCGGTCAGCGCGTCGCGCCATTTCTTCTTCGACAGCTTGCCGTTCTCGAAGAAGCGGCGGGTGGTGGCGATGCAGCCGACCTGCAGGCTCTCGCGCTCGATCGCCTCGAAGCCCGAACCGATGATGCATTCGGTCGAACCGCCGCCGATGTCGATCACCAGGCGCAGCTCGCCGGGCTTGGACGGCTGCGCGTGGGCGACGCCAAGGTAGATCAGGCGCGCCTCCTCGCGGCCGGCGACGACTTCGATCGCATGCCCGAGCGCGGCTTCGGCCGGCATCAGGAATGCCTGCGGAACGGCGAGGCGGCGCACGGTGTTGGTGGCGATCGCGCGCACCCGTTGCGGCGGGATGTCGCGGATCCGCTGGCCGAAGCGGGCCAGGCAGTCGAGCGCGCGCTGGCGCACTTCCGGCGACAGGCCGCCGCGGCGGTCGAGGCCCTCGGCCATGCGCACCGTCTCGCGCAGGCGGTCGACGATGCGCAGCTGGCCGAGCACGTAGCGCGCGACCACCATGTGGAAACTGTTCGAGCCCATGTCGACGGCAGCCAGCAGGTCGCCGTCGGCAAGCGGCAGTTTGCTGGTGGGGAAGGCGTCGCTCATCGGCACATGATCCCCGTTAAGGTACCGCCGCGTCCATCCTTGTGCGGATGGACGTGCTCATGGACGTCGCCGCGACCGCCGGGACGTCGTTCAGGCGCAGATCTTGGACATCAGCCAGGACTGGGCGGAGTGGGCGGGAACGCCTTCGGCCGGCGTCACGCGCACGTACTCGCCGTCGGTCTGCAGTTCCCATGCGTTGACGTTGTCGTTGAGGTAGTTCTCGAGCGCCTCGACGTAGACCCGCTTGGCCAGCTCCGGCGAGAGCACCGGGAAGCCGGCCTCGATCCGCCGCAGCAGGTTGCGCTCGAGCCAGTCGGCGCTGGAGCAGAACAGGTCCGGCGCGCCGTCGTTGGCGAACCAGTAGACGCGGTGGTGCTCGAGGAAGCGCCCGACAATGGAGCGCACCCGGATGTTCTCCGAGATGCCGGGCATGCCCGGACGCACCGTGCAGGCGCCGCGCACGATCAGGTCGATCTGCACGCCGGCCTGCGAGGCCAGGTACAGCGCCCGCACCACCTGCGGTTCGTTCAGGGCGTTCATCTTGGCGATGATCCGCGCCGGCTTGCCGGCCTTGGCGTGGCGGGTCTCGCGGTCGATGCGCTTGAGCACGCCGGCATGCAGGGTGAAGGGCGACTGCAGCAGGCGCTTGAGCTTGATGGTAGGTGCCAGCCCGGACAGCTGCTGGAAGATCATGTGGACGTCGGCGCCGATGTCGGGGTCGGCGGTGATCAGGCCGAAGTCGGTGTAACCGCGCGCGGTACCGCTGTGGTAGTTGCCGGTGCCCATATGCACGTAGCGGCGCAGCTTGCGACCCTCGCGACGCACGATCAGCATCATCTTGGCGTGGGTCTTGTAGCCGACCACGCCGTACACGACCTGCACGCCGGCATCCTGCAGGCGGTCGGCCAGGCCGAGGTTGGCCTCCTCGTCGAAGCGCGCGCGCAGCTCGACCACGACGGTGACGTCCTTGCCGTTGCGCGCCGCCTGCACGAGGCTGTCGACGATCATCGAGTCCTTGCCGGTGCGGTACAGCGTCTGCTTGATCGCCAGCACGTTCGGGTCTTCCGACGCCTGCCGCAGCAGCTCCAGCACCGGCGTGAACGCCTCGAACGGGTGATGCAGCAGCACATCGCCCTCGGCCACCTTCTCGAACATCGCCTCGATGCCCGACAGCTGTCGCGGCTGGAACGGCGGGAACTTCAGTTCCGGGCGCTGCACCAGGTCGTAGACCTGGATCACGCGGTTGAGGTTGACCGGGCCGTTGATGCGGTAGACCGCGTTCTCGGTCAGGTCGAAGTTCTCCAGCAGCGTGCGCACGATGTCGTCCGGGCACTGCTCGGCGATCTCCAGCCGCACCGCGCGCAGGTAGCCGCGGCCGACCAGTTCGTCGCGCAGCGCCAGCGCCAGGTTCTCGACCTCGTCCTCGTCGACGATCAGCTCGGAGTTGCGGGTCACGCGGAACTGGTAGGCACCCTTGACCTGCATGCCCGGGAACATCTCGTCGACGAACGCCGACAGCACCGCCGACAGGAACACGAAGTCGTGCTTGCCGCCGCTGACTTCCTCGGGAATCTGGATGATGCGCGGCAGCGAGCGCGGCGCGCGCACGATGGCGAGGTGGCCTTCGCGGCCGAATGCGTCCTTGCCCTTGAGCACGACGACGATGTTGAGCGACTTGTTGAGGATCTTCGGGAACGGGTGCGCCGGGTCGAGCCCGAGCGGCGACAGCACCGGCATGATCTCGTCGCGGAAATAATCGCGCAGCCAGCGTGCCTGGTTCTCGTCCCACGCATCGCGGCCGAGCACGCGCACGCCGCCGTCCCACAGCGCCGGGCGCAGCACCTGGTTCCAGCACTCGTACTGCGCCTGCACCAGCTGGGCGGCACGTTCGTGGATGCGCGCCAGCACAGTCGCCGGCGAGAGGCCGTCGGCGCCGGTGGCGATGCCCAGGTCCTGGGCGTGGCGCAGGGTGCCGGCGCGGATCTCGAAGAACTCGTCGAGGTTGGTGCACGAGATGCACAGGTACTTCAGGCGCTCCAGCAGCGGCACGGTCGCGTCCTGGGCCTGGGCCAGCACGCGGAAGTTGAAGTCCAGCTGCGACAGCTCGCGGTTGAAGTACAGACCGGGGTCGCGCAGCGGATCGGATTCGAGCGGCGAATCAGCTGCGGGTGTCACTACTGCGGCGTTCATGGCAATGCCTCGAAGGACAGCGCGAGGTCCTCGCGCGGGCGCACGCGTTCGGCGCCGAAATGACAGGAGAAGGTACTCCCTCTACCGACTTCGCTGCTGATCTCCAGCCGAGCCTGGTGCAGGTTCAGCACGTGCTTGACGATCGACAGGCCCAGGCCGGTGCCGCCGCTTTCGCGCGATCGGCTGGTGGAGACGCGGTAGAAGCGTTCGGTGATGCGCGGCAGGTGCGCCGCCGGTATGCCGTAGCCGCTGTCGACGACTTCCAGCACCGCGCCCTTGCCCTCCGAACGGGTGAGCTCCGGGCGGAAGCGGATGCGGATCGTGCCGCCGGCCGGGGTGTAGCGGATCGCGTTGCCGACCAGGTTGGAGAATGCGCTGTGCAGCTCCTTGTTGGAACCCCACAGGTCGACCACCGCGGCGTCCTCCACGAGGATTTCATGGCGGCCCTGGCTCAGCGCGACGGCCTCGCGCCGCAGCGTCGTCAGCATCGGCGACATCGCCACGGTTTCCTCGGCCGGCAGGCTGTCCTGCGATTCCAGGCGCGACAGCGTCAGCAGGTCCTCGACCAGCTGGGTCATGCGTTGCGACTGGCGCTGCATCTCGGCCAGCATCGGCGCCCAGTCCGGGTGCTCGGCGGGGTCGAGCATGTCGAGGTAGCCGTGCACCACGGTCAGCGGCGTGCGCAGTTCGTGCGAGACGTTGGCGACGAAGTCGCGGCGCATCTGCTCCAGTTGCAGCAGGCGGCTGACATCGCGCGCGACCAGCAGCCACAGGTCGTCGGAGTAGGGGATCAGGCGCAGGCTCAGCGTCGCCGCCGGATTCCACGGCGAGGCGACTTCCAGCGTTTCGGCGTTGCGCCCGGAGGCGAGCCAGTGCGACAGCTGCAAGGGCTGCAGGCGCTGCACGATCGGGCCGCCGATGTCGCGCGGGTACTTCAGCTGCAGCAGGACGATCGCCGCCTCGTTGAACCACTGGATGCGCTGGCTGTTGCGCTCGACCACCACTATCGCATCGGGCAGCGCCGCGGCGGCGGCACGGTACGCACGCAACATGTCGATCAGGCGCTTCTTGCGCCCGCGCATTTCCGACTGGCTGCGGTGGAGCAGGCGGTCGAGTTCGTTCCAGATGCCTTCGCCCACTGGCGGCGTCAGGCGCTGGCGCGCGGTCAGGCGCACCAGCACGCTGCGCAGGCGCCAGTAATGCCAGGCGACCACGCCGAGCGCGGCGAAGGTGATCACCGGCCACGGTTGGCCGATGGCCATGCCGGCCACGGCGGCGATGGCCAGGATCAGGGCGAGTTGGCCAAGGGTGCGGAACCAGGCGGAGCGGGCGCGGGGCGGCATGGCCGTCGATCAACTGTCCATGAGGGTGATGGCTACTTCCCGAGCGTAGCGAGCGGCCTGCCTGGCCGCCAGCGTGTGGCCCTGCGAATGGTCACTGCGTCGCGAATGAGGGCCCGGCGGTGGGCGGCGGTCGGTCGGCACCGGCCGCGTCCGCTTCATGCGGCCAGCGACGCGGAGAAGCGGTAGCCGGCGCCGCGCACGGTCTGCACCATGCCGTCGAGGCGATGCGGTTCCAGCGTCTTGCGCAGGCGGCGGATGTGCACGTCGACCGTGCGCTCTTCCACGTACACGCTGCCGCCCCAGACATGGTCGAGCAGCTGGGTGCGGGTGTAGACGCGCTCGGGGTGGGTCATGAAGAAGTGCAGCAGGCGGTACTCGGTCGGGCCGATCTGCACCGGCTGGTCGTTGCCGTCGGCGGCAGCGAACACGCGGTGCGCGGCGCCGTCGATGCGCAGCGGGCCGATGCCGACACTGCCGTCCTCGTCGTCCTCGCGCGAGCGCCGCAGCACGGCGCGGATGCGCGCCAGCAGTTCGCGTGCCGAAAACGGCTTGACCACGTAATCGTCGACGCCGGCCTCGAGCCCGCCGACGCGGTCGTTCTCTTCGCCGCGCGCGGTCAGCATGATGATCGGGATCTCGCGGGTGAGCTGTTCCTTGCGCCAGCGCCGGGCCAGGTCCAGGCCGCTGGTGCCGGGCAGCATCCAGTCCAGCAGGATGAGGTCCGGGACGCGGTCGGCGATGGCCGCCTGGGCCTCGCGCGCGTCGCCGGCGTGGACAGGCTCGTATTCGCCCTTGCGCAGGGCGAACGACACCATGTCGCGGATGGCAGGTTCGTCTTCGACTATGAGGATGCGCTTCTGCACACGGTCACCGGGGGATAGGACTGAAGGGGCCCGAATGGATGGGTCCTTGAAGCCGCGTCAGTACACTACCGTTTTGTGACGATGGCATGACATGGTCATCTAAACCGGGCGCGTCCCCTGTCTGCCGCTGGCTACTGCCGCCGCAGGTCCTCGTCGCGGATGCCCTGGCGCTTGAGCTCGAGCACGGTCGGGGTGATGGCGGCGATGCGCGACTCGATGCGGGCGCGGGCGTAATAGTCCAGGTCGCCGCGGCGCTTGAGGGTGTTGAGCTGGACCAGGGCCTGTTCCGGCCGACCATTCAGGTAGGCCGCCTCGGCGTAGGCCTCGCCGGCACGGATCGGATCCCCGGCGATTTCGCAGGCCCGGGCAAAGACATTCTGGAAGATCGCATCGTTGCCGGAATTGCCCATCAGCGGGCGCAGCACTGCCTGCGCACGCTTGCCGGCCTCGGTGGTGTTGCGCTCGGACAGCACCTCGGCATAGGTCAGCACCACCGCGCGATTGTTGGGCGTCTGCCGCAGCAGTGATTCGAAACGGGCGTCGGCCGAGGCCGCCTTGCCGGTGCGGGCTTCGGCCTGGCCCATCGCCAGGGTCAGCCACATGTCGCCCGGATGCGCCTGCAGCAGCTCGCCCAGGGTGGTCGCGGCCGCGGCGGGCTGGTTGCCGCGCAGGCGGGCCAGAGCCTGGCCGTAGCGCTGTGCGTCGGTGAATTTCTTGCCGCCGGCAAGGCGCTCGTACTCACGCAGGGCATCGCCGGGGGAGTCGGCGCTGAGGACGCGCAGGCGCTCGCGGGCGTACTCGAAGCGACCGGTGCCGCCGCTCTGCGCCGAGGCGGTGAGCTGGCCGCCCACGTCCAGGTTGGGCGGCAGCAGCGGGTTGCTGCTGTTGTCGAGCGAGTACTGCGGCTGTCCGGTGTTCTCGCTGCGGCACTGCGCCGGACCGTCCGGATCGCGCACGCAGACCTCGGCGACACCGCCCTTGTCGCGCTTGAGCTTGGCCGCGCGTTCCTTGGCTTCGGTGATGCGGGTGATCGTGACCGGGTGGGTCATCAGCCAGTCCGGCGACTCGCCCCAGTAATTGGCCCCGTTGCTGCGCGAGCGCGCCTGCAGCGTGGCGAAGAAATCCGCCATCGCTTCGGGGTCGTAATTGCTGCGGGCCAGGGTCTGGATGCCGAGGCGGTCGGCCTCGGATTCGTTCGAGCGGGTGTAGTCGATCTGGCGCTGCTGCATCAGGCCCATGGCGCCGGCCATGGCGGCCTGCGCGGCGTCATCGTCGGAATTGCCGCCGGCGGCCTGGGCCGCGACGATCGCGCCGAGCATGGCCAGCAGGATCGGCAGCTGGTCGCGCTGGGCCCGTTCGGCACCGCGCAGCACGTGCTGCTGGGTGACGTGGGCGATCTCGTGCGACATCACCCCGGCGACCTCGTCCTCGCGTTCGGCCGCCAGCACCAGGCCGGAGTTGACGCCGATGTAGCCGCCTAGGGTGGCGAAGGCGTTGATCTGGCGCTCGCGCAGCATGAAGAAGGTGAACGGCTGGCGTGGCTTGTCGCTGTTGGCGGCCAGGCGGGTGCCCAGGGTATCGAGCCAGCTGTCGATCAGCGGGTCTTCCAGCAGGTAGTCGTAGTGGCGCAGCTGCGCCAGCATCATCGCGCCGTACTCGCCCTGCTGGCGCGGGGTCAGCAGCTCGCCGGCCGACGAACCGATGTCGGGCAGGTTGGCCTCCTGCGCCGGCGCGCAGACGCTGGCGACGGCAAGGGTGAGGGCGGCGGTAAGCAGGGCGATGCGACGCAAGCGGGTGGTCCCTCATGTGGGCGAGGCGCGTCCGCAGGATGCGGGGCGGGGCGTTCGTCCGGATGAATCGGCTGTTAATCCTTTCTGCAGTCCGGTCGCGCTGGACGGGCTTGGGGTCACCCGCGCAACGGCTGTGTTCCGTGCATGGGCTGGAAATGAACCCGGGGCAGGCCCATATTCGACCACAACGGCATCGGCGAGTTCAGTCGCCCGCTTCGTCACGAGCATCAACCAGGAGAGATCGTTTTGAGCAGCACCGCATCCGCCGCGCCTGGAACCGATGGTTCCGTCGCGCCCGAGATCACCATCTATACCACCGCGATCTGCCCCTATTGCGTCGCGGCGAAGAATTTCCTCAAGAGCAAGAACCAGACCTGGAAAGAGGTCCGGATCGATCTTGACCCGGCGCAGCGCGAGCTGATGCTCAGCCGTGCCCGTCGCACCAGCGTGCCGCAGATCTTCATCGGCGACACGCACGTGGGCGGCTACGACGACATGATCGCCCTGCACCGTGCGGGCGGCCTGGAACCTCTCCTGGCAGGTGGCGCATGAGCGAGCCGACCGGCAAGTCCGAGGGCGACCGCGTCGCCGAGTTCACCGCGTTCCGCAAGCGCATGAACGAGCGCATCCTGGCCGAGCCCAACCAGGTCGTGCGCCGCTTCTTCGCGCTCGACACCCAGACCTACCAGCCCGGTGCACTCGACCTGAAGACCAAGGAGCTGCTCGGCCTGGTGGCCTCGATGGTGCTGCGCTGCGACGACTGCATCAGCTACCACGTTGCCCAGTGCAAGGAAGCCGGGGTCAACCGCGACGAGATGTTCGAAGCGTTCTCCGTCGGCCTGGTGGTCGGCGGTTCGATCGTGATCCCGCACCTGCGCCGCGCGGTCGATTTCCTCGACCGGCTGGAGCAGGGCGAGGCGGCGGCGCCGGAAGGCCACGACCACGGCTGAGGCCTGGTCGAGGATGTGCCTGTCGTGGCGGCTGGGTCCGCCTCGACGGCCCTTGGCGCATTCCGGGCCTGCCTGAACGGCCTGTCCAGGCCCGCTGCGAAGTCGCTCAGACGAAAGTCCGAGCCGCCCGGTCCTGCAGGACCGGGCGGCTTCCGGCATAATTCCGGGGCTAACCATCCGGCGCCGTACCCTCCGCAGGGCGCCCATCAGCCTGGAAGAAATCCCCTATGACGCAGACCATCACGGTCATCCGTGGCGACGGTATCGGCCCGGAAATCATGGACGCCACCCTGCACGTGCTCGACACGATGGATGTCGGACTGCAGTACGAATTCGCCGACGCCGGCCTGGTCGCGCTCGAGAAGCACGGCGAGCTGCTGCCGCAGGCGACGATGGACTCGATCCGCAAGAACCGCATCGCGCTCAAGAGCCCGCTGACCACGCCGGTCGGCGAGGGCTTCAGCTCGATCAACGTCGAGCTGCGCAAGCGCTTCGACCTGTACGCCAACGTGCGTCCGGCCAAGTCGTTCCCGAACACCAAGTCGCGCTTCCCGACCGGCGTCGACCTGATCACGGTGCGCGAGAACACCGAAGGCGCCTACATCGGCGAGGGCCAGACGCTGTCGGAAGACGGCGAAGTCGCCATGCTGACCCAGAAGGTCACGCGTCGCGGTTCCGAGCGCATCGTGCGCTACGCCTTCGAGCTGGCCCGCAAGACCGGCCGCAAGAAGGTCACGGTGGTGCACAAGGCCAACATCCTCAAGTCGACGTCGGGCCTGTTCCTCAAGACCGCGCGTGCGGTGGCGACGGAATACCCGGACATCGAGTGCAACGAGATGATCGTGGACAACACCTGCATGCAGCTGGTGATGCGTCCGGAGCAGTTCGACATCATCGTCACGACCAATCTGTTCGGCGACATCATTTCCGATCTGTGCGCGGGTCTGGTCGGTGGTCTCGGCCTGGCGCCGGGCGCCAACATCGGCACCGATGCGGCGATCTTCGAGGCGGTGCACGGTACGGCTCCGGACATCGCGGGGCAGGGCAAGGCCAATCCGTGCGCGCTGCTGCTGGGCGCTGCGCAGATGCTCGACCATCTGGGCCAGCCGGAGAAGGCGAGCCGCCTGCGCGCGGCGATCATCGCCACGCTCGAGGCGAAGGATTCGCTGACCCCGGACCTGGGTGGCAGCGGCAACACGATGTCGTTCGCGAAGGCGATCGCCAGCCGGATCTGATCCTTCCGGTCCGGTTCGGTTCCAAACGGGGCGCTTCGGCGCCCCGTTTGCGTTTGGGCCATTGGACGTACACCCGTCACCGCCTGCGCGCCATCCTCACCCACGCGCAGCCATCGTTCCGTCCATGCACTCGACAGCGCCCGTGCTGCACTGCAAAATCCACCGGCTTACAAATCCATCCGGATAGAAAGATGAACGAATCGGTCCGCCCGAGCGCCTGGGCGCTGGCGCCCTTGCTGCTGTTCCTGGCGCTGTTCTTCGGTGCGGGCCTTTACTACACGACGCACGGTGAGGCCATGGGCTTCTACCAGCTGCGTGCGCCGGTGGCGATCCTGCCGGCGTTGGCGTTGTCGGCGTTCATCGCCTGGCGGCGCGGGCTCAAGCCGCTGGAGACGCTGCTGTCGGGCATGGGCGACCACAACGTGGTGCTGATGTGCCTGATCTTCCTGCTCGCCGGTGGCTTCGTCGAAGTGTCCAAGGCCATTGGTGCGGTCGATGCCATCGTCGCGCTCGGCATCGGCCACGTGCATCCGGCGCTGTTGCTGCCGGGGCTGTTCGTCGTTGCCGGTTTCATCTCGCTGTCGCTGGGCACGTCGATGGGCACGATTGCCGCGGTCGCGCCGATCGCGCTGGGCGTGTCCGACGCATCGGGGCTCGATCGGGCCCTGGTGCTCGGCGCGGTCATCGGTGGCGCGACGTTCGGCGACAACCTGTCGGTGATTTCCGATACCGCGATCGTCGCCAGCCGCACCCAGGGCTGCAGCATGCGCGACAAGTTCCGCGAGAACCTGAAACTGGCGCTGCCGGCGGCGGTGTTGACCGTAATCGTGCTGGGCCTGGTGGCCGATACCGCGCCGGTGCAGCCGCTCGATCCGGTGTCGCCGTGGTTGATCCTGCCGTACCTGGTCGTGCTGGGCCTGGCGCTGGCCGGCGTCGACGTGATCATCGTGCTGAGCCTGGGGCTGGTGATCGCCGGTGCGTTCGGCGCGATCTTCGCCGACGAGTTCAGTGTCGCCTCGTACGCCACCCATATCTGGGAGGGCTTCGAGAGCATGGTGGAAATCACGCTGCTGTCGCTGCTGGTCGGCGGCCTCGGCGCGCTGATGAAAGCCACCGGCGGGCTGAGCTGGCTGGCGCAGGTGATCGGGCGTTTCGCCCGCGGCCACCGCAGCCGTCGTGCCGGCGAAATCAGCATCGCCACGCTGTCGGCGACGACCGACGTGTTCACCGCCAACAACACCGTCGCGATCCTGATCAGCGGCGGCCTGGCGCGTGACATCGCCCAGCAGCACGGTGTGCCGCCGGCGCGTGCGGCCAGCGTGCTCGACATCTTTGCCTGCGTCACCCAGGGCGTGCTGCCGTATGGCGCGCAGATCCTGCTGGCGGCTTCTCTGGGAGCGGTTTCGCCGCTGGCGCTCGCCGGCAGCGTTCACTACAGCTGGCTGCTCGGCGCGATCACCGTGATCGCGATGCTGTGGCCGGCGCGCAAGGGCGTGGCGGTGCATTCGGACGCGGGCGCCTGAATGAAGGAAAAAGCGCCCGGTCTCGTTGACATGGGCGCGCCGTCCGCCCAAACTAGCCGGCCTTTCGCGGCGTTGGCGCGCAACGGAAGTCCGGGACTCGGGGTATAGCTCAGCCTGGTAGAGCGCCAGCTTTGGGAGCTGGATGTCGTGGGTTCGAATCCCTCTGCCCCGACCATCCGCCAGTGCTCGACCGACGTGTTTGCCGAGTGTCAGTTGAAGTGTCAGTTAAGATGCGACGCTGGCGCCCGTAGCTCAACCGGATAGAGCACCGGCCTTCTAAGCCGGTGGTTGTGGGTTCGAGTCCCGCCGGGCGCGCCAAACAAGTGGGCTGGCACATGTGCCGGCACATTTGTCAGAAACACGCGAAAACAAGCTTTATGGTGGCTGTAGCTCAGTTGGTTAGAGTACTGGATTGTGATTCCAGATGTCGGGGGTTCGAGTCCCCTCAGCCACCCCATATTGTTGTGATGTGATGTTGGCGAGATCGATTTTTGTTGTTATGATTTCGCACCTAGTTGTTCCGGGCCGTTAGCTCAGTTGGTAGAGCAGTTGACTCTTAATCAATAGGTCCAAGGTTCGAATCCTTGACGGCCCACCAATCCCGGAAAGCACCTGGCAGCCCCAGGTGCTTTTTTCTTTTCCGGCACCCCAACGCCGGGGTTCCGGCCTAGAATGCCGCCGCGACGGTTCCGGCCGTGCGTGGCAAGGCGAAAGTGGCGGAATTGGTAGACGCCCTGGATTTAGGTTCCAGTGCCGCAAGGCGTGCGGGTTCGAGTCCCGCCTTTCGCACCACGCCGCCGGAATAATGGGCGGCCGACTCGGTTGAGCGAGCCGTCGCGAGTTGCCACCCCAAGGCTCCGGGCGGTTGCGGCAGGCTGTCATTGCAGTCGAACGAGCGCTCGCGAGTAGCCGCCTCGACGTGCCGGGCTTTTGCCACCCCGGCAGGGCCTATGCGCCCCCCACATCCACCTCTTCCTGAATCCGTCACCACGCTGGCGGCGCGGCCCGTTATCGGCGAAACTATCCCGTTCCGCTGGCCGGCGGGCTCGTTTTCGCTGCGGCCGCGGTCGGACAGGATCATCAACATCGTGCCGTGGCTGGTCGCCGCGGTGGCAGGAGTGGATATGCAAGTTTCGGTCGAATCGCTCGGCAACCTCGAACGTCGTATGACTTTCAGCCTCCCGGCGGACCGCCTGGAAGCCGTCGTCGGTGGCCGTCTGCGCGAAATTTCGCGCGGCGCCAAGATCAAGGGTTTCCGCCCCGGCAAGATCCCCGCGAAGGTGATCGAGCAGCGCTTCGGCGCCCAGGTCCGCGCCGAGGTCCTCGACGGCCTGCTGCGTGAGGGCTTCACCAATGCGATCCGCGAGCAGTCGCTGCAGATCGCCGGCAACCCGCAGATCGTTCCGGCCGCCGACGCGGAGCTGGCCTACGTGGCCACCTTCGAAGTCGTGCCCGACTTCGGCGACATCGACGTCGCCAAGCTCAACGTGATCCGCCACACCGCCGACGTCAGCGATGCCGACATCGACGCGATGATCGAGAACCTGCGCCTGCAGCGCCGCAGCTGGAATCCGGTCGAGCGCGAAGCCGTTGCCGGCGACGCGGTCGAGCTGGAGACCTGGTCGCAGGCCGGCGACGAGCGCCTGCCCGCCGAGGGCACCGAGCACGGTGCCACCATCATCGGTTCGGCCGCCATGCTGCCGGCGATCGAGTCGGCCCTGGTCGGCATGAAGGCCGGCGACGAGAAGGTCGCCGAGGTCGAATTCCCGCCGGAATGGCGCGTCCCGCAGTTCGCCGGCCGCACCGTCCAGGTCCACCTGAAGGCCAACAAGGTGTCCGAGCCGGTCCTGCCGGACGTCGACTTCGCCTTCATCAAGAGCTTCGGCGTTCGCAGTGGCGATGCCGAGCAGTTCCGCGCCGACATCCGCAGCAACCTGGAGCGCGAGCTCAAGGGCGCCCTGATGACCCGCCTGCGCCGTGAAGTCGGCGAGCAGCTGATTGCCGGTTACTCGCACGTCGAGATGCCGCCGAAGCTGGTCGAGAACGAGGCCCGCGACATGGCCCGCCAGACCATCGAGCAGGCCCGCCGCCAGGGTCGCGCCATCGGCGAGATCCCGGCCGACGCCCACATGGGCTTCATGGACGCCGCCCGCAAGCGCGTGCTGGTCGGCCTGATCGTCGGCGAGATCGCCCGCCGCAACGAACTGCGCCTGGAGCCCAAGCGCGTCAACGAGACCCTGCAGCTGATCGCCTCGACCTACGAGGAGCCGCAGCAGGTGGTCGACCTGTACCGCAACGATCCGCAGCTGATGTCGGGCCTGCAGGCGCGCGTGATGGAAGAGCAGGTGATCGACTGGATCGCCGAGCGCGCCCAGCACACCGAGCAGCCGCTGTCGTTCAACGAAGCGATCCGCCAGTAATCGCTTTGTCCGGTACCGCGGCGGCCTTGCCGTCGCGGTCCGGGTCGATCTGTCTGCGTGCTCGTTGATCCGTGCCCCTTGCGCTCCGGTCCGGTTGGCCCCAATTTGACCGTACTACGCTTCCAAGCGCCCAATTCCAGACCCAAGGTGCCGTCGATTCCATGGACAACCTGACCCGAGCTTTGAACCTCGTCCCGATGGTGGTCGAACAGACCAGCCGCGGCGAGCGCGCCTACGACATCTACTCGCGCCTGCTCAAGGAGCGCGTGATCTTCCTCGTCGGCGGCGTCGACGACCATGTCGCCAACGTGATCGTGGCGCAGATGCTGTTCCTCGAGGCCGAAAACCCCGAGAAGGACATCAGCCTGTACATCAACTCGCCCGGTGGCGTGGTCACCGCCGGCCTGGCGATCTACGACACCATGCAGTACATCAAGCCGGACGTGAGCACCATCTGCGTCGGCCAGGCCGCCTCGATGGGCGCGCTGCTGCTGGCCGCCGGTGCCAAGGGCAAGCGCTACGCGCTGCCGAACTCGCGCGTGATGATCCACCAGCCGCTGGGCGGCTTCCAGGGCCAGGCCACGGACATCGACATCCACGCCCGCGAGATCCTGACCCTGCGCCAGCGCCTCAACGAGATCCTCGCCAAGCACACCGGCCAGGCCCTCGAGACGATCGCGCGCGACACCGAGCGCGACAACTTCAAGAGCGCCGAGGCCGCCCGCGAGTACGGTCTGGTTGACCAGGTGCTGGAACGGCGCCCGGAAGACTCGATCCAGACCGCCTGAGACGCCCCCCTGAGTCCGTCCAGGTCCTTGATCCAGCAACCATTTAGGCCAACGAGCCGGCCCGCGAAGCGGGCCGGAGCGCTGTGTTATTCTCGGGCCGTAGCACCTGAACGCGTCCAGCATTGGACGGGTTCCGGCTCGAGCACCACCAAAAGCACCACCAAAAGCAACACTTGGGCACAAGCATGAGCGACGACCGACAGGGCCGCAGCACCGGCGACAGCAACAAGATTCTGTATTGCTCGTTCTGCGGGAAGAGCCAGCACGAGGTCCGCAAACTCATTGCGGGCCCGAGCGTCTTCATTTGCGACGAGTGCGTCGAGCTGTGCAACGACATCATCCGCGAGGAACTCGAGGAGAAGGCGCAGTCGGCCCGCAGCCACCTGCCCAAGCCGCGCGAGATCCTCGAGGTGCTCGACCAGTACGTGATCGGCCAGACGCGCGCCAAGCGCACGCTCGCGGTCGCCGTGTACAACCATTACAAGCGCATCGAGAGCCGTCAGAAGAACGACGACGTCGAGCTCGCCAAGTCCAACATCCTGCTGGTGGGTCCGACCGGTTCGGGCAAGACGCTGCTGGCCGAAACGCTGGCGCGCCTGCTCAACGTGCCGTTCACCATCGCCGATGCGACCACGCTGACCGAAGCCGGCTATGTCGGCGAGGACGTGGAAAACATCATCCAGAAGCTCCTGCAGAAGTGCGACTACGACGTCGAGAAGGCGCAGCAGGGCATCGTCTACATCGACGAAATCGACAAGATCTCGCGCAAGAGCGACAACCCGTCGATCACGCGTGACGTGTCCGGCGAAGGCGTGCAGCAGGCGCTGCTCAAGCTGATCGAAGGCACCGTCGCCAGCGTGCCGCCGCAGGGCGGTCGCAAGCATCCGCAGCAGGAATTCCTGCAGGTCGACACGCGCAACATCCTGTTCGTCGTCGGCGGTGCGTTTGCCGGCCTGGACAAGATCATCCAGCAGCGCAGCACCGAGGCCGGCGGCATCGGCTTCGGCGCCAAGGTCAAGAGCAGTGAGCGCAAGTCCGACATCGGCAAGCTGCTGGCCGACGTCGAGCCGGAAGACCTGATCAAGTTCGGCCTGATCCCCGAGTTCGTCGGCCGCCTGCCGGTGGTCGCCACCCTCGAGGAGCTCGACGAGCCGGCGCTGGTGAAGATCCTCACCGAGCCGAAGAACGCGATCACCAAGCAGTTCAAGAAGCTGTTCGACATGGAAGGCGTGGAACTGGAGTTCCGCCCGGACGCCCTGGCCGCGATCGCCCGCAAGGCGCTCAAGCGCAAGACCGGTGCCCGTGGCCTGCGCACGATCGTCGAGTCGGTGCTGCTCGACACCATGTACGAGCTGCCGTCGCTGGAGAACGTCAGCAAGGTCGTCGTCGACGAGTCGGTGATCGACCACAAGACCGAGCCGTACCTGATCTACCAGACGCCGCCGGCCACTCCCAAGGTCGCTTCCGCCGAGTAAGCGGACGGTCCCTGAGGGGGCCATTCAGGTTCCTCCCGGCCGCTCGGCCGGGAGCTCCGGACAGCGCCCGGAAAATAGCGCTAAATACCTGATTCATAACGATTAATTGTGACCGGCCCGCAGCTTTCCCTGCGTGCCGCTTGCATCCTTTCGCGCGGACCCCCATAACCGTGGCCATGGGCTTCGAAGCCCACCGATCCCTCGGGCGCCGAGCCCGTCCACGCTTATCCGGAGTCCCCCCTCATGACCGACTCACCAGACCGCGAGACGCTGAGCCTGCCGGTACTGCCGCTGCGCGACGTCGTCGTGTTCCCGCACATGGTGATCCCCCTGTTCGTCGGCCGCGACAAGTCGATCCATGCCCTCGACCAGGCGATGGAAGCCGACAAGCGCATCCTGCTGGTTGCGCAGAAGTCCGCTGAAACCGACGACCCGGGCGCGGCCGATCTCTACCAGATCGGCACGCTGGCGCAGGTGCTGCAACTGCTCAAGCTGCCCGACGGCACGATCAAGGTGCTGGTCGAGGGCGTGTCGCGCGTCAACGTGCACGACGTCGTCGAGGCCGGTGGCGCGCTCACCGGCCAGGCCGAAGTCGTCGAGCCGGAGAACGACCGCGAAGAGCGCGAGATCGAAGCGATCGCGCGTTCGCTCATGGGCCTGTTCGAGCAGTACGTAAAGACCAATCGCAAGCTGCCGCCGGAACTGATGCAGACGCTGTCGGGCATCGACGAACCTGGCCGCCTCGCCGACACCATCGCCGCCCACCTGGGCGTGCGCATCGGCGACAAGCAGAAGCTGCTCGAAACGCACGGCATCGGCACGCGCCTTGAAACGCTGGTCGGCCTGGTCGACGGCGAGATCGACGTGCAGCAGCTGGAAAAGCGCATCCGCGGCCGCGTCAAGTCGCAGATGGAGAAGAGCCAGCGCGAGTACTACCTCAACGAGCAGATGAAGGCGATCCAGAAGGAGCTCGGCGAGATCGATGACGCGCCCAACGACATCGACGAGCTGACCCGCAAGATCGCCGAAGCCGGCATGCCCAAGCCGGTGGAAACCAAGGCCAAGGCCGAGCTCAACAAGCTCAAGCAGATGTCGCCGATGTCGGCCGAAGCGGCCGTCGTGCGCAACTACCTCGACTGGCTGCTCGGCGTGCCGTGGAAGAAGCGCAGCAAGATCCGCAAGGACCTCAAGGCCGCGCAGGACGTGCTCGACGCCGACCATTTCGGCCTGGAAAAGGTCAAGGAACGCATCCTTGAGTACCTGGCCGTGCAGTCGCGCGTGAAGCACATGAAGGGCGCGATCCTGTGCCTGGTCGGCCCGCCGGGCGTGGGCAAGACCTCGCTTGGCCAGTCGATCGCCAAGGCGACCAACCGCAAGTTCGTGCGCATGTCGCTCGGCGGCGTGCGCGACGAGGCCGAGATCCGTGGCCATCGCCGCACCTACGTCGGTTCGATGCCGGGCCGCATCGTGCAGAACCTCAACAAGATCGGCAGCAAGAATCCGCTGTTCGTGCTCGACGAGATCGACAAGATGTCGATGGACTTCCGCGGCGATCCGTCGTCGGCGCTGCTGGAAGTGCTCGACCCCGAGCAGAACAACGCCTTCAACGACCACTACCTGGAAGTCGACCTCGACCTGTCGGAAGTGATGTTCGTGGCGACGTCGAACTCGCTGAACATTCCCGGCCCGCTGCTCGACCGCATGGAAGTGATCCGCATCCCGGGTTACACCGAGGAAGAGAAGCTCAACATCGCCATGCGTTACCTGATGCCCAAGCAGATCAAGGCCAATGGCCTGAAGCCTGAGGAGCTGAAGGTGGCCGAAGGCGCGGTGCGCGACATCGTGCGCTACTACACACGCGAGTCGGGCGTGCGCAGCCTCGAGCGCGAGATCGCCAAGATCTGCCGCAAGGTGGTCAAGGAAATCGCGCTCGCCGGACCGAAGCCGAAGAAGGCCAAGACCACGGCGGTCAGCGTCACTTCGAAGAACCTCGACAAGTACCTGGGCGTGCGCCGCTACGACTTCGGTCGCGCCGAGGAGCAGAACGAGATCGGCCTGGTGACCGGCCTGGCCTGGACCGAAGTGGGCGGCGACCTGTTGCAGATCGAGTCGACGCTGGTGCCGGGCAAGGGCCAGTTGCTGCTGACCGGCCAGCTTGGCGACGTCATGAAGGAGTCGGCCTCGGCTGCCCTGTCGGTCGTGCGTGCCCGCACCGATCGCCTCGGCATCGACCTGGATTTCCTGCAGAAGCAGGACGTCCACGTCCATGTGCCCGAGGGCGCCACCCCGAAGGACGGCCCCAGCGCCGGCATCGCCATGGCCACCGCCCTGGTCTCGATGCTGACCCGCAACCCGGTCAAGGCCGACGTGGCCATGACCGGCGAGATCACGCTGCGTGGCCGCGTGCTGCCGATCGGCGGCCTGAAGGAAAAGCTGCTGGCCGCGCTGCGCGGTGGCATCCACACCGTGATCATCCCGGACGAGAACCGCAAGGATCTGGTCGACCTGCCCAAGGCGGTGACGCAGGGCATGAAGATCATTCCGGTGAAGTGGATCGACGAAGTGCTCGACATCGCGCTGGAACGTCCGCTGGCACCCGTGCCGGCATCGGGGCAGGGTGAGGTACCGGTGCGCGACGGCTCGGCCACTGTGACCCAGGCGGACCTCAAGCACTGATCAGTTGCTCGTTTCGATCAACTCGACACGCGACAAGATCACGCTGGAAGCCGCGCCACAGCTAGCTTTCAGGCTTGCACCCCCAAAATGCCGCTGGTATAACGGCTGCGACCGCGCAGATGGCTGACGAATTCAGCATCTGCGCGGCACCAGTCGATCGGGCGCATGTCCCGATTATCAGAACATGCGGCAACATCCGCACAGGGAGTCAAAACGAATGAACAAGGCTGAGTTTGTTGGCGCCGTCGCCGAAGCTGCAGAGCTGTCCAAGACCGATGCCGCCAACGCCGTCGACGCCGTGATCAGCGTCGTCACCAAGGCGCTGAAGAAGGGCGACACGGTGACGCTGGTCGGCTTCGGCACGTTCCAGGTCCGCAAGCGCGCCGCCCGCCAGGGCCGCAACCCGAAGACCGGCGAGACGATCAAGATCAAGGCCTCGAAGAATCCTTCGTTCAAGGCTGGCAAGGCGCTCAAGGATGCCGTAAACTAAGCGACTCGCACTCGGGTGCTTAGCTCAGCGGTAGAGCGTCTCCTTTACACGGAGAGGGTCGGGGGTTCGAAACCCTCAGCACCCACCAAAAAGCCCCAGGCTGTGAACGTTTTCAAAAGTGCGGAGTGGTAGTTCAGTCGGTTAGAATGCTGGCCTGTCACGCCGGAGGTCGCGGGTTCGAGTCCCGTCCACTCCGCCAGTTTCGCCAAAGGCGCCGGGAACGGCGCCTTTGTTTTCCAAAGGGTAAGGGCAGCGTTTTTGCCAGGTTTCAAAGCGCGGAGTGGTAGTTCAGTCGGTTAGAATGCTGGCCTGTCACGCCGGAGGTCGCGGGTTCGAGTCCCGTCCACTCCGCCAGTTTTACCTAGGGCGCCGGCGACGGCGCCCTAATCTTTTGTGAAGCGCCGGCGACGGCGCCCTAATCTTTTGTGAAGCGCCGGCAACGGCGCCTATTCTTTGTATGGAGCGCCTTTGGCGCCCTTTTTTCAAACCGCGCCGGAAACGGCGCGTTTTTTTTGCCCGGCCGCCAGGTAGGGGATCCCCCCGCCGCCGGGCCCCGTTTACAGGCCTCCAAGCACGCTAAACTGTCGGGCTTACGACTGACGCGTGCCGGATATGCTGCAGAAACTTCGCGACAAGACCTCGGGCTGGATCGCCACCGTGATCCTGGGCCTGCTGATCGTTCCCTTCGCCTTCGTCGGCATCGAGCAGTACCTCGGCCAGCGCTCCGACAACTCGGTGGCGAAGATCGACGTGCCGCCGACCTGGTGGCCGTCGGCGCCGTCGTTCTGGCCGGTGTCGGTGTTCTGGCAGCACGACGCCATCGCCATCGACGAATTCCGCCGGGCCTTCGAGCAGGCGCGCCAGCAGCAGCGCGCGCAGCAGGGCGAGGCGTTCGACGCGCGTGCATTCGAAAGCGTCGACAACAAGCGCGCGATCCTGGACGGCCTGATCGATGCACGCGTGCAGCAGTTGTCCGCGCAGCGCGATGGCATCGTCGTCAGCGATGCGATGGTGCGCAAGTCGATCCAGGAAGTCCCCGGGTTCCAGGTCGATGGCAAGTTCGACTACACGCGTTACAAGCTGGCACTGGCCTCGCAGGTGCCGCCGCTGACCGAGCGCCAGTTCGAGCAGCAGGTGCGCGACAGCCTGCAGCAGTCGATGATGACCGTGGGCGTGGCCTCCAGCAATTTCGTCACCGCCGCCGAGATGGACCGCCTGCTGCAGCTGATGGGCGAGCAGCGCGACGTCAGCGTGCTGCCGTTGCCCGCTCCGGTTCCCGACACCGGTGCCGTATCAGCCGCGGAAATCCAGAAGTGGTACGACGGCCATGCCACGCAGTACCGCGCGCCGGAAGCGGTGACGATCGAGTACGTCGAGATCAACAGTGCGACGCTGCCGGCACCGGCACCGGCCGATGAGGCCACGCTGCGCCAGCGCTACGAGCAGGAAAAGAACCGCTTCATCGAAGCCGAGCAGCGCCTGGCCTCGCACATCCTCGTGCGCGTGCCCGAAGGTGCGGACGCGGCCGCGCAGAAGGCCGCCGAGCGGAAGGCGACGCAGCTGGCCGCCCAGGCCAAGGCGCCCGGCGCCGATTTCGCTGCACTGGCCCGCGCCAACAGCGACGACTCCGGCTCGCAGGCCGTCGGCGGCGACCTGGGCTGGGTCAGCAAGGGCATGATGGTCGGTCCGTTCGAGAACGCGTTGTTCGCGATGAAGGCTGGCGAGATCAGCGGCCCGGTCAAGAGCGAGTTCGGCTGGCACGTGATCCAGCTGCGCGAGCTCAAGAGCGGCGCGCAGGAAAGTTTCGAGCAGGTGCGTGATGCCTTGGCGCGCGAGCAGGCCGAGGCCGACCGCGAGCGCGCGACCAGCGAGTTCAGCAGCCGCCTGGTCGACCTGACCTTGAAGAATCCGTCCTCGCTGGCGCCGGCCGCGCGCGAGATGAACATTCCGCTGCAGAAGCTCGGTCCGTTCGCGCGGACGAAGGGCGAGGGCATCGCTGCCAATCCGGCGGTGCTGCGTGCTGCGTTCTCCGACAACCTGATCCAGGACGGGACGATCAGCGATCCGATCGAACTGGCACCGGGCCACAGTGTGCTGATCCGTGTCATTGCGCACACGCCCGAGCGTGCGCTGACGCTGGCGCAGGTGCGTGACCAGGTCATCGCTGCCGTGCGCGCGGACCGCAGTGCCCAGGCGGCGCGCAAGGATGCCGACGCGCTCGTTGCACGCTTGAAGGGTGGTGAGTCGCTCGAGGCCATCGCGGCATCGCGCCAGTTGCCGCCGCCGCAGGTGTTGCCGGGCGTGCCGCGCGGTGCGCCGATTCCGGAGGCCAGTGTGTCGGACGCGATCTTCGCGGTCGCTGCGCCGGCTGCCGGCAAGGTGACGCCGGGTCAGTCGTCGCTGGCGGATGGTCGCGTCGTGTTGTTCGCGGTGAGCAAGGTGACGCCGGGCGATGTGGCGTCGATGCCGGCGCCGCAGCGCGAGATGCTGCAGCAGCAGATTGCCCGCATCGGCGGTACCGATGACATGCGCGCGCTGGTGTCGCAGTTGCGCAAGCGGGTCAAGGTGACGGTGGTCGAGCGCAATCTCTGATCGCCCTGATGGTTGAAGCGAAAAGGCCCGGCAATGCCGGGCCTTCTTGTTGCGGGACCTTTTGCTCGTCATTCCCGCGAAGGCGGGAACCCATGGACGTTGCTCCAAAAAAAAAGCCCGGCATGGCCGGGCTTTCATTTTCATCCGCGACGGATCACTCGTTGCCGATGCCGGTCATGCCCAGGATGTTGTAGCCGGCATCGACGTAGGTGACTTCGCCGGTGACGCCGCTGGCGAGGTCCGAGCACAGGAAGGCGGCGACATTGCCGACGTCTTCGATGGTGACGGTGCGGCGCAGCGGGGCGTTCTCTTCGACGTGGCCGAGGATCTTGCGGAAGCCGGCAATGCCGGCAGCGGCGAGGGTCTTGATCGGGCCGGCGGAGATCGCGTTGACGCGGGTGCCTTCCGGGCCGAGGTTGCAGGCGAGGTAGCGCACCGATGCTTCCAGGCTGGCCTTGGCCACGCCCATCAGGTTGTAGCCGACCAGCGCGCGCTCGGCGCCCAGGTAACTCAGCGTCAGGATCGAGCCGTTGCGGCCCTTCATCAGCGGGCGTGCCGCCTTCGACAGCGCCGACAGCGAGTACGACGAGACGTCGTGGGCGATGGCGAAGTTCTCGCGGGTCAGGCCGTCGAGGAACTGGCCGGCGATGGCTTCGCGCGGGGCGAACGCGATGGCGTGGACGAGGATGTCGAAGCCGTCGCTCCACTGCTGGCCGAGCTGCTCGAAGCAGGCGGCGATCTGTGCGTCATCGCTGACGTCGAGCGGCAGGACGATGTTGCTGCCGTATTCGGCGGCGGCCGACTCCACGCGCGACTTGAGCTTGTCGTTCTGGTAGGTGAACGCCAGCTGCGCGCCCTCGCGGTGCATGGCCTCGGCGATGCCGCTTGCGATCGAGCGCTCGCTGGCGATGCCGGTGATCAGTGCACGCTTGCCTTGCAGAAAACCCATGAGCCGTTCCTTTCTGATGTTGATGACCGCAGCGAGTGAGCCTAGCGCGGTCGAGCAAAGACTCTAGTGTAGCCGCCTGCGGGGGGCGGTTGCCGGGGGCGCCGCACACGGTTTGACGATGCGGCGGCGTAGGGTCGGCAACGCGGTCAGGGCGAGCCGGCTTCGCTCGGGACGCGGTTTCCCTGGCCGTCGTGCGGGTCGATGACCAGCAATTGCCCAGGTTTGAGCACGGCGCTGGCGCCCAGGCCATTGCGCTGCATCAGGTCGGCGACGCGGACGTCGTAGCGCCGCGCGATGGTCGACGCATTCTCGCCGCGCTTGACGGTATGCCGGCGTGACGGCGCGGCCTGGGTGGGCGCCGCCGGGGTGTCGGCGGACGCTGTGGCCGATGCGACCGCATCGACCGGCGCAGGCGCAGCAGGAGCGGCGATCGCTAGCAGGCGGGCGGGGCGGCTGCCGATGCCGTCGGCGTGGACCGGGTTCAGGCGCTTGAGCTGATCGCGGTCCTGGCCGGTCCGGTCCGCCCACTGGTCGATCCGCTTGATCTCCGCCGGCAGCGTCACTGCCTGCAATCGCGGCACCGGCCGGTCGAGCTGGCGCAGCCACTCCTCGCGGTCGTCGGCCTGTTCCATCAGGCACGACAGCGCGTGCAGCTTGCGCACGTAGGCCTGGGTGATGTCGGACAGACCTTCCAGTTGTTCGGGCCTGGCATCGCGCGCGGTCTGGCCGTTGCGCTTGAGCGCGCCGAGCACGCGATACTCGCCAGCGTTGTAAGCCATCACCGTCAGCCGCCAGTCGCCGGCGAACATGCCGTGCAGCGTCTTGAGGTAGCGCACGGCGGCCGCGGTCGAGTCGACCGGCGACAGGCGCCCGTCGTAACCCTTGCGCATCGGCACGTCATGGTTGCGCGCGGTGATGGCGATCATCTGCCACAAGCCGGCCGGTCCGGCGGGGCTGCGCGCGCCGGGGTGGTAGCCGCTCTCGACGAACGGGATCAGCGCGAATTCGGTCGGCAGGTGGGCCTGGCGCAGGGCGTCGACGACGTAGCCGAACAGCGGCAGCAGGTCGTCGTCCGCGGCCAGGCGCTTGGGGGCGGTGGCGAAGTGCTCGCGCCAGCGCTTGGAGACGCCACCGGCCTCGCACTCGGGTTCGGCCAGGCCGCGACGGAAGTCCTCGTAGATTTCGCGGCCGTTGCGGGTCGTCGGGTCGGCCGTGGCGACCGGCGCCTGCAGCGGTTCCTGCCCGGTCTCCCGGGAAGGCAGGGTGTCCTGGGCCGCCGCGGGCAACGCAATTGCGCAGCCCAGCAGGAGTCCGGCGGCCCGCCGGCGCCACGGGTGGGCGCAGGTCACGCGACGAATCCGTCCTTCCAGCGCCGCAACCCGGCGAATGCTTCCACGCTGTCGGCCGGGGCCCGGCCGGTCTGCCGCTGCAGCGCCGCACGCACCTCCGGGTGGTCGACGCGAAGGAACGGATTGGTCGCCAACTCGCTGGCGATGGTGCTGGGGAGGGTCGGTTGACCGGTCTGGCGCATCGTCAGGGCTTCCTCGGTGCGACGCGTCAGCGCCGGGTTTCCGGGTTCTACCACGCGGGCAAAGGCCGCGTTTGAGAGCGTGTACTCATGTCCGCAACAGACCCGCGTTTTACCGGGCAGGGCGGCCAGCCGCGAAAGCGAAACATGCATCTGTGCCGGGGTGCCTTCGAACAGCCGCCCGCAGCCGAGGCTGAACAGGGTATCGCCGCAGAACAGCAGGTCATGGCCGAGGTAAGCGACGTGGCTGAGGGTGTGGCCGGGCAGGGCGATCACCTCGAACTGCCAGCCGGCCACTTCGACCCGGTCGCCGTCGCCGACGCGGGTCGTCGCCGTGGCGATGCGCTCGTCGACCGGGGCGAACACCGGCAGCTGCGGCCAGCGTTCGAGCAGGCCCGGCACGCCGCCGATGTGGTCGTGGTGGTGGTGGGTCAGCAGGATTCCGGCCGGCTGCAGGCCTGCCTCGGCCGCGGCCAGGACCGGTCCGGCTTCGCTCGGGTCGACGATGAGGGCGCGCGAGCCGTCGTCTTCGGCGCAGACCCAGATGTAGTTGTCGCTCAGGGCTGGGAGGGCCTGAAGGCGCATGCGCGATTCCTTGATGCTTGATCGACTGCCGGGAGCTTGCCCGCGGGTAGTGGGAGTGCCGCACAATCGACGGACCCGACCGCGAACCGCTCCCAACCCATCCGAACCGGTCCCGACCATGCCCTCGCGTTCCCACCCCCGTCAACCAGACCCGGCTCATGCGCCGCTCGCCTGGTTCAGCAGCGAGGCCGGGCAGGGGCTGCTGGCGGTGCAGGAGGCGGCGATGGCGCGGGTGCTGGCGTCGCGGCCGCCGGCGGCACCCTGGGCGTGGATCGGGGTCAGCGGGGCGACCGCGCCCGAGATCGCCGAAGGCCGTGGCCTGGCCCTGCGTCGGCATGGCACCGGCTTCCTCGGCGGCGTCAGCTGCCGGTTGCCATTGCCATTCGCCAGCGAGGCCTTCGGCGCGATCCTGATCCAGCATGCCCTCGATGACGGATTTGCCATCGATCTGGTCCTGGACGATTGCGCGCGGATGCTCATGCCGGGCGGCACGCTATGGCTGGCGGCGTTGAATCCGTGGAGTCCGTACCGCGCGCGCTGGGCGCGCACGGGACTGCATGCCCACGACCCGGGCGTCTGGCAGTCGGCGTTGCGGCGAACCGGGTTTGCCGTCGACACGGTCAGCCTGCAATGGCTGGGGCCGCACTGGCGCGTGGCCCATGGCGAAGTCGGCGTCGGTGCGGCCGATCGCTTGCGCGCCGGCATCGCCCTGACCGTCAACAAGCGCGTGCATGCCCTGATCCCGCCGGCGCCGCTGCGCAACCTGCGCTGGAGCCAGGTGTAGGTGGCTGCACAATGCGGCGATAATGCCGCGATGAATGAAGATGAAAGCACCACCGGCGCGCGCAAGCAGGTCGAAATCCACACCGACGGTGCCTGCCTGGGCAATCCGGGTCCCGGCGGCTGGGCCGCGCTGCTGCGCTTCCGCGGTCGCGAACGCGAGGTCGCCGGCGGCGAGTCCGATACCACCAACAACCGCATGGAACTGATGGCGGCGATCATGGCCCTGGAAACGCTCAGCGAGCCGTGCGACGTGATCCTCCACACCGACTCGCAGTACGTGCGCCAGGGCATCACCGAATGGATCGGCAACTGGGTCCGCCGCGGCTGGAAGACCGCCGGCGGCGACCCGGTCAAGAACCGTGACCTGTGGGAGCGCCTGCATGCGGCGGCGCAGCGTCATTCGATTCAGTGGAAATGGGTAAAGGGCCACTCCGGCGACCCCGACAACGAGCGCGTCGACGTGCTCGCGCGCCTGCAGGCGCAGCGCCTGCGCGGCGGTTCGGTGGTGGCGCGCTGATGGCGCCGGTTGCGCGCTGTCGCCGTGCCCGACGAGCGGCTGACGTGTGAGAATGGCGCCGATGCGGCAGATCATCCTTGATACCGAAACCACCGGCCTGAGCTGGGAGCGCGGCAACCGCGTGGTCGAAATCGGCTGCGTGGAATACGTCGAGCGTCGCCCCAGTGGCCGCACCTTCCACGTCTACCTGAAGCCGGACTGCGATTTCGAGCAGGGCGCGCAGGAGGTCACCGGGCTGACCCTGGATTTCCTCGCCGACAAGCCGGTGTTCGCCGACGTAGTGGAAGAGTTCCTCGCCTTCATCGATGGCGCCGAGCTGATCATCCACAACGCCGCCTTCGACGTCGGCTTCCTCGACAACGAACTGCGCCTGGTGGGCTCGCAGTACGGCGGCCTGCGCGAACGCTGCAACGTCGAGGACACCCTGCTGATGGCGCGGCAGCGGTTCCCCGGCCAGCGCAACTCGCTCGATGCACTGTGCAAGCGCCTGGGCGTGGACAACTCGCACCGCCAGCTGCACGGCGCGCTGCTCGACGCCCAGATCCTCGCCGAGGTCTACCTCGCCCTGACGTCGGGCCAGGAAGAGATTGGTTTTGCCAGCGACGCCGCCGGCTCGCAAGTCGAGGTGGTCAGCTTCCGTACCGATCCGGCCGCCGCGCGTCCGCGCGTGCAGGTGTCGGCCGAAGAGCAGGCCGCGCACGAAGCCCGTCTGGAGAAGCTGCGCAAGAAGGCCGGCAAGTGCGTCTGGGACCAGTTCATCGTGGTAGCGGCCGACGAACAGGTCCTGGAACCCGCCTGAGTCTCTCCGCGTAGCCCGGGTAAGCGCAGCGCACCCGGGATCGTCACCCCAACGTCAGTGGTGACGCACCAGGATCACCGTGACATTGTCCGAGCCGCCGCCATCCAGCGCGGCGGCGACCAGCGAGTCCACGCATTCCTGCGCGCTGCAGTCGTCCTGTGCCAGCACCCTGGCGATGCCGCGGTCGTCGACTTCCTCGGTCAGCCCGTCGCTGCACAACAGCAGTTGCATGCCCGGCCGCAGTTCGCCGGTCATGGTCTCGACGTTGAGGTTGCGCGGGTCGGTCACGCCCAGCGCCTGCGTCACCACGTTGCGGTGGGGATGGCTGCGCGCCTGTTCGTGGGTGATCGCGCCGTTGGCGATCAGCTCCTGGACGTAGCTGTGGTCCTGCGACAGCTGCGCCAGGTGGCCTTCGCGCCACAGGTAGACGCGGCTGTCGCCGACCCAGGCGACTTCGAAGCGGTTGCCGGCGATGCGCGCGGCCACCACGGTCGTGCCCATCGGCAGCGCGTCGTTGCGGCGCTTGGAGGTCCGGATGATCTCTTCGTCGGCGATGCGGATGGCCTGCGCCAGCGGCGTGCCGTCGCGGATCTCGCGGACGATGGTCTCGCGCGCCAGCGCGCTGGCGACTTCGCCGTATTCATGCCCGCCCATGCCGTCGGCAACCAGCCACAGACCCAGCTCGCCGTCACCGTAATAGGTGTCTTCGTTGAGTTCCCGGCGCAGGCCAACGTGGGTGAGGTGTCCGAATTCGATCATGCGTCGATGATGCCGTCGCTGTCAGGGTGCTTGATGGCGGATAACGGAATCATCGTGGCCGAGCGGCCGCGAGGCAAGGAGAAGGCGGGGGAGGCGACGCAATATCCAGACCCGCTGCGGCCCGGGCCCGCCAATGCCCTCAAAACGCAAAACGCCCCACGAGGGGGCGTTTGCGTGAATCTGGCGGAGAGGGGGGGATTCGAACCCCCGGTACGCTATAAACGTACGCCTGATTTCGAGTCAGGTACATTCAACCACTCTGCCACCTCTCCGGGTGGTGCAGCGAGCCGGCAATTCTACGGGGCTTGCGCGCCTGCGGCAAGCACCAGGTCCGGTTTGCCGGCAACTTCCGCCGGCTACACTATCGATCCCCTGAACGAACGGCGACGTCATGTCCGAAATCCTGGTCCCGGTGTCCTTTGGCGAACTGCTCGACAAGATCGCGATCCTGCAGATCAAGTCCGAGCGCATGAGCGACCCCGCCAAACTGGCCAATGTCCGCAATGAACTGTCCGCGCTGGAAAAGACCTGGATGGCACATCCGGCCGCCGGCAACGACATCGCCCGCCTGCGCGCCGAGCTCAAGGCCGTCAACGAACGCCTGTGGGTGATCGAGGACGACATCCGCATCAAGGAGAAGGCGCAGGCCTTCGATGAGGAGTTCGTGCGCCTGGCCCGCGCCGTCTACTTCGAGAACGACGATCGCGCCCGCATCAAGAAGGACATCAACCTCGCGCTGGGCTCGGCCTATGTGGAGGAGAAGTCGTACCAGGACTACCGGACCGGCGCGACGCCGTAATCCTCATTTGCTGTCAGTTGGCCAACGCGTCAGTTGGCCAGCGCGTCAGTTGGCCAGCGCGTAAGCGGCCACCGCAAACGACAGCGCCGCCACCGTGGCGGCCACCGCCGCCACGATCTGCACCCGCACCAGGCGCTGCTCCTGCGCGGCCTGGTGCTGGCGCAGTTCGGCGATCGTGCGCTCCAGTTCCAGCGACGCCTGCTTGAGCGCCGTGATGGTCATTTCCATTTCGGCGGCCAGGGTCTTGATCGCCTGGTGGTTGAGGTCGACTGCATCCTGCAGCTCGCGGATCTGCTGCGGGATCTGGGTCGGCTCCTTGCCGCGGGTGAACATCGGGCGGGCCGCGCGGAGCAGTTCCGGCAGCAGCGGCGCGACCACGGTGAACCAGGCAGCCATCAGTTCGTCTCCGCACTTGCCGGGGCCGCGCGAGGCGGCAGTCGCTCGGCGCAATAGCGCTCGAATGCGTCGATCGCGTCTTCGACCGTGACCAGGTCCATGACGCCGTCATGCTCGATCTTGGTGCCCCAGCGCAGTTCCGCCGCCGGCTTGCCGAGGTATTTGCGCGCGGCATCGTCGTAGCGGTCGGCGCAATAGCGGCGGTCGCTGTAGGGGCCGCTGCGGGCCGGGTTGCTGGCCGCGTGCAGGCCCAGGACCTTCGTGCCCATCGCATTGCCGATGTGCATCGGGCCGGAGTCCGGAGTCACCAGCAACTGGCCGCGTTCGAGCAGGGCAGGCAGCTGCTTCAATGTGTCCTTGCCGACGAGGTCGAGCGCCGGATGATGCATGGCGGCCATGATCGCGTCGGTGGTCTGCCGTTCCAGTTCGCTGCGTCCGCCGCACAGCACCACCCGCCAGCCACGCGCGGCGGCGTGGTCGGCCAGTGCGGCATGCCGCTCCGGCCGCCAGTTGCGGCGGGCATGGCTGGAGCAGGGCGAGACCAGCATCGTCGGCGTGCCGTCGTCGGGCCATTGCTCACGTGCCCATTGCCGCGCCTCGTCGGGTACCGGCAGGTCCCATTGCACGCGGTCCTGGTGCAGGCCCAGCGGCTCGCAAAAACTGCCGATCGCATCGAGGACATGGATGCCAGGGCGATCGGGAATGCGTTCGTTGACGAACAGGCCGTGCAGGTCCTTCGAGCGCGAGCGGTCGTAGCCGATCCGCCGGCGTGCCGGAATGAAGGCAGAAAGCAGGTTCGCGCGGGCCGCGACCTGCATCTGCATCAGCACGTCGAAGCGCTGCTTTCCGCCAAGGCGCTGGCGCAGTTCGCGGCGCACGGCGCGCATGCCGGCCAGGCCGGTCTTCTTGTCGTACTCGACGAAGTCGACGTCGGGCAGGCCTGCCAGCAGGCGATGCTCGCCCTTGCCGATCACCCAGGTGATCCGTGCCTGCGGCCAGGCCGCCTGCAGCGTGCGCACCAGTGGCACGACATGGGTCACGTCACCCAGCGCGGACAGGCGCAGCAGGCAGATCGATTCCGGTGCAGCGGCAGTGGGCTTCATCGACTGCGCGCCCTAGCAGGACCGCTCGGCGTGGGCGGCATGCGCCCGGCGGCCCCGCGGTCGATCCGTCCGGACGGATTGCATGCGGCGCGTGAAGGCAGGTTGCTGGGCACGTGAATTGCTAGACTCCGGGGAATGACGGGGTTCGATGCTACCGAAGAGTTGACGCCGTTCCGCGACGACAGCGGATACGGAGCCATTCTGTTCGACCGTAACCGGGTGCGGCAAGCGAGCCCGGAGTGGTTCGTGCCGTCGTTCTGGGAGCAACGTGCGCGCCCGGTCGAGAGTGGCGGACGCGGTGGCGCCTGGTTCGTCGACGCGCCGTTCGGCCCCGCACTGTTGCGGCGTTACCTGCGCGGCGGCATGGCGGCTCGCGTCAGCCGCGATCGCTACTGGTGGCACGGCGCCGCCAGCACGCGCAGCTTCGCCGAGTTCCGCCTGACCCGGACCATGGCCGAGAAGGGCGTGCCGGTACCGCGGCCAATCGCTGCCTGTTATCGCCGCGACGGCATGTTCTACCGCGCCGCGATCCTGCTGGAGCGCCTCGATGACGTGCGCACCCTGGCCGACCGCGCCGCGGTCGCCGGCGACGGTGCGCCCTGGGAAGAGGCCGGCCGCCTGATCGCCCGCGCCCATCGCGCCGGCCTCGACCACGCCGACCTCAACGCCCACAACCTGTTGTTCACCACCACCGGTAGAGGCTGGATCATCGACCTCGACCGTGGCCGCATGCGCATTCCCGCCACCGCCTGGCGCGAACGCAACCTCGCACGGCTCAAGAGGTCGCTGCTGAAGCTGCGCGGCAACCGCAGCGTCGAGGAAGTCGAGCGCGATTTCGGCCGTCTGCGCGAGGCCTACGACCGCGCCTGGGATCGAGGCTATTGAGCATGGCTTGGCAACTGCGCCTGCACGGAGTCGGCAATGCGTCCGCGGTCGAGCTCGGCTCGGCGATGGCGACCATCGAGCGCAATGGGGCGCCATGGCTGACCATCGACTGTGGCGGCGAAGGCCTGACCGCGTACCAGGCGTATTACGGTGATGCACCGTCGGCGTTGTTCATCACCCATACCCACCTCGACCACGTCGCCGGCTTCGAGCGCCTGTTCGTTTCGACCTTCTTCAATCCGGAACGGCGCGGCAAGGTCCGCCTGTACGTGCCGGCCACCGTGTTGCCGCTGCTGCACCAGCGCGTGGGCGACTACCCGAATGCGCTGGCCGAAGGCGGGGTCAACTTCTGGGATGCCTTCCATGTGATCCCGGTCGGCGGCTCCTTCTGGCACGACGGCGTGCGCCTGGAAGTATTCGCCACCCGCCACCACTGGCCCGAGACCGCCTATGGTCTGCGACTGCATGGCAGCGTGGTGTGGACCGGCGACACCCGCCCGATCCCGGAGATGCTGGCGCGCTATGCCGATGCGGGTGAGCTGATCGCCCACGATTGCGCGCTGCACGGCAACCCCTCGCACAGCGGCATCGAAGACCTCGAACGCGAATACACGGCGGCGCTGCTCGCGCGCTGCCTGCTGTACCACTATGGCAATCGCGAGGAAGGCGAGATTCTGGCCGCCCGCGGTTACCGCGTCGCCCATCCGGGCCAGGTCGTGGCGCTTGAGGCGCCGACGGCCATGCAGGTGCAGCCGGCATGAGTGCCGTACCGTCGCCGTCGCCGCTGCCGCCGTCGTCGCTGCCGCATGACCTGCGCGGCCGGCCGTTGCGTGATCTGCGCCTGTCGGTGATCGAGGCGTGCAATTTCCGTTGCCCGTATTGCATGCCGGCCGAGCGCGTGCCGGACGATTACGGCTTCGATGCGGCGTCGCGCCTGTCGTTCGACGAAATCGAGACGTTGGTGCGCGGCTTCGTGGCGCTCGGCGTCAACAAGCTGCGCCTCACCGGCGGCGAGCCGTTGCTGCGCAAGCGGCTGCCGCAGCTGGTGGAACGGCTGGCGGCGATCGGCGGGCTGGAAGACATCGCCCTGACCACCAATGGTTCCCTGCTGGCGCCGCAGGCGCGCGCGCTGCGCGACGCCGGCCTGGGCCGCATCACGGTCAGCCTGGATGCACTCGATCCGCAGCGCTTCAGGCAGATGAGCGGCGGCCGCGGCGACATCGCCGATGTGCTGGCGGGCATCGAGGCTGCGCAGGCGGCGGGTTTCGCCTCGATCAAGCTCAACTGCGTGGTCGAACGCGGCATCAACGAAGACCAGGTACTGCCGCTGCTCGAGCATTTCCGTGGCAGTGGCCACGTGCTGCGCTTCATCGAGTACATGGACGTGGGCACCTGCAACGGCTGGGTGCGCGATCGCGTGGTGCCTTCGGCGGAGCTGCGCGACCGCATCGCCGCGCGCCGGCCATTGCGTGCCCTGGAAGCCAACTACCGCGGCGAAGTGGCATCGCGCTACGCCTTTGCCGATGGCCTGGGCGAAGTCGGCTTCGTCAGCTCGGTCAGCGAACCGTTCTGCGGCGACTGCCATCGCGCCCGCGTGTCTGCCGACGGCAAGCTCTATACCTGCCTGTTTGCGTCCGACGGCCACGACCTGCGACCGGCGCTGGCGCAGGGCGAGTCGTCATTGCGCGAGCGCGTGACCCGCCTGTGGACGCACCGTGGTGACCGTTACAGCGAACTGCGCGGAGCGGCTGGCGCATCGCGCCAGCATGTCGAGATGTACCTGATCGGCGGTTGAATGAAGGCCCAGACTCCATCCATGCGAAAAGCATCCACGCGAAAGCAGCTGACGCATATCGACCCGGACGGCCGTCCGGCCATGGTCGACGTTTCCGCGAAGGCAGTGACCGCGCGCGAGGCGCGCGCCGAATGCAAGGTGCGCTTCCCCCCGGCCGTGGCAGCGCAGTTGCGCGCATCCGGGCTGAAAAGCGCCAAGGGCGGCATCGTCGATACCGCGATCATCGCCGGCACCATGGCGGTCAAGCGTACCCATGATTTGATTCCGTTCTGCCATCCGCTGCCGATCGACGGTTGCCGGATAGCCGTCGACTGGGACGGCACGACCACGCTGCGCATCGAATGCACCGTGCGCACCACGCACCGAACCGGCGTGGAGATGGAAGCGCTGACCGGCGCAACCGTGGCAGCGCTGACGGTCTACGACATGTGCAAGGCGCTCTCGCACGCGATCGTTCTGGGCCCGGCGCGGGTGCTGGGCAAGCGCGGCGGCCGCCATGACATCGGGACGATGGGCTGATGGCTGCGGCCACCGTGCTGTACTTTGCCAGCCTGCGCGATGCCGCCGGCGTCGCCAGCGAATCGGTCGAGGCGGCGGGCGACCTGCGCGGCCTGTACGAGACGTTGCGCGCGCGCCATGGCTTCGCCCTGCCGCCCGAGCGCCTGCGCGTGGCCGTCGACGGCGAGTTCGCGCGCTGGGAACAGCCGGTTCGCGCCGGCAGCGAGATCGCCTTCATTCCTCCGGTCAGCGGCGGCTGACCGGAACAGCAGCAACGACATGACGAAGCATTTCAGCCTTTCCGAAACTCCGTTCGACACCGCCACCCTGCGCGCACAGCTGCTCGACGACCGCGTCGGCGGCTATGCCAGCTTCGAGGGCTGGGTCCGCGACCACAACGACGGCCGTGCCGTGCACGGCCTGCGCTACGAGGCCTACGCCGCGCTGGCGGAAGCCGAAGGCGAGCGCGTGCTGGCCGAGGCGCTGGCGAAGTTCGACATCCTCGATGCGCGCTGCGTGCACCGCGTCGGCGACCTGGCGATCGGTGAAATGGCGGTGTGGGTGGGGGTGAGCGCCGCGCATCGCGACGCCGCGTTTGCCGCCTGCCGATTCGTCATCGACGAGGTCAAGGCTCGCGTGCCGATCTGGAAGCATGAGCGCTACGCCGACGGCGATGCCGGCTGGCTGCACCCGCAGCAGACCTGATCGCCACGAATCGCCCGGGGACGCAAAAGGCGATGGCCCCGCCGGCTGACCTCGGCACCCGCATCAGTCAATACCGTTGCTGCCTTCCGGCCCTGGCGGAGTTTTCGACCTAGCGTCGCGAGGGGCCGACGGGGCCACCATAGAGACTTTCATCAAAAGCCCCGCGTTGGCGGCGGGGCTTTTCCCACACTGTTGAAGCTGGCGGAGAGAGGGGGATTCGAACCCCCGAAGCGCGGTTTAGACGCTTACACACTTTCCAGGCGTGCTCCTTCAACCACTCGGACACCTCTCCGCACCTTGGCTTCCCAACCCCTGAACGCGGCATCCAGCCGTTTTGCAGGGGTCGCAGATTCTAGCCGCCGCCGGTCCCCGGGACAAGCGCGATCGTCGGCCGCGGCGCCAGTCGCGGTGCGCGCGACTGGGCATGGCAGAATGTGGCCATGTCCTACCTCGTCCTCGCCCGCAAGTGGCGTCCGAAGCGCTTCGCCGAACTGGTCGGACAGGAGCACGTGGTCCGTGCGCTGACCAATGCGCTCGATTCCGGCCGCGTCCACCACGCCTTCCTGTTCACCGGCACCCGCGGTGTCGGCAAGACGACCATCGCGCGAATCTTCGCCAAGTCGCTGAACTGCGAGCGCGGCACGTCGGCCGAGCCCTGTGGCGAGTGCGGCGCCTGCCGGGACATCGATTCCGGGCGCTTCATCGACCTGCTGGAGATCGACGCCGCCAGCAATACCGGTGTCGATGACGTCCGCGAGGTCATCGACAACGCCCAGTACATGCCCAGCCGCGGTCGGGTGAAGGTCTACCTGATCGACGAAGTGCACATGCTGTCCAAGTCGGCCTTCAACGCGCTGCTGAAGACGCTGGAGGAGCCGCCGGGGCACGTGAAGTTCCTGCTCGCCACGACCGATCCGCAGAAGCTGCCGGTGACGGTGCTGTCGCGCTGCCTGCAGTTCAACCTCAAGCGCCTGGACGAGCAGCAGATCAACGGGCAGATGACCCGGATCCTGGAAGCCGAGGGCATTGCTGCGGAGGCCGGCGCCATCCGCCAGCTCGCCAAGGCCGCCGACGGCAGCCTGCGCGACGGTCTGTCGTTGCTCGACCAGGCCATCGCCTACACCGGCGCCAGCGCCGGTGGCGGCACGCTGGGCGACGCCGGCGTGGCGACCATGCTGGGCACGGTCGACCGTACCCGCGTCGGTGCGCTGCTCTCGGCCCTGGCCGAAGGCGATGGCGAGCGATTGCTGGCCGAGGTGGCCGTGCTGGCCGAGTTCTCGCCGGACTGGGGCAGCGTGCTGGAGGCTTTCAGCGACGCCCTGCACCGGATCCAGGTGCGCCAGCTGGTGCCCGAGGCGCAGGTCGAGGCCGATGGCGTCGACATCGATGCGCTGGCCGGGCAGTTGCGGCCGGAAGTGGTGCAGCTGTGGTACCAGATGGCGCTCAACGGTCGTCGCGACCTGGCGCTTGCACCGAGCCCGCGTGCCGGTTTCGAGATGAGCGTGCTGCGCATGCTGGCGTTCCGTCCGGGTGATGGCGATGGCGCCCGCGCGCCGGGCGAGCCGACACAGTCAGCACGCAACCCCGCACCGCGCAGCGCCGCAACTGCTGCGCCTGCTGATCCGGCGCCGCGCGAGCGCACGCCACCGCCGAGCCCGTTCGCCGCTGAAGCGCCGCGACCGCAGCCGCCAGTCGCGCCGCCGGCACGTCCGACGCCTGCACCGGTCGCGGAGCCTGTCGCCGCGGAGCCTGTCGTGGCAGAGCCTGTCGTGGCCAGGGCACCCGCGACGCCGCCCGCGCCGATGCCGGCCGACGCCACTTTCGTTCACGGTGCCGGCATTGCCGACGCCGATGCCTGGCACGCGATGGTCGCTGCCACCAGCCTGCGCGGTCCGGCGCGGATGCTTGCCGAGCACGCGGGTTTCGTTTCGTACTCCGAAGGTGTGCTGAGCCTGTCGCTGGCGCCGGTCGACGACCACCTGCGCAGCCCTGCGCTGGTCGAGCTGATGGCCGAGGCGCTGGCGCCGACGTTGGGCGCCACGCCGCAGGTGCGTTTCGTCGAGGCCCGCTCGGCGGAATCGCTGCACCAGCGCAACGAGCGCAGCCGCGACGAGCGCCAGGCCGCGGCCGAGGCGACTTTCATGAGCGATCCCGACGTGCAGCGGCTGATCTCCCAGCACGGCGCCAAGGTCGTGCCGGATTCGATCCGGCCCTACGACGAGAAATAATCCCCCGCCAGCGCGCAGTGCGCATGGCCGTCGCCCCTGACGCAGGGGCTCCATTGCCAGAAGACGAGTGAAAGACATGCGTGGAAACATTGCCCAATTGATGCAGCAAGCGCAGAAGATGCAGGAAAACGTGCAGCGCGCGCAGGAAGAACTGGCCAAGCTCGAGGTCACCGGCAATGCCGGCGGCGGCATGGTCAGTGTCACCATCACCGGCCGCATGGAGTGCCGCAAGGTCCGCATCGACCCGAGCGTGCTCAGCGACCAGGAAATGGTCGAAGACCTGATCGCCGCGGCATTCAACGACGCGGTCAACAAGGTCAACGCCGAATCGCAGTCGAAGATGTCGGCCGCCACCGCCGGCATGCCGATTCCGCCCGGCATGAAGATGCCGTTCTGACTTGAGCTCGCTTCTCGAACAACTCATCGAGGCGTTCCGCGTGCTGCCCGGCGTCGGCCAGAAGTCGGCGCAGCGCATGGCCTACCACGTGCTGGAGCGCGAGCGCGCCGGTGGCCAGCGCCTGGCCGATGCGCTGTCGGCCGCGGTCGAGAACATCGGCCATTGCGCGCGCTGTCGCGACTTCACCGAAGGTGAGGTCTGCGCGACCTGCGCCAGCGCCTCGCGTGACGCGCATCAGTTGTGCGTGGTCGAATCGCCGGCCGATCGCCTCGCGATCGAACAGGCCACCGGTTATCGCGGCCTGTATTTCGTGTTGCAGGGTCGGCTGTCGCCATTGGACGGCATCGGCCCGCGCGAGCTCGGACTGGACTCGCTGGCCGCGCGCCTGGCCGAAGGCGAGGTTCAGGAAATGATCATCGCCACCAATCCGACCGTCGAAGGCGAGGCCACCGCGCATTACCTCGCGCAGCTAGCCCGCCAGCACAAGGTGCGTCCGAGCCGCCTCGCCCATGGCGTGCCGCTGGGTGGTGAACTGGAGTACGTCGACCGCGGCACGTTGTCGCACGCGTTCGGCAGCCGCAGCGAGATGACCGACCGCGATTGATGCGGGCCGGCTCCGCGCGGGCGTAAAGTCGCGTTTGACCCGACACCAACAGCAGCCGAGCGCCATGTCCGAGACTATCTTCCACAAGATCATCAAGCGCGAGATCCCGGCCGACATCGTCTTCGAGGACGAGCACCTGATCGCGTTCCGCGACATCGCCCCGCAGGCGCCGGTGCACGTGCTGTTCGTGCCCAAGACCGATGTCGCCACGCTCAACGACCTGCAGCCGGACCAGGCTGCGATCGTCGGCCGCCTCGCAGTGGCGGCGGCGGACTACGCCAAGCGTGAAGGCTTTGCCGAAGATGGCTACCGGATCGTCATGAACTGCAATGGCCACGGCGGGCAGACGGTGTTCCAGATCCACCTGCACCTGCTCGCGGGAGCGCCGCTGGGGCGGTTCGGAACCTCGCGCTGAGCCTGGGCCTTACCACCAACCCCACCACGGCCACGGCGCCGCCGGATAGCCGACGACGTCGACCGTCTCGCGCACCGGCCACAGGTAGACCACGTCGGCCTCGACCTGCGGGAAACGGTAGTCGTACTCGCCGATGCGGCGGTTCTGGTAGCCGCTGACGCGACCGACGAAGGTGACTTCGCGATTCTTCTCGAATACCGCCGGGTCGTAGAAGCCGGTACGGCAGGCAATGAAACGTCCGCCGGTGTCGTCGCTGCCCCAGTACGGTCGGGCGTTGTCGCCCAAGTACGTCGAGATCATCTCGAAGCAGGTGCGGTTGGGCTGCGGCTCGACAGCGACCACGCGGCCGCCCCAGCGCACGGTGGCACCGGTGATGTCGCTGGCCGACGCGTCGCGCGGCGTGATCTGGTTGAACTCGCCCTGCAGCGGTTGCGGTGCCGTGACGCAGGCGGCCAGCATCAACGTGCCGAGGGAGAGTAGGGCGAGGCGAACCTTCATCGGCGAGCTCCTGGAGTCCTTCGCATTAGCCATTATTGCCATTGCCGTCATTGCGGGGCGACGGGCGATGCGCACGCAACGCCTGGGTCAAGGCGCGGGCCGAACGTCCCCCCGGTTCGCCGTCAGCGTACCGCCAATCGCTGAAACGGTCGCTGATCACCCGCAACCCGGTGGCCAGCTCGGGCCGGGCCGCTGCGACCCGCTCGACCCAGCGACCGGCCGGTTCGTCGGGAAGGCGCTCCAGGCCGAACGGGCGATAGCGGCGGGCCATCGCGTGCCAGGCGCGAAGCACCGGGTCGGGCTCGCGCTCGTTGCGGCGGCTGAACCACACCATCCACAGCAGTCCCATCGCCACGGCCAGCATCAGCAGCAGCACCAGGGTGCGGTCGTCGATGCGCTCGATACCGAGCGGCCGCAGCAGGCGTTGCTGGCGATTGGCGTCGAAGCCGAGGACGAAGTCGTTCCAGCCACGTCGCAGCCAGTCGCCGACGTCGATGAGCGAGTGCCCGCCGGTCAGGCCGCCGAGCAGGCCGCCGGCGATGGAGCGGCGATCGTCGATCGTGTCGTAGATGCGCTCGGGTGCGACGGCGGCGGTCGGGTCCACGCGCACCCAGCCGCGCCCGCGCAGCCAGACCTCGGCCCAGGCGTGGGCATCGGAGCGACGTACCAGCCAATAGCCGCCGACCGAATTGCGGTAGCCGCCGGCGTAGCCGGTGACCACGCGCGCGGGGATGCCGGCGCCGCGCATCAGCACGACGAACGACGAGCTGAAGTGCTGGCAGAAACCGGCGCGCTGGTCGAACAGGAATTCGTCGATGCTGTTGCGCCCCGGCAGCGGCACTTCCAGGGTGTAGGCGAAGTCGCGGCGGATCCAGTCGAGGGCGCGCTTCACGATCGCGCTGTCCGCGGACGCGCTGCCGAACGAACGACCGGCCTCGACGCGCCATTGCCTGGCCAGCGCGAGCGTGCGCGGGTTGAAGCCCGCCGGCAGCTGCAGCGCGTACTTGCGCGTCTGTGGCGACAGCCTCGCTTCGTAGCGCAGAGGCGGCGCCGACTGCATGCGCCAGCGGCTGACGCCGGTCAGCTGGGTCAGCGACTGCAGGTTGTGGTCCGGGTCCAGTTCGCTGCCGCTCGGCGCGGAGAGCAGCAAGTCGAGGGCAACGAGCTGGCGGCGTTCGGTGGGCTCCATCTCGATCTCGTAATCCCAGCGCTGCGGGCCCGGCTCGACGTCGGTTTCGCTCCAGCCGGCCATCCATCGCGGCTGCCTCCAGGTGCGGCCGTCGAAATCCCACATCACCGGCCCGCGCCAGTACATCTGCGAAGGCGACGGCACCTTTCCGAAGAAGCGTGCGCGCAGGGCGGGGCGGTCATCGACCATGAGGTCATTCCAGTCGCCCGGACTCATGCGGTCCGAAAGGCCGGTGCTGCCCATGGCACGTTCGGGGATGCCCCACAGCGGCGAGCCCAACCGTGGGAACAGCCAGAATGCGGCCAGCGCCAGCGGCAGCCCGAGCGCAAGCAGGCGGGCGGTGCCGGCCATGCGCCGGGCAGGTGAAACATCGCGACGAACGTCGCCGGATTCGACATCCGCCAGCAGTTGCAACGCAGCCAGCGCCAGCAGGGTCGCAGTCAGGCCCAGTGCCAGCGACAGGGGGCCCTGGTCGAGCAGGAAGGTGGCAAACGGTGCGAACAATGCGAAGCCGAGCAGGCTGCGCGCGTCGCGCAGGCTGAAGGTCTCCGACGGTTTGATCGCCAGCATCGCCGCCAGCAACGCGCAACCGGTGTCCCGGCCGATCGAGAAATCGCTCATCGCCAGCACCGTCGCGATCAGCACCACCGACAGCAACAGTCGGATGAGGCCATGCAGCGGCTGGCGCCAGGACATGGCAACCACCGCCACGGCGCTGAGAGCGATGGTCACCGCGATTGCCAGCGGCAACTGCAACAGCAACGGCAACAGGCAGACAGCGGCGCTGAGCAATGCCCAGCGACGGCTGCGAGGATCGAGCGCTGGCGCGGCCGGATCAGCCATGGGGCATCAACGCCAGTGCGCGCAGGCAGGCGTGCCGGTGTTGCGGTCCGCGGTCGGGCCCCAACGCGGCATGGCCGGGAAGGCGCAGCTGGTAGCGCCGTCCTTCGCGTTCGGCGTCGTCGATCCATCGCGCCAGGCGGGCAATCCGCGCTTCGTAGCCGATGCCGGCGATTTCGCGCCAGTCGAGCACGACTTCGGCGCCAAGGGGTTGCTCGAACTCGCGCACCAGCAGCGTGTCACGCCGTGCCGAAGGCTTCCAGGCGATGGCCCGGCGTGCATCACCGCTGCGATAGCCGCGCAGGTGATGGACATCGTCGCCGCTCGGGTGCACCCGCGACTGGACACGATCACCGTGGCCTGCCGGCAGCGGCGGACCGCTGGCCTCGGGCGCCGGGTAGACCAGCAACGGCGACTCCGGCCAGACATAGGCCCATGCCCGTGCCAATCCCAGCGGACGCGTGGTCGACAGTCGCAGCTTGGGCAGGTCGAACCAGCCGCGCTGCTGCGTCGGCAGCAGCAATTGCGACTCACCGCTGCCTCTATCGAGATTGAGGATGCCAGGCGCGGCGTCGAACGTACCGTCATCGTCCAGGCGCAGTCCGCGACGCACGCGACCGGGCGCGGCGCGCGCGTACAGGCGAACGCACAGCGCGGCGCCCGCAGCGACCGGTTCGGCGTCGGCCGTGACCAGCTCCAGTCCCGACAATTGCATCTGCGCCGCGACGAGACTGGCGAGGCCGGCACCGGCCAGCATCAGGCCGAGCAGCAGCGCGGGATTGTTGTTGTAGTTCAGCGCGCCCAGCAGCATCGTCAAGAGCAGCAGCGCATAGAACAGCCCGAACCGCGTCGGCAGCACGTAGATGCGACGACGGTGCAGTACGCACGGCAAGGTCTCCGGATCGCGCGGACGCGTCCAGACCATGGCCCAGGCGTGCAATCGCGAGCGCAGGCGCACCGGCGTCTGGCGGTCCGGCCGCGACATCGCTCAGTCCACCGGCACCGCATGCAGGATGGCCTTCGCCAATGCTGCATCCTTGCCGGCATCGACCTCTCCGACGAGGCGATGCGCAGCCACGGCGGGGAACAGTGCCTGCACGTCCTCGGGCAGCACGTGCGCGCGTCCAAGCAACAGTGCGTAAGCGCGTGCTGCGCGCAGCAACGCCAGGCCGGCGCGCGGCGACAGGCCGACGCGTACGCCCGGGTGGCGGCGGCTGCGTGCCATCAGCGCCTGCACGTAGGCGACCAGCGCCTCGCTGGCATGCACCTGCTGCACCGAGCGGCGGGCGGCGAGCACATCCTCGCTGCCGAGCAGGGGCAGCACGCGCGCGATCAGGTCGCGACGGTCGTCGCCGGCCAGCAGGTGGCGTTCGGCGTCAGCGTCCGGATAGCCCAGGCTCAGGCGCAGCAGGAACCGGTCCAGCTGGGAATCCGGCAACGGATACGTGCCGGACAGGTCGACCGGGTTCTGCGTGGCGATGACGAAGAACGGTTCCGGCAGCGCATGCGTCGTGCCATCGACCGTGACCTGGTATTCGGCCATCGCTTCCAGCAGCGCGCTCTGGGTGCGCGGCGGCGCGCGGTTGATTTCATCCGCCAGCAGCACCTGGGCGAACACCGGGCCGGGATGGAACTGGAATTGGCGTGCTTGCGGGTCGAACACCGACACGCCCACGACATCGGCCGGCAACAGGTCGGAAGTGAACTGCACGCGCTGGAAATCCAGCCCGAGGGTCGCCGCCAGGGCGTGGGCGAGCGTGGTCTTGCCCAGGCCAGGCAGGTCCTCGATCAGCAGATGGCCGCCTGCAAGGAGCGCGACGAATGCCAGGCGCACCTCGTGCGGTTTGCCCAATACCAGCGAATTGACTTGCGCCTGGGCGCGTTCAAGGGCGCCTCGCAGGCCATCGGTTAGCATGGTCGCCGTCGAAAGGGATACCGCCATCGCGCGTGTGCTCCTGTTGGATGTTGCCGCTGGCGGCGTACGCCGGCGCTTCGCCCGTGACGAATTCCCTCAGAGTGTAGCGAGGTCACGAACGGATGCGGGATGCGGTGCAGGAACGTCGCATGTTCTGGGAGCTGTGGGTCGCAGTGCTGGCGATCAAGCTGGTCGTGGCCGCCCGCCTGCCATTGTTCGTCGACGAGGCGTTCTACTGGCAGGAGGGGCAACACCTGGCCGCGGCCTATTCGGACCTGCCCGGCCTGACGGCATGGCTGACCCGCCTGGGAACCCACGTCGGCGGCGACCATGCGTTTGCCGTGCGCCTGCCGTTCCTGCTGATCGCCTCCCTGGTGCCGTGCCTGATGGTGCATATCGCCGCGCGCGAGTTCGGTGCGCGCGCCGGCTGGCTGGCCGGTTGCTTCACGCTGCTGCTGCCGCTGGCCGGCAGCCTGGGCGTGATGGCCTTGCCGGATGCGGCGATGGCGTTGGCAACCTTGCTGTGCGTCGACGCGGGTGCACGCCTGCTGCGACAGGTGACGCCCGAGACCGCGCTCGAACTGGCCATCGGCCTGGCGCTGGGTGCGCTGTGCCATTACCGCTTCATCGCCGTGATCGCCGTCGGCTTCATCGCCCTGGCGATGCTGGCCGAAGGTCGGCGGGCGCTGCGTGACGTTCGCGTGCTGGTGGCGATCGCGTTCGGGGCATCGGCCTGGGCGCCACTGGTGGCCTGGAACCTCGACAACGCCGACGCCGGGCTGCGCTTCCAGCTGGTCGACCGCCACCCATGGGCATTCCATGCCGATGCGGTCTGGTTCATCGTCATCCAGGCGTTGCTGGTGACGCCGTTGCTGTTCGCCGCGCTGGCCGTCGCCGCGCGCCGCGGACTGACCAGCACCGACGCCCCGCAGCGCTACTTCGCGCTGCTCGGTGCCGGCGTCGTCACGGGATTCTTCGCGCTCGGTTTTTTTGCCGATACCGAGCGGGTCAGCTTTCACTGGCCGTTGCCGGGCTACCTGGCACTGCTGCCGCTGTTGCCGGCGGTGTTGTGGCGCTGGCCGCGCGGATGGCGGCTGGCCACGGTCGGGCTGGCCGGGGTCGGGCTGGTGGCCAACCTGGGCTATTACCTGGCCGTCGCGCAGCCCGGCGTGCGCGAACGCAATGCGGCCGAGAAGTGGTATCCGAGCAACTTCTCCGGCTGGGAACCGCTGGCCCGCGCGGTGCGTGCGCGGCTGGCAACGATGCCGGCCGGGACGCGCGTGGTGGCGGACAACTTCAAGATCGGCGCCGAACTGGGGTTCGCCCTGGGCGACCCTCGCATCGCCGTGCTCGACCACCCGATCAATCACAAGCATGGCCGCGCGCCGCAGTTGCGCCTGTGGGGCCTGCAGAGCGCCGGGCGTGCCGAGTGGGGCGACAAGCCGGTGCTGGTCGTGGTCGGCACCACCGAGATCAAGTACCGCGACCTGCTGGCCCGTTACCACGATCTGTGCGCGATGGTCGGACCGTTGCCGCCACCGCAGGTGCTGAACATCGACCATGGCCGCCAGCGCTTCATGCTGTTCGCCATGGATGGGAAGCCGGTGCAAGGTGGCTGCACGACACCGGCGATGGCCTGGGTCGATGCGCCGGTGGCCGATGCGCGTGTTGGCAGGCGCTTCAACGTCAAGGGCTGGGCCTTCAAGGACGGCGTCGGCCTGGCCGGCATCGACGTCCTGCTCGATGGCCAGGTCGTTGCCCACGCGGCCTACGGACGCGTCTTCGAGGGCCTCACGGACGTATGGCCGCAATCGAGCGATCCGCAGCATCCGAACGTGGGCTTCGACGCGGACGTTTCCCTGCCGCCGGAGTCGTTCAAGCCAGGGCGCCACTGGCTGGGCCTGCGCCTGCGCGGCCGCGACGGCAGCGAGGAAACCTGGGCGGAGCGTCCCATCCTGGTCGACTGAGTCACGCCCGCGCCGCGCCGCGCCGGTAGACTGTGCGCCTGAATCGGGGACGACGTAATGGAAGCAGCCGAACAGGCGCCACGGATTGCCGTGCTGGTGCCATGCCACAACGAAGCGGCGGCGATCGCCAAGGTGATCGCGGATTTCCGGGCCAGCCTGCCGGCGGCCGACATCCACGTGTTCGACAACAATTCCACTGACGGCACCGCGCAGGTCGCGCGCGCCGCAGGGGCCAGCGTGCGGCACGTCCAGTTGCAGGGCAAAGGCAATGTCGTGCGGCGGATGTTCGCCGAGGTCGATGCCGACATCTACGTGCTGGTCGACGGCGACGACACCTACGACGCCGCAGCCGCGCCGATGCTGGTCGAGCGCCTGCGCAGTGACGACCTGGACATGATCGTCGGTTCGCGCGCCCACCAGGACGCCGCTGCGTACCGCTCCGGCCACCGCACCGGCAACGTGCTGCTGACGCGTTGCGTGGGGTTGCTGTTCGGTCGCAGTTTCGACGACATGCTGTCCGGCTACCGGGTGTTCTCGCGGCGCTACGTGAAGTCGTTCCCCGCCCATTCCAGCGGATTCGAGATCGAGACCGAACTGGCCGTGCATGCGCTGCAACAGCGCATGCCGGTGGCCGAGGTCGCCACGGCCTACGGCGTCAGGCCGGAAGGTTCGGCCAGCAAGCTGCGTACTTACCGCGATGGCACGCGGATCCTCTTCATGATCGCCCGGCTCTTCAAGAACGAGCGCCCGCTGGCGTTCTTTTCCATCCTGACGGCGCTGTGCGTCCTGGTTTCACTGGTGCTGGCCTGGCCGCTGCTGCTGACGTACCTGCAGACCGGACTGGTACCGCGGTTTCCCACCGCGATCCTGTGCGTGGCGCTGGTGTTGCTCGGCGCGATCCTGTTTGCCTGCGGCCTGATCCTGGACACGGTCACGCGCGGGCGCATCGAGTTCAAGCACCTGATGTACCTGTCGGTATCCGCCGCCAAGCGGGCGCGGGCTGCGAGGGTGCCTTGAGCGCACTGCGTCGGCGTTGGCAGTCGGCCTCGGCATTTCTGGACCGGCGATTCGGATTCCATCGCGTTGCCAATGCGGTGTGGGCGGCCGTGTCGGTCGCGCTGCTTTGCGGCCTGGCATCGGTATGGCGAGGCCAGGACAGCAACTGGGACCTGCGCAACTACCACCTCTACAACGCCCATGCGTGGCTGACGGACCGCCTCGCCACGGACCTGGCGCCGGCGCAGCTGCAGAGCTACTTCGTACCCTGGCTCGATGTGCCGTACTTCCTCGCCGCGCAGCACTGGCCGAAGTTGACGGCAATGATCCTGGGCATGTGGCACGGCCTTGCGTTTGCGCTCGTCGCCGGCATCGGTTGGCTGGCACTGGCCGGACGGTCGGACCGTGCACGCCTGGCTCCGCTGCTGGCGCTGGCGGGGTGCCTGAGTGCGGTATTCCTGTCCGAACTGGGCACCACGATGGGCGACAACACCACGGCGGTGTTCGTGCTCGCGGCCGTGCTGATGGTGTTGCAGGCGACGCGTGTCGAGCGCCTGTCATGGCACTGGTGGCTCGCGGGCGTCGTGCTCGGCCTCGGGGTGTCGCTCAAGCTTACAAACGCGGTCTATGCGCTGGCGCTGGGCGTGGCGGTTCTCTCCGGCCCGTGGTCGTGGACGCTGCGGATCCAGCGCGCCGCCGCGCTCACGGCAACGACCACTGCAACCATTGCCCTGGTGGCCGGGCCGTGGTTGTGGCGGATGTGGCGCCAATTCGGCAATCCGCTGTTCCCGCAGTTCAATGGCTGGTTCCAGGCCCCGCTGGCGATCCCGGTGTCGGTGGCGGACCAGCGCTGGTTGCCATCGGGCGTGATCGAGGCCGCATTGCGCCCGATCAAGTTCACGATCAATCCGTTTCTGGTCAGCGAAGTTCCCCTGCTGCAGATCATCTGGGCGGTGCTTTACCTCCTGGCCATCGCCGCCATGGTGGCGTGGTTCCTGCGCCGCCGTGCCGGCGGCAACCGGCAGGACATGGCAGTCAATGCACCGGCGCGATTGCTGCTGGTGTTCTTTGCGGTGGCCTTCGTCGCCTGGGTGGCGGTCTTCAGCATCCACCGCTACCTGGCGGTGCTCGAACTGCTCGCGCCGCTGGTGCTGTGGCTGCTGGCCGAGCGGGTGTTTGCGCCGGCGCTGGCCGCGCGCGTGGCGAAGTGCGCGATCGCCGCGACCATCGCGGTGACGCTGGTCGGCAGTTGGCTGGCCGGGTGGGGGAACTGGGGCCACGCCGGCTGGACAGACACGGCGTTCCAGGTCGAAGTGCCCAAGATGGACCAGCCCGCGCAGTCGACGGTGCTGCTGGTGGGGACCGAGCCGCAGGCGTGGCGCATTGCATTCCTGCCCGCGGCCGCGGCGTACGCGTCGGTGGGCTCGAACCTGCCCGAATCTGCTCACTACGCAGACGTCATCCGTGCGCGCATCGCTGCACGCCCGGGTCCGGTCTACGCGATGGTGCCGGCAGACGTCGACAACCGCATGGAAAAGCGCCGGGCGCGATTGGCGCAGATCAATGCCTGGGCCGCAAGGCTGGGGCTCGATCGCGGCGACTGCGGGCTGCTGCGCAAGGTCGCGCGAAACCGCCGGGCCGACGTACAGCTCGGCGATGGGCGTTGTCGCATGACGACGCGCGCGGACGAATCAGGGAGCAACGTCGCGATGGCAAATCGCGCGCTGGCCGAGACTGCGGTGCAGACGCTTGCGCGCTACGGCTTGCTGATGGAACCGGGCCGTTGCCGTGTCCACGCCGCATCGATCGGTGCGGAGGCGGTGCCGTACCAGTGGTGCCCGGTCGAGCGCCCGGCGCACTGACTCAGGGCAGTTCGAAGCCGGCCTGGCGCAGCAGCCGCGCCGTCGCGATCAGCGGCAGGCCGACCAGTGCGGTCGGGTCGCGGCTGTCTATGGCCTCGAACAGGCTGATGCCCAGGCCCTCCGACTTGAAGCTGCCGGCGCAGTCGAAGGGCTGCTCGGCATCGACATAACGTTCGATCTGGGCGAGCTCCAGGGCGCGGAATTCCACGACGGTCAGGTCGAGGGCCTGCAGCGGCGCCTGGCCGGCCTGAATGAGGCACACGCCGGTGTGGAACTGGACGCGCTGTCCGGACATGCCGGCGAGCTGTGCGATCGCAGCCTGGCGCCCGCCGGGCTTGCCCAGGGGGCGGCCATCGAACTCGGCGACCTGGTCGGAGCCGATGACCCAGGCGCCCGGGTGCAGCGCGGCCACGGCGGCGGCCTTGGCCTGGGCCAGGCGGCGGGCGAGGGCGGCCGGCACTTCCCCCGGCAGCGGCGTCTCGTCGCTGTCCGGTCGTGCGGTCTCGAACGGCAGGCGCAGGCGCGACAGCAGCTCGCGCCGGTAGACGGAGGTCGAGGCGAGGATCAGCGCGGGAATGGGGGGCGCCGCGGCCACGTGATGCGCAGGTTCAGGCAATCGGCGCGCGGGCGCGGGCAATCAGGGATAATTGCTGGTCGATCCGGTCGCGGGCGGCATCGATGGAGCTGCGAACCTCGGCCAGCTGGCTGAGGCTGGCGTCGCGGCCGTGGTCACGCAGCCACAGGCGCTGGCGCAGCATCTCGCGCATGGCGTCGCCGACCGGGTCGTTGCCGCCGTTGCCGGCGACCGCCTCGATCTCGGCGCGGGCCAGCCGCAGGCGCTCCTCGAGGGCATCGGCGGCGTCCAGGACCTCGCGTACGGCGCGATCGCGGCGCCCGGGTCGGTACCAGGCAAACGACAGTGCCGCGATCGCCAGGGTGGACAGGAGCAGGAGCAGGACGATGGTCACGGGCGCGGTCGACTGGGACGGAATGGATCCAGTTTGAGGCCGGGGCGGCGCCTCCCGCAATCGCCGCCGACGAGCGGGGCAGGTCAGTGCTTGCCGGCGCGCCGGTTCAGGTTTGACAGGGGAAGTCGCGATCTCTAACATTCCGCAGCTTATGTCAGCCGACCTGCCCGGGATTCTTGATGCATGGCGCATGGTGGCGACACGGCGCGGCCTGGAAGGCCGTGTGCCGTTGTCATCGCTGACGCGGCTGCGGAACAGTCTGGTCGACACCGAGGGTGAGGTTCGCTTTGCGCTCGAGTTCGATACCGACGCGCTGCGGGTGCCCTATGTCGAACTGCGAATCGATGCCGAGCTGCCGCTGACCTGTCAGCGCAGCCTGCAGCGGTTCCTGTACCCGGTGAACATCGTGCAGCGCCTGGGCCTGATCCGTGATGAAGCGGACGAGGCGGCGTTGCCGGAAGGATACGAGCCGTTGCTGGTGCCGGAAGATGGCCAGCTGCGGACCGTCGAGCTGGTCGAGGACGAGTTGATCCTCGCCGTTCCTGTCGTGCCGATAATGCCCGGCACGGAGGCGGTGGAGCGCGACTGGCCGGCGACCGAGCAGGCCGAAGAGCCGGAGCGCGTGAATCCGTTCGCGGCGCTGTCGGCATTGAAGAAACAATCGAACTGAGTTTTTTTGGAGCAAGACCATGGCTGTCCAGAAGTCCCGCGTTTCCCCGTCCAAGCGTGGCATGCGCCGTTCGCACGATGCGCTGTCCGCAAAGCAGCTGGCGACCGACCCGACCACGGGCGAGACCCACCTGCGTCACCACGTCACCGCTGACGGCTACTACCGCGGCAAGAAGGTGATCGACACCAAGTCCAAGGTTGCCGACGAAGAGTAAGCTCTTCGCTCACCGTCGCGCCGCGCGCAGCCCTGACCGGACTCGCGCGGCCGCCGCACAGCCTGGACTGTCGGAACCGTAAAGGTTCAGCGCGCTCAGCGGCCATCGCGGCGGTGTATTTCCGTCGGCTTGGCTGGCGGAGTCCCGACAACGGCTGTGCAGCGGAGTGGCGATGACGCAACAGATTTATTCCCGCATCGCGGGAACCGGCAGCTACCTTCCCGAGAAGGTGCTGACCAACGACGACCTGGCCAAGTTCATCGACACGAGCGATGAATGGATTGCCGCGCGCACGGGCATCCGTGAGCGTCATGTCGCCGCCGAAGGCGAATTCACCAGCGACCTGGCCTACCACGCGTCCGTTCGCGCGCTGGAAGCGGCCGGTGTCGATGCCAAGGATCTCGACCTGATCGTGGTCGGTACGACCACGCCGGACCTGATTTTCCCCTCGACCGCCTGCCTGCTCCAGCACCGCATCGGTGCCGGCGGCTGCGCGGCGTTCGACGTCAACGCCGCCTGCTCGGGCTTCATCTACGCGCTGACGGTGGCCGACAAGTTCATCCGCTCCGGCGCGGCGAAGAACGTCCTCGTCGTCGGTGCCGAAACCCTGACCCGCATGCTCGACTGGAGCGATCGCTCCACCTGCGTGCTGTTCGGTGACGGCGCCGGCGCGGTCGTGCTCAAGGCCGATACCGAAACGGGCATCCTCAGCACCCACATGCACGCCGATGGCGGCAAGAAGGAGCTGTTGTGGAACCCGGTGGGCGTTTCGGTCGGCTTCAAGCCGGACGAGCCCAACGCCGGCGTCAAGGTGCTGATGACCGGCAACGAAGTCTTCAAGCACGCGGTCAAGGCGCTGGACTCGGTGGTCGAGGAAACGCTCGAGGCCAATGGCCTGGATCGCCACGACATCGACTGGCTGATTCCGCACCAGGCCAACCTGCGCATCATCGAAGCCACGGCCAAGCGCCTGGACATGCCGATGGACCGCGTCATCGTCACCGTCGACAAGCACGGCAACACCTCGTCGGGTTCGGTGCCGCTGGCGCTGGACGAGGCGGTGCGCTCCGGTCGCGTCCAGCGCGGCCAGCTGGTGCTGCTGGAGGCCTTCGGTGGCGGCTTCACCTGGGGCTCGGCGCTGCTGCGCTACTGAGGCGCCCTCGCGCTTCACGATCGACGCCTCCGCTGGCAACAGCGGGGGCGTTTTCGTTTGCGCGGACTTCGGTGGGCGCCTGCCGGCAAGGGCTTCAGTACAGGCCCGTACAGACGTACTAGAGCAAACACTCGTATCATGCGCACTCAATTTCGCAAGGCCTTCACGCGTGACCGTATCCCCCCATACCGATTCGACCCTGGCGTTCGTGTTCCCGGGCCAGGGCTCGCAGTCGCTCGGCATGCTGGCCGAACTGGGCGAACTGCATCCGATCATCCGCGAGACGTTCGCTGAAGCCAGCGACGGCGCCGGTGTCGACCTCTGGGCGCTCAGCCAGGGTGGCCCGGAAGAGATGCTCAACCGCACCGAGTACACGCAGCCGGCGCTTCTGGCCGCTGGCGCGGCGGTGTGGCGCTTGTGGCAGCAGCGTGGCGGCGCCGTGCCGGCGCTGCTTTCCGGCCATAGCCTGGGTGAGTACACCGCCCTGGTCGCCGCCGGTGCGCTCTCGCTCAAGGACGCCGCGCACCTGGTGCGGTTGCGTGGCCAGCTCATGCAGGAAGCCGCGCCGGCGGGCACCGGTGCGATGGCCGCCGTGCTCGGTGCCGAGGATGCGCTCGTGCAGGAAGTCTGCGAGAGCGTCTCGGGCACGAGCGTGGTGGTTCCGGCCAATTACAACTCGCCTGGCCAGATCGTCATCGGCGGCCACGCCGACGCCGTCGACAAGGCGATGGCCGTGCTCGGCGAGCGCGGCGTGCGCAAGATGGTCAAGCTCGCCGTCAGCGTTCCTTCGCACACGCCGCTGATGCGCGAAGCCGCCAACCGCCTGGCCGAAGCCATGGCCGGCATGGCATGGCACGTGCCGAAGTTGCCGGTGGTGCAGAACGTCGACGCAGGGATCCACGAAAGTGTGGATGCCGTCCGCGAAGCGCTCGTCCGCCAGCTTTATCTGCCGGTACAGTGGACCGGCTGCGTGCAGGCGCTGGCTGCGAAGGGCGTCACCCGTGTCGCCGAATGCGGTCCGGGCAAGGTCCTTGCGGGCCTGGTCAAGCGCATCGACAAATCGCTCGACGGACGCGCCATCGGCACGCCCGGCGAGTTTGAAACCGCAATCGAAGAATGGAAAAAGGCATGAGCGAGAAACTGCTGACCGGTGAGGTCGCACTGGTAACCGGCGCCAGCCGTGGCATCGGTGCCGCCATCGCCGACGAACTGGCCGCGCAGGGCGCGACCGTCATCGGCACCGCCACCTCCGAGGCCGGCGCCAAGGCGATCGGCGAGCGCCTGGCCGCGCACGGCGGCCACGGCCGCGTGCTCGACGTCAGTGACGCCGCCTCGATCGACACGCTGATCGACGGCATCGCCAAGGAGTTCGGCGCGATCTCGATCCTGGTCAACAACGCCGGCATCACCCGCGACAACCTGCTGATGCGGATGAAGGACGAGGACTGGCAAGCCATCCTCGACACCAACCTCACCAGCGTCTTCCGCACCAGCAAGGCGGTGATGCGCGCGATGATGAAGGCGCGCAAGGGCCGCATCATCAACATCGCCTCGGTGATCGGCGTGACCGGCAATGCCGGCCAGGCCAACTACGCCGCGGCCAAGGCCGGCATCATCGCCTTCAGCAAGTCGATGGCCCGGGAAATCGGCAGCCGTGGCATCACCGTCAATGTCGTGGCCCCCGGGTTCATCGACACCGACATGACCAAGGCATTGCCCGAAGACGCCAAGAGCGCGATGCTGGGGCAGATCGCCCTCGGGCGCTTCGGCGAGCCGGCCGACATCGCCCGCGCGGTGGCGTTCCTGGCCGGCCCGTCGGCGGCCTACATCACCGGCGAGACCCTGCACGTCAACGGTGGCATGTACATGCCGTGAAGCCTTGCCGCCAAGGCAATGCTTGCGTTTGTAACCATTTGAAGCAAAAGGGCTTTCGCGTATCCTCGCGGGCGCCTGCGATTCCACCAATGTTCCATTAGACTATTCCGTCGAATATCCCGTCCGGGAGGAGTGAGTACCCATGAGCAGCATCGAAGAGCGCGTCAAGAAAATCGTGGTCGAACAGCTGGGCGTCAAGGAAGAAGAAGTCACCAACAACGCTTCGTTCGTCGACGACCTCGGCGCGGACTCGCTCGACACCGTCGAGCTGGTGATGGCGCTCGAAGAAGAGTTCGAGTGCGAGATTCCGGACGAAGAAGCCGAGAAGATCACCTCGGTGCAGCAGGCCATCGACTACGTGAAGGCTCACGTCAAGTCGTAAGCGCAGCCCGATGGATGCGGGGCCTCGGCCGACCGCTTCCCGCAAAACCAGACCGGGGCCGCATTGCGGCCCCGTGTCTTATGAGCCGGCCCATGCGCTGGCGTAGTGTTCGTAGACGGAGTGTTTCATGTCCAATCGCCCGGGCTTCAATCGTCGCGTCGTGGTCACCGGCCTCGGCATCGTTTCGCCGCTTGGCAACGACCTCGCCAGCAGCTGGGACGGCATCGTCAACGGCCGCTCCGGCATCGGCCCGATCACCCATTTCGACGCGTCTGCCTTCACCACGCGCATTGCCGGTGAAGTACGCAACTTCGACGTCACCCAGTGGGTGAGCCCGAAGGATGCGAAGAAGATGGAGGAGTTCATCCACTACGGTGTCGCCGCCTCGATGATGGCGATCCAGGACGCCGGCATCACCGTCGACGAGTCCAACGCCGAGCGCATCGGCGCGCTGATCGGCTCGGGCATCGGCGGCCTGCTCGGCATCGAAGAGCAGACGATCAAGTACCACGAAGGCGGCCCGCGCAAGGTCTCGCCGTTCTACGTGCCCAGCACGATCATCAACATGCTGCCTGGCCAGGTCTCGCTGCTGACCGGCATCAAGGGCCCCAATTTCTCGGCCGTTTCGGCCTGCGCCACCGCCAACCATTCGATCGGCATGGCGATGCGCATGATCCAGTACGGCGACGCCGACGTGATGGTCGCCGGTGGCGCCGAGCGCGGTTCCTCGCCGACGTCGGTCGCCGGCTTCTGCTCGATGAAGGCGATGTCCACGCGCAATGACGACCCGACCCGTGCGTCGCGTCCGTGGGACAAGGACCGCGACGGCTTCGTCCTCGGCGACGGCGCCGGCATCCTGATCCTGGAAGAGTACGAGCGCGCCAAGGCACGCGGCGCGCGCATCTACTGCGAGCTGTCCGGCTTCGGTGCCAGCTCCGACGCCTTCCACATGACCGCCCCGAGCGAGAACGGTGAAGGCCCGGCCCGCTGCATGGTCGCCGCACTGAAGGACGCTGGCGTCAACGCGGACGAAGTCGGTTACCTCAACGCGCACGGCACGTCGACGCCGCTGGGTGACCTGGCCGAAACGCTGGCGATCAAGCGCGCGCTGGGCGAGCACGCCTACAAGACGATGGTCAGCTCGACCAAGTCGATGACCGGCCACCTGCTCGGTGCCGCCGGTGGCGTCGAGGCGATCTTCTCGGTGCTGGCACTGCACCACGGCATCATCCCGCCGACCATCAACCTGGACGTAGCGGGCGAGGGCTGCGACCTGGACTACGTGCCCAACGTGGCCCGCCAGGCGCAGATCGACGTCGCGGTCTCCAATGGCTTCGGTTTCGGCGGCACCAACGGCACGCTGGTGTTCAAGCGGATCTGAGCGTCCTCGACAACCGGTTGCCCGACGATCCCCGCTCTGGCGGGGATCGTTGTTTCCGGCGCCAGCGCGGAGAACAAGGCGCGGTCGCCCCGAAACGCGGTCTAATACGCGGATGCTGCTGACCCGCTCCCTGCCTGCCTCCTTCGACCTGCTTTCGCTGCAGCGTCTGGCACCCGACCGCTACCCCCTTCTGCTGGAATCCAGCGCCCACGGCACCGCCCAGGGCCGCTGGGACCTGCTGCTGGTGGCCAGCGGTGACTCGTTGCGCCTGCATGCCGACGGCAGCACGCGGGATTCCGGCGGTGCCGTGCTCGAAGGCGATTTCTTCGCCGCGCTCGACACGCAATGGCAGTCGCTGCGAGTGGCCCGCGACGAGCCGCGATGGCCGTTCCGCGGCGGCTGGGCCCTGTACTTCGGTTACGAGGCTGCGGCCCAGGTCGAGCCGGTGCTGAAGCTGCCGCGCGCCGAGGGCCAGTTACCGGTGGCGCTGGCACTGCGTTGCCCGGCGGCGGTCCTGCGCGATCACACCAGCGGCGAATGCGTGCTGGTCACTGAAGTGGGCCACGACGCGCTGGTCAACGCCGTGCTGGCTGACATCGAGGCGCTCGCCCGACTTCCGTCCGTCGTGTCGTGGCAGCCACCGTCCGCGCTGGAGGAAGACGCGCCGGAGCGCTTCACCGATGGCGTGCGTCGCGTGCTCGACTACCTCGCCGCAGGCGACGTGTTCCAGGCCAATCTCTCGCGCGGCTGGGTGGCGCGTTTCGATCAACCACTACTACCTGCGGCGCTGTTCGAACGGCTGCGGCAGAACAACCCGGCGCCCTTCGCGGGTGTTTTCGCCGGTGCGGACTGGGCCGTGGTCAGTGCTTCGCCGGAGCGGCTGGTGTCGGTGCGCGGCGACCTGGTCGAAACGCGGCCGATCGCCGGCACGCGTCCGCGCTTCGCCGGCGATGACGACGCCGCGCGCATCCAGGAACTGGTCGGCCATCCCAAGGAGCGCGCCGAGCACGTGATGCTGATCGACCTCGAGCGCAACGACCTCGGGCGCGTCTGCACGCCGGGCAGCGTCGAGGTCGACGAACTGATGACGGTGGAGAGCTATGCCCATGTCCACCACATCGTCAGCAATGTGCGCGGTCGCCTGCGCCAGGAGGCAACGCCGGGGCAGGTGATCCGCGCGGTGTTTCCAGGCGGCACGATCACGGGCTGCCCGAAGGTCCGCTGCATGCAGGTCATCGCCGAGCTCGAAGGCGTCGGCCGCGGCGCGTACACCGGCGCGATGGGCTGGCTCAACCGCGACGGCGACCTCGACCTCAACATCCTGATCCGCAGCGCCGAGCTGGAGCCCGCCGCGGCCGGCGGTTCGACGCTGCGCTTCCGCACTGGCGCCGGCATCGTTGCCGACTCCGATCCGCAGCGCGAACTCGACGAAACCCGGGCCAAGGCGCGCGGCATGCTGCGTGCCCTGGGAGTGGCGGGATGAGTGAGACGGTGGTGCGCTACTTCGTCGGCGACCGGCCGGCGCCGGCGCTGCCGGATCTCGACCGTGGCCTGGCCTATGGCGATGGCCTGTTCGAGACGGTGCGCGCGCACCGCGGGCGCATGCACTGGTGGCCTGGCCACTGGCAGCGCCTGCAGCGTGGCGCGGCGATGCTGCGCATGGCCCTCCCCGACGAGGACAGGGTGTTGGCCGAGGCAACGCAATTGCTCGATGGCCGCGATGCCGTGCTGAAGCTGATCGTGACCCGGGGCAGTGGCGGACGCGGCTATTCGCCGGCCGATGCCAGCGTTCCCGACTGGACGCTTTCGTCGCATGCGTTGCCGTCTTCGCCCGCTGGCGGCCTCCACCTGCGCTGGTGCGACACGCGCCTGGCGTTGCAGCCGGCACTGGCGGGAATCAAGCATTGCAACCGCCTCGAGCAGGTGCTCGCGCGCGGCGAGTGGAACGATCCGGCGATCCACGACGGTCTGCTGTGCAGCAGCGAGGGGGACGTGGTTTGCGCCACCGCTGCCAATGTCTTCGTCCTTCGCGACGGCGCCTGGCTGACGCCACGGGTGGATCGCTGCGGCGTCGCCGGGGTATGCCGGGCGTGGGCCTTGCAGGCGCTGCCGGCCCGCGAGGCGCGCCTGGCTGTGACCGATGTCGAAGCCGCCGACGCGGTTTTCCTGTGCAATGGCGTGCGCGGTATCCTGCCGGTGGCGCGGCTCGGCGCCCGCACTTGGCAACCGCATCCGCAGGTGGTCGCGCTGCAGCACCGCCTGGCCGCCGAGCATCCCGCTTTCGCCACGGAGGTTTCGTGAGTCGTAGATCGTCTGGGCGTATTTCCGCCGGCTTCCTGCTGTTGCTGCTGCTGATCGCCGCCGGCGCCGGATTCTGGCTGTGGCAGCGCTATACCGGTTTCGCCGATGCGCCGATGTCGGGCCTGGCGCCAGGCGAGACGGTGATGGTCGAGCGTGGCGATTCGCTGCCCATCGTGGTGCGCAAGCTGCGCGATGCCGGCGTGCGCGAAGGCGACCTGCTGGAATGGCGCGCGCTGGCCAAGCAACTCGGCGCCGCCGGCAAGCTGCAGGTGGGCGAGTATGCAATCGAGCCCGGCACGTCTCCGCGTGAGTTGCTGGTGGCGATGCGCGAGGGCCGGGTGATCCGCCACCGTTTCACCATCGTCGAAGGCTGGAACATCCGCGAGCTGCGTGCAGCACTGGCCAAGGCCAAGCCGCTCACCCTGGAAACCGGCAAGCTCGACAACGCCGCATTGATGAAGGCGGTGGGCGCGCCGGGCCAGCACCCGGAGGGCCGCTTCCTGCCCGAGACCTACCTGTACACGCGCGGCGACAGCGACCTGGACGTGCTCAAGCGCGCGCATGCGGCGATGGACAAGGCGCTTGATGCCGCCTGGCAGCAGCGCAGTGCCGATAACGTGCTGAAGACGCCCGACGAGATGCTGGTGCTGGCATCGATCGTCGAGAAGGAAACCGGCATTGCATCCGAGCGGCCGCAGATCGCCGGGCTGTTCTCGCGCCGGCTCAAGCTCGGCATGCGCCTGGAAACCGACCCGACGGTGATCTACGGCATCGGCAGCACTTACGACGGCAACATCCGCAAGAGCGACCTGCGTGCGGACAATCCGTACAACACCTACCTGATCGCCGGACTGCCACCTACACCTATCGCGATGCCGGGCATCGGCGCGCTGGAGGCGGTCGCCAAACCCGCCGACGGCGATGCGCTGTTCTTCGTGGCCGTCGGCGACGGCAGCGGTCGTCACCTGTTCGCGCGCACCTATGCCGAGCACCAGGCCAACGTCCGTGCCTACTTGAAGAATTACCGCGCGGCGCAATCCGGGAAAGCGCAATGACGAACCACGGCACGCCCCTGCAGCGCCAGCCCCGCTTCATCACCCTCGAAGGCGGCGAAGGTGCCGGCAAGTCGACGGTGCTGGCGGCGCTGCGCGAAGTGCTGCAGGCCACCGGCGACGAGGTGGTGAGCACGCGCGAACCCGGTGGCACGCCGCTGGCCGAGCAGATCCGTGGCCTCCTGCTGGACACCCACCACGAAGCACCCACCACCGATACCGAACTGTTGCTGGTGTTCGCCGCGCGTGCCCAGCACGTGCGCGAGACCATCGCGCCGGCGCTCGCGCGCGGCGCCTGGGTCATCAGCGACCGCTTCACCGATGCCAGCTATGCCTACCAGGGTTCGGCGCGCGGCGGCGACGTGCAGTTCATCGCCGAACTGGAGCGGCGCGTCGTCGGCATCGCGCCGGCCCTGACGCTGCTGCTGGACGTGCCGGTGGCGATCGGCCTGCAGCGTGCGCGCGGGCGCGGCGCCAGCGATCGCATCGAAGGCGAGCGCGAGGATTTCTTCGAGCGTGTGCGCAGTGGTTACCTGGCCCGCGCGTCGGCGCAGCCGGAGCGTTTTCGCGTGATCGACGCCACGCTGCCTGCGGACGTGGTCGCCGCGCAGGCGGTCGCGCACCTTCGCGCCTTCATCGAGGCATCGCCATGAGCGCCTTCGCACCCTGGCAGCAACGCGTGTACGACCAGGCCGTGGCGGCGCAGGCCAGCGGACGGCTGGCGCACGGCCTGCTGTTCTGTGGGCCAGCACAACTGGGCAAGCGCGCCGTGGCCGAGCGCCTCGCGCAGCGACTGCTGTGCCAGCAGCCAGGGACCGACGGCGAACCGTGCGGCAGCTGCCGCAGCTGCCACCTGCTCGCGGCAGGCACGCACCCCGACTACCAGTTCGTGTCGTTCATTCCGAACAAGGAAGGCACGCGGCTGCGCACCGAGATCGTCATCGAGCAGATCCGCCAGATATCGGAAAAGCTGTCGTTGACGCCGCAGTACGGCGGTGCGCAGGTGGTCATCATCGATCCGGCCGAGGCGGTGAACCACGCCGCCTGCAATGCCCTGCTCAAGACGCTGGAAGAGCCGGTGCCGGGCCGTTACCTGTGGTTGCTCAGCGCGCACCCGGCACGCTTGCCGGCGACCATCCGCAGCCGCTGCCAGCGCTACGAGTTCCGCCTGCCGCAGGCCGCCGAATCGCTGACCTGGCTGAAGCAGCAGGGGCATTCCGAAGCGGCCGCGCGCGAGGGGCTCGAAGCGGCCCGCGGCCATCCCGGACTGGCCCACGAATGGTTGGGCAACGACGGCCTGGCGTTGCGCCGGGAGGTTGCCAGCGACATGGCCAAGCTCGCGCGCGGCGACGTCGGCGCGGTCGAGACCGCGCAGCGATGGGTCGGCGACGAGAACGCCGGGCTGCGCCTGCGCCACGCCGCCGACCTGGCACTTTCCGATGCCGCCGGCTTGACCGGCCCGGAGCGAACGCGCAGTCTGGCCGCGTGGTTCGATCAGGCGAACCGGACCCGCGATCTGCTGCGCACCACGGTGCGGGCGGACCTGGCAGTCACCGAATTGTTGTTGGCCTGGCGCGCCCTCCATGGGCGGCGGGCGGAAGGGGGGAGCAGGTAATGAGCGGCATGAATACTGCAGGCGGCGCGCGCCAGGGCATCCTGTCCTGCGCGATCAAGGACAAGGCGCAGTTGTACAGCGCGTACATGCCGTTCCTGAAGGGCGGCGGTGTCTTCGTGGCCACGCCCAAGCGTTACTTCCTCGGCGACGAGGTGTTCCTGCTGCTGACGCTGCCGGAGTCGAACGAGCGCCTGCCGGTCGCCGGCAAGGTGGTCTGGGTGACGCCGGTGGGTGCGCAGGGCAATCGCCCGGCGGGCATCGGCGTGCAGTTCGCCGACAGCGCCGAAGGCGAAGCGGTGCGCGGCAAGATCGAAGCCCTGCTGGCCGGTTCGCTCAACGCCGAGCGCGCAACCCACACGATGTAACCGTCGTCCCGGCGAACGCCGGGACCCATCTTGACCTTGCCGCTATTCCGTCATCCCCGCGCAGGCGGGGATGCATGGACGTCGCCCTGCGCGTCAATCAACCGCGCAGCGCACCACTGTCCCAACCCGGGCGCGGCGCAAACCGATCGCCGTAACGCGCATGCAACTGCTGCAGTCGCGTCAGCAGCGCGTCTGCGCCGGTTTCGCGGATGTACTGGATCGGGCCGCCACGGAACGGTGCAAAACCGGTACCGAAGATCACGCCGGCATCGAGCAGGTCGGCATCGCTGACCACGCCGTCGTGCAGGCAGGCGACCGCTTCGTTGAGCAGCGGCAGGATCAGCCGGTCTTCCAGGTCCGAAGGCATCTGGTAGTCCTTGGGCAGGGCCGGCTTGATCGCCTTGCCGTTCTCCCACTTGTACAGGCCCTGGCCATCCTTCTTGCCGCGCTTTCCCTGCTGCGGCGGCGTCGCCAGGGCTGCCGGAATCGGCAAGCCCAGGAACGGTGCCAGCTCGCCACCCACGCCGGACGCGACGTCGAGGCCGACGGTGTCGATCAATTCGATCGGACCCATCGGCATGCCGAACTTCACCGCGGCCTTGTCGATTGCCGCACCCGGGATGCCCTCGGAGTAGGCCGTCGCCGCTTCGAGCATGTACGGGAACAGCACGCGGTTGACCAGGAAGCCCGGCGTTCCCGCCACCGGCACCGGCAGCTTGTCGATCGCCTTGCAGAATGCCGCCAGGCGCTGCTGCGTCTGCGGTGCGACGCGGTCGTGGTGGATGATTTCCACCAGCGGCATCAACGCCACCGGGTTGAAGTAGTGCAGGCCGGCGAAGTGGGCGGGGCGACCGATGTGCTCGCGCAGTTCGGTCAGCGGAATCGACGAGGTGTTGGTGGTCAGCAGCGCGTCGAACTTCATGCGCGGCTCGAGTTCGGCGTAGAGGTCACGCTTGGCTTCGGCCTTCTCGATGATCGCCTCGATCACCAGGTCGGCATTGCCGACGCCTTCGCCGGCCAGGTCGCCCTTCAGGCGCGCGGCCACGTCCATGCGCTTGGCTTCGTCCTTCACCTTCTTCTCGAACAGCGCCTGCGCACGCGTCAGCGCGCCATCGATGAAGCGCTGCTCGCGGTCCTGCAGGGTGACGTTGAAACCCTTGTAGGCGGACCATGCGGCGATGTCGCCACCCATCACGCCGGCGCCGACGACATGGACATTGCTGATGCCGTGCTCCTTGCCGCCCTGGCCCTTGAGCCGCTCCTGCAGGAAGAACACGCGGATCAGGTTGCGCGCGGTCGGCGTCGAAGCCAGCTTCACCACCGACTTGCGTTCGGCCGACAGCAGGTTCTGGATGCCGCCTCCGCTGTTGGCCCAGGTGTTGATCAGCGCGTACGGCGCCGGGTAGTGCTCCTTGCGCGCCTTGCGTGCGACCTGCTTGGTCAGCATCGGTGCGAGCAGCTTGCGCGCGGGCAGGGTGTTGGTCGCCCATGCCAGTGCCCTTTGCTTGAACGGACGCTGGCTGCCGCGCAATGCATACGCTGCGGCAACGTCGATCAGGCTGGACGCATCGGTGACCTTGTCGACCAGGCCGTTGGCGCGCGCGGCCGACGCCGACAGCGTGCGTCCGGTCAGCATCATGTCGAACGCGGCGGGCGCACCGATCAGGCGCGGCAGGCGCACGCTGCCACCCCAGCCCGGGTAGATGCCGAGCTTCACTTCCGGCAGGCCGATGCGGGTCGACGGATCGTTGCTGGCGACGCGGTAGCGGCAGGCCAGCGCGATCTCGGTGCCGCCGCCCATGCAGAAGCCGTGGATCGCCGCGACGGTCGGGCAGGGCAGTTCGGCCAGGCGCTGGAAGGTCTGCTGGCCGCGACGGATCGCATCGCCAACCGTGCCCTTGGCGTCGAAGGTCTGGAATTCCTTGATGTCGGCGCCGGCGATGAAGCCCGAAGCCTTGGCCGAGCGCAGCACCAGGCCCTTGGGCGGATCCATTGCCAGGCGCTCGATCAGCGTGTCCAGTTCGATCAGGACGTCCTGGGCAAAGGTATTGACCGGCGCGCCGGCGCGGTCGAACGACAGCACCAGCACGCCATCGGCACGCAGCTCGGTCTGCCAGTGCTGGAAGCGAAGACCGTCAAGGCCAGCAATCATTCGGCACCATTCGTTCAGGTATGGATAGACCGCTATCATCCCGAGGATGTTTCCCCGGCGTCAAATCGGAGTGTCCCGGTTGCCTCGCTGATTCGGCGTGAGGTGATCGTTGCCGGTGGCCGCCGCAGGTTGCAGGTCGCCCCTGACCCTTGGCGCTTGCGGCCCGGAGGGCCCGACCCCATTAATGATCGTGATTGAACTTTCCCCCGACAGGGTTGTCCCATTGTTCGGCCATGGCCGAGCCCACAGGAGTGCCGGCGCGGTATGGCCGAATTAGCGTTGCCCAAAGATGTGGAGTTGGACCAGGAGCTGGTCGAGCGTGTCCAGCGCGGCGACAGTGCGGCCTTCGATGCGCTGGTGCGCAAGTACCAGCATCGGATCACCGCACTGATCGGGCGCTACATCCCCGACTGGAGCGAATGCCAGGACGTGGCCCAGGAAACTTTCATACGCGCCTACCGGGCGCTGCCGAACTTCCGGGGCGATGCCCAGTTCTATACGTGGTTGCACCGGATCGCCGTGAACACTGCAAAGAATTACCTGGTTGCACAGAACCGCAGGCCTCCGACCGACGACATCGACGCCGGCGATGCCGAACAGTTCGACACGGGCACGCGCCTGCGCGACACCGACACGCCGGAACATGAACTGCTGCGGCAGGAAATTGAACGCACGCTCATGCGCGTGGTCGAAACCCTGCCGGAAGAATTGCGGACTGCCATCACCATGCGCGAGGTGGACGGTCTGAGCTATGACGAAATCGCGCAGAAGATGGGTTGTCCCATCGGCACCGTCCGTTCGCGCATCTTCCGTGCGCGCGAAGCGATCGATGCCGAACTTCGACCCCTGCTCGACAACGACTCTGCGGAAGCTTCGAAGCGATGAATACGCCAGCCACTCCAGCCACTGACGAACGTGAAAATCTCTGCGCGCTGTTCGACGGCGAACTGCAGGGCGACGCTGCCCGCTTCGCGCTGAAGCGGCTCGGACACGACGCGCAATGGCGCCAGGCCTGCGGCCGCTGGCAACTGTATGGCGACGTGATGCGTGGCCAGGCCACTGCCATCGCGAGCAGCAGCTTCGCAGACCGTGTCGCGCAGGCGATTGCGCAGGAGCCTGCACTGGCGCCGGTCGCCCCGGCCGCAACTGCGGTCAGTTCACGCCGTTCCGGGCGCAGCGCGGCTGCCAGCCGGCGCGGCTGGATTGGCGGTGCACTTGCGGCCTCGGTGGCCGTTGCCGCCCTGTTCGTGACCCGGCCGTTCTCCAGCGAAACGGCACCGGCTGCAACAGATGGCGCTACCACGCAGGTGGCTGCCGCAACCGTGCCGGACGCGCCTTCACCGGCCGTGCCTTCGCCCGTCATTCCCGCCGCGCCTGAGGCACCCGACCACCAGGCCGGCCTGGGCGCCGCCGCGGTGGCAGCGGTGGAAGTGCCGCGCCGCGCGGCCGAGCGCCGCTCCACGCGCAGCCAGAGCCAGCGCGCCGCATTGCGTGCCAGCCGCCAGTCGACTCCCGCCACGGCGGTGGCGACCGCCGCGCCGGCATCGGTATCCGCCATTGCGTCGACAGCGGCGATTGCCTCCACCGGCACCGAGTCCGTCGCGCCCAAACCGTTCCAGCCGCAGCACCCAGAAGCCACCGCCAGGCCGTGGCCGCGCGCGGTGCTTCCGCAGTACTCCGGCAATTCCGGAATCACGGCCAGTTATGGCACCGGCACGTCCTCGCCTTCGTTCTATCCGTTCGAGCCGAGCATGGCGCCGGCGGCCGACCAGTCAGGCGTGACCGACAACGACTCGGCCGGCCCGCGCAACTGACGCCGGCCAGGTTTCTCCGGCGCCGTCGCTGACGGCGCCCCCACCCGCAACCCCCGTGCAATCCGATCTCTCCCGAGGCCGAATTCGATGAACCGTCCGCTTCGTTCCCTGGTCCTTGTCACCGCCATCGCCGCTTCGCTGCCGGTCGCCTGCACCGCGCAGCCGCCGGCCACGCCGATCGCGCCGCCCCCGGCCGCGACGCCGGCCGCGCCGCTGGTGAGCGGACTGCCGGACTTCACCAACCTGGTCCAGCGGGTCGGGCCGGCCGTGGTCAACATCCAGGCGGAAGCCGCGCCGCAGCGCAATGTGCGCGGCGCGCCGGACGACGAGCAGATCCCCGAGATCTTCCGCCGCTTCTTCGGCGACGACATGCCATTCCCCGGTGGTCCGGGTGGTCCCGGCGGCCCGCGCGGCCCCCGCGGCGGCGGCACCTCGATGGGCAGCGGCTTCCTGATTTCGGCCGACGGCTACGTGATGACCAACCACCATGTCGTCGAAGGCGCCGACACGGTCACGGTCAAGTTGTCGGATCGCCGCGAGTTCACCGCCAAGGTGATCGGCAGCGACGAGCAGTCCGACGTCGCGCTGCTCAAGATCGCCGCCAAGGACCTGCCGTTCCTGCGCATGGCCAATGCCAACTCGACCAGGGCCGGGCAGTGGGTGATCGCGATCGGTTCGCCGTTCGGCCTGGATCATTCGGTCACCGCCGGCATCGTCAGCGCGGTCGGGCGCAGCAATCCGTACGCCAACCAGCGCTACGTGCCCTTCATCCAGACCGACGTGGCGATCAACCAGGGCAACTCCGGTGGCCCGCTGCTCAATACCAGCGGTGAAGTGGTCGGCATCAATTCGCAGATCTTCAGCAACTCCGGCGGCTACATGGGCGTGAGCTTCGCCATCCCGATCGATGTCGCGATGGGCGCGGCCGAGCAGTTGCGCGCGACCGGCAAGGTCAGCCGTGGCCAGCTCGGCGTGCAGGTGCAGCAGATCACCAGCGAGTCGGCCAAGGGCCTGGGCCTGCCCGACAGCCGCGGCGCCCTCATCGCCGACGTGCTGCCCGGCAGCCCCGCCGAGAAGGCCGGCATCCAGCGCGGCGATGTGATCCGCGCCGTCGATGGCCGCGAGATCAACGAATCCAGCGACCTGCCGCCGATCATCGGTTCGATGGCGCCCGGCACCAAGGCCAAGGTCAGCGTGTTCCGCAACGGTCGCAACGTCGACCTGTCGGTCGTGGTCAACGAACTCGACGCCACGGTGGCCGGCGACTCCGCTGCGCCGCGACCGTCCGCCGGTGGCAGCGAGTCGCGTCCGTCCGCTGGCAACGCACTGGGGCTGGTGGGCCAGGACCTGAGCAACGGCGATCGCCAGCGCCTGGGACTGCGCGGCAACGAGGGCGTGCTGGTGCGCAACCCCGGCGATGCCGCGGCCGAGGCCGGCCTGCGCCCGGGTGACGTGGTGCTGTCGGTGGGGCGCAATTCGGTCGCCAGTGCCTCGGCGCTGGACCGCGAGCTGGCTTCGGTCAAGCCTGGCCAGACGGTGATGCTGCTGGTGCGCCGCCAGGGCGGCACCCAGTTCATCGCGGTCACCGCTGACGACACCGCCAAGGCGGGCTGAGCCCGGTCGCCCGGTGCCCGCCCGATGCGGCCCAGCGTGCCTGCCCGTCCGGCTGGCGCGCGGGGCGCTTCTGGGGGTGGGGCCGGTGCGAGCGGGGCGTATGCGATAATCGCGCGTTGATTTTCCAGGAACCGGCTAGCCTCGCGCGGCCCCGCATGCAGCAGATCAGAAACTTTTCCATCATTGCCCACGTCGACCACGGCAAATCGACCCTGGCCGACCGCATCATCCAGCTCTGTGGCGGCCTCGAGGCCCGCGAGATGGAAGCGCAGGTCCTGGACTCCAATCCGATCGAGCGCGAGCGCGGCATCACCATCAAGGCGCAGTCCGTGTCCCTGCCGTACAAGGCCAAGGACGGGCTGACCTATTTCCTGAACTTCATCGACACCCCCGGCCACGTCGACTTCAGCTACGAAGTCAGCCGCTCGCTGGCCGCCTGCGAAGGCGCGCTGCTGGTGGTCGATGCCGCCCAGGGCGTGGAAGCGCAGTCGGTCGCCAACTGCTACACCGCGGTGGAGCAGGGCCTGGAAGTGGTGCCGGTGCTCAACAAGATCGACCTGCCCACGGCCGACATCGAGCGCGCGAAGGCCGAGATCGAGGCGGTGATCGGCATCGACGCCGAGGACGCCGTCGCGATCAGCGCCAAGACCGGCCTGAACGTCGTCGACGTGCTCGAGGCGATCGTCCACCGCATCCCGCCGCCGAAGCCGCGCGACACCGACAAGCTGCAGGCGCTGATCATCGACTCGTGGTTCGACAACTACCTGGGCGTGGTCTCGCTGGTGCGCGTGATGCAGGGCGAGATCAAGCCCGGCGACAAGCTGCTGGTCATGTCGACCGGCCGCACCCACCAGGTCGACAAGGTCGGCGTGTTCACCCCCAAGCGCAAGGACCTGCCCAAGCTGGGCGCCGGCGAAGTGGGCTGGATCCATGCCGCGATCAAGGACGTGCACGGCGCGCCGGTCGGCGACACGCTGACCTCGGCGGCCGACCCGGCGTCCAAGCCGCTGCCGGGCTTCCAGGAAATGCAGCCGCGCGTGTTCGCCGGCCTGTTCCCGGTTGATGCCGAGGACTATCCGGACCTGCGCGAAGCGCTCGACAAGCTGCGCCTCAACGACGCCGCGCTGCGCTTCGAGCCGGAAAGCTCCGAGGCGATGGGCTTCGGTTTCCGCTGCGGCTTCCTCGGCATGCTGCACATGGAAATCGTGCAGGAGCGCCTGGAGCGCGAGTACAACCTCAACCTCATCAGCACCGCGCCGACGGTGGTCTACGAGGTGCTCAAGACCGACGGCTCGATCGTGTCGATGGACAACCCGGCCAAGCTGCCGCCGGTGAACATGATCGAAGAGGTCCGCGAGCCGATCATCCGCGCCAACATCCTCACGCCGCCGGACTACGTCGGCAACGTGATCACGCTGTGCGAAGAGAAGCGCGGCGTGCAGATCGGCATCCAGTACATGGGTGGCCAGGTGCAGATCAGCTACGAGCTGCCGATGGCCGAAGTCGTGCTCGACTTCTTCGACCGGCTCAAGTCGGTCAGCCGCGGCTACGCCTCTCTGGACTACCACTTCCTGCGTTTCCAGGCCGGTCCGTTCGTGCGCGTGGACACGCTGATCAACGGTGACAAGGTCGACGCGCTGTCGATCATCACCCACCGCAGCCACGCCGACCGTCGCGGTCGCGACCTGTGCGAGCGGATGAAGGAGCTGATTCCGCGGCAGATGTTCGACGTTGCCATCCAGGCCGCCGTCGGCTCGCAGATCATCGCCCGCTCGACGGTCAAGGCCATGCGCAAGAACGTGCTGGCCAAGTGCTACGGCGGCGACATCAGCCGCAAGAAGAAGCTCCTCGAGAAGCAGAAAGAGGGCAAGAAGCGGATGAAGCAGGTCGGCCGCGTGGAGATCCCGCAGGAAGCCTTCCTCGCCGTGCTGCAGGTCGACAACAAGTAATGCCGGCGCTGTCCTCATCCAGGCAGGGCGTCGCGGCCGCCGGGCGGCTGCACGCAATCGGGCAATCGACCAGCCTCATGCCGCCCATGACGAACAGCAGATCCCTCGCTATGCTCGGGATGAGAGGTTGCCGGGGGGTAACCCCTCGCCAACCCACGCTTTTCCGTTCCTCCAATCCCGATACTCCATTCCCGGCTCTCCCGAGGAGCACGCATGCGTTGGTTTGAAATCATCCTCGTCGTCCTGACCCTGTTCTCCGGCCTGGTCTGGCTGCTCGACAAGCTGTGGCTGGCCAAGCGCCGTGCCGCGCGCCAGGGCCTGCTGGATGACGACAAGGAGCCGGTGGTCGTCGACTACTCCAAGGCGTTCTTCCCGGTGCTGGCGGTGGTGCTGATCCTGCGCAGCTTTGTCGCCGAACCTTTCCGCATCCCGTCCAACTCGATGATGCCGACGCTGCTGACGGGCGATTTCATCCTCGTCAACAAGTTCACCTACGGCCTGCGCCTGCCGATCAACAACCACAAGTTCGTTGCGCTGGGCGAACCGGCGCGCGGCGACGTGGTGGTGTTCCGCCCGCCGCACCACCCCGACCAGGACTGGATCAAGCGCGTCGTCGGCCTGCCCGGCGACCGCGTTGGCTACCACGACAACCAGGTGACCGTGAACGGGCAGGTGCTGAGCTATGCCCCCGTGGGCGTCTACCAGGGCGTCGGCAACGGCACCGAGATGACCGGGGCCGAAGAGCTGCGCGAGAACCTGCTCGGTCGCGAGCACAACGTCCTGGAACGGACCAACCTGCCGTTCCTCGACCAGGGCGAGGGCGACTGGACCGTGCCGCCGGGTCACTATTTCGTGATGGGCGACAACCGCGACAACAGCGAGGACAGCCGATACTGGGGCTTCCTGCCGGAGGAGAACCTGCGCGGCAAGGCGTTCCTGATCTGGATGAACTTCGACGGCGGCGTCGACCGTTCACGCATCGGCAGCAGGATCAAGTAATACTGCCCGCGCAGTACTGGCCAAGCACCACCGCCCGGGTCGTCGAAGGGGACTGCGACGACCCGGGGTGACAACACCAAAAAACCTGGGGATCGTTCAAATGAAGCGTACGCAGAGCGGCATGACCCTGATCGGGTTCGTCATCGTGCTGGCAGTGGCCGGCGTGTTCATCTACATGGGCATGAAGGTGATTCCGATGTACTCGGAGTACTTCGCGGTGAAGGAGGCACTCAAGGAGCTGTCGAAGGAAGCTGGCATCTCCCAGAAGGATCCGTCTTCGATCAAGGACCTGTTCTTCCGTCGCCTCTACATCAGCTACGCTGAGAACGTGAAGCCGGAAAACGTCAAGATCGCCCGCAAGGACGCCGGTTACACCATGTCGGTGGATTACGAAGTGCGTCGCCCGCTGATCGCCAACATCGACGTCGTCGGCCATTTCACGGCCGAACAGCTGCTCAGTCGCTCCGCGCTGGATGAGTGACCGGATTGGCCATCGCTTCACGGACCAGGGCCTGCTCGACCAGGCCCTGACCCATCGAAGTGCGGGTGCACCGCACAACGAGCGTCTGGAGTTCCTCGGCGACGCCCTGGTCAACCTGATCGTCGCCGAAGCGCTGTACACCCGCTGGCCGCGCGCCGACGAAGGCGCACTGACCCGCGCCCGGGCTGAACTTGTTCGCGAATCGGCCCTGGCGCCGATTGCCCGCGAACTCGAACTCGGCGCACGCCTGACCCTGGGCCCCGGCGAAATGAAGTCCGGCGGCCACCGTCGCGACTCGATCCTGGCCGATGCCCTGGAAGCGGTGATCGGCGCGATTTACCTCGACTCGGACTTCCAGGCCTGCCGGTCTGCCGTGCTGCCGTGGTTCGAGGGCGCGATCGCCGCCCTGCCACCGCCGCACAAGGTGGGCAAGGACGCCAAGACCCGCCTGCAGGAATGGTTGCAGGGACGGCAGAAGCCGTTGCCCGTCTACGCCCTGCTGAGCGAGAGCGGCGAGGACCATGCCAAGTCGTTCGTGGTTACCTGCACCCTGGTGCAGCCGCCGCTGACCACCCAGGGCGAGGCCGGCTCGCGCCGTGCCGCGGAGCAGATCGCGGCGGAAGTGGCGCTGGAGCGGTTGAAGATCGACGATTGAGGGTGGGGGCTGGCGCCTGGTGGTCCCCGGGTGCGCTGCGCTTACCCGGGCTACTCGATATGTTTGCCCTTGGCCTTCCGCAGGCCGACAATCTCACCAATGAACACCCCCACGCATCGCGCCGGCCACGTCGCCGTCATCGGCCGTCCCAACGTCGGCAAGTCCACCCTGGTCAACGCGCTGGTCGGCGCCAAGGTCAGCATCACCTCCAATCGCCCACAGACCACGCGCCACCAGCTGCTGGGCATCGCCACCTTTCCGGAAGGCCAGCTGCTGCTGGTCGACACCCCCGGCATCCACCGCGAACAGAAGCGTGCGATGAACCGCTGGATGAACCGCGCCGCGCGCGGTGCGCTGGAAGGCGTCGACACCGCACTGCTGGTGGTTCGCGCCGGACAGTGGGAGGACGACGACGCCCTGGCGTACGACGCCCTGAAGAATGCCGGCGTGCCGGTGGTGCTGGTCGTCAACCAGGTCGATCGGCTCAAGGACAAGGCCGCGCTGCTGCCGTACCTGGCCAAGGTCAGCGACGGTCGTGATTTCGCCGGCGTGCATCCGATCTCCGCGCTCAAGCGCAGCGGTCTGGAAGCACTGGTGAAAACGGTGCTGGCGCAACTGCCCGAGCAGGACGCGCCGTACGGCGAAGACGAAATCACCGACAAGAGCCAGCGTTTCCTTGCCGGCGAGATGGTGCGCGAGCAGCTCATGCGCCAGCTCGGCGAAGAACTCCCGTATGCCACCACCGTCGAGATCGAGAAGTTCGAGGTCGACGGCAACCTGCTGCGCATCGGCGCGGTGGTCTGGGTCGAGCGCGATGGCCAGAAGGCGATCGTGATCGGCAAGGGCGGCGAGCGCCTGCGCGAGATCGGTTCGCGCGCGCGCCTGCAGATGGAGCGCCTGTTCGGCAGCAAGGTGTTCCTGGAAACCTGGGTGCGCGTGCGCGAGGGCTGGTCCGACGATGAAGCTGCGCTGCGGGCGTTTGGCTATCACGACTGACCGATCCGGCCCGTGCGCCTGAGCAACGAGCCCGCATTCGTCCTGCACGCGCGGCCCTGGCGGGAGACCAGCTTGCTGGTCGAAGTGCTCAGCGCCAACCACGGCCGCATCGGACTGGTCGCACGCGGCGTGCAGGGGCCCAAGCGCCAGGTGCTGCGCGCGGCATTGCAACCGCTCCAGTCCATTCGCTTCGATGCGGTGCAGGTGGGCGAACTGGCGCGGTTGAACACGGCCGAGGCCATCGACGTCGCGCCGCGACTGGGCGGCGAAGCGATGCTGGCCGGCTTCTACCTCAACGAGCTGACGTTGCGCCTGGCGCCACGCCACGATCCCGCGCCGGACCTCTACGACGCCTATGCGCTTGCCCGCGCGCGCATTGGCGCCGGCGAGCCGCTGGGCTGGACGCTGCGCCGCTACGAGCGCGACCTGCTCGATGCGCTCGGCTTCGGCTTCGACTGGCACCACGATGGCGACGGCGCGCCGATCGACCCGGCTGCGCGCTATCGCCTCGATCCGGAGCACGGCGCACGGCGGCTGCTCAGCGATCGCGGCCACGGCGACAGAAGCAGTGCCGCGACCGGCCGCGCGCTGCTGTCGCTGGCCGATGACCAGCAACCGGACGCCGATGACCTGCAAGGCCTACGACGGGCGATGCGCGGCGTGCTCGCCCATCACCTGGGGTCGCGCGGACTGAAGTCGTGGGAGATGCTGGCCGAGCTGGGGCGCGTTACCGCCAGGCGTGATCCGCCGGACCCGGTGGAGTCGCCGTCCTGAGGTCATCAGCCCGGGCAGCCACGCCGCTACAGCGAATCGTGAGTTTCCCGCGCAGCCTGTTCGAATGCCTGCCGCAACGTCGCCGACGCCGGTTCGCGATGCAGCGCTTCCACTGCCGCCCCCAGCCTGAGCGCGCCGACGAAACCGCAGCTGGCGCGCAACCGGTGCAGGTCGGCGCGCATGGCATCGGCATCGCCGCGCGCAGCGGCATCGGTGATCGCCTGCAGTGACTTCGGAAGCTCCAGTGCGAACAGGCCGCGCAGCGTGTCGACGTGCGCGCGATTGCCGTTGAGCGCGCGCGCCGCCGCGTCGTAATCCCACAGCGGCAACGGGCCGTCTTCGGCCACCGCCAGCGTGGTCGATGCTGCGCCGGACAATCCCAGCATGCGTCGCACCGCGGCCTGGACCGTCGCAGCCGGCATCGGCTTGACCAGCACTTCGCCGAAGCCGGCCGCCAGCAGGGCATCGAGGATGGTCGACTCGTGCGCGGCGGTATGCGCGAGCGCGGGAGTGCCTGGATGTTTCTCGCGCAGCCGCGCCAGCAACTGGCTGCCGCTGCCGTCGGGCAGGCGCGCGTCGATCATCCACAACGCGTAGTCCTGCGAGGAGGCCAGGGCGATGGCCGCGGCGACGCTGTCGGCCGCATCGACCTCGGCCGGAACGGCGGCCAGGGCGGAACCGAGGAAGCTGCGGCTGATCGGGTCGTCCTCGACCAGAAGCACGCGCGGTGGGAGCGGCTGTGGGTGCGGCGTCATCGCCGTTTCGCGTCCTGTGGGTATGCTGCGCGGATGTCGCGAGCGATCTTACGCCTGCTGCTGGGCTGCCTGTTGACCGTGCCGTTGCTGGCCACGGGCATCGCGCACGCGCGCACGGCACAGGCACGCATCGCCCGGGTGGCGATGGCGGTCGCGACGATGAGCGACGTGCAGGTCCGGCTGGAGTGGCCGGCCGGGTCGCCGCAGGGCTTGCTGGAGTTGCGCGCGGGTCGGGTCGAAGCACCGGACCTGGGCTATCGCTACCGCAACCTCACCTGGCGCTGCCCGTTGTCGCGCGACCGTGACCGCTGGCGCTGCGAAGGCGACGTGAGAAGCGGCAACGGCCGGCCGCTGCGGCTGGCATTGGACCTCGACTCCGACCGTATCGATGCCCGGCTCGGTCAGGGCGGTGGAACGCTCGCACTGCAGCGCCTCAGCGCCACGCCGGACCTGACCCGCATCGACCTCACCCGCGTGCCCGTGGCCTGGGCCCAGGCACTGCTGGCACAGGCTTGGTCACAGGGGCGACTCAATGCCGGAACCGCCACGGGGCGACTCGATGTCATCGCGCCGGCGAAGGCGCCGCTGCACGTCAGCGGCCCGTTGCAGTTGCAGTCGATGGCCTTCGACACCGCCGACGGCACCATCGCCGGCGAGAACATCGGCGCGCAGGTCGACATCGATGCCGACATCGCCGCGACCACGCGGGTCGGCATCGAGGGCCAGCTGCATGGCGGCGAGATGCTGTTCGGCAATGCTTACCTGTCACTGCAAAAGCGCCACGTCGATCTGTCGGTGCAGGCAGTGCAAAACGCAGGCGAGGGCTGGCAACTGCCGCGACTGGCCTGGAACGATCCCGGCATCCTGCGCGTCGATGCCAGTGCCGCACTTGATCCGCAATTGAACCTGCGCACGCTGGACCTGCGCGCGCACAGCGGCAACCTGGCGCCGCTGCGCGACGGCTACCTCACCGGTTTCCTCGGCATGGCCGGGCTGGGCGAACTGCAGCTCGGCGGCGCGGCCGATGCCCGCCTGCGGATCGATCGTGGCGAGCTGCGCGAAGCCGACTTCACTGTTGCGTCGGCCACGATCGACGATCCGCGCGGGCGGTTCCGCTTCGATGGCCTGGAAGGCGACGTGCGTTTTTCATCCACCCGAACGCTGGAGAGCGAGTTGCGCTGGAGCGGCGGCGCGCTGCACGGTCTCGCCTTCGGTGCCGCAACCTTGCCGCTGCGCAGCGCCGACGGCGTGCTGCAGCTGCGCCAGCCGGTGTCGATGCCGCTGCTGGGCGGACGCGCCGGCTTCGACCACCTGCAGATCAAGCCGCCCTCGGCAGGCACCGGGCTGGAAATCCGTTTCGGCCTCGAGCTGGAGCAACTCGATGTCGCCCAGCTCTCGACGGCGCTGGGCTGGCCAGCGTTCACCGGCCAGTTGACCGGCCATATTCCGGAAGCGCGCTATGCCGACGACCGCCTCGACTTCGAAGGCGGCCTGGCGATGCAGCTGTTCGGCGGCACGGTGCAGGTGTCGTCGCTGGCGATGGAGCGCCCGTTCGGTGTCGCGCCGACCCTGTCGTCCGACATCGCCTTCGACGACATCGACCTGGAATCGCTGACCGGCGTGCTTGGCTTCGGCGCGATCACCGGCAAGCTCGACGGCCGCATCGCCGACCTGCGACTGGTCGACTGGCAGCCGGTGGCATTCACCTCCTACCTGCAGACCGACGCCGCGGCCGCCAAGGCCGCCGGCGTGCGCCAGCGCGTCAGCCAGCGCGCGGTGCAGGACCTGTCGAGCGTCAGTGATGCCTCGTTCGTCAGTGGCCTGCAGGCGCAGCTGATCGGCTTTTTCGACGACTTCGGCTATCGCCAGATCGGCATCGCCTGTCGGCTGGTCGACGAGGTCTGCGAAATGGAGGGGCTGGGTTCAGCCGGCCCGGGATTTATTATCGTCGAAGGTTCCGGCCTGCCGCGCTTGAGCGTGGTCGGTTTCAACCGTCGCGTCGATTGGCCGACGTTGCTCGAGCGCCTGGTTGCGGCCAGCAGCGGCGACGTCAAACCGGTCTTCGAGTAAGGTTAGCCCACGCTCAAAAGGAGAACAGACATGCGCCGTTGGATGGGGGTACCGGTCGCCGCCGTGATGTTGACGGCCTGCGTCACGATCAACGTCTACTTCCCGGCTGCCGAAGCCAAGGAAGCGGCGAAGGAGTTCGTCGAGAAGGTCATCGGCGACGAGGCGCAGCAGCCGCAGCCCAAGCCGCAGGACAAGCCCGGTGGGCAGAGTGCATCGCTGCCTTCGCACCGGTCCGATGCGCTGGCACTGCGCATCGACTGGCTGTCGGTGGTCGGCATCGGCACGGCCCAGGCGCAGGACCAGCCGGACATCAACATCAAGACACCGGCGATCCAGGCGATCCAGTCGCGCATGGCCTCGCGCTTCGACAGCCAGCTGCGCGCGCATTTCGAATCCGGCGCGCTCGGCTTCGCCAACGACGGCACGATCAGCGTCCGTGATGCGTCCAAGATCGCGCTGCCCGATCGCGTCGCCGTGAACCAGGCCGTCGCCGAGCAGGGCCGCGACGCCAAGGCCGTCTACCGCGAGATCGCGGTGGCCAACAACCATCCCGAGTGGGAGCAGCAGATCCGCGCGGTGTTCGCGCGCCAGTGGATGGACAGCGCCCGCCCGGGCTGGTGGGTGCAGGACGCCGGCGGCGGCTGGAAGCAGAAGTAAGGGGCGAAGGGGCAGGGCCGCGCTATCTGCGACAATAGCCGGCCCCCTAGCTTCGCGTTCACGCCAGCCGCTGTGGCCCGCATAGATCAGACCCCCTTCGAAGTACACATCACCGGACTCACCCACGACGGCCGCGGCGTAGCCCGTCGGCCCGATGGCAAGGCCGTGTTCGTCGCCGGTGCCTTGCCGGGCGAGCGCGTCATGGCCGCGCAGACCGGTCGCCACCGCAGTTTCGATGAAGCCCGCACGGTCGACGTGCTCGAGTCCGCGCCCGAGCGCGTCGAACCGCGCTGCCCGCATTTCGGCACCTGCAGCGGCTGCGCCCTGCAGCACTATGCCGAGGACAAGCAGATCCTCGCCAAGCAGAACGTGCTGATGGAGAACTTCGAGCGCATCGGCCACGTCACGCCCGAGCGCATGCTCAGCCCATTGACCGACGCGTCCTGGGGCTACCGCCGCAAGGGCCGGTTCTCGGTGCGCCGCGTCGAGAAGAAGGACAAGACCCTGGTCGGCTTCCGCGAAACCGATCCGCGTTTCGTCGCCGACCTGCGCGAATGCCATACGGTGATCCCGCAGATCGGCGAAAGCATCGGCGCGCTCGCCGCACTGGTCGACGGCCTGCAGGCACGGCGCGAGATTCCGCAGATCGAGTTCATCGCCGGCGATCCGGCGCCGGACTTCAGCGGCATCGCGTTGACGATCCGCCACCTGGTGCCGCTGACTGATGCCGACAAGGACGCCCTCGTCGCCTTCGGCAAGGCGCACGGCTTCGCGATCTTCCTGCAACCGGCCGGCGTCGACAGCGTGCACCCGTTGTGGCCGGCCGAACCCAGGCTTGCCTTCAGCCTGGAGCAGTGGAACCTGGAGTTCCTGTTCCGCCCGCTCGACTTCATCCAGGTCAATGCCGGGCTCAACGGCAAGATGATCCAGCACGCGATCGACCTGCTGCAGCCGCAGCCGGGCGACCGCGTGCTCGACCTGTTCGCCGGCCTGGGCAACTTCACCCTGCCGCTGGCGCGCCAGGTGCGCGAGGTGGTCGGCGTGGAAGGCGAGGCCGGGCTGGTCCGCCGCGCGCGCGAGAACGCCGCCCACAACGGCATCGCCAACGCGGACTTCCATGCCGCCGACCTGGCCAAGGACCTCAGCGGCGAGTCGTGGATGAAGCAGGGCTTCGACAAGCTGCTGCTCGACCCGCCGCGCTCTGGCGCGGATGCGGTGCTGGCGCAGCTTCCGCTGAAACAGTTCGGGCGCATCGTCTATGTCAGCTGCCACCCGGCCTCGCTGGCGCGCGACGCCGGCTACCTGGTCAACGAACGCGGCTGGAAACTGCGCGCCGCGGGCGTGATGGACATGTTCCCGCACACCGCGCACGTGGAATCGATCGCGATGTTCGAGCCGGGCTGAGCGAAGGAGTTTTCCATGGGTATCGAAATCGAACGCAAGTTCCTGGTCACCGGTGATGGCTGGCGCGCCGCGGCGCGCGAAGTCGTGCCGATGGCGCAGGGGTACATCAACGACCAGGCCGCAATGGACAGCGGCGCGATGAAGGCGTCGGTGCGCGTGCGCATCGCCGGCGACGAGGCCTTCCTCAACCTCAAGTCGCGCGAGCTGGGCCACACCCGCCAGGAGTTCGACTACGCGATCCCGGTCGACGACGCGCGCGGCCTGCTGGCGCTGTGCGTCGGTGGCCTGGTCGACAAGCGTCGCCATTACGTCGAGCACGAAGGCCACCTGTGGGAAGTCGACGAGTTCCTCGGTGACAACGCCGGGCTGGTGGTGGCCGAGATCGAGCTGTCGTCGGCGGACGAAGCGTTCGTCAAGCCCGAATGGATCGGCGCAGAAGTGACCGACGCGCTGCGCTACTACAACCTTGCGCTCGCCACGCGTCCTTACTCGCAGTGGAGCGAGGGCGAGCGCTCCGGCGCGGTTGCATCGACGCACTGAGGCCCCCATCTACGCACGATGAACAGCAAACCCCTGCGCATCGATATCTGGTCCGACGTGGTCTGCCCCTGGTGCTGGATCGGCAAGCACCGCCTGCGCACGGCGCTGGCACAGTTGGGCGAGGCCGGGCAGAACGCCGACATCCACTGGCACGCGTTCCAGCTCGACCCCGAGTCCGATGAGACGCCGGTCCCGCTGCGCGAGGCGTACGAACGCAAGTTCGGCGGCGCCGAGCGCACGGAGCAGATCCTCGGGCAGACCCAGGCGGCTGGCCGCGCCGAGGGCCTGCCGTTCGACTTCGATCGCGGCCAGGTGCGGGTCAACACGCTCAAGGCGCATCGGCTGGTCTGGCTGGCCGGGCAGGAAGGCGATGCCGACAAGGTTGGCGAGGCGCTGTTCCGCGCCCATTTCGCCGAAGGCCGCAACCTGGCCGACACGCAGACGCTGGTCGATGCCGGCGCCGCGGGCGGCCTGCCGGAACAGCGAGTGCGCGCGATGCTCGATTCCGATGAAGGACTGGCCGAAGTACGCGCCCAGTTGGGCCAGGCGCGCGCGCTCGGCATCCAGGCCGTGCCGACGTTCGTCCTCGATGGTCGCCTGGCGGTGCAGGGCGCACAGACGCCGGAAGTCTTCCGCGATGCCTTCGCCCGCATCGGCATCGCGCCGGCGGCCTGATCGGCTGAACCAGCCAGCCAAAACAGGCCCGGCCCGCCAGTCCGCGGGGCTGCCGCGGCCGGCCATCTGCGCGACAATGCGGGGCCGCGCCCTTGGCGTGGCCCCCTGGCATCGCCCCCAATGTTCCTGGAGTTTTCCGCATGCTCGTGATCGGCGTCGCCGGCACCGAACTTACCGCGCAGGAGCGCGACTGGCTGCAGCACGACGCTTGCGCCGGCGTGATCCTGTTTACCCGCAACTTCGCTTCGCGTGACCAGGTCGCCGAGCTGTCGGCGGCAATCCGCGCCGCGGCCACGCGTCCGCAGTTGATCTGCGTCGACCAGGAAGGCGGACGCGTGCAGCGCTTCCGCGAAGGCTACAGCGCCCTGCCGCCGTTGCAGGGCTTCGGCAAGCTGTATGCCGAAGACCGCGAGGCCGCATTGAAACTGGCCGAAGAACACGCCTGGTTGATGGCGACCGAAGTGCAGGCCAGTGGTGTCGACCTGAGTTTCGCGCCGGTGGTCGACCTCGGCCGCGGCAACCTGGCGATCGGCAATCGCGCGTTCTCCGAGGATCCGGCCGTGGTCGCCGAATTCACCCGCGCCTACGTGCGCGGCATGCACGCTGCCGGCATGGCCGCCACGCTCAAGCATTTCCCGGGCCACGGCTCGGTGCAGGCCGATACCCATTTCGACGATGCGGTCGATCCGCGTCCGCTCGACGAATTGCGCGCCACCGATCTGATTCCCTTCGTCGCCGGCATCGAGGCCAAGGCCGACGCGGTGATGATGGCGCACGTGAAGTACCCGGCCGTGGCGCCGGAGCCGGCGGGCTATTCGAAGTTCTGGATCAACGACGTGTTGCGCAGCGAGATGGGCTTTCGCGGCGTCGTCTTCAGCGACGACATCGGCATGAAGGCGGCGTTCTCGGTGGGCGGCGTCAAGGCGCGCATCGATGCCCACTACGACGCCGGTTGCGACGTGGTGCTGGTGTGCCACCCGCAGCTGGTCGAGGAATCGCTGGAAGCGGTGAAGGGACGCGCGCTCAACACGATGGCGCTGACCGGCCTGATCGGCCGCGGCGCGATGGGCTGGGATGGCTTGCTGGCCGACAGCCGTCATGGGTCGGCGCGCAGCCGCCTGGAGGGCCTGGCCTGATGAGCACGACCGCAACCAAGAACAACGACCTGGCCGCCGCACTGGCCAATTCCGACCTGCTGATCGACCGGGCCACGCTCGAACAGGCCATCAAGCGCATGGCCGCGCCGATCCGCGCCGATTACGGCGACGACGACGTGCCGGTGTACCTGACGATCATGCACGGCGGCCTGCCGTTCGCCGCGCAACTGGCGATGGAAGTCGGCGCACTCGGGCTCGACCTGGAATTCGACTACCTGCATGCCACCCGCTATCGCGGTGCGACCTCCGGTGGCGAGCTGACCTGGAAGCATCGCCCGGCGACGCCGCTGCAGGGTCGCCGCGTGCTGCTGGCCGACGACATTCTCGACGAGGGACACACCTTGGCCGCGATCCGCGCCTGGTGCCTGGAGCAGGGCGCCAAGGACGTGCGCATCGCCGCGCTGGCGGTGAAGGTGCACGACCGCTGCGTGCCGGGGCTTCATGCCGACTACGTCGGTGTCGAAGTGCCGGACCGTTACGTGTTCGGCTATGGCATGGACTACCACGAGCAGGGCCGCAACCTGCCGGCGATCTACGCACTGAAGGACTGAGCTGATGAGTGGCATTGCCCTGGCCGTCATCGGCGGCACCGGCCTGTACAAGCTGGCCGCGCTGAAGGACGTGGAAACGCTGCAGCCGTCGACGCGCTTCGGCGATCCGTCCGGGCCGATCCGGCTCGGCACGCTCGACGGTCATCGCGTGGCCTTCCTCGCCCGGCACGGCGAAGGCCATTCGCTGCCGCCGCACAAGATCAATTACCGCGCCAACCTGGCCGCGCTGCAGTCGCTCGGCGCGCAGCGGGTGCTGGCGCTCAATACCGTCGGTGGCATCGGCGATCGTTTCGGGCCGTGCGTGCTGGCATGCCCCGACCAGCTGATCGATTACACCTGGGGGCGGGTGTCAACGATTTGTGAAGAAGAGGGGTCCGAGGTCCTGCATGTCGACTTCGGCGAGCCGTACACGCGCGCGTTGAGGCAGGACGTGATCGCGGCGGCGGCGCGGGCGGGTGTCGATCTGGTCGCCGAAGGTTGCTACGGGGCGACCCAGGGTCCGCGCCTGGAAACCCGTGCCGAGATCGCGCGGATGCGCCGGGACGGCTGCGACCTGGTCGGCATGACGGGCATGCCCGAGGCCGGCCTGGCGCGCGAATTGGGCCTGGATTACGCCTGTTTGGCCATCGTCGCCAACTGGGCGGCGGGGGCGGGGCCGGACCCGGACGAGGTCATCACCCTGCAGGATGTGCTCGACAATGTGGCGGTCGCGTCGGCCGGTTTGCCGGCGTTGCTGGCGGCCCTGCTCGATCGTTCTGGGCGGGGGTGATTGTCAAGCCGGCGTTCAGTTTGCATACTCGACCGGCGCGTGGGCCCGGCTGTCGGACCCTGCGCGACAACGCATCCAGCATGAGGTTGATAAGGACATGCAGTACGGCACCGTGAAATGGTTCAACGACGCCAAGGGCTTCGGGTTCATTTCGCCCGAGGACGGCAGCGCAGATGTGTTCGCGCATTTCTCTGCGATCAACGCCAAGGGCTTCCGCAGCCTGCAGGAAGGCCAGCGCGTCAGCTACGAGCTGACGCAGGGTCCGAAGGGCGCGCAAGCGTCGAACATCACGCCTGTGGCGTGATCTGACGCAAGCCCGGCAATATCGGCTTGGGAGGCCCCGCATTGCGGGGCCTTTTTTTTGGCTTCAGCCCGTCATCCCCGCGAAGGCGGGGATCCATGGACGTTGCTTCATGGCCACCGGCCTAGAATCACCCCATGCCCGTGCCGGAGTCGCAGATGCCACCGCTGCCGCCGTTTGCCACGCACCTGGTCGAGAACCAGCCGCCGGAGTTCGGGCCGCGTGACCTGTGGCGCGATGACAGCGCGCTTTGCGAGGCGGTCGTGCGCGAGGGCGGTGGGGATTTCACCGATGCGCTTGCGACGTATGGCGCGCTGGCCGGTGACGAGCTGTACCGGCTCAGTTTCGATGCCCACCGCGACCGTCCGCGCCTGCGCACGCACGACCGATTCGGCCAGCGCATCGACCTGGTCGAGTTCCATCCCAATTACCACCGCATCATGCAGGCGGGCATCGAGCACGGGGTTGCCGGGTTGTCGTGGTCGCAGCCGCGCCCTGGCGCGCATGTCGCCCGTGCGGCACTGAGCTACCTGCACCATCAGGTCGAGCCGGGCAGCAGTTGCCCGCTGACCATGACCCACGCCGCCATCCCGGTGCTGCGGCATGCGCCGGCCCTCCACGAATGGGCCGGCAAGGCGATCTCGCCGTACTACGACCCGCGCGACGTCGGCATCGGGCACAAGCTCGGGGTGACGCTGGGAATGGGCATGACCGAGAAGCAGGGTGGCAGCGATGTGCGCGCCAATACCACGCGCGCCACGCCGCTGGCCGCGGAGGGCGAGTACTCGCTGGTCGGCCACAAGTGGTTCTTCTCGGCACCGATGTCCGATGGTTTCCTGGTGCTGGCACAGGCGCCGGCCGGGTTGAGCTGCTTCCTGTTGCCGCGCTGGCGGCCGGACGGTGGCAAGAATGCGTTTCGACTGATGCGACTCAAGGACAAGCTCGGCGACTGGTCCAATGCGTCGTCGGAAGTGGAGTTCGCCGATGCCTGGGCCTGGCGGATCGGTGACGAGGGTCGGGGCGTGGCGACCATCATCGAGATGGTGATGCTGACGCGACTGGACTGCATGCTCGGTGCCGCCGCGGAAATGCGCATGGCGCTGGCGCAGGCGATGCACCACACGCACCACCGCCGGACCTTCGGCGTGCGCCTGGCCGAGCACGCGCTGATGCGCAATGTCCTGGCCGACCTGGCCATCGAGGCGGAAGCAGCCGTCACGCTGTCGATGCGCGTCGCCCGTGCGGTCGACCGCTCCGCGCATGATCCGGGTGAGGCAGCGTTCGCGCGAATCGCCACCGCGATCGGCAAGTACTGGATCTGCAAGCGCGCGCCGGCCTTCGTCAACGAAGCCCAGGAGTGCCTGGGCGGTGCAGGTTACGTCGAGGAGTCGATACTGCCGCGCCTGTACCGGCAGGCGCCGCTCAATTCGATCTGGGAAGGCAGCGGCAACATCCAGTGCCTCGATGTGCTGCGCGCGCTGCAGCGCGAGCCGCAGACCGGGCAGGCCCTGCTGGCCGAGCTCGAGGCGGCCCGGCACCTGGACCCGGACTTCGATGCGGAGCTGAAAGAGCTGCGGCCGGTGCTCGTTGGCGAGGCCGAGGTGCCCCAGGTGGAGGCCCGGCGTTGGGTGGAGGCACTGGCGCTGGCGCTGCAGGCCAGCCTGCTGCTGCGCAACGGCAGTCCGATGGCGGAACCTTTTTGTTGCAGCCGGATCGGCGGCGACCACGGCAATGCGCTGGGCACGCTGTCGCGCGATTTCGATTTCGGGGCGCTGATCGCACGCGCCTGGCCGGCGGACGGAGCGTAGCCCGGGCAGGCGGGGCATACACGGAGGCCGAGCGAGGATCGGCCCCTGGAACCTGCCCGGGCTACGAAGTCGTGGCGTCCGGTTACCAGACCCCGATGCGCGGTTCGAAGCTGCGGCTCTTGATGCTGTGCGTGGCGCGGACGTTGATGCTGCTGGGTACGAAGCTGTTGCCCTTGTAATCGACGTCGAAGCTGAGCCGGTCGATCAGCCCTTCGTTGCGCAGCGACAGCAGCGTTTCCGTCACCAGGTCCATGATCTCCGGGATGCCCGGGGGCACGTAGATGAGGTTATGCGGTTCGCGGTTGCCCCCCAGTTCTTCGGGAAACAGCGTGATCTCGAACAGCATGCCTTGTTCGACCAGCTGCAGCGCGATGTCGCGCGACGCGATATGCGAATAGTCCGCCGGCGCTTTCGCTGCATCCGGTGGCGGCTCTGCGATGCCCATCGCCAAAACAGCAGCGTGTTCGGCGGCGTGTCCGGCCGCGTGTACGGCCGCGTGTGATCTGGTCATCGGGGCTCCTTGCGTGATTCGACACCCATGGGAGGGTGCGTGCACGGGAGCGCGAAGCCAATGAGAATCGTCTCAAAGGTGGTGACGCCGGAGCGTCGCCAACATCACGCGCGGCTCAATCCAGGAATTGCAGCCGCGCCAGTTCCGCGTACAGGCCGTCCTGGGCCAGCAACTGGGCGTGCGTCCCTTCGGCGACGATGCGGCCGTGGTCCATGACCACGATGCGATCGGCCTTGAGCACCGTCGCCAGGCGATGGGCGATGACCAGCGTCGTGCGTCCTTCCATCAATGTTTCCAGCGCCTTCTGCACCGCGCGTTCGCTCTGTGCGTCGAGGGCGCTGGTGGCCTCGTCCAGCAGCAGGATTGGTGCGTCCTTGAGCAGGGCGCGGGCGATGGCGATGCGCTGCTGCTGACCACCGGACAGGCGCGCGCCACGCTCTCCCAGCTCGGTGTCCAGGCCGCTGGGCATGGCGGCGACGAAGTCGGATGCATGTGCCGCGGCCACGGCGCGCTCTACCTGGGCATCGTCGGCGTCGAGGCGGCCGTAACGGATGTTCTCGCGCGCGCTGCTGGCGAAGATGGTCGGCTGTTGCGGCACCAGCGCGATCGCTTCGCGCAGGTCGGGCAATGCGAGCTGGCGGATGTCGATGCCATCGATGCGGACCTGCCCGGACTGCGGATCATGGAAACGCAGCAGCATCGAGAACACCGTGCTCTTGCCGGCGCCCGAAGGCCCGACCAGTGCCACGGTCTCGCCCGGGCGCACGCTCAGGCTGAAGCCTTCGAGTGCGGCAGCATCGGGACGCTGCGGGTAGTGGAAGGTGACGTCGTCGAAGTGGATCGCACCCTGCAGCGGAACCGGCAGTGCGGTCGGCTGCGGCGGCGAGGCGACCGCGGTTTCCTCGACCAGCAGTTCGCTGATCCGGCCCATGCCACCGGCGGCGCGTTGCAGTTCGTTCCAGACCTCGGCCAGCGCGCCGACCGAGCCGCCGCACAACAGCGCGTACAGCACGAACTGTCCGAGCGTGCCGGCGCTCATGCGGCCAGCCAGCACATCGTGGGCACCCGACCACAGCACCAGCGTGATCGCGCCGAACACCAGCATGATCGCGATCGCGGTGACCCAGGCCTGCGCCTGGATGCGCCGGCGCGCGGTATCGACCGCGGTCTTCACCGCACTGCCGAAGCGGCCCTGCTCATAGGGCTCGCGCGCATGCGCCTGCACCGTGCGCACCGCGCCGAGGGTTTCGTTGGCCAACGCATTGGCGTCGGCAATGCGGTCCTGGCTCGTCCGCGAGATCTTCTTCAGGCGCCGCCCGCCGACCACGATCGGCAGCACCGCGAGCGGGATGCCGACCAGGGCGAAGGCGGCCAGGCGCGGGCTGGTGACGAACAGCATCGCGATGCTGCCCAGTACCGTCACCGAACTGCGCAGTGCCACCGACATGCTCGAGCCGACCACGCTGCGCAGCAGCTCGGCGTCAGCGGTCAGGCGCGACACCAGCTCGCCGCTGCGGTTGCGGTCGTGGAAGCCGGCATCCAGGCCGATCAGGTGGGCATACAGGCGCTGGCGCAGGTCGGCGACGACGCGTTCGCCCAGCAGGGACACGAAGTAGAAGCGCGCGGCGGTGGCCAGCGCCAGGGCGACCGCGACGGCGAACAGCAGCGTGAAAGCGCGGTCGATCGCGCCGCCGCCCTGGGTGAAGGCCTGGTCGATCATCGTGCCGAAGGCCTTGGGGAAGATCAGCGTCGCGGTGCTCGATGCCGCCAATGCGACCAGCCAGGCCACGAACAGGATCCGGTGCTGGCGCACGAACGGCCACAGCGTACGCAGGTTGCCGACGGGCGCTTTGGTCTGGGTGGCATCGATGGCGTTCAAGGCGATCAGGTCACTCACATGTCAGGGAGTTCGTCGCCGAGGCGCACCCGGTCACGTGTGGCGTCGCGAAGCCGCACTTTCAAGGGTGGCAGCTCGGCAGAGGGTAGGCGCAACAGCAGGCGTGCGCCCTGCGCGTCGAAGTGTTCCTCGAGTTTCTCCGCGCCGTGGGCTGCGATGGCGGCGTGGACCGCGCCGGTGTCTTCGAAGGCATGGTCGAGCTCGATGCGGACATGGACCACCAGCACGCGCCTTGGCGCCACGCGCAGGCATTCGGCCGCGCTGCCGCCGTAGGCGCGGACCAGGCCGCCGGCGCCGAGCTTGATGCCGCCGTACCAGCGCGTCACCACCGCCACGACCTGGTCCAGGCCCTGGCCGTCGATGGCGGCGAGGATCGGGCGTCCGGCGGTGCCCACCGGTTCGCCGTCGTCGTTGAAGCGGTACTCGCTGCCGATCCGGTAGGCCCAGCAGTTGTGCGTGGCATCCGGATCCCCCACCTGCGCGATGAAGTCGAGCGCAGCCTGCGGCGCCGTCACCGGCGCGGCATGGACGATGAAGCGGCTGTGCTTGACCTCGAGTTCGAACGAAGCCGGTTCCGCCAGCGTGGCCAGGGTCATCGCGCCGAGTCGGCGAGGGCGCGCAGGTCGTCGGGCAGGCGCAGGCGCGGATTGGCCTTGCGGAACAGCGCCAGGCTCTGGCGGGCGCCATCGAGGTCGCCGCCGTCGCGACGCTCGCGGATGCGCTGCAGCCACTGGTCCGGAGTGAGCTCGCGATCGTTGCGCACCGGCTGTTCGGTCATGCGGACCCTGCTGCCGGTGACTTCAACGCGGTCGAGGGTGCTGTCGGAGGCTGCCGCGTCGGTGGCGACGCCGCCTGCTTCTGCGGCTGTAACCGCTGCGGCTTGCGAACGCAGTTCGCTCGCCCTGGCCTGCTTCGCCGCGTCATTGGCCACCGCCTTGCTCCTGGCCGCTGCATCTGCCTCCGCAGCTGCTCGCTGACGTTGCTCGCCTTCGGCGGCGACGGCCGGTGCGGCGGCAGGAGCGGGCATGGCGGCAGCGGGGGCGGGCGCCGCCGGCTCGGAATAAGAGAAGGCGCGGGGCTCGGCATCGCTTCGCCCGGCCGGCGCGGCAGCAGTCTGAGCAGGGTGGGCGTGCGCGGGATCGACCGCCTCGTCAAGGTAGTGGTCCTGCGCTGGCGCTGCCGGCTGCTTTGCCGTCATGGCCTCCGCGCGCGACGGCGCGACGTCGCGCCTGGCGGACGGCGCCGGCACGGCGCGCGCGGTCGCGGCCGCCTCGGCCGGGGGCGGCGGGGGCGCTACCGCGGCAGTCGGCTCGGCGCGCTTGATCACCTCGGCGGTGACATAGCCAAAGTCATCGCCTTCGCCGCGCGGCGCGCGCGGGGCGGGGGCAGACGGGCGCAGCTGCCAGACCACGCCCACGGCCAACGCGAGTACCGCCGCCATGCCGGCGCCGGTGACCAGCGTCGCCGGGATGCCGCTGAGCGCCAGCCAGCGCCGGTTGCGTCGCGGCGCGACGGCGGCGTGCGCGGCGGCGAGGATCTTCGCGTCCAGCGCCGGCGAAGGACCGTCGTGCGGCCCCAGTCGCGCCAGCCGGTCGGCCATGGCACGTTCCTGCGGGGTCAACGGTTCGTCGAAAGGATGGCTCATGGGTCAGTCGCTCAGCTCGCCGGGCGCATCGCTCAGTCCGGCGCGCAGCTTGTCCATCGCGTAGCGCAGCCGCGATTTGACGGTTTCCCGGCCGACGCCGGTGATTTCGCCGATGTCCTCCAGGCTCAGTTCCTGCTCCAGGCGCAACAGCACCACTTCGCGCTGCTCCTCGGGCAGCGCCGCGATCGCCAGTTGCAGGCGCCGGCGCTGTTCGAATTCGGACAGTTCCCGCTCGGGCGTGCTCGGGTCGGGCACGCGTGCGGCGCGCTCGTCGCCGTCCTCCGGAGCCGCCGGGCGGTGCTTGAGGCCGCGCCAGTGGTCATTGAGCCGATTGTGGGCGATGCGGAACAGCCAGGTCCTGAACGCGGCGTCCGGCTTCCAGCCCTGGCGTGCGGCGATGACCCGCTGCCAGACGTCCTGGAAGAACTCGTCGGCGAGGGCGCTGTCGCGCAGCTGGCGCAGCAGGAAGCGGTACAGCGGGCCGCGGTGGCGGGCGTAGAGGGTTTCGAACGCAGCCGTGTCCCCGCCGGTCCAGGCCAGCATCAACAGGTCGTCGCTCGGATCCTCGGCCGCGTTCATCCGCGGCAGGGTACGGGCTGGAGGCGCCGACGGGAAGCCACGAGGCGTCGCCGGCATGAGTTGCAGGGCCAGGTCCATATCGGATGAACGGATCGCAGTTCGCGACGGGGTTGATCCACGGTTGGCCGGAGGCGCGCTATCCTTCGGCGTCCGACCAGGGGCCCCATCCGCAGTGTCCAACCGCAGCAGGCCAAAGGCCGTCCGAATCGTCGATGCCGGCTACGGTCGCGATTCGCTGGCCGACACCCTGCAGCAGGCGCTGCCGGCGGGTTCCGAGGTCGCCGTGCTCTGGCGCGACCCCAACACCGGGGTCGCCGCCGGTTCGGCCTCGCCGGGCGCCACCAGCGCGCTGGCCAGCCGCGCCGAGGTGCTGCTGCAGCGCAGCCCGATCGGCCACCATTCGCACCGCATCGAGATTGCCTGGACCACCGCCGAGGGCGTTCGCGTGGCCATCGCCGTGCAACTGCCCGCGCCGATCTCCGGCGAAGTGCGGCAGATGTGGCTGACCATGGCCCAGCGCGTGGTCGTCTCGCACCTGGTCGCGCTGCGCACGCTGGCCCGCGCCGAATCGCTGGAGAAGTCCGAACGCCTGCAGCAGGCGCTGTTCGAGATCGCCGACCTCGCCGGTTCCGACCTCGAGCTGGCCGACATGCTGCGGCGGATCCACACCGTCGTCGCCGGGCTGATGTACGCGGCCAACCTCTACATCGTGCTGTACGACGATGTCCGCGACAGCCTGCGCTTCCTGTACTTCGCCGACCAGGTCGACACCTACGTCGCCGAACCCGAGCGCGACATCGCCATCGACGACATGCCCAACAGCGTGACCGTGGCGCTGCTGCGCCATGGCGAGCCGCTGCAGGGTCCGTCGGAGCTGATCCGCGACCGCCTCGGCGTCGCCCGCGATGCCCGCCATGGCCCCGACAGCGAGGACTGGCTGGGCGTGCCGATGCGCCGCGAAGACCGCATCTGCGGCGCGATCGTGGTGCAGAGCTACGACCGTCCGGACGTCTACGGCGAAGAGGAGCGGGCACTGCTGTCGTTCGTCGCCCAGCACATCCTCACCGCGCTCGACCGCTTCCACGCCCGCGAAGAGCTTGAACGCCGCGTCGAGGAACGCACCCAGGCACTGCAGCTGAGCAACCGTGACCTGCAGGCCGAAATCATCGAGCGGCAGCGCGCTGAGCGATTGCAGCGGGCGTTGTTCCGCATCGCCGAACTGTCGATCACCTCGGAGACGCTGGAGCGCTTCTACACCCAGGTCCACGACGTCGTCAGCGACCTGCTGTACGCGCGCAACTTCTACATCGCGCTCGTTTCCGACGACGGCGAAGGCCTGGAGTTCCCGTACTCGATCGACGAACGCGACGCCAATCGCGTCGCCCGCAAGCTCGCCTCCGGCCTGACCGAATACGTGATCGCCCGAGGGCGCGCGTTGCTGGCCGACCGCAAGCGCATCGCCGCGCTGGAATCGCAGGGACTGGTGCGCAGCCGCGGCTCGCTCGCGCATTGCTGGCTCGGCGTGCCGCTGTTCCACAACGAGACGGTGGTCGGCGTGATCACCGTGCAGAGCTATTCGCCGGCGATCAACTTCAGCGTCCGCGACCAGGAACTGCTGACCTTCGTCGCCCACCACATCAGCATCGGCCTGGCACGCAAGCAGGCGCAGGATCGCCTGGTCTCGGCGCACGCCGAGCTGGAGCAGCGAGTCGATTCGCGCACGCGCGAACTGGCCCAGGCCAACACCGAGCTGCTGTCGCAGATCGGCGAGCGCCTGCGCGTGGAGCAGCAGCTGACCCACCAGGCGATGCACGACGCGCTGACCGGACTGCCCAACCGCAGCCAGCTGCTCGACCGCCTGGCCCAGGCCATCGCGCGGGCGCGCGGCGAGCAGCAGACCACGTTCGCGGTGCTGTTCCTGGACCTGGACCGGTTCAAGCTGGTCAACGACAGCGTCGGCCATTCCGCCGGCGACGAACTGCTGGTCGAGGCCGGGCGCCGGATCGTGGAAGCCGTCCGCGAGGACGACACCGTCGCGCGACTGGGCGGCGACGAGTACGCCATCCTGATCGAGGACATCGACGGCCCCGAGGTCGCCGAGGAACTGGCCCAGCGCGTGCTGCGCGCACTCGGCGAACCGTGCTGGATTGCCGGGCGCGAAGTGTTCCCGTCGGCCAGCCTTGGTATCGCCCTGTGGCATCCGCGCTACCGCACCGGCGCCGAGCTGCTGCGCGACGCCGACGCCGCCATGTACCGGGCCAAGGCCGCCGGACGCGACCGCTGCGCGGTGTTCGACGAGGCCATGCGCGAGGAGGCGGTCCGCATCCTCGACCTCGAGGCCGACCTGCGCCGTGCCATCAACGGCGATGGTTTCGTCGCGTTCTACCAGCCGATCGTGCGCCTGGACGACCACCGCGTGATCGGCCACGAGGCGTTGCTGCGCTGGCGCCATGAGCGCCGCGGCCTGCTGACGCCGAGCGAGTTCATCGGCGTGGGCGAAGACAGCGGCCTGATCGAGGAAGTCGACTGGATCCTTTACGGCCAGGTGATGGAAGAGCTGGCCCGGGGCGGCGAGGGCTACATCTCGGTCAATGTGTCGCCGCGGCATTTCCGTTCGGGCGATTTCGCCGACCGCCTGCTGCGGATGATCGACCAGGCCGGCGCCGACCCGCACCGCCTGCGCATCGAGATCACCGAGGTGGCCCTGCTCGACGACGTCCCGCGCGCGCTGCGCATGCTGCGCAACCTGCGCAGCCATGGCGTGCTCGCCCAGCTCGACGACTTCGGCACCGGGTTCTCGGCGCTGTCGTACCTGCACCGCTTCCCGATCGAGTGCCTGAAGATCGACCAGAGCTTCGTCTCCGGGCTGATCGGCGACGCCCAGCCGGAGAGCGTGGCGGTGGTCCGTGCGATCCAGGCCCTGGCCGGCACCCTGGGCATCCACACCATCGGCGAAGGCGTCGAGACCGAGGCCCAGCGCGCCGCCCTGCGCGAACTGGGTTGTACCTACGGCCAGGGCTACCTGTTCGGCTATCCGGCCGAGCGCGCCCACACGCAGACCCTGCTGCGCGCCGTCAGCGGCTGATCGCCGCTCCTTCTTTTCTGACCTGAACCGCTCCCGCCCCGGGGCGGCGCTTGCCGTGGCCGATGCCAGGGAAGGCGCTTTGGCATGGTTGTTGCCGCCAAAGTCGGCAAAGACAAATGAAAAGTTCCATGAATTGGCCACCGGCAAGGCCTTTCAGCCGATTCCGCACACCAAAAGTTGCTGGATTGTCAAACCAGCGTGAAGGTTGCATTAAAAGTGTGACGAACGTCACAAAATGAAAAAATTACAAAGGTGAACGATGCGTTAACCGTTGACCGGGCCGTATGCCTGAAGTCATGGTCGCTAGGCCTTACAGGGCAATTCCATTTGCTGAATTTGGGGGAAATGTGTCTAAACGTTCATCCATGAACCGCAATCTGCGGCGCAGCGCGCTTACCGTGGCGCTCGGCGTGTGCTTCGCCTCTTCTGGCGTCCACGCCCAGTCCACCGCTGGTGCCGTATTCGGTCAGGCGACGGCTGGGGAGACCGTCGTCGTCGAGAACCCGGCAACGGGCTTCCGCCGCGAAATCACCGTGACTGGCGATGGCACCTATCGCGTGCCGGCTCTGTCGCCCGGCCAGTACCGCATCACCTTGCAGCGTGCCGACGGCACGACCGCCGTCCGTGAAGGCGTCGCCGTCAGCGTCGGTACCGGTACCCCGGTCAACTTCGCAGCGGCCGGCGGTGGCTCGGCCACCACCCTCGACAGCGTCGTGGTCGTCGGTGCCCAGGCGGTGAACCCGATCGACGTCTCGTCGGTCGAGTCCACCACCATCCTGACCGCCGCCCAGATCGCCAAGATCCCGGTGCTGCGTGACGCCACCTCGGTCGCACTGCTGGCCCCGGGCACCGTCCGCGGCGACGGCGCGTTCGGCAACCTGGCGTCGTTCGGTGGTTCCTCGGTCGCCGAGAACCAGTACTACGTCAACGGCTTCAACGTCACCAACTCGTTCCGCGGCCTGAACTTCTCGAAGATTCCCTTCGAGGCGGTGGCAGAGCAGCAGATCAAGACCGGTGGCTACGGCGCCGAGTTCGGTCGTTCGCTGGGCGGCGTGATCAACCAGGTCACCAAGCGCGGTACCAACGAGTTCGAAGCCGGTGCCAACGTGTTCTGGCTGCCGGAAGCGCTGCGCGAAGACGTCGAGAACACCTACTACTCCAACCCGCTGGTCCCGGGTGACCTGGGCAAGCTGCGCCAGGACAACTCCAAGGACAGCGATGGCTCGTACAACACCAGCATCTGGGCTGGCGGCGCGCTGATCCCCGACAAGCTGTTCGCCTGGGGCATGGTGTCGTACAGCAACCAGGAACAGGACATCTACAACAGCGTCGTGTCGCGCCAGAACTCGACCGACGAGATCTCCGGTCCGACCTGGTTGTTGAAGATGGACTGGAACATCAACGACGCCAACAAGATCGAGTTCACCGCGTTCTCGGACGAGCAGGAAACCACCAGCGCCAACTACCTGAACCCGCTGGGTTCGCTTGAGCGTGGCGCGCTGATCGGTACGTCGTACCTGGAAACCGGCGGCGACAACTACATCGCCCGCTACACCGGCTACCTGACCGACTCCTTCACGCTGTCGGCGCTGTACGGCCACAGCGAGTTCTCGCGTTCGCGCCACCTGATCACGGCCAATGGCACGCGCGTGGAATACGGCGGCGACCTGCACGTGCCGGCAACCGGCTGCCCGGTCATCACCGACGCGCGTCCGGGCTACCGCACCGCCATCACCGGCGTGTACGCCAGCTCGTGCAACATCACCGGCACCTCGATCGACCGCATCGACTCGGGCGACACGCGTGACGCGTGGCGTATCGACGGCGACTGGCAGATCGGCGACCACCAGATCGGTTTCGGCTACGACGCGGACGACTACGAGTCCATCGCTGGCCAGTCGATCGAAGGCGGCCGCATCTGGCGCTACTCGACCAACAACGGTCCGGACGGTCGCGCCAACACCGGTGACGAGTTCGACATCGTCCGCGAGCAGATCGTGACCCAGGGTTCGACGGTCAAGGTCAAGCAGCACGCGCTGTACGTCGAGGACAACTGGAACGTCACCGACAACTTCCTCGCCTACCTCGGTGCGCGCTGGGATACGTTCGAGAACCTCAACGGCTTTGGTCAGACCTACGTCAAGATCAAGGACCAGTTCGGTCCGCGCCTGGGCTTCTCGTGGGACGTCAACGGCGACTCGACGCTGAAGCTGTACGGTAACGCCGGCCGCTACGCGTTGCCGCTGACCCCGAGCGTGGCCGTGCGTGGCGCCAGTGCCTCGCTGTTCACCCGCCAGAACTTCAACTACACCGGCGTCGATCCGGCCACCGGCGCCCCGATCGGCCTGACGCCGCGCGGTGCAGTGGCGTACGTCAACGGTGAATTCGGCGAGCCGAAGAACCCGGCGACGATTGCCGCCACCAACCTCGACCCGATGTACCAGGACGAGTTCATCCTTGGCTTCCAGAAGCAGATCACCGAGCACCAGAGCGTCGGTGCGCGCGGTATCTACCGCAAGCTGAAGGCGGCGATCGACGACAACTGCGATTACAACCCGATCATGGAGCAGGCCCTGGCCGACGGCTTCGATCCGGTCCTGCCGAGCAGCGGCTTCCCGTACTGCCGCATGTTCAACCCGGGTGCTGATTCGGTGTTCCTGACCGACCTGGAAGACAACGGCACGCTCACCGAGTACACGGTCCAGGGCGACCTGCTGTCGCCGGAAGCCAAGCGCAGCTACAAGGCGCTGGAGCTGTTCTGGGACGGCAGCTGGGACAAGTTCTTCTTCCAGGCGTCGTACACGGCGTCGTGGAACAAGGGCAACACCGAGGGTGGCGTCAAGTCGGACATCGGCCAGGCCGATACCAGCGTGACGCAGGACTTCGACTACAAGGAGCTGGCGGTTGATTCCTACGGCTACCTGCCGAACGATCGTCGCCACAGCCTGAAGGTGTTCGGCAACTATCAGTTCAACGATGAGTGGTCGGTCGGTGCCAACGTGCTGGTGCAGTCCGGTCGTCCGATCAACTGCCTCGGCGTGCTGTACCCGTACCACGGCGGCATCCATCCGTACGGCTCCTCGTTCTTCCGTTGCGGTACCACGGAAGCCGGTGGCGTCACCGGTCCGGCCGAAGCCATGCCGCGCGGTACGTACGGTCGCCTGCCGTGGACCAACTCGCTCGACGTGAACGTTGCGTACTTCCCGAGCTGGTCGAAGGGTCTGCAGTTCAAGATGGACATCTTCAACCTGTTCAACAACCAGAAGGTCACCTCGGTGACGGAAGTGGCAGAGGACGCAACCACCGGCGCGCCGCTGAACACCTTCCTGCTGCCGCGCACCTTCCAGGCGCCGCGCCAGTTCCGCTTCATGGTCCAGTACGACTTCTAAGATTCAAGTTCCACTATTTCTCTCTCACGGCCGCCGCAAGGCGGCCGTTTTTTTTGCGGAAAGAGGGTGTTCCCCGGGCCCCGGAGCGTTGTGCGCGCAACGGTTGCGGCTATGCTTGAAGCGTTCTTCCGATGGCGGATTTATGCAGGCTGTTCTTTCTGAAATGTGGGGCCAGGCGCAGCGGCTGGAAGCCGAGGGCGCGTGGGATCGCGCAGGACGCGTGTACGAGGAGATGCTGGCCAGGGAACCGCACCACGTGCCGGCGCAGTTGCGCATGTCGCGGCTGGCGCAGTTCGGCGACCGCTACTGCGCGGCGCGGGAGCATGCCCTGCGCGCCGCCGACGCGGTGCGCCTGAAGGCCAGCACGCGCAATGCCGGCTATGTCACCGGTCGCCTGCTGGAGTTCGCCGAGGAGGCGGAAGTGGCCTCGGTGATCCTGTCGGCCGACTGGTCCGATCCGCACATCCTCCAGCAGTCGGCGGTGCTGGCCCAGCACCTGTGGCTGGCGGGACGGTATGAGGACGCGCTGCGGTTCCTCGATGCGGTCGCGCGCCACGTTCCGGCCCACCCGCTGCTGTCGTTCACCCGCGGAAACGTGCTCCGCTTCCTGGGCGACATGGCCGGGGCCGAGCAGGCATACGAAGCGGCGCTTGCGCTGGCTCCCGATCTCGCCGATGCGCACTGGGCGCTTGCCACGCACTCCCGCGCGCGCGCGCCGTTGCAGCGCGTGCCACGCATTCGCCAGGCGCTGGCACGTTGCGCTGCTGGCAGCGTCGAGCAGGCGCATCTGCTCTACGCGCTGTTCCACGAGCTGGACGCGGCAGGCGAGACCGACCAGGCCTGGCAGGCGCTGGAGCAGGGCGCGGCGATCATGCGCAAGCGACTGGCCTATGACGCCTCCGCCGAAGCGGCCTACCTGCAGGCGCTGATGCGCCTGCCGGTACCGACGGCCTCCGAAACCGTGGCCGCGCAGGCGCTGGCTTCGAACGATCGGCCGATGCCGGTTTTCATCGTCGGCATGCCGCGCAGCGGGACGACGCTGCTCGATCGCATCCTCGGCAACCACGGTTGGATCGATTCGCTCGGCGAGCGCAACGATTTCCAGATGGCGATGAGCCAGGCTGCGGACCACTTCTTCCATCGCACGCCGGCCAGCCTGGAACGCATGGCACAGGTGGATGCACGCGCTGCCGGCCACTTGTTCCAGCAGCGGATGCGATTGCTCGCCCCGGGCCGGCCGTGCGTGATCGACAAGAATCCGCAGAACCTGTTCAACATCCCGCTGATCCTGCGGGCGCTGCCGCACGCTCGCATCCTTTGCCTGCGCCGCGACCCGATGGACGCCTGCTTCTCCAACATCAAGGAGTTGTTCCAGGGCGATGCCTATGCGTACAGCTACAGCCTGGACGATCTGGCTGCCCATAGCCTGCACGCGCAACAGTGGATGCAGCATTGGCAGGATGCGGCGCCTCACGCCGTGCGGGTGGTCGACTACGAGGCACTGGTGGCCGAACCGGAGACGGTCGCGGCGCAGCTGATCGAGTTCATCGGTTTGCCGGCGCAGGCCGGCCTGTCCGACATCACGCGCAACGAGGCCCCGGTGGCGACTGCAAGCAGCAGCCAGGTGCGTGAAGGCATCCACGGTCGCTCGGTAGGCGCGTGGAAGCGTTATGAGCGGCAGCTGCAACCGCTGCGCGATCGGTTGGGGGCCTGACGTGTCGAACGTTGCTCCTTCCGCGCTGCAGGCGCTGATTTCGAAGGCCGAGTCGCTCGCCGAGAACGAGGACCTCGACGGCGCCATCGCCGCCTTCGAACAGGTGCAGGCGTTGCGTCCCAATGAGCCGTACTCGCTCATACAGCTGTCCTACCTGAACTCGCTTCGCGGCCAGTACCGGCGTGCCGAGGCCCATGCGATGGCCGCAGCGGCGACCGGCACCACCGATCCCCGGTTGCTCGCAGAACTGCTGCCACGACTGCGCACGTTCAACCAGGTGCCGGCGCTGCAGGCCGCGATCGACCGCGCCAAGCCGATGTCGCGCATGCCGATCCCGCTGCTGATCGCCGCGGCCGCGCAGCTGAGCTACGTCAATCTTCCCGGCCGCGCGATCGCCTTCCTCGACGAAGCCAGGCGCGCCGACCCGGATTACCCGCCGACGCTGCTGGCGCGGGCGCAGGTGCTGACCTACCTGGGCCGCTTCGGTGAGGCCGCACAGGATCTCGAGCGCGCGCAGCGACGCGCGCCGGAGATCGCGCAGGGCTACTGGCTGTCGGCGTGGGTGCGCAAGCAGACGGCCGACGCCAACCACATCGCCGCGATCGAGCGCGAGCTGAAACGCCCGGGACGCGCGGCCGAAGACGTCGCGCTGCTGGCCTTCGCATTGCACAAGGAGCATGACGACCTCGGCCAGCACGAGGCGGCATGGAATGCATTGATGCTCGGGTGCCGCGCCAAGCGCTCGCGACTGAACTACGACACCGCTGCCACGGCCGACCTGTTCGACGCGCTGTCGAAGTTCGAGCCAGCCACGCCGGTCGTAGGTGCGGGGCAGGGCGACGGCACGCTGCCGATCTTCATCGTCGGCATGCACCGTTCCGGCACCACGCTGTTGGAACAACTGCTCGACGGCCATCCGGACGTAGGCGGCCTGGGCGAGCTCTACGACTTCACCAGCGCGATGCGCCATGCGACGGACCATCACTGCCGTGGCGTGGTCGACCGCACGCTGGTCGAGCGTGCCGCCGACGCCGACCTGGCGGCCGCGGGTGAGCGCTACCTGGGCAGCGTGAAGTGGCGGGCCGAAGGACGCCGCTGCTTCACCGACAAGCTGCCGTCGAACTTCCTCAACATCGGTTTCATTGCCCACGCACTGCCGCAGGCGAAGATCCTGCACATGGTGCGCGACCCGGTCGAGACCTGTTTCTCGAACCTGCGCGAGCTGTTCTCGGAAGCCAACGCCTACAGCTACGATCCGATCGAGCTGGCCGACTATCACCGGCTCTACAAGCGGTTGATGTCGCAGTGGCATGCACGGTTCCCGGGGCGGATCCTCGATGTGGAGTACGCCAGGCTGGTGGCCGATCCCGAGGGCGAGCTGCGCCGTGTCGCCGATTTCTGCGGCCTGGCGTTCGAGCCGGCGATGCTCGACATCGGTGCGCGCAAGCGCGCGGTAGTCACGGCGAGTGCGGTGCAGGTGCGCGACAGCATCCAGGTGCGGGAGCGGCCGAAGTGGGCGCCGTACGAGCAATGGCTGGCGCCGATGATCGAGCGACTGAACGCCTGACCGCGATGCAGGGGCCAGCATCCTGGCCCCTGCAAGGTGTCGCGCTACTGCCCCAGGCCGATGCGGGCATCGTCACCGCCGATCTGTTCCCGTGCCAGCTCCATCAGTTGCAGCAGCTCGGCGCGTTCGCCGTTCGGATCACGACCCTTGGCGGCGTTCGCCGTCCGGATCATCGCGTCGAGGCTCCAGCCGTCCATCCAGCTGCCACCGCGCAGGGCATCGGCGAATCCTGCGACCGCGCTGGCGAAGCGCATCGGCTCGCTGGGCGTGCGCACCAGCTGCGAGGCCAGCACCGGCGTCTCGATCAAGCGGCTGCGGCCCTGATCTGGCGAGTTCTGGCCGGGCAACTTGTAGCGCAGCCGCAAGTGCGCGATCTCGCCGCTCCGCTCGCTGCCCGCTGGCGCTGGCTTGCCGCCATAACGCAGCGATCCGACCCGTTGCGCGGGTGACGATGCAGGCGTGATCTCGTACAGCGCGGTCACCTGGTGGCCTGCGCCGATATCGCCGGCATCGACCTTGTCGTTGTTGAAGTCCTCGCGCTGCAGCACGCGGTTCTCGTAGCCGATCAGCCGATACTCCGCGACCTGGGCCGGATTGAACTCGATCTGGATCTTGACGTCGCGGGCGATGGTCATCAGCGTCGAACTCATCTGTTCGACCAGCACCTTGCGCGCTTCGCGCAGGCTGTCGATGTAGGCATGGTTGCCGTCGCCGACATCAGCCAGCTGCTCGGCCATCGCGTCGTTGTAGTTGCCGCTGCCGAAGCCGAGCGTGCTCAGTGCGATGCCGTGCTTGCGCTGGTCGCCGACCAGCGTTTCCAGCGCGCCCTGGTCGACCGTGCCGACGTTGAAGTCGCCATCGGTGGCCAGGATCACCCGGTTCACGCCATTGGCGATGTACGCCTGTCTGGCCATGGCGTAGGCGAGGCGGATGCCGTCGCCGCCGTTGGTGCTGCCGCCGGCTTCGAGGCGATCGAGTGCCGCCAGTATCTCGCCGTGTCGATCGCCGGGCGTCGGCGGCAGCACCAGCCCGGCGCTACCGGCGTAGACGACCATGGACACGCGGTCCTGGCTGCGCAGCTGCGGCACCAGCTGCCGCAGCGCACTCTTGACCAGCGGCAGCTTGTCGGGCGAATCCATCGAACCGGACGTGTCGATCAGGAACACCAGGTTGGCCGGGGCCAGCGTTGCCTTGGAAACGTCGTATCCCTTGATGCCGATCATCAGCAGCTGGCGTTGCGAATTCCACGGCGCCACCGCCAGCTCCGTGGTCACCCGGAACGGGACCTCGCGTGTCGCCGGCGCGGGATGGCCGTAATCGAAGTAGTTGATGAACTCTTCGGCACGCACGGCGTCGGCCGGCGGTCGCACGCCCTCGTTGAGCATGCGCCGCACGTTGGCGTAGCTGCCCGTGTCGACGTCGACCGAGAAGGTCGACACCGGTTCCTCAGAGGCGCGATGAACCGGATTGTCGGTGATGGTGGCATAGCGCTCCGTGTTGGCCGGTTGTTGCCATGCGCCTGATTGCGGCGCTTGCATCGGCGCTGGCTGCGAATAGGCCACTCTCGACCCGGTGACTTCAACGGCATCCAGCGTCGCCGCCGGTGCGGGTGGGGACGGTGGCGGCGGCGGGGCCATCGCTGCCTTCATGGCAGCTTCGCGACGCCTGCTCCTGGCATCAGCCGTGCCAGCTTCCTTCGCGACAGCCGTTGAAGCGGCGACTTCCGCGGCGACGATTCCGGCCGCAGCCGCTTGATCGGACGAATGGTCGCGCTCGGCCTGTGCCGAATCGCGCGTTGTGTGGCAGGCGGACAACGCGAGCGTGACCGCGATGAACAGGGTGGGGCGGACGGCGTGGGCGCGCTTCATGTTGCTGTCTCCGGTTGGGTCGCAATGGCCAACGCACGGAAACGGCAAGTGGGGTTAAGGGTTTCACGTTTCCATTCCAACCCGGTCCCTCTCCCCGATGGGCCGGAAGTGACCATGACGAATGGCAGCCGCTCGCCGACTGCATGTACTTCATGCAGAAAACGGTTTAACCCGCGTTGTGTGTAAACGCACGGCGCGGTTCCCGCATCCCATGTCGCGTATCCCAGAAGTTGGTATGACCTTTCGAACTGGTCGATGCAACAGACGGCGCGCACGATTGGACCCGCCGGTTACGTCTCATCAGCTTCCCCCGCGTCCCCCGACGCCTTTGCTGGAGGTGCCTGCCATGACCCGTTTCATTCCTTCCCCCGTGACACATGTCGCTGCCCGTCGCGTACTCGCAGCGGCCGTGTTCCTCGCTGCGTCATCGACTGCGATGGCCGGCTCGCCACACCTTATCTATCTGCCTTCCACCGAAGCGGGCGTCGACCATGCCGCGATCGTGCAGGCGTTCGAGGACCAGGGATTCGAAGTCAGCACGTTCGCCTACGCCGGTGAATCCCGCCTGGCCTACGCGCACCGCATCGCCGACGAAGTACGGGCGATGATGGACAAGGGCGTCGCGCCGGAGGAAATCAACGTCGTCGGCGCAGGAACCGGCTCCAAGATCGCCACGCTGACCTCGGCGCTGGTCGGCAACCGGCACGTCAATTACGCGCTGCTCGGCGAATGCGATCCGGCGATGAAGGCCAACTACAACTTCCGCATGAGCGGCCGCGTGCTCGGCATCCACGACGCCAATGACAGCACGTCGCTGTCGTGCCGCTCGCTGTGGGGCGACTCACCCAAGGTCAGCGAGCGCCAGGAGCTGGTGCTCAACAGCGGCCATGGTTCGGCGCTGTTCCACGAGCCCAGGAAGGAATGGCTGCAGCCGGTGTCCGAGTGGGCCACGGGCGGTGAAGTCAGCATCGGCGAAACCAGCATCGGCAGGATCGACGAGCCGGCGCCCTCGCCGCGCAAGTAGTCACGGCGTTCTGGCCTGGCAGGCCATCGACATGCCTTCTCCCGCAGTCGGGAGAAGGCGTGTCGAAAACGCCTGGCTGGTTCAGCCCGCAGCGTCCCGGATCACCAGCAGGCGCTGCTCGGTCATGTCCTCGATGGCATAGCGCACGCCTTCGCGACCGAGGCCAGAGTGCTTCACGCCACCGTAGGGCATGTTGTCGACGCGGAAGCTCGGCACGTCGCCAACGATGACGCCGCCTACGTCGAGGCGATCCCAGGCGCGCATGGCATGGTCCAGGCGCGCGGTGAACACGCCCGCCTGCAGGCCGAAGTCACTGTCGTTGACCTGGTCAATGGCCTGGTCGAAATTGTCGAATGGCTGCATCAACGCGACCGGTGCAAAGGCTTCCTTGCGGTACAGGTCGCTGTCGTGCGGCACGCCTTCCAGCAGCGTCGCCGGCACCATGTTGCCGTTGCGGTTTCCGCCGGCCAGGCGCTTTGCGCCGCCCTTGCGCGCGGCCTCGATCCAGCTGTCCACGCGCTTGGCCGCGGCCTCGTCGATCATCGGGCCGATGAAGGTCTTCTCGTCGCGCGGGTCGCCCATCGGCAGCTTCGCCACCGCGGCCTTGAGCTTCTTGCGCAGCTTGTCGTAGATGGCCGCATGCGCGTAGATGCGCTGCACGCTGATGCAACTCTGGCCGCTCTGGTAATAGGCGCCGAAGACGAGGCGCTCGACCACGCGGTCGAGCGGCATGCCGGGGTCGTCGTCGATGATGCAGGCGGCGTTGCCGCCCAGTTCGAGGGTGACCTTCTTGCGCCCGGCGCGGGCCTTGAGGTCCCAGCCGATCAGGCCGCCGGTGAAACTCAGCAGTGCGATCCGCTCGTCCTCGACCAGCTGGGAAGCATCCTGGGTGGAACAGGCCAGCACCGAGAACGCGCCGCGCGGCAGGTCGGTCTCGGCCAGGATCTCGGCGATGATCAGTGCGCCGATCGGCGTCTTCTCCGACGGCTTGAGCACGAACGGGCAGCCGGCGGCGAGCGCCGGCGCGACCTTGTGCGCGACCAGGTTCAACGGGAAGTTGAAGGGCGTGATGAAGCTGCACACGCCGATCGGGACGCGCTTGACCATGCCGCGGTAGCCGCGCGTGCGCTTTGAGATCTGCAGTTCGATCACTTCGCCATCGATACGGGTCGCTTCGCCGGCGGCGATACGGAAGGTGTCGATCAGGCGGGTGACTTCGCCACGCGCGTCGGCGATGGGCTTGCCGGCTTCGATGCACAGGGCAAGGGCAAGCTCGTCGAAGCGCTCCTGGAAACGCATCACGCAGTGTTCGAGCACGTCGCGGCGCGCATCCGGCGGGAACGCGGCCACCGCCTCGCGTGCCTGGTGCGCCGCCACTATCGCCTTGCGTACCGCTGTCGCATCGGCCAGGGCTACGCGGGTCGCGCGTTTGCCGCTGTACTTGTCGAGGACGTCGAGGTCGGTGTTGGCGGCGACCGGGCGATTGGCGAGGTAGTAGGGATAGCTGGCCATCAGGCCGGAGGCGGCGCGCTTGGTCTTGGCCATGTCGTTCTCCGATGAAAGAAAAGGGGCGGATGACTACTGCAGGGCGGCGCTCAACTTCGGGATCTCGTCGTTGAGCAGGCGGTCGTCATCGCTGTAGTCGATGGGCACTTCGATCAGGTCGATCCCCGGGGTGTCGAGGGCGCGCTGCAACATCGGCGCGAACTCGTCGGCGGAGGCCGGTCGATGCCCGCGCGCGCCGTAACTCTCCGCATAGCGGACGAAATCCGGATTGCCAAGGTCCATGCCGAAACTCGGATAGCGCTCGTGCGCCTGTTTCCACTTGATCATGCCGTAGGCGTCGTCGCGCAGCACCAGCACGGTGATGTCGATGCCCAGGCGCATGGCGGTCTCGAGTTCCTGCGAATTCATCATGAAGCCACCGTCGCCGCAGACCGCCAGCACGCGCCGGTCCGGACAGACAATGCGCGCGGCGATCGCCGAGGGCAGGCCGGCACCCATCGTCGCCAGGGCGTTGTCGAGCAGCAGCGTGTTGGGCTCGCGGCAACGGTAGCAGCGGGCGAACCAGAGTTTGTAGAGGCCGTTGTCGAGGCAGACCACGTCGCGCGGGCCCATCACCTTGCGCACCTCGGCAACGACGCGCTGCGGCGCCATCGGGAAGCGGTCGGCGTCGCTGCGGTCGACGAGGTTGGCCAGAAGCGCGGTGCGCACGCGGTCGAAGAAGGCGAAGTCCCAGTGCGCCTGCGGGGCCAGTACTTCGCCCAGTTGCCAGACCGTGTTGGCGATGTCGCCGACGACCTCGATCTGCGGGAAGTAGACCGCATCGACCTCGGCGGACTCGTAATTGACGTGGATGACGGTGCGGCGCCCTTCGCGCATGAAGAACGGCGGCTTCTCGATCACGTCGTGGCCGATGTTGACGATGCAGTCGGCGGCATCGATGGCGCGATGGACGAAGTCATGGTCCGACAGCGCGGCATTGCCCAGCCACAGCGGGTGCAGCTCGTCGATCACGCCCTTGCCCATCTGCGTGGTGAAGAACGGGATGCCGAGCTTGTCGATGAAGGATTTCAGTTGGCGCGCGGTGGTCTTGCGGTTGGCGCCGGCGCCGATCATCAGCAGCGGATGGCGCGCGTGTCCGATCGCGGCGGCGGCGTGGGCGATGGCCTTGTCGTCGGCGATGGGTCGGCGCGAGAAGGAGGCGGGGATCAGGCGCGCACTGGTTTCATCGCCGGCGATGTCCTGTGGCAGTTCCAGGTGGGTGGCGCCGGGGCGTTCCTCCTCGGCGCGACGGAAGGATTCGCGCACGCGCGCAGGAATGGCGTCGGCGGACACGATCTGGCGCGTGTACTTGGTCAGCGGACGCATCGTGTCGACGACATCGACGATCTGGAAGTGGCCTTGGCGGCTGGTCTTGATCGGTTTCTGGCCGGTGATCATCAGCATCGGCATCGCGCCGAGCTGGGCATAGGCCGCCGGCGTGACCAGGTTGGTCGCGCCGGGACCGAGCGTCGACAGGCACACGCCGGCCTTTCCGGTGAGGCGGCCGTAGGTGGCGGCCATGAAACCGGCGCCTTGTTCGTGGCGGGTCAGCACCAGGCGGATGCGCGAACTGCGCAGCGATTCGAGCAGGTCGAGGTTCTCTTCGCCGGGAATGCCGAAGACGTACTCCACGCCCTCGGCTTCGAGCGCGGCGACGAACAGATCGGAGGCTTTGGTCATCACGCTTCCACGCTTGCTCGGGCACGGTCCCGCATCGTAGCGGGGGCCGTGTGGTGCGATGCGTGATGGTCGCGCGTCAGTCGTCCTTGGGCTCGACCCGCACCTGCAGCTGTCCGTCGCCCAGGCGCGCGGCCAGCCGGTCACCCGGTGCCGCATCGAGCACGCTGCGCACGACCCGGCCATCGGGATGCTGCAGGATCGAATAGCCACGCGCGACGGTCGCCAGCGGGCTCACCGCTTCGAGCGAGCGTGCCAGTCCGCGCAGGTGCATCGCGTCCTTGGCCAGGCGGCGGACGATGGCGGCCTGCGGTCGCGGCCGCAATGCCGCCAGGCGTTCGCGCAGGCGGGCAATGCGGCGTTGCGGATGGGACGCGCGCAGCACGGCGTCGGCGTGGCGCAGGCGCGCACGCTCGCGTTCGAGCTGCTGGCGCCAGGCGGCGTTGAGGCGGCGCAGGGCTTCGCGCTGGCGGCGGCCGAGCGCTTCCAGGCGTGCCTGCGGGCGCATGGCATTGAGGCGCAGCGCGGCGCGGTCGGCGCGCTGCATGGCCTGGCGCAGGCGTTGCGTGTGCAGGTTGCGCAGGCGCGATTCCAGGATGCGCAGGCGATGCAGCAGGTCCTCGCGGTTGGGCGCGAGCAGCTCGGCCGCGACCGATGGCGTCGGTGCGCGCACGTCGGCAGCGAAGTCACTGAGGCTGAAGTCGGTCTCGTGGCCGACGGCCGACACGATCGGCACCGGCGAAGCGGCGATCGCACGCGCCAGGCGCTCGTCGTTGAAGGCCCACAGGTCCTCGAGCGACCCGCCGCCGCGCGCCAGCACCAGCACGTCATAGCGCGCCGAGGCGATGGCCCGCTGCAGCATGGCGACAATCTGTGCCGCGGCGCCTTCGCCCTGGACCTGGACCGGCAGCACGTCGGCCTCGACCAGCGGGAAGCGCCGCGCCAGCACGCTCAGCACGTCGCGCACGGCGGCGCCGCTGGGCGAGGTGATCACGCCAATGCGGCGGGCGAAGCGCGGCAACGGCCGTTTGCGCTCGACATCGAACAGGCCTTCGGCGGCCAGGCGTGCGCGCAGTTCCTCGAACGCGCGCCGCAGCGCGCCTTCGCCGGCTTCTTCCATATGGTCGAACACCAGCTGGTACTCGCCACGGGCCTCGTACAGCGTGAGGCGGCCGCGGCCGAGCACGCGCAGGCCTTCGCGCGGGACGAACTTCAGCCAGCTGCTCTTGGGCCGGAACATCGCGCAGCGGACCTGCGCACGCGCGTCCTTCAAGGTGAAGTACAGGTGCCCCGACGAGGGCCGCGAGACGTTGCCCAGCTCACCCTCGATCCACACCTGCGGGAACGCGCCCTCCAGCAGATCGCGCGCCAGCGTGTTCAGCTGGCTGGGCGTCAGGACCTGGTCGGCGTGGCCGCCCGGGCCCGGTTCGGTGGGGAAGTCGTTCATGGACGGCTGGATGTCACGGCCGGTCAAGGTAGCGCAGCGGCTGCCGCGGGTCACGTCCAGGACAGCTGCGGCTCAGTCCGCGGGTAGGGCTGGCGGCGGGCCTGGCCTACAATGGCGGCCATGAATTCACATGCTCCCGCACCCTGTGCACACCCCGGCTTCGGCCCGCTCCCGCGACGCCTGACGCGCACCGTGCGCATCGGCGGCGTCGAGGTCGGCGGCGGCTTGCCGGTGGTCGTGCAGTCGATGACCAACACCGACACCGCTGACGTGGCCTCGACCACCAAGCAGGTCGCCGAGCTGTGGCGTGCCGGCTCGGAAATGGTGCGGGTCACGGTCAACACCGTCGAAGCCGCTGCCGCCGTGCCGCGCATCGTCGACAAGCTGGCGATGATGGGCGTGGAAGTGCCGATCATCGGCGACTTCCACTACAACGGCCACCAACTGCTGACCGCCGAACCGGCCTGCGCCGAGGTGCTGGCCAAGTACCGGATCAATCCGGGCAACGTCGGCTTCGGCAAGAAGAAGGACAGCCAGTTCGCCACGCTCATCGAGCTGGCGATCAAACACGACAAGCCGGTCCGCATCGGCGCCAATTGGGGCTCGCTCGACCAGGCGCTGGCCGCGCAGCTGATGGACGAGAACCACAAGCTTGCCGAGCCGCGCGAAGCCGCCGAAGTGCTGCGCGAAGCGCTGATCCGCTCGGCGCTGGACTCGGCCGCGCGCGCCGTCGAGCTGGGCCTGTCGGCCGACAAGATCCTCCTCAGCGCCAAGGTCAGCGGCGTGCAGGAACTGATCGCCGTATACCGCGAAATGGCCCGCCGCAGCGATTTCGCCCTGCACCTGGGCCTGACCGAGGCCGGCATCGGCAGCAAGGGCATAGTCGCCTCCAGCGCCGCACTGGCCGTGCTGATGCAGGAAGGCATCGGCGACACCATCCGCATCTCGCTGACGCCCGAGCCGGGTCAGTCGCGCACCAACGAAGTCATCGTCGCCCAGGAACTGCTGCAGACCATGGGCCTGCGCGCGTTCACGCCGATGGTCACCGCCTGCCCGGGCTGCGGCCGCACCACCAGCACCTTCTTCCAGGAACTGGCGCAGAAGGTGCAGGAACACGTGCGCGCGAAGATGCCGGTGTGGAAGATCAGCCACCCCGGCGCGGAAAACCTGACGCTTGCCGTGATGGGCTGCGTGGTCAACGGCCCGGGCGAATCGCGCCACGCCAACATCGGCATTTCGCTGCCGGGCACGGGCGAAGCGCCGTCGGCGCCGGTGTTCGAGGACGGCGAGAAGACCGTGACGTTGCGTGGCGAGAACATCGCCCACGAGTTCGTCGAGCTGATCGACCGTTACGTCGAACGCAAGTACGGCGTGGCAGACGACGCAGCACGTGCCGGCTGAGGGCGGCGACGCACTAAGCCAGGAACTGCGCTACGGCGCAGGCGTGCTGCGCCACTACGGCGGTCGGCTCCTGCTGGTGTTCATCGGCCTGTTGTTGCCGTTGTGGGGCTTCGCCGAACTGGCGGACGAAATCCACGAGCAGGAAGCCATCCCGTTCGACGAACCGGTCCTGCACTTCGCGCATGACCTGGCCCGTGAGGGCTTCGACCGTTTCTTCGTGCTGATTTCGCGGATCGGCTATCTGTGGGGCGTGGTGCCGCTCGACATCGCGCTGGTGCTGGCCCTGACGCTGATGCGCCGCTACCGCGAGGCCACCTTCGCCGCGATCGCGCTGGCAGGTTCGGCGCTGCTCAACATCGCGGCCAAGGCGGCGTTCGCGCGCGAGCGGCCGTCGCTGTGGGAATCGATAGCGCCGGAGCACAACTTCAGTTTTCCCAGCGGGCATGCGATGGGCTCGATGACGCTGGCGTGGGTGCTGGTGCTGCTGGCGTGGCGCACACGCTGGCGTTGGCCGCTGGTGGCGCTGATGCTGCCGTTCGTGGTGCTGGTGGGATTGTCGCGGGTGTACCTGGGGGTGCATTACCCGTCGGACATCCTCGCCGGCTGGGCGGCGGCGAGCGTGTGGGTGGTGGCGGCCTATCTGGCGGTGTATTGGGGCAGCTTGCGCCCCTGGCATGTTCCTTCGACACACCCATGACCGTTCGTCCTGAGCGTAGGCGCGTCGCGCCGAAGTCGAAGGAAGCGTAGGCGCGTCGCGCCGAAGTCGAAGGAAGCGTAGGCGCGTCGCGCCGAAGTCGAAGGACCGCCCACTGCATTGCGCTTCCTTCGACTTCGGCCTGCGGCCTACGCTCAGGACGAACGGTTGTGGGGGATTTACTCGCCCGGCACTGCCGCCGACGTCGGCGCGGCCGTCGCCGCGCGCCGCGTCAGCACCGCCTCGCGGTGGGCGATGTAGGCGTTGGCCGACAGGATGATCGCCGCGCCGGCCCAGGTCCAACCGTCCACGCTTTCGCCGAACCACAGCCAGCCGGCGGTGGCGACCAGCGGCAACTGCATGAAGCTGATCGGCGTCAGCGCCGACACCTCGCCGAGCTTCAGCGCATGCGTCCACAGCACCTGTCCGCCGGTGCCGAAGATGCCCGCGCCGACCACCCATAGCCAGGCGATGCCCTGCGGCCACTCCCACACCCACAGCGCCGGCAGCAGCGACATCGGCACCCAGAACAGATAGGTGTAGAGGACGATGGTGTTGGCGGCATCGATGCGCGAGAGCTGCTTGATCTGGATCGCGACGACACCGCTGAGCACCGCGGCCAGCAGTGCGATCAGCGTGCCGGTGCTGAACTGCGCCGAGCCCGGCCGCACGATCACCAGCACGCCGATGAATCCGATCGCGACCGCCGCCCAGCGCCGGGCGCGGACGTGCTCGCCGAGGAAGATCGCGGCTGCGATCGTCACGAACACCGGCGTGGAGTAGGACAGCGAGATCGCCTGCGCCAAGGGCAGGTGGCCGATCGCCCAGAAGCCGGCCAGCATCGAACCGATGCCGATCGCGCAGCGGACGAAGTAGCGCGGCAGCTGCTTGGTTCGCAATGAGGCCCTGTCGACGCCGGCGACCAGCGGCAGCACCGCCATCAGGCCGAAAAAGTTGCGGAAGAACGCGATCTCGAACGTGTGCAGCGTCGCCGATGCCAGCCGGATGGTGATGGCCATCGCGCCGAAGCACAGCGTGCTGGCGAGCATGAAGCCCGCGGCGCGCATCGGTGTCGAGGTTGCCGTTGCGTTCACCAGGTGGCGCCGATGACCCGCGGTTCGGGCTCGATCGCCACGTCGAAGCGCGTGTGCACCGAGTCGGCGATGCGCCGGGCCAGGTCGAGCAGCTGCTGGCCGCTGGCATGGCCGTGGTTGACCAGCACCAGCGCATGCGTCGCGGCCACGCCGGCATCGCCGTCGCGGTGGCCCTTCCAGCCGCAGGCGTCGATGAACCACGCGGCCGACAGCTTGCGCGTGGTCGCATCGTTGCCACGGAACACAGGCATCGCCGGGTACTGCGCCTGCAGCGCTTCAGCCTGGGCCTGCGCCACGATCGGATTCTTGAAGAAGCTGCCGGCGTTGCCGAGCACCGCGGGATCCGGCAGCTTGCGGCGACGGATTGCGATCACTGCATCGGCAACGTCGCGTGCGGTCGGAGCGGTGATGCCCATCGCGGCGATTTCGTCGCCGATGCCGGCGTAGTCGAGCTTCAGCGACGGCGTGCGCGGCAGCGCGAACTCCACCGCGGTGACGATGTAGCGATCGGGTTCGTGCTTGAAGACGCTGTCGCGATAGGCAAACGCACAGGCGTCGGCGTCGAGGCGATGGAGCTGGCCGCTGGCCGGTTCATAGGCCTCGACGGCATGGATGAACTCGCGAACTTCGACGCCATACGCGCCGATGTTCTGGATCGGTGCGGCACCGACCGTGCCGGGGATCAACGCCAGGTTCTCCAGGCCCGCCAGGCCAAGGCCCAGTGTGTGCATGACAAAACCATGCCATTGCACGCCGGCATCGGCGCGGACGATGGCGACGCTGTCGTCGTGCAGCACGCGCACGTCCTGGCCGGTGAGGGCCAGCATCGGCGCGTCGGGGTTGCCGGCAAACAGCAGGTTGCTGCCGCCGCCCAGCACGAGCGGTGCGCGTTCGCGGAATTCCGGTCGCGACAGCAGCCCAGGCAGATCGGCAGGGTCGCCTACTTCGGCCAGCCACGGCGCGCGCGCCGCGACGCCGAAGGTGTTGCGATGATCAAGCGGGGCATCGCGCAGGATGCGGACGGCCTCGCTCATACGATTGGCGGCATGTTGCCCCGGCTCGGGGCTTCCTTGCGCCGGCGCATGGCTTCGACGCATTCGTGCACCAGCGCCGGGCCGCGGTACACCAGGCCGGTGTAGCACTGCACCAGGGTCGCGCCGGCGGCCATCTTGGTCGCGGCGTCGGCACCGGAAAGGATGCCGCCGACACCGATCATCGGGATCGATTCGGGCAGGCGCGTGCGCATCATCCGCAGCACTGCGGTGGACTGCCCCATGAGCGGCCGGCCCGACAGACCGCCGGTTTCGGAGGCGTGCGGGGCACCGTCGATGCCGATGCGCGAGACGGTGGTGTTGGTGGCGATGACGCCGTCGACATTGAGGTCGCCGAGCACGCGCGCGGCCGCCTGGACATCGTCGTCGCTGAGGTCCGGGGCAATCTTGACCAGCATCGGCACGCGCTTGCCGTGCAAGGCGCCCAGCCGCTCCTGCGCTTCGCGCAGGATCGACACCAGGCGACGCAACGACTGCTCTTCCTGCAGCTCACGCAGGCCGGCGGTGTTGGGCGAGGAGATGTTGACGGTGACGTAGTCGGCGAGCGGGTAGACGCGCTCGAGGCAATGCAGGTAGTCGATCTCCGCCGATTCGTTCGGCGTGTCCTTGTTCTTGCCGATGTTGATGCCGAGCAGGCCACCGCGACGGCGGGCCTTGCCGACATTGCGCACCAGTTCGTCGACGCCGCCGTTGTTGAAGCCGAGGCGATTGATCACCGCCTGCTGGTCCGGCAGGCGGAACATGCGCGGCTTCGGATTGCCTTCCTGCGCACGCGGCGTGACCGTGCCGACTTCGACGAAGCCGAAGCCCAGCGCCAGCAGCGCATCGATGTGCGCGCCGTTCTTGTCCAGGCCGGCGGCCAGGCCGACCGGATTGGGGAAGGTCAGGCCGAACGCGCGCGTCGGCAGCGGCGCCGGACGCCGGCCCAGCAGCGGGCTGAGCCCGCTGCGATACGCCGCTTCCATCGCCGCCAGCGTGGCACCGTGCGCAGTCTCTGCGTCCAGTCCGAACAGGAAGGGGCGGACGATGGAATACATGTATGGGTCCGGTGGCGTGGCGGTCAGAGGTCGAACTTGATGCCCTGGGCCAGCGGCAGCGCGTCGGAGTAGTTGATGGTATTCGTCTGCCGGCGCATGTAGGCGCGCCAGGCATCGGAACCCGACTCGCGACCGCCGCCGGTTTCCTTCTCGCCACCAAACGCGCCGCCGATCTCGGCGCCGCTGGTGCCGATGTTGACGTTGGCGATGCCGCAATCCGAACCGGCTGCCGACAGGAATGCCTCAGCCGCCTTCAGGTTCTGGGTGAAGATCGACGACGACAGGCCCTGCGGCACGTCGTTCTGCAGCTCGATGGCTTCGTCGAGCTGGCCGTACTTCATCACGTACAGGATCGGCGCGAAGGTCTCGGTCTGCACGACGTCGGCGTCGTTGGTCAGGCCGGTGACGATCGTCGGCAGGACGAAGTTGCCCGGGCCGTCGATGGCGGCACCGCCGGTCTCGACCTTGCCGCCGCTGGCCTTGGCCTTGTCGACGGCATCCAGGTAGGCCTGCACCGCGTCACGGCTGTTGAGCGGGCCCATCAGGTTGTTCGGGTCGGTCGGGTCGCCGATCTTCTTCTCGACCTGCTTGTAGGCGGTGATCAGCTTGGCCAGCACGTCGTCGTAGATCGACTCCTGCACGAACAGGCGGCGCGTGGTGGTGCAGCGCTGGCCGGCGGTGCCGACGGCGCCGAAGGCGATGGCCGGAATGGCCAGCTTCAGGTCGGCGCTGGGGTCGACGATGATCGCGTTGTTGCCGCCCAGCTCGAGCAGCGAGCGGCCCATGCGGCGGGCGACGCGCTCACCGACGATGCGGCCGACCTTGGTCGAGCCGGTGAAGCTGATCAGGCCGATGCGCTTGTCGTCGACGAAGCTCGAAGCCAGCTCGGTGCCGGCATCGTTGAACAGGAAGAAGATGTCCGGGAAACCGCCGGCCTTGAGCGCGGCGTTGCAGATCTTCATCGAGGCGATCGCCGACAGCGGCGTCTTCGGCGACGGTTTCCACAGCGTGATGTTGCCGCAGATGGCCGCAATGAAACTGTTCCAGGCCCACACCGCGACCGGGAAGTTGAACGCCGAGATCACGCCGACGATGCCGATCGGGTGCCACTGCTCGTACATGCGGTGGCCCGGGCGCTCGGAGTGCATGGTCAGGCCGTAGAGCTGGCGCGACAGACCGACGGCGAAGTCGCCGATGTCGATCATCTCCTGCACTTCGCCGTCGCCCTCGGGCTTGGACTTGCCCATCTCCAGCGCGACCAGCGAACCCAGCGCGTCCTTGTGCTTGCGCAGCGCATCGGCGCACAGGCGCACGGCTTCGCCGCGGCGCGGGGCCGGGGTGGTGCGCCACACCTTGAAGGCCGCCTGGGCGCGTTCGACGATGGCGTCGTAGTCGGCCTGCGAGGAAGCCTGGACCCTGGCCAGAACCTCGCCGTTGGTCGGGTTGATCGACTCCAGAACGCCGGCGTCACGGGTCGGCGACCATTCGCCGCTGCCGAGGTAGGTGCCGGATTCGGTATCGGTCAGGCCGAGGGCGGTGAGGACGGGGTGGGTCATCGGACGTGCTCCTGGGGGACTGAAGGCGAGGCTGCGCTGCCTCGCCGCAATGGCGGCCCCGACACGATTCGAACGTGCGACCTGTCCCTTAGGAGGGGACCGCTCTATCCAACTGAGCTACGGGGCCAAGCTTTGGGATTCAAGGGGTTGGGAAACGCGAGCGCGGCATTTTCGCATGATTGCGCCAAATGCGGGTTGGTCGGGTTTACAGCACCGAGTGTTCGGCCTCGGCCTCGGACTCGGTCTGGCCCTTGGCCACCACGGCCGTGGCGGTCAGGTCGCCGGTGACGTTGCCCAGCGTGGCGAACACGTCCGGGATGGTGTCCAGGGCCAGCAGCAGGCCCAGCGGTTCGATCGGCAGGCCCATGGCCTGGGTCACCGGCATGTTGGTCGCCATGAAGCTGACCTGGCCGGGCAGGCCGACCGATCCCATGCTGATCACCACGGCCAGGGCCGCGCCGGCCGCCATCTGCGCCGCGCTCAGGTCGATGCCGTAGGCCCAGGCGACGAAGGACGCCACGCCGATGTACTGCATCGGGCTGGTGATGCGGAACAGCGACACCGCCATCGGCAGCACCAGCGAGGTCACGCTGAGCGGGTGGCCCAGGCGCACGCGCGAGCTTTCGATCATCGCCGGCAGCGAGGCCAGCGACGACTGCGTGCTGGCGGCCACTGCCTGCGCCGGCACGATAGCGGCGGCGAAGCGGCGAACGCGTTCGCCGCCGGCAATCACTGCGATCGGGTACATCAGGGCCGTCGCGCACAGGTACATCGCCGAGAGGATCGCGATGTACCAGCCGAACGCGCCGATCATGCCGTGGCCCACGCGCGCGCACACCGCCAGCACCAGCGCGAACACGCCCACCGGCGCCGCCCACAGCACCCAGCGCACGATCACCACCATCACGTCGGCGATGGATTGGACCAGTTCGAGCAGGCGCGCACGACGGCCGGCCTCGATCCGGGTCAGGGCGAAGCCGAAGAAAAGGGAGAACACCACCAGCGGCATCATCGCGCTCTGCGCGGCAGCCGCGATCGCGTTGCTGGGGATGACGCCGGCGAACCAGTCGGCCAGCGAATTGGGCAGGCTCAGCTGGGCGGTGCCGGCGGTGGCCGAGCGCAGCGATTCGGCCAGGCCTTCCTGGCGCGGCACCAGCGAGAATAGCAGCGGCGCCACGATCGCGGCGAACGCGGCGCAGACGCTGAGGATGATCACGAAGGTGATGATTGCCTTGCGCGCGGTGCGCCCGGACGCGGCGGCGTCGGTGGCGGTGTTGACGCCGATCACCACCAGCGCGGCCACCAGCGGCACCACGGTCATCTGCAGCGCATTGAGCCAGAGCCGGCCGACGGGCTGGACGAAGTCGGCGACGCGGGTCGCGGCGGTGACGTCCCACCAGGCCAGCAGCAGGCCGATGAGGGCGCCAAGAAAGAGTCCGAGCAGTACGCGGGCAGTGGTCGACACGGAAGGTCCTGATTGGGAATTGCGCTAGGAGATTCTATTTCGGGCAGCCCGACACCTCTCCCCGGTTCGCCCCCGTATCAAGTACGGGGCAGGCTCTGAGCGTAGCGCAGCGAAGTCGAAGGGTGTACGGGCCGATGGTGATACGGGTATGCCCAGCTGTCCTTCGACTTCGCTGCGCTTCCTTCGACTTCGCTGCGCTACGCTTCCTTCGACTTCGCTGCGCTACGCTTCCTTCGACTTCGCTGCGCTACGCTCAGGACGAACGGGGCGGGGGCTGGAGGGTTGCGCCGTCAAGGCAGATGCCAGTCCTTTTGAAGGCGCCTGTACTCGTCGGCCGGCAGCAGCACGAACACCGGCTTGCGCTTCGGGTCCAGCCACGCCAGCAGCTGTTGCATCACCGGCTCGGCCATCGCCGTGCAGCCGGCGGTGGTCTCGCCCGGCGCTTTCCACAGGTGGGCGAAGATGCAGCTGCCGGTGCCGCTGCGGTTGTCGGGGTTGTGCTCGATCACGAAGCCCAGCTTGTAGCGCTGGTCGCCGTTGGCATGCAGGTCGCGACGCATCGGCTCGGTCGAGCCGGCGACGGCATCCGCGCCGACCTGGCGCGCGTCGACGATTCGGTTGTAGAGCGGCGACGCGTTGACGTCGATGCAGTAATCGGAGGCCGTCATCGCCTGGTAGGGCCAGGCGGTGGCCCAGCTGTCGGCGTAGCCGAATGCGGTGCCGATGCGGAACACGCCTGCCGGTGCGCGGCCGTCGCCTTCGACCTTCTGCGGCTCGCCCGACTGGGGAGCGTGCAGGCCGACGCCCCAACCCGAACCGCTGCGGCCGACCGTGATGGGTGCGGCCTCTCCGAGCGCACGCCAGCCTGCGCCGGCGCGTTCGTAACGCTGCAGCGTGCCGGTGTTGGCATCCCAGCCAGCGGTCGTCACCACGACCATCTGCTGGGCGTCGTCCCAGGGCCGGGTCGACTGGGTGCCCTTCAGGCCAGCGCAGCCGGCAAGCACCACGGTGGCGAGGCAGAGCAGGGCACGTGCGGCACGTTGGCGCATCGGATGGGTCATCTCAGCTGTCCAGCAGGTCCTGCATGCGTTCGAAATTGAAATCGAGCTGGCTGCGGCGGTCTTCGCTGCCGTCGCACAGCAGGATGAAGATCAGGTCGAGCAGGTGCTGCAGCGCGCACTGGTACAGCAGCGGCTCGATATGCCGGCGCTCGTCGTGGGCGGATACCAGCAGCGCCGCATCGGCATGCGCGCGCAGCGGGTTGGGCGTGTGCCGGCTGACCGAGATCACCTTGCCGAAGCGCTCGCGGAACAGGCGGCTGATCTGGCACAGCGCCGGCTGCCTGCCGTGTTCGGAGAACACCAGCAGCACATCTCCCGGTGCAGCACTGGAGACGCCCGCCTGCATCAGGATCGCGTCGACATAGTGCACGGTGAGGATGCCCAGCATCGACAGGCGCGTGGCAAACGCGCGCGCCGGGATGCCGTCTTCGCCCAGGCCGATGATGAAGACCTTGCCGGCCTGCTGGATCGCCGCCGCGATTGCGTCGATGCGCTCGGGCGGGTTGATCAGCCGCGTCTCGGCTTCTGCCTGTGCCTTCAGGTACCACAGGTCTTCGGCCAGCGCGGCGTGCGGGTCGTCGCGACGCACTTCGCTGGTGACGTTGTCGTCGCCGCCGTCGCCGCGCGCCACCGCCTGGCCGATCGAGTACTTGAGGTCCGGATAGCCCTTGTAACCCAGCTTCTGGCTGAACTTGACCACGCTCGACTGGCTGATGCCGAGCGCGTTGGCCAGCTGCTGCGACGAGTAGTCGCGTAGCAGGTGGGCATTGTCGAGCAGGAAGTCGGCGATGCGGCGTTCGATGGCGGACATCTGGTCGCGTTCGGATCGGATCTTCAGCAAGGGCGACATGGTCAAGGACTCGTCCGGAATGAGATACCCGTTCGCCCTGAGCGTATGGCCGCAGGCCCGAAGTCGAAGGGGCCGGTGCGGTGACGCGTCTGGCGGTCCTTCGACTTCGCTGCGCTACGCTCAGGACGAACGGTGGTCATTGGATCATGCCTTTGCCTTTCAGGCCTCGATGGGCACCAGCCCGCGGATCTCGCGGATGCCCAGGCCCGGCGCATCGGTCACCGAGATCTCGGACTCGTTGAAGTTGACGCCGCCGTCGACCGGGTTGAACGCGCACAGCGACGGGCCGTCGAGGTCGACCTTGGTGATCGCGCTGGACTTGGCCACCGCCAGGTGCACCGCGGCGGCGACGCTGATGCTGCTCTCGAGCATGCAGCCGATCATGCATTCCACGCCGTAGAGCTCGGCGATGTCGGCGATGCGGATGGCGTTGGACAGACCGCCGGTCTTCATCAGCTTGATGTTGATGATGTCGGCCGCGCGCATGCGGATCAGGTCGACGACCTCGGTCGGACCGAACACGCTCTCATCAGCCATGATCGGCGTGTGCACGCGTTCGGTGACGTACTTCATGCCATCCAGGTCCTTGGCCTTGACCGGCTGCTCGACCAGCTCCAGGCGCACGCCTGCATCCTCGAGCATGCTGATCGCGTACACCGCCTGCTTGGCGCTCCAGCCTTGGTTGGCGTCCAGGCGCAGCAGGGCACGGCCCTCGACCGCGGCATAGATCGCCTTGACCCGCTCGATGTCGACGCCGATGTCCTTGCCGACCTTGATCTTCAGCGACTCGAAGCCGCGATCGACCGCGCTGATCGAGTCGGCCACCATCTTGTCGATGTAGTCGACGCTGATGGTGATGTCGGTGGTGATCACCGGGTCGCCGCCGCCGAGCATCTTGTACAGCGGCACGCCGTAGAGCTGGCCGAACAGGTCGTAGACCGCGATCTCGACCGCCGCCTTGGCGCTGGTGTTCTTCTCCAGCGCCGACTGGATGAGGGCCGTGATGTGGTTGAGGTTGGCCACTTCCTGGCCGATCACGCGCGGGGCGATGAACTTGCGGATGGCCTCGATGATCGAGCCGTGCGTGTCGCCTGTGATGACCGCGGTCGCCGGTGCCTCGCCGTAGCCGACGTGGCCGGTGTCGGTGTGCACCGAGACGACGATGTCCTCCACCGCCTCGACCGTGCGCAGAGCGGTCTTGAAGGGCGTTTTCAGCGGGACGCGGAGCATGCCGAAGCGGATGTCGGTGATTTTCATTGGTTCACGGATGCTGGATTGGGAGGGGAAGCAGCGCGCTTGCACTGCCTCTGCACTGCATTCGTCAGGGACGGATGCGCTGGATGTTGGTCATGCGGTCGACATAGGTCTGCTGGCCGTTGAACAGCAGCGGCGTCAGCGGCGACACCGTCACGCCGTTGGTCCGGGCGCGCACGGTCTTGCCGTCGGCGCCGGCGAAACTCAGGCCGGTGGTGTCGTGGATGACGTAGGGCTCGCCGTTGAGCTGGCCGATCACCATCATCACGTGGCCGGGGATGTAGACCAGGTCGCCGACCTGCAGCTCGCGGGCGATCTGCAGCCGCTTCTCGCGGGTGTCCTTGTCGCTCAGGGCGATGCGGTTGAGTGCCGGGCTGACGGCCTGGTCGCTGGTGTTGCGCGGCAGTTCCACGCCCATGCTGCGATAGACCTCGGACACGAAGCCGCTGCAGTCGCGGCCGTTGTAGCTGTGGCCCCAGCCATAGCGTTCGCCGAGGAACTTGAAGCCTTGTTGGATGATGTTGCGCCCGCTCAGTGGCAGGTAACGGTCCTGGCTGGGTTCGCGGCGCGGCAGCAGTGCCGGCGAGAAACGCAGGCTGCCGTCGTCGTTGCGCACCGGCAGTTCGACCACGTGCGAGGTGTAGCCGTCCTGGCCGTTGACCGGCTTGCCGACTGGCCAGTCCGACAGCACCGGCACGCGCACGCCCATGTCGAGCTGCAGCTCGGACACGCCGGGTTCTTCCTGGGTGTAGACGGTAGTGGCGCGGGCGCCGGTGACCACGCGATAGGGCGTCTTGCGGCCGTAACCGAGCACCTGCTCCTGGCTGCCGAGGGCAACGAATTGCTTCTCGATCCAGGCGGCGTAGCGCGGGCTCACCACGAATAACCATTTGCCGTCGCGGCTTTCGTGCGCGACCACCACCGGGTCGCCCGGGAACAGTGCGCTTTCCTGGAAGCGGTCGATGTCGTGGTCGTCGTCCGACGAGAACACGCGCAGCGAGGTCGGGAAGGTGCGCAGGGCGGCGCGATGCACGACCAGGCCATAACGCGTGTCCTGGCGTTCGGGGATCGCGCCGAGGTTGATCGCGTCGACCACGCCGTCAAGCGTTGCCGTCGCCACCGGCTTGCCGTGTTCGTCGAACAGCGGCTTCGACGGCCGCCGCGACAGCGCTTCGATCCAGCCGCTGACCTGCGCGCGGTCGAGCGTGCACTGCAGCGCCGCCAGGTCATGGATGCTCTTGTCGAGCTGGTGCAGGCGCGCGTTCTGCGCGGCGATCGCATCGCTGTCGAGGATGACGCGGTCCGGGTCGGCCAGCTGCCTGACCCAGAACGCCGGATCGAGCTGGGCATCGTCGATGCCGATCACGCCCGTGCTGGCGGGGATGGTCCAGGCGTTTTCGCGTGCCGCCAGCGGTTGCGATGCCGTGCCGGCGAGGCACATGGCAAGGCAGAGGACGAGGGCAGGGGTCAGTGGCAGGCGCATGGTTCGGATTCCGAAGGTTTCATCAGCGATCAGCTCGCGATGTTTGCAACTGGGGCGAGGCCGGACAGCAGCCCGGCCATCGCCAATCCAATGCCGGTGCCCAGCACCAGGCCGAGCATCGCCAGCAGCACCGCCACCGGCACGAGCGCGCGGGCATAGGTGGCGGCCAGTACCGGCGCGGTCGCCATGCCGCCAATCTGGGCAAGCGAGGAGATGCCGCACAGGTGCAGGTCGAAGCGGAACAGCTTCGCGGCCATCAGCAACAGCGCAACGTGCACGATCAGCACCGTGAAGCCGACGACGACGAACAACGGCGCGGTATCGAGGCCCTGGAAGTTGCTCTGCGATGCCAGCACCGCCACCAGGCAGGCCAGCATGGCACTGGCCAGCGGCGCCGGCACGGGTGAATGGGCGAGGCTCGTGCGTGCCAGCACCAGGCCGACGACGGTGGCAATCAACACCGTCCATGCCGTCGTGGTGAGGAAGCCGCCGACCGGCAGCAATGCTGCCCCCCACGCCGAGACGTTGCCCACCAGCAGCGCCAGGCCCAGCCACAGCAGCACGCTGCCGGGGCCGGCCTCGCCGGTGGTGCGCGGCTCCAGCTGCGGCAGCGGCGCACGCGCGTCGGCGCCGGTCCAGTGGTTGAACGCGGGTGCGAAGCGGTTGATCGAGAACAGCACGATCACCCACACCGAATAACAGACCGCATCGGCCAGCAGCACCGACGGCAACAGGTTGTCGGGGAGTCCGATCGACTGTTTCACCGCGACCAGGTTGGCCGAGCCGCCGGTCCAGGTCGCGCTCAGCGCCGCCAGCATCTTCCAGCCGTCGGCGGGCAGGGCGTTGCGGAAGATCAGGTAGGCAATGACTATCGCCGTCAGGATGCTGAGCATCGCGCAGGCGAACACTGCCAGCATGCGCGGCCCGAGTTTGACGATCGCGCGGAGGTCGCAGCCCACCATCAGCAGGAACAGCAGGGCGGGCAGCAACTGGCCGGTGAGCGACCGCTGCGCCGTAGAGATTTCCGGTGTCGCCTGCCACAGCCCGGCCACCGCAAGGGCGGTGACGAACAGATAAGTAAGGACAATCGGCGGCAGCACCGAGAACAGCCGCCAGCCATAGCGCTTCTCAAGGGACGGAAACAGGCCCGCCGATACCAGCAACACCGCGGCGTAAGGCCAGACCGTTTCAATCATCTTGATTTGTCCCCTCTGGGCCACCGGGCGGAAGGCGGCAGCCGACTGGGTCAGAATACATACTTCATTTCTGGCTTTAGTCAAGAATAAATTATTGACCGGGTACTCCAGTCATGTTACACAGTCGTGAAACGGCACCCCTTGGGTCGACTGCACGTGGACAGTCTTTCGCCTTCGCTCGAACGCAAGACCCCTCGGAAGCGCAAGCTGCGCGCGCTGGCTGTGTCAGTCCTGTGGGTTTCGCTGATGACTTCCGCAGCCCTGGCTGGACGGGCCGGCGACACCGTCGAAGAGGTGACGGCGAGCATCGATGCCGGCCACTTCAAGGAGGCCAACGCCGCGATCGACAGCGCGCTGGCCCAGCCCGACATGAGCGCGGAAGCGCGCCAGGCCCTGGAATTCCAGCGCGAGCGCATGCGGCGCATCCGCCTGGACTTTCCGATCACCGAGCCTGAGGCGAAGGCCAAGCTGCGCGAGCTGATCCCGGACATGACCGACGCGGAGTTCGCAGGCTGGAAGGCCTCGAACCAGCTTGAGCACATGGTCATCGACGGCGTTCCTTATTACTTCAGCCGCTCGGTCTCCAACCTGTTCCGGGTCAGTCCGGAGGCGACGGCCAGGCGCGCGACGCCAGCGACCCGCAACGACGGGCCGATGGAATCGGCCAACCCCTACCACGACGAAGCGCTGGCGCAGGCCCGGTCGACCGGCAAGAGCAGCGTTGCCCCGCGCCGTGTCCGCGTCACCCAGTCGATCATCGTCAATGCCGACGCGGTTCCGGCCGGCCAAGTCGTTCGTGCGTGGATTCCGTACCCGCGCGCGATCGCCGGGCAGCAGGAGAACATCCAGCTGGTCTCCAGCGCACCGGCCAAGCACGTCACCGCGCCGGAATCGACACTGCAGCGCACCGTCTACATGCAGCAGCCGGCGGTCAAGGCGACGCCGACGAAGTTCTCGGTGACCTATGAACTGACCATCTTCGGCCAGGTCCACCAGATCGATCCGGCCAAGGTCGTCGCCACCGGCAACAGCGCCGAACTGGCGCCGTACCTGGCCGAGCGCCCGCCGCACATCGTCTTCAGCGACGACATCCGCGCGTTCTCGAAGAAGGTGGTCGGCGACGAAAAGAACCCGTACCGGATCGCGCAGAAGCTCTATTCGGCGGTCGACGGCATTCCGTGGGGCGGCGCCCGCGAGTACTCCACGATCACCAACATCAGCCACTACGCGCTGCATTCCGACCACGCCGACTGCGGCCAGCAGACGCTGCTGCTGATGACGCTGCTGCGCCTCAACGGCATCCCGGCGCGCTGGCAGTCGGGCATGGTCTATTCGGACGGCAAGTACGACAACCTGCATGACTGGGGTTTCATGTACCTGGCGCCGTATGGCTGGGTGCCGATGGACGTCACCACCGGCCAGTTCAAGGGCGCCAGCGATCCGGGCGTCGAGTGGTTCTACCTCGGCGGGCTGGATGCCTACCGCATCGCATTCAACGACGACTACGGCACCGACCTGGTGCCGCGCAAGCAGCATTTCCGATCGGAAACCGTGGACTCACAACGCGGCGAAGTGGAGTGGCAAGGGGGAAACCTCTACTTCGACCAGTGGGACTACACCTTTGAGGCACACGTACTGCCGAGCGCCACTGCGGGCGGTTGAGCGCACGCGAGGCATCACTTTTCATCGCTGGAGGGGACATGAACAGTAAAGGGTTGCGTAGGACCGCGTTGTGTATAGCCATGGGCATGTGCCTGTCATCGGCGCTGTCGCTGCAAAGTGCGCATGCGGCCAACACGGACGGCTCGCTCGTGGGTCGCACCACGCCGAATGCCGAAGTCACGGTGCGCAATCCGGCCACCGGCTTCACCCGCACCGTGCGCGCGGACGAGCAGGGCAATTACCGTTTCCCGTTCCTGCCGGTCGGCCACTACACGCTGGAATCCAGCGTCGCCGGTGAGCCCGCAGGGCAGGCGGCCGAGGTCGACATCAGCCTGGGCAATGCCACCAACTACAACCTGGGAGCCGGCGCCACCAACCTGGCGACGGTCCAGGTCGTTGGCTCGCGCGTGATCTCGCCGGTCGACGTGACCTCGACCGAATCGGCCACCAACATCACCCGCCAGGAAGTGGCGCGCCTGCCGGTGCCGCGTGACATCACCGACGTGGCCACCCTGGCCCCGGGCGTGAATCGTGGTGAATTCGGCGGCATTTCGTTCGGCGGCTCGTCGGTGGCCGAGAACTCGGTCTACATCAACGGCCTGAACGTCACCGACTTCTACAACCGTGTCGGCTTCTCGTCGCTGCCGTTCTCGTTCCTGCAGGAATTCCAGATCAAGACCGGCGGTTACTCGGTCGAGTTTGGCCGCACCACCGGTGGCGTCATCAACGCCGTGACCCGTTCGGGCACCAACGAGTTCCACGCCGGCGCCGACATCGTCATCGACGGCATCGGCCAGTCCGACGGTGAGGACCATCCGGACCTCATCCGCAAGTACGACGACTCCGACCAGAACACGTATGCGGTCTGGGCGTCCGGTCCGATCATCAAGGACAAGCTGTTCTTCTTCGGCATCTACGAGAAGCGCGACCTCGATTCGCAGAACACCAACGACGGTGGCTCGACGCTGTTCATCGACCAGGGCAACAACGACTTCTGGGGCACCAAGTTCGACTGGCAGATCAGCGACAACCACCAGCTGGAGCTGCTTGCGTTCTCGGACAAGAACGACACCACCGAAGACAGCTATCCGTTCGACCACGTGACCGGACAGCGCGAGGCGCAGCAGAACCGCACGTTCAACAAGAGCGGCGGCGACAACTGGGCGCTGACCTACACCGGCTACCTGACCAACAACCTGTCGATGAAGGTGCTCTACGGCGAGAACGAGCGCACCGCCTCGGTCAACAGCCTCAATGACAGCAGCTGCAACCTGGTCCAGGACCGCCGCGTCAACGCCGACTTCATCGGTTGCACGGCCAACACCTCGGTGGTGGACCGCTCCGACGACCGCGAAGCGGCCCGCATCGACTTCGAGTGGAACCTGGGCGACCACAACGTGCGTTTCGGCGCCGACCACGAGAACAACACCTCCGAGTACAGCAGCGTCTACCCGGGTGACGGCCTGCGCTACGAGATCAGCAACATCCCCGGTGGCCGCCGCGTCAACGGCGTGCTGATCCCGCCGGGCCCGACCGCGTACGTCCGCACCCGCCAGGTTGCCAACCAGGGCACGTTCGAGACCGAGAACGAAGCCTACTACCTGGAAGACAACTGGCAGATCACCGACAACCTGATGTTGAACCTCGGCGTGCGCTGGGAGAAGTTCGACAACAAGGACGCGCAGGGCCAGAGCTACATCAAGATGGACGACATGATCGCGCCGCGCTTCGGCTTTGCGTGGGACTTCGTCGGCGACGGTCGCTCCAAGCTGTTCGGCAACGCCGGTCGTTACTTCCTGCCGGTGGCCAACGTCATCAACATCAAGCAGGCCGGTCCGTTCCTGGATGCACGCCGCTTCTATCTGTTCAACGGCTTCACCACGCTCACCAACCCGACCACGGGCGAACAGGTTCCGCAGCCGATCCTCGGTGCCGAGATCGGCACGGTGGACGACTCGCAGGGCAATGGCCAGGTTGGCGATTTCCGTGGCGAGGTCGATGCCGACATGGATCCGGTCTACCAGGACGAGTACATCCTGGGCTACCAGTCGATGCTGAACGAGACCTGGTCCTGGGGCGTGCGCGGCATCTACCGCAAGCTGCATGACGCCATCGACGACATGGAGATCACCTGGAACGGCTTCTGCGAGATGGACAGCTTCGTCATGGCCAATCCCGGCAAGGACGTGACCATCTGGGCCGATACCGACTGCGACGACGAGGCCGACGCGTTCACGACGATCGACACCTCCCGCACCGGCTGGCTGCTGGGCGAAGACGAGAACGGCAACCCGATCACGATCGGCTGGGACAAGGCCAAGCGCACCTACCGTGCCCTGGAATTCGTGCTCGATCGCGCGTGGGATGACAAGTGGGCGTTCAACGCGTCGTACACGCTGTCCTACAGCAAGGGCAACGCCGAAGGCCCGGTCAACTCCGACACGGACTTCGCCGACAGCGGCCGCACCGAAGCGTTCGACAACCCGTTCGTGGCCCAGGGCGGCTACGGCTACCTGCCCAACGACCATCGCCATCAGTTCAAGTTCCGCGGTGCATATGCCTTCACGGACAACTGGTCGGTGGGCGCGACGCTCGATGTCCAGTCCGGACGCCCGATCAGCGAGTTCGGCGCAGGCAATCCATACGACACCACGGAGTTCCTGAGCCACTACATCTGCGAAGCCAACTGCGACGCGGACGATCCGGCCGATCGCGTGTTCCGCCTGTCCAGGCGCGGTGCCTACGACCGCCTGCCGTGGGTGTACTCGCTGGGCGCGAGCATCGCCTACAGCAAGTCCTTCGGCGAGCACAAGCTCAACGCCAAGCTTGCCCTGTACAACCTCACGAACCAGCAGCGCGTGCTTGAGCGTGATGAAACCCGCGAGGAAGAGAACGGCATCGGCAGCGTCGGCGAGACCTGGTTGAACGGCACCCAGTACCAGTCTCCGCGCTACGCGCAGTTCATCCTGTCGTACGAGTTCTGAGCAATGCACGGGCGGCCCGCTCCAGGGCCGCCCGTTTTCCGGCCTGACCGCGTACCGAACGGCGCGCGGTCGATGACGCCGCCAGTTGACCGGGCAATGACCCATACGATGCACATTTTCGACGGCGTGGACCTGCACGCCCTGGCAGCGCGGCTGCCTACTCCTTTCTATGCCTACTCCGCGACCGCGATCCGGCAACGCATTGCCGGCCTGCAGTCGGCGTTCCAGGGCCTGGATCACCGCATCTGTTATGCCGTGAAGGCCAATTCCAACGTCGCCATCCTGCAACTGATGGCGCACCACGGTGTGGGTGCCGACATCGTTTCGCTCGGCGAGCTCAATCGCGCGCTGCTGGCGGGCATTCCGGCCGAGCACATCGTTTTCTCCGGCGTCGGCAAGACCACCGAGGAGATCGCCTCGGCACTGGCCGTGGGCGTGTGGCGATTCAACGTCGAGTCGCTGGACGAGCTGCAGCTGTTGCAGGAAGTGGCGCAGCGCCATGGCGTCTGCGCACGCGCTGCAGCGCGCATCAATCCCGACGTGGACGCGCGTACCCACGCAAAGATCTCCACCGGCAAGTCCGAGAACAAGTTCGGTGTCTCCATCGACGAAGCCCGTCGCTGGTTCGCCAACGCCGGCTCGATGAGCAACGTGCTGCTCGACGGCCTGCATGCCCACATCGGTTCGCAGATCCTAGACCTCGAGCCGTTCCGCGAAGCGCTGACCCGTGTGGAAGCCTTCCGCCGCGAGCTGGTCGATGCGGGACATCCGGTGTCCAGCGTCGACATCGGCGGCGGCCTGGGCGTGTGCTACCGCAAGGGCGTCGACCATCCGATTCCGGCCACCGAGTACGCGGCGCTGGTGCGGGAGGTGTTCGCCGAGTTCCAGGGCACGCTGGTGCTGGAGCCCGGCCGCTACCTGGTCGCCGAGGCCGGCGTGCTGCTGACGCGGGTGATCCGGGTCAAGCCGGGCAGCGACCGCAGCTTCCTGGTAGTCGATGCGGCGATGAACGACCTGTTGCGTCCCTCGCTCTACGAGGCCTGGCACGACATCGTGCCGCTGCACCTGGACGAACGCGAGGCCGCGAGCTACGACGTCGTCGGCCCGGTCTGCGAGACCGGCGACACCTTCGCCCGCGGCCGCGCCATGGCACGCTGTCAGGCGGGTGATCTGTTGTCGATCGGCGGCGCGGGCGCGTACGGTATGTCGATGGCGTCGACCTACAACTCGCGCCCGCTGATCGCCGAAGTACTGCTCGACGACGGCCGCCATGCCGTGATCCGCCGCCGCCAGACCATGGCCGAGATGATGGCCGGCGAACAACTGCCACAGGTGTGGAATGAAGCCTGACGTGATGGTGATGCGGTGCGGCCTGCTCGCGCTGCTGCTTGCGGTGGTGCCTACCGTACGTGCCGACGAGGGCCGCGCCACCAGGGCCGAGGTTGATGCCGTGTTCGACCAGGTCGTCGCCCGTTACCGGCTGCCTGGCCTGGCGTTGGGCATCGTCGAAGACGGCAAGGTCGTCTATGCACGCACGGCCGGCGAACTGGTCGAAGGCGAAGGCCGCAGGATCGACTCGGCCACGCTGTTCAAGATCGCCTCCAACACCAAGTCGATGACCACCGCGACGCTGGCGCGCCTGGTCGATGCCGGCAAGCTGCACTGGGACGACCCGGTGGTGCGCTGGCTGCCGGACTTCCGCATGTACGACCCCTGGGTCGGCCGCGAGATGCAGGTGCGCGACCTGCTGATCCACAACAGCGGCCTGCGCGCGGGTGCCGGCGACCTGATGCTGTGGCCGGAACCCAACACCTTCACCCGCGCCGACATCATCCACGGCCTTGGCTATCTGAAGCCGCAGCGCAGCTTCCGCGCCGGCTACGACTACGACAATCTCCTCTACATCGTCGCCGGCGAAGTCGCCGCAGCGGCCGGTGGCGCACCGTACGAGCAACTCGTGCGCCGCGAGGTGTTCGAACCGCTGGGCATGCGCCGTTGCCAGGTCGGCCAGTGGCGTCGCGACGAGATCGGCAACGTCGCCCAGCCGCACATGCGCCAGGGCGATCGCAACATCCCGGTGCGCAGCGACGGCGACGTGATCGCCGCCACGACCATGGACCCGGCCGGCGGCATCCGCTGCAGCCTCGACGACATGCTGGCCTGGGTGGGCAACTGGCTGAAGCCGGTGGGCGAGGGCAAAGGCGAGAAGCCCTGGCTGTCGCGCGAGCAGCGCGAAGCGCTGTGGGCGCCGCAGATGCCGATGCCGCTTTCGCGCCGCATGCGCGAGTGGGACAACAGCCATTTCTCCGCCTACGGCTACGGCTGGCGCCTGGCCGACGTCGACGGCACCTTCAAGGTCTCGCACACCGGCACGCTGATGGGCATGTACTCGATGGTGACGCTGCTGCCCGACAAGCGCACCGGCTTCGTCATCCTCATCAACGGCGAGGGCGAGCAGGCGCGCACCGTACTGGGCCAGGTGCTGGTCAAGCGCTACACACGCCCTGATCCATCCCTGACCGTGGCGCATTACGCCGATCTGCTCGCGCAGGAGGACGCCAAGCGCCCGGCCACGGAAAAGGCACCGGACACTTCGAAGCGCAAGGCGGTCAAGCCAGGCGAGCTGGAATCGCGCCTGGGCGTCTACCGCGACCCGTGGTTTGGCGAAGTGTCGCTGTGCCGCGACGGCGACGCCGCACGCCTGCGTGCGAGCAAGTCGCCCATGCTGACCGGCATCGTCCAGCGCGTGGGCAAGCGGATGCTGGTGAACTGGGACGACGACAGCGTCGATGCGGAGGCATGGCTGGATTTCCCGCAAGGCACGCAGATGCGTATGTCCAAGGTCGATCCCGACGCTGACTTCAGCTACGACTTCGAGGACCTGGCCTTCGAGCGGGTTCGCGGGTGCGATTGAGGCCGTCCGTCGTGGGCAAGGCAGGGATGCTCGTGGCCGCGCTGGCGGTCAGCGCCTGCGCGCCGTCCGCGACGATGCGGATATCCGCCGCCAGTACACCGGAAGAGGCAGGAATGGTAGACGTCCGCACGCTGGTGCCCGACATCGACCTGGACCTGCGTTACGCCGGCAGCAACAACTTCGTCGGCGCCAAGGTCGACGGTTACGAAGCGGCGCGCTGCTACCTGCTGACCGATGCGGCCAAGGCGCTGCAGCAGGCCGAACTGGCGCTGCGCCAGCAGGGCATGCGCCTGCGCCTGTTCGATTGCTATCGACCGGCACGCGCGGTGCGTCACTTCGTCGCCTGGGCTGGCGACCTGGACGACCAGCGCACGAAGGCGGAGTACTACCCGCGGCTCGACAAGCGGCAGCTGCTGGGCGACTACATCTCGCCGACCTCCGGCCACAGCCGCGGTGCGACCGTGGACCTGACCGTACTGCAGTGTGCGGCCGACGGTAACGGCTGCGTACCGTTGGACATGGGCACGCCATTCGATTTCTTCGACACCCGCGCCAACACTGACTCGGCGCTGGTCGATGCCCGCCAGCGCGAGAACCGGCAGCGCCTGCGATCAGCGATGGAACGCGCGGGCTTTCGCAACTACCCGATGGAGTGGTGGCACTTCACCTTGAACCCCGAGCCGGCGCCGACGGTCTTCTTCGACGTGCCGATCCGCTAGTCTTTCAGCGCAAGCCCGGCGATCTGCTTGGCCAGCGCATAGGGCTCCGGATCGTCGCGGTTGGTCAGCACGATCACCGTCACGTGCTGCTTTGGATAGCGCACGATCACGTTGCGGAAGCCGATCGTCTCGCCGGAATGCCACAGCGTCTCGCCGGTGATGCGCCAGCCGTAGCCGTACTGCACATCGGGATCGTCGGTCTTCGTGGCCGGGGTGAAGGCGGCCTGCAAGGACTCATTGCGCAGCAGGCGCTCGTCGTAGAGCGCCGCATCCCAGCGGGCGAGGTCGTCGATGGAAGAGTAGATGCCGCCGTCGCCGAGCACCGCGCTGGTGGTGCTCTGGTCGGTGCGCTGCCAGCGGCCCTGTTCGAAACTGTAGCCGTAGGCGCGATGGGCGACTTCCGATACGCCGGCTTCGTAGGCGACCGTGCCGTCCATGCCCAGCGGCTGGAAGATGCGGTCGTGCAGGAACCGGGCGTAGCGCTGGCCCGATGCACGCTCCACGATCAGCGACAGCAGCGCGTAGCCGCTGTTGCTGTAACGGTAATCGCTGCCGGGGGTGAAGTAGGTGCGGTCCTGCGTTTCCAGCAGGTGCAGCACGTCCGCGTCGTGCACCTGTACCTGGCTGGCCGGGTCCATCACGTCTTCGTAGTCGACCAGACCGGAGGTGTGCGTGAGCAGGTGGCGGATGGTCACCGCAGCGGCAGCGTCGGGCAGGGTCGGGAGCCAGCGCCGCACCGGATCGTCCAGTCGCAGGCGGCCGTCCTGCGCGAGCAGGAGGATCGACGCGGCGGTGAACTGCTTGCTCACCGAGGCCAGGCGGTAGTTGGTCACCGGGCTCGCCGCGGTGGCGGACGCGAGGTCGGCCAGGCCGTAGCTGCGGCGCACCACCGGTTTGCCGTCACGCAGGACCAGCACCGAGGCGCCGGGCACCTGCCCGTCGTAGTCGCGCATCAGGGCGTCGACGCCTTCCTGCAGGGTCGCGTGCGGCTTCATCGTGTGCTCCCAGGACGCACAGCCAGTGATCGCACAGCCGGCGAGCAGGAGGAAAGTTCCAGACAGCCAAGCCAGTATGCGCATCGGCTGATCGTAGCGGCACGGCAGGAAAAAATGAACGGTCGTCGTTCCTGCCGCGATCGCGGTGCCGGGTCGAACTTGCAGCGCGGTGGCGCTGCCACCACAATCCCCTCCGTCTGAGTTCGAGGCGATGCTCATGGATGAGCGCATGGATGACACACACGATGGAACCGTGGACCAACCCGCGCGACCGCCGCCCGGCGATGCGCTGGAAACCCTGTTGCGTGCCGCGCGCAGCGGCGAAGCCGGCGCCCTGGGCCGCGCCTATGCGGCGATCTACGAAGAGCTGCGACGGCACGCACGGCGGCACCTTGGCAGCCGCAACAACACGCTGACGCCGACGGTCCTCGTCAACGAGGTCTACCTCAAGCTCAGCAACGCCGACATCGACCCGCGCGACCGCAACCATCTGTTCGCGCTGTCGGCACGGGCGATGCGCCAGATCATCATCGACCACGCCCGCCGGGCCGGCACCGACAAGCGCGGCGCGCAGATGGCGCAGGTCACCCTGACCGAGAACCTCGTCGATCCGAACCAGGAAGCGGCCGGCGTGCTCGCCCTCGACGCGGCGCTGCGGATGCTGGGGGACGTCGACCCGCGCCTGGCGCAGGTGGTCGAGTGGCGCTACTTCGGCGGCTACAGCGAAGCGCAGATCGCCGAAAGCCTGGGCGTCACCGTGCGCACCGTGCAGCGCGACTGGCGCAAGGCGCGGGCGTTCCTCGGCGCAGCGCTGTCGTCCGGTGACGGACGCTGACGAAGCACCGGCATGGACCGCGCATCCGAACTGGAACGACAGCGGCGTGCGCTCACCATCCTGGATGCGGCCATGGACCTGCCGCCGACCGCGCGTGCGGCGTACCTCGACAGGGCGTGCGCAGGTGACGGGCGCCTGCGCGAACGGGTAGAGAGCCTGCTCGACAACGACCACGAACCCGCCGGCGGCTGCGCCATCCTCGATCGCGACGCCGGCGCGCTGCTACGTGCGCTGCTGCGGTCCGAAGGCCTGGAGGATGTCACTCCGGAGCTGATCGACAAGCGCATCGGCGCCTGGCGGATCCGTTCGGTCATCGGCCGCGGCGGCATGGGCGTGGTGTACCACGCGACCCGCGCCGATGGCGCGTTCGAGCAGGACGCCGCGCTGAAACTGATCCGTTTCGGCCTCGACACGCCCACCGCGCGCGAGCGCTTCCTTCGCGAACGGCAGATCCTCGCGCAACTGCGTCACTCCGGCATCGCGGTGGTCCTCGATGGCGGCATGAGTGCATGTGGCGCACCTTATTACGTGATGGAGCTGGTCAACGGCCAGCCGATGACCGCCTGGTGCGACGCGCGCCGGCTGGGCCTGCGCCGGCGCGTGGAGCTGTTCTGCCAGGCGGTCGATGCCATCAGCCATGCGCACGGGCAGCGCGTGGTGCACCGCGATCTCAAGCCATCGAACCTGATGGTGACCGACGAGGGCCGGGTCAAGCTGCTCGACTTCGGTATCGCCGAATGGCTCGACGGTGCCAGCGTCCACGCGCAGTCGCCGCAGTCGGAGGTGATGACGCCCCAGTTCGCCGCCCCCGAGCAGATCGAACGCAACGAAGTCACGACCGCATCCGACATCTACCAGCTCGGCTTGCTGCTTTACCAGCTGCTGAGCGGCGCACTGCCGTACCGGTTGATGGCAGCGGATGTGCCGGGCGCATCGATGCGCGAGCGATTGGACAACATGGTTTCGCTCGCGCAGGCAGGCGCCACGGCCTCGCTCGAGTCGGCCAGCCAGCGTGGCCACGACCCGCAGTCGCTGGGCGAGGCGCTGTCCGGCGACCTCGACGCCATCGTCGCTTCGTGCCTGGTCTACCAGCCCGAGCGGCGCTACGGATCGGCTGCGGCGCTTGCCGACGACCTGCGCAACTGGTTGTCCGGTGGCGTGGTCAGCGTGCGACGGGATACGCCGTGGTACCGCGCCGGCAAGTTCGTCTCGCGCAACCGGGTCGGCGTGGCCATGCTGTTCGCACTCGCCGTGGCGATGCTGGTGGGCACGGCATCGACACTCTGGCAGGCGCGACAGGCGGCAATCGAGGCCAGGCGTGCCCATCGCGAGGCCATCACCGCGGAGGCGGCAACGGTATTCCTCGAACGCCTGTTCACCTCGGCGATGCCGCTGGGCGGCAATGACAGTGGCACGACGGCGAGGGAACTGCTGGAACGCGGAGCGCAGCGCGCCCGCATCGTCTTCCGCAACGACCCGGAGCTGCGCTTCCGGTTGCTGACCACCATTGGCCAGAACTACGCCACGATGGGCGAGGACGGCACCGCGGTCGAGCTGTTCCGCGAAGCGCTGTCGGTCGAGTCGACGGAGATCGGCCCGGTGGCGCGCGGCACGTCTGCCTACCAGCTGGCGACGTCGTCTTTCCTGCTGGGCCGCTTCGATGAGGCGCTGATCGCCCAGGCGCTGGAATGGATCGGCCATGACCGCACGCCGCGGGCCCAGGCATTGCGATCGAACCTGTTGCGGTTGCGCGGCGACATCCAGATCGTCACCGCCCACTACCACCAGGGCATGCGCAGCCACGAAGACGCCAGGGCGCTTGCCGAACGCGTCGCTGCCAGCGACCCGCTGCCGCTGCTGGACGTGCTGGTACGCCAGGCTTTCGTGCAGTGGAAGGTCCTCAACCTTCCGGACAGGGCGGAGGAAATATTCCAGCGCAGCGAAGCCGTTGCCGCCCGGGTCGACCCGCGCGAGGCCGACCTGCGCCGCCGCTTCCGCATCGAGTTCCTGATCGAGACCGGCGAACTGGAGCTGGCTGGCCATCTCATCGACGGTGCGCTCGCATTCCGCAGCGAGGTCTATGGCGAGCACAGCATGGGCGTGGTGCAGCCATTGATCCACCGCGGGCTGCTGAAGCTGGAACTGGGCCAGCACGGCGCTGCCGAGCGTGATTTCTTCGAGGCGTTGCGGATAGCGGCGGCGTTCGACCAGTCCAGCAGCAACCTTGCCGTGGCCGCGCAGGTCGGGCTGACGCGGTCGCAGTGCGCCTACGGGCGCTATCAGCAGTGCCTGGACGGAGCCATCCGCGCGCGCCTGGCCGTGGTGGCGATCATGGGCGAGCGGGGCTACGCCGTGCCAGCGATGGACGCGCTGATCGCCGAAGCCGCCGAAGGCCTCGGCCGCCATTTCGAGGCAGCGGAGTTCGCACGCCGGGCCATTGCGGTGCTCACCAGCGTGCACCTGCCCGCGGGCTATCCGCGGCAGACGCTTGGCATCGCCCTGTATCGATCCGGCAAGGTCGACGAAGGCGTCGCGGCCCTGCGCACTGCCCGCGACGAGCTGACCCGCTCGCGCGGTGCGTTGCATGCGATGACGTTGGCCACGGGCGTGCATCTTGGTCGCGCCATCCTCGCGCAGGGGCGCATCGGCCCGGCACGGACGACCCTGCTGGCCGTCGCCAGGCAACTGCGCTCGGCTTCGTCCCACGCCCGCCGAAAGAGCTTGTCGGACGCCTACCTCGCGCTGGCCGAGGTCGAAGAGCGGGCAGGCAACGTCCTGTTGGCCAGCGAGTACGCGCGCAAGGCGTCGCGCGTTGCCGACTGACGAGGGCTGACCGCTTCGCGACGTCGTGTCGCGTTTGCCGGCCGTTCCGCGATTGATGGTGAGTGCGCCAATCACGGCGCACGCGGTCGCGAAGGCGGACCGGCATAGATGAGGCGGCCATGGCATCAGCAGTGCAGTGCACACCGGGCGCGACCGGATATCCGGGGCGGCCGGGACGCGGGTCAAGCGGAACGGATCTGGACGAAATCGGGGCAATCGATGAGCAGGCGAGCGAGCAGGCGCCCGTTGACGCAGGGGGCGGTCCGGCGCTGCAGGAAATAGTGCTGCGCATCAATCGCGACGACCGCATCGCCGGGCCCGGCAGGGTCGAAGTGGCCATCGACATAGCACCCGACACCGCACCGGGCGACTTGAACGTCGCAGCGGACGTGCGCGCATTGCTGATGCAGGCGGCGGCGCGCGTCGATGCATCCGCCGAGCACGTGCATGCGCAGATCGGACGCGGCGCAACACGCATCGTGGTGCGCTCGGAGTCGGCATGGGGAGATGCCGACCATCCCGAGCGGTTCGCCGAACAGTCCTTCCTGACCGAAGCGCAGTGGGCCAACGTACTGCAGGTCGTGTTTCCGATGCAGGGCGGGCGACGCCTGTCGCGACCGCAGGGCATCCGGCCGTTCATCGAATCGGTGCTGTGGGTGGTGTGCGCCGACTGCGTGTGGTGCGACCTGCCGCGCGAGCGTGGCTCCTGGCGAAGCGTCTACGTGCGCTTCATCCGCTGGTCCAGCGCCGGCATCTGGCCGCGCGTGGCGGCGGCGATGGGCGACAGCACCGGGCCCGGACGGCTGCTGCTCGAGCGGCACAATCGCTATCTGGCCGAGGTGTCCAAGTCCAGGCAGCGGCGACGCAGGGGGGACGTGATGCGACCGTGAGCCATGGGCGGGTGGCCGGTACGTCAGGTCCGGATCATTGCGAGATGCGCTGCAGTTCCTCGTCGGACCAGCCACCGCCCAGGGCCCGGTAAACGTCGATGTAGGACGTCAGGCGCGACAGCCGCGCGCGGGCGAGGTTGAGCTCGGAGCTGAGCAGTTGCCGCTCGGCGTCGAGCACTTCCAGGTAGCTGCTGACGCCGGCCTTGTAGCGCAGGCGCTGCAGGCGCAGGTTCTCGCGGTTGGCGGCCGTGCTCTCTTCGTTGGCGCTGATGATGCTCGCCGACTTCTCGTACGCGCTGACGTTGCTGGAAACCTCGACCAGCGCCTGCAGCACGGTCTGGCGATAGACGTGCGTCGCCTCGTCGGTCTGCGCGCGGGCGAGGTCGACATTGGCGCCGGCGCGACCGAAGTCGATGATCGGCAGGTCGACGTACGGACCCCAGGAATTGATGCCGAGCGAACGACTGCTCGAGCCCAGGTCGCTGAGGTCGACGGCAGTGCGACCGAACAGCGCGCTCAGGCCGATGGTGGGGAAGGGGAAGCGGTTGGCGACGGCAACGCCGACGCGGGCAGTCGCCGCATGCAACTGGTTGTCGGCAAGTCGCACGTCGGGACGGCGATCGAGCAGCTCGGTCGGCAGGCCGGTGGGAATGTCAGGCGAATCGGGCATGCCGCCATTGGCCATCGGGCTGCCGCGGTCGATCGGTTGCGGAAAGCGGCCGAGCAGCTGCGCCAACTGGTTCTCGGTGGCGAGGATCTGCTGTTCGGTGAAGGGCAACTGCGCGCGCGTCGTGGCCAGCTGCGCGATTGCCTGCTGCTCCTCGGCGCCCGAGGCCACGCCACTGCGCAGCTGCGCACGGATCAGGCGCAGCGATTCTTCCTGGCTGGTGATGGTGCGCTCGATGATCGCGCGCTCCTCGTCCAGCTCGCGCAACGACAGCCAGGTCGACGCGACCTGCGTCACCAGCGTCGCCATGACGCCGCGCGCCGCGTCTTCGGTCGCGAGCAGGTTGGCACGCGAGGCCTCGCTGCCGCGGCGCAGCTTGCCGAACAGGTCGATCTCCCAGACCAGCGACAGCCCGGCCGAATAGACCGTGTCGTCGTCACCACTGCCGGCCGAAGGGCTGGAGCTCAGCGTGCCGCGGATATCGGGGCCGAGCGATCCGCGCGCGAACTTGGCGTTGGCGCGCGCCTGCTCGACGCGTGACAGCGCCTGGCGCAGGTCGAGGTTGTTGTCGATCGCCTCGCGGATCAGCGCCGACAATTGCGGATCGCGGAACAGGTCGAACCAGGCGACGTCGGCAATCGATCGCGCCTCGGCCTGGGTCAACGGCGCGCGGTACTGCACCGGCAATTCCAGGTCCGGCCGCGAGTAGTTCGGGCCGAGCATGCAGCCGGTGAGGGCGATCGACACGCCGATGAGCAGGGCGGCAGCACGCATCAGTGCGCTCCTCCCTCCGACGGCGCATGCGGCGCCGATGGCGCTGCGCCCTCCTTGAACTTCGGCGGCCCGCCGAAGCGCTCGGCCAGGCTCTGGATCAGCACGTACAGCGCGGGCACCACCAGCACCGCCAGCAAGGTGGCGGTGAGCATGCCGCCGAACACCACCGTGCCGACCGAGAACTTCGACGCAGCGCCGGCGCCGGAGGCGAGCACCAGCGGCACCACGCCGAGGATGAAGGCGAACGAGGTCATCAGGATCGGCCGCAGGCGCAGCTTGGCGGCCTCCATCGCGGCGTCGTGGATCGACATGCCGCCCTCGCGGTAGAGCTTGGCGAACTCCACGATCAGGATCGCGTTCTTCGCCGCCAGGCCGATCAGCGTCACCAGGCCGATCTGTCCGTAGACGTTGAAGTCGAGGTGGGCCAGCAGGATCGCGATCAATGCGCCCAGCACGCCAAAAGGAGTGGCCAGCAGCACCGCAAACGGCACCGCCCAGCTTTCATACAGCGCCGCCAGGAACAGGAACACCACCACCACCGACAGCGCCATCACCATCGCGGCCGCATTGCCGGCCTCGACCTCTTCGGCGGTCTGCCCCGACCACTCGTAGCCGTACCCGGCCGGCAGCGATTCGGCCGCCACTTCGCGCAAGGCCTGCAGCGCATCGCCGGAGCTGTAGCCCGGCGCCTGCGAGCCGGTCATCTCGGCACTTCGATACAGGTTGTAGCGCATGGTGAAGCGCGGGCCGATGCCGGGCGTGGCCGTCACCACGGTGTCCAGCGGCACCATCTCGCCGTTGCCATTTCGGACGAACAGCTTGGACAGCGTGGAGATGTCGCGGCGGAACTCCGCATCGGCCTGGACCGAGACGCGGTAGTTCTTGCCGAAGCGGGTGAAGTCGTTCACCTGCAGGCTGCCCAGGAACACTTGCAGCGTGCCGAACACGTCGGAGATGGGAATGCCGAGCTTCTTCACCTTCTCGCGGTCGACGGTGATGCGGTAGTTGGGCGTCGATGCCGAGTAGGTCGTCGTGATGCGGCCGATCTCTGGCCGCTTCTGCGCGGCCTGGACGAACTGTGCCGCCGTCTCCGCCAGCTCCTCCGCGGTCTGGCCATCGCGCGCCTGCAGCATCATCGAGAAGCCCGACACCGAGCCGAAGCCGGGCAGGGCAGGCGGGTTGAACGCGATCGCCATCGACTCCGGCGTCTGCATGCCGATGCCCATCGCCTTCTGGATCAGCGCGTTGACCTGCTGTTCTTTTTCCTGGCGGTCCTCCCAGGGCTTGAGCTTGACCACCATCATCGCCGCGTTGGGCGCGGCGGTGCCGGAGATGATGTCGTAGCCGGTGATGCCGAGCACCGCATCGACGCCATCGAGCTTGCGCAGCTTTGCGCTGACCTCGTTGACCACGTTGTCGGTGCGCTTGGTCGAGGACGCGTCGGGCAGGATCGCCTGCATGAAGAACGCACCGACGTCCTCGTCCGGGACGAAGCCGGTGGGGGTGATGCGGAACAGCAGGAACAGGGCGACCAGCAGCACAAGCATCATCACCACGATGTGCTTGAGCGCCCCGGTGCCGCGCTTGGCCACGCCGCTGTAGTGGAACGTGAGCCGTTCGAAGTAGTGGTTGAAGCGGGCGAAGAACCGGCCCATCAGCCCCTTTGGCGGACCGGGCTGCTTGGGCTTGAGCAGCAGCGTGCACAGCGCCGGCGTCAGGGTCAGCGCAACCAGCGCCGAGAACAGCGTGGACACCGCCACGGTCAACGCGAACTGCTTGTAAAGCTGGCCTGTCACGCCGGGCACGAAGGCCATCGGGATGAACACCGCCGACAGCACCAGGGCGATCGCCACCACCGGCCCCGACACTTCGTCCATGGCCTTGCGCGTGGCTTCCTTCGGCGGGAGCTTGTCGTGCTCCATGATGTGCTCGACCGCTTCGACCACCACGATCGCGTCGTCGACGACGATGCCAATGGCCAGCACCATGCCGAACAACGACAGCGTGTTGATCGAGAAGCCGAGGAACTGGTACGCGATGAACGTGGCAATCAGCGACACCGGCACCGCCAGCATCGGGATGAGCGTGGCGCGCCAGCTCTGCAGGAACAGGAACACCACGATCAGCACCAGGATCAATGCCTCGACGAAGGTGTGCACGACCTCCTCGATGGACGCCACCACGAACAGCGAGGTGTCATAGGTGACGTCGTAGGCCAGGTCCTGCGGGAAGCTCTCCGCCAGCCGCTTCACTTCGGCATTGATCAGTTCGGCCGTCTCCAGCGCGTTCGCGCCTGGCGCCAGGGCGATGCTCATCGCCGCCGCCGGCTGGCCGTTGAACTTGGCCACGGTGCTGTAGTCCTTCGCGCCCAGCTCCACCCGGGCGATGTCCCGCACGCGGATATACGAGCCATCGGGCAGCGAGCGCAGGATGATGTCCTCGAACTCGGACTGCTCGACCAAGCGGCCCTGCAGTCGCAGTGAGTACTGGAAGCCGCTGGGGGAATCGGCCGGCGGCTGGCCGACCTGGCCGGCCGCGGCCTGCTTGTTCTGTTCCTGGATCGCGTTGACCACGTCGGTAGTGGTCAGGCCGAGGGTGGCCATCTTGTCCGGACGCAGCCACAGGCGCATGCCGAACTCGGATCCGTAGACCTTGGCCTCGCCCACGCCGCGGACGCGCTTGAGCGTGTCGAGGATGTAGTTGTAGAGGTAGTTGTTGAGGAACAGCTGGTCGTAGCTGCCCTTGGGCGAATAGAACGAAATGAACATCAGCGTGTCGGGCGAGCTCTTGGCCACCGTCACGCCGATGTCGTTGACCTCGCTGGGCAGGCGCGGCTGGATCTGGGCGACGCGGTTCTGCGTTTCGACCGAGGCGATGTCGACGTCGCGTTCCAGGTCGAAGGTGACCGAGATGGACGTGGAGCCGTCGTCGCCGGACACCGACTTGATGTACTTCATGTCGGTGACGCCGTTGATCTGGGTATCGAGCGGCGCGGTGACCGCGTCTTCGACCACGTCCGCGCTGGCGCCCGGATAGAGCGTGGTGACCTTGACGTTGGGCAGGGCGATGTCGGGGAACTGCGAGATCGGCAGGCCGATCATCACCAGCGTTCCGGCCAGCACCAGGAACAGCGAGATGACGATGGCGAATACCGGGCGATCGATGAAAAAGCGCGCCATGGCGTGCGCCCCTCAGCCTTTCGCCGGGCCACCGGGCGGCGGCGCTTCGGCCGGCGGCGCCTGGAGTTGCTCGTACGTCACCTTCGTCACCTTCAGCGGCACGCCCGGTCGTGCCTTCTGCACGCCCTCGACCACCACCGTGTCGCCGGGCTTCAAACCTTTGTCCATGACCCACAGTCCGCCATAGCGCGGGCCGGGTGTCACCGGTACCTGCAGCGCCTTGCCGTCGGCGCCCACCGTAGTGACGAAATACTTGCCCAGCGTCTGCACCACCGCACGATCGGGCACCAGCAGCGCGCCCTTGCGCTGGTCGGCGCGCACCTGGATGCGTGCGAACAGACCCGGGTACAGCATGTGCTGTGGATTGGGGAACTCGGCGCGCAGCCGGTACGTGCCGGTGCGCGTATCCAGTGCGCGGTCGGCGAAGATGATCATGCCGGGCAGCTTGTACTCGGTGCCGTCGCTGAGCGTCATCCTGACCTGCCGGATCGGATCGTCGGCGTGCGGCGTGCCGCCTCGGTAGCGACGTTCGTAGTCGAGCAGCTTGGCTTCGCTGATGCTGAAGTACACCCACACCGGATCGTCTTCGGACAGTTCGGCCAGGACGGTGGTGCCGGCGGTGATCAGGTCGCCGGGAAACACCTGCGCGGCGCCGATGCGACCCGTAAGTGGCGCGGTGACGGTGGCGTACTCGACACCCAGCGAGGCCTGGTCGACGGCCGCCTGGTTGGCCGCGACCTGCGCCTGGGCGGCCTGCATCGCGGCGACGGCGTTGTCGTAGATCTGCTTGGAGATCGCGTTTTCCTTGACCAGGGGCCCGTAGCGGGCGACGTCCTGGCGGGCGCGGGCGAGGTCGGCGCGGGCGGCGGCCAGGCCTGCGCGCGCATTGGCCTGCTCGGCCAACGGTGAGCGCGGATCGATGGTGAAGAGCTTCTGTCCCTCGGTGACCAGCGCGCCATCGTCGAAGTGCTTGCCCATCAGCACGCCGGTGATCTGCGCGCGCAGCGACACTTGGCGCGAACCGCTGACCTCGCCGACGAATTCCTCGAAGAGCGGCGTGTCCTGCTGCAGCACGGTCATGACCTTGACCGGTACCGCCGGCGGCGACGGTGGCTCCTTCTTGCCGCAACCTGCCAGGGCGACCAGGCCTGCAACTGCGAGCGCAAGCGTGACACCGTGCGGCCGCGTGGACCTGCCAGCGGCGGATACGTGCAGGGTTACGTCCGCAACGGCGATGGTCATGATTTCCACCCTGAAGTCGACGTGGCGAAACCGGGCCCCAGTGATTCACCCTCGCGCCTTCGGCGATACCAGCAGAGTCCATGCAATAGTCTTGTGACGAACCGGGGCCGCTGGGCAGCGCCTGCGGCCCACTCAGCCACGTGACGGTTATCACAACCAGTTCACGGGCACCGAGGATGATTGCCCCCGACACAGCGCCGTGGTGGCCGCGTGGCAAAGGGAGAGGGACGGCGATGAAACATGTCTTCGTATTGGCACTCACGCTCACGCTTGCGGCCTGCGCGACCGACCCGGGTACGCGCGAAACCCAGAAGCAGTCCGGCTCGGTGGTCGCAGGCGCAGTGGTGGGCGGCCTGGTCGGCAACATGTTTGGCGGCGGCACGGGCAGGGCACTGATGACCGCGGCCGGTGCCGTGGCCGGCGGCTTCATCGGCGACCATCTCTACAAGAAGCACGCCAAGTCCGAGTACGAGAAGGACGCCGCGCAGCGTGCACTCAACCAGGGTGCCTCCGGCCAGAAGATCACCTGGGCCGACCCGCGCACCAACGAGGCCGGCTACTTCGTCGCCCTCAACACCAAGCGGATGTCAGATGGGCGCGTCTGCCGCGACTTCCGTCGTGGCCTGAGCGTGGGTGGCGAATCGGTCGACGAGACGACCGGCACTGCCTGCAAGAAATCCAACGGACAATGGGATGTGGGCTGAGTCCACGCAGGCAACCACAGAGGCGTCACCATCATGATGACCAGGCTAATCCTCCTCCTTCTCGTGGCCGCGGCCACGCCGGCGTTCGCGCAGGTCAAGGCCGATGCCGCGCCCGCGCGCTTCGATGCTGCCGACGCCAACCACGACGGCAAGGTTGATCGCAACGAGTACGGCGGCTTCGTCCAGGAGCTGGTGCTGCTCTACGACGGCAACGGCGATGGCGACGGCAAACTGTCGCGCGCCGAACTGGCGTCCGCACCGGACCCGAGCAAGTTCGACAAGATCGACAGCAACAAGGACGGCTTCCTGACCATCGAAGAGATCGACGTCTTCACCGACAACGATTTCGGGGTGATGGATGCCAACTCCGACGGCTCGATCGATCGCAACGAGATCGCAAAGCGCAAGTAAGCCGGCTGCATCGCCGGACGATGCGTGATGAGGCATGAAACCTGAAAGCGCTGCGGCATGCCGTGGCGCTTTCGTCTGTGGGGGCAGCCGGAGCGTCGTGGGGCAGGGCACTGGCCAAAATGGGTAAAAAGGGTATATTTCACCCAAGTCCCCCTCGTGGAGCGGCGCCATGGCCCAGACCCTCAAGCTCGACGCAATCGAAGACCTGCCCCGGACGCCCGCCTCGGACGTCAAGAAGCTCGGCTGGCGCGGCGTGATGAAGGCGGTCGGCCGCATGGGCAAGGTGGTGGTCACCAACCACAACGAACCCGAGGCGGTGATCATCCCCGCCGAGGAGTACGACGCGATGATCCGTGCCCTGCACGAGGCCGAAGCGAAGAGCGACTCCGCCCTCGACGAGCTGCGCCACCGCTTCGATGAGCGCCTCGCCTCGCTGCAGGAAGCCGACGCCGGTGACCGCCTGCGCGCACTGATGCACGGACCGGCCAGGCTGCGCGGCAAGGTCAAGGCCGGGGCGAGCCATTGAGGGCGAGCCATTGAAGCGTCGTCCCGTGCTCTATGTCCTCGCCGGGGTCAACGGCGCAGGCAAGAGCTCGGTCGGCGGTCACCTGCTCGAACGCGCGGGACTGGGCTGGTTCAACCCCGACACCTTCGCGCGCGAACTGATCGCGCAAGGCGGGTACGAGCAGGGCCAGGCCAATGCCGTTGCATGGCAGGAAGGCATGCGACGCCTGGACGAGGCGCTTGAACGCGGCCGCAATTACGCATTCGAAACAACGCTCGGTGGACGCACCGTGCCGGCGAGGATCAAGGCGGCAGCGCGCACGCATGACGTGCTGATGTGGTTCTGCGGCCTCTCGTCACCCGAGCAGCACATTGCCCGCGTCAAAGCACGCGTCGCCGTGGGCGGCCATGACATTCCCGAAGCGAAGATCCGCGAGCGTTACCCTGCCGCGCTGGAAAACCTGATCGCGCTCATGCCGGACCTGGCGCACCTGCAGGTGTACGACAACAGCGTGGAGGTTGCGCGCGCCAAGGCGATTCCGGATCCGGTGCTGGTCGCCGAGATGGTGGCCGGAAAGCTGGTCTGGCCGGATGACCTGGCCTCGCTGGAGCGCACGCCGGAATGGGCGAAGCCCCTGCTGGAGGCGGCGTTGCTGTTGAGTGGGCGATAGCGAGGCAAGGCCCCGGAATCTCGCGGTCCCGGGGCATCATGCTTCACGCGGCAGCGAGCTCGGTATAACCGGCAGCTCCACCGCCGAAGTACGAAGTGGCTGGCGCCTCGAGCAAAGGCGCATTCCCGCGCAGGCGTTCCACCAGGTCCGGATTGCCGATGAACGGCTTGCCGAACGCGACCATGTCGGCGTGACCCGATGCCGTCGCCTCGATGGCGCGCTGCCTGTCATAGCCATTGTTGGCGATGTACTTGCCGTTGAAGGCCGCGCGCAACGCCTTGATGTCGACGGCGCCGTTGTCGCCGTGCAACTGCCCCTCGACCACGTGCAGATAGGCCAGGCCCATTTCACCGAGGCGTCGGATCAGGTACTCGTGGGTTTCCATCGGCGTACTGTCGAGCGCCGTATCGCCAATCGCCGTGGACAGCGGTGACAGTCGCAGACCGACGCGATCGGCGCCCCAGATTTCGGCGACGGCCTCGACGACTTCGAGCGTCAGCCTTGCGCGGTTCTCGATGGAGCCGCCGTAGCGGTCCTGGCGCTGGTTGGTGCTGTCGCGCAGGAACTGCTCCAGCAGGTAACCGTTGGCCGCGTGGACCTCGACGCCATCGAAGCCTGCTTCCTTGGCCTTGCGCGCGGCATTGCGGTAGTCCTCGATGATGCCGGCGATCTCGTCGGTTTCCAGTGCGCGCGGCATGGAGGGCGATTCGAAGCCGGCTTCCGTGAACACGTTGCCGCCGGCCTGGAGCGCCGAAGGTGCCACCGGCGCAGCGCCGTCAGCCTGCATGCTGACGTGCGACATGCGGCCGACGTGCCACAACTGCACGACGATCTTGCCGCCCGCATCGTGGACCGCCTTGGTTACGGGCGCCCAGGCAGCGACGTGCGCATCGGTGTAGATGCCCGGCGTGTAGGCGTAGCCGCGACCCTGGCGCGAAATGTTGGTGGCCTCGGTGATGATCAGGCCTGCCGACGCACGCTGGCGGTAGTACTCGACCGCGAGCGGCGTCTGCACGCCGTCCATGTCGGCACGCGAACGGGTGAGCGGCGCCATGGCGATCCGGTTGGCGACGTCGATGGCTCCAATGCGGGTGGGGGAGAAGAGGAGGTCGGTGGACATGGCGTTTTTCCAGTGGATGCACCGTGGTGCGTTGGAAAGAACAATGCGACCTGCCGACTAATTCATCCAATTTATTTGTTGAATTTCAGATATTCAGGAGCATCATGTCTGGATGCGATACGACCTGAACCTGCTGCCGGTCTTCCTGGCCCTGATGGAGGAGCGCAACGTCACGCGCGCCGCCGCGCGGCTGGGCATCACCCAGCCGGCGCTCTCCAACGCGCTGGTCCGGCTGCGCGACATGCTCCAGGACCCGCTCTTCATCCGCGAGCGCTACGGCATGCAGCCGACGCAGAAGGCCGAGTCACTGGCGCCGGGCATCGCCGCGGCGGTGGCCAGGCTCGACGAACTGATCCTGGGCCAGCAGGGGTTCGACCCGGCGAAGGCCGAGCGACTGTTCACCATCGCGCCGAACAGCTACGTCGAGTTCGTGCTGGTGCCGGCGATCGTGGCGCGACTGCGCGAGCGCGCACCGGGCATCCGCCTGCGCCTCACGCCGTACGGCACCGACCTCGCCGAAACCGGCGCAATCTCAGGCGAAACGGCCATGGTCCTGGGCCGCATCGTCGACCCGCCGGACAACCTGGTCGTGCAACACCTGATGGACGACGGCCTGGCCTGCGTCGTGCGCGCCGACCACCCACAGGTCAACAAGCGCCTGTCGAGGAAACAGTACGAACAGCTCAAGCACGTCAACGTGCTGCCGGCCGGCCGACTCCGTGCCGGTTTGTTCCAGGCGCTTGAGCGGCAGGGATTGCGACGCGACGTAGCCGTCTCGGTGACGCACTTCCTGGCGATCCCGGAGATGCTCGCGGTGACCGACTACTGCACCACGCTGCCGATGCAGATCTGCCGGCACCTCGCTGGCGACGCACGGCTGAAGGTGCTACCGGCACCAGTCGACCTGGGCACGTTCCCGACCGAGATGGCCTGGCATGTGCGCTATCGACATGACCCGGCGCATCAGTGGTTGCGGGCGTTGATCGGTGAAGTGGCGATGCAGATCGCGAAGGCGCCTGCGCCGTAATTGCGCGCAACGAGGGCTGCAGGGCGCACAAACAAAACAGCGCGTGACGCCGTGGGCGTAACGCGCTGAATTGGCTGGATGAAATGGTGGAGCGGAGGAGGATCGAACTCCCGACCTTCGCATTGCGAACGCGACGCTCTCCCAGCTGAGCTACCGCCCCATGGGGCCGATTCTAGCGTCAGGAAAGCGCGGCTGCCAAGGCGGCCGGCGGCCGGGGCGGAAATGGCGGAATGCGGGGCCTGGCGAGCCCCGCTCGATCATTCTTTGACCCGTACCAGGCGGAAACCGATCGAGTCGTCCCTGGCGCCGGCCGAATACCGCATCCGGTTTGCGGACCGGGTGTCCTTCGCCGTCGTGCCCCAGGACCCTCCGCGGGTCACGCGCCTGTCGCATCCCCTCGCGAGTTGCGCACTGCCATCGGTGGGTGCGTGCAGGTAATCGGGCGCGCCGCAATCGAGTGTCCACTCGTTGACGTTTCCCATCACGTCATGCAGCCCGAACGCATTGGGCCGATAGCGACCGACAGGCGCCGTGTTCCGTGATCCGTCGTCGCAGCGAGCCACCGTCGCGTCCGGATACTTCTTCGCGAAGTTCGCGTCGGCATTGTTGGCGTCCTTGCAGCCGTCGTCCGCGCTGTCGCCCCATGGATATGCGCGCTGGCTGCCGGTTCGCGCCACGTACTCCCATTCCGCTTCGGTGGGCAAACGATAGCCGCCACCTGTCTGCACATTGATCCAGTCAACGTAGGCTTGAGCGTCCTCCCAGCTCACGCACACCACCGGATGGTTCGGTTCCTGCGGGAATCCCGGATCCAGATAGGTCGTGGCGGCGTTTGGTTGCCAGTCGCCAGTCTTCACCCGGTCGGTTATGCAGTCGCCACCGACCGTCCGCTTGGACGCGGCGGTGAAGTCGCGATACTGCGCCAGGGTCACTTCGTAAACGCTGACCGCAAGTGTGTAGTCGATGGACACCTGGTGGAGCGGTGATTCGTCTTTTCCACGCCCGGGTTCGGAATCTGGCGACCCCATCTGGAAGCGTCCGCGCGGCACGATGACCATCACCGGGCATTGCGCGCACTCCTGGAAGGTCACCCCCGCTTCACCCCGGCGCATTGCGTCGAGCACGGCCTCCTTCGTCGCCAACGGAGGGGCCGCGACCGCGGCAGCAACGAACAGCTGCAGCAGGATGAAACACCATACCTTCTTACGCATGTGCGCACGCTGTTGGCTGGTCAGGGCTCTGGATTGAATGTAACCGCCAGTGACAGTGGCCGCATCTGGCCAGAGGGCACCCTGACTTCAGTCCTGCCCGGCCAGCAACGGCCCGATCCCCGCCTCCAGCGCCTCACGCCGCCAGCCCGACAGCGCATCCGGCCACTCACCGCGATCCAGCAACGCCTCCAGCCACCGCCGCGAGGCGAGCACGCCATCGGGCAATCCCAGCTCGGCACTGCGCGCCGCTACCGCGTCCTGCAGCTTCCGCAGCCGCTGCTTGTCGCGGTTGTCGCCCTGGTTGGCGTCGGGTGCGTCGGCTTCATCCGGCAGCGGGGTGTTCAAGGCAGCCCACACTGCATCGCCGAGCTTGCGCGGCGCCTTCGGGTGCGCATCGAGATCACGCTGCAGCCCGGCGCGGTCCATCGGTGGGTTGCGGGCGAGGTTGACGGCCAATTCGTTGTCGAGGATCCAGTTGCGCGGGCGGTCGTTGTCGCGCGCGTAGGTGTCGCGCCAGCGCAGCAGGCGCAACAGGCGCAGCTGTGCGTCGCGTTCGAGGAACTGGGCGCTGCGCATGGTCGCGTGCGGCCAGCGTTCCGGACCTTCGTTCTCGGCGTTGATCACGGTGCGTGCGGCGTCTTCGACCAGCCACGCGCTGCGGCCGAGTTCCTGCAGCCGGTACTGCAGCTGGTCGTGCATCTCGAACAGATGGCGCACGTCGTCGGCGGCGTACTCGAGCTGGGCCGGCGACAGCGGGCGACGCAGCCAGTCCGAACGCGTTTCACCCTTGGCCAGAGTGATGCCGGTCAGTTGCTCCACCAGCTTCTGGTAGCCCAGGCCGGCGCCGATGCCGGCCAGTGCGGCGGCGAGCTGGGTGTCGAACAAGGGCTTGGGCACCACGCCGCAGGAATGGCGGAAAGCCACCAGGTCTTCGCTGGGGCTGTGCATCACCTTGACGATGGATTCGTCGGCGAGGATCGGCGTCAGCGCGGCGAGGATGCCGGGCGCGAGCGGATCGATCAGGAGTATCTGCGGCTCGTCTTCGCCGCGCTCGATCGCGATCTGCACCAGTGCCAGTTGCGGCCAGAAAGTGCGCTCGCGGATGAACTCGGTGTCCAGTCCGATCCGCGCCGGCGGCGCGCTGTCGAAGTGGGCGCGGAGGGCGGCGGGGTCGGTGATCCAGGCGACAGGCATGTGGGGATGGTAAGCGGGGAAGGGGGTGGCGAGGTTGCCGGGGCGGGCGACAATAGCCTACTTTCGACGCACCCAAGTGTCCCGGCATGAGGCGAGGAGGACGATTGCGCGCACCGTTGTTGGCTTTCGCCGCCATGCTGGCTGTGATGTCGGGCTGTTCGCGCGAGCCGTCCGGCTCGTCCCGCGAGGCCGCCGGCGCCCGCGCGCCGATCGTGACCATCAGTGCCGACCAGGCGGTGTCGCCGGTGCCGCCGTGGCGGGCGCCGGCAGTCGAGGTCAACGATGGCAACTTCAAGCAGCTGAAAGCCGATGCCGCCGCGGCCCTCAAGGCCGGGCATCTGTTCGGCAGCGACGACCATGCGATCCCGTTGTACCTGGCCCTGCGCCGGTTTGCGCCAGACGACGCCGCCGTCGAGGCGGGCCTGCGCCGCGCCACGGCCAGCCTGCTCGGCAAGGGCAACGAAGCCCTCGGGGCCATCGATCGCGATCCGCTGTCGTTGCGCCGTGCGCACGAGATCGCCGCGGTCGCGCGTGCGGTCGCCCCGGACGATGCCAAGGTGATGGCCTACCTTGCACGCCTCGACAAGTCCGACCAGGCGCAGGAAGCCAATCGCCTGGGCGAGGAGGCACTCAACGCCGGTCGCCTCGGCGTGGAGGGTGGCGACGGCACGGCGCTGGCCTATTTCCACCAGGCGCTAGAACTGCGCCCGGGCGACCAGCGCGCCAGCCAGGGCATCGCGGCGGTGGAGAGCGCGTTGATCCGGCGCGCTGAAGTCGCCGCCGACCACGATGATTACGAAGCTGCCCAGCGCGAACTCGACATCGCGGCGAAAGTGCGCCCGGGGTTTGCCAGCGTCGATGACGCCCGCGCCCGTGTCGCGATGCAGCGCATCGCGCGGGTAAATGCATTGCGCGATGCCGGCATCACCGTGCTCACCCGCAATGCCAGTGTCGATGAAGCACGACGACTGCTGGCCGTGATGCTGCGCATCGCCCCGGCCGGCGATCCGGCCGCGCGCGAACTGCGCGAACGCATCGACCTGGCCACGCATTACGGCCTGTTCCGCCCCGGCCAGGCGTTCACCGACGCGATGCAGGGCGGTGGCCGCGGGCCGCAACTGGTGGTGATCCCGCACGGTGCCTTCCGCATGGGCGCGCCCGAGGGCGAGATCGACTCCAGCGACGCCGAGCGGCCGCTGCGCAACATCCGCTTCGAGCGTGGCCTGGCGATGTCGCGCACGGAAATAACCGTGGGCGAGTTCCGTCGCTTCATGACCGCGAGCAAGCACCGCGCGCGGGCCACGCGGCGTGGCTATTCCAACGCCTACGACGAGCGCAGCGGCAACTTCGTCCGCCGTGGCAACGTCGACTGGCAGTCCGACTACGCCGGCAATCCGGCCGCCGACAACATGCCGGTGGTCCATATCAGTGCCAAGGATGCGATCGCCTACACCGAGTGGCTGTCGGCGCAGACCGGACAGCGCTACCGGCTGCCCAGCGAAGCCGAGTTCGAGTACGCGCTGCGTGCCGGCAACGCCAGGCGATACCCGTGGGGCGATGGCACGCCGCCGGTGCGCTCGGGCAACTTCACCGGTGCCCGCGACGCGTCGCCGAGCGGCCGCCGCTGGAACAACGCGTTTGCCGGCTATGGCGACGGCGCCTGGGGCCCGGCCCCCGTCGGCAGCTACCGTGCCAATGCCTTTGGCGTGCATGACCTGTCGGGCAACGTCAGCGAGTGGGTGGTCGACTGCTGGCACGACACCTACCGCCGGGCCCCGCGCGACGGCGCGGCCTGGCTCAACCCCGGATGCCGTTCGAGAGTGGTGCGCGGCGGTTCATGGGCGAGTTCGCCGGCGCAGACGCGCTCGGCATGGCGGCAGGAAAGCGACGCCAACGTGACGAGCGCGCGCATCGGATTCCGGGTCGTGCGCGAAATCTGAACAGGGGAATGCAATCCTCACGCCCCTCGGCTTAAAGTGCACGGATCCAGGATGGACGAGGAGGGCGGAGATGAGGACAGACCCCTTGGGTGGTGTGCGTCAGCAGGGCCGGCCGCGGCGCGGTTTCGGTGGCATGCGCTGGTGGATCCTGATCCTGTTTGCCGGCTACGCCGCCTGGCAGTGGTTCGGCAGCGCCAAGGTCGACCCCTACACCGGCGAGACCGCGCACTACGGCACCACCGCCGAAGAAGAAGTGCAGCTCGGCGCGCAGGCGTTCCAGCAGGTACTGGGTGATGCCAATGCGCAGGGCGCGCTGTTGCCCGCCAATGCCCAGGTCAGCCAGCAGATACGCGAGATCGCGCAGCGCCTGATCGCGCGCGTGCCGCAGGTGACCTCGGCCCTGGCGGCGCAGAACAAACAGGAAGTGCCGGTCGACTTCCAGTCGTTCCAGTGGGACGTCGCGGTGATCCAGTCCGACCAGGCCAATGCGTTCTGCCTGCCCGGCGGAAAGATGGCGGTCTACACCGGCTTGCTGCCGGTGGCGAAGAACGCCGACGCCATGGCGGTGGTGATGGGCCACGAGATTGCCCACGCGCTGCTGCGCCACGGCTCGCAGCGCATGGCGCAGCAGAAGCTGGTGCAGATGGGGCAGATGGCGGCCGGCATGGCCATGGGCGGCATGGACCCGGGCCAGCAACAGGCGATCATGGCCGCGCTGGGCGCGGGCGCGCAGTACGGGCTGATCCTGCCGTACGGGCGCAATCACGAGACGCAGGCCGACAAGGTCGGGCTGATGCTGGCGGCGGCGGCCTGCTACAACCCGCAGGAAGCGATCCCGCTGTGGGAGCGCATGTCGCAGCTGGAGGGCGGCGGGCGTCCGCCGGAGTTTGCCTCGACGCACCCGGACCCGGCCAATCGCATCCAGGTGCTGCAGTCGCTGATGCCGCAGGCGGAGCAGTTCCGCGCGCAGTACTGCAAGTAGTGATGTGATCCCCTTCTCCCCTTGTGGGAGAAGGTGCCCCGAAGGGGCGGATGAGGGGAGGCGCGCAGCGCTAACCCTCTCCCTGGCCGCATTGCGGCCTGTCCCTCTCCCACAAGGGGAGAGGGTTTTTGGGCTTAGCGCTTGGTGTCGGCTTTCGGCTTGCTGCTGTTCGCGGCCGGCGGGTTCGGGCTCTGGCCGACCGTGCTCGACAGGTTGCGCTGGAACTCGTTCCACATCGCCAGGTTGCGCTCGGTGAGCTGGTTCATCAGCGCCCACGGAGTCTGGCCGAGGATGCCGCCCATCTGGTTGCGGAACTGCTGCTGCTGGTCGAGGAAGACCTGCATCGAGCGCTCCAGGTAGCTGCCCATGAAACCCTGCAGCGAGTCGCCGTAGAAGCGGATGATCTGGCTCAGCAACTGCGTCGACAGGACCGGCTCCCCGTCCTGTTCGTGTTCGGCAATGATCTGCAACAGCACCTGCCGGGTGAGGTCGTCGCCGCTGCGCGCATCGCGCACCTCGAACTCCTCGCCGTCGACGATGAGCTGGCGCACGTCCTCAATGGTGATGTAACTGGAAATCTCGGTGTCGTAGAGCCGGCGGTTCGGATACTTCTTGATGACGCGCATCGATGCCATGGAGCATTGGCTCTAAATCGTGGTGCTTCGCAGCATGGCGCAGGCCGGCAGGGCTTGCAACTGGCGCAAGGCACTCCCGTGGGGTGAATGGGGGGCGCGGCCCGGCGGTGGCGTGCAGGGCAGGTCGGCAGCGACCGGCCGATCAGCGACCGGTCAGGTCGGTCGCCGCCAACGCGCGACGACTCACCAGCCCATGTGGTGGCCGCCGTTGATGTCGAGGTTGGAACCGGTGATCCAGGCCGCCTCTTCGGCAACCAGGAACGACACCGCGTAGGCGATCTCGTTCGGCGTGCCCAGGCGTCCGGTCGGGATCTCGGCGACGATCTTGGCGCGCACTTCCTCCGGCACCGACATCACCATGTCGGTCGCGACGTAACCAGGCGAAACCGTGTTGACGGTGATGCCGAAGCGGGCGTTCTCGCGCGCCAGCGAAATCGTGAAGCCGTGCATGCCGGCCTTGGCCGCGGCGTAGTTGGCCTGGCCGTACTGGCCCTTGAGTCCGTTGATCGAGCTGATCTGCACGATGCGGCCCCATTTGCGCTCGCGCATGCCTTCGATCACCGGGCGGGTGACGTTGAAGCAGGAGTTGAGGTTGGTGCCGATCACCTCGTTCCACTGCATCGGCGTCATGCGATGGAAGGTCGAGTCGCGGGTGATGCCGGCGTTGTTGACCAGCACTTCGATCGGGCCGAGGTCGCGCTCGATCTGTTCGATCAGCGCCTGCGCCTGTTCGGGCGACGAAACGTCGCCTTGGGCGAGCGCCACCTCGACGCCGCGTTCGCGCATCTGCGCCTGCCAGGCCCGTGCCCGGCCTTCGTCACGGTAGTTGGTGGCGACCCGATGACCCGCCTGCGCCAGGCGCTGGACGATCGAACTGCCGATGCCGCCGGTACCGCCGGTGACCAGGGCTACGCGTGACTGCATGAGGTCGTCTCCTTGTGTGCCGACCGCTCGGTCGCGGCCGGTGAATGCGATTCTAGGGGGTGGTGCCTAGGGGAATGGTGATGTGCCCGCAGCGTCCATGGTGACCGGCGCAAATGACAACTCGCGCGCGGGCGGCGCCTGCGCCGGGATGGAAGCGGGCACGAACGCGGCCACCGCACGGTCGAGCAGGTCGGGCAGGGTGCCGGCATCGGCGAGCACCGACGGGTCCTGACCGAGGCGCTGCCACGCCGCGCGCAGGGTGGGCAGCGGGTTGTCGCGGTCGACCGGCTGCGCCGCATCGGACTTGGACAACTTGCGCCCGTCCGGCCCGAGCACCAGCGGCAGGTGCGCATAGCGCGGCGTCGGCAGGCCGAGCGCGCGCTGCAACAGGATCTGGCGCGGCGTCGAGTCGAGCAGGTCGGCGCCACGCACTACGTCGGTGATGCCCTGCTCGGCATCGTCGACGACCACCGCCAGCTGGTAGGCCCAGTAACCGTCGGCGCGACGCAATACAAAGTCGCCCACGCTGCGCGCGACATCCTGGCGGTAGCTGCCGACGACGAGGTCGTCGAACGCGACGACGCTGCCATCGGCGACGCGCAGGCGCACCGCCGGGTCGGGCCGTTCCGGCCGTGCCACGCAGGCGCGGTGGACACCGGCGGCGACGATCAGGTCGGTGCGGCTGCAATGGCAGTAAAAGGCGCTGCCTTGCTCGAGCAGGCGGTCGAGTGCGGCCTGGTAGAGGTCGCTGCGCCGGCTCTGCCAGACAACGTCCTCGTCGGCATGGAGGCCGAAGGCCTCAAGCGCATCGAGCTGGCGACGGGCGGCACCGGGCACTTCCCGTGGTGGGTCAAGGTCTTCGACCCGTACCAGCCAGCGTCCACCCGCCTGACGGGCCAGCAACCAGCTGCCGAAAGCGGCCAGCAGTGAGCCAAAATGCAGGTCGCCGGTAGGCGAGGGCGCGAAGCGGCCGCGGTAGGTGGCGGGCGTAAGGGTCACTGCGGACTCGTCTGGCAAAGCGCGCGCGTGGGGTTTCACTTGAATTCAACGCCAGCGTGCCACATTTTCCCTTGGTAACGCGCATGGTGCGCGAAAGGTTCCTGTCATGTTCAAACGCATCGCCCTGTTCCTCGCCACCAACCTGGCGGTCCTGGCCCTGCTCAGCGTCGTGATGGCCGTGCTCGGACGCATGGGCTACAACCTGTCGGGCCAGGGTGGCCTGTTGGTGTTCGCCGCCGTGTTCGGCTTCGGTGGTTCGCTCATCTCGCTCATGACCTCCAAGTGGATCGCCAAGCGCAGCACCGGCGCCCACGTCATCGAGCAGCCGCGCAACGAGTCCGAGCAGTGGCTGGTCAACACCGTCCGCCGCCAGGCCGAGGCCGCCGGCATCAAGATGCCGGAAGTGGCCATCTACGACGGTCCGGAAATCAATGCGTTCGCCACCGGCCCCAGCCGCAACAACTCCCTGGTCGCGGTATCGACCGGCCTGTTGCGCGCGATGAACCGTGACGAGGCCGAAGCCGTCCTCGGCCACGAAGTCAGCCACGTCGCCAATGGCGACATGGTGACGATGGCGCTGATCCAGGGCGTGCTCAACACGTTCGTGATCGTGCTGGCGCGTGTCGTCGGCCGCGTCATCGACAGCTACCTCAGCGGCAACCGCGAGGGCGGCCCGGGCATTGGTTACTACGTGATCGTATTCGTGCTCGACATGATCTTCGGCCTGTTCGCCAGCATGATCGCGATGTGGTTCTCGCGTCACCGCGAGTTCCGCGCCGACGCCGGCGGTGCCCGCCTGGCGGGCCGCGACAAGATGATCGCCGCGCTGCAGCGCCTGTCGCAGACCTACGGTGAAAGCACGCTGCCCAAGACCGTCCAGGCCTTCGGCATCAGCGGTGGCGTCGGCCACGGCCTGCGCCGTCTGCTGATGAGCCACCCGCCGCTGGAAGAGCGCATCCAGACGCTGCGCAACGCGCCGCTCGAGCAGGTGCGCGGCACCGTGGTGAGCTGATCGCGGCTTACCGGGCCAACGAAAAAGCCCGCCGATTGGCGGGCTTTTTTTTGCCGTCATCCCGGCGAACGCCGGGACCCATCTGCGGGTTCAGAACTCGTAGTCCATCACCGGCCCCGGCGGTGCCAGGAAGTTGCCCTGCGCATAGTCGATGCCCGCGCCGAAGAGGATGCTCATGCTGCCCGCATCCTGGACGAACTCGGCGATGGTGATCTTGCCCAGCTCGCGTGCCTTCTCGGCAATCTCGCGCACGCGCTGCTGGTGGTCCGGATTGGCGGTCAGGTCTTCCATGTAGCTGCGGTCGATCTTCAGCAGCGCTGCGTCGAAGTGGCTCAGCAGCTGGAACGAGTTGAGGCCGACGCCGAACTGCTCCAGCCCCACGCGCACCCCGTACTGGGCGACCTTGGCCTGGAACTCCTGCGCCGCGCGCAGGTGCGTGAACACCTTCGACTCGGGCAGCTGCAGCACCAGCTGGCGACCGTCGGCGCCGTGCCGCGCCAGCTGCTCCTGGATGAACTGCTGCAGGGTGTTGTCCTGCAACGACGCCTGGGTGATCTTGACCAGCATCGTGGTCTGCTTGCCGGCGCGGATGCGCTCGCCGATCACCGCGATCGCCTTGCCCACGACCCAGCGGTCGATTTCCCACAGCAGCCCGTGCTCCTCGGCGATCTGCAGGAAGGTGAGCGGCGGGACCAGCTCGCCGTGCTCGCCGCGCAGGCGCAGGTAGGCCTCGTACATCTCGATCGGCTCGCCATGCAGGCCGATCAGCGGCTGGTAATCCATCACGAAGCGATCAGCGTCGAGCGCATCGCGGATGCGCGTGACCCAGGCTTCGACGCGCTCTTCCTCGGCGCGGTCGGCTGCGCCCGGGTCGAACAGGTCGGTGCGGTTGCCGCCGACGCCGCTGGCCGACTGCACGCACTGGCTGGCCTTGCCGAGCACGGCGGTCACGCTGGCGATTTTTTCGCCAATCAGAACGCCGCCGATGCTGACGGTGGTGCTGAGCGAGCGGTCGGCCGTTTCCAGCACGTGGTCGGCGAATGCCGCCCGCAGGCTTTCGGCCAGGCCCATGCTGTTCTTGTGGTTGCTGTTGCTGGTGAGCACGGCGAACTGGTGCTCGCCGAAGCGCGCCGCCACGTCGTTCGGGCCCAGTGCGGCGCGCAGGCGCTGCGCCATCGCCGCGATCAGGGAGTCGGCGGCGTCCAGGCCGATGTCCTGGAGCAGGCGGTTGAAGTGGTCGGGCTCGATCAGCAGCAGGCCATGGTGGGTGGCGTTCTGCGCGGCATCGGCAACGGCATCCTCGAGCGCGCGCAGGAACGTGGCGCGGTTGAGCAGGCCGGTGACCTGGTCGCGCTGGCGCAGCTCCTCGACCTCGCGGGCGAGCTCGGGGTCGATTTCCTGCCGACGCAGGATCACCTGCAGGCAGGACTCGCCTTCGTAGCTGGCCTGGGTGAACTCCATCGAGGCCGGGAAATGGCTGCCGTCCAGGGTGCGGGCCTCGGTCTCGTGGCGCGGCGGGGCCTCGCCCTTGCCGATCTGCTTGAGCAGTTGTTTGAAGCCGTCGACCTTCTGCGGCGCGATCAGGTCGAGCAGGGACATGCCTTCGATGTCTTCGAAGGTCTCGAAGCCGAAGATTTCCAGGTACGCCGGGTTGGCGCGGATGTGCATGCCTTCGTGGATGTAGGCGATCGGCTCGCGCGAGGAGTCGATGAGCGAATCGCAGCGGCGCTCGGTTTCGCGGACCTGCGCTTCCAGGCGGCGCAGCGAGCGGCGCGCCTCGAGGTCGGCCCATTCGCGACGGACCCGGCTCTGGATGTGGTCGGCGTGGCCGCGCAGGATCACGCCGCGGGCGCCGAGGGTGAACATCTCGAGCAGGCGCGTGTCGTCGATGCTGTCGATCAGCATCAACACCGGAAGGTCCTTGGCGCTGGCGTCGACCGCCTGCATGACCTTGGTGATCGGCACGACGCGCGCCTCGCGCGCCGCCAGCACGATGTCCGGCGGGTGCTGCCCGATCATGCTGGCCAGTTCGGCCTCGTTTTCTGGTCGCGACGGGCGCACCGCGATACCGCTGTTGCGCAGCCCGCTGACGATGGCCTCGGCTGCTTCGACGCTATCGTCGACGATCAGCAGGCGCAGCGCCGTATCTTTGCCGAATTGCATTGCGTCACCTCCCCAAGCCGGTTTTATGACACGAACCGCGGGACGAGTCCACGCGGCAGGGGCGGAAACGGGACGGGTGCCGGTTTAGGGGGCGGGGTTTCATGGGGCGGTCATGGTTGCAGCGGACGCTTGCCGGGATCGCCGGCCACTTCGCGCACCAGCCGTGGCACGAGATAACCCGACAGGCGCGCCGCCAGTTCGCGGTGCAGGCGCAGGGCGGCCTCGTCGCTGATCTCGAAATGGGCCGAGCCCTGGACGCGGTCGAGCTGGTGCAGGTAGTAGGGCAGGACGCCGGCGGCGAGGCCGCGTTCGCTCAGTTCGGCCAGGGCATCGACGGAGTCGTTGACGCCGCGCAGCAGGACCGCCTGGTTCAACAGGGTGGCTCCGGTGCTGCGCAGCCGTGCCAGCGCCGCATCGACGTCGGCATCGAACTCGTTGGCGTGGTTGGCGTGCAGCACCACGGTGACCGGCCAGGGCAGCGACCGCAGCCAGCCCAGCAGGGCGTCGTCGACCCGCTCGGGCAGCACCACGGGCAGGCGCGTGTGCACGCGCAGGCGCTTGAGGTGCGCGATGCCGGCCAGGGCGTCGGTCAGCTCCGCCAGCTTCGGCGTGGCCAGCGACCAGGGGTCGCCGCCGGACAGAATGACCTCGTCGATGTCGTGGTCCTGCGCGATCAGCGCCACCGCCTCGCGCCAGCCGCCGGCAGCGGCGGTTTCCTCGGCGTAGGGAAAGTGGCGGCGGAAGCAGTAGCGGCAATGGATCGCACAGCTGCCGGTGGTGACCAGCAGGGCGCGGCCGCGGTACTTGCGGATCACGCCATTGCCGGCCTTGGCCGCGCCGTCACCGACCGCGTCGAGGCTGAATCCCGGCATCGGCTGCATTTCCGCATCCAGCGGCAGGACCTGCCGGAGCAGCGGATCGTTCGGGTCGCCGTGGCGCATGCGGGCAACGAAGCCGCGCGGAACCCGCAGCGGGAACTGGGCCGCGGCCTCGTCGGAGATGGCCAGGCCAGCGTCTTCCAGCCCCAGCAGGGCGAGCAACTCGCGTGAATCACGCACGGCCTCGCGCCACAGCTGTTGCCAGCGTTGTGCGACGGGCGTGTGGGGAAGGGCGGCGGGCTGCACTGCGATGGGGGCTGCGGGTATCATGTCGGACCGGTTTTCCTTGCGCCGCGGCCTCGGGCCCGGCACAACAACCCGCCATTCTAGCCGCTGCAGGGGTCCCGATGATCCCGGCCGCCGGCGCCAAGACACCTTTTCATCTAGTAGCAGGAGTTGCACCCATGGCCACCCTGGGCATGAACGACGTCAAGAACGGCCAGAAGATCCTGGTCAACAACGACCCGTGCATCATCACCGACACTGAATACGTCAAGCCGGGCAAGGGCCAGGCCTTCACCCGCGTGAAGTACCGCAGCATCAAGTCGGGCCGCGTGGTCGAAATGACCATGAAGGCGACCGACAGCGTCGAGCAGGCCGACGTCGTCGACACCGACATGCAGTACCTGTACTCCGACGGCGAGTACTGGCACTTCATGAACCAGGAGTCGTTCGAGCAGGTCCAGGCCGACAAGGCCGGCATGGGCGGCGCCGAGAAGTACCTCAAGGGCGAGGAAGACTGCGTGGTGACGCTGTGGAACGGCACCCCGATCGCAGTGCAGCCGCCGAACTTCGTCGAGCTGAAGATCGTCGAGACCGATCCGGGCGTGCGTGGCGACACCTCTGGCGGCGGCGGCAAGCCGGCGACGCTGGAAACCGGCGCCGTGGTCCGCGTGCCGCTGTTCGTCGGCCAGGACGAAATCATCAAGGTCGACACCCGCTCGGGCGAGTACGTCAGCCGGGTGAAGTGACGATTTGGCCCGTGGCCGCTTCGCGGCCACGGCTTCGCCCAATCGTCATCCCGGCGAAAGCCGGGATCCAGGCGTCCGCGCAGCGGGCGTGCAGTTGAACGGCATCCCGGCGCAAGCCGGGAATGACGGAACAAGGACCCCCATGCATCCCGACACCCGCCCCGAAGCCTGCGACCTGTTGATCGAAGCCGGATGGGTGGTGCCGGTCGAGCCGCACGGGGTGGTCCTGGAGGACCATGCAGTGGCCGTCCGCGATGGCGCCATCGTCGCGTTGCTGCCGACCCGCGAAGCGCGCACGCGGTTCATCGCCACCGAGACCGTCTCGCGGCCGGAAGCGGCCTTGATCCCGGGCCTGATCAACGCCCACACCCACAACCCGATGACGCTGCTGCGCGGCATAGCCGACGACCTGCCGCTGATGGAGTGGCTGCAGGGCCACATCTGGCCGGTGGAAGGCGCGGTGATCGGGCCGGAGTTCGTCGCCGACGGCATCGCCCTGGCGATCGCCGAGATGCTCCGCGGCGGCACCACCTGCGCCAACGAAAACTACTTCTTCCCCGACGTGCAGGCCGCGGTCTACAAGCGCCACGGGTTCCGTGCGCGCGTCGGCTTGCCGGTGATCGATTTCCCGACCGCGTGGGCGAAGTCCTCCGACGAGTATTTCGACCGTGCCGGCGAAGTGCACGACCAGTGGCGCGACGACGCCCTCGTCAGCACCACGTTCGCGCCGCACGCGCCGTACACGGTGTCGGATGCGAACTTCGAACGCATCCGCATGCTGTCCGACCAGCTCGACGTGCCGGTGCACCTGCACACGCACGAGACCGCGCACGAAGTGGCCGAGTCGCACGAGAAGCACGGCCAGCGCCCGCTGGCGCGCCTCGATCGGCTGGGCCTGGTCAACGACCGCCTGATCGCCGTGCACATGACGCAGCTGAACGACGCCGAGATCGAGCTGTGCGCGCAGCGCGGCGTCAGCGTCGCCCATTGCCCGGAATCCAACCTCAAGCTGGCGTCCGGGTTCTGCCCGGTCGGCAAGCTGCAGAAGGCCGGCGTCAACATCGCCATCGGCACCGACGGCTGCGCCAGCAACAACGACCTGGACATGTTCGGCGAGACCCGCACGGCCGCGCTGCTGGCCAAGGCGGTCGCATCGGACGCGTCGGCGCTCGATGCGGCCAGCGCGCTGCATGCGGCCACGCTCGGCAGCGCACGCGCGCTGGGCTATGAAACCAGAGTCGGCTCGATTGAGGTCGGCAAGCAGGCCGACCTGGTCTGCATCGACCTGGACCAGATCGAGACCCAGCCGCTGCACCATGTGATCTCGCAGCTGATCTACGCGACCGGGCGCCAGCAGGTGAGCGATGTCTGGATTGCCGGACAGGCCAAGCTGCGTGGGCGCATGCTGGTCGACATGGACGAGCAGGCGCTGGTCGCCAATGCCAAGCAGTGGCGCACGCGGATCGCGGCGATCAGACTGTCGTGACGCGGCAGAATTTTTCCCGAGGTTCGAAGGCATGAGCGCTTCATCCCAATCCAGCGACAGCAACTTCAACCAGGCCGAGCTCGACAAGTTCGGTGCGCTCGCGCAGCGCTGGTGGGACCCGCAGGGGCCGCAGAAGGCGCTGCATGCGCTCAATCCGGCGCGACTGGGCTACGTCGCCCAGCGCACGTCGCTGCGCGGCGCACGCGTGCTCGACGTCGGCTGCGGCGCCGGCCTGCTCAGCGAGGCGATGGCGGGCGAGGGCGCGCAGGTCACGGCGCTCGACCTGGCCCCCGAGCTGGTCAAGGTCGCGCGCCTGCATGGGCTTGAGACCGGCGTGAAGGTCGACTACCGGCTGCAGTCGGTGGAGTCGCTGGCCGAGGAGATGCCGGGCCAGTTCGATGCCATCACCTGCATGGAGATGCTCGAGCACGTGCCCGATCCGGGGTCGATCATCCGCGCCTGCTCGACGTTGCTGCGTCCGGGCGGACGCCTGTTCCTGTCCACGCTCAACCGCACGCCGGCGGCGTTCGCCCTGGCCATTGTCGGTGCCGAGTACGTGGCCCGCGTGCTGCCGCGCGGCACCCATCAGTACCGCGATTTCATCAAGCCTTCCGAACTTGGCGCGTGGCTGCGCGCCGCCGGCATGCAACTGGAAGACGTCAGCGGCCTGATGTACGAGCCGTGGCGCAACAGCGCCCGCGTGATCGGCCGCACCGACGTCAATTACCTGGCGTGCGCGCGCAAGCCGGACGCCTGAACCATGCCGGCACACGCTTTTCCTCGCGCCGTCCTGTTCGATCTCGACGGCACGCTGCTCGACAGCGCGCCGGACATGGTCGCCGCCATCGATGCCATGCGCGCCGCGCGCGGCCAGCCGCCGATGCCGCTCGACCAACTGCGCCCGCATGTCTCGAAAGGCGCACGGGCGATGGTCGCGGCGGCATTCCCGCACGTGGATGACGCGCAGCGCGAAAGCTGGATCCCGGAATTCCTGGGGCATTACGAGCGCGAGCTCGGGCGCCATGGCCGACTCTTCGACGGTGTCGATGCGATGCTTTCTGCGCTCGAAGCGGCCGGCAGCACCTGGGGCATCGTCACCAACAAGCCCGAATACCTGGCCCGCCAGCTCATGCCGGTGCTGGGCTGGGAGCAGCGCTGCGCGGTGCTCATCGGTGGCGACACCCTGGCAAGGCGCAAGCCTGACCCGTTGCCGCTGACCGTTGCTGCCGAGCGCATCGGCATCGAGCCGTCGCAGTGCATCTATGTCGGCGACGACGAACGCGACATCCAGGCGGCTCGCGCCGCCGGCATGCCGTCGGTGGTCGCGCTGTGGGGCTATCGCCTCGACGGCGACGATCCGGTGGCATGGCAGGGCGACGTCATGATCGAAACCGCGGGCGAGCTGGTCGACGCCGCCACCTGGCCGGTGCCGCGATGAGCGAGCCGATGCCCGCGGCGGGCGACGGTGCAAGCCTCGACGCGCTCGACAGCTTCCTCGACAAGTTCCGCGCGCGCTGGCCCGAGTGGGCGGTGGTACAGGTGTTCGTGCCGCAGGCGCAACGCGAGGTCGCCCTGGCCTGGGCGACGCTGTTGCAGGAGCTGACCGACGCGGCGTGGGGCGGCAGCGATGCGCGCCCGGGCGAGGCCAAGCTGGCGTGGTGGGCCGAAGAACTGCGCGGCTGGACACTGGGCGCACGACGTCATCCGCTCGGCATCGCCCTGCAGAAGCTGCCGGCACCCTGGCTGACGCTGGCCACCGCGCTGCCGTATCTGCGCGAAAGTCGTGAGCGCCCGCGCGATCGCGATGACGCTTTTGCTTCGCTGCGACCGTTCGCGCATGCCGTCGCGGTCATCGAGTCGTCGCTGTTCGCCGGCGTGGCCGAGTCGTCGGACCGTGTGGAACAGGCCGAAGTGACCGTCGCCGCCGGCCTGTTGTATTCGCGACTGGCGCACGTCGGCGAGGCCGCCGCGCCGCTGGCGACGCTGGCCCGTGCCGGCAGCCAGCCGGTGGCCAGTGCCTGGGCGGCCGAGCTGCTGCAGGGCTGGCCCGCCGCGCGGGCTGCCACCCTGCCGCGCCGGGTGTGGTCGGCGCTTGCCCGCCAGCGCCTGCGCCGGGGTGATGCGGCGCTGCCGCTGCCGCCCTGGAGCGCGGTCCTTGGCGCCTGGCGTGGCGCCCGAGGCTGAAGAACGTGGCCCGCAGCTGAGGCCGGCAGCGGCCCATCCCAGCGGCGGCCCCGCAACGGACTGTTGCAGGGCACCGCGGCGAGGCGGTCACGGCTGGCCGCTACAATGGCCCGGCTTGCGCTCCCCCGCGCCAACCCCATATCCCTTGCCGTGACCACGATCCCGCAAACCCCGCGCCGTCTGCCCGATGTCGCCTTCGACGCCGCCGCCGCGGCGCGACCGCTCGACTGGGTCGGCATGTCCAACATCGCCCTGCCGCTGCGCGTGGCCTCGGCCAATGGCGAGACCATGACCGTCGCCGCCTCGGTCGACGTCTCGGTCGACCTCAAGGACGCCAACGCCCGCGGCATCCATATGTCGCGGATGTACCTGCAGCTGCAGAACGCCTTCGCCAGCGAGACGGTCACGCCGGCCGGCCTGCGCCGCGTGCTGCAGACGCTGATCGACAACCAGGGCGGCATTTCCAGTGCCGCACGGCTGGTGGTCCGCTACGAGCAGCTGCTGTTGCGCCAGGCCCTGGCCAGCGACAACGCCGGCTGGAAGCGCTATCCGGTCGAGATCGACGCCAGCCTGCGCGAAGGCCATCTGCACCTGGCACTGCGCTTCGCGGTCGAATACTCCAGCACGTGCCCGGCTTCGGCGGCGCTGTCGCGCCAGCTCAATGCCGACCGCTTCGCCGAGGATTTCGCCGGCGCCCGGCCGCTGTCGAACGCTGTCGTCGGCGAGTGGCTGGCATCCGAGCGTGGCCTGGCCGCAACCCCGCACGCGCAGCGCAGCCGCGCCGACGTGCGCGTCGAGCTGCGCCCGGCGTTCGACGAACTGCCGCTGGCGGCGCTGATCGACGCCCTCGAGCAGGCGCTCGGAACCCCCGTGCAGACTGCGGTCAAGCGCGAGGACGAGCAGGCCTTTGCCCGCCTCAATGCCGAAAACCTGATGTTCTGCGAGGACGCCGCCCGCCGCGTCGCCGCCGCCCTGTCGGCCGATCCGCGGATCGAGCGTTTCGACGCCGAAGTGGCCCATTTCGAAAGCCTGCACGCGCACGACGCAGTGGCGCGGGTCAGCGGCCAGGGCGCGCAGGCGTAACGCCAGCCCCCCCTTGTGACGGGCCGCAGAGCGGCCCTTATTCGACGATAGGCACGCCCGCTCCGCCGGGCGGTTTCGCGACGGTCGTCTCAGTTGGGCTATGCTGACTGCGAAACCAGGGGCCGGTCCGGATCATGGGGAAACCCGCGCGTCGGTGGTGGCAAGCCGCAGTTGCCGTGTTGGGAATGCTGGTGGCGACCTCAGTGTCGGCGCAGCCTTTCGACGTGGCGCGCATGGAAGGCGATCCGCTCCCGGTGCAGGTGCTGGCAGGCGAACTTGACGGCGAGTTCGCCCAGGTCGAAGGCCAGTCCGTATACGAGACCTCGTCGCAACCGCGCTGGTGGCGACTGACCGCGCGCGAAGCAGTGGCACCGGCCGACGCGCCCAACCTCGTGCTGCGCTTCCCTCACCTCAACCAGGTCGAAGTCTGGCGACCCGGCGAAGCCATGCCGGTGCGCCGTGGCCTGATCGGTGATGTCGCCGATCGCACCGTCTCGACGCGGGCGCTGGTGGTTCCGCTGCCGCAGGGCCTGGCGACGGGCGAGCAGATCTACCTTCGGGTGCACATGCTGAGCCCGACGCCGATGCCGGTGGACGTCGAATCGCTGGCAGACGTCCATCGCCACGACCTGCGCCACGTCGCCCTGCGCACGCTGGTGCTGGGCACGCTGCTGGTGCTGGCCATGCTCGCCTTCGGTTTCTGGATCGGCATCGGCGAACGCAGCTACGCCTATCTGTGCATGGCCATGCTCGCCCAGGCGCTGTACCAGGCCTGCATTGGCGGCGAACTGCGGATCCTGCCCTGGCTGGCCGACCTGATCGGCTACGACCCGCGCGTGGGCCGCATGTTCGGCATGCTGACGGTGCTGGCGAGCAACAGCTTCCTGGCCTTCTACCTGAGCCTGCCGGATCGGCAACCGCGCCTGATGCGCGCGCTGCATTGCTGCAACGGCGTGCTGCTGGTCCTGATGCTGGCGACGGTTGCCAGCGCCGCCAGCGCGATTGCACTCACCGCCAACCTGGTGCTGCTGGCGTCGGCGGCGATCATGTTCGTGGCCAGCGTCGTCGGCAGCTTCCAGCGCCAGCGCGAAGCCTATTTCATGCTGCTGTCGTGGTCGCCGATGGTGGTGCTGGTGATCCTGCGCATGGGCGAACTGCTAGGCGGCTGGCGCAACCCGGAATGGCTGGAATACGCACTGCCGATAGGCTTTGCCCTGGGCGGACTGGTGCTGACGATTGGCCTGACCGACCACATGCACCAGCTGCGTCGCGACCGCGACCATGCCAGCCGCCTGGCGACGTACGACGTGCTCACCGGCGCGCTGACGCGATCGGCGATCGAAGAGCGGCTCGAGGCGCTGGTCGAGTCGGCGCAGCGCGGCCGTCGACCGTTGTCGGTGGTGTTCTTCGACGTCGACCATTTCAAGAAGATCAACGACGAGCACGGCCACCGCATCGGCGACCAGACCCTGCGCATCATCTCGTTGCGCACGCGCAACCGCCTGCGCACCTACGACATGGTCGGCCGCTTCGGCGGCGACGAAATCCTGGTGGTGCTGCCCGATACGCAACTGCGCGAAGCGCTTGGCGTCGCCGAGAACCTTCGCGTGTCGGTCAATTGCCGGCCGCTGTCGATCGACGGCCGCCTGTTCCCGGCCACGCTCAGCCTGGGTGTCGCCGAGCTGCATCACGGCGAGAGCGTCGAGAAGCTGCTCGAGCGCGCCGATGCGGCGCTTTACGCGAGCAAGGAGACGGGGCGCGATCGCGTCACCGGCTACACCGCCTCGCGGTTGCGCGCGACTGCCGCGACGGTCTGACGCCGCGGCGGCGGTTTGTCACTTCGCCGCGGAAGACGAGCCGCTGTCGTGCTCGAGCACCAGCAACGGATCCATCCGCACGTCGAACCAGTTCATGCCCCAGTGCAGGTGCGGCCCGGTGGCGCGGCCGGTGGCGCCGACCTTGCCGATCACCTGGCCCTGCTCGACGCGGTCGCCGACCTTCACGTCGATACGCGACAGGTGCAGGAAATTCGAACTGACGCCATGGCCGTGGTCGATCAGCAGCGTGCCGCCCGTGAGGTAGAGGTCCGGTGCGGCAAATGTCACCACGCCCGCCGCAGGTGCCTTGATCGGCGTGCCGGTCGGCGCGGCGATGTCCATGCCCGAGTGCGGTGACTTGGGCGTGCCGTTGTAGACGCGCTGGTTGCCGAAGCGCCCGCTGATGCGGCCCTGCACCGGCCAGATGAATGTCTGTGCGTAGTCGTCGCGGTCGTCGTCGCGCACGCGCGCGGCGGTGACCTGCGCCTGCTCGCGCTCGATGCGCGCGGCGACTTCCGGCGGCGGGTCGACGGTCTTGGGCGGCACGCCGTTGATGTTCTCCACCGGCCAGTCGCGCGCGGAAACGGCGATGGTGTTGACCACCGCGTCGCCGTTGCCGTCGGTGATCTTCACCGAGAGCGGGCCGGTGGCATCACGGCCGACGCCGAACGCAAAGGTTCCATCCGGCGAAACGCGCAATCGACGACCGTCGTATTCGACGATGGCATCGGGCGCGGCAAGACCGATCACCAGCGAGCCTTGCGGCACGCTGGTGGGCAGGAACGCGGCGTGGAACTTCTGCGACTGCTGCGCCATGGCGGCGCCGGACAACGCCAGCACCGCGAGTACCGCCGCGACGCGCAATCTCATCGATCGAAGGCCAGGCGCTGGCCCTGCGGTGTGCCGACCAGGCGCCGGCCATCCCAGACCAGCTCGCCATTGACCCAGGTCGAGGCGATGCGGGAACGGAACGTGGTGCCCTCGAATGGCGACCAGCCGCACTTCGACAGCACGTCCTCGCGCTGCACGGTGAACGGCGTGTCGTCGATCAGCACCAGGTCGGCGGCGTAGCCCTCGCGCAGGAAGCCGCGGTCCTGGACATCGAACAGCTGCGCCGGCGCATGGGCGAACTTCTGCACGACCTGGGCGGTGCTCAGGCGGCCTTCGTGGACCAGCTCCAGCGCGGCATTGAGGGCGTACTGCACCAGCGGCAGGCCGCTCGGCGCGGACGGGTAGGGACGTGCCTTTTCTTCCAGCGTGTGCGGTGCGTGGTCGGTGGCAAGCACGTCGATCACGTCATCGGCCAGCGCCTGGATGATCGCCTCGCGGTCGCTGGCATCCTTGATCGCCGGGTTGCACTTGATCAGGTTGCCAAGGCGCTCGTAGTCGGCGCGGTCGAAGCGGGTGAAATGGATGCAGGTCTCGGCGGTGATGCGCTTGCGGGTGCCGTCGCCGCGCAGCAGCGGGCCGCGCTCGAACAGCGCCAGCTCGTCGGCGGTGCTGATGTGCAGCACGTGCAGGCGCGAGTTGTGCTTCTTCGCCAGCGACAGCGCCAGCCGGGTCGACTTGATGCACGCTTCGCGCGAGCGGATGTCGGGGTGGCATGCAGGCGGGATGTCGTCGCCGTACTTGGCCTTGTAGCGGGCCATTTCGGCATCGATCATCGGCGTGTCTTCGCAGTGCGTGATGATCGGCGTCGGCGCGTCGCGGAAGATGCCGTCGAGGATGTCCGGGTTGTCGACCAGCATGTTGCCGGTGGACGCACCCATGAACACCTTGATGCCCGGCGCCGTGCGCGGGTCGAGCGACTGGATTGCGGCGAGGTTGTCGTTGCTCGCGCCCATGTAGAAGCCGAAGTTGCCCCAGGCGCGGCCGGTGGCGCGCTGGTACTTGTTCTCCAATGCCGCCGCATCGAGCGTGGGCGGGTTGGTGTTGGGCATGTCCATGAAGGTGGTCAGGCCACCGGCCACGGCCGCGGCCGACTCGGTCGCGATGTCGGCCTTGTACTCCATGCCCGGTTCGCGGAAATGCACCTGGTCATCGATCATGCCAGGCAGCAGTCGGCGACCGCCGGCGTCGACCACGGTTTCGCCATCGCGGGCGGACAGTCCGCTGCCGATCTGGGCGATGCGGCCGGCTTCAATGCGCAGGTCGCCATCGAACTCGCGACCTTCGTTGACCAGGCGGGCGTTGACGATCAGTGTCGACATGAGTGTTTTCCGTGGAGGGGCTCAGGCACCGGATCGTGCCCGCCGGGATGCAGGGGATGGCAGCGCAGGATCCGCCGGACGGCCAGCCAGCTGCCCTTGAGGGCGCCGAAGCGGGCGACCGCCTGCATGGCGTATTCCGAGCAGGTGGGATGGAAGCGACAACGCGGCCCCAGCAGTGGACTGATCCAGCGCTTGTAGCCGCGGAGCATGGCAATGAGGAGGCGGTCGATCACGATTCCTTAATGCGGTCAAGCACTTGAATATGCGGTTGCCGCAGGTGCCGGGGCAGGGTATAACAGCGCGCTTTCCCGTCACAAGGCTTCAGGTTCGAACGGCCCGTCGTGGCTCGCTTGAACCGTGCGGAACCGGCACGATGTATGGCTCCGTACCGGCATTCCGGCAGTTGTACGCCGCGATGCAAAGTGGGGCATGCTGTGGCCTTAGCACGCTGGCCTTAATTCAGCCTTCGAACCCAGGTTCGGAGGTCCTCAGGGGAACAGAAGGACAAGTCGCTCGTGGCAGTGAAAAAAACCGCGAAGAAGGCCGCCAAGGCCGTCAAGAAGACCGTCAAGCCGGCCGCAAAGAAGGCTGTGTCCAGCAAACCCGCAGCGAAAAAGGCGGTCGCCAAGAAGCCGGCCGCCAAGAAGGTCGCCAGCAAGAAGCCGGTCGCCAAGAAGGCGGCTCCGGCCAAGGCTCCAGCGAAGAAGCCGGCTGCCAAGAAGGCCGCGGTCGCCAAGAAGGCGCCGGTCAAGAAGGCGGCCGTCGCCAAGAAACCCGTCGCCAGGAAGGCGGTACCGGCCAAGAAGCCGGTCGCCAAAAAGGCGGCGCCCGTGAAGCCGGTCGCCAAGCCGGCAGCCGTCAAGACGGCAGTAGCAAAGCAAGCTCCCGCGAAGCAGGCCGCCCAGGCCAAGCCCGCGCCGAGCAAGGCCCTCCCCCGTAACGAGGGCAAGCCCGCCGCCAAGCCGGAGAGCAAGCCCGTCGTCGTCAAGAAACCCGCACCGCGTCCGGCCACCAAGTCTGCATCGGTGGAACCGGTCGTAAGCAAGCCTCAAGTTGCCAAGAATCCAGTGACGCAATCCGCATCCAACAAGGCGCCTGCGAAAGCGGCGGCCGCCAGTATCCCAGCGACCAAAACCGCTCCACGTCCGACGGGCAAGGTTGCCGTCGCCGTCGTCGCCAAGCCGCAGGCCCCTGCGCCGAAAGGCAAGGTCAAGGTCGTGCCGTACACCACCGATGAATCCAGCGGACGCCCCATCGTCCCGACGGGCTATCGCCCGGCGACCGACGAGGAGTACATGAATCCGCTCCAGCTCGAGTATTTCCGTCAGCGCCTGCTGCGTTGGCGCACGGATCTGGTCGAGGAGTCCAAGCAGACGATCGAGAACCTCAAGGACGAAGTCCGCGATGTCGGTGACGAAGCAGAACGCGCCACCCGCGAGACCGAGAACTCGCTGGAGCTGCGTACCCGCGATCGTTACCGAAAGCTGATCAGCAAGATCGACAGCACGCTCAAGCGTGTTGATTCGGGCGATTACGGTTACTGCGTCGACACCGGCGAGGAAATCGGCCTGGAGCGTCTCGAGGCGCGCCTCACCGCCGAGCGCACGATCGATGCGCAGGAACGTTGGGAGCACTTGCAGAAGCAGATGGGCGACTGAGCCTGGCGCTTCAAGCAGACGAAAAAGCCCGGCCTTGGCCGGGCTTTTTTATTTCCTGGGCTCGTCATTCCCGCGAAGGCGGGAACCCATGGACGTTGCTTTGGCTTACTGCAGATCGCGCAGATCCAGCCGTCGCAGCTTCGGTGCCAGCTTGGCCGTCGCGCCGACCACGGCCAGCGTCATGCAGCCACCGAAGATCACCGACGGCACCAGCCCGAGCAGGCGCGCCGCCACGCCGGATTCAAACGCGCCCAGCTCGTTCGACGAACCTATGAAGATGCCGTTGATCGAGGACACGCGCCCGCGCATGTGATCAGGCGTGGCCAGCTGGAGGATGGTCGAGCGCAGTACCACCGAGACGCCGTCGCACATGCCCGACAGCATCAGCATCAGCGCCGACAGCCACAGGTGGCGCGACAGCGCGAAACCGATGATGCACAGGCCGAAACCGGCCACCGCCACCAGCAGCACGCGGCCGGCATGGCGTTGCAGCGGCCGTCGGGCCAGGTAGATGCCGACCAGCACGGCGCCGGCTGCGGGCGCTGCGCGCAGCAGGCCCAGCGCTTCCGGACCGTAGTGCAGGATCTCGTTGATGAACGCCGGCAGCAGCGCCACTGCGCCGCCGAACAGCACCGAGAACATGTCCAGCGCCTGTGCGCCCAGCACGACCTGGGTGTTGAAGACGAAGCGTAGGCCTTCGCCGATGCTCTTGAACACCGGTGCGCGTTCCGCCGGCCTCGGCGGTTCGGTCACGCGCACGGCGATCACGGCGATCGCTGCGGCGAGGGCGAATCCGGCGGCCACCAGGTACGCCGCCGTCTTGCCGCCCCAGGCGACCAGCAGGCCGCCCATCGCCGGGCCCATCACCAGGCCGGTCTGCATCACCACGCTGCTGACGCCGGCGCCGCGCGCGAACTGCTCGCGCTTGAGCACGCGCGCGAACAGCGACATGTACACCGGCGCCAGGAACGCGCGGACCACGCCGTTGACGGCGATGGCCGCGTAGATGGTGAGCGTGCCGAAGCCGGCGATCCCGGCCGGCAGTACTTCCGCCGCGACCCCCGCCAGCGTCAGCGTCGTCACCAGCAGGCCCAGGCACGCCGCCATGCCGAGCTTGCGCCGTGGCAGGTGGTCGACGGCGTAGCCGGCGAACAGGGCGAAACAGAAATACGGAATCACTTCGGCCAGGCCGATCAGGCCCAGCGCGAACGGATCGCGGGTGAGTTCGTAGACGTGCCAGCCGACCGTCACCGCGACGATCTGGTAGGACAGCATCGCCAGCAGGCGATAGGTCAGCAGGCCGGTGAAACCGCGGTTGCGCAGCAGCTCGGAGACGCCCGGGACGGGCAGGGCGTCAGCGTCGGCGGTCACAGCCGCTGCCGGGCCTGTTCGCGGATGAAGCCGAGCAGGGCGGCAAGGCCGTTGCTGCGGGTGGGCGAGAGGTGCTTGGCCAGGCCGATGTCGGCGATGTAGTTGGCATCGGTGGCGGCGATCTGCGCCGCGCTGCGGCCCGAGTACACGCGCAGGGCCAGGTAGATCAGGCCCGAGACGATGGCCGAATCGCTGATGGCGTGGAAGTCGAGGCGATCGGCGTCGCCCTCGACCACTATCCACACCATCGACTGGCAACCGTGCAGCCGGTTGGCTTCGGTCTTCCACTCGTCCGGCAGGTCGGGCAGCTTGCGACCCAAGTCGATCAGATACTGGTAGCGCTCCGACCAGTCGCCGAAGAAGGCGAACTCGTCGCGGATCGCATCCTGCGCCTCACTCGGCGTTGCTTCGATCGGGAAGGGGCTGGCGGGGGCGGCGATGGCGTTCATTACGGGCAATTTTACGCCTCAGGCCCGCTTCCAGCGCACGCCCTGCGCCGTGTCCTCGAGCAGGATGCCTTCGCTGGCGAGCTGGTCGCGGATGGCGTCGGCGCGGGCGAAGTCGCGCGCCTTCTTGGCCGCGATGCGCTCGTCGATCAATGCCTGGATGCGGCCGTCGTCGTCGTTGCTGGCGCCGCGCGAGAACCACTGCGCCGGATCCTGCTGCAGCAGGCCCAGGGCGAGACCGGCGCCGAGCAGCTCGCCCTTCAGGCGCGCGCGCTCGTCGGCCGATTCGGCCTTGCGTGCATCGCCGGCGATGCGGGCGATCTCTGCCAGCACCTGCGGCGTGTTGAGGTCGTCGTCGAGCGCGGATTCGATGCCGGCCGGAATCGTCAGCGGCGTGGCCACCGTGCAATCGGCCAGATCACGCAAAGTCCCGTAGAGGCGGTCGAGCGTGCGCACGCTCTGCTCGATCAGCGCGTCCGACCATTCCAGCGGCTGCCGGTAGTGGGCCGAAAGCAACGCCAGGCGCAGCGCCTCGGGCGGGTATTCGCGGACCAGGTCGTGCACGCGCTGGATGTTGCCCACCGACTTGGCCATCTTGGCGCCGCCGAAGTTGAGCATGCCGTTGTGCAGCCAGTGGCGGGCGAAGATCCGGCCGCCGTGCGCGCATTCGCTCTGGGCGATCTCGTTCTCGTGGTGCGGGAACTGCAGGTCGACGCCACCGGCGTGGATGTCGATGGTCTCGCCCAGGTGGGCGGCGGCCATCGCCGAGCACTCGATGTGCCAGCCCGGGCGGCCGCGGCCCCAGGGCGAATCCCAGCCGGGGAGGTCGTCGGTGGACGGCTTCCACAACACGAAGTCGCCAGGGTCGCGCTTGTAGGGGGCCACGTCGACGCGGGCGCCGGCGAGCATTTCCTCGGGATCGCGGCGCGAAAGCTTGCCGTAGTCGGGGTAGCTGGCGACCGAGAACAGCGCGTGGCCTTCGGCGGCGTAGGCATGGCCGGCCTCCATCAGGCGCTCGATCATGGCGATGATCTGGCCGATGTGGGCGGTGGCTTCCGGCTCCAGGTCCGGGGCCTTCACGCCCAGCGCCGCCATGTCCTCACGGTAGGCGGCGGCGAAGCGGCTGGTGATCGCCGAGATCGGCACGCCCTGTTCGCGGGCGGCATTGTTGATCTTGTCGTCGACGTCGGTGATGTTGCGGGCGTAGGCCAGCGCGCCAAAGCGGCGGCGCAGCAGCTCGGCCAGCACCCCGAAAACGACCGGGCCGCGGGCATTGCCGATATGGACGAAGTTGTAGACCGTGGGCCCGCACACGTACATGGTCGGGCGGGCGGGGTCGAGGGGCACGAACGGCTCGACCCGTCGCGTCAGGCTGTTGAAAAGGTGCAGGCTCATGGGGGGTACCGCCGGAGTTACGGCCATTCTAGCGGCTGATCGAGGATGCCTGCGCTTACCGATGGCCCGGCCTCGGGCGGAGGACCGGTCCACCTTGCCATTCCGGCCGGTAGTCTAAAGGCGGGGTTCAGACCTCGCCCCCGGTCTGCGCTTACAATTTCTAAACAATTATGACTCCGCGAGTGTGATGGACCGTCCAGTTCCGCTTCCTGCTGCCGTGACCTGGACTGTCCTGCTCGGACTGGTGCTGGCTGCCTGGCCCGGCGTGGAGGCGAGGGCGCAGAACACGGTCATCCAGGCTGAGAACGTCCGCTTCGACTACGCCCAGGTACTGCGGGTGACACCGGTCTACCAGACGCTCAAGGCCAACACGATCGAGCAGAAGTGCGAAGGCGACTCGCGCCTGTCGCGGGTGGTGGGCGCGGTCAAGGAAGCGCTGACCCGCGAAGAAAAAGAGCAGCAGGAAAGCAAGTGCAAGCCGGTGACGGTGGAGCGCGAGTACCGCCGCCCGATCGCCTACGACGTCGACTACACCTACAAGGGCGCCAAGTTCCGCTCGCGCCTGGCCGAGGATCCGGGCAACCGCCTGCGCATCCGGGTGTCGGTGACGCCGGTCGTGGCGCCCGCGGGCGACCGCTGAGCGCCGATCCGGTCACGCTGCGGCCCCAAAGCTTGCACCCGCAGCGGGTGCATGCGAGCATGCGCGCCTCAATGAACGCCCACTACGCCGACGCCGACGTCCTGACCTCCGCCTACATGGCGGCGGGGATGACCTCGCGTGCTCGCCGACCGCATACCTGCCATCCAGCTGGGTAACGGTCACTAGCGCGTCTTGAAACAGACGAAGTGACACACGAAAAGCCCAGCCTACGCGCTGGGCTTTTTTGCTTTCAGGGTTTGCTCCAGGGCCCGCACCGCACCCCACCTTCCTCCCCATTCGATCACCGGAACCGCACGCGATGACCGCTCTTGGCAACAGGCACTTCCTCAACACCCAGGACTGGCCGCGCGCCGACCTCGACGCGCTGCTGGCGCAGGCCGCCGCGTTCAAGCGCAGCAAGGCCGGCGAGCAGCTCAAGGGCAAGTCGATCGCCCTGGTGTTCTTCAATCCGTCGATGCGCACCCGCACCAGCTTCGAGCTGGGCGCGTTCCAGTTGGGCGGCCATGCCGTGGTGCTGCAGCCGGGCAAGGACGCGTGGCCGATCGAGTTCAACCTCGGCACGGTCATGGACGGCGACACCGAGGAGCACATCGCCGAAGTGGCCAGGGTGCTGGGCCGCTACGTCGACCTGATCGGCGTGCGCGCGTTCCCGAAGTTCGTCGACTGGCAGTACGACCGAGAGGACATCGTCCTCAAGAGCTTCGCAAAGTACTCGCCGGTGCCGGTGATCAACATGGAGACGATCACCCATCCGTGCCAGGAGCTGGCGCACATCCTCGCGCTGCAGGAACACTTCGGCACCACCGACCTGCGCGGCAAGAAGTACGTGCTGACCTGGACCTACCACCCCAAGCCGCTCAACACGGCGGTGGCCAATTCCGCGCTGACGATCGCCACGCGCATGGGCATGGACGTCACCCTGCTGTGCCCGACGCCGGACTACATCCTCGACCAGCGCTACATGGACTGGGCCGCGCAGAACGTCGCCGAGAGCGGCGGTTCGCTGGCCGTCAGCCATGACATCGAAAGCGCCTACACCGGCGCCGACGTGGTCTATGCGAAAAGTTGGGGCGCGCTGCCGTTCTTCGGCAACTGGGGCCCGGAAAAACCCATCCGCGACCAGTACAAGCACTTCATCGTCGACGAGGCGAAGATGGCGCTGACCAACAACGGCGTCTTCAGCCACTGCCTGCCGCTGCGCCGGAACGTGAAGGCCACCGATGCAGTGATGGATTCGCCGCAGTGCATCGCCATCGACGAAGCCGAGAACCGCCTGCACGTGCAGAAGGCCATCATGGCCGCGCTGATCGGCCGCTAAGAAAACCTATTGCCCTCACCCCATCCCTCTCCCGCAAGCGGGAGAGGGGGCAAAATTGAAAGAGAGACTGAAATGAGCAAAGACATCGTCCTCGCCTTCTCCGGCGGCCTCGACACCAGCTTCTGCGTGCCTTACCTGAAGGAGCGCGGCTGGAACGTGCACACCGTGTTCGCCGACACCGGCGGCGTCGATGCCGAGGAGCGCGCCTTCATCGAAGAGCGCGCGGCCGAACTGGGCGTCGCCTCGCACGTCACCGTCGATGGCGGCCCGGCGATCTGGGAAGGCTTCGTCAAGCCGTTCGTCTGGGCCGGCGAGGGCTACCAGGGCCAGTACCCGCTGCTGGTGTCCGACCGTTACCTCATCGTCGAAGCCGCGCTCAAGCGCTGCGAAGAGCTGGGCACCAAGGCGATCGCCCACGGCTGCACCGGCATGGGCAACGACCAGGTGCGTTTCGACCTGGCGGTGAAGGCGCTGGGCGACTACGAGATCGTGGCGCCGATCCGCGAGATCCAGAAGGAGCACACCGAAGTCCGCGCCTACGAGCAGAAGTACCTGGAGGAGCGCGGCTTCGGCGTGCGCGCCAAGCAGAAGGCCTACACGATCAACGAGAACCTGCTCGGCCTGACCATGTCCGGCGGCGAGATCGATCGCTGGCAGGCGCCGGGTGAAGGCGCCGTGGGCTGGTGCAAGCCGCGCAGCGAGTGGCCGACGCAGCCGCTGCGGGTGAAGGTGAGCTTCGTCAACGGTGAAGCGGTTGCCCTCGATGGCGAGAAGATGGACGGCCACAAGATGCTGGCCAAGCTCAATGGCCTGTTCGCGCAGTACGGCGTCGGCCGTGGCCTGTACACCGGCGACACCACGATCGGCCTGAAGGGCCGCATCATTTTCGAGGCACCGGGCCTGACCGCGCTGCTGACCGCGCACCGTGCGCTGGAAGAAGCCGTGCTGAGCAAGCAGCAGAACCGCTTCAAGCCGGACGTGGCGCGCAAGTGGGTGGAGCTGGTGTACGAAGGCTTCTTCCACGATCCGCTCAAGACCGACCTGGAGGCATTCCTGCAGTCGAGCCAGTCGACCGTCAACGGCGACGTGGTGATCGAGACGCAGGGCGGCCTGGTCAGCGCGGTGGCCATCGAGTCCAAGCACATCCTCAATGCCAAGGGAGCGACCTATGCGCAGGCGGCGGACTGGGGCGTGGCCGAGGCCGAAGGCTTCATCAAGCTGTTCGGCATGAGCAGCACGCTGTGGGCCGAGATCAACCGCAAGTAATTGCACCAAGAACAGGCCATGCTCGCTAAAACCCTCAAGCACCTCGAAGCCCTGGTGTCGTACGACACCCGCAATCCACCGCGGGACATCGGCACCGGCGGCATCTTCGATTACCTCCGTTCGCAGCTGACCGGCTTCCGCATCGAAGTCACCGACCACGGCGACGGCGCGGTGTCGATGCTGGCCGTGCGCGGCAACCCCACGCGCCTGTTCAACGTGCACCTGGACACGGTGCCGTCGTCGGAAGCGTGGAGCGCCGACCCGCACAAGCTGCGCGTCACCGCCGACCGTGCGATCGGACTGGGCGCCTGCGACATCAAGGGTGCGGCAGCCGGGCTCGTCACCGCTGCGTCGGTGACGCAGGGCGATGCCGCATTCCTGTTCTCGACCGACGAAGAGGCCAACGACGCGCGCTGCATTGCCGCCTTCCTGGGCGGCATGCACGGCTTCAACGAGGTGGTCGTGGCCGAGCCGACGCAGTGCGAGGCCGTGCTGGCGCATCGCGGCATCAGCTCGGTGCTGTTGCGCTTCCGCGGCGTTGCCGGGCATGCCTCCGGTGCCAATGCGCTGCAGGCCAGCGCGCTGCACCAGGCCATCCGCTGGGGCGGGCACGCACTCGATTACGTGGAGAGTGAGGCGCACCAGCGCTTCGGCGGCCTCACCGGCCTGCGCTTCAACATCGGCCGCGTCGAAGGCGGGATCAAGGCCAACATGATCGCGCCGAGCGCGGAGCTGCGATTCGGCTTCCGTCCGCTGCCGTCGATGTCGATCGACGGGCTGCACGAGCGTTTCGGCACGCTGGTCGAACCTGGTGCGATCGAACGCTATGAGGAGACCTTCCGCGGTCCGTCGTTGCCTTCGGGAGACGTCGCCGATGCCGAGCAGCGCCGCCTGGAAGCACGAGACCTCGCCGACGCACTGCAGCTGCCGATCGGCAACGCGGTCGACTTCTGGACCGAGGCCTCGCTGTTCTCCGCCGCGGGCATGACCGCGATTGTCTATGGCCCGGGCGACATCGCCCAGGCCCACACCGCCGACGAATGGGTGGCGCTGGAGCAACTGCAGCGCTACACCGATTCGATCATCCGGATACTGAATTGAACGTCATCGCAATGAACGACACCCGCGACATCCAGACGCGCCAGACCATCGTGCGCCTGCTTTCGAGCATGGCCAGCGCGAAGGAGATCTCGCAGTACCTCAAGCGTTTCTCCCAGCTCGATGCCAAGCGCTTCGCCGTGGTCAAGGTCGGCGGCGCCGTGCTGCGCGACGACCTGGAGGCGCTGACGTCCTCGCTCGCCTTCCTGCAGGACGTCGGCCTGACGCCGATCGTGATCCACGGCGCCGGCCCGCAGCTCGATGACGAGATGGCCGCGGCCGGCATCACCAAGCAGACCGTCAACGGCCTGCGCGTGACCTCGCCGGAAGCACTGGCGATCGTGCGCCGCGTGTTCCAGTCGCAGAACCTCAAGCTGGTCGAGGCGCTGCAGGCGTTCGACGCGCGGGCGACCTCGATTGTGTCGGGCGTGTTCGAGTCCGAGTACCTGGACCGCGACACCTACGGCCTGGTCGGCGAGGTCAAGCGCGTCAACCTGGCGCCGATCGAGGCCAGCCTGCGTGCCGGTTCAATCCCGGTGATCGCCAGCCTCGGCGAGACCGCCGGTGGCCAGATCCTCAACGTCAACGCCGACTTTGCCGCCAACGAGCTGGTGCAGAAGCTGCAGCCGTACAAGATCGTGTTCCTGACCGGCACCGGCGGCCTGCTCGATGACGGCGGCAAGGTCATCGACTCGATCAACCTGTCGACCGAGTACGAGCACTTGATGTCGCAGCCGTGGATCAACGGTGGCATGCGCGTGAAGATCGAACAGATCAAGGACCTGCTCGACAAGCTGCCGCTGACCTCGTCGGTCTCGATCACCAAGCCGGCCGAGCTGGCCAAGGAACTGTTCACCCACAAGGGTTCGGGCACGCTGGTGCGCCGCGGCGAGCGCGTGCTGCAGGTCAACCGTTGGGACGAGCTCGACCTGGAACGCCTGCGCGGGCTGATCGAGTCCGCATTCGGCCGCCGCCTGATGCCGGACTACTTCGAGCGCACCACGCTGCATCGCGCCTACGTCAGCGAGAACTATCGCGCGGCGGTGATCCTCACCCAGGAAGATGCCGGCATCTACCTCGACAAGTTCGCCGTGCTCGATGAGGCGCAGGGCGAAGGCCTCGGCCGCGCGGTGTGGCACGTCATGCGCGAGCAGAATCCGCGCCTGTTCTGGCGGTCGCGCCACGGCAATCCGGTCAACCCGTTCTACTACGCCGAGTCCGACGGCTGCATCAAGCAGGAGAAGTGGAAGGTGTTCTGGTACGGCATGGACGGGTTCGACGAAATCGAACGCTGCGTCGAGCACTGCTCGGGGCGGACGGCGACGCTGAAGGACTGACATGACAGCGTCTGAAGACCATTGGAACGTGACGCCGACCCTGCGCGGCCAGCACGTCACGCTGGAGCCGCTGCAGAGGGCGCACTGCGACGACCTGCGCGCGGCGCTTGGCGGTGGTGAGCTGTCACGCCTGTGGTACACCAACGTGCCGGCGCCGGATCAGGTCGAGAGCTATGTGTCGGCCGCGCTGGACCTGCAGGAGCAGGGCAAGGTGATGCCGTTCGCGGTGCGTGATGCCGCCGGCGATATCGTCGGCAGCACCCGCTATTACGACCTCGACGCATCCGTGCCGCGCGTGCAGATCGGCTACACCTGGTACGCCCCGAAGGTGCAGCGCACCGGCCTCAACACCGAGGCCAAGCTGCTCTTGCTGGGCCACGCCTTCGAGGCCATGGGCAGCATCTGCGTCGGCTTCGAGACCAGCTGGTTCAACCTCGCCTCGCGCAACGCCATCGCCCGCCTCGGCGCCAAGCAGGACGGCATCCTGCGCAGCCACCGGCGCCATGCCGACGGCAGCGTGCGCGACACCGTGGCCTTCTCGATCATCGAATCGGAGTGGCCGGCGGTGAAGCGCAACCTTCTTCACAAGTTGCAGAACCATGGAGCATCCGGACGTGACTAAGTCCGTTGGCATCGTCGGCGCGCGCGGTTACGTCGGCGCCGAACTCATCCGCCTGATCGCCGCGCATCCGGAGTTCGAGCTCGCGTTCGTGTCTTCGCGCGAGCTGGTCGGGCAGCGCGTCGCCGACCACATTGCCGAGTACCAGGGCGAGCTTCGCTACAACTCGCCTTCGCACGAGGAACTGCCGGCGCTTGGCGCCGATGCCGTCGTGCTGGCGCTGCCGAACGGCAAGGCCGCCGCCTGCGTCGCCGCCTTCGATGCAGAGGGCGCCGACCCCGTCATCGTCGACCTGTCGGCCGACTACCGCTTCGACGACAACTGGTACTACGGCCTGCCGGAGCTGACCCGCGCGCAGTACAACGGCCAGCGTCGCATCAGCAATCCCGGTTGCTATGCGACGGCGATGCAGCTTGCGGTTGCACCGATGCTCGACGCGCTGGCGGGTCCGGTGCAGTGCTTCGGCGTCTCCGGCTATTCCGGCGCTGGTACCTCGCCTTCGGACAAGAACGACCCCGACAAACTGCGCGACAACCTGATGCCGTATGCACTGACCAACCACGTGCACGAGCGCGAAGTCACCCGCCAGCTCGGCCACGAGGTGCAGTTCCTGCCGCACGTGGCGCCGCATTTCCGCGGCTTGACCATTACCGCCAACCTGCCGCTGTCCAGGGCCTTCGCGCGCGATGAAGTCGTGTCGCGGTATGTTGACCGCTATGCCGGCGAGCCGCTGGTCGAGGTCGGTGACGAAGCCCCGTGGGTCAGTGCGATCGCCGGTCGCCATCATGTCGATCTGGGTGGCTTCACACTGACCCCCGATGGCAAGCGCCTGGTGGTGGTCGCCACCGAGGACAACCTGCTCAAGGGCGCAGCGACGCAGGCATTGCAGAATCTCAACCTGGCCTTTGGCCTGGACGAGATGACCGGCATCCCGCGCTGACTTCACGTATCAAGGATCCAGACGATGTCCGATCTGTTGTGGCAAAAACCCGGCGTCAAGGTCGACGCGCGCATCCAGCAGTTCCTCGCCGGCGAGGACGTGATCCTGGACCGCGAGTTCTTCCTGTTCGACATTGAAGCCAGTCGCGCGCACGCCGAAGGCCTGCAGCAGATCGGCATCCTCGATGCGGACGAACTGGCCGGCCTCAAGCGCGAGCTGGAAGCACTGGCCGAGGATTTCCGTGCCGGCCACTTCATCCTCGACGAGCGCTTCGAGGACTGCCATTCGGCAATCGAATCACGCCTGGTCGAACGCCTGGGCGATGCCGGCAAGAAGATTCACACCGGCCGCAGCCGCAACGACCAGATCCTGGTCGCCACGCGCCTGTGGTTGAAGGACCGCCTGGCGCGCGTCGCAGCCACCTGTCGCGAAAGCGCCGAAGTCGCGCTGGCGCGTGCCGAGGCGGAACAGGGCGTGCCGCTGCCCGGCTATACCCACCTGCAACGCGCCATGGTGTCGTCGCTGGGCATGTGGTGGGCGGCCTGGGCGGAAGGCTTCATCGACAACGCGCAGCGCGCCGTGCAGACCTTGCAGTGGGTGGATGCCAATCCGCTCGGCAGCGCCGCCGGCTACGGCGTCAACCTGCCGCTGGCGCGCGACCACACCACCACCGCGCTCGGCTTCGGCCGCATGCAGGTGGCGGCGACCTACGCGCAGATCTCGCGCGGCAAGTTCGAGATGGCCGCGATCGAAGCGCTGTCCTCGGCGCTGCTCGACCTGCGCCGCCTGGCCTGGGACCTCAGCCTGTTCACCAGCGCCGAGTTCGGTTTCGTCGCGCTGCCGTCGCAGTACACCACAGGCAGTTCGATCATGCCGAACAAGCGCAATCCAGACGTCATCGAGCTGATGCGCGCGAGCTATTCGGCCGCTGCCGCCGCGCGTACCGAGATCGAACAACTGTTGTCGCTGCCGTCTGGCTATCACCGCGACCTGCAGTTCTCCAAGGGTGCGATCTTCCACGCCTTTGGCCGCGGCCTGGGCGCACTGGAACTGCTGCCGGACCTGCTGCGCAATCTCGAGTGGAAGACCGAGCGCATGCGCGAGGCGCTCGATCCTTCGATGTACGCCACGGACCTGGCGGTCGATCTGGCGCGACAGGGCCTGCCGTTCCGCGAGGCCTACAAGCAGGCCGCCGATCCCGCACGCTGGGAGCAGGGCGATCCCGAGGCAAGCCTGGCGGCGCGGGTGTCACCCGGCGCTGGCGCGCAGCTGCGCCTGGGCGAGCTGCGAAGCCGACTGGACGCACTGCGATGAGCGCGCCTGGAAGTACCGCCGACACCGCAGTCCGGGACTTCCAGGCACAACCGCTGCCACGCTGGCAGCGTGCCGTACTCAAGGTCGGCAGCAGCCTGCTGGCAGGCTTTGCCGATCAGCCTGACGGGCTGGATTCGCGCCACGCGGCAGGCCTGGCGCGATTCATCGCGCAGGCCCGCGCGCAGCAGCGCGAGGTGGTGCTGGTGTCCTCCGGTGCCGTGGCCGCCGGTCGTGGGCGCATCGATACCGGCGGTGACAGCCTGGTGTTGCGGCAGGCCCTGGCCTCGCTCGGCCAGGCCTCGCTGATGGGCTTCTGGCAGCAGTTGTCGGACCGTCCCGTCGCCCAGGTCCTGCTGACCCACGACGACCTGCGCAACCGTCGTCGTTACCTCAATGCCCGCGCCACGCTGCGCGAGCTGCTGAAGCTTGGCGCGCTGCCGATCATCAACGAGAACGATGCCGTCGCCGTCGACGAACTCAAGCTCGGCGACAACGACAACCTTGCCGCCGCCGTGGCCTCACTGGTCGATGCCGATCTGCTGCTGATTGCCACCGACATCGGCGGGCTCTACAGCGCGCACCCGCAGCGCGACCCGACGGCGCAGGCAATCACCCGCGTCGAACGGATCACGCCCGAACTGCTGCTGGCTGCCAGCGGGGGCGCCGGCAAGCTTGGTACCGGTGGTATGCGCACCAAGCTGGAGGCAGCGGCGAAGGCCACTGCGGCAGGTATCCCGACGGCGCTGTTCTGCGGTCGCGACGATGCGGTCGTGCAGGCGCTGGGCGAGGGACAGCTGCACGGCACGCTGGTGCTCGCACAGGGCGATCGCCTGCGCGCCCGCAAGCAATGGCTGCGGCATGCGCCTTCCTCAGGCCGACTGCTGGTCGACGACGGCGCGGTCGCGGCGCTGCACCGCCAGGGCGCCTCGCTGCTGCCCGGTGGCGTGGCCGCTGTCGAGGGCGACTTCCGCCGCGGCGACGTGATCGAAGTGGCGTCGACCACGCCGGGCGCCGAGCCCTTCGCACGAGGCCTGGCGCAGTACAGCGCGATGGAGATCGGTCGTATCGCGCGCCGGCACAGCAACGACATCGAGTCGGTGCTCGGTTTCCGCTATGGCGAGTCGGTGATCCATCGCGACGATCTGGTGCTGCTGGTCAACGCCCACGACGACGAGTGTCCAGGAGTCAAGGCATGAGCGGTTACGTACGCAACCTCGCCGAGCGTGCGCGCGAAGCCTCGCTGGTGCTGGCCACGTTGGATGGCGACAGACGCCAACGTCTGATCGAACGCATGGCGCGACTCCTGGAACATCACGCCGCGGACGTTTTGGCAGCCAACGCCGAAGACATGGAGCGCGGCCGCGCTGCCGGTCTCGGCGAAGCGCTGCTCGACAGGTTGAAGCTGGACGAGGCGCGCATCGCGGCCATGGCCGCCGGCGTGCGCGAAGTGGCCGCGCAAGCCGATCCGCTGGGGCAGGTGACGCGCCGCGAGGTGCGTCCCAACGGGATAGTGATAGAGCGCCAGCGCGTGCCGCTGGGGCTGATCGCGATGATCTACGAAGCCCGCCCCAACGTGACCGCCGATGCCGCTGCGCTGTGCCTGAAGGCCGGCAACGCGGTGCTGCTGCGCGGTGGTTCGGAGGCACGCGCCAGCAACGCCGCCATCGCCGCCTGCCTGCACCAGGCATTGCGCGAGGAAGGCCTGCCGGAAGCGGCCGTGTCGCTGGTCGCCGATCCCGCGCGCGAGCATGTGATGGAACTGCTGCAGCTGTCGGACCTGATCGACCTTGCGATCCCGCGCGGCGGCGAGAGCCTGATCCGTTTCGTCGCCGAGCACGCGCGCGTGCCGGTCATCAAGCACTACAAGGGCGTGTGCCATCTCTACGTAGATCGCGCTGCCGATGTCGGCAAGGCACTCGACCTGCTGGTCGACGGCAAGGCCTCGCGTCCCGGCGTGTGCAATGCGCTGGAGACGCTGCTGGTCCATCGCGACATCGCCGACGCGTTCCTGCCCGCGGCGCTGGAGCGGCTGGCGGCGCGCCAGGTCGAAGTGCGCGGCTGCGAACGCACGCGCGCATTCTCCGACCAGGTGGGGCAGGCTGAGGAAGCGGACTACGCCGCCGAGTACCTGGACCTGATCCTGGCGGTGCGAGTGGTCGAGGGCATCGAGGACGCGCTGGCGCACATCGTCCGTTACGGCTCGGACCACACCGAAGTCATCGCCACCGAGGATGCCGTGGCGGCCGAGGCATTCGTGCGTGGCACGCGCAGTTCGGCGGTGATGGTCAACGCCTCATCGCGCTTCAACGACGGCGGCCAGCTCGGGCTGGGTGCCGAGATCGGCATCTCGACTACGCGCCTGCACGCTTATGGGCCGATGGGCGCGGAATCGCTGACCATCGAGCGCTTCGTCGTGCGCGGGGAAGGGCAGGTGCGACACGAGGCGTCGCGGCAACGCTGACGCTAGACCCGAAGGCGCTGCGCCCCGCTCCATTCCTCACCCGGCGCCAGCGTCACCGGCACGGCGATCGTGCCTGACTCGACGCAGACGAAGTGCCGGTGCTCACCGGGGCCCAGATCGGCCATCGATGCGGCCAGCGCCTCGCCGGGATTCCACACCACCGTGTCGCGGAAGCCTTCGGCGCCGATGCGCACCGCTTCACCGCCTCCGGCCAGCAGCAGGTCGTGCGCGCAATCGGGATAGAGCCGGTCGACCTCGGCGCGGAAGCGCACGGGTTCGCCTTCGGCCGGGCTGGCGCTGCCATCGCGCGAATCTTCGAAGCCGGCCGCTTCCAGGCCCCGCAGCGCCGTTGCGTCCAGGTCGTCCACGCGCAGGTAGGTGTGCAGCGCCGCGGTGAAGCTGAAGGGCGCATCGTCCTGGTTGCGGACCGAGAGCCGCACCGTCAGCGCGGCGTGCGCCAGCGACACGTGCAGGCGCGCGCGGAACCGCGCTGGCCATAGTTGGCGGGTGTGCGCATCGTCGACGAGCTTCAGCACGGCTGCCGGCGATCCAGCGTCGGGCTCGATTCCGACGTAGCGCCATTCGAGCAATCGCGCGAAGCCATGCTTGAGCATCGTGCCGCGACCGCCGAACTGCGGAAAGATCACCGGAATTCCGCCGCGGATGGCCGCTCCGGCGGCATAACTGGCGCGCGGGCTCATGTACAGGCGCTCGCGGCCTGGCGAAGACTGCCAGGACAGCACATGGGCGCCATGCAGGCTGATCTCGGCGATCGCGCCGTCAGCAGCGTTCAGGCGCAGGCAGGCGCTGCCATCGCGCTGGAAAGGTGTGCAGGTGAGATCCATCGGGCCATGAGCGTAAACAGCGACCCGACATCATCGCGGCGCAGCGTCGACGGCCGCAATACGTCTGATTCGCCTGCCATCGGCGCCGCAAACGAAAAACGCCGGCAGGGCCGGCGTTAGTCTTTCAGCGTGGCTCCACATCATGATGCACACATGATCATGCGGAGTTGGTCGGGGAGACAGGATTTGAACCTGCGACTTCTACGTCCCGAACGTAGCGCTCTACCAGGCTGAGCTACACCCCGACTGCTGAGCCGCAAATTCTAGTCAGTCGGGCGGGGTCGAGGCAAGGGGTTGGATGCAAATTCCTTCAATTCGATGGCAATCCGGGGGCGGCCGTTGGGGGAAGGGCGGCCGCAACCGCTAAACTGTCACCCGATTTCCCCCTCTCTACCGCGAATCCACCGCGTGCCCGCCAAGCCTGTACGGTATCGGGCCGCGTTCGCGGCCTGTCGTCACTGGAGCCTTGCTTGATCAAGCCGCGCACCCCGCCCGGGGTCATGGAGCTGCTGCCCCCTGACCAGATCGCCTTCCAGCGCATGCTGGACACGATCCGCCGCAATTTCGAACGCTTCGGCTTCCTGCCGGTGGAAACGCCGGTCATGGAACTGTCGGAAGTGCTGCTGACCAAGTCCGGCGGCGAAACCGAACGGCAGGTGTACTTCGTCCAGTCCACCGGCGCGCTCGGCAAGGCGTCCGAGGGTGCGACCGGCGAGGGCATGCCCGAGCTGGCGCTGCGCTTCGACCTGACCGTGCCGCTGGCGCGCTACGTCGCCGAGCACGAACACGAGCTGGCGTTCCCGTTCCGCCGCTACCAGATGCAGCGCGTCTATCGCGGCGAGCGTGCCCAGCGCGGTCGCTTCCGCGAGTTCTACCAGTGCGACATCGACGTGATCGGCAAGGACGCGCTCAGCGTGCGTTTCGATGCCGAGTTGCCGGCGGTGATCCACGCCGTGTTCTCCGAGCTCGACATCGGCGCCTTCACCATCCAGCTCAACAACCGCAAGCTGATGCGCGGCTTCTTCGAGGCCCAGGGCATCGCCGACGGCGAACTGCAGGCCCTGGTGCTGCGCGAGGTCGACAAGCTCGACAAGCGCGGCGAGGACCACGTCCGCGAGACCCTGGCCGGCGAAGGCTTCGGCCTGTCCGCCGATGCGGTCGCGCACATCCTCGAGTTCGTCAAGGTGCGCTCGACTTCGCACGCCGACGCGCTGGCCAAGCTCGACGCACTGGGCGAAGGCAACGACGCGCTGCGCGAAGGCGTCGCCGAACTGCGCGAGGTGCTCGAGCTCGTGCGCGCCCTGGGCGTGCCGGAAGGCGCCTACGCGCTGAACTTCTCGATCGCGCGCGGCCTCGACTACTACACCGGCACGGTCTACGAGACCACGCTCAACGACTACCCGCAGATCGGCTCGATCTGCTCGGGCGGCCGCTACGAGAACCTCGCCAGCCACTACACGAAATCGAAGCTGCCCGGCGTGGGCATATCGATCGGCCTGACACGCCTGTTCTGGCAGCTGCGCGAAGCCGGTCTGCTCGGCAATGCTTCCGGAAGCACCGTGCAGGCGATGGTCGCGCTGATGGACGGCCAGTCGCTGACCGATGCGCTGGAGATCGCCCGTCGCCTGCGCGCGGCCGGCATCAACACCGAAGTGCAGATGGAAGCGCGCAAGATCGGCAAGCAGTTCCAGTACGCCTCGCGCGCCGGCATCCGCTTCGTTGCCCTCGCCGGTGACGACGAGAAGGCGCGCGGCGTGGTCGCGGTCAAGGACCTGCTGCGCGAGGAGCAGTTCGAAGTGCCGCTGGAAGAACTGGCGAGCACGCTGCGCGTGGAGCTGGAACAGTACCGCGCGCTCGCCGGCCGCTAGCGCCAGCGTTCAGGACAGGGGTCGCCGGCGCGCGCAATTGCGCGCGCCGGCGCAAATGGCAGTTCAGCAGCAAGGTGACTTGATGAAACCGATCCGACTCGATGGCCGCTCGCTGACCCGCGCGCAGCTGGTGGACGTGGCCTACGGCGCGCATGTGCAGCTGGCGCCGGAGCAACTGCCGGCGGTGGCGCGCGCGGCCGAGTTCCTGGCCGAACAGGTCCGCCGCGAGGAACCCATCTACGGCGTGTCGACCGGTTTCGGCAGCAATGCCGACCGCCTGCTGGGCAACCACCACCTGCGCGACGAATTGCCGGGCGCCGCGCGCTCGGGCATCACCCTGCACGAAGAACTGCAGCGCAACCTCATCGTCACCCACGCCGTCTGCGTCGGCGAGGCATTCGCGCCGGAAATCGTCCGCGCGATGCTGTGCATCCGCATCAACACGCTGATGCGCGGACACTCCGGTATCCGCGTCGAGACCCTGCAGGCACTCACCGCGATGCTAAACGCCGGCATCGTGCCGGTGGTACCGCAGCTGGGCTCGGTCGGCGCCAGCGGCGACCTCGCACCGCTGTCGCACCTGGCGATCGTGCTGCTCGGCGGTGGCGAGGCCTTCTTCGAAGGCGAGCGCATCCCGGGTGGCGAAGCGCTCAAGCGTGCCGGCCTGGCGCCAGTGACGCTGTCGTACAAGGAAGGCCTGGCGCTGAACAATGGCACCGCGCAGATGCTTGCCTGCGGCGTGCTCGCGCTGGCGCAGCTGGAAGACCTGCTCGACACCGCCGACCTTGCCGCGGCGATGACCATCGATGCCTTCGCCGGCCGCCTGGGCGCGTTCGCCGAAGAAGTGCACGCGCTGCGTCCGCACCCGGGCCAGGTCCACAGCGCCGCGCACCTGCGCGACCTGCTCGGCGGCTCGACGCTGGCCGACATCCCGTACCACCTGGTGCCGAAGTTCCGCGCCTGGCAGCCGCGCAGCTGGGACACGCCGGAATCGCAGGCGCTGCATTTCGACATCGGCTGGGACTGGGTGCCTTTCAGCCAGCGCCACGGTCGCGAGAAGTTCTACCTGCGCTTCCGTCCGTTCCGCGGCGGCAAGAAGCACCAGCCGCAGGACAGCTATTCGCTGCGCTGCATCCCGCAGGTGCACGGCGCCGTGCGCGATGCCGTCGCCCAGGCCGCGCGCGTGCTCGAGGTCGAGCTCAATGCGCTGACCGACAACCCGATCGTGTTCCCCGATGCCAAGGCCGAGTTCGTCGAGCAGCAGGTGATTTCCGCCGGCCATTTCCACGGCATGCCGCTGGCGCTGGCGATGAGCTACGTCAAGGCCGCCATCCCGGTGCTGGCGAGCATTTCCGAACGTCGCCTCAACAAGCTGGTCGACCCGGCCACCAACGACGGCCTGCCGGGCTTCCTCATCGGCAACGAAGACTCCACCGAGTCCGGCCACATGATCGTGCAGTACACCGCCGCAGCCATCGTCAACGACCTGGCCAGCCGCGCACACCCGGCCTCGGTCTACTCGATCCCGACCAGCGCCAACGCCGAAGACCACGTCTCGATGGGCGCCAACGAAGCCCGCCACGTGCTGGCGATGGCCGACGACCTGGGCAAGGTGCTCGCGCTTGAGCTCTACACCGCCGCGCAGGCACTGGACCTGCGCCGCGACATGATCAACGCCGCACGCGACCTGGCCGACCGTGCCGATGCGCGTGCACTGGCGGCGAAAGTGCAGGGCGCTCCGCCGGTGGACGGCGACGAATACGAAGCCTTCCTGGCCGAAGTCGAAGGGCTGCGTGTCGAGCTTGCCGACGCCGAAGAGTTCCACCCCGGACGCGCAGTTGCCGCCGCACACGCGGCCATCCGCGCAGCCATCCCGTTCCTTGACCGCGACCGCGCGATGGATGGCGAAGTCGCCACCGCCGTGCGGCTGGTGAAGGAAGGCACGATCCTGGCAGCCGCGCGCGCATAGGCGCTGCCAAAAGCGACGTCCATGGGTTCCCGCCTTCGCGGGAACGACGAGCAGCCCTAGACCGTCTCCACCTGCGACGTCCGCACACAATCGCGCCCGTCCGCCTTGGCCCGGTACAGCGCCTGGTCGGCCAGCTGCAGCAACGGATCGATGCCGCCGAACGACACCGTCTCGATCGCATGCACGCCGATGCTGGCCGTGACGGTGATCTGGCTGTCCTCGCTGCGGAACGGCTGATCGCGCAGATGCTGGCGCAGATCCTCCGCGACCTGCGTCGCCGCCGACAGGTTCAGGCCCGGCAGCACGATCACGAACTCCTCGCCACCGAATCGCGCCAGCAACGCATCGTGATGCGGCCGCAAGCCATGGCCCAGCGTCCGCGCCGCCCAGCGCAGGCAATCGTCGCCAATCAAATGACCGTGCTGGTCATTGATCAGCTTGAAGTTGTCCAGATCGATCATCAGCAACGACAACGGACGCCGATGCTCGCGTGACTGCCGCAGCAACGACTCGAAACGGTCGCGGAAATGGCTGCGGTTGTGCAGCCCCGTCAATGCATCGCGCTGGCTGCTCTCGCGCAACCGCGCGTGCGCATCTTCCAGCTGCCCCAGCGCACTGCGCAATTCGACCGTGCGCTGCTGGACCTTGTGCTCCAGCTGGTCCTTCGCCTCGCGGACGATGCGCTCGTTCTCGTTGCGCAGTGCCGCGTAACGATGGCCCAGCGCGATCGACAGCAACAGCATCTCCAGCGCCGAGCCAATCTGCACCCCGTACTCGGTGATGAACGTCTTGGGCATCAGCCCGAACGCAATGGCGACGAACAGCCCCGTGCCCAGCAGGAACATTCCCCACGCCAGCAGGAACAGCTGCGCCGGCTGGTAGCCGCGGCGCACGACCGAGACCGAGACCACCGCGATCCAGGCGATGCTGACCAGCACCGCCGCCGACGCGATCGGCGTCGAGACGTGGTACGGCAACCACGTCGACGCGATGCCCAGCAGGGCGAAGAACGAGATCAGCCCCAGGCCTATCCGGTCCCCGGTGCGCCAGCGCTCGCGCAGGCCGAGGAAGATGCGCGCGAACTGCTGCATGCCGATCTGCGCCAGGCAGATCGACAGCGGCACCATGCGGTCGCTGAGCCACGAAGACTGCGGCCACAGGTACTCGAAGCCGAAGCCGTTCAGCGTGAACAGCACCAGCCCGAACGCCGACAGGTGGAACAGGTACCAGAAGTAGCTGGCATCGCGCAGGCTCAGCCACAGCGCCAGGTTGTAGAAGAACAGCGCCAGCAGGATGCCGTAGTACAGACCGATCACCAGCTGTGAATCGCGCGAGAGTTCGGCGAAGGCAACCGTCGTGTAAAGGTCGAGCGGTACCTGCATCGAACTTTCGCTGCGCACGCGCACGAACACATCGACCGGCTGGCCCTGCGGCAAGGTCAGCCAGAAGTTCGGATGCCGGTAACGCACGCTGCGGGCGCTGAAGGGCAGGTGGTCGCCACCGGCCTGGAAGGTGGTGTGTCCGTCCGGGTAACGCGCATAGACGTCGACGTTGTCGCTGAGCGCATAGCTCTGCACCAGCAGCCAGCGCTGCTCGGGATTGCCGTTGTTGACCACGCGTGTGTGGAACCAGAAGGCACCGGTGCGGAAACCGAAGGCGCTGCGCCCGCCCGGCAAGGGCGCGAACTGGCCCTGCGCCAGCCGACGTGCAGCCGCGTCGACATCGTCTTCGGCCGTGGTGTCGTGGAAATAACCGAGGTAGGGCGAGAGCGCGACGTGGGCGACGTCCTTGCCCAGCGTCAGCGTCGTCGTTGCCTCCGCGGTGCTGGCCTGGACAGGCACGGCCAGGAGCAGGCACAGGCCTGCCAGCCAAAGCCAAGAACAACGCCAAGACCAACGCGATGAACCACGTCCCATGTCTTCCCCTTGCCCTGTCGCCGTTGCCGTCGCGAGCGGACGGCGTCGACGTGCGCAGCTTATGCGCGCTCGGTTCAGTTACGCCATCCGTCCCCGACAGGCTCGGCTGACACCTATATCCGTATCCCACGGCAAACGGCGTGAACGCCCCGAACAGGCCTCCGGCGGCCGGGGGCGGGGTGGCCGCACGGTTGACGGGGGCGGCAACCTCGGATTAATGTATTAGCACGTTAATACATTAATACATGACCATGAAGCGACGCCCGCAGGAAACGGACCGTGGCGAAGACGACCTCGCCGGCCTCGCCTCGGCCCTGCTTGGGCTGCGCAGCCCGGACGAGGTGCGGGCCTTCCTCGAGGACCTGTGCACGCCGGCCGAGCTGGAGGCGATGACCGACCGCTGGCGCGTGGTGCCGCTGCTGTACGGCAACGTCCCGTACCGGGAGATCCACGACCGCACCCAGGTCAGCGTCACCACCATCGGGCGCGTCGCCCGCACCCTCGAACGCGGCGCGGGCGGTTATGCCATCGCGTACCAGCGTCAGGTCGACGAGGGCGACAAGAACACTTCCGAGGCCGGCAAGACCGGATCGGCATCCCCCAGCAACAGCGATTAGCCGAGTCCGTCGATGAGTCCCCCAGCCAACACCCCGGTGCGCGATCGACTGCGCATCGCCATCCAGAAATCCGGCCGACTGGCCGAGCCGGCGCGTGCGTTGCTGGCGTCCTGCGGCCTGAGCTGGCGCGAAAGCCGCGATCGCCTGTTCTGTTACGGCGAAAGCCTGCCGATCGACCTGCTGCTGGTGCGCGATGACGACATCCCGGGGCTGATCGCCGACGGGGTCTGCGACCTCGGCATCGTCGGCCGCAATGTCCTGCTCGAGCAGGAAGGCGGCCGCTCCGGCAACGGCCAGCCATCGGTGTTCCGCGAATGGCGGGCACTGGGTTTCGGCGGCTGCCGGCTGGCGCTGGCCGTGCCCGATGCGTGGGATTGGCAAGGTCCGGAGCAATTGACCGGCAAGCGCATCGCCACCAGCTACCCGGCGCTGCTGTCGCGCTGGCTCGAAGGCCAGGGCATCGCCGCCGACGTCGTGCTGCTGTCGGGCTCGGTGGAAATCGCGCCGCGACTGGGGCAGGCCGAGGCGATCTGCGACCTCGTCTCCAGCGGCGCAACGCTGTCGGCGAACCAGCTCAAGCCGGTGATGACCTTGCTGGAAAGCGAAGCCGTGCTGGCCGGCCCGTCCGCGGAGTTCGATCCGGTCCGCGGTGAACTGGCCGATCTCCTGCTGCGCCGCCTCGATGGCGCGCTGCGCATCCGCCACAGCAAGCTGCTGATGTTCCAGGCCCCGCGCAACCTCCTGCCGAGCCTGCTGCCGCTGCTGCCCGATGCAGAAGCACCGACGGTGATGCGCCTGGACGATGGCGACGATCTTGCCCTGCAGGCCCTGTGCCACGGTGCCGTCACCTGGCAGCGCCTGGAGGAACTCAAGCGCGCCGGCGCGCGCGGGCTGATGGTGTTGCCGGTGGAGGGCATGCTGGCATGAGCGCGACCACCATTGCTCCACCGATGCGCCGCGCCGACTGGAACCGGCTCGATGCGAGCGAGCGTGCGCTGTTGCTGCGACGCCCCGCCCAGCGCACCTCCGCGGTGACCACGACCGCCGTCGCCGCGATCATCGACGAGGTGCGCGAAAACGGCGATGCCGCGCTGCGCGCCTTCGCATTGCGCTTCGACGGCGTCGCGCTGGACGACCTGCGCGTTGGCGCAGACGAACTGGGTGCCGCGGCGGCGAAGCTGACGCCGGCATTGCGCCAGGCCATCGACGAAGCTGCCGCACGCATCGCCCTGTTCCACGAGGCCGGCATGAGCGCTGCCTACGCGGTCGACACAGCCCCCGGCGTGCGTTGCGAGCGGGTGCTGCGGCCGATCCGTCGCGTCGGCCTGTATGTGCCGGCGGGATCCGCGCCACTGCCGTCGACCGCGCTGATGCTGGGCGTGCCGGCGCACCTGGCCGGTTGCCCCGAAGTGGTGTTGTGCACGCCACCGCGCCCGGACGGCAGTGCAGATCCGGCCGTGCTGTACGCGGCGCAGCGTTGCGGCATCGACCGCATCTTCAAGATCGGCGGCGCGCAGGCGATCGCCGCGATGGCCTTCGGCACCGACAGTGTCTCGCGCTGCGACAAGTTGTTTGGCCCCGGCAATGCCTACGTCACCGAAGCCAAGCGCCAGGTCGCGCTGGGTCAGGACGGCCCGGCCATCGACATGCCGGCCGGTCCCTCGGAAGTGCTGGTGATCGCCGACGGCGGCGCCAACGCGGCCTTTGTCGCCGCCGACCTGCTGTCGCAGGCCGAGCACGGCCCGGACTCGCAGGTGGTATTGCTCAGCGACGACGATGCACTGCTCGATGCGGTCGCCATCGAACTGTCGCGGCAAGTCGAAACCCTGCCGCGGGCCGCGATTGCGCGTGAGGCGCTCGAGTCTTCCTGCGCGATCCGTGTCGATTCCATCGACCAGGCGCTCCAGGTCAGCAACGAATACGCGCCCGAGCACCTGATACTCGCCTTGCGCGATGCGCGACAGTGGCTGCCGCAAGTGCAGGCGGCCGGCTCGGTGTTCCTCGGCGACTGGGCACCGGAAGCATTGGGCGATTACTGCAGCGGCACCAACCACGTGCTGCCCACCAGCGGCGCGGCGCGGTTCAGCGGCGGCCTCAATGTCGCCAGCTTCCAGATCGCGATCACGGTGCAGGAAGTGCAGCCGCAGGGCATCGAGGCGATCGGCCCGTGCGCGGTGGAGCTGGCGCGCGCCGAAGGGCTGGATGCGCACCTCCAGGCGGTGGCGCTGCGCCTGCAGGCGGTGGCGGCATGAGTGCGGCCGCCGACACATTGAGGCCTGCCAGCAACCCGTTGCTGCTGGTGCGCGAAGACCTGCGCGACTTCGCCGGCTACCAGTCCGCGCGCAGCCAGCGGCTGCAGGGCACGGTGTGGCTCAACGCCAACGAATCGCCGTGGAACAACGATGCCGATCACGAGGGAGCGCTGCGCCGTTACCCCGATCCGCAACCGCAGGCCCTGCGCAACGCACTGTCGGAACTGTATGGCTGCGCACCCGGGCAACTGCTGGCAGGGCGGGGCAGCGATGAAGGCATCGATCTGCTGGTGCGCGCGGTGTGCCGCCCCGGCGGCGATGCCGTACTGGTCACCACGCCGACCTTCGGCATGTATGCCGTCAGTGCGCGCCTGCATGGCACTCGCGTGGTCGACGTGCCGTTGGTCGAATCCCCGCAGGGCTGGACGTGCGACTTCGCTGCGATCGCCGCAGCGGTGCGCCGCGAGGGCGTGAAGCTGGTGTTCCTCTGTTCGCCCGGCAACCCGACCGGCACACTGCTGCCGCTGGAAGACATCGCGTCCCTGGCGCGCGAAGTCGGCGGCCAGGCACTGGTCGTGGTCGACGAAGCCTACCTGGAGTACGCCGACGCGCCGTCTGCCATTGGGCTGTTGCCGGGACAACGCAATGTGGTCGTCCTGCGCACGTTGTCGAAGGCGCATGCGCTGGCGGCGGCGCGGATCGGCAGCGTGATTGCCGATGCCGACCTCATCGACTTGCTGCGGCGCTGCCAGGCGCCATACCCGCTGCCTGCGGCCTGCACCGCGCAGGCACTGCAGGCGCTGGCGCCGACGGCACGCGAACTCACAGCGGCACGTGTCGCCGCCATCCGCAGCGAGCGCGACGCATTGCAATCGGCCCTGTCCGCACTGACCGGCGTGCGTCGGGCCTACGACTCGCGCGCCAACTTCGTGCTCGCGCGCTTCGACGATGCCCAGGCCGCGTTCGACAGTCTTCTCGCGACCGGCGTGGTGGTCCGCGACATGCGCGCCGCCCCCGGTCTTGGCGATGCGTTGCGCATCAGCCTCGGCACGCCGGAGCAGAACCGGCAGGTGCTGTCGGCGCTTGCGGGGAGCGTGTCATGAGCGCAACCCCCATCCTGTTCGTCGACCGCGACGGCACCCTCATCGAGGAACCGTCCGACTTCCAGATCGACCGTTTCGACAAGCTCCGCTTCGTCGCCGGCGTGATCCCGGCCATGCTGCGCCTGCGCGACGCCGGCTACCAGTTCGTGATGGTCACCAACCAGGACGGGCTGGGCAGCGAGCAGTTCCCGCGCGCGGACTTCGATGGCCCGCACGGATTGATGCTGCAGGTATTCGAAAGCCAGGGGATCACCTTCCGCGACGTGCTGATCGACACCAGCCTGCCGGCGGACAACGCGCCCACGCGCAAGCCCGGCATCGGCCTGGCCTTGCCGTACCTGCAGGACCGCGGCATTGACTGGTCGCGATCGGCCATGGTCGGCGATCGCGAAACCGACAACGCGTTTGCGCGCAACCTCGGCATCCGCGCCTTCCAGTTGCGCACGGCGCAGTTCGGCGGTGAGTGGGACTGGAGCGGAATCGCCCATGCCCTGGCCGACGTGCCACGGACCGCACGCGTCACGCGCACCACCCGCGAGACACGGATCGAAGTTGGCCTCGACCTGGACCGCAGCGCCGACCCGGCCGTGACGACCGGACTGGGCTTCTTCGACCACATGCTCGAGCAGATCGGCAAGCACGGCGGATTCGCGCTGGAGCTGCGCTGCGAAGGCGACCTCCACATCGACGAGCACCACACCGTCGAAGACAGTGCCATCGCATTGGGCCAGGCCCTGCGCGAGGCGCTGGGCGACAAGCGTGGCATCGGCCGTTACGGATTCACGTTGCCGATGGACGAAAGCCTGGCCAGTGCCGCGCTGGATTTCTCCGGTCGTCCGTACTTCGTCTTCGACGGCACCTTCAACCGCGAGCGCGTGGGCGGCCTGCCGACCGAGCTGGTGCCGCATTTCTTCCGCTCGCTGTGCGAGGGCGCCGGCCTCAACCTCAACCTGCGCGTGCAGGGCGAGAACGACCACCACAAAGTCGAGGCCTGCTTCAAGGCAGTCGCGCGCGCATTGCGCCAGGCGATACGCCGCGAAGGAAACGAACTGCCCAGCACCAAGGGCAGCCTGTAGCGCGCAATGAACGTGATCAATGTGACACAAGCAACATCACAACTGGCCGACGGCATGCCATCGACCAAAGGTGTGCCACCGACCGAGGTCGTGCTCATCGACTGGGGTGGGGGGAACATCGGCTCGGTGCGTTACGCGCTTGAGAGGTTGGGTGCGCGCGCGGTGCTCAGTGCCGATGCCGACACCATCTCCGCTGCGCCGCGCGTGATCCTGCCAGGGGTCGGTGCTGCACCGCCGGCGATGGCACGGTTGCGCGAGCTCGGGCTGGTCGAGCCGATCCGTCGGCTGCGGCAGCCGCTGCTCGGGATCTGCCTGGGCATGCAGCTGCTGTACGAGTCCTCCGAAGAGGGCGACGTCGAGTGCCTGGGGCTGCTGCCCGGCCGCATCGTCCGCATGCCATCTGGACCGGGGGTAAGAGTGCCGCACATGGGTTGGAACCAGCTGCAACCGTCGCAACCGACGGGTCTGCTCGACGGCATCGATGCCGGCGCGCACGCCTACTTCGTGCACAGTTACGCCGCACCGCTGGGCGCGGCCACGCTGGCCAGCAGCGATCATGGTGGCGGCTTCACCGCGGTCGCCGGGCGTGGCAACTGCTACGGCGCGCAGTTCCACCCGGAACGCTCGTCGGCCGTGGGGCAACGCCTGCTGGCGAATTTCCTGGCAATGGAGGCGGCATGAGCGCCAACCCATTGCAGTCACGGGTAACCGGCATGGAGTTCGAGCTGTACCCGGCCATCGACGTGCGCGAAGGCCACATGGTGCGCCTGCACCAGGGCGACTACGGCCGCGAGACCCGCTACGAGGAACCACCTCTGCAGATGGCGATGCGCCATGCGCGCCTGGGCGCGCGCTGGCTGCACCTGGTCGATCTCGATGCCGCACGCCACGGCGGCTACACCCTGCAGCCGCTGCTGCGGGTGTTGGCGAGGACGACCTGGTTGCGCGTGCAGACCGGTGGTGGCGTGCGCAGCGAAGAAGACGTCGACGAGATCCTGCAGGCCGGTGCCGACCGCGTCGTGATCGGCTCGCTGGCCGTGCGCGATCCCGAGCGCGTGCTCGGCTGGGTCGCGCGCTTCGGCCCGGAGCGAATCACCATAGCCCTGGACGCGCGCCAGGACGACAACGGCGACTGGCAGCTGCCGGTGTCGGGCTGGACCGAACGCAGTGCTGCACGGCTCGAGACGCTGGTACGGCGTTTCGCCGATGGCGGCGTGCGTCACCTGCTCTGCACCGACATTTCCCGCGACGGCACGCTCGGCGGACCCAACCTGGATCTCTACCGGCTGATCGTCGGGCTGGCGCCGGAGCTGCATGTGCAGGCTTCCGGCGGTATCCGCGACGTCGCTGACATCCTCGCCGCGCGCGCGGCCGGATGCAGCGGCGCGGTCCTGGGCAAGGCACTGATCGAGCAACGCTTCGCCCTCGACGATGCAATCGAGCGGGTGGGGCGATGCTGAGCCGGCGCATCGTGCCGTGCCTGGACGTGCGCGACGGCCGCGTGGTCAAGGGCGTGCGCTTCCGCGACCACGTCGACATGGGCGACATCGTCGCGCTGGCGCTGCGCTACCGTGACGAGGGCGCCGACGAGCTGGTGTTCTACGACATCACCGCCAGTCCCGAAGGCCGCAGCGTGGACCGCGCCTGGGTCGAGCGCGTCGCGCGCGAAATCGACATCCCGTTCTGCGTCGCCGGTGGCATCCGCTCGGTGGAGGACGCACGCGCGGCGCTGCATGCCGGTGCCGACAAGGTCTCGATCAATACCCCGGCGCTGGAGCGCCCGGCGCTGATCGGTGAGATCGCCGAGGCATTCGGGCAGCAATGCGTCGTGGTCGGCATCGACAGCCTGCGCGATGACGACGGCCAATGGCGGGTGCGGCAGTACAGCGGCGATCCGTCGCGGACCAAGGCACTGTCGCAACGCACGCTCGACTGGGTCGATGAAGTGCAGCAGCGTGGCGCCGGCGAAATCGTCCTCAACTGCATGGGCAGCGATGGCGTCCGCGAGGGTTATGACATCGAGCAGCTGCGCGCCGTGCGCGAGCGCTGCCAGGTGCCGCTGGTGGCCTCGGGCGGCGCGGGCAGCATCGACCATTTCACCGAGGTGTTCCGCCAGGCCGACGTGGATGCCGCGCTGGCCGCGAGCGTGTTCCACTCCGGCGCCGTGCCCATTCCCGAACTCAAACGGCACCTGCGCGGGCAGGGCATCGAGGTGCGCGCATGACCACGGAAGCGGCCTCGCTGCAGCTGCCCTTCGACGAGCTCGCCTGGGACAAGCAGGGCGGCCTGCTGCCGGCCGTCGTCCAGGACGCCGACACGCTCGCGGTGCTGATGCTGGGCTACATGGATCGCGACGCGCTGCAGGCGACCCTCTCCAGTGGCCATGTGACGTTCTTCAGCCGCAGCCGCCAGCGCCAATGGACCAAGGGCGAAAGTTCCGGCCATTTCCTCGAGCTGGTGTCGGTCGAGCCGGACTGCGACGCCGACACGTTGCTGGTGCTTGCGCGTCCGCTCGGACCCACCTGCCACCTCGGCCGCGCCAGTTGCTTCCCGCAGGCGCCGGCACGTCCGTCGTTCCTGGGCGAACTCGACGCATTGATCGTCGCGCGCGACCGCGAGCGCCCGGTCGGCAGTTACACCACCTCGCTGTTCGAGGGCGGCATGCGCCGCATTGCCCAGAAGGTGGGCGAGGAGGGCGTGGAAACCGCCCTGGCGGCGGTGGCGCAGCCGGGTGAGGAACTGCTTGGCGAGGCCGCCGACCTCGTCTATCACCTGATGGTGCTGCTGCGCGCGCGCGGCCTGGGACTGGCCGAGGTCGAAGCCCTGCTGCGGCAACGCCATCGTGGCTGAGTGTGGCGGGTCGGTGGCTGACGCTTCCGGTTGACGCAGGCCGGGCCGATAATCGCCCGGCCACCGCGAATCCCTCGCCCAAGCCCCCTGGAACGCCACATGCTGCGATCGTCCCTTTGTGCCGTCGTCCTTGGCCTGCTGGCCACCAGCCACGTGCAGGCGCAGAACGCGCATCTGACCGGGGTCGTCTACAGCGACAGTAATGGCAACCAGCGCCGAGACGCATCCGAACGCGGCATCGCCGGCATCAAGGTCTCCAATGGCCGCGACCTCGCGACCAGCGATGCGCAAGGCCGCTACACATTGCCGGCGCGCGATGGCAGCACCGTGTTCGTGATCAAGCCGCCCGGTTATGCCACCGCCACCGGCAGCAACGGGCTGCCCCTGTTCTGGCATCACGTCTTTCCGGCGGGCTCGCCGAGCCTGCGTTACGGCGGTATCGCGGCCACGACCGGCGGTGAGCTGGATTTCCCGTTGCGCAAGCAGGCCAAGGTCGGCGGCGACCTGAAGATGCTGGTGTTCGGCGATCCGCAGCCCAAGAGCCTGGTCGACGTCGGCTACTACGAGCGCGACATCGTGCAGCCGCTGGTGGGCAAGCATGACGTGCGGCTGGGCGTGAGCATGGGCGACATCGTCAATGACGACCTGAGCCTGTACCCGGCGATGAACCGCGTCACTTCGCAGCTCGGCGTGCCGTGGATGCACGTGCCCGGCAACCACGACCTCGACTTCGATGCCAAGCGCGACGAAGACGCGCTGCTGTCGTTCCGCAATGTCTTCGGCCCCGACAGCTATGCTTGGGAAGAGCCGCAGGCGAGTTTCATCGTGCTCGACGACGTGGTCTACCTGCCGGGGCAGAATCCCGCCTACATCGGCGGCTTGCGCGAGGACCAGTTCGCCTTCCTGCAGGCCTACCTGGCGACGCTGCCGAAGGACCGGCGCGTGGTGATCTCGGTGCACATCCCGTTCTTCGAGCCGTACCCGGGCGTGGAGAGTTTCCGCCGCGTCGATCGCGATCGCCTGTTCGCGATGCTCAAGGACCACAGCCAGGTGTTGCTGCTGAGCGCGCACACCCACAACCAGCGCCACTATCGCCACGACGCCGGCACCGGCTGGCACGGCGCGCAGCCGCTGCACGAGTACAACGTCGGTGCGGCCTGCGGCGCGTTCTGGTCGGGCGTCAAGGATGCGCAGGGCATCCCCGACACCACCATGAGCGACGGCACGCCCAACGGCTACGCCTGGCTGACCTTCAAACCCGATGGCGAGTATTCGCTGCGTTACCAGGTCGCGCGTGCGCCGTCCGACCAGGCCATGCTGCTGTACGCGCCCAAGGTACTGCGACTCGGCGCGTGGGCGGCCAACGGCATCTACGCCAACGTGTTCATGGGCGACGCCGACAGTCGCGTCGAGTACCGCATCGACGAGGGCGCGTGGAAGCCGATGCGGCGCGTGTCGCAGCCGGACCCGACCCTGGTCGCCGAGAACCTCGCCGACGACAAGGCCGAGCAGCTGCGTGGCTACGACCGTTCGCCCGAAGCCGTGCCGTCGACCCACCTGTGGCGTGGCGTGCTGCCGACCGACGTCGGCCTGGGCGAACATCGCGTCCAGGTGCGCGTGTTCGATCGCTGGCGCGGTGAGCTGACGTCGGAAACCCGCTACCGCCTCGACCAGGCGAAGGAATAGGCCCGTGGCTTCGCCGCTGCCGGCCGACCTGCCGATCCAGTTGTTCCGTGATGCCGCGGCCTTCGAGCAGTGGCTGCGCGACCACGGCAGCGCGCCGGGGCTGTGGCTGAAGATCGCCAAGAAGGACCAGGGCGTGGTCTCGGTGACCTACGCCGAGGCGTTGGACGTGGCCCTGTGCCACGGCTGGATCGACGGCCTCAAGCGCGCCTGCGACGAGCAGTATTTCCTGCAGCGCTTCACGCCGCGACGGGCGAAAAGCCTGTGGTCGAAGATCAACGTCGGCAAGGTCGAGCGGTTGATCGCGGAGGGCCGAATGCAGGCAGGCGGTTTGCGCGAGGTCGAAGCTGCCCGTGCCGATGGCCGCTGGGATGCGGCCTATCATGCCGCCAGTGGCATGGAGGTTCCGCCGGAGCTTGCCGCGGCGCTGGCGAAGAATGCCAAGGCGCGGCGCTTCTTCGAACAGCTTGACGGCACCAACCGCTACGCCTTCTGCTGGCGCGTGCACACCGCGAAGAAACCGGAAACACGGATCGCGCGCGCGGCGAAGTTCGTCGAGATGCTTGCCAGGGGCGAGAAGATCCACGCCTGACGCGTCGTCCCGGCGAAAGCCGGGACCCATTTTTCTCCAAGCCTCTCGGGTCGCCCCAGGGTCAACATGGATCCCGGCGTTCGCCGGGATGACGTTGACTGTTCAGCCCAGTTCGATCTGATCAAAGCGCTCCACGCGCGCATGCCCGTGCGTGGCGTCACCCTCGCGCGGTCGCGGATAGTCCTCGCGGCGATCGATCAGCACCGTCTGCAGCCCAGCCTCGCGCGCAGCGTCGAGCTCCTCGACCACGTCGGACAGGAACACGATCTCCCCAGCAGGAATCGCCATCGCCTCGACGATGTTGCGGTAGCTCTGCGCGTCGCGCTTGCCGCCCATCTCGGTGTCGAACCAGCCCGAGAACAGCGCGGTCAGGTCGCCGGCGTCGCTGTGGCCGAAGAACAGCCGTTGCGCCGGCACGCTGCCCGAGGAGTACACGTACAACGGCAAGCCCGCGGCGTGCCAGCCGCGCAGCGCCGGCGCGGCGTCCGGATAGATGTGCGCGGTGAAGTCGGCGCTCTTGTAGCCGTCGGCCCAGATCATGCCCTGCAGGGCCTTGAGCGCGGTGTGCTTGCGGTCTTCGTCGATCCAGCCCTGCAGCACTTCGACGATCATCGCGTCGTCGCACATGCCGCCGTTCTCGGTGGCGACGGCATCGAGCCATTTGCGCACCGCCGGCTCCTTGCCGCGCGCGGCGACGAAGCGGGGCAGGGCGCGGCGGGCATACGGGAACAGCACGTCCTTGACGAAGGAAATGCTGCTGGTGGTGCCCTCGATGTCGGTCAGGATGGCGCGGGTGGTCATCCGGCCTGCCCCTTCTCGTAGCGCGGGAAGCGCTGGGCGATGTCGGTGCCGGTGAAGTGGCCCACCCAGCCATCGGGCTCGGTGAAGAAGCGGATCGCGATGAAGCTCGGTTCCGGTCCCATGTCGAACCAGTGGCGCGTGCTGTCGGGCACGGCGATCAGGTCGCCCTGTTCGCACTTGATCTCGTACACCAGCTCGCCGACATGCAGGGTGAACAGCCCGGAACCGGCAACGAAGAAACGCACCTCGTCTTCCTTGTGGAAGTGCTCGTCGAGGAACTTCGCGCGCATGGTGTCGCGCTGCGGGTTGTCCGGGGCAATGCTGACCACGTCGACGGTCTTGAAGCCGCGCTCGCTGACCAGTCGATCGATGTCGGCGCGATAGGCCTCCATGATCTTTTCCGGCCCGTCGCCCGGGGCGACCGGCGCGCTGGCCTGCCACTGCTCGAAGGCAACGCCAATGCGCTGCAGTTCGCGCGCAATTTCGGCCTGGTCGCTGGTGGCGAGGCTCGGCGTGGTGGTGTCGGTCTCACTGAAAATGCGCAGGCGGCTCATCGCTGCAGTCTCCTGATTTCAAGCTCGCAGCCGAGCAGGAATTCGAATGCTTCCAGGTGGCGTCGGGCTTCCATCATGTCCTTGCCCCAGGCATACAGCCCATGGCCGTCGATGAGGTAGCCCCACATTTCCTTGCGGTCGAGCAGGCAGTCGACCTGCGCGGCCAGCGTGTGCATGTCCTGGCTGTTGGGCAGCACCGGCAGCTCGACGCTCATCTCGTGGGTGGTGTTGCCGCTGAAGGCTTTCAAGAGCTCATAGCCTTCCAGGTGCACGTGGCCCTGGCCGGAGTACAGGCGCGAGGCCACGGTCTGCACCTTGGAATGCGTGTGCAGGACGCAGCCGATCTCGGCGAAGCGCTTGTAAAGCTGGGTATGCAGCAGCGTCTCGGCAGAGGACTTGTTGCTGGTCGCGACCGGGTTGCCGTCGAGGTCGACGACCATGATGTCGGCCTCGGTCAGGCGGCCCTTGTCGCGCCCGGAGACGGTGATGGCGATGTGCTGGTCGTCCATGCGGCGCGAGAAATTGCTGCTGGTCGCCGGGGTCCAGCCCAGCTCCGACAGCTCGCGCACGTTGACGATGATCTCCCCGGCGCAATGCGCCAGGCGCTGGGGGTCGTAAGGCAGTGGGGTGCTCATGGCGAAAGTGTAGCGAAACCGGCGGCAAAGCCGTGTTTCGGCAATGGGCCGGAGCGTCGGGAAAGGGGATGGGCGACGCCAGGGGTGCCAGGCCCCGCCTGACCCTGGCCTGTGACATCTGGCCTGCCGTTCCAGTCACATTTGAGACGTTTCTGATGGAGCTGCGTTTCCCGCGCTGGTCCACTGGCCGCTCCAGATGTCCGGTGGGTCGCCGCCGCAGCAATCCCGTAGCAAGGCCGCAGGCGGGGCCTCCCTGGCCCGGGCACGCCAAGGCATCCTCGCCCTCCAGCAGCGCGCTCGACCATCGGAGCTGGACCTTTTTTGGAGCAGCGCTCCGCGATCAGAGGTCCTCATGCAATCAACAAGAAGAATCGGGCTGGCGGGTTTGATGCTCGCCCTGCTCGGCACCCTCCTGCTGGCCGGCTGCGATTTCCGCAGCGTTGACGTCGGGCAGCCGCGCGAGCAAAGCCCCCGGACTTCAGCGCCGCCCCCGGACATCTCGCAGATGGGCGGGGAGTGGGTGGTGATCACCACCGGAACCGGCAAGAAGGGCGACAAGGTCGCCAGCTCGTGGTACCTGCTGCGGTTCCGCGAAGACAGTACGGCGAAGTTGCTGTGGGTCACGCCCGGGCATTACGCCCGCGAGCGGGTGAGCTACACCCAGGAAGGGGGCGTGGTGACGTTGCAGGGAGCGGTGGAGGCCCCGCAGGTCAATGGCGTGCCGTTCCGGCTCGGCAGTGGCGAAACCATGCTGGCCAGCATTCCCGGCATCGGGGGCGGCGAGAACCTGTCGTTCACCCACCGCAGCATTGGCTGGCCTTACGTGCACTGGCTGCTGATCTTCGCCGGCCTGGCCGCGGCCTTCCTGATGTGGCGACAGTGGAAGTGGTTCACGCCGATCGTCTGCGGCCTCGGCATCGTGGTGATGAGCTTCTACTGGATCAACGAATCCGGCGTGACCTCCGTGTTCCGCTGGGTCAAGCTCTACACCCTGGTGGTGTCGATCTGGTTCTTCTGGTTCGTACGCTATACGCCGCTGCACAAGTACAAGTGGATGCGGTTCCTGGTGGCCGCGATCCTTGCGGTGAACATCCTGGAGGCGGTCGAGGTGGATTTCACCTCCGGTTACCTGCCCAACCTGCTCAACGGTGCCGCCGGCATCCTCAACATCCTGGCGATCACCCGCTGGAACGGCATCGGACCCAACCGCACCGGCGTGCGTGACCTGGTATGGCCCGGCCAGGCAGTGCTGTGGATCATTGCCTACGACATCTGGAACGTGACGTTCTCGTACCTGAACTTCAACGAGTACACGTCCAACAGCATGGCGCTGAACCTGGTGCCGACGCTGATCGCGTTGTGGATCCCGGGCGTCTGGGTGGCGGCCCGCGGTACGACGCTCGGATTCTTCTACCTGTACCTGTTCACCTTCAGCGTGTTCGTGATGGAGAAGGGTTTCGTGCCGATTCCGATCAACGAAACCTCCGCCCTGGTCGTTGCCAGCGCGAGCTTCGCCATCAACCTGGTGCTGTGTGCGCTGGTGTGGAACTGGAAGCTGTTCCAGCGCGGTCCTGCCTGGCTGAACTTCGGCCAGTACCGCCATGCCGAACACATCGAGGGTGTGCACGACTCGATCCATGTCGGCTTGGACACGATCCCGGCGATGGCCGATTACCCTCCGGCAAAGCCGAAGGCGGAAGAAGCGCCGACGTCGGCGACAGCGGCCGGCTAGCATCGCGGGCGCAGGGGTGTCTGGCCGCATTCGTGCGGCCAGACTTTTGCGGTGATCAGCGGCGCGGTTGGCCGCCGCCCATCATCGAGCCGGCCAGCCCGATCAGATCGGAGAAGTCGGTATCGCCATCGCCATCGCGATCAAGCACGGCGCCGAGCAAACCGCCACCGATCCCGCCCTGCTGGGTGATCGTCTGCTGTTCCTGCCCCAGCGCCTGTTCGAGCGACTGCGGTGAGGCCGGCAACTGGCTGGCCAGCGTGTTGCCACCGCTGGAGAACACCTGCTTGGCGAGGTAGGCCATCACGATCGGGGCGAGCACCTGCAACAGCGTGCCGGCCTGGTTGCTGCCCAGTCCCGTTGCCGCGCCGAGTCCCTGCGCAGCACCCTGTTGGCGGGCACCGAAGATGTGGCCGAGGATCTGACCGCCCTGGCCGGCACCGCCGCCGCCCAGTACCGAGCCAAGCACGCTGCCGATGTCGAGACTCGAGTGATCGCGCTCCAGCGCGCCGTACAGCGCCTGCGCGCCCTGCGGTTGTCCGGCATTTCGGCCAAGTGCGCCCAGCAGCAGCGGCAGCGCCGCGGATACGGCTCCGTTTGCTTGCGAGGGCGAGAGTCCGAGTTGTTGTCCGATCTGGGCCAGCGGCTGTCCCTGCAGCTGGTTGAGGAGATCATCGGTCAACGAAGTGGTCATTGCAGTCAGTCCGTTGGGTGGGGACTAACGATCCTAGCGCTGCGCCGTTCAGCGCCCGTGACGGTGGATGCGTCATCCCCGCGTTCGCGGGGATGACGCATCGCAGGAAGTATCAGCCTGCTTCGACCGGCTCGTTGCTACGCGGTGCGGCAGCCGCCTCCAGGCCCAGTGCTTTCGCGACGCCCGCGCCGTACGCCGGGTCGGCCTTGCTGCAGTTGCCGATGTGGCGCAGCTTGATGAACTCCGGTGCGTCGCCCATCGCGCGGGCGGTGTTGTCGAACAGCACCTGCTGCTGTTCCGGCGACATCAGGCGGAACAGGTCACCCGGCTGCTTGTAGTAGTCGGCATCGTCTTCGCGGAAATTCCAGAAGTCGGCGTTGCCGTTGATCTTCAGCGGCGGTTCGCGATATTCGGGCTGCTCCTGCCACTGCTGGTAGCTGTTGGGCTCGTAGTGCAGCGTGCCGCCGTAGTTGCCGTCCACGCGCATCGCGCCGTCGCGGTGGTTGCTGTGCACCGGGCAGCGTGCGGAATTGACCGGGATCTGGTGGTGGTTGACGCCGAGCCGGTAGCGCTGCGCATCGGAGTACGCGAACAGGCGCGCCTGCAGCATCTTGTCCGGCGAGACGCTGATGCCGGGCACCAGGTTGTTCGGGGCGAAAGCGCTTTGCTCGACGTCGGCGAAGAAGTTCTCCGGATTGCGGTTGAGTTCCATCACGCCCACTTCGATCAGCGGGTAATCCTTCTTCGGCCATACCTTGGTCAGGTCGAAGGGGTGGTAGGGGACTTTCTCGGCATCCGCTTCGGGCATGACCTGGATGTACATCGTCCACTTCGGGAACTCGCCGCGTTCGATCGCATCGAACAGGTCGCGCTGGTGGCTCTCGCGGTCGCTGCCCACGAGTTGCGCGGCTTCGGCGTCGGTCAGGTTCTTGATGCCCTGCTGGGTCTTGATGTGGAACTTGACCCAGAAGCGCTCATTGGCGGCATTGATGAAGCTGTAGGTATGCGAGCCGAAGCCGTGCATGTGGCGGTAGCTGGCGGGAATGCCGCGATCGCTCATGACGATGGTGACCTGGTGCAGCGCTTCGGGCAGGCTGGTCCAGAAGTCCCAGTTGTTACGCGCACTGCGCAGGTTGGTCTTCGGGTCGCGCTTGACCGCCTTGTTGAGGTCGGGGAACTTGCGCGGGTCGCGCAGGAAGAACACCGGCGTGTTGTTCCCGACCAGGTCCCAGTTGCCTTCCTCGGTGTAGAACTTCAGGGCGAAACCGCGGATGTCGCGCTCGGCATCGGCGGCGCCACGTTCGCCGGCGACGGTGGTGAAGCGGGCGAACATCTCGGTCTTCTTGCCCACGGCGCTGAAGATCTTCGCGCGCGTGTACCTGCTGATGTCATGGGTGACGGTGAAGGTGCCGAAGGCGCCGGAGCCCTTGGCGTGCATGCGGCGCTCGGGAATGATCTCGCGGTTGAGGTTGGCGAGCTTCTCGATCAGCCATACGTCCTGCATCAGCACCGGGCCGCGCGGGCCGGCGGTCATGCTGTTCTGGTTGTCGACTACCGGTGCGCCAAAGGCGGTGGTCAGCGGGGTCTTCTCGGGCTTGTCGGTGGGGTTGCTCATGGCGCGTTCCTTCGTTGGCGATGTGGCTACGAGGCTAAGGAGGAATAACGATCGAGGAAAATCGTTTCTGGCGAATGACTTGATAGGGCGGAGCTATTGACGCGCACGGCCAGCCGCACAGCGGTCGCTGTCGATTTGTAATCGTTCAGGTGTTCACGCGGCGTCTACATGGCGCGGCGTCGGGGCGCGACGGGCGGGCCCGGATAGTGGCCCGGATGGGCGGGCCGCATCCTTTGCGGCCCGCCGTGCGGCTCAGCCGCCGTTGTCGCTGATGACGTCGAATTCGCCTGCCAGGACGCGGTCGAGGCGACCGCTGCGCCAGCCGCGCGTCGTGTCGCGAACCAGCGGCGACGGCAACAGGCGATAGCGCCGGCTGATGCGGCGGTCTTCCGTATCGCGGAGCAGTGGCCGGCGCGCCTGCCCGGGCAGGTCGGCCGCCACCTGGACGTGCAGCGCGATGCGACGCGCTCCCTGGCTGTCGCTCTCCAGTTCCATCACGTGCAGGCCGGCCTCACCCTGGAGCAGGTCCAGCGCGCCGAATCCGCTGATGGCCAGCCAAGCGCTGCACCGCTGCGCGTCCTGGGCAAGCACTTCCACGCGCATGTTGCGCCGTTGCGCCCATTCCAGGTACATGCCCAGTGCCTGCTGCCACCAGATGCGCGTCTGCGCGCCGTCGCGGCGCAGGTCCGATTCGTTGGCGCCGATGTCGATCATTGCATCCTGGGCGCGTCCTTCGAGCACGCCGTCGATTGCCAGCCCGAGCAGGAACAGCAGTTGCGTCAGGCGCGCAACGAACTCGCCGTTGCCGCCGTCGCCGGCCAGGCGGGTGCCGAGGCGTTGCGCGCTCTCGAGCGCACTTTCGATGCGGTCGCGACGCTCGATGCGGTCGAGCACTTCGAAGCGCGCAGGTTCGGACCAGAAATCGGTCCGTGCCATGCGCGAGAAGTCATCATCGCGTGCATCGATCCACGCCCGGGTGGCGACGGTGTCCTGCAGTTGCCGGAGCCGTTCGAGCAGGCGCGCCCTTGCCGCGGGCTCTGCCGATGGCTGGTACACCAGGTCGCGCAGGTCGGCATCGTGCACGTGGCCGACCGCAGGCGGCGCGGTGCCGTCGGCGACCCCTTCGCCGTCCGGGTCGATGAACTGGACATCGAGGTGGTCGCCGGCGCTGCGCACGAACAGGAACTGTCCTCCCTGCGGCGCGCGGTGCTCGACGATGCTGCGTGCCAGCGGCGCCAGCAGGTGGTGCTCGATCGCCCGTCGCAGCGGGCGTGCGCCCAGGTCCGGGGTGAAGCCGCGGTCGAGCAGGAACTCGATCGCCGACGGTTCCCATTCCACCGCCCAGTCGCGATTGCGCAGGCCACGACGGGTCAGCGTGCGGTTCAGCTCCTTGTGCAGGATCTCGCGCATCAACGAACGGTCGAGCGGATTGAACAGGACGATGCGGTCGAGGCGATTGAGGAACTCGCGGCGGAACGTCTCGAACAGAACCTTCTCGACATGGCTGCGCGAATAGCCGCCTGCCGTGGAGGCAGTGAAGCCGGGGCCGGCGCTGCGCGAAATGGTCGAGCCGGCGTTGCTGGTGAGGATGATGATGCTGTGGCGGAAATCGGCGGTGTTGCCGCTTCGATCGCTGAGGCGGGCATCGTCGAATACCTGCAGGAACAGGTCCCAGACCTTCGGGTGCGCCTTTTCAAACTCGTCCAGCAGCACGACCGAGAACGGTTGCTCGCGGATCATCGAGGTCAGCGAGCGCACGCCGCCTTGGGTGTCGTCGGCAGTCAGGCGCCAGGCCGAGTCTTCCGACTGGAATTCGCTCATGTCCAGCCGCAGCAGCCGTTCGCTGCTGCCGAACAGGAGTTCGCCGAGGGCCTTGGCCAGTTCTGTCTTGCCGGTGCCGGTGGGGCCGGCGAACAGGAACACACCAACCGGCCGGGAGCTGTCCACCAGGCCGGACTTCAGCATCGCGATGCGACCGATCAGGCATTCAACCGCTTCGTGCTGGCCGATCACGCGCTGGCCGAAGAATGCGCGCAGGGTGTCCAGGTCGAGCACCTGGCGGTCGTCGAGTACCTCCAGCGGCAGGCCGCTGCGATTGGCGATCGCCGCCAGCAGCACCTCACCGTCCAGGGGCAGGCGCTGCGGCTCGGCCGCGGTCGCGATCGACAGGGCATCCTCGAGCAGGCGCAGTGTCCGCCCGGGCTCGTGCTGTTCCGGGAAGTACTGGGCGGCCATGCGTGCGGCCTCGTCGAGGCTGGCCGCGTCGGCCACGATGGCGCCGTCCCGTGGTGACTGCATCGCGGCCCAGCCACGGGCGATGTCGCCCAGCACCGAGCTGGTGACGGGTTGCAGCTGCACGATCTCGAAGTGGTGCTTGATTGCCGGGCGTGCAAGCTGCAACTGCGCCATCTGGCGCGGCGTGAGTTCACCCACCAGCAGCAACTCGCCGCGTTCCACCGCCGGCAACAACAGGTCGAGGATGCCGCGCGGGTCACGACTGTGGCTGCCCTTGTGCAGCAGGTCGAAGAAATCCGGCACGCGCCACAGTGCGCGCCTGCGGTGCAGCACACCGAGCATTTCGCGCACGCGCTGCTCGAGCTCGCCGATGTACTTCTGTCCCGCCAGGATCTCCGCGGCGGAGGCCTCGAACACCAGCCAGCCCTCGCCGAGCAGGCCATCGACGAGGCGGTCGATCAGGGTGCTCTTGCCGACGCCGGACTCGCCCACCACCAGCGCCGAAGCCGGTTCGCGGCCGGTGCACAGCTCGTGCAGGCGCTGCCAGTTGTTCTCCAGCTCGCTGTGATCGATCCGGCGCCGCTCGCCCGGGCGTGACATCACCCGGCCGAAACCGCTGAGCACGCGTCGTTCGCGGCGCAGCGCCAGGTCCGCGTCAACCCGGGCCAGGATCGCCCGCAAGGATGGCTCCTGGAATTTCTCCAGTACCTGGCGAAGGGTTCCCAGTGCGTCTTCGTCGAGGTCGTCCAGAGGCGCAACAGCGGCCTCCTGGGTGGCGGGATGCGCGTCGGCCCAGCGCAGGTACTCGCGCAGGCGCAGGCGACAGGGCTGGAAGTCCCACCACCAGTCGCGAGCGTGCCGCATCAGCTGCGGCAGGGCAGCTGCATCGGGCTGGGCCTGCAGGTACTCGAGCAGGAACTGCAGGGCGAAACCGCCCAGGCCGGGGGCTGCGGAGACGGCGGTTTCGACGCTGACGTCAGGCCGCGACCGCAGTGCCGTGGCGGCCATGGAAGGCAGCACGTAGCCGGGACTGGTCAGGGCATTGCTGAGGTCCTCGATACTGAAGGCGCCACCGGCCAGCAGTTGCACGCCTTCCTTGAAGGCCGGAAGCGCGGCCAGGTCGGCCGGACGCTGGATGCGATCGTCCTGCGCTTCCAGTTCCAGCTTCAGCCGATGCAGGCGATCGGCCGGCGTCTCGCTTGCGGACTCGGGTGCATCGGTGGTCGCTTCTGGCGCGATGTCGGGCATCGCATCTGCGGTGGTCGCGGCAGCGACCGCAGGCGGCGACCCGCGCCAGGCAACATAAGCAAAGCGCAGCGCCACGCCGACACACGTGCCGGCAGCGAACCACCACAGATCCATGACCACCCCTGTTCCCTTTCCCTCGATCTAGTGTAGCGAGGTGACGGGGGCCTGGTTGTGCGGGCTCAGCTCAGCGACTTCAGTCGATAAAGCGCTTCCAGGGCCTGCTTCGGCGTGAGTTCGTCGGGTTCCAGCGAGGCCAGGGCATCGAGCGCGGCAGACGAAGGTGCGAACAGGCCGAACTGCTGTGGTGCATCCAGCGCCACTGGCGCCAGTGACGGCATCGGCGCATCGCGGCTTTGCTGTTCCAGTTCGGCAAGGCGTCCGCGCGCCTGTTGCACGACCGCTTTCGGCAGGCCGGCGAGGGCGGCAACCTGCAGTCCGAAACTGCGATCAGCCGGGCCGTCCTTGACCGCATGCATGAACACCAGCTGGTCGCCATGCTCGACGGCGTCGAGATGGACGTTGGCGATGCCGCTGCCGGGTTCGGCCAGCGTGGTCAGTTCGAAGTAGTGCGTGGCGAACAGCGTGTAGGCACGATTGTGGTGGGCCAGGTGCCGCGCACAGGCCTCCGCCAGCGCAAGGCCGTCGTAGGTCGAAGTACCGCGGCCGATCTCGTCCATCAGCACCAGCGACTGCGCGGTGGCGTGGTGGAGGATGTAACTGGTCTCGCTCATCTCGACCATGAAGGTCGATTGCCCGCGTGCCAGGTCGTCGCCAGCGCCGATGCGGGTGAGGATGCGGTCGATCGGGCCGATGGTCGCGCGCGAAGCCGGCACGAAGCTGCCGGTGTGCGCGAGCAGCACGATCAGCGCGTTCTGCCGCATGTAGGTGGATTTACCGCCCATGTTCGGGCCGGTGATCACCAGCATGCGGCGGTCTTCGCGCAGGACCAGGTCGTTGGGTTCGAATGGATCGCTGCGCACGGCTTCGACCACCGGGTGGCGGCCGCGCTCGATGTGCAGGCCGGGTTCGTCGCCCAGGGTCGGTGCGACCCAGTCCAGCGCCTGGGCGCGTTCGGCGAAGCAGCACAGCACGTCGAGCTCGGCGAGCGCTCCGGCGCAGCGCTTGAGCGGTTCAAGACGCTCGTTGAGCACGTCGAGCAGCTGTTCGTAGAGCAGCCGCTCGCGACTGAGCGAACGCTCGCGGGCCGACAGCACCTTGTCCTCGAACTGCTTGAGCTCCTCGGTGATGTAGCGCTCGGCGCCGGTCAGGGTCTGGCGGCGGGTGTAGTGCGTCGGCGCCTTGTCGGACTGGCCCTTGCTGATCTCGATGTAGTAACCGTGGACGCGGTTGTAGCCGACCTTGAGGGTGGCGATGCCGCTGCTGGCGCGCTCGCGTGCCTCGAGGTCGATCAGGAACTGGTCGGCGTGCGTCGACAGCGTGCGCAGTTCGTCGAGTTCGGCGTCGTAGCCTTCGGCGAACACGCCGCCGTCGCGGGCGAGCACCGGCGGTTGCGTGACGATCGCCGACTGCAACAGGTGCGCGTGCTCGTCGTGCTCGCCCAGTTCCGCCGCCAGTGCTGCCAGGTGCGGTGAGTCCAGCGGCGCCAGCCCGGCGCGGACGTCGGGCAGCATGCCCAGGCCGTCGCGCAGCGTCGACAGGTCGCGCGGGCGGGCACTGCGCAGGGCGATGCGCGAGAGGATGCGTTCGAGATCGCCCAGTGCGCGGAAGCGCTCGCGCAGCGCATCGCCGGCGCGTGAATCGAGCAGCGTCGCCACGGCGTGCTGGCGCAGGCGCAGCGGCGTGCGCTCGCGCAGCGGGCGGTGCAGCCAGCGCCGCAGCAGGCGGCCGCCCATCGGGGTGATGGTCGAATCGAGCACGCCGAGCAGGGTGTGGCGATGGTCGCCATCGAGGCGGCTGTCGATTTCCAGGTGGCGGCGGGTCGCGGCATTCATCGCGATCGCGCCGTCGCCGGACTCGACCGCGATCGAGGTCAGGTGCGGCAAGCGCTGCTTCTGGGTCTCTTCGACGTAGCCGAGCAGGGCCGCGGCGGCGGCGATGGACAGCGGTTTGTCTTCCAGGCCGAAGCCGGACAGGTCGTGCAGGTTGAAGAAACGCAGCAGCTGGCGGCGGCCGCTGTCGGCGTCGAACAGCCACGGCGCGCGACGGCGCAGGCCGGTGCGTTCGGCCAAGAACGGCGCCCAGCCATCTTCGTCGGCGATCAGGGTCTCGGCCGGCTCCAGTCGCGCCAGTTCGGCCTCAAGGGCGTCCTCGTTGGCCACTTCGTTGACCAGGAAGCGGCCGCCGGCAAGGTCGGCCCAGGCCAGGCCGTAGCCGGACTTGCCCCGCGCAATGGTCAGCAGCAACGTATCGCGGCGCTCGTTGAGCAGCGCTTCGTCGGTAACGGTGCCGGGGGTGACGATCCGCACCACCTTGCGCTCGACGATGCCCTTGGCCAGGGCCGGGTCGCCGATCTGCTCGCAGATCGCCACCGATTCGCCCAGCGCCACCAGGCGCGCCAGGTAACCTTCGGCGGAGTGGTGCGGCACGCCGGCCATCGGGATCGGCTGGCCGCCGGACTGGCCACGCTGGGTCAGGGTGATGTCGAGCAGGCGCGCGGCCTTGCGCGCGTCATCGAAGAACAGCTCGTAGAAGTCGCCCATGCGGAAGAACAGCAGCACGTCCGGATGCTCCGCCTTGGCGGCGAAAAACTGCTTCATCAGGGGCGTGTGCTCGGGCGGCCGTTCGGCTGAACTCATGGATCGTGGATCTTCGTATGCGTGCGGGAGGGCCGGCGTGGGGGCCGGCTGGGAAGGTCGCTAGGCTATCAGCCGGGGGCGGGTTCGGGACCCCGTTGCCGGCGGGGCGGATTCGTGCTCGGCGGGCGACCAGGTCAAGGTGGGTCCCGGCGTTCGCCGGGACGACGGGCTGGCGCCTGCTGCACTGCCACATGGTCTGTCCGGCGGACATGTTACGTTTCCGTTGCCGTTCGCTGCCGTACGCCCATCGGGACCGTGTTGCGTTTGGATGGGAGGTGTCGCCGGTCGCGCCAAAAGGGGGCGTGTGCATTGGCTGTGGGTAGGCACCGTACATCCAATAACTCGAGGGGAGGGGACGCGATGGTTTCGTGCAAGCCAGTTGTTTCAGTGGGCACCACCAGGGTCGTCACCAGGAAACTGCTGGCGCTCGCAATCGCGACGACACTCGCGACGCCGGTCTGGTCGGTCCAGGCCCAGGAGGGCGCAGCGGCCCCGGTACTGCAGGGTGGCCAGCTCAGGAAGGACGAGTCGAAGAAGAAGGACGACGAGCCGACCACGTTGGCCGCCATGACGGTCACCGCGCAGAAGCGCGAGGAAGCGCTGCAGGACGTGCCGATTTCGATCACGGCGTTGCCCGAGCAGTTGCTGCAGGACACCGGCGTGCGTGACGTCAAGGACGTGCAGGTGCTGGTGCCTGGCCTGACGGTTACCAGTACCCAGAGCGAGGCACAGACCACCGCGCGCATCCGCGGCATCGGCACCGTCGGCGACAACGCCGGCCTGGAATCGTCGGTCGGCGTGGTCATCGACGGCGTCTACCGGCCGCGCAACGGCGTCGGCTTCGGCGACCTCGGCGAGGTCGAGCGCATCGAAGTGCTGAAGGGGCCGCAGGGCACCGTGTTCGGCAAGAACACCTCCGCCGGCGTGATCAACGTGATCACCAAGCGCCCGCATTACATCACCCAGGTCGAAGGCGAGCTGACCGTCGGCAACTACAACGCGGTCGGCGTCGCCGGCTCGCTCAACGTGCCGATCAGCGACATTTCGGCATTCCGCGTCTACGCCGCCAAGCGCAAGCGCGACGGTTTCACCGACGTGCATACCGGCGGCGGCCCGCGCGTGGAGACCGAAGACGGCGACCAGAACTTCCACACCCTGCGCGGCCAGCTGCTGCTGGAGCCGACCGACAACCTCGACATCAATTTCATCGCCGACTTCACCAGTCGCGAGGAGAACTGCTGCGTCGGCGTGACCACGGTACGCGGCGCCACCGGCGACATCGTCAATGCACTGTCGCCGGACGAAGGCGTGGCGCCGGCGGCCGATCCGTTCGCGCGCGTGGCCTGGAGCAACCGCAGCACCAAGCAGGACATCAAGGACAAGGGCGTTGCCGCCGAGGTCAACTGGATCACGCCGTGGTTCAGCGGCGCGACACTGACCTCGATCACCGCGTGGCGCGAGTGGGATTCGATCAACGGCCTGGACTTCGACTTCAGCAGCGCCGACATCCTCTACCGCAACGGCGAAGAGGACGAATCGCTGACCGGCTTCGAGACCTTCACCCAGGAGTTCCGCCTGACCGGCTCCAGCGACAGCATCGACTGGATGGTCGGCCTGTTCTATTCGGACGAAGACCTCGACCGCAACGAGACCTACCGCATCGGCAATGCTTACGAGCCGTACCTGTCGGTGGCGCTGCTGTCGATGATCAACCCGGCGCTGGGCCGCAGCCCTACCGCGCCACTGTTCCTGTCGCAGGCCTCGGGCCGGCCGTTCGGCACGGTGTTCGCCGGTTTCGGTGCCGATGACGTCTACAAGCAGAACGCAAAGAGCGCGGCCTTCTTCACCAACAACACCTGGCACGCGACCGACGCGCTCGACCTGACCCTGGGCCTGCGCTACACCCGCGAAGAGAAGGAGCTCGATTCGGCCTACAGCAATCCCAACGGCAGCCCGGGCTGCTCGGCGATGCTCGGGCCCGGCGGACAGCAACGCGTGGCAGCGGCGCTGCTCGCGCGCGGCGTGCCGCAGGCGGCGTTGCCGACGGTGATCCCGCAGGTGATCGGCTTCTCCTGCCTGCCGTGGGCCAACCCGCTGCACAACGGCCGCGTGACGCACCAGGAGCGCGACGAGAAGGAATGGTCCGGTACGCTCAAGGCCGCATACCGCTGGAACGAGCACTGGATGGGCTACGCCTCGGCCGCGCGCGGCTACAAGGCCGGCGGCTTCAACCTCGACCGCGTGCAGTCCAACACCGGCCTGTCCAGCGGTGGCTCGGGCATCCTGCCGGTCAACGACACCTCGTTCCCGGGTGAGTTCGTCGACAGCTACGAGCTCGGCGCCAAGACCACCTGGAACGATGGCAACCTGCTGCTCAACGCCACGCTGTTCCACCAGACCTACGAGGATTTCCAGCTCAACAGCTTCCTCGGCACCAGCTTCGTGGTGCGCTCGATCCCGGAAGTCGTGTCCAAGGGCATCGACACCGAGGTGCTGTGGCAGGCCACGCGCGGGCTGATGGTGCAGGGCGGTGTGACCTACGCCGATACCCGTTACGGCGACAGCATTCCCGGCGGCGATTTCGTCGCACCCACCGGCGCGCTGTACAAGCTGCCGGGCAGCCGGGTCAGCTTCGCGCCGTACTGGTCGACCTCGGCCTCGGTGACTTACGACTATCCGTTCGCGGGTGACCTGCTGGCGCGCTTCAACCTCGGCGCCAAGTACATGTCCGAGTACAACACCGGCTCGGACCTGGACGTGGAGAAGGTCCAGGAAGGATTCACCGTGGTCAATGCACGCATCGGCATCGGCAAGCAGAACCGCAACTGGATGGTCGAGCTGTGGGCGCTGAACCTCACCGACGAGGATTACGTCCAGGTCGGCTTCGACGCGCCGCTGCAGAACGTCTCGCCTGCGCCGAACAATCCGTTCAACTCGTTCAACGGATTCCTCGGTGCGCCGCGCACGTATGGCATGACGTTGCGGATCCTGTACTGATACACGGCGCTCGAAATGCCCCTCTCCCGCGCGCGGGAGAGGGGTTGGGGTGAGGGCCGCTGCGCTTGCGGCTATCATGCCGCCATGAAGAACGACGTCTCCGATGCCGCCCTGCATCGCCTCGCCGAGCAGGTAGGCGAAGCGGCCCGCAACCACCGCCAGACCCTGGTCACGGCCGAGAGCTGCACCGGTGGCTGGATCGCCAAGATGCTCACCGACATTCCCGGTTCCTCGAACTGGTTCGAAGCGGGCATGGCGGCGTACAGCTACGAGGCCAAGCAGGCGCTGCTGGGCGTGCGTCCGCAGACACTCGAGCAGCACGGTGCCGTCAGTCGCGACACCGTGATCGAGATGGTCTCCGGTGCGCTGGTGCATTCCGGCGCAACGCTGGCCGTCGCCGTGACCGGCATCGCCGGACCCGGTGGCGGCACCGAGGACAAGCCGGTCGGCACCGTCTGGATCGCCTGGAAACGACGCGGCGGATACCCCACGGCGGTGACCTTCCATTTCGACGGCGACCGCGACGACGTGCGCCGGCAGACCGTGGCCGCGGCCCTGCACGGGCTGGTCGAGCTGATGGCCTGACGTCGGAAGGCGGCGGGGCTTGACGGCGGGAAAAGTCCGTTAGTAGTATTGCTACTAATGGACATCACCGACACCCAGCGCGCCATCCTCACCCTGATCGCCGAGCGGATCGAAGCCGAGGGCGTGCCGCCTTCGCAGACCGAGATCGCCCGGGCCATGGGCTTCAGCAGCGTACGGGCGGCCCAGTACCACCTCGAGGCGCTCGAGCTGGCGGGCGCGATCCAGCGGGTGCCGGGACGGGCGCGCGGCATCCGCCTGGTGGCGCCGGTGGGCGAGGTGGCCGACACGGTGGCTGTCCAGGCCGCCGATGCCACCGCCGATGCCATCTCCGATGACGCCCTGCGCCTGCCGGTGCTGGGGCAGGTTGCTGCCGGCCGGCCGATCGGTGCCGACATCGGCTCGGACGACTTCGTCCTGCTCGACCGCGTGTTCTTCTCGCCGACGCCGGACTACCTGCTCAAGGTCAAGGGCGACTCGATGCGCGACGAGGGCATCTTCAACGGCGACCTGATCGGCGTGCACCGCACGCGTGACGCCCGCTCGGGCCAGATCGTGGTCGCGCGCATCGACGACGAGATCACCGTCAAGCTGCTCAAGATCGGCAAGGACCGCATCCGCCTGCTGCCGCGCAATCCCGACTACGCGCCGATCGAGGTCGAGCCCGACCAGGATTTCGCCATCGAAGGGCTTTACTGCGGCCTGGTGAGGCCGAATCGATGAGCGCCTCCACGGCCTTTTCCCACCTTCCCCCTCGGAGTGCGCCAATGGCCGCCGTTTCCCTGATCAAACAAATTTGCGCTGCACGCACGGGAGTCTCAGTCCGTGCGACCTGCCAAGCCTAAGTTGCCTCCGACACGAATGCCGTCTTCACGGCAATACGACCAACACGACCTCAAGGACTCCACGATGGACGAGAACAAGAAGCGCGCCCTTTCGGCCGCCCTGGGCCAGATCGAGAAGCAGTTCGGCAAGGGCTCGGTGATGCGCATGGGTGACCGCGTGGCGGAGCCGGCCGAAGTCATCGGCACCGGTTCGCTGATGCTCGACATCGCCCTCGGCATCGGCGGCCTGCCCAAGGGTCGCGTCGTCGAGATCTACGGTCCGGAGTCCTCGGGCAAGACCACGCTGACCCTGCAGACGATTGCCGAATGCCAGAAGCTGGGCGGCACCGCGGCCTTCGTTGACGCCGAGCATGCGCTCGACCCGACCTACGCCTCCAAGCTCGGCGTCAACGTCGACGACCTGCTGGTCAGCCAGCCCGACACCGGCGAGCAGGCACTGGAAATCGCCGACATGCTGGTGCGTTCGGGCGCGGTCGACATGGTCGTGGTCGACTCGGTCGCCGCGCTGACCCCGCGCGCCGAAATCGAAGGCGAGATGGGTGATCAGCTGCCGGGCCTGCAGGCCCGCCTGATGAGCCAGGCGCTGCGCAAGCTGACCGGCAACATCAAGCGCTCCAACTGCATGGTCATCTTCATCAACCAGCTGCGCATGAAGATCGGCGTGATGATGCCGGGCCAGAGCCCGGAAACCACCACCGGCGGCAATGCGCTGAAGTTCTACGCCTCGGTGCGCCTGGACATCCGCCGCATCGGCGCGATCAAGAAGGGCGACGAGATCATCGGCAACCAGACCCGCATCAAGGTGGTCAAGAACAAGCTGGCGCCGCCGTTCAAGCAGGTCGTCACCGAGATCCTGTACGGCGAGGGCATCTCGCGCGAAGGCGAGCTGATCGACATGGGCGTGGACGCCAAGCTGGTCGAGAAGTCCGGCGCCTGGTACAGCGCGTACGACGAGCGCATCGGCCAGGGCAAGGAAAATGCCCGCCAGTACCTCAAGGACAACCCCGAGGTCGCCAAGCGACTGGAAGCGGCGCTGCGCGAGAAGTTCGTGGCCACCGATGCCAAGCGTGACGAAGACGGCGACGATGCGGTCGCCGACGACTGAGCGGGTTGCAAGGAACGGGTAGGTGTCGATGCACGGCGACTTGCTGGACGAAGGCATGCCCGATGAGGGCGTGCCAGAGGATGACCTGCCGGGCAACGGTTCCGGAAACGACGTCGACCGTGACGGCACGGGTTCGGGCTCCGTGCCCGCCCGGCGCCGCGGCCGGCCGGAGCAGACGCCGTTGCAGCGAGCGCTGGGCCTGCTGGCCCGGCGCGAGCATTCGCGCAAGGAGCTCAGCCGCAAGCTGACCTCGCGCGGCCTGGATGCCGGCGACGTCGAAGCCGCCGTGGGCCGCCTGGCGGGCGAGGGCTGGCAGGACGACAAGCGCTTCGCCGAAAGCCTGGTCCGCGGCCGTGCCGGCAGCGGCTATGGGCCGGTCCGGATCCGGGCCGAGTTGGCCACCCATGGGCTCGACCGCGAGGCCATCGCCCGGGCGATGGAGACCTATGAAGGCGACTGGGCCGAGAACGCCCGCGAGCTGGTCCAGCGCCGGTTCGGGCCCGGGGTCACCGAAGAACTGAACCTGCGGCGCAAGGCCGCGGATTTCCTGATGCGGCGGGGTTTCGACGGTGCCAGCGTGCGCGCCGCCACCCGGTTCGATCCGGACGATTGACCCTGGTCCGGGGGCCGTCTGGCCTTCGCGCAGAGCTTGCGCGGTCCTGTTAACCTAACCGGCTTTCGGGTCCTGGGTTGCCTGCTCCTGTCGACGCCCCCATCGTGAGGGCATGGGCCGGTCCGCCCAGTCCGGTCCCGTCACAGACTCCGCGCCCAGGCATGAAGAACCCGCATCACATCAGCACCAGCGAAATCCGCAGCGATTTCCTCGAATTCTTCCGTGGCAAGGGCCACACGATCGTGCCGTCGGCGCCGCTGGTGCCCGCCAACGATCCGACGTTGCTGTTCACGAACTCGGGCATGGTCCAGTTCAAGAACGTCTTCCTCGGCAGTGAAAAGCCCGGCTACGTGCGCGCGGCCGACGTGCAGCGCTGCCTGCGTGCCGGCGGCAAGCACAACGACCTCGACCAGGTCGGCTACACCGCGCGCCACCACACCTTCTTCGAGATGCTGGGCAACTGGTCCTTCGGCGACTACTTCAAGGAAGACGCGATCGCGTGGGCCTGGGAGCTGCTGACCAAGGTCTGGAAGCTGCCGGCCGAACGCCTGCTGGTCACGGTCTACCACACCGATGACGAGGCCTATGCCATCTGGAACCAGAAGATGGGCATCCCGGCCGAGCGCATCATCCGCATCGGCGACAACAAGGGTGCGCCGTTCGCGTCGGACAATTTCTGGCAGATGGCCGACACCGGTCCCTGCGGTCCGTGCACCGAGATCTTCTTTGACCACGGCGACCACATCGCCGGTGGCCCGCCGGGTTCGCCGGACGAGGACGGTGACCGTTTCATCGAGATCTGGAACCTGGTCTTCATGCAGTTCGACCGCCAGCCCGACGGCACCCTGGTGCCGTTGCCGGCACCGTGCGTCGACACCGGCATGGGCCTGGAGCGCCTGGCCGCCGTGCTGCAGGGCGTGCATGGCAACTACGAGATCGACCTGTTCCGCCACCTGATCGCCAAGGCCGCCGAGTTCACCTCGACCGCCGACCTGGGCAACAAGTCGCTGCGCGTGATCGCCGATCACATCCGCGCCTGTTCGTTCCTGATCGTCGACGGCGTGCTGCCGAGCAACGAAGGCCGCGGCTACGTCCTGCGCCGGATCATCCGTCGGGCCCTGCGCCACGGCTGGATGCTGGGCCAGAAGGGTCCGTTCTTCAGCCGCATGGTCGCGCCGCTGGTCGAAGTGATGGGCGATGCCTATCCGGAACTGACCGCCAAGCGCGAGTTCGTCGAGCGCGCGTTGCTGGCTGAAGAGGAGCGCTTCGCCGAAACGCTCGATTCGGGCATGCGCATCTTCGACGAAGTGGCTTCGCGTTCCACCGGGGTGATCCCGGGTGCCGATGCGTTCCGCCTCTACGACACCTACGGGTTCCCGGTCGACCTGACCGCCGACATCGCGCGCGAGCGCGGCCTGTCGGTCGACATGGCCGGCTTCGACCAGTCGATGGAAGAGCAGCGCCGCAAGGCGCGCGAGGCCGGCAAGTTCGGCAACGCCACCACGATGCCGGCCGAGCTGGCCGCGCAGCTGTCGCCGACCCGCTTCCTGGGCTACGACGAACTCGGCGCCGACGACCTGCACGTGTTGGCCCTGCTCAAGGACGGTCGCCCGGTCGACCAGATCGAAGCCGGCGACGACGCGGTGGTGATCCTCGATCGCACGCCGTTCTACGCCGAAAGCGGCGGCCAGGTTGGCGACACCGGCGACCTGGAAGCCGGCGCGGCGCGTTTTGCCGTGCGCGATACGCAGAAGTTCGCCGGCCAGTTCCATGGCCACGTCGGCAACCTCGCCAGTGGCTCGCTCAAGCGCGGCGATCGCGTCCGTGCCAGCGTCGACGCAGTGCGTCGTGCCGCAACGGTGCTCAACCATTCCGCCACGCACCTGCTGCATTCGGCACTGCGCAGCGTGCTCGGCGACCATGTCACCCAGAAGGGCTCGCTGGTCGCACCCGACCGCCTGCGTTTCGACTTCGCCCACTTCGCCCCGGTCAGTGCCAGCGACCTGGCCGAGATCGAGCGTCGCGTGAATGCCGAAGTGCGTCGAAACCATGCCGCCGAAGTGCACCACATGGGCATGCAGGAAGCGCTGGATTTCGGCGCGATGGCGCTGTTCGGCGAGAAGTACGGCGATGAAGTGCGCGTGCTGCGCATGGGCGATACCTCGACCGAACTGTGCGGCGGCACGCATGTGTCGCGCACCGGTGACATCGGTCTGTTCAAGATCGTTTCCGAAGGCGGTGTCTCCGCTGGCGTGCGTCGCATCGAGGCATTGACCGGGCAGGGCGCGCTGGACTTCGTCGCCGAGGAAGAGCGTCGTCTCGACGAAGCCGCCAGCCTCCTGGGTGGCAACGCCGCCGACGTCGCCGACAAGCTGCGCAGCCTGCTCGACCGGCAGAAGAAGCTCGAGCGCGAGCTCGAGTCGATCAAGGCCAAGGCCGCGTCCGGCGCGACGTCCGACCTGGGCGCTTCGGCGGCGCAGGTCGGGGCGATCAAGGTCGTCGCCACGCGCCTGGAGGGCTTCGACGCCAAGGCGCTGCGCGATGCGGTCGATCGCCTCAAGCAGCAGCTCGGCGACAGCGTGATCGTGCTGGCCGGCACCAACGACGGCAAGGCGGCCCTGGTCGCCGGCGTCAACGGTGCCGCGGCGGGCAAGGTCAAGGCCGGGGAACTACTGGCCCACGTGGCCAGTCAGATCAACGGCAAGGGCGGTGGTCGTGCCGACATGGCCCAGGGCGGCGGCGATGATGGCCCGGCGCTGGTCGAGGCGCTGGCAGGCGTCGCGGGCTGGGTCGAAGGCAAGCTTAGCTGAACGAGAAACATGACCTTCTGCGGTTGCGGTCACGTTTGACCGGCCGCTAATATGGTTCACGTTTGTGTACAGAACTGGAGGCGCTCCCGGGAGCGTCCATTTGCCGGCGGCGGACCTGCCGGCTATAGGAGATGTTAGATGCTGATCCTGACGCGTCGCGTCGGTGAGACCCTGATGATCGGCGACTCGGTGACTGTCACCGTGCTCGGCGTCAAGGGCAACCAGGTGCGTATCGGAATTACTGCACCGAAAGATGTCGCTGTGCACCGCGAAGAGATCTACCAGCGAATCCAGCGCGGCGAAGAACCCGCTGACGATGCGGGCAAGAATACCGACGGCTGACACAAATTGTTTGCCGTGCGCGGGGCGAGCCGTTATGCTTTGCGCCCGCGCCGAACCGAGCTGTAATGGTTCGGAGCAATCCGAGTTTTCTCGGAGACTTGCCCGAGAGGCCGAAGGGGCTCCCCTGCTAAGGGAGTATGGGGTCAAAAGCTCCATCGAGGGTTCGAATCCCTCAGTCTCCGCCAGTTCCACCGGCGAGGCCCGGGTTCCGCAGGAAGTGCAATGCACCCCTGAGAACGCGTCGACATGGAGGCCTTCCATGCGATGCGCGGAACCGCGGATTTCGCCAACCGTGAAGCACCTTCGGGGGTTTTGCGGGACCTGAAGATCCTCGCCGTAACGGCTGAGTGAATCGACAGGAAAATGTTCGAAAAATGTTTGACGAATCGAAATCGACCCGTCATAATTTTTCAACTCAGCGCCCGTAGCTCAGCTGGATAGAGCACCAGGCTACGAACTTGGTGGTCGGGAGTTCGAATCTCTCCGGGCGCGCCACACAAGAAAGCGAAGGGCCGATGGGAAACCATCGGCCCTTTTGCTTTGGATCAGATGCGGCCGATGGGAAACCATCGGCCCTTTTGCTTTGTGCCGCTTTCGAGCAACGGCAAATGGATCCCGGCTTTCGCCGGGATGACGGTGACGAAGCGAATGGACTACGGGCCTGGATCCCGGCTTTCGCCGGGATGACGGTGAGGTGCGCGGTTACGCGTACTGCCTTGCCGGCACTGCCGCGCCCAGGTGGTAGTAGTCGCGGTACCAGCGCACGAAATTCTCCACGCCTTGCTCGACCGTGAACTGCGGGCTGTAGCCCATGTCGTGCGCGAGGTCGCTGCAGTCGGCCTCGGTCGACGGCACGTCGCCCGCCTGCAGTGGAAGCAGCTGCAAGGTCGCCTTGCGACCCAGGCATTGCTCCAGCACCTCGATGTAGCGCAGCAGTTCCACGCTTTCGCGGCTGCCGATGTTGTAAAGCCGGTACGGCGCGACGCCGCTGCTGGCGGGATCCGGCGTTTCTCCGTCCCAGGCGTCGTCCTTCGAGGGAATGCGGTCCAAAGCGCGCACCACGCCGGTGACGATGTCGTCGATGTAGGTGAAGCTGCGCTTGTGCCGGCCATGGTTGAACACCGGCACCGGTTCGCCGGCGAGGATCGCCTTGGTGAACAGGAACAGCGCCATGTCGGGACGACCCCACGGGCCGTAGACGGTGAAAAAGCGCAGGCCCGTGCTCGGGATGCCGTACAGATGCGCGTAGCTGTGCGCCATCTGCTCGTTCGCCTTCTTGGTTGCCGCGTACAGCGTGAGCGGATGCTCGGTCGGCTGGTGCTCGGAGAAGGGCATCGACGTGTTGGCGCCGTAGACCGAACTGGTCGAGGCAAACACCAGGTGTTCGCTGCCGTGGCGACGGCAACCTTCCAGCACGTGCAGGAAGCCGGTGACGTTGCTGCTGACGTAGACGTGCGGGTTTTCCGCTGCATAGCGCACGCCCGCCTGCGCAGCCAGGTGCACCACCCGTTGCGGACGGTGGCGCTGGAACGCGGCCTCGACCGCATCGCGGTCGGCCAGGTCGGCGTGCAGGTGCGTGTAGCGGGGATGGCTGAGGAAGCGCGCCAGCCGCGCCTTCTTCAGGCCGACGTCGTAGTAGTTGTTGAGGTTGTCGAACCCCACCACTTCGTCACCGCGTCGCAGCAGCTCCAATGCGACATGCGAGCCGATGAATCCAGCCGTGCCGGTAACGAGGACCTTCATCGCGGTGGATCTCCGAAAGGGGAATGATCAAAGGTGGAAAGCGAAATCACAGCCGGCCATCGACCGCGTCGCGCGGCAGCACGTACTTGACGTCGTAGAGCACCGACACCGGCTTGCCGAGCGCTCTCACGCCCTGCGCGCCTAGCTCGGCGAACTGGCGATGGGCGACGGCCACGATCACCGCGTCGTACTCACCCGGTGCCGGAACGTCGATCGGAGTGATGCCGTACTCGGCAGCGGCCTCGTCGGCTTCGACCCAGGGGTCGTGCACGTCGACGTTGGCGTTGTAGCCACGCAGCGCGTGGACGATGTCGACCACGCGGGTGTTGCGCAGGTCCGGGCAGTTCTCCTTGAACGCCAGGCCCAGGATCAGGATCCGCGCCTGCACCGGGTTGATGCCCTTGCGCACCATCAGCCGCACGACTTCGCTGGCGATGTAGGCGCCCATGCCGTCGTTGGTGCGACGGCCGGCGAGGATGACGTCCGGGTGGTGGCCGATCTCCTGCGCCTTGTGGGTGAGGTAGTAGGGATCCACGCCGATGCAGTGGCCACCGACCAGGCCCGGGCGGAATGGCAGGAAGTTCCACTTGGTGCCGGCCGCCTGCAGCACTTCCAGCGTGTCGATGCCGAGCTTGTTGAACAGGATGGCGAGGTCGTTGATCAGCGCGATGTTGAGATCGCGCTGGGTGTTCTCGATGACCTTGGCCGCCTCGGCGACCTTCAGCGAACTGGCCTTGTGGGTGCCGGCCTCGATGATCGATCCGTAGAGCTGGTCGACGAAGTCGGCGACCTCCGGCGTCGATCCCGAAGTGATCTTGAGGATCGAGGTGAGGCGATGGTCCTTGTCGCCGGGGTTGATCCGCTCCGGGCTGTAGCCGACGAAGAAATCGCGGTTGAACACCAGCCCGGACGAGCGTTCAAGAATCGGCACGCACACTTCTTCGGTGCAGCCGGGATAGACAGTGGATTCGTACACGACCACGTCGCCGTGCTTGAGCACCTTGCCCAGGGTTTCGCTGGCGCGCGCGAGCGGGCCGAGGTTCGGGCGCTTGGCGGCGTCGATGGGCGTGGGTACGGTGACAATGTAGACATTGCACCCGCGCAGCTCCGACAGGTCGCAGCTGCAGCGCAGGCGCGGCGCGGCGGCCAGTTCGGCCGGATCGACTTCCAGCGTGCTGTCCCTGCCTTCGCGAAGCTCTTCGACACGGGCGGCGTTGATGTCGAAGCCGACCGTATCGAAATACTTCGCGAACGCGACCGCCAGGGGCAGTCCGACGTAGCCCAGGCCGACGACGCCGACCTTGACGGTCTGCAACGAGGTGGGCGCCGCCGTCGCAGGCGCGGGTGCCGCGCTTGCGGCGTGCACGGCCGCGCGGCCATCGGCGCCGCGTCCTTCACGGGCCACGCCGACAACCGGTGCGCCCTCGAAATCGGTGGTGTCCATATCGTTGGCGTCCCGCGCGCTCAGGCGTTGGCGCGGCACGCGCCGCGCGAGGGCGTGGACGGATGGCAGTGCTGGCGTTCGCGCATGGTGGCCCCTGGAAGAGGCGACATCACGGTGGTGATCTCCGGCCTCGCAGCAGATAACGCGCAGCGGGGGCCAAACAGGACGAGTGCAGGTCGCGCCTGCGTCCCGCACCGCCATCGCGGCCGATTTGGCCTGACCGTGCGCGCTCCCGCGTTGGGGGTAGTCGTAACCGACACGCAGCTGGCGCAAGGCCGGGCAGGGGGAAGCGATGACTGGGGCCATTCAACGGGCACGGTGTGCCGTATGACACTGATCCTGCCCGTACGCCCGCTCGGCGTTCCCGGCGCCATGCCCGGTGCGCCTGACCTGCGACCCTCGCGGGCGCGCTCATGCGTGGTCGCGTTCGCCGAACTCGAAGCCTGGCAGTCGTGGCTGGACGAAGCCTGGTACCTGCTCGATCCGTCCGAGCGCTCGCGCGTGTTGCATCGGCGCGTGCCCGCCGACCGCGAAGCACTGACGATCGCCTACGCCGTGCATCGCATGGTGCTGGCCGGCGTGCTCGGCATGGCCGCGGCGGAGGTGCCGCTGTCGCGCGACGAGCGCGGATGCCCCTGCCTGCCCGGAATGGCATGGCACACCAGCCTGAGCCATGCCGAGGGCGTGGCTGCATTCGCCGTCTGCGCGATGGGGCCGGTAGGCATCGACATCGAACCCTCGCTGCGCGCGATCGAACTGCCACAGGTGTCCACCAGCGTCTGCCATGCGGTCGAGGCGAGCCAGCTCGCCGGCATGCGCGAGCCGTTCTACAGCCGCGAGTTGCTGGGGCTATGGGTGCGCAAGGAAGCGTTGCTCAAGGCCGAAGGGATCGGCCTGGAACGCGAAATGACGGCGTTTGTCGCCGCCGATGGCGCGGTGATTCCGTTGACCGCGTCGACGGCCGACAACGCCGGGCCGGTGCGCCTGTCGATGCTCGAGATCGGTGCGCGATGGACCGCGGCCGTGGCGGCGCCGGTGGATGCGGTGATCGAAGGCGCCTGGTTGCGACCGGTCGGTGGCCGGGTGGTCGCCGAGCCGGCGTTGTACGTGTCGTGAGTTCGTCGTTGGGGGGATAGGCAACGACGGCCGGGTTGACGGCATGTGCCATTTCGAAAAGGCACCTGCACCAGGATCCGCCACCCCCTCGACGCAATGCACGGTTCCTCCGGCACTCCGTGCCAGGGAACCCCCACGCAGCGTGTGCGTCAACCGCATGCAGCCCACAACGAACGGCTGCATGCCCCCCGCGGGAGTGCGGTTTCATGGTCTTCGCAAAGGCAAGTCTCAAGAACCGGGCGCTCGCGCTCATCTGGGTGCTGGAACTGTTGCTGGTGATGGCGGCGGTTGCCGGCGCAGCGTGGCTGCGTTTCGTGAACGATCCGGAAGGTCACCAGATCTTCTCCGAGAACCTCGCGGTGAGGGCGTTCATGGTGGCGCTGTTCGTCACCACCGCCATGGCGGCGCTGGGCCTGTACGAAGTGCACGGTCGCCTGAACCGCTTCGAGTTCGCGCTGCGCATGCTGGTGTCGTTCGCGATCGGCGGCGTCGGGCTGATGGTGCTGTATTACCTGGTGCCTGCGGCCTACATCGGCCGCGGTGTGATCGTGATCGCGCTGATCCTGTCGCTGGTGGGGCTGGGGTTGCTGCGCCTTGGCATCCTGCAGGTGTTCGCCGGAGAGCTGTTCCGGCGGCGCATCCTGGTGCTCGGTGCCGGCCACAATGCCGACCTGATCAACAGCCGCCTGCGTCGCAACAGCGACCGCCGCGCGTTCACGCTGGTCGGTTTCGTGCCGATTCCCGGCCAGGAAACCGCAGTGCCCGCCAACCTGCACGTGGCCGCGCCCGGCGGACTTGCCGAGCTCACCCATCGCTTGCAGATCAGTGAAGTCGTGGTCGCCCCGGATGAGCGTCGTGGCGGCCTGCCGATGGACGACATGCTGGCCTGCGTGCAGCGCGGCGTGAGCATGACCGACCTGTCGACGTTCTTCGAACGCGAGGCCGGCATCGTCACCACCAACCTGGTCGATCCGTCATGGCTGGTGTTTTCCGGTGGATTCGATCATTCGACTTCGCGCTGCATGAACAAGCGCTTCTTCGACGTGCTCGCGGCCGGTGCGTTGCTGATGGTCACCTGGCCGCTGATGGCACTGGTGGCGCTGTGCATCCGCCTGGAGTCGAGCGGGCCGATCCTGTACCAGCAGACGCGGATCGGCGAGGGTGGCCGGCCGTTCGAGCTGATCAAGTTCCGCAGCATGCGCGTGGATGCCGAGACCGACGGCGTCGCGCGTTGGGCGCAGACCGGCGATGACCGCACCACGCGTGTCGGACGCTTCATCCGTATGGTCCGCCTCGACGAACTGCCGCAGCTGTTCAACATCCTGCGCGGCGAGATGAGCATCGTCGGCCCTCGGCCCGAGCGCCCGCAGTTCGTCGACATGCTCAGCCGCGAGATCCGCTACTACGCCGTGCGCCACTGCGTGAAGCCCGGGCTGACCGGCTGGGCGCAGTTGCGCTATCCCTACGGGGCCTCGGTGCGCGACGCCGAGGAGAAGCTCAAGTTCGACCTGTTCTACGTCAAGAACCATGGGCTGGCCTTCGACCTGATCATCCTGCTGCAGACGGTCGAAGTGGTGTTGTTCCAGCGCGGGGCGCGCTGAGGGCAGGGCGGGGCCGGACCTTGCGATGCAGGGTCCGGCCATGGCGCGGCTGGGGCGGCGCTTGCGCCGCCACCTGGGGCCGACCGCTACTGCGATTCTTCTTCCGTCGCTTCTTCGCTGACCGGTCGCGGCGTCGCCGTCCTGAGCCGGTTCGGCGGAACGCTGCTCCAGTCGACGAGGTGGCCGTCTTCGAAGCGGACCCACGACGAGCCGTAGTTCCAGACGCCGTCCTGGACCACCACCGGCGCCCCCTGGATGGCGAACACCGCGCCTTCCTCCATGCCCAGTTCAAGCCGCGGTTCCTGCGAGTCGTAGGCGTGTTCCGCTTCCTGCGCGTGCAGGCTGTTCTCCATCTTCTGCTCGACGCCGGACTCGGACCAGTGCAGCGCCAGCATGACGATCACCAGCACCAGGATGGTGACGATGGCCAGCGTCGGCGTGGTGCGGTTGGGAGCAGGTTCGCTGCGTGCGACCGGACGGCTTGCCGTCACGCGTGGCGAGGCGGGCGTGGCGTCGTGGCTGCCGCGTCCGGCCTGGTGGGCGCTGGCGGAATGCAAGGGATGCACGGAATGCGAGGCGTGGTCGCCGCCGGCTTTCGGTGCCGCGCCCGGCAGGCGGCCGTGGATGCGATGGAATCGAATGGCCTTGGAATACAGCGCGGTCAGTTCGGTGAGCTGCTCCAGGCCCTCGTTGGCGACAGCGCCTGTGCCATGGCGATCGGGGTGCAGTTCGGCCACACGCACCCTGTAGGCACGCTTGAGCTCTTCAAGGCTGCAGCCAGGTTCCAGGCCGAGCTGGAAGTACAGAAGCGAGAAGTCCATGCCCCCCCCTTGTCGGGGCATCCTAGCGCGTACCGCGGCCGGGTGCGCAATAGTTGCCGACGAAGACACGAACTTTCCGGTCCAGTGGCCCGCGGCAAGGCCGGTTTGCCGCGTCCAATGCGTTTGAACTGACTAGCGGCAATCTGCATGCCGCCTTCGTGCCAAGTTCGCGGCGACGTTGACGGCAAACAATGCGTTGCGCCGACTCGCGACAAACACCAGCTTCCGACCGACTTTCTGACCGCCATCGCGGCGCGATCACGTTATCCCTCAGTGGACACCGGGGGATAGAACATGGGTAACACGGGTGCTGGCACGCTGGACGTCGCGCGGAATATGTGTCGGCCCACTGCGCATGGCGAACTGACGGGCAACGAATTGCCCGCACTGGTGGAGGTGCCCGCCGATCGCCCGCGCGGACGCGAGGCCTCCGCCGAGCGCGCCATGGCGCAACTGCTGGTGCCGGACTCGCTGCGCACTGCGCTGCAGGTCGCGGCCGACGACCAGGGACAGTCGCTGGCGACCGCCGTGCTGGCGGGCTGGGCCACCCTCCTGCACCGGCTGTCGAACCAGGCCCAACTGGCGATCGCGGTCGAAGGCAGGTCCGGTGCGACGGTGCTGCCGGTCCGGCTCGACCTGGATGCCACCATCATTTTCCCGGCGCTGATCGCCAAGGCCGGCGAACAGCTGGCGCTGGCGACCACTGCGGCGACCGAAGGCGTATCGACAGATGGCTGGCAGATCGGTTTCGCTGTCGGCGACGGTACCGCCGTCGTGACGGAACTGTCGCTGCGTATGCGCGACAGCGGCGGTGTGCTGACCCTCGAACTGGAAGGCGATGCAGCGCTTTACGAGGCAGCAACGCTTCAGCGCTACCTCCGCTACGGACGCAACCTGCTTGTCGCCGCGACGGCCGCGCCCGAGCAGGCCATCGGCCGCCTGGCGATGATCGACGCCGTCGAGCGTGCCCACCTGCTCGATGGCTGGAACGACACCCATGTCGCCTATCCGCAGGACTGCAGCCTGCATTCGCTGATCGAGGCGCAGGTGCAGCGCACGCCCGATGCACCGGCGGTGGTGGCCGAAGATCGCACGCTCAGCTACGTGCAACTCAACCGTGAGGCCAATCGCCTTGCCCATCATCTGCGCGCGCAGGGCGTGCGTCCCGATGACCGCGTCGGCATCTGCATCGAGCGCGGCTGGGCGATGGTGGTGGGGCTGCTCGCCATCCTCAAGTCCGGCGGGGCCTACGTGCCGCTGGATCCGTCCTATCCGCAGGATCGCCTGGTGCACATGCTCGGCGACAGCGCGCCGAAGGTGCTGCTGACCCAGGCCAAGCTGCTGCCGCTGCTGCAGTCGCTGGAGGTCCGTTGCCCGGTGCTGGACCTGTCGGTGTCGCAACCGGCGTGGGCCGGCGAAGCCGACACCGATGTGGGAGCCGAGGCGCTCGGCCTCGATGCGCGCCATCTGGCCTACATGATCTACACCTCCGGTTCGACCGGCCTGCCCAAGGGCGCGATGAACGAGCATCGCGGCATCGTCAACCGCCTGCTGTGGATGCAGGATGAGTACGGGCTGGATGCGAACGACACCGTCCTGCAGAAGACGCCTTTCAGTTTCGATGTGTCGGTGTGGGAGTTCTTCTGGCCGCTGCTGACCGGCGCGCGCCTGGTGATGGCGCGCCCGGATGGACACAAGGACCCCGCGTACCTCGCATCGGTGATCCGCGAACACGGCGTCACCACCATGCACTTCGTGCCGTCGATGCTGCACGCGTTCCTCGAGGACGACGCTTCACCGGGCTGTGCCGGCGTGCTCAAGCGCGTGATGTGCAGCGGCGAGGCATTGCCGGTCGCACTTGCCGAACGTTTCCACCAGCGCCTGCCAGGCGTGGAACTGCACAATCTCTACGGACCGACGGAAGCGGCGGTCGACGTGACCGCATGGACCAGCGCGCCGGGCAAGGCCGCGCTGAGCATTCCGATTGGCAGGCCCATCGCCAACACGCGCATGTACGTGCTCGATCCGCACCTCGAGCCGGTGCCGCAGGGCGTGACGGGCGAGCTCTACATCGCCGGCGTGCAGGTCGGGCGCGGCTATCTCAACCGCGACGAGCTCACCGCCGAGCGCTTCCTGCCTGATCCATTTGCCGCCAATGATCCGCAGGCGCGCATGTACCGCACCGGCGACCTCGGTCGCTGGCTGCCCGACGGCAACATCGAGTACCAGGGACGCAACGACTTCCAGGTGAAGATCCGCGGGTTCCGCATCGAACTGGGCGAGATCGAGGCGCGACTGACGGAGCATCCGCTGGTCACCGCCGGCGTCGTGCTGGCGCGACCGGACGGCGACGGCGACCTGCGCCTGGTCGCCTATTACGTCACCCAGCCCGTCGATGCGGCGCTCGGCGTCGAAGCGCTGCGCGCGCACCTGGGCCAGCAGTTGCCGGACCACATGATCCCGGCGCACTTCATCCATCTGCCGGCACTGCCGGTCACGCCAAACGGCAAGCTCGACCGCCGCGCGCTGCCAGAGCCGGGCAGCGAGCGTCCGGAGCTGGCGGTGGCCTTCGAGCCGGCGCAGGGTGCGGTGGAACAGATGATCTGCGCGGCCTACGCGGCGGTGCTCGGCATCGAGCAGATCGGGCGGCATGACAACTTCTTCGACCTGGGCGGCAACTCGCTGCTGGCGATGCGGTTGCTCGAGCGCGTCCGGCGCGAGCGCGACGCTGCGGCGGGCGAGGGTGCCACGCTGTCGGCATTGGATTTCTTCCGTCATCCGACCCCGGCCGGCCTGGCCGCGTTGTTGCAGGGCGGCGCGCAGTCGGCAATCCCGGAATCGCGCTTCGGCCGCGGGCCGCGCGACGGTGCCGCGCGCAACGAGGCTGTCGCCATCGTCGCGATGGCCGGGCGCTTCCCCGGCGCTGACGACGTCGAAGCCTTCTGGCGCAACCTGTGCGAAGGCCGCGACACCATCACCTACTTCAAGCCCGACGAACTCGACCCGGCGGTGACCGCGGCCGAGCGCAACGATCCGGGGTATGTCGCCGCGCGCGGGATTATTGAAGGGCTGGAAAACTTCGATGCCGCGTTCTTCGGCATCAGCCCGCGCGAAGCAGAGCTGATGGATCCGCAGCAGCGGATCTTCCTCGAGCTGAGCTGGGAATGCCTGGAGCGTGCCGGTTATGCGCCCGATTCGACGCCGGGCCCGGTCGGCGTGTTCGCCGGCATGAACAACGGTACCTACTTCCAGCGCCATCTCGCCCATCGCCCGGACCTGATCGCCAAACTCGGCGACTTCCAGGTGATGGTGAACAACGAGAAGGACTACATCGCCACCCACGTCGCCCACAAGCTCAACCTGACCGGGCCGGCGGTGAGCACGCACACGGCATGCTCGACCTCGCTGGTCGCGATTTGCCAGGCGGTGGACAGCCTGCGTGCAGGGCAGTGCGACATGGCACTGGCCGGCGCGGCATCGGCGACCTGTCCGCCGCGCAGTGGCTACCGCCACATCGAAGGCGCGATGCTGTCGCGCGACGGCCATACCCGCACGTTCGATCGCGATGCCACCGGCACGGTGTTCAGCGATGGCGCGACCGTGGTGCTGCTGAAGCGGCTGTCCGATGCGCTGGCCGATGGCGACCCGGTGTACGCGGTGATCCGCGGCGCCGCCATCAACAACGACGGCGGCCACAAGGCCAGCTTCACCGCGCCCAGCAGCGAAGGCCAGGCGGCGGTGATCGCGATGGCGCAGGCCGATGCCGGCGTCGATCCGCGCAGCATCAGTTATGTGGAAGCGCACGGGACGGCCACACCGCTCGGCGATCCGATCGAAGTGGAAGGGCTGACGCGCGCGTTTCGCCGAAGCACGCAGGACACCGGGTTCTGCCGGATCGGTTCGGTCAAGAGCAACGTCGGCCATCTGGTCATCGCGGCGGGCGGTGCAGGCGTGATCAAGACCGCGCTGTCGCTGTGGGAGCAGCGCATCCCGGCCTCGCTGCATTTCCAGCAGGCCAATGCGTCAATCGACTTCGCCGCCACACCCTTCATCGTCAACGATCGCCTCAGCGACTGGCCCGCGGGCGACGTCCCGCGCCGCGCCGGCGTGAGTTCGTTCGGCGTGGGTGGCACCAACGCCCACGTGGTGATGGAAGAAGCGCCGGCACGCGATGAGTCGGACTTGGCCCAGGGGCCGCAGCTGCTGGTGCTGTCGGCACGCACGCCGGCTGCGCTGGCGCGCTCGGCGGAGCGTCTGGCCGAACAGCTCGGGGCGGCACCGCAGGCCAACCTCGCCGACGTCGCCTGGACCCTGGCCGTCGGCCGCAAGGCCTTCGCCCATCGCGTCTGCGTGGTCGCGACTGACGCCGCCGCCGCCGCGGAATCGCTGCGCACCACCGAACTCAATGCGGCGGCGATGCGCAGCCGCCCGGCGCGCTCGAGCGAAGTCGTCTTCATGTTCCCGGGGCAGGGATCGCAATACGCCGGGATGGGCCGCGGCCTGTACGAGAGCGAGGCCGCGTTCCGCGCCGCATTCGACGAATGCGCGGAGCTGCTGCGCGGCGAACTCGGCTTTGACCTGCGCGAGCGCGTTTTCCACGGCGACGCCCAGGACCTGCAGCCGACCGCGGTGATGCAGCCTGCGACGTTCGCCATCGAGTACTCGCTGGCGCGGACCTGGATGAGCCATGGCGTGATGCCGGCGGCGATGATCGGCCATAGTGTCGGCGAATTCGTCGCCGCGACGCTGGCCGGCGTCTTCACGCTCGCCGATGCGTTGCGCCTGGTCGCCCGCCGTGGCGCACTGATGCAGGCGCAGCCCACCGGCACGATGATGTCGGTGCGCATGGCCCTGGATGCACTGTTGGCGAGGCTGCCGGCGGACCTTTCGCTGGCTGCCGAGAACTCGCCCGGCGCTTGCGTCGTGTCCGGTCCGGACGAGGCGATCGCACGCTTCCAGGCCGCACTGGAAGGCGACGGCGTCGCCTGCCGCGTCCTGCACACCTCGCACGCGTTCCACTCGGCCATGATGGATCCGGTGGTTGCACCGTTCCATGCCGAAGCGGCAGCCGTCACGCGCAACGCGCCGGCCGTGCCGCTGATGTCGACGGCGACCGCGCAGTGGCTCGACGCCGAAACCGCGATGTCGGCCGACTACTGGGCAAGCCACCTGCGCGAGCCGGTCCGCTTCGCCGCCGCGCTCGAGCGTATGGTCGACGAACGTCCGCGCGTGCTGCTCGAGGTGGGCCCGCGTACCACGCTGGCCACGCTGGCCCGCCAGCACCCCGGTGTGCAGCGCCAGCCGGCGGTCGCAGTGTCGTCGCTGGCGGATTCGCCCGAGGCCGAGGACGCTTGCCTGCGCAACGCCGCCGGCCAGCTGTGGTGCCGTGGCGTCGCCATCGATCCGGCCACGTTCGACCGTCGCCAGCGCCGTCGCCGCGTCCTGCTGCCGACCTATCCCTTCGAACGTCAACGCTTCTGGGTGGATGCGCCATCGGCGCTCGCCAATGTCGTTCCGCACCCCGCACTGAACATCAACGTCCCAATGGATCTGGAGATTCCCATGCCGCACCTCGTCGCGTCCCCCACTTCCGCGGACGCCGGATCGCCCGCGCAGGTCGCCGTCGCTGACCGCCGGCCCGTGCTGATCGGCCGGTTGCGCGACGTCTTCGAGGACGTGGTCGGTTTCGACCTGTCCGACGCCGACAGCGAAGCCAACTTCATGGAGCTGGGCCTGGACAGCCTGATGCTGACGCAGGTGGCCACGCAGCTGCAGAAGACCTTTGCCGTGAGCGTCACCTTCCGCCAGCTGATGGGCGAGTTCTCGAGCCTGGATCGCCTGGCGAAGATGCTCGACGAGAAACTGCCTGCGGAGGCGCCGCCGGCGCCCGCGGCTGCACCTGCGCCTGTTGCGCAGGCTGCTGTGGCGCAGCTTGCCGTCGCCCCGGTTGCCACCGTGGCCGCTCCGGTCGCGGCGATGGCGATGCCGGCTGCGTCGCTGGTCGGCGCCGCACAGGGCGACTTCGCCCGCGCGCTCATCGCCCAGCAGATGCAGTTGATGCAGCAGCAACTGGCGCTGCTTGCCGGTGCGCCGGTTGCGGCCGTGGCGCCCGCCGCCGTGGTGGCGGCACCTGTGGCACCGCCTGTGGCCGCAGCGCCTGCAGCTGTCGCCGCCGCAGTAGCACCGACGGTGCCTGCCGCGCCAGCCGCGCCTGCCGATGCGGCCGCAGACCCGGAGGCTGCAGCCCTCGCGCACACCAAGTACGACGTGCAGAAGGCCTTCGGCGCGATCGCGCGGATCCACAACGCCCGCCAGGACTTCAACGACCACCAGCGCAAGCGCCTGGCCGAGTTCACCCAGCGCTACCTCGCACGCAGCCCGAAGTCCAAGGCCTACACGCAGGAGCACCGGTCACACATGGCCGACCCGCGCGTGGTCAACGGCTTCCGTCCGGCGCTGAAGGAAATCATCTACCAGATCGTGATCGGGCGCTCCAAGGGCTCGCACCTGTTCGACATCGACGGCAACGAGTACATCGATGCCACCAACGGCTTCGGCATGAGCATGTTCGGCTGGCAGCCGGACTTCGTGCTCGACGCGATCCGCGAGCAGCTCGACCTGGGTTACGAGATCGGCCCGCAGCACCCGCTGTCGGGCGAAGTGGCCAAGCTGATCTGCGATTTCACCGGCCACGACCGTGCGGCGCTGTGCAACACCGGCTCCGAGGCGGTGCTCGGTGCCATCCGCATCGCCCGCACGATCACTGGCCGCAGCACCATCGTGTCGTTCAACGGTTCCTACCATGGCATCAACGACGAAGTGATCGTGCGCGGCACCAAGAAGCTGCGCGCGGTTCCGGCCGCACCGGGCATCCTGGCCAACACCGCCGAAAACATCCTCGTGCTCGACTACGGCACGCCGGAATCGCTGGAGATCATCCGCAGCCGCGCCCATGAGCTGGCGGCGGTGCTGGTGGAACCGGTGCAGAGCCGGCGTCCGGACTTCCAGCCGGTCGAGTTCCTGCGCGAGGTCCGCAAGATCACCGAGGAGGCCGGCGCCGCGCTGATCTTCGACGAGGTCATCACCGGCTTCCGCAGCCATCCGGCCGGCGCGCAGGCGCTGTTCGGGATCAAGGCTGACCTGGCCACCTATGGCAAGGTCATCGGTGGCGGGTATCCGCTTGGCGTGGTCGCGGGCAAGCGCGAGTTCATGGATGCGCTCGACGGTGGTCACTGGCAGTACGGTGACGACTCGGTGCCGACGGTGGGCGTGACGTACTTCGCCGGCACCTTCGTGCGCCATCCGCTGGCGCTGGCGGCGGCGAAGGCGGTGCTGGAGCACATGAAGGAAGTAGGCCCGCAGCTGCAGGAGCAGCTGACCGCGCGCACCACCGCCTACGTCAACGAGCTCAACGCGTTCCTCGAGGAGGTCGGCGCGCCGATCAGCATCAAGCAGTTCGCCTCGCTGTGGCGCACGCAGTTCCTCGAAGACCATCCGATGCAGGAGCTGCTGTTCGCGATGCTGCGCAGCCGTGGCGTCCACATCGTCGACAACTTCCCTTGCTTCCTGACCACGGCGCACAGCGAGGCCGACGTCCAGGCGATGCTCAAGGCGTACAAGGAATCGATCCTGGAACTGGTGGAAGCGCAGCTGCTGCCGGGTCGCCTCGGACCGCCGCCGGTGGTGATGGATCCCAGCCGGCCGCCGGTGCCCGGCGCGCGCCTCGGACGCGAGCCCGATGGACGCCCAGCCTGGTTCGTTCCGAATGAAAGCGAACCTGGCAAGTACCGCAAAGTAGGAGCATGAGCATGGCGGCCATGGTGCAGACTCCCCTCAGCGACGCGGTCGAATACGACCCGTTTGCCGATGGGGTGCTCGATCGCGTCGTACCCACCACCGAGCCGCAACGCGAAGTCTGGCTCGCGGCGCAGCTCGGCGCCGATGCCACGCTCGCGTTCAACGAATCGGTCTCGCTGCACCTGCGCGGCCGCCTCGACCGGGCCGCGCTCCACGCCGCGCTTGGCGACCTGCTGCAGCGCCATGACGCGCTGCGCTCGAACTTCGGCCCCGACGGCGAGACGTTGTGCGTGCGCGAGGTCAGCGAGCTGGCCTTGCCCCTCATCGACCTGTCCGCGCTCGAGCCGCAGGCCCGCGCGCAGGCGAGGCAGGAGCGGCAACAGGTGGCGGTGGAAACCGCGTTCGACCTGACCCATGGCGAGCTGTTCCGCGCAGAGCTGCTGCGCCTTGGCGAGGACGATCACGTCCTGCTGCTCACCGCGCACCACATCGCCTGCGACGGCTGGTCGTGGTGGTTGATCGTGCAGGACCTGGGACTGCTGTACGGCAGCCGATGCGGCGCGCCGATCGCGCCGATCGCGCCGGCGGTCGCGTTCTCCGACTACGCGCTGGCGCAGGCGACCCATCCCGACGGCGCCACCTACGCCGAGGACGAAGCGTACTGGCTGGGTCGCTTTGCCAGCGGCGCGCCGGTGCTGGACCTGCCCACGGACCGGCCGCGGCCGGTGCGTCGCAGCTTCGCCTCGCTGCGCGAGGACCATCTGCTCGATCCGGAACTGGTCGCCGCGGTGCGCCGCATGGGCACGCGCCGGGGCGTCAGCCTGTTCGCGACCCTGCTGGCCGGCTTTGGCTGCGTGATGTCGCGCCTTGCGGGGCAGGACGAGGTCGTGATCGGTATCCCGGCGGCCGGGCAATCGGTCGACGGCAACGACCAGCTGGTCGGCCATTGCGTGAACCTGCTGCCGCTGCGCTTCGGCATCGAGGCCAAGGATGCCTTCGGCAAGGTGCTCGACGATGCCCAGTCGACCCTGCTCGACGCCATCGACCACCAGCGTTACACCTTCGGCACGCTGCTGCAGAAGCTGCGTGTCGAGCGCGATCCGGGACGGCTGCCGTTGTGCAGCGTGATGTTCAACATCGACCAGGCGCTGGAGCGCGAGACGGCCGGCTTCCCCGGGCTGACGCTGGAGTTCAGCAACAACGCGCGCAGCTTCGAGAACTTCGAGATCTTCATCAACGCCGTGCAGACCCAGGGTGGCATGCGGCTGGAGACCCAGTACAACACCGACCTGTTCGACGCCGACACGATCCGCCGCTGGCTGGCGGCCTACGAGTCGCTGTTGCGCGATGCGGTCGCGCGGCCGGACGCCAATGCCAGCGCGCTGTCGCTGGTCAATGCCGCGGCCTACGCCGAACTCAATGCGCTGCAACCGGAGCCGAGCGCGTTCGACCGCGAGTGCCGCATGCACGAGTACTTCGAGCGGCAATGCGACCTCACGCCGGGACGCACCGCGCTGGTCTTCAAGGGCCGCGCGGTCTGCTATGCCGAGCTGGAGGACCGCTCCAACCGCATCGCCCAGCTGCTGCGCAGCCGCGGCGTGCGCCGCGGATCGCTGGTGGGCCTGGTGCTGGACCGTGGCATCGACATGCTGGCCGGCCTGCTCGGTACCCTCAAGGCCGGCGCCGGATACGTGCCGCTCGACCCGCATTTCCCCGCCGAGCGCCTGACCTACATGGCCGGCGATGCCGGCCTGGCGGCATTGCTGACGCAGCAGGCGCACGCCGGCAACTTCGACCTGCGCGGTCGACCGGTGCTTGCCCTGGACACGCTCGAGGACGAGCTGGCGGCATTCTCCGGCGAACGACCCGGGCGCGACGCAATGGCGGCGGAGCCGGAATCGATCGCCTACGTGATCTACACCTCCGGTTCGACCGGACGCCCCAAGGGCGTGCAGGTGCCGCATCGCGCCGTCAGCAATTTCCTGGCCAGCATGCAGCATGAGCCGGGCATCGGCGAAAGCGATCGCCTGGTGGCGGTGACGACGTTGTCGTTCGACATCGCCGTGCTGGAACTGCTGCTGCCGCTGAGCGTGGGTGCGCAGGTAGTGCTGGCCGACCGCGACACCGCGACCGACGGCGTCGCACTGGCCGAGCTGGTGCGCAGCAGCGGTGCGACGATCATGCAGGCCACCCCGGCATCGTGGCGGCTGCTGCTCGACGCGGACTGGAAGGGTGACGCGACGTTCAAGATCCTCTGCGGTGGCGAGGCATTGCCGGCCGACCTGGCCGCGCAGCTGCTGCAGCGCTGCGGGTCGTTGTGGAATGTCTACGGCCCGACCGAAACGACGGTGTGGTCGACCTGTGCTCGTGTTGTTGCCGGGCCGCAGGGCAAGGCTGCCGACATCCATATCGGCCGACCGATCGCCAATACCCAGGTCTGGATCCTCGACCCGCAGGGCGGGCTGTGCCCGCTCGGCGTGCCGGGCGAAATCTGGATCGGTGGCGACGGCGTCACGCTGGGCTACCTCAATCGCGCGGAGCTGACCTCGGAACGCTTCATCGACGATCCGTTCTCCAAGGCACCGGCGGCAAAGCTCTATCGCACCGGCGACCGCGGACGCTGGCGCCAGGATGGGGTGCTCGAGCACATGGGTCGTCTCGATTTCCAGGTCAAGGTGCGCGGCTATCGCATCGAGCTTGGCGAGATCGAAGCGCTGCTGGCGACGCATCCGGCAGTTGCCCGCGTCGTGGTCGCCGCACGCGAGGACCGCCCCGGCGACGTGCGCCTGGTGGCCTATGTCGTGGCCGCCGATGGCCAGACGGCGGACGAAGCGCAACTGTTGTCGCACCTGCGCGGATCGCTGCCGGACTACATGATCCCGCAACACCTGATGGTGCTCGATGCCATCCCGTTGCTGCCCAACGGCAAGATCGACCGCAAGTCGCTGCCGGTGCCCGACATGAGCGCGCGCAGTGCGGGCGAACGCATCGCCCCGCGCAACCCGCTCGAGCGCACGATTGCCGAGGCCATGGCCAAGGTGCTGGGCGTGCCGGAACTGGGCGTGGACGACGACTTCTTCTCGCTGGGCGGCCACTCGCTGCTGGCGGCGCAGCTGACCTCGCGCCTCAACAAGGAACTGGGCATCGCACTGTCGCTGCGTGCGCTGTTCGACGGCCCGACCGTGGCCAAGCTGGCGCGCCTGGTAGATGCCTTCCAGCGCGAGCATGGCGGCGAAGGCGCGATCGTGCGCGAGCCCATCGTGCACCTCGCCGACCAGTCGCACGGGCCGATGTCGGTGATGCAGGAGCGCCTGTACCTGCTGGAACAGTTCAACCCCGGCCAGCTCACCTACAACACGCCGTCGGCGCATCGCCTGGTCGGACCGCTCGATGTCGAAGCCTTCCAGCGTGCGCTGCAGGCCATGCTGCAACGGCAGTCGGCGTTGCGCACCTCGATCGAGCTGGTCGATGGCGAGCCGATGCAGGTCGTCCACGACCAGGTGGAACTGGACATCCGCGACATCGAGGACCTGAGCCAGTTCGGTGACGAGGAGCGTGCCGCCGAGCTCACCAAACGCATGAACGTGATGATCACCCGGCCCTTCCGCCTCGACCAGGCGCCGCTGATCACGTCGCGCATGTTCAGGATGGGACCAGAGGAGCATGTCTGGTTCTTCATGCCGCATCACCTGATCTGGGACGGCTGGTCGTTCGACCTGATGTACCAGGACATCGCCGAGCTGTACCGCGCGCAGATCGAGAACCGCGCGCCCGTGCTGCCCGAGCTCACCGTCTCGTACCTCGACTACTCGGTCTGGCACCGGCAGTGGCTGCAGGGGCCCGAGTACGCCAAGCAACTGGCGTTCTGGCGCGAGCGCCTGGGCGGCGCGGGGCAGGTGGAAGCCCTGCCGACCGACATGCCGCGCCGGCCCGGCATGTCCGGCCGCGGCGTCACCCGGCGCATGCGCATCCCGCACGGGACCACCGCGGCCTTGCACGCCGCTGCGCTGAAGCTGGACGCAACGCTCTTCATGGTCCTGCTGGCTGCGTACTTCACCCTGATCAGCCGGACCTCGGGGCTGCGCGAGCTGACCGTCGGTACGCCGGTGCGCGGCCGCAACACCGCCGAAGTCGAACCCTTGATGGGATACTTCACCAGCCTGCTGCCGCTGCGCGTCGAACTCGACGCGGGCATGACCTTCGCCCAGGCGCTGGCCCGCGTGAAGGACATGATGCTCGACAGCTTCGGTCATCCGGACATCCGCCTGGAAGACCTGGTGCGCGAGTTGAGCATGCGCAGCCGCGAGGGCGGGGCGGTGCTGTACCACGCCCTGTTCTCGTTCCAGGACATCCGCAAGCGCGTCTGCGACTGGGGTCCGCTGCGGCACGTGCGCTTCCCGGTGTTCCAGCCGGAGGCGACGCAGGACCTGGGCATGTGGCTGGTCGAGGAAGACGAAGGCCTGTCCGGTGGCTTCACCCACAACGCCGACATCTTCAATGCCGAAACCGCGAACCTGCTGCACGATCGCTACATGCTGCTGCTGGAGCGGATCAGCCGCGATCCGGCGATGACGCTCGAGGCGCTGACCAGCTTCGACGATGGCCAGCCGCTGTTGTTCGGGCGTCCTGCCGCCGAAGCCGTTGCTGAGCCGCTTTCGCTGCAGGTCTCGGACGACGCCGCTGCGATCCCGGCCGCTGTCGACGAGGACCTGGATCCGCTGGCTGCGCGCCTGCTCGAGATCTGGCGCGACCTGCTGCGCAATCCGCGCATCGTCGCCGACGACGACTTCTTCACCCTCGGCGGCCACTCGCTGCAGGCGGTGCAGATGTTCCACCGCTTCAACCACGAAACCGGCGTCAACCTGCCGCTGGCAACATTGCTGAGTGCGCGCACGGTGCGGGCACTTGCACTGGCGTATCGGCACGCAGGGGCGCATGCCGAAGGCGAGACCGATGCACCGGCACGTGTGGATCCGTGGGCGCCGCTGGTGCCGATCCGCACGCATGGCGAAGGCCTGCCGTTCTTCCTGGTGCATGCGGTCGGTGGCAACGTGCTCAATTACCGTGCGCTGGCCGAAGCGTTGCCGGAGGGATTCCCGATCTACGGCCTGCAGGCGCTGGGACTGGATGGGCGGACGGCTCCGCTGGAGAAGATCGAAGCCATGGCCGAACGCTATGTGCACGAGATCCGCCAGCTGCAGCCGCATGGCCCTTACCACCTGGCGGGCGGATCGATGGGCGGGATGATCGCCTACGAGATGGCGCAACAACTGGTCGCCGCCGGCGAGCGGGTCGGGTTGCTGGGCCTGATCGACACCTCCGCCGAGTTCGGTACCCGCTATCGCGAGCAGGCGCGCAACGGATTGAGTGCGCGCGTGGGTCGCCTGCGCCGGCGCATGCAGGGCCAGTCACTCGGCGAGCGCCTGGCCACGATCAGCGAAGCGGTGAACCGCCGCATCCAGGCGCGCCAGCAACGGGCGCAGGCCGAGCAGGCGCGTGCTACCGGGGCTGCACTTCCGCACGACATCCGTTACGCCGAACTGCAGGCGGTGCACACGCGCGCCTACATCGACTACGTGGTCAGGCCGTATCCGGCGGCCGTGGTGCTGTTCCGCGCCAGCGAGCAGCCGGACGATCTGCGCGGAAAGCCGGCACTGGGCTGGGAATCGCTGGTGGATTCGATCCGGATCATCGCCATCCCCGGTTCGCACCGTGGCCTGGTCGAGGCGCCGGCGCTGGCCAGTGCACTGGGCGCAACCATCGTCCGTGCGCAGACCGGTGCCAACGAGGACCTCGCCGTCGCGGCCGATGCGGCCCGGGACGATGGCGCCGGCGACGAAGCGGCCGCGGTTGCGGTCGCCAGCGACGATCCGCGTTGCGATTACCTGTGTGCCATCTGGAAGGAGTTGCTCGGCACCGAGGTCTCGCCAAGCGACAACTTCTTCGACGTGGGCGGCAACTCGATGCTGGCGGTGCAGATGTCCAGCCGCGTCGGCAAGGACACCGGCGTGCGCATCCAGTTGATGCGACTGGCCACGCTGAGCCTGGCGCAGATCGCGTCCGAACTGCCGGTGTCGGCAGGCGCACTGGAGCACGGCGGCGTTGGTGCACGAATGGCGCGCCAGGTCAAGCGGCTGCTGCGTACCGGGATTGTCGAATGAGCATTGTCGAATGAGCGCAGTGGCAGGAACGACAGAGGGTGAAGTGATGACGGGTGTGCCGGTGTCGAGTGGCCCGTTCCTGTTCGGTACGGCCGAACGCAGGTTGTTCGGCCTGATGCACGTCCACGCCGGCCACGACGCGCGGCGCAAGGCGATGGTGCTGTGCGCGCCGCTGCTGCAGGAAGGCATCCGCGCGCACCGCGCACTGTGGGCGGTGGCCGAGTCCATGGCCGCAGGCGGGGGTGCCGGCCTGTGCTTCGACTGGTACGGCACCGGCGATTCGAGTGGCGAGGACGACGGTCTGAGCCTGCCGGGCATGCTCGCCGACCTCGATGCCGCGCAGGCCGTGATGTCCGCGCGGCATGGCCGCGATCGCCTTGGCTGGCTGGCCCTGCGCAGCGCGGCGCTGCCGGTGCTGGCGTACCTGTCGCAACAGGCGCAGCCGGTCGACGTGGTGCTGTGGGACCCGCAACTGGTCGGCGCTGGCGTGATCGAATCCTGGCGACGCCAGCACCACGCGCAGCTGTACGAGAGTGGTCGCTACCCGCATGCGCGGCACGACCCCGATGACAACGACCTGCTCGGCTTCCGTGTCGATCCGGCCCTGCTGACGGCGCTGGCATCGCTGGATGCAGCGGCCATCGCACTACCGCGCGGCAGTCGCGTCCGCCTGATGCTGTGGCAGCGCGACGAAGACATCGAGCGCTTCATCCGCACCCAGCACGGGCAAGGCGTGGAAGTGGACGTGTTCGAACTCGATGCCTCCGACCGGCCCGGATGGGAAGACCCGAAGCAGTTCGGCGCCCAGGCCTATCCGCGTCGCAGCGTGGTCCAGCTGGGCCAACGGCTGGCCACGACGGAGGCGCGATGAACCTGCAGGTACAGCTCCCGGGATCCTCATTCGAGCCCGCGGTCGAGCCGCTGGACGTCGGCGAACGGGTCGTGCAGTTCGGCAATGGCCTGGTCGGCGTGGTCACGCCGGTGCGCAAAGGCATCAAGCCGCGCGTGGGCATGCTGCTGCTCAATGCCGGCATCACGCGCCATGTCGGCCCGTTCCGCGCCCATGTGGACCTGGCCCGAAAGCTGGCGGCGCAGGGCTTCCCGGTGCTGCGCTTCGACCAGTCGGGTCTCGGTGACAGTGCCTTGCCGGGGCAGGCAACGAACGACCGGCGCAAGCGCGAGATCGATGCGGCGATGCGACTGCTCGCCGAACAGACCGGCGTTTACCGGTTCGTCCTGTGCGGCCTGTGCTCCGGTGCCGACGATGCCTTCCACGTGGCCGCCGCGGATCCGCGCGTGGCCGGCGCGATCCTGATCGACGGCCTGGCCTATCCGACCGTGGGCTTCTGGTTGCGCCATGCGCTGCCGCGCGTGCTGCAACCGGCCAAGCTGTGGCGCTACCTGCGTTCACGCGGTAGTGGCGGTCCGTCGCTGGCCGACTTCCGTGACTTCCCGTCGCGCCCGGATGCGGTGCGGATGATGTCGGCGATGGTCGCGCGCGACACGCGCCTGCTGTTCGTCTTCACCGGCGGCGCGTATCCCTATTTCAACCACCGCGCGCAGCTGGGCGCCTGCCTTGGCGCTGCCGCCAGGGCACCGCAGGTGAGCCTGGAGTTCTGGCGCGAGTACGACCACACCTTCTACCTGCGCAAGCACCGGCGCGTGCTGTTCGACCGCATCGACGGCTGGATGCGGTCGCAGTTCGCGCAGGCGGGGCAGTAATGGCGATGGCCAGCGAATCCCCCGGCATCGGCAGGCACTACCTGCGCTACTCCTCGGCGAACATCCTGGTGCTGCTGGCCGGGCTGGTGTCGTTCCCGATCATGACCCGCCTGCTGGACAACACCCAGTACGGCATCCTGGGTTACTACGACACGTGGGTGCTGCTGGCGGTCGCGGTGGCCAAGCTGGGCGCGCAGCATTCGATCCTGCGGTTCTATCCGCACGGCGGCGACGAGGCGGCGCTGCGCACGTTCTCGACCAACCTGTTCTACCTGCCGTTGCTGGTGTCGCTGGCGCTGTGGACAATCACCGGCGCCGGCATCGTCATCACCGACTGGTTCGTCGGCGCCACGCAGTCGCCGGTGTTCTGGATGGCGATGCTGATGACGCCGCTGATGGTGTACAGCAGCCTGGTGGAGACTGTTCTGCGCGCCACCGAGCGTTCGCGGATGGTGATGATCACGCGGGTGGCTTGGCGCTATCTGCAGCTGGCGTTGATGGTGGGTGCGGTGGCGGCGATCCAGTACACGGCGCTGGCAGCCTATGCCGGCAAGCTGGCGGCGGCGCTGATCGGCATCGCGTTCTACTTCACCTGGACGCGGCGCAACCTGGTGTTCTCCCGGCAGACGCTCGATCCGGGGTCGTTGAAGCAGTCGATGGCGTTCGGCATGCCGCTGGTGGCCACGGAGATGCTGGCGGTCGCGTTGGTCTCGATCGACCGGCTGATGTTGAAGGGGCTGTCGGGCGACTTCGCGGTGGTCGGTATCTACAGCATCGGTGCGGGCCTGGCGATGCAGGTCCACATGTTCATGAACCTCACGGTGTTCGAGTCGTTCACGCCGATGGCCAACCGGCTGTACGTGACCGAGACGGCGGAGGCGGTGCGTGCGCTCAAGCGCAAGGTGCTGTTGCCGATGACGTATGCGGCGGTGGGGGTGTCGATCCTGCTGGTGTGCCTGGGCACCGATGTGATCATTGCGCTGAGTGGCAATGGCAAGGCGGCGTCCGGCCCGGTGTTCGCGGTGATGGGGGCCACCAATGCGCTGTTCCCGGTGATGCTGGTGTGTGGCTATGGGCTGATGCTGGAGAAGCGTACGCGCACGGTGCTGGCGCTGGGCTGCACTTCGGTGGTGCTCAATACGTTGCTCAACCTGGTGCTGATTCCGCGGTATGGGGTGATGGGCGCTGCGTGGGCGACGGTCGGCAGTTCGGTCGCCGCCGCTGTCGGTCATTGCATGCTGGTGTCGCCTGCGCTGCGGCAGTTCCCGGACCGGCGGACGTTGGCGCTCGCGGGTATCGCGGGCGTGGTTGCCGTGGGTTGTGCGTGGGGTGTGCTCGGGATTGGCTTGAAGCCTGGATGGTCGCGTTTGATCCTGGGCGGCGCGATGATCGGCGGGCCGTATCTGGCGACGCTGCTGCTGCTCGACCCGCGCCTGCGCGCGATGATTCCGTTGCGACGGAAGGTTGCTGCTGTCAGCGGTGAGTCGTTGGTGGGGTGAGTTTGTGTTGGGTTGCGTGCATGCGGCGTGCGAGGGTGCGTGCGTCTGCGGAGCGGCGTCGTCCGCCGGGCTGGGGATTGCTCCGCCCCTTAGTCGGACATCCTGTCCGATGCGGGGCGCGGGACATCCATGTCCCGCTGCGGATCAATCCCCAGCCCGTCGAACGCCGCTTCGGCGTTTCATTGCGCGGTCTTCGTTCTGGTCTTTGATTCCGCCCTGCGGTTTTTGGACGTCATCGAAGACCGGGAAATGACGTGGCAGGGCGTTGTCCGCCGAGACGGGGATTGATCCGCAGTGGGCCATGGATGGCCCACGCCCCGCATTCGGACAGGATGTTCGAACTAAGGGGCGGAGCAATCCCCGTCTCGGCGGACGACGCCGCGCCGGAGCAGGAAGCCCCGAGGTTGAATGCCTCAGGAGCTACTGATACCGCGCGCGTTGCTTGCGCAGGCCTACAACGATGCCTGCCGTCAGCAGGGATGCGATGACGATCGAGCCGATCGCCTTTGGCGTGGCCTGGATCGGTGTGCTCGGATCGAGCGGTGTCGGGGCGGAAGCGTCGGCGCCTGAGCGCTCCGGCGTGGTCGCCGGATCCCCGCCACCGGCAGCCGGCGCCGCGGCCTTGCCGCCCTGGACTTCAATCGCGCCGATGTCCGGCGCCGCGCCGGAGGGGCGCGTGTGCTGCAGGTAATCGACGCCGGCGTCGGCGGACTGTGTCGCGCCGTCGATCAGCGGGCTTCCCGCCAGCGGGACCGCGTCGAAATCGTTCATCTCCATGCCGGTCAGGCGCGGGTTGCGACCGCACAGGTTGCCCTTGAAGCACTGGTCGTCCTTCACGTTCCAGAAGGCATTTCCGGAGAAGTTGACGACGGCGTCGCTCTCGTTGGCGTAGTGGCCACACGTGAGCTCGCCGTTGTTGTCGTCACCGTTGGCCAGGAAGTCGGGTTGGCCGATCAGCGCGTTGTTGAGGATCTCGACAGTCGAGCTCTTGTCGCCGCCTTCTGTCAGGATCAGGCAGTCGCCTTCGCCGGTGATGGTGTTGTGGCGGACGATGGTCTTCTGGCCGCGACCAACGCCGATCGACAGGGCGTTGCCCATGGCCCGGCACATGTCGCTCCAGGTCATGTCGAATTTTTTGTGAAAGTAACCGCACTGGCCGATGATCACCGAGTTCTCGATCAGGGCGTTGCCGGCGGTCTTGATCTGGTTGCCGGCGTTGGCGGCGGCGTAGGTGCGCCGCACGACCACGGTCGCCGTCTTCGACTGGTCGGTGTAGAGCAGGTCCAGGCCGTCGGACGTGTTGTGGTGGATGCGCGAATCCTCGACCAGCCAGTGGCCGTCGGTGCGGGCCGTGCCCAGGCCGTCGCCGTAACCGCCGTTTTCCTGCGCCCAGCAGGCGAACGGCTCGCCGCTCTGCCAGTGCTCGGCACAGCCGTTCCAGGCGATCTCGACGTTGCGCAGGATGATGTCGCCCGAGTTGGAGCTCTCGTCCTCGCCGACGTCGCCGTCCCAGCCGGCCCAGCCGTTGGCGTTGATGCGCACGCGCTCCACGGTCCAGTCGGTGAGGTGGCCGGCCATGATGCCTCGGCCGGCGAGGCCATGGATGTTGAGATCGTGCAGCCAGACGTTGCGCGAGGTTTTTGCGTACAGCCCGACGGAGGCCCAGTCGCCATAGGGCGACTTGTCGCGCTCGCAGCGGACGTTGTCGTCGGTGTGGAATTCCACGCAGTCGCTGCGGTCGGTGATCTCCAGGCAGCCCACTTCGACGTTGTCGGTGCGCTGCAGGTTCAGCACCATGTCCACGCGCTGGGTGCCCCACAGCTTCGGCGGCGCCTTGCAGCCAGTGTCGAAACCCTGGCCCAGGATGCGCGTCTTCTGTTCGGGGCTGCGTCCGCTGGGTGGTGCGGCCGGGTAACAGTCGTACGGTGCTTCCTCGTAGCAACGGGAGCTGTCGTCACCGGCGCCGGGTGCGCCCCAGCCGATCATGTAGTCGCCCGGGCCGATGATCAGCGTGTCGCCGCGATCGATGCGCGGATTGTCATCGGTCGGCAGCGCGTACAGCGGGCTCTTCCATGCGCAGTCGAGCTTGCTGCCGCTGCCGGGGTAGGGCGCATCGGCGCGGCCGTTGCACTGCTTTTCGTCGCCGCCGTCGGTGCGGACGTAGTACGTCTCGGCGGCCGCCGCGTCGCGCCATGCGGCCAGCACCAGCAAGGCAAGCACCAGCAACTGGGCCATCAACATCTGGAGTCGGAGCCGGCGGCGACGGGGGAGGGCGCGCATGGGAGATCCCGAAGAGGAGACAGGGCGTACCCGCGGTCATTCGCCCGGTACAACCGATAGAACGCGCTGTCCGTCGCGATTCGGCCTCATGGCCCTGGCGACCACCTCGCGGCACGGTCGCGTTCATGCAAGACTTCGGCGCGATGTACATCCACCTGCTCTCGCCGATGACCTGGGGCCTGTTGCTGGGGGCCTTGCTGTGGCTGACCTGGTCACGGCTGTGGGTGCCGCTGCGCGCGCTCGGTCTGCTGCTGATGTTCGCGGTGCTGGTGCTGTGCACGCCGCTGGCCGCGAACCTGCTGATTGGCGACGTGGAGTCGCGGATCCCGGCCAGTGCGCACTGCGTCGCGCCGGGGACGCCCATCGTGGTGCTGGCCGGTGGCCTGGACGAGGAGCCCCGCGCCGACGACGACTACGCCGCGCTGACCCAGGCCAGCTGGCGCCGGCTGCGCGGCGCGGTCGACCTGTGGCGAACCGACCCCGGCTCGCCGCTGGTGATCGCCGGCGGTGGGCCGTACACGATCAAGGAAGCGTCGGTGATGGCGCGGCTGGCACGCGACTGGGGCGTGCCGCAGCCGGCCCTGCGCACCGAGGCCGCATCGACCACCACCTGGGAAAGCGCGTTCGCCCTGCGCGGTACGCTGCCCGCGCGCATCCGCCTGGTCAGTTCGGCGTCGCACCTGCCGCGTGCGTTGCTGTCGTTCCGCAGCGCCGGCTTCGACCCGTGCGTGCACGCCAGTGATTCGGAGTATGTGGCGATGGGCGGAGTCGGTTACTTCGTGCCGCAGGTTTCGGCGGTGGCGAAGACGCAGATCGCCCTGTACGAACTGGCCGGCATGGTCCAGTACCGCATGCGTGCAGGCGAGGCCGTGCCGTCGACGGCAACACGCTAGGGCGAAGCAGAAAGCCCGGCAAAAGCCGGGCTCGTTGCCAGGGTGGCGAGGCTGTCGATCAGAACGACAGGCGCAGGCCGCCGGTGTATTCGGTGACGCCCTTGGACAGCATCACCGACGTGGTCGCGGACCAGCGCTTGGTGAACTGGTACTCCAGGCCGAGATCACCGTAGACGTCGCCGTCGAAGTCGAGCGAACCGAGCGAATCGCGGACATCGCCCAGGTCCTCGTAACCCAGGTAGGCGTGCCCGATCAGTTTCGGAGAGATCCGCCCGCGCACGCCGCTGCTGACGCGGAAGCCGGCAACGTCATCACGCAAGCGGGACTGGCCATTGCTGGCGGGAAACTGGCCCAGGCTCAGTTCGGCATCCTTTTCGACGTACGCCGCCTGCGTGACCCAGTCGAGGTTGTCGCTCAACGACTTGGCGAAGCCGCCGCCCAGCGTCCACTCGCTGACGTCGTTGGAGCCCCCGAAGTTGTCGATCTTCTGCTCGCGGTAGCTGCCGGTGATGAAGAATCCGGCCCCGATTTCGAAGGAGCCTTTCAGGCCCAGGCCCTGGTAGCTGGCATCGGAAGCATCACCGTAGATGTAGTCCAGGTCGGCGTAGGAATAGCTGATGCCATTGGCTTCGGTAGCGCTGGCGGCAACGGAAACGCAAGAAAGTGCAAGGAACAGCAAGGTCTTCTTCATCAGTTGAGGCATCCAGTTGGGAACGAATCACACGGATCCGCATGGATCCGGGGCACCCACGGGGGGATGGGGGCGATGGATTCAAGCACCCGGGTGCTGGCCGTCACATGAGAGTTGTCTGATTGTCAGCAGCCCGCTGAACGGCTCAACGCCCGGGCTATTGCCGATGCATGCGCGAGCGCCGCAAGGCGACAAGGCAACGAAGGTCTGGCGTCAGGAAGTCCGGCTTGGCGACATCGACGACGCCACTGGCGAGTCGATGGCAGGTGCGTGGTCGACCCTGATCGTGCGGTCCAGCAAGCGGCCGTAGCGATCGAGCAGCTGCGCGCCGATCGCATCCCAGCCATAGCGCGCTTCCGCGAGACGGCGTGCTGCCGCGCCCATCCGCGCCACTTGTTCCGGCGAGTCCATGAGGGCCAGCGTGGCGCGGGCAAAGCCTTCGGCGTCATCGGCGAACAGTGCACTCTCGCCGTGCACCAGCTCGATGCCCTCGCTGCCGATGGTGGTGGTGACGATCGCCTTGCCGAGCGCCATCGCCTCCAGCACCTTCAGACGCGTGCCGCTGCCTGCGCGCAACGGCACCACGTACACCGCCGCAGCGTGCACGTCGGGACGCAGGTCGTTGACGAAGCCGGCCAGGCGGACGTTGCCGGCCACCGCTGCCGGGACTTCGAAGCCATCGGCCTTGCCGACCAGCACGAACCGCGCCTGCGGCCGGGCGGCGACGATGCGCGGGAACACCGATTGCAGGAACCAGTCGACGCCGTCTCGGTTGGGAAACCAGCCCATCTGGCCGACAAAGACCAGCCGGTCCGGGTCCGGCACCGCGGGGGCCGGGCGGTTGTCATCGAGGTCGACACCATTGGCGATGACCTCGACGTCGCAACCGGCCGCCAGTTCGCGAACGGCGCGAGCATCCGGTTCGGAGCAGGCCAGGATCGCGTCGGCGCGCTGGCAGGCATGGCGTTCGAAGGCCTGCAGGCGCGACACCTGGGTGGACAGGAACACGCGCGCGGCCAGGCGCGGTTCGATGTGCGCACGCTTGGCGAGCAGGTGGTGTTCGACGTTGTGCGCATTGAACGTGACCGGCACGCCGGCCGGGACGCAGTCGGCATGCGCCATCAACGGCAGCATGTCGAAATGGACCAGATCGGCGTCGCGCGCCAGTTGCGCAAGACGCTGGCGCAGCGCGGCCGAGTCGTACTTGGCCACCAGGAACGGCGATCGCGTCAGCGTGCCGCGCAGCAGCGCTTTCGCCAGCGCCACGCGCGACTGTTCGCTGGCAATCGGGAATGTCTCCAGGCGCGCGAGGATCTTCCGCAGCGGCCCCGCCTCGTCCAGCGCGTCGTCGTTGCGCAGGAAGCTCAGCAGCGTGACCTCGTGCCGCGAGGCCAGCGCCTTGAGCACGTGCCAGGCGCGCAGCTGATGCCCCTCGCGAGGCGGGTAGGGCAGGCGACTGGTGAGGGCGAGGATGCGCGCCATCAGTGCTTCCGCCAGAGTCGCGAAGGTCCGGCCAGCGATGCCGGCAGCGACAGCAGCGCGGCCAGGTTGAGCATCACGAAGCCGCTGGCCGCCGGCAGCAGCGGCAGGCGCGAAGCCAGTTTCGGCAGCCCCAGCCCGATCATGGCGCCGGCATAGCCAAGCAGTTGCGCGTAGAACGCCCACCGGTAGAACGGGCCGCTCGCCAGCGCCGACGCTGCCAGCGCCAGCAGCAGGGCCCACGGCACCAGCAGGCGCAGGAACTTGTGCGAGAACCAGGCGAAGAACACCCGATTGGCGAACGGGTTCATCAGGGCCGGCATGCGCGCGAGCAGTTGCCAGTTGCCGGCGAGCGTGCGCAGCTTGCGGTGGAACTCCTCATCGGCGCTTGCGCTGGCGTGGTCATGGGCGATCGCGTGGCGCGACATCCACACCTGGTGACCCGACCACAGCACCTGCAGCGGCATCCACATGTCGTCGAGCACGGTGCCGGCCGGAATCGGCCGGAACAGGTGCCGGCGCATGGCGTGGATCGCGCCGGTGACGCCGTGCAGCCAGCCCAGTCGTGCCTCGTCGGCACGCAGGCGCTTCTCCATGCGCCAGTACAGCCCGACGCCCTCGGTGGCCCCGCGGTCATGGCCGGTGGCGATGACCAGCTCGCCGGTGACCGCGCCGACCGCAGGATCGGCGAACGGAGCGACCAGCGCCCGCAGCGCACGCGGGGCGAAGCGCTGGCGCACGTCGGTGAACGCGACCAGTTCGGTCTCGACGTGGCGCAGCGCAGCGTTGATCGCCGCCGCCTTGCCGACGTTGCGCGGCAACGCCAGCACGCGAACCCGCGGGTCGCCGATCGCGGCTGCGTCGGCGGTACCGTCGCGACTGCCGTCACTGACCACCAGCACCTGCAGCCGTTGCGCCGGGTAGTCCTGGGCGAGGATGTCGTCGATGCGCGCGGCGATGCGCAGTTCTTCGTCGTAGGCGGCAACCACTACGGTCAGTGCCGGGCACAGGCGCGATTCGAACGGCACCTGGCCATAGCGCTGCGACAGCAACGCGACGAACAGCGGATAGCCGGCATAGGCATAGGCGACCAGCGCCGTGCATAGCCAGAAGACGGTTTCGGCGCTGGTGGCCAGTGTCGTCATAGCAGTCGCTCGCGCAGGCGCTGGTAGCCGTGGTTGCCGAGCACGCGCTTGGGTAGCGACAGTGCCGCGTGGCGGGCCTGCAGCCACCGTGGCGCCAGCCCCTGCCAGCGCACCAGCGCGGCGAAGTCGTCCATGTCCAGGTTGCGGGTGATGGCCAGGCGCTGCAGGCAACGGTCGCCGCGCGTGCGCAGGTTGCAGCCGGGCACCGAACCGAGCACATGGCGGTAGCCCAGGGACTGCGCAGCGATCAGTTCGCGCTCGCCACCACGGCCGCCGGGCAGGGCAATGGCGTCCACCGGGCGCCGGCTCAGCGCCTGCAGGCGGCAGCGGCTGTCGTCCAGTTCGGACATCAGCGCGGTCGTGTCGAGGTCTTCGAGGAAGGCGTGGCTGCAGCCGTGCGAGCCGATGCCCATGCCGGCCGCGGCCAGTTGCCGCACGTCGTCGGCCGAGACCATGCCGGTGGCGCCAATAAAAGCGGTGGTGATGTAGAACTCGGCCTTCATCCCGCGCTCGAGCAACAGTGGCAGTGCGACTTCGATATTGGACAGGTCGCCGTCGTCGAAACTGATCACCAGTGCGCGATCGCCGCGCTGCTGCATTGCCTCGTCGAGCAGCATGCAGCGATAGCCCTGCGCCTGGATCCAGTCGAGCTGGCGGGCGAACCGGTCCGGCGCCAGGCTGTACACCGGATCGAAGCGCCCGCGCGAATCGGCATCGGCGTGGAGGCCGTGGTACATCAGGATCGGCAGCCGGGCCGGGCCTTTGGCGGCTTCTTCGCTCATCGCCTCAACCCGGTTGCACGCTGTGGTCGGGGAGCGGTTCGACGGCACCGCGACAGCCGCGCAGCCAGCCCAGCAGGCCACTGGTCTCGCTGAAGAACAGTGCGCGCGACAGGCGTCCGGACGGTGCGAGGAAACGCTGCTCGTGCACGTTGAAGCGCATCAGCCGGTAAGGGTCCGCACCGGGGCGGTTGATGCCTTCGATGGAAGTGGTCGCCGTTTCGAAGCCGGCTTCGCGCACCAGCCGTGCGTCGCGCTCGCCGAAGTCCTGGCTGCCACCGTTGGGGTAGGCGAAGTGCCGCGGCGGCATGCCCAGCTCGGAGGTGATGCTGGCGTGCGCCAGGCCGATTTCCTCGCGCGCGGCGGTTTCGTCCAGCCGGCTGAGGATGGCGTGGCTGCAGGTATGCCCGCCGATCTCGACGCCGTTGACGTAGAGCTTGCGGACGTCGTCCCAGTCGAGCATCTCGCGGTTTTCGTGCGGGATCGGGCGCGGCCGGGTCTGTTCGCACAGGTGGTCGACCCAGGCTTCCAGTTCGGCCGGCTCCAGTTCCTTCAGGCGCGGAGGCAGCAGCGTGTAGAGACGATAGCGATCGTCGGATTCGGCGAGGTCGAAGTGGCCCATGCCGAGCCCGCCGAGATCGACCTGGTCGCGGCTTCGCGACTCGATGGCGTGCGCCAGCCGGTAAGCCCAGATCGGTTCGCCACCGATGTGCCCGGTGGCGACGTACACCACGGCCGGCACGCGGCCGAGGCTGGCATCGATCAGTCCGAGGTTGTCGTGGTAGCCGTCGTCGAAGGTGAGGGCATAGCGCACGCGCTGCGGCGCCGCAGGCGACAGGTCGCGCAGGCCTTCGCCCAGGCCGACCAGTGCCTGCTGGCCGCGCAGCCAGCGGATGATCTGCCGAAGGTTGGCGCGCGACATGCTGAGCGGATACGGATCGGCATCGTCGCGCAGCCGGTGCAGCATCAGGATGACCAGGCCGGCGCCGCTGACGTGGCGATACAGCCAGTCCATCCCGCTGTAATGGCTGCACAGCGCCAACAGGTAACGAAGCCAGGTGCGCAGCGGGGCGGTCATCGGCCGGGCTCCTCGGAGGGCAGCTGGCGGGCCTTGACCACCAGCGCCACGTAAGTCCAGAAGTAGGCGACCACCGGGTAATAGGTGAAGCGGTCACCGAACAGGTTGCTGATGATCATCGAGATCCATGCCCCGAGCAGGCCCAGCGCCAGCGCGTATTGCCAGGTGCCCGAGCGCGAACGCGTCAGGCCCCTCCAGGCCGTGTAGAGCAATGACAACAGCAGGCCAAGCAGCATCACCGCGCCGATTACGCCCCCTTCGCTGAGCGTGCGGATGTAGAGGTTGTGCGTGTCCTTGCCGTAGGGGTTGATCTCGCGATGGTGGAAGGTGTGGAAGCCCGTGCCCATCACCGGATGGCGCAGGAAGTTCGCCCAGGCGATCTTCCAGTACTCGATGCGCAGTTCGGTGCTCTCGTCGCGCTGGCCTTCCTCGACCGTGGTGCTGTCGAAGCGCTCCACCACCGACGGTGGCAGCACGCTCGGCAGCAGCGCGGCGGCCAGCACCAGCGGCAGGATCAGCTTCCAGCGGCCGCGCCAGACCAGGATCACCGCGACCAGGCCGACGATCAGGCTGATGTAGGCGGTGCGCGAGTAGGCGTACAGCACGCCCAGCACCATGCAGGCGACGCCACCGGCCAGGATCAGGCGCCACCGGCGGGGCAGCCGGCAGGCCAGCAGGATCGCGAACAGCACCACCGCCATGGTCACGCAGAAGGCGGCGAACTCGTTGGCGCCCAACAGCGAGAACGTGCCGCTGATGCGCAGGTCGTCGGTGTAGTGGTCACGACCGACGTTGGTGTGCTGCACCCACACCACCTTGGCGATGTAGGGCAACGGCACCAGCGTCATCAGCACGATCATGCGCAGGCCCTGCCAGTCGCGCACGCTCATCTGCACCAGGTACAGCATGAACACCGCGATCAGGTGATCCTTCAGCTGGTTGAAGTGGGTCTCGGTATCGCTGACGTACTGGTAGCCGATCGACAGCGAAACCACCGCGTACATCGCATAGAACATCACCCAGACGTTGACCGGCTCGCCGGGGACCAGCTTCCCGCGGATCGCGAAGGCGGTCGCCAGCGACAGCAGGAACATGATGTTGAGGAAATTGACGCCGCCGCCGATGTTGGGCAGGTACCCGGTGGTGATGTTCTGCAGCGGCAGCAGCATCAGGAACAGGTACAGCGGGTAGTTGCGAGGTGCCCTTGCGATCTCCGCCACGCGCGCGGCCGCCGAGGCGGGGCGGGCGGCTCCGGGCACGTTGCGCCCGCGCGCGGCAACACCGGGCGAGACAACACCGGGCGCGGCAACGCCCGCGGCCGCCGCGCCACGATTGAGCGCGCGCGCCGCCAGCGGGAACCGCGGCTGCGCCGGGCCGGCAGCGGAATCTCCATCGCTGGCACTGCCGCCCAGGCCAGCGCGGCGATTGATGGCGTCAGGACGCACGGCGGTCATGCGTGGTCTCCAGAAGCCGTTGGTAGAGGTCGAGGTAACGGCCGGCCATGGCCTGTGCCGAGTGGTGTTCGTCCACGTAGGCGCGCGCCGCGACATCACGGCGCCCACGCAGCATCAGGGCTTCTTCGAGCGCGGCCTGCAGGGCCACGGCGTCGCCGGCGGGCACCAGCCGGCCATGCTCCGAGCCGGCCAGCAGCCGCGGGATGTCGCCGACCGCGCTGGCCAGCACCGGCACTTCGCAGGCCATGGCCTCCAGCACCACCAGCGGCATGCCCTCGCTGAGCGATGGCAGCACCAGGCAGTCGGTCATGGCGTAGATCACCGCCATGTCATCGCGCGTGCCGAGGAAATGCAGCTGCCGCCCGCCAAGCAGGCCAAGCTCGCCGGCCTGCGCCTGCAGTGCCTCGCGCTCCGGGCCGTCGCCGACAAGCACCAGCGTTGCCTCGGGTGAGTGCGCCGCAACGGGCGCGAAGGCCTGCAGCAGCATCGAGAGGTTCTTCTCGCTCGACAGCCTGGCCACGGCGGTGAAGACCTGCGCACTGGTGGCTATGCCGAGGCGATCGCGCAGTACCGCCGCGCCGGCGCCGTCGGCATGCGTGGCCTCAATGCCGTTGTCGATCTGGTGGATGCGCGAGTGCGGGATGCCCGCCTGCAGCAGACGTTCGACCTGCCCGGCGGCGACCACCACAAGCGCATCGAAACGGCGCAGCAGCGCCAGTTCCAGTCGCGTGTACAGGCGCAGCGTCGACGAACCTTCGACCCAGCCGTGCAGAGTGGCCACCAGGCGTGCCGGTTGCCGGCGCGTGGCCAGCCAGGCATAGAAAGCGCTCTTGTAGTCATGGCTGTGGAGCACGGGCGCGCCGGTGCTGGCGATCTGCGCAGCCAGGGCATTGACGGTGCCGGTGTCGATGCGGCCACGGCAGGGCAGCAGCACCGAGTCCTGTCCGCGCGCGCGCGCCAGTTCGTGCAGGGACTGCTCGCGCATGCGGTAGTTGTTGATGTTGAGCAGGCGGCTGCGCACGCCATGGCCGGCCAGGCCGTTGTTCAACGCCAGCACCATGCGGTCGGCGCCGTAGAGTCCGGCACTGGACCGCAACAGCAGCGTCGACAGCGCGGCGTCGTTCATGCCCGCCTCGGTGCGCGCTGGTCGAGCAGGTGGCGGTACATCTGGTCGAAGGCCTGGACCATCGCATCGAGCGAGAATTCGCGTTCGGTGCGGCTGCGAGCCGTGGCGCCCATGTGCTGGGCCAGTTGCGGCGAGCGCACCAGGGTCTGCATTGCCGCGGCCAGGGAGATCGGATCGCGCGCGGGCACCAGCAGGCCGGTGCTCTCGTGCTGGACCAGGTGCAGGTTGCCGCCGACGGCGGTGGCGATCACCGGCAGCCCGCAGGCCATCCCCTCGAGGATCGCGTTGGACATGCCTTCGCTGGACGAGGCCAGCACGAGCGCGTCCAGGGCAGGAAGGATCGCCTCGACGTCGTCACGGAAGCTCAGCAGCACCACGGCGTCGGCAACGCCGAGCGCCGACATCCGGTCCTGCACCGGCGCCAGCATCGGGCCATCGCCGATCAGCAGCAGGCGCGCCTGCGGCGACGCGCGGTGCACCTGCGCGAAGGCGTCGATCAGGTCGATGTGGCGCTTGACCTCGGTCAGGCGGGCCACGCATCCGAACACGACCGCCTGCTGTTCCAGGCCGAGTGCACGGCGCGCATCCTGCCGCGTCTGGTGGGTGGCGGGTGCGAAGCGGCGCGTGTCGACGCCGTTGGGGATCCAGGTCATGTGCAGCGCATCGAGCTGCTCGAACCGGGCCAGGCCCGACAGGATCTGCCGTGCCGGCGCCACCACCGTGTCGAAGCGCGGATTGAGGTACCGGAACAACTGCTGCAGGCGCGCACTCTTCTTGAACCCCATGTCGCGACGGTTGGAGACGTGGACGGTGCCGTTGCGGCGGGGCAGCAGCGCGTTGAGCAGGTCCGCCTTCTCGTGCTGCGACTGGACGATGTCGAAGTGCTCGGCCTGGAGCATTGCGCGCAGCGCCCGCCAGGCGCGCAGGCCGCTGCGGTCGTACACGGCATGCACCGGTTGCGACTGCAGCTGCACGCCGGGCAGGCGCGAGGACACCTGGCCCACCAGCGGCATGTGACCGGCGTGCAGCTGGACCACGCTCACGCGGTAGTGCTCGCGCGGCAGCCGCGTCGCCAGGTTCTGCAGGAAGCGCTCGCTGCCGCCAGGCGCCAACACCGGAGTGTCGGTCAGCAGCAGCAGGCGGATGCGCCGATCCTGGCGCCCGACGGCCGCTGCTTCAGCGGGTATAGCGAACGCTGAAGATGGCGGCATTCTCGTCATAGCTGGCTTCTGCAAGGTTACTGTCGCGTTCCTGGTGGCGCAGATCGAAGGAGATGCTCCAGTTGCCGGTCAGCAGCTTGGTCACGGCCAGGTACATCGCGAAGTCGTCGTCGTCGCGTTCGAACGCGTCGAAGCTCCGGTAGCTGCGCGACAGCTGCAGCGTGGTGTACAGGGTCGGCTGGAAGCGGTAGGTCATGCCAAGCCCGATGCCGTAGCTGCCTTCGCTCTCCACGGTCGGGTCGACGTAGTCGTTGTTCTCGTAGTAGGGCAGCACGTCGAAGTCGAAGCGCTCGCCGGTGAAGTGGTAGCCCAGTTGCAGCCGGCGTTGCTGGTAGACGTCCGGCGTCACCGTCAGGTCGTCGGCCTGGTCGCCGATCGGCGGCCCGCCAATGGTGTCGGCGCGCGAGACCAGGTCCAGCGCGGCGTCGGAGAACTGGTAGTAGAGCCCGGCATTGAGCGTGCTGCGCGCGGTGGGGCGCCAGTTGCCGACCAGGCGGAACAGCGGCGAGCTGTCCTCGGCACCGTCGAAGCTGGTCAGTTCCACCCACGAGTAGCCGACGATCAGCTCGACATCGATATTGGCCAGCGTGCGGTTGTAACTGCCGTAGATGTCCTTGCGCCGGTAGTTGGCGTTGAGCTCCTGGTCGTCGTAGTCGACCTGGCTCCCTTCCACCGTCAGCCGCAGGCGCGTGGTCGGACCCGGGCGTTGCACCAGGCTGGCCGAGGCGCTGTAACGGTCGCCGTCGAAATCGTCGGTCTTCTCGGCGTAGTAGTTGTTGTAGCGGACCTTCACCTCGCCGCCGGTGACCGAACCTGGCCGGATGTTCAGGTCGGCGCCGGTGACGAAGACGTTGACCTGCTGCTGGTTGTCGGGCGCGTTCGACTGGAGCACGTCGATCGGCTCATAGCTGGCATAGTCCTCGACGATCAGCTTCAGCCGGTCCTGCCACGTGGTCCAGGCGAACTGGCCGGCAAGGCCGGTGCGCACGTCGTCGTCGTAGAGATCGCCGGTGTAGTACAGGTACTCGATGCCGCCGCGCGCGGTCAGGGTGGTGTTCCTGCCGACCTGGTTTACGTCGAAATCGAGGGTGCCGCCGAGCGTGGTCTCTTCGTTGGGATCGCTTTCGGTCAGCGCGATGTTGTCGCTGTATTCGGCGTACCCGCCAAGGCTGTAGTTGATCGTCGCCGCCTGCGCACCAGGCACGGCGGCGAGCAGCGCGACCGACAGCGCGGTGCACAGCGCAGACGGGCGCAGCCGGCGTGCGGTCGCAGGGTGTCCTTCGATGGCCATTCGCGCTCCTTCATACGCCTTCATTGAAGACGACACCTGCGAACTTGTTCGGGTCGAAGTTGCCGGCCGCCAGCGAGATCGCCGCGGGTGTGTCGCGACCGTAGCCCGCGACCAGGATGACGACGTCGGCGATGTCCGCCAGGATCCGGGCGTCGGGCGTGCCGCGCACCGGCGGTCCGTCCAGGAACACGTAGCAATTGGGATTGCGGCTGCGGATCGAATCCAGCAGCAGGCGCATGCGCGACGAGGAGAAATGTTCGGCACCCACTTCGCGGGTGGTGCCGGCCGGGATCAGGCGCAGGCCGGTGACGCCGGTGTCGTAGACGACGTCGCCAAACTCGGCGTCCGGATTCTCCAGGTAGTCGACCAGGCCGCCGTACGGGGCGTCGATCTTCATCGTGCTGTGCTGCGAGGGGTGGCGCAGGTCGCAGTCGATCAGCAGGGCGCTCTTGGTTTCGTCGAAGGCCATCGCCGTGGCCAGGTTGCGGGCGACGAAACTGCCGCCGCTGCCGGCACTGACCGGCGCGACCAGGGCGACGAAGCTGCCGTCGACCGCGGCCAGCAGGCGCGTGCGCAGTTCGCGGAATGCATCGACCTCCGGGCGAGCTATCGCGCCGCGGTGGATGATGGCGCGCTCTTCCAGCTGCATCGGTGAGAGCGCGGTGACACCTGCCACCGGCGAGATCGAGCGTTCGCGCTCGAGCTGGACGTCGTCGAGTTCGATGATGGGCTGCGGCGCTGCATTCATGGAATTTGCACCATCTTGGCAATCAGGGTCAGTCCGTAGAGGATCGGCACGAGCATGAAGATCATCGCGGCGAAGATGAAACGGCGGTTGCCGTGGCGACGCGCCGGGGCGGTCTGGTAGCGCGGCACCGCGCCGAGCACCGGCAGTGCCGCCAGGCTTTCGATCTGGTGCGGCGAGCGCACGCGCGGGTCGAGTCGGACGAAGCCCAGCAGCAGGATCAGCGGCGCCAGCGTGGCGGCGCCGAGGCCGGCACTGGCGACGTGCTGCAGGCGCAGGCCGACGCCGCGCAGCGGGTAGGTGGCCGGCTCCTGGATGCGGAAGCTCAGGCCGCGCTGTTCGGCATCCAGGCCCATCGAGACGCGGGCGTTCTCGCGGCGCTTGAGCAGGTCCTGGTAGAGGTCGCGGTTGACTTCGTAGTCACGTGAGAGTTCTGCCAGCGTGCTTTCCGAGGCGGCGATGTGGCGGCTGCGTGCCAGCTCCTGGTCCAGCAGCGCCTGGCTGGTGGCAATGCGCGAGCTGATCGCGGCGCTGCGACGGCGGTTCTCGGCGGACTTGCTCTTGAGTTCGCCATAGAGCGGATTGAACGAGGCAGGGCCGTCCAGTGTCTTTGCCGCGCCTTCCTTCTGTGCCAGCTGGTGCGCATCCTCGCGGCGGACTTCGTCCTCGAGGTCGCGCAACTGGTGCTCTACGCGGATCACGTCCGGATGCTGCTCGGTGTAGCTCATGAGCAGCCGGTCCTTCTCGTTCTGCAGTTCAGCCATGCGCGCCAGCAGCTGGCCGGAGCGGGTCTGGACGACGCTGATCTCGTTCTCGCCGTTGAGCTGTGCGACAAGCGCGTCACCCTGCGAATTGAGGTCCATCAGCTCCATGCGCGAGCTGTCGACCATGCGCCGCAGTTCGCCGATGCGCGAGTTGACATCGCCTTCGATGCCCTGGCGCGCGTCGGGGTTGGACTTGCGGTACTCCTCGAGCTTGGACTCGGCGTCGGTGAGCTTCTTGTGGTACTGCTGAACCTGGGAGTCGATGAACTCGTAGGCCTCGCGGCTTTCGCGCTCCTTGGTCGCCAGGCTCTCCTTGATGATCAGCTCGGCGAAGCGCTTGGTGACGTCGTGGGCGCGCCCGGCGTCGGTGTCGGTGTACGAAATGCGGATCAGGTTCTCGCGCGGGTTGGAGATGATCGTGCGATTGGTGATCTGTTCGATCAGCTGTTCGCGAACCAGCGGCGACGGATTGGACGTGAGCCAGCCACCGGTCTCGAGGATCTCGTCCATCACCTTGCGGCTGAACGCGACCTCGCGGGTGATGCCGGCGCGGCTGGACACACCGGTCGGCACGGCGCGGCCTTCCATCAGTGGCTTGATGATGTTGCTCTCTTCCACCAGGATCGTCGTGCTCGAGTTGTACTTCTTCGGCAGCAGCAGGCCGAAGGCCAGCGCCGCCAGCGCGATGAAGGTGAAGATGCTGGCCAGCAGCACCGGATGGCGCTTGCATTCCTCGATCGCGACCGGTCCCAGCGTGGCCACCATCGACGGACGCGATTCCGCCACCGAAAGTTCCATCGATCCGTTCATAGCGTGCGTTCCGGAACTGTGATGACGTCGCCGGGGGCGACCTTGAAGTTGGTGGACAGATCGCCGTCCTCGAGGATGTGGTCGAGGCGTACGGCATAGCTGCGCGTGCTGTCACCGGTCTTGCGGTACAGGTCCGACTTGGCCGGCGCGGCGAACTCGGTGACGCCGCCGGCGGCCAGCACGGCATCGAGCACGGTCATGCCCTGGCGGTAGGGGATGGAGATCGGCTGGCGCACCGCGCCGGTCACGCGCACGCGGGACAGGTACTCGTGGCTGCGCAGGTCGGTGAGGATCACCGCGACCTGGGGGTCGCGCACGAACACGGCCAGGCGGGACTGGATGTCCTTGGCGACTTCGTCGGGCGTGCGGCCACCGGCCGCGACATCGCCGATCAGCGGCACCGAGATCTTGCCGTCCGGGCGCACCGGGACGGTGATGCCCAGTTCCGGGTTGCGCCAGACCGATACCTGGACGATGTCGTCGATGCCGATCTGGTAGGAGTCGACCGAATGTTCGCTGCTCGCAGGCGGCGTGTCGGCGATGCCGCCGGAGGAGGAGCACGCCGAAAGGAACAGCATCAGGCCGAAGGCCAGGACGACCTGGATGGAGATCTGGATCAAGCGCATGGCTGTAAGCCCCCCTTGCATTCGTGTCATTCCAACGGCGGGAAGTGCCCAATCCGGCCATCGCGACCGGTGCCGGAAATGCCGCTGTTCTGCGTTCACAAGAGCAGGACCGCGGAACAGCCCGGGGTCCGGGGGCCTTCACCGTCGGAATCCGGCCAGGACATCCAATGCGAATTCTTGTTTGCGGCGGCGCGGGCTACATCGGCAGCCACGCCTGCGTGACCTTGTGCAGCCGCGGCCACCACGTCGTGATCGCCGACAGCGGCGTGAACAGTTCGCCGCGCGTGCTGCAACGGTTGCAGCGGCTGGTCGGCGCGCCGGTGTCGCTGCATCGGGTCGACATCCGAGACCGGCGGGCGATGGCGGCACTGTTCGCGACGTACCACTTCGACGCCGTGCTGCACTTCGCCGCCCTCAAGGCGGTCGGTGAGTCGTGCCGCAAGCCGCTGGACTACTTCGACAACAACATCGGCGGGACCATTGCCCTGCTGCAGAGCATGCAGGAGGCCGGCGTGCGCCGGCTGGTGTTCAGCTCTTCGGCCACGGTCTACGGAGACCCCAGCCAGGTACCGGTGCGTGAGGATGCCGGCCTGCAGGCGCTCAATCCCTACGGTCGCACCAAGCTGGTTGCCGAGCAGCTGATCGAGGACCTGTGCCGCGCCGACGACCGCTTCCGCGCGGCCAACCTGCGCTATTTCAATCCGGTGGGCGCGCATCCCTCGGGCCTGATCGGCGAGGACCCCTGCGGCGAGCCCAACAACCTCATGCCCTACATCTGCCAGGTCGCGGTCGGCCAGCGCGACCACCTGCGCGTGTTCGGCGGCGATTACCCGACAGTCGACGGCACCGGCGTGCGCGACTACATCCATGTGGTCGACCTGGCGCAGGCGCATGCCGACGCGCTCGAATACATGGTTTCGGCCGACCGCGGGTTCACCGTCAACCTCGGCACCGGCCGCGGGATCAGCGTGCTGGAACTGGTGCATGCCTTCGAACGCGCCAGCGGCCAGCGGATTCCCTACGAGATCGTCGAACGCCGGCCGGGCGATTCGGCCGAAGTGTTCGCCGACCCCGCGCTTGCCCAGCAACTGCTGGGCTGGCGCGCCCAGTATGACGTCGATGCGATGTGCCGCGATGCCTGGCATTGGCAGGCGATGAACCCGCAGGGCTATCGCTCGCCGCTGCGCCGTGCCGCCGCGCCGCGCGTGGAGCGTCCGCGCCGGGCCGTCGCGCGACTTGCCGGCGCCTGAAGCCCCGCGCACCTGCAGGATTGCACTTCAGCGTGAGCCGCTGGCCGTACCTTCATTGACCTCGGTGCCACCGGCCAGCGCACGCTGCAGCCCGTCGCGAAGCTGTTCAGGCTTGCCGATGGGATTCCACACCGGCGCGCGGCCGAAGCGCACGAAGTACGTCGACAGGAAGTGCTGTTTGCCGCCCGGCAACCTTGCGAACAGGTCCGGCTCGAAGCCGTCCACCGTGGCCGGCATGCCATAGCCCATCGCCCGCAGCACCGTCGGGTAGAGGTTGAAGTGGCTGGCCTTGTCGCGGTTGCCGCTGGCGGCATCGCGCAGTTGCGGCGCCATGGTCGGGTGGCGGGTGATGGCGACCAGCGGAACGCGACCTTCGCCTGCGACGGCCGGGCCGATCGTGCAGTGGGTCTGGGCGCCGTCGTCACCGTCTTCGTGGAAGTTCTGGCCGTGGTCGGCGGTGTAGAGGATCAGCGTGTCGTCGAGCGGGGCGTCGGCCAGCAGTTCGCGGAAGAACTCGCGCGTGTTCCATGCCACGCAATTGCGATAGCTGTTGACCTGGCGCCAGCGCGCCTCCGGGCCATCGATGCCGCCGCCACCGGCCTGGCTGCCGACATCGGGGTCGACCTCGTTGCTGAAGCTGGTGCGCTCCATGGTGGGCGAGTACAGCTTGCCGTCGGCCGGGTACTTGCCCTCGTACGGGAAATGGCAGCCGACCTTGTTGACGTAGATGAAGCTGGGCTGCGGTCGCTTCAGCATCTGGCCGACCATCCGCCCGGCCTCGACGTCCTTGCGCTCCAGCGGCACCGCGGCGTCGATCTGCACGAACTCGTCGATCTCGCCACGCTCGCGCTCGTCCATGAAGTTGTGCAGCTTGCCGCCATGGCGCTGGGCGTCGATGTAGACCGTGCGATAGCCGGCTTTGCTCGCGTAACGCCAGAACGACGGATTGACGTCGAGGTCGCGCAGGTAGCTGTCGCGGGTGACGCCGTAACGCACGCTGGCATTGGACGTGGAGGAGCAGTTCGCGGCCGAGGCGGCGATGCCGAAGTTGTGCAGGGCCGCTCCAAGCGGACGCAGCCCGGTCTCGACGCCGTCATCGACGTTGATGTCGACATAGTCGCCACGCACGCTTTCGTCCATGACCAGCACGACGTGGCGGAACGGCTGCCCGCCCGGGTGCCGCAGCGCGACGTCCTGGCGCGGCGGCGTGGCTGGTTCGAGCAGCTTCTCGGCGCCCAGCACGAATGCGAACGCGGCGGTGTTGTACTGGCCGGGGAAGCCATTCGAGCCTTCGCCGCCGCGCAGGTAGAGGATCGCGGCGATGGCGAGGACCGGCAGCAGCTGCATCAGGCCCGGGTTGCGCAGTGGCCATGCCAGCGGGGCGGGCAACCACGACGGCGAGGCGAAGAACGGGGGCAGGTTGAGGGCGACCACGCCCAGCAGCGACCACAACGCCGCCTGCAGCAGTTCGGCATCGTGGAAGCCGACCAGGTTGCCGGCGAATCCGATCAGGCCCAGCAGCTGCTCGAACTCGGACAGGCCCAGGTGGCTCGAGGCGATCAGGGCATGGCTCAGGGTCATCGTGCTGGCAAGGAAGAAGGCGATGCTCCAGCCAATCCGGGTCGCGGTGCGGGCGTGGAAGGCCAGGGCCAGCATCGACACCAGGCACACCAGCCAGACCGCGGCAAACACGACCAGCCCGGGTTTCAGGCCGATGTGCGCGACGCGCTCGACCAGCAGGCGGTTGGTGCCAACCAGATAGGCCCCGATCAGCGCCAGCTTGAGGGCGACCAGCGCGATGGTTGCCGCCTTCGAATGCACTTGCCTGGACATGCACCGCCCTCGCTCGGCCCGCCCACCCGGTCACTGCATGGCAGTCGACCGGGTCCGGCCCTAGCACGGGTCAATGACCGGAGTGTGTCGGGTCCCTGCTGATGAAACGCAGTCCGACGCCAGGTTCGGTCGCGATCCATTGCGGCGCTGCAGCATCGTCGCCGAGCTTGTGGCGCAGTTTGCCGACCAGGATGCGCAGGTAGTGGGTGTCGTGCTGGTGGCTGGGGCCCCACAGTTCGCGCAGCAACTGCGGCTGCGTGACGACGCGACCGGCATGCTGCACCAGCAGGGCGAGCAGCGCGTATTCCTTGCGCGTGAGCGCCACGGATTCGCCCTGCAGGCGAACTTCGCGTCGCGACAGGTCGATGTGCAGGCGGCCGTCGTCGTACAGCGGTTGCGCGCCGGCGGGTGCGGCATGCGACCGCAACAAGGCACGCACGCGCGCCATCAGTTCCTGCACGCCGAAGGGCTTGGTCACGTAGTCGTTGGCACCGGCGTCGAGCGCGGCGACCTTTTCGGCTTCGCCGGCGCGCACGGTCAGCAGGATCACCGGCACGGTCGACCATTGCCGCAGCTCCCGCAGCACGTCATGGCCGTCGCGGTCGGGCAGGCCCAGGTCGAGGATGACCAGGTCGGCACCGTGCGTGGCCAGCGCCTCCAGCCCGCCCTGGCCGGTCTCCGCGCCTTCGACCGCATAGCCCTGCGCACGCAGGCTGATGTCGAGGAACTTGAGGATCTGCGGCTCGTCATCGATGACGAGGATGCGCGCGGGCGGCGTGGCGCTATCGGTGTGTGCGGGGTCACTCATCGGGACAGTGTCAGGGCTCGATCCGCGGCAGCGTAATGCGGATCGTGGTGCCGCGCCCGTCCGGACCCGGCAGCGCGGCCACGCTGCCGCCGTGCGCGCCGATCATGCCCTGGCAGATCGCCAGGCCCAGGCCCGTGCCCTGGCGGCCGCGGTCACCGCGCTCGACGCTGTAGAACATGTCGAAGATGCGCTTGCGTTCGTCTTCGGGGATGCCGGGGCCGCGGTCGCCGACGTCGATGCGCAACTGGTCGTCGCTGGTGTCCTGTGCGCGCACGGTGATCGCCGCGCCCGGCGGCGAGAACTTCGCGGCGTTCTCGAGCACGTTGAACAGCGCCTGCTCGACCAGCGCCGGGTGCACCCAGACCGGACGCAGGCCGGGTTCGACCGACACGTCGAAACGGGCCCCGGGTTCGTAGCGCTGCAATCGCGTCACCGCCGAGCCGATGAGCTCGTCGACGCCGATCCAGTCGCGGTTGAGGGTGAGGCCACCGTGCCCGAGCCGGGTCATGTCGAGCAGGTTCTGGATGTAGCGGTCCAGGCGCTCGCCTTCGATGCGGATGGTCTCGAGCAGGCTGTGCCGGTCCTGCGCGTCCATGGCGTCGGCGTAGTGGTCCAGGCTGCTGGCCGATCCGATGATCGAAGCCAGCGGCGAGCGCAGGTCGTGCGAGACCGAGGACAGCAATGCCGAGCGCAGGCGCTCGGTCTCGTTGCTGACGCGCGCGTTCTCCAGGTCAGCGACCAGGCGCGTGCGCACCACGGCCTGGGCGATGTCTTCAGCCATGGCTTCGGCAAGGCGACGCTGTTCGATGCCCAGCCGGTGCAACTGCGGTGGGAAGCGCAGGCCGAGCAGGCCGGTCTCGCGCTCGCCCAGTGGCAGCGGCTGGAACCACCATTCCGAACCAGCCAGTGTGTCGGTGTAGCGCCCTGAAGCGTGCCGGTGGCGCACGGCCCAGTCGGCGGCAGCGCGGTCTTTCTCGTTCAGCAGTTCGGCGTGGACCTGATGCTCGCCGACCTGCAGCACCACCTCGGCATCGAGTGCGCGCCGCAGCGCATCGCGCCCGGCCTGCAGCACCTGGCCGAGGTCGGCGGCGCTGGCCAGTTGCCGGCCGAGGGTCTGCAACGCGGTGGCCTGCGCGTTGGCGGCACGCAACGCAACCACCTGCATGCGCAGCTTTGATGCCAGGCGACCGGCCACCAGCGCCGCGATCAGGAACAGCACCACGGTGGTCACGCCCTGGCGCGCGCCGATCATCAACGTGTAGCGCGGTTCGATGAAGAAGAAGTTGTAGGCCAGGAAGCACAGCACCGCCGAGATCACGGCCGCGGTCATGCGCGTGCGCGCGGCCACCAGCACCACCGCGACGATGAAGATCAGCGACAGGTCGTCCAGTGCGATCCAGCGTTCGGCGATCCAGGCCAGCGCGGTGGCCAGTGCGGCCGAGGTCACCGCCAGGGCGGTATCGCTGCGGCTGAGGTAACCGCCGGGCTGGCGCCAGGAGCGGCGCGCCCGCGCGCGTGCTTCCGGGGTGCTGACGATGGTCAGTTCGTAGTGGGCGCCGCGCTGGATCAGCTGTTGCGTCAACGCGCGGTTGAACATGCGCGCGACAGGACGCTCGCGGGTGCGGCCGAGGACAATCGTGCTGGCACCGGAGCGCGCTGCCTGGTCGAGCAGGGCGTCGACGATGCTGTTGCCGTGCAGTACCAGTGCATCGCCGCCGAGTCGCCGGGCGAGGGCGAAGGCGCGATCGAGCTCGAGCTGTTGTGCTTCGGCGGCGGCTTGTGCGCCCTGCACGGTTACCACGGTCCACGGCGAGTCGCGGCGTTCCGCGATGCGGCGGGCGACGCGCACCAGGTATTCGGACTGGCCGCGGCCGTCGATCGCCACCATCACGCCGCGCCGCAACGGCACGCCAGGCAGGCCGCGCGCGGTCTGTGCTTCGCGCAGGTCGCTGTCGACGCGGTCGGCGGCAGTCTGCATGGCCAGTTCGCGCAGGGCGGTGAGGTTGCTCGGCGAGAAGAAGGCCTGCAGGGCGTGCGCGGCCTGGTCGGGTACGTAGACTTTGCCTTGTTGCAGGCGCTCGATCAGTTCGCGCGGTGGCAAGTCGACCAGGACGATGTCGCGCAGGCGGTCGAACACGGCATCGGGCACGGTTTCGCTGACGCGCACGCCGGTGATGCGGTGGACGACGTCGTTGAGGCTTTCCAGGTGCTGGATGTTGATGGTGGTGAAGACGTCGATGCCGGCGTCGAGCAGTTCGATGACGTCCTGCCAGCGTCGTTCGTGGCGGCTGCCGGGGACGTTTCGGTGGGCGAGTTCGTCGACCAGTGCGAGTCTGGGTTTGCGGGCGAGGAGGGCGTCGAGGTCAAGTTCCTGCAGGGCCTTGGCCTGGTATTTCATGCGCTTGCGCGGCAGGACTTCGAGGCCTTCGATGAGGGCGGCGGTTTCGGCGCGGCCGTGGGTCTCGACCAGGCCGACGACGACGTCGAGGCCGCGGCGCTGCAGTTCGCGACCGCGGCTGAGCATGGTGTAGGTCTTGCCGACGCCGGGGGCGGCGCCGAGGAAGATTGTCAGGCGACCGGCGCCCTGGCGTTGCAGTTCGCCGATGAGTGCGTCTGCCTGGGCGCTCCGGGTGTCGGTCATGGTTGCATTGTGCCTGTGTCGCTTGTGGCGGTTGTGTCTGGGGTGTCGCGGCATTGCTGGCTTCGGGGCGGCGTCGGCCGCAGGGCCGGGGATTGCTACGTCCCGCGGACGACATCCTGTCTTTACGCGGGACGCGGGACATCCATGTCCCGCTGCTCCGCAATCCCCGACCCTGCGGCCAACGCTCCAACGTTTCGTTGCCCGGTCTTCGTCTATGCACATCAAACCCCTCTCCCCTTGCGGGAGAGGGACAGACCGCGAAGGCGGCCAGGGAGAGGGGCGCCCTGGCCGTTGCTGCTACCGCTTGAGTGCATCCAGCGCGAGGTTGAGTTCCAGCACGTTGACTCGCGGCTCGCCCAGCACGCCGAACTGCTTCGCCTCGGTGTGAGCGGCGACCACGGCCGCAACCTCCTCATTGCTCAGGCCCCTTGCCTTCGCAACCCGCGCGATCTGCACCTGCGCGCCGAGCGGCGACAGGTGCGGATCGAGCCCGCTACCCGACTGGGTAACCAGGTCGCCCGGCACCTGCGCCGGGTTGATGCCCTCGCGCCTGGCGACTTCCAGCGTCAGATCCGCGATGCGCTTGCGCAGGTCCGGGTTGCTGCGCGCCAGGTTGCTGCCGGCGGCGGCCATCGGGTCGTAGTTGGCGGCGGACGGACGCGGCTGGAAGTAGCGCGCGTCGGCGAACGGCTGGGCGACCAGCGCCGAGCCGCGCGCCTTGCCGTCGACCATCACGATGCTGCCGGTGGCCTGATGCGGGAACAGCACGCGGCCCAGTGCGGCGCCGGCGAGCGAGTACAGCAGGCCGAAGCCGACGAGGATCACCACGGTGAATACCAGCGGTGCACGCAGCGAAGTGCGGTCGTCCAGCACGGTCGCATGCGTGGTCGCCGGAACGTACGGAACGGAAGTCACGGTGGTCATGTCAGAACCCCACTGCCACGAGGGCAAGATCGATGAGCTTGATGGCGGCGAACGGCAGCAGCACACCGCCGACGCCGTACACCAGCATGTTCCGGCGCAGCAGCGAGACCGCGCTGGCGGGCTTGAAGCGCACGCCGGCCAGGGCCAGCGGAATCAGCGCCGGGATGATGATCGCGTTGAAGACCAGCGCTGCCAGCACCGCGTTGGTCGGGCTCGACAGGTGCATGACGTTGAGTGCGGCCATCTGCGGAATGGCCGCTGCAAACAATGCCGGCAGGATCGCGAAATACTTCGAGACGTCATTGGCCAGCGAGAACGTGGTCAGCGCGCCGCGTGTGATCAGCTGCTGCTTGCCGACTTCGACCACCGCCAGCAGCTTGGCCGGGTCGGAGTCGAGGTCGACCATGTTGCCGGCCTCCTTGGCCGCCTGCGTGCCCGAGTTCATCGCCAGGCCGACGTCGGCCTGGGCCAGCGCCGGCGCGTCGTTGGTGCCATCGCCGACCATCGCCACCATGCGGCCACCGGCCTGCTCGGCGCGGATGCGGGCGAGCTTGTCTTCCGGACGGGCTTCGGCGATGTAGTCGTCGACGCCGGCCTCGGCGGCAATCGCGGCGGCGGTGAGCGGGTTGTCGCCGGTGATCATCACCGTGCGCACGCCCATCGCACGCAACCGCGCGAATCGCTCCTTGACGCCGTGCTTGACCACGTCCGACAGCTCGATGACGCCGAGGATGTGGCGGCCCTCGGCGACCACCAGCGGCGTGGCGCCACCGCGTGCGACCTGCTCGATGCGCGCGGACAGTTCCGGCACGACCTGGCCACCCAGTGACTGCACATGCCGGGCGATGGAATCGCCGGCGCCCTTGCGGATGACCCTGCCATCAAGGTCGACGCCCGACATGCGTGTCTGCGCGGTGAACTGCACGTAATGCGCCTTCTCCGGCTCCGGCACGGTGCTCTTCAGTTCGCGCGCCAGGCGCACGATCGATTTGCCTTCCGGCGTCGGGTCGGCCAGCGACGACAGCAGTGCCGCGTCGCGCAGCTGGCTGAGGTCGACACCGGCCAGCGGATGGAACACCGTGGCCTGGCGATCGCCATGCGTGATCGTGCCGGTCTTGTCGAGCAGCAACACGTCGACGTCGCCGGCCACTTCCACCGCCTTGCCCGACTTCGCCAGCACGTTGGCCTGCAGTGCACGGTTCATGCCGGCAATGCCGATCGCCGGCAACAGGCCGCCGATGGTGGTCGGGATCAGGCACACCAGCAGCGCGATCAGCAGCAGCGGATCGAGCCTGGCGCCGACGAAACCGGCCAGTGCAGGCAGGGTGGCGACGACGATCAGGAAGGTCAGCGTCATCGCCGCCAGCAGCATGGTCAGCGCGATCTCGTTCGGCGTCTTCTGGCGGTTGGCGCCCTCGACCAGCGCGATCATGCGGTCGAGGAAGCTGTGGCCCGGCTCGGCACTGACCTCGACCACAATTTCGTCCGACAGCACCTTGGTGCCGCCAATCACGCCGGAGCGGTCGGTGCCGGCCTCGCGCAACACCGGTGCGGACTCGCCGGTGACGGCGGCCTCGTTGATGGTGGCCACGCCTTCGACGATCTCGCCGTCGGCCGGCACCAGTTCGCCGGCCGAGACGATGACGCGGTCGCCCGGACGAAGCGTTGCTGCGGCGACGCGGCTTTCGCCGCCGACGCGGGTCTTGCCGTTGAGGCGCCGCGCGACCAGGTCGCGACGTGCCGCACGCAGCGAGGCCGCCTGGCCACGGCCGCGCGCTTCGGCCACGGCCTCGGCGAAGTTGGCGAACAGCACCGTCACGAACAGGATCAGCGTCACGGCGATGCCGAAGGCGGTATTGCCAGGCACCGCCAGTGTGATCAGCGCCGACAGGATCGTGCCGAGCAGCACGATGGCCATGACCGGGCTCTTCACTGCCTGGCGCGGCGACAGCTTGCGAAAGGAATCCACCAGCGACGTGCGCAGGGCTGCGCCGTCGAGGCCCGCCACCGTCTGGCGGCGGGCAGTACCGAGATGAGTAGTGTCAGTCACGTTCATTACCTCACGGGGCCGCCGCAGCGGCGCCGTACAGCGTCAGGTGCTCGGCGATGGGACCCATCACCAGGGCGGGCATGAATTGCAGGACGGTCAGGATCACGATCACCGCGATCAGCGTCAGCGCGAAGGTCGGCGTCTCCACGTGCAGCGTGCCGCTGCCTTCCGGCGCCACGCGCTTGCGCGCCATCAGGCCGGCGACGGCGAGCGGGATGATCAGCGCGGGGTAGCGGCCCAGCGCGAGCACGACCGAGCAGCTCAGGTTCCACCACCAGGTCGCATCACCCAGGCCCTCGAAGCCGGAGCCGTTGTTGGCGAATGCCGACGTGTATTCGTAGAAGACCTGGCTGATGCCGTGGAAGCCCGGATTCGAGTTGCCGGTGATCGACGGGAATACCAGCGTGATGGCGGAGAAGCCAAGCACCACCAGCGGTTGCAGCAGGACCAGCAGCGCCAGCAGCTTCACTTCGGGGGCTTCGATCTTGCGACCGAACAGCTCCGGGGTACGCCCCGTCATCAACCCTGCGAGGAACACGGCGAGCATCAGGTAGACCAGGAACTGCTGCAGGCCGCAGCCAACGCCGCCCCAGATGGCGTTGATCAGCATGTTGACCATCGCCATGCCACCGCTGAGCGGCGCGAGGGAGTCATGCATCGCATTGACCGAGCCGTTGTTGACCTGCGTGGTCATGGCCGACCACAACGTCGACGACGCCACGCCCAGTCGCACTTCCTTGCCTTCCATCAACGCCGGATCGGTGGCGGTGGACGAGTACGCCTCCGACCACATCGACAGGCCGGTGGAGGCCAGCGACATCAGCAGCATCGTGCCGAACACCATGGCGGTCAGGCGCTTGCAGCGCGTGAACGGACCGACCATGAAGGTGATCGCCATCGGGATCAGCAGGATTCCCAGCACTTCGATCAGGTTCGACAGCGGCGTGGGATTTTCCAGGGCCACCGTGCTGTTGGGTCCATACCAGCCGCCACCGTTGGAGCCCAGTTGCTTGATAGCGACCATCGGCGACACCGGGCCCAGCGGGATCTTCTGTTCCTTCATTTCGACGCTGGTGTCGACCGGCGTGATGCTCGGGCCGGACTGCAGCGTCGACGGCACGCCCTGCCAGGTCAGCAGGACCGACCACACCAGGCACAGCGGCAGCATGAAGCGCAGCGTCGCGCGGGTGACGTCGGCCCAGTAGTTGCCCACGTCGCGCTCGACGCCTTCCGGTGCGACACGGCCATCGACCACCGCCGAGCCGACCGTCTGCGCCATCTCCGTGCGACCGCCGAACAGGCCGCGCAGCGTGGCCACGACCATCGCCAGGCCCATGACCGGCGTGGCGACCTGCAGGCCGACGATGCCGACCATCTGCGACAGGTAGCTCAGCTGTGATTGGCCCGAGTAATGCTGCTGGTTGGTGTTGGTGAGGAACGACACCATCGTGTGCAGGGCGGTGTCCCAGCGCATGTTGGGGATGTCGTCGGGGTTGAGCGGCAGCCAGGCCTGGGTCATGAACTGGACCCAGACCACCAGGCCGACGACCACGTTGCTGATTGCGAACGCCCTGGCGTAGCCGCGCCAGCTCATGCCGCGTTGCGGGTCGGTGCCCAGGGCCCGGTAGATCAGGCGCTCTGCCGGTCCGGCGATGCGGTCCACCCAGGAGCGGTCGCCGCGCATGACGCGAGCGAGGTAGTGCCCGAGCGGCCAGGCGAGGCCGATCGCAAGCACCAGTACAAGCAGTGTCTCGGTCATTGTCGTGTTGCCTTAGAAATCTTCGGGTCGAAGAACCACGTACAGCAGGTAGGCCGAGGCAACGATCACCGCGACACCGCAAACAAGGGCAAGCCAGCCAGGCATGTCGTCTCTCCTTCAGAAGGTCGCCTGCAGGGCCGCTTCGATGCGGCTCCCTGCGAGGTCTTTGCCGAAGATCTCTTCGGCGTTGGTATCGGTAGCGTGCGCGGTCACGCGCAGCTCGAGCGGGGCCTTCACCGCCCACACGGCATTGAGCTGTCCGTGCAGGTAGTTGTCGGCCGCGGCGCTGTAGCCATCCAGAAGGTAATAGCCGACTGCACCTTCAAGCCGGAACACGTCGTTGATCGGGAACCGGGCACCCACCTGCGTGTACAGGCCGTCTTCCTCGCCACCAAGGGCTTCAGTCGAATAGCCCATCGACAGCCAGTAGTTGCTGTCGTACGCCAGCGTGGCGTTGAGCTCGGTCCAGTTGAGGTCGACGGCGGTGGACGGATACTGGTAACGCAGCAGGTTGACGTCCATCGCCCATTTGTCGGACAAGGCTCCTGCCCAGCCGACGGTGAAGTCGAGCTCGCTGCTGGCGTGGGTGTCGGGGGCGAACTCGACGTTGGAGCCCCAGGCCGAACCGTAGAAGCCGGAGTCGCCGGCCAGCTTGAAGCCGGCCTGCACGGCGGCATCGCCCTGGGTCTGGGTGGTGCCGCGCCAGACGTAATCGCTGGTCAGTGCGGCGTTGCCGGAAAGCGTCGTGGCGTTTGCCTGGGTGCCCAGGGCAAGCAGGCCGATACCCGCGCAGGCGGCGAACAGCAACGGCACGGAGGCTTCGCGCGCGCGGAAGTAATGAAGGGACATTGCCGATATCCAGGAATGACATTCGAGGCCCGATTGGCCACGCCGTCATTGTTGGTATCGCACCCGTAAAGCCTCTATTCCGCCGTTGCGCCCGGGGCGTAAATTCGGCGTAAACAATTCCGTCCCCGTCACGTCATCCCGGCGAACGCCGGGATCCATTGGCTCCTGCTCCTCGCACGCCGCTCAGCCCAGCAGCTTCTCCACCACCGCCTGCGGCTGCTTCATCCACGCATAGTGATCGGCGCGTGCACCGAGCGTGGCAGCGTCGAGCACATCAATCCGATTCGGCGAATGGCGCAGTTTCGACAGCAGGAACCGGGCAGACGATTCAGGCCCCAGCCAATCGCGATCGAATGCCACCGCATGTGCTTCCACTTCCACCGCGGCCATCGCCGCGTCCAGGTCGATGTCGAGTCCGCCGGCGGCATAACGCCCGCTCAAGCCGCTGCGGCTCCAGTCGCGGATCAGTCCACGTGCTTCCTGGCCGCCGAATCCGATCCGGCGGCCGGGCAGGGCGCCGTTATGGTCGGCCAGCCACGCGAGGAAGCGGTAGACGAAGGGCAGGAACCATTTGGTCCGCAGCGGGAACGCGCGCCAGTAAGGCGCGCCGCTGGCCACCAGCCACAGGCGTTGCGCGGTCGCCGGCGACAGGCCTAGCCGGCAGCAGGCCAGCTGCCCGCCGAGGCTGTGGCCGCCGATGATCCGCGGCACTGCCGGCGCGTGCTCGGTCACCAGTGCCTCGCTCGCCGGGATGTCGTTGCACAGCAGTTCGCGATAGCCCCAGTCGCTGTCACGGCCGGCGCGCTGGCTGCTCGAGCCACCGCCGCGCCATTCGTGCAGGAACACGGCGACCCCGCGTGCCGCCAGCGCATCGGCGAAGGGCAGGTAGTGTTTGGCGGCCACGCCCAGCGCCGGCAGCCACAACAGGCTCGCCTGCGGCTGTGCCGGGATGCGCGCCAGCACGGTCCAGCGATGGCCGTCGATGGCCTGTGCATCGAGTTCGATGGGTTGCATCGCGGCGGTCTCATTCATGGGGCGCGGCGCCGAAATGGTCGAGGACGAGGATGTCGCTGTTGCCGGGCCGGTAACCACGCACCAGCGCGGCATGGACGTAGTCGGCGGCGGCAGTGCAGCTGTCGGCGAGGTCGCGGCCGAGGCAGAGGTTGGCCGCCACCGCGGAGGCCAGCGTGCAGCCGGTGCCGTGCGCTTCCAGTTGCAGGCGTGGATGGGTGATTGCGCGCACGGCGCCATCGGCTTCGGCGAACAGGTCGACCACGTCGCCGCTTCCGGTCAGGTGGCCACCCTTGAGCAGCACCGCGCGGGCGCCGAGGGCGTGCAGTCGCGCGATCGCGGCATGCATCGCGTCGACATCGGCGATGGAGGCATCGAGTAGCAGTTCGGCCTCGGGCAGGTTGGGCGTGACCAGCGTTGCCAGCGGGATCAGGCGCGTGCGCAGCGCATCGAGTGCGCTGGCTTCGAGCAGGCGCGCACCGGACGTCGAAACCATTACCGGATCGAGCACGACGTGCGCGGGCCGGTAGTGCTCCAGCGCAGCGGCGACGGTTTCGATCACGCCGGCATTGGCGAGCATGCCGAGCTTGACCGCGGTGATCGCGAAATCGTCGAAGCAGGCATCGATCTGCGCGCGCAGGAAGCCGGTGTCGGGCACGTTCACCGCGGTGACGCCGCGCGTGTGCTGCGCGGTCAACGCGGCGATCGCGCTGAGGCCGTGCACGCGATGGGCGGCGAATGTCTTCAGGTCGGCCTGGATGCCGGCACCACCGCCGGAATCGGAACCGGCGATGGTCAGGGCACAGGCAGGGCGGGGGGCGGAGTTCATCGCCACAGTTTGCCTGTGCCCGCGTGTCGGAAGCGATAGGGCCTCAGGCGGCTTCCGTGTTGCGCGCCGGACCGCGCCAGAAGCTCCAGCCGAGATAGGCCGCCGCGGTCGTGCCGGTCAGTGCCGCCGGCAAGTACAAGGCGCGATAGCCCCAATGAGGAAACAGCGCCGACCCCGCCACGCCGCCCAGCGCGAATCCGCCGATGACCAGCAGGCAAAGCCACAGCCGTCGCCGGTCGACGTCGATGCCGCGCAGGCGGTGGCCGAGGAACACGCCCAGGTCGGTGAACATCCCGGTCAGGTGCGAGGTGCGCACCAGCGCACCGCTGAAGGTCGCCGTCACCGCGTTCTGCAGGCCGCAGGCCATCGTCGCCAGCGCGGCACCGGCCGTTTGCCGGCTTTCGAACAGCGGCACGGCGGCGACGAGCAACGCGGCCTCGATGGCCAGGGCCACGCCGTAACAGCGTCCGAGCCGCAGTGTCCGGTCCTGCACGATCAGGCCGCTCAGCATCGCTCCACCGACGAAGGAAACGATCGGCAGCAGCAACTCCCGGGCCACGCCGGCCTGGCCTTGCGCCACGGCGACGCCCAGCTGGCTGGTGGTGCCGGTGAGGTGCGCCATCGCCTGCTGTTCGAAACCCAGGTATCCCACCGCATTGACCATGCCCGCCACCAGCGACAGGCCGGCCGCGCACAACCAGCCCCACGTGGGCAGTCGTGAAATCATCCAGTGCTCCTTGCTCGTGTTGCTCCATTGGCAGCGTCATTGCGACGGTGCGGTGCATCCGCGCCATGCCACTGTCGAGGGCGGGAAGCTAGCAGCGCGACGGTGAACCGCGCGTGTGGGCGAGGAGATTGTGATTCAAACCATTTGCATCGGCGTGAGAATCGCCTGAGTGCACGAGCGCGCGCAGGGGCGAACCTGCGCGCGCCGGATGCCTGCGTTACAGCACTTCGGACGCGTAGTCGGCCAGGCGCGAACGCTCGCCGCGACGCAGCGTGATGTGCGCGCTGTGGTCCCAGTTCTTGAAGCGGTCCACTGCGTAGGTCAGGCCCGAGGTGGTCTCGGTGAGGTAGGGCGTGTCGATCTGTTCGACGTTGCCCAGGCAGACGATCTTGGTGCCGGGGCCGGCACGCGTGATCAGCGTCTTCATCTGCTTGGGCGTGAGGTTCTGCGCCTCGTCGAGGATCAGCCAGCGGTTGAGGAAGGTGCGGCCGCGCATGAAGTTCAGCGAGCGGATCTTGATGCGGCTGGCGAGCAGATCATTGGTGGCCGCGCGGCCCCAGCTGCCGCCGTCCTGGTTGTGGGTGAGCACTTCCAGGTTGTCGGTCAGCGCGCCCATCCACGGCGTCATCTTTTCCTCTTCGGTGCCGGGCAGGAAGCCGATGTCCTCGCCGACGCTGACCGTGGCGCGGGTCATGATGATCTCGCGGTAACGCTGCTGGTCCATCGTCTGCGCCAGGCCGGCCGCCAGGGCGAGCAGGGTCTTGCCGGTGCCGGCGGTGCCGAGCAGGGTGACGAAGTCGATCTCCGGGTCCATCAGTGCGTTCAACGCGAAGTTCTGTTCGCGGTTGCGCGCGGTGATGCCCCACACGGCGTGCTGGCTGTGGCGGAAGTCGTCGACGATCTGCAGCACGACCTTGGTGTCGGTCAGGCGCGCGACTTTCATCTGCGACTCGTCGTCGCCGGGCAGGTACAGGAACTGGTTCGGATGCCAGTTGTCGTCCTCGGCGCTGTCGCGGTTGCGCGAGATCTCGTAGAAGGTGCGGCCCTTCTCGGTCCACGAGCGCAGGTCCTTGCCGAAACGCTGCCAGAAGTCCTCCGGCAGCGCGGTGGCGCCGGTGTAGAGCAGGCTGAAGTCGTCGAGCGCGCGGTCGTTCTCGTAATCCTCCGACACGATCCCGGCGATGGACGCCTTGATGCGCAGGTTGATGTCCTTGGAGACGAACACCACCGGCACGCCCGGGTCGCTTTCCTTCAGCGACAGGATCGAGCCGAGGATGTGGTTGTCGGGGATCACCGCGCCGAAGCGCTTGCCCGAGTCGAAGTCGCGGGTCTGGAAACGCAGCTTGCCGATGCTCTGCTCGCCGCGCAGCTGCAAACCCTGCGGGCGGCTGAGGGTGATGCCGGACGAGATCTTGTCGGTGCCTTCGGCCTGGATCAGCTCATTGAGGAAGCGGCTGACCTGGCGCGCGTTGCGGCTGGCTTCGGAGGTGCCTTTTTTGGCGTTGTCGAGCTCTTCGATGACCTGCATCGGCAGGAAGACATCGTGTTCCTCGAACTTGAACAGCGCGGTCGGGTCGTGCATGAGCACATTGGTGTCGAGCACGTAGATCCGCTTGCTTCTGGTCATCGAATGCTCCGATGCGGGTTGAACATGGTGATCGGCCGGGTGAACTGATTAAGCGTGGAACGGTGGAGCGTCTGGATGGACTGCAGACACGGCGACGCTGCCGTGGCCCGCGGGGCGGGACGGCAGCGTGGGTGGTGGGCGGCGGGGGTCACTGCGTTGCGGCAGCCTTGAGTGCGTCGAGGACGGCCTGGGCATGGCCGGGGACTTTCACCGGACTCCATGACTGGGCGATGACGCCCTTGGGATCAATGAGGAACGTGCTGCGCACGATGCCCAGCACCTTGCGCCCGTACATGTTCTTTTCCCGGATCACGCCGAAGGCGTTGCACAGGGTTTCGTCGGGATCGCTGACCAGGTCGAACTTGAAGCCCTGCTTGCTGCAGAAGTTCTGGTGCGAGCGGATCGAATCGCGCGAAACGCCCAGCACGGTGGCGCCGAACTTCCTGAACTTCGGCAGCAGGGCATTGAAGTCGATGCCCTCGGTGGTGCAACCGGGCGTGCTGTCCTTGGGATAGAAGTACAGCACCAGCCATTGGCCGGCGAAGTCCTTGAGCTGCGCGGTCTGGCCGCTGGACAGCGCCAGGGGCAGTTCGGAGACGTCTTTCGCAATCCTGTCGCCGGTATCGGGCATTTCGCCTTTTCGTTCCATGCTGCTTTGTCGTGACGCTACCACGGAATTACTGGAACTTCATCGGGTCCCTAGAATTTCATCGGGTCCATGATCGCGTCGAGATTGAGGTGGTCGCAGAACTCGAGGAAGTCGTCGCGCAGGGCGGCGATGTGCATGCTCGAGGGTACCCCTATCGTGATCTGCGCCGAGAACATCTCAGCCCCCGTCTGCATGGCGCGGTAGCGCGAGCTGTGCAGGCTTTCGATGGTGATGCCCTGGCGATCGAAGAAGTCGGCCAGCTGGAACAGGATCCCGGCCTTGTCGGCGGCCACCACCTCGACCACGTACGGGAGCAGGTTGGACTGCACCTGCTTGGCGCCGGTCCGGTACCACACCAGTTTCAGGCCTTCCTCGCGCTCCAGCCGGGTCAGCATGGCCTCCAGCTTGGCCACCGCATCCCAGGAGCCCACGGCGAGCACGGTCACCGACACGTCGCGGCCGACCGTGGCCAGGCGTGCGTCGACGAGGTTGCAGCCGGAATCGGCGATCCGGCGAGTCACCGACAATAGCGGCGTCTCCGGATGCGTCGTGTAGGCGTTGATCAGGAGGTGGTTTTCGTTCGGCGACGGCCGGGCAGCGGAATCGGTCAAGGCGGCGCCTGCTTGGGGAGCAACGTGCTCAGATACTGAATGGCGGCCCGTGAGCGGGCTGTGGTTGCCGGGCAGCATACTTGCCCGCGCTTTCAGCCCGCAAGTAACATCCCGTGCGATCATCCCGGCCACAGATCAACTGATCGACCCATTGATCGGACTGCCGATTGGCCCGTCTGGCCGGCAGCCAGGCCTGGGTTCCAGGGCCCGCACGTGACGTGCGGGGTTCAATGCAACACGTGCACCGAGTACCCCCAACTTGCGACTTTCCGGCAGCATCACCGCGCTGGCGACGCCTTTCACCGCGTCCGGCGAAATCGATTTCGACGCCTGGCAGCGACTGCTCGATCAGCAGTTGGCGGCCGGCACCCAGGCCATCGTCGTCGCCGGTTCCACCGGCGAGGCCGCCGCGCTGTTCGACGCCGAGTACGACGCGCTGCTGCGCACCGCCGTCGAGCGTGTCGCCGGCGCGATCCCGGTCCTGGCCGGCACCGGCCTGTCGAACACGGCAAAGACGATCGAACTGACGCGACGCGTGGCGGCCCTTGGCGCCGATGCCGCGCTGGTCGTGACGCCGCCGTACGTGCGCCCGACCCAGGCGGGCCTGGTCGCGCATTACCGCGCCATAGCCGACGACGGCGCGCTGCCGATCGTGCTCTACAACGTGCCGGGCCGCACCGGCGGCGACCTGCTGCCGGAAACCGTCGCCGAACTGGCGCCGCTGGCGAACATCGTCGGCATCAAGGAAGCGCGCAGCGAACCCGAGCGCATGACCGCGCTGCTGGCATTCAAGGGCGAAGGCTTCGCCGTGCTCAGCGGCGACGACCCGACCGCGTGCCGCGCGATGCTGGCCGGCGCCGACGGCGTGATCTCGGTGGCATCGAACGTGCTCCCGCATGCGTTCCGGCGCCTGGCCGACCTGGCCCGTGGCGGCCGCCGCGACGAAGCGCTGGCGCTGGATGCGCGCATGCTCGCCGCCTACGACTTCCTCGGCGTGGAGCCCAATCCCATTCCCGTGAAGGCGCTGCTGCAGCGCCAGGGCATCGGCCACGGCCTGCGCCTGCCGCTGCTGCCGCTGTCGCCGGTCCATACTGCTTCCGCCGCGACGGTCGACATGCTCGTCCGCGAACTTGAAAACGCCTGCCGCGATTCCCTCGCGGCCTGACCCTGCAGGAGAGCTACATGAGTTCCAACGTTTCGATGTCCCGCGTCGCCGTCGCCGCCCTGGTGCTGGCCGGTGTCGCCGCCGGTTCCGGCTGCAGCTGGTTCCGCAAGGGCAATGACCTGTACGCACAGGCCCCGGAAATGCGCCCGCTGGAAGTTCCGCCGGACCTGGACGCGCCGCGCACCGACACCGCCGTCAACCTGCCGACCCCGGCGACCGCGCTGGGCAATCCGGCCCTGGCCGGCACCGGCTTCACCGTCACCGGCACGCGTGACGAAGTGTTCGCCAAGGTCGGTACCGCGCTGGCGGCAGTCGAAGGCGTGAAGGTCACCAGCAGCGCCCAGGCGATGGGCGTGTACGACGTCAACTACGAGGGCAGCAACTTCCTCGTGCGCGTGGCCGGTGCCGATGTCGGCGCCTACGTCGCCGCGGTCGATCCGCGTGGCGTGCCGGCGAGCGGCGATGCCCCGAAGAAGCTGATCGAAACGCTGCGCATGGCACTGGTCGGCCGCTGATCGAGCATTGCCTCGAATCAAAACGGGCGCCATCGGCGCCCGTTTTTGTTTCTGCAGGTCGCGCTCAGCGCTCCAGCAGATCGAGCTTGCCCGGCTTGCCTTCCCATTCCTTGGCGTCGGCCAGGCCGTCCTTGCGCGTGGTGATGACCGGCCAGGCCTTGGCCAGCTCGGCATTGAGTGCGACGAACGCTTCCTGCCCGGCCGGCACGTCGTCCTCCGGGTAGATCGCGTTGATCGGGCATTCCGGCTCGCACAGGGTGCAGTCGATGCACTCGTCCGGATCGATCACCAGGAAGTTCGGGCCCTCATGGAAGCAGTCGACCGGGCACACCTCGACGCAGTCGGTGTACTTGCACTTGATGCAGTTCTCGGTGACGACGAAGGGCATGGCGATGGTTCCGTGAGATGAAGGGCCCTGGCGGGCATTGCGTATTGTATGCCGGCGCTCGGGGCGTGACAGCCTGGATCCCGGCGTTCGCCGGGATGACGGGCGCTACGCCGGGATGGCGGGCGCTACAAAGAAAAAGCCCGCGCATCGCTGCGCGGGCTTCGGAATTGGTACACCCTACGGGATTCGAACCCGTGTTGATGCCTTGAGAGGGCACCGTCCTAGGCCTCTAGACGAAGGGTGCAGATGGAGCATGGAGCGGGCTGTGTAGCGAGAAGACCCCCGGCGCAAGGCTCTCAACCCAGCGCGGCTTGCTAGTATATGCGGCGCCGCTGCCCCGGGCAATGGCCTCCCACACCTAAAATGGACTGCGGCAACGCCCGCTCGATGGAATCCGACAACCAAATCCAACTCAGGCTGCAAACCATTCCGCGCGACCAGCACAACGTGTCGCGCCGGGATATCAGCCCCAATGCCCTGCGTGTGCTGTATCGCCTGCGCGAGGGCGGCTTCGACGCCTTCCTGGTCGGCGGCGCCGTCCGCGACCTGCTGATCGGCGGCCACCCCAAGGATTTCGACGTTGCCACCAACGCCACGCCGGAAGAGGTCAAGGGCCTGTTCCGCAACTGCCGCCTGATCGGCCGTCGCTTCCGGCTTGCCCATGTCGTCTACGGTCGCGAGATCATCGAGGTGGCGACGTTCCGCGCCAACACCGACGACGGCAGCGGCGACCGCGAGCTGCACGAGGGCGGTCGCCTGCTGCGCGACAACGTCTACGGCACCATCGAGGACGACGCGGTCCGCCGCGACTTCACCGCCAACGCGCTGTACTACGCGATCGAGGACTTCTCGGTGCGCGACTACGTCGGTGGCTTCGAGGACGTGCGCAACCGCCTCATGCGTTTGATTGGCGACCCGGAGACGCGTTACCGCGAGGATCCCGTGCGGATGCTGCGCGCCGTGCGCCTGGCGGCCAAGCTCGATTTCGAGATCGAACCGGCGACTGCTGCACCTATCCCGGTGCTGGCGCCGCTGCTGCGCGAATCCGCGCCGGCGCGCCTGTTCGAGGAATGCCTCAAGCTGTTCCTGTCGGGCAACGCGGTCAAGAGTTTCCTCGGCCTTGAGCGCCACGGCCTGCTGCCGGCGCTGCTGCCGGAAACCGCCGCCGCGCTGAAGTCCAATCGCAGCGGCGCGCTGCGCAAGATGGTGCTGGAAGGCCTGAAGAATACCGACGCGCGCGTCGCCAACGACGAGCCGGTATCGCCCGCGTTCCTGTTCGCGCTGCTGCTGTGGCCGGCGTATTGCCGGGCGCTGATGGCGTTGCAGGCGCAGGGCATGCACACGGCCGAGGCGCAGCGTCGCGCCGCCGACCGCGTCACCGTGCATCAGCTCGAGACGATCGCGCTGCCGCGCCGTTTCTCGCTGCCGATGCAGGAAATCTGGTTGCTGCAGTCGCGGTTCTCGCTGCGCCAGCGAAAGCGCGTGTTCCGCACGCTCGCGCATCCGCGCTTCCGCGCCGCGTTCGATTTTCTCGGCCTGCGCCTGACCGCGTCGGACGAGCACGCCGAAGACGTCGCGTTCTGGCGCGAGGCGCAGGCCAATCCCGGCGATGCCGTTGCCATCGCAGAACTCGAGACCGAGCGCGCCGCGCAGGCCGACGACGAAGAGCCGCGCAAGCGTCGCCGCCGTCGCCGCAAGCCCGCCACCAGCCAGGAATGAGGCGGGCAGGGCGGACGTACCGGCCATGACGATCACGCTATGACAGCCACCGCGTTCGTCGGCCTGGGCAGCAACCTGGGTGACAGCATCGTCGCCCTGCGCGCGGCCTTCGCCGCCCTGGCGGCGATCGAGGGCACGCGCCTGCTGCAGGCCTCGCGCCTATACCGCACGCCGGCGTGGGGCGTGACCGAGCAGCCCGATTTCGTCAACGCCGTGGCGATGCTGGAAACGCAGCACACGCCGCAGCAGCTGCTGGCCGACCTGCTCGCCATCGAGCGCGTCGCCGGTCGCGACCGCCAGGCCGACGGCAGCGACCGCTGGGGCCCGCGCACGCTGGATCTCGACCTGCTGCTGTATGGCGACGCCGTGATCAGCGAACCTGGCCTGCAGGTCCCGCACCCGCACCTGCACGAGCGCGCCTTCGCGCTCGTGCCGCTGCTGGAAATCGCCCCCGACGCGCTCATCCCCGGGATCGGTCCGGCGCGTCAGGCGCTGGCGAAGATGGAACCGGGGGAGGTCGAGGCGGTAACGTATGCGGATTCTCCGGACGATCGCCCGTAGCCGCCCCTTGGCCGGCTCCGGCTCTGCCTGACCCGCGCCGACAACCGGTACCCCACGCCATGTACAGCGGAACCCCGAACGACAAGCCCTGGACCGTGCCGGCCCTGGCCGACGCCAAGCGCGACGGCCGCCGGCTGGTGATGCTGACCTGCTACGACGCCGGGTTCGCCCGCACCATGGACGCCGCGGGCGTCGACCTGGTGCTGGTCGGCGATTCGCTCGGCATGGTCGTGCAGGGCCACGACAGCACGCTGCCGGTGACCACGGCCGACGTCACCTACCACACGGCCTGCGTCGCCCGTGGGCTGGCCAAGGCCCTGCTGGTTTCCGACCTGCCGTTCCAGGCCGACGCCACGCCCGAGCGCGCGCTCGATGCTTCGGTGCAGCTGCTGCAGGCCGGCGCGGCGATGGTCAAACTCGAAGGGGCAGGGCACAAGCTCGACGTCATCCGCTTCCTGGTCGAGCGCGAGATCCCGGTCTGCGCGCACCTGGGGCTGACGCCGCAGTCGGTGCTGCGCCTGGGTGGCTACAAGGTCCAGGGTCGTGACGAGGCGGCGGCTGCACGGCTGCGCGCCGATGCGCGCGCCGTCGCCGAGGCCGGCGCCAGCCTGCTCGTGCTCGAGTGCGTGCCGACCCCGGTGGCCGCGGCGATCACCGCCGACCTGGCCATTCCCACGATTGGCATTGGCGCCGGCCCGCACTGCGACGGCCAGGTGCTGGTGCTGCACGACCTGCTGGGCGTCAACTCCGGCCATCGCCGGCCGCGCTTCGTCAAGGATTTCCTCGCCGAGGGCGGCTCGGTAGCGGGCGCTGTCCAATCATTTGCCCAGGCCGTTCGCGACGGCAGCTTCCCGGACGCCGAACACTCCTATGCCTGACCGCCGCACTCCCGTTGTTTCCGGCGCGCACGTCGCAAACCATCGCAACGCAAGCTCCAGCAATGCCCGCAAAGACGCCATGATCGAAACCATCACCGACCTTGCCGCGCTGCGCGCGCGAGTGGCGCAGTGGCGACGCGAAGGGCTGCGCGTCGCCCTGGTGCCGACCATGGGCAACCTGCATGCAGGCCACTACTCGCTGGTGCAACTGGCGCGCCAGCACGCCGATCGCGTCGTCACCAGCGTGTTCGTCAACCCGACCCAGTTCGGCCCCAACGAAGACTTCTCCCGCTACCCGCGCACGCCTGAAGCCGACGCGATCGGACTGGAAGCGGCTGGCTGCGACGTGATGTGGTTGCCCACTGTCGAGACCATGTACCCCTACGGCGCCGAGGCGACGGTCCGCGTGCAGGTACCGGGCGTCAGCACGACGCTCGAGGGTGCGCATCGACCGGGGCATTTCGACGGCGTCGCGACCGTTGTGTCGCGCCTGTTCAACCAGGTGCAGCCGGACGTGGCCGTGTTCGGGCGCAAGGACTACCAGCAGCTTGCGGTCATCCGCTACATGGTCCGCGACCTGGCTTTCGCCATCGAACTGATCGGCGCCGACATCGTCCGCGAGGACAACGGCCTGGCGATGAGTTCGCGCAACCAGTACCTGTCGGCGGACGAGCGCGGCACCGCGGCGGCGATCCACCGCTGCCTGCTGGCCATGCGCGACGCGATCGAAGCCGGCACGCCGCGCGCGGCGGTCGAGGCCGAGGCGGTCAAGCGTCTGGAAGCGGACGGCTTCGTTCCTGACTACGCCGTGGTGCGGCGCCCGGACCTGACCGAGCCGGCGGACGGCGAGGGCGGCGCCCGGGTGGCCCTGATCGCGGCCCGGCTGGGGCGGACACGGCTGATCGACAACCTCGAATTCGGGGCCTGAGCCGGCGCCTGAACCGGCTGCTCGAAACGTCTCCCGCGGCGATCTGAACCGTTCCACCGGCGGTGCCAATCCGGTAGGCGGGGAGATGTTGCACTGCGCCATGCGCTGCTAGACTTGCGGTCTGACGCGTCCGCATGCCCGCGGCCGGAGCCACACACATGCAACTGAACGTACTCAAGGCCAAGATCCACCGCGCCACCGTGACCCATGCCGAGCTGCATTACGAAGGCTCGTGCGCGATCGACGGGCGCCTGCTCGACATCTCGGGAATCCGCGAGTACGAGCAGATCCACATCTACAACGTCAACAACGGCCAGCGCTTCGTCACCTACGCCATCCGTGGCGAAGAGGGCAGCGGCGTGATCTCGGTCAACGGTGCCGCCGCCCACTGCGCGCAGCCCGGCGACCTGGTCATCATCTGCGCCTACGGCGTGTGCGATGAAGCCGAGGCGGCCAAGTACAAGCCGACCCTGGTCTACGTCGACCGCCACAACGCGCTGACGCACACCAACCGTTCGATGCCGGCACAGGCAGCCTGACCTGCCCATGGATGCCGATGCCCGTCTGAGCCGTCTTCGCGCCCAGGCAGGGCGCGTCATCCAAACCCCGCTGAAGGACCTGGTCGCCGCCGACCCGGCGCGCGCGCAGCGGTTCGCCGTGCGCGTCGGTCCGGTCTACGCCAACTTCGCCCGCCAGCACTACGACTGTGACGCCCTGGCGTCGCTGTTCGAGCTTGCCGAGCAGGCCGGCGTGCGGCAGAAGCTGCAGGCGCAGTTCGACGGCGAGAAGATCAACGTCACCGAAGGCCGCAGCGTGCTGCACACCGCGCTGCGCGGCGACGTCTCGACCGCGCCGGTGGCGCGCGCCGCGCACGCCCAGGCGCTGGAAGCACGTGCGCGCATGCGTGCGCTGGTCGATGCGCTGGCAGCCAGCGATGTCACCGACATCGTCAGCGTCGGCATCGGCGGTTCAGACCTCGGTCCGCGCCTGGCGGTGGATGCGCTCACGGGCGCCGCGCCGGGACGCTTCCGCGTCCATTTCCTGTCCAACGTCGACGGCCATGCCGCGCAGCGCGTGCTGGCAGGGCTCGACCCGCGCCGCACCGCCGCGGTGCTGATCTCCAAGACCTTCGGCACGCAGGAGACGCTGCTCAACGGCGCGATCCTGCGCGACTGGCTGGGCGGAACCGAACGTCTGTACGCCGTGTCGGCGAATGTCGAACGCGCCGCTGAATCCTTCGCCATTCCGCCCGAGCGCATCCTGCCGATGTGGGACTGGGTGGGTGGTCGTTATTCGCTGTGGTCGGCAGTAGGCTTCCCGATCGCGCTGGCGATCGGCATGGATGCGTTCGAAGCGATGCTCGACGGCGCCTCGCAGATGGACGTGCACGTCCTCGAAACGCCGCTGCCGCAGAACCTCGCCGCGTGGCACGCGCTGACGTCGATCTGGAATCGCAACGGCCTTGGTTATGCCACGCAGGCCGTGCTCGCCTACGACGAGCGCCTGAAGCTGCTGTCCAACTACCTGCAGCAGCTGGTGATGGAGAGCTTGGGCAAGTCGGTGCGCACCGACGGCTCCGCGGTCACGGTCGACACCGTGCCGGTGTGGTGGGGCGGTGCCGGCACCGACACCCAGCACAGCTTCTTCCAGGCCTTGCACCAGGGCACGTCGATCGTGCCTTCGGATTTCATCGGGGTGATCCGTTCCGACGCGCCGTACCCGGACAACCACCGCGCGCTGCAGGCCAACCTGCTGGCGCAGACCGAGGCCTTCGCCAATGGCCAGGCCAGCTACGATCCTGCACGTGCCTATGCCGGTGGCCGTCCAAGCACGATGATCCTGCTCGACGCACTGACGCCGCAGGCGTTCGGCGCGTTGCTGGCTCTGTACGAGCACAGCGTTTACCTGCAGTCGGTGATCTGGGGCATCAATGCCTTCGATCAGTTCGGCGTGGAGTTGGGCAAGCAGGTGGCGAGCCGGCTGCTGCCTGCATTGGCCGGCGAGGCGCAGGCGGACGATCCGGTGACGCGGGAACTGCTGGCGCAGTTGCGCTGACTGCCTAGGCGGCGTGATGCCGCCGAAGCGCCCACTCGATGTGTTCGCGCACCATCGCGCTTGCGGATTCCCGCCGCGCCTTCAATGCGGCAATCACTTCCGGACTGGTGCGCGCATTGCCCAGCGCGACCGCGATGTTGCGCAACCAGCGCTCATGGCCGCTGCGGCGGATCGCGGTGCCTTCGGTGCGCTGCAGGAACTCGGCTTCGTCCCACGCGAACAGCTGCACCAGCGTCGCCTTGTCGAGATCGTTGCGGGCGCGGAAGTCGGCTTCGTCGGTGCGCTGGGCGAACTTGTTCCAGGGGCAGATCAGCTGGCAGTCGTCGCAACCGAAGATGCGGTTGCCGATCGGTGGGCGCAGCTCCTCCGGTATCGAACCTTCGTGCTCGATGGTGAGGTAGGCGATACAGCGGCGCGCGTCGAGCCGGTAGGGCGCGACGATCGCCTGGGTCGGGCAGATGTCGATGCACTTGCGGCAGGTGCCGCAGTGCGCGCTGGCAGGTGTGTCGATCGGCAGCGGTAGATCCACGTAGATCTCGCCGAGGAAGAAGAACGAGCCACCTTCCTTGTCGATCAGGCAAGTGTGCTTGCCGATCCAGCCAAGCCCTGCGTTGCGTGCGAGCGCGCGTTCGAGCACCGGCGCCGAGTCGACGAAGACGCGGTGGCCGAACGGGCCGACTTCTTCGGCGATGCGGTCGGCCAGGCGTTGCAGCCGCTGGCGCATGAGCTTGTGGTAGTCGCGGCCGAGCGCGTAGCGGGCAACATAGGCGCGCTCGCTGTCGTCCAGCGTCGCCCACGCTTCGTCGCCATCGCGGCCGTAGTCGAGACCGACCGATATCACCCGGATCGTGCCGGGGTGCAGGTCGCCCGGGCGCGAGCGCAGGTCGCCGTGGCGCGCCATCCAGTCCATCGAGCCGTACAGCCCCTGCGCCAGCCAGTCGCGCAGGTGCGCCTCGTCCTGGCCCAGGTCGATGTCGGTGATCCCGCAACGCTGGAAGCCGAACTCGCGCGCCAGCAGGCGCACGCGCTGCGCCAGGACGGCGTAGTCGGGTGCCGCGGCGGGCAGGGCAGGGATCGGGGCGGCGGGAGTGTTCACGAGGCACAAGTATAGAATCCCGTGATGCCACGCGATGACGCCTTCGCCGATGCGCTTTACGACGCCGCTGCGCTGCGCGAGGTGGAAGCGCGCGCGGCGCAGGCGCTGGGCGATGCCTTCGAGCTGATGAGCCGGGCCGGCCGGGCCGCCTGGCGCGAGGTGTTGACGCACTGGCCGCAGGCGCAGCGGATCGTCGTCGCCTGCGGTCCGGGCAACAACGGTGGCGACGGTTACGTGCTGGCCCGGCATGCGCGCCAGTCCGGCCGCCACGTCACGGTCGTGCATCTGCCGGGGCAGGTCCCGCGCGGCGAGCTGGCGCGACGCGCGGCGCAGGACTACTTCGCCGTGGGTGGTGCCGTCGAATTGTTCGAAGGTGCGTTGCCGGCGGCGGACGTCGTCGTCGACGCGCTGTTCGGCATCGGCCTGTCGCGCGAACCGGACGAAGCAACGCAGGCGCTGATCGCCGCGATCAATGCGCAGGACGCGCCCGTGCTGGCACTCGATGTGCCCAGCGGCATCGATGCCGATCGCGGTTGCGTCGCGGGCACCGCCGTGGTCGCCACGCGCACCGTCGAGTTCATGGCAGGAAAGATCGGGCTGCGCACCGGAGCGGCACTCGATCACGTCGGCGTGCTGTCATTGGCGGCGCTGGAGATTCCGGCGCAATGGTTCGACGGCACTGCCGCACGTGCGCATCGCCTTACACCCGTCGCGCTCTCGCGCTGGCTCGCGCCGCGTCGGCGCGACAGTCACAAGGGTACTAGCGGTCGTGTGCTGTGCGTCGGCGGCGAATCCGGGAGCGGTGGCGCGATCATGCTGTGCGCGCAGGCGGCATTGCGCAGCGGCGCCGGGCTGGTTGAGGTGGCCACGCGTGCCGAACATGTCGCGCCACTGCTGGCGCGGCTCCCCGAAGCGATGGTGCACGTCGTCGACGATGCTGAGTCGCTGCAGCCGGCGCTGGATCGTGCCAGCTCGATTGCATTGGGACCCGGTCTGGGCCTGGGCACATGGGGCCGCGATCTCTATGAGCGCGCGGTGGCCAGCGCGAGGCCGCTGCTGCTCGATGCCGATGCCCTCAACCTGTTGGCGATGCATCCGTTCGCCCTGCCTGGTGATGCCGTGCTGACGCCGCACCCGGGCGAGGCCGCGCGCCTGCTTGGCATCAGTACTGCGCAGGTGCAGCGCGATCGTTTCGCAGCCGCGCGTTCGTTGAGCGAACGTTATGCCTGCGTGGTGGTGCTCAAGGGTGCGGGCAGCATTGTTGCGGCGGCACACGAAACGCCCCGCATCATTGCCGCCGGCAATCCAGGCATGGCCGTCGGTGGCATGGGCGATGTGCTCAGTGGCGTCATTGCTGCATTGCGTGCGCAAGGCCTTTCCGCATTCGACGCGGCCAGCGCGGGTGCGTTGCTGCATGCCGCTGCGGGCGACGCGGCCGCGCATGAAGGCGGCGAGCGCGGACTGTTGCCGAGCGACGTGATGCCCTGGCTTCGCCACTTTGTCAATCCGGAGCGTTGATGCGTGTTGAAAGAGACTGTGCAGGTGAATGAATTCTGGTTGGCCGACGCCGATGCAACCGATGCACTGGGTGCGCAGCTTGCGCGTACGCGGCCGGTGGATGCCGTCGTGCATCTGCACGGCGATCTCGGTGCGGGCAAGTCGACCCTTGCGCGCGCATTGCTGCGCGCGCTCGGTGTGCAAGGTGCAATTCGCAGTCCGACCTACACGCTCGTCGAACGCTATCCGTTGGCCGATGGTGGCGAAGCGTGGCATCTGGATCTGTACCGGATTTCGGATGCCGGGGAACTGGAATTCCTCGGTCTCGATGGCGCCGAAGTTCGCCTCTGGCTGGTCGAGTGGCCAGAACGCGGCGCCGGTGCATTGCCCATGGCGGACCTGACGGTGGACCTGGCGATGGACGGGGCAGGGCGGCGGGCCCGGTTGCGGCCGGGAACGGCGGTCGGGGAGGCCTGGCTGGCCCGGCTGGCGCCGCTGGCCGCAGGGCATGAGGTTGCGTCCGACTCCTGAACGGTTCCGCAGGAAAGTCCGGCAGGTCGCGGATTCGTAAGGGAAAAGTGCTTGCAAATTCCTTGACCCGGTGGTTGACTACCGGCCATGCGCGTCAATGTCGCCACCGTCCAGAAGTTTCTGCTCGGCCTCGCGCTGCTCGCCGCGCTCGCCTGGAACCTGGCGCATGCCAGTGAAATCAAGGGCTTGGAGTTGAGTGCCGGCGCAACCGGCACCCGCGCCGAGATCGCGCTCGACGGCGCCGGCGAATTCAAGGTGATCAGCCTGAAAGGACCCGACCGCCTGGTCGTGGACCTGCCCGCATCGAACCTGGCCCGCAATTTCCGTCTCCCGGCCGGCACCGGCGTCGTCAAGTCCGTGCGCACGGGTGAGCCGGCCCCGGGCACCTCGCGCATTGTTTTCGACCTCTCCCAGCAGGTGACGGTGCTCAAGCCGCGCATCGAGCAGGGCGCGAGCGGTCCGCGCCTGGTTCTGGAGTGGCCGGGCGACGGCGCCGAACCGGTCGGAGTGATCGCGACGGTTGCCGAACCGACCGTGGCGCCAGCGTCCACCACGGCGGTGCCGACTTCGCGCCCTGAAACCGTCACGCCGCCCGCTTCGAATGCTTCGGCCTACCTGCCGACGGGCCAGGCTGCATCGCCGACCGCGCAGGCGCCGTCGGTGGGCGAAGTCAGCGCTGCTTCTTCCGAGGCCACGACCCGCCTGATCTCCGCGATCGTGGCCGGTCGCAACGGTCAGGCGGCGGCGACCACGGTTCCCGCACCGGCTAACACCATTTCCTCGACGCCGGGCAGCGTTGCTGCGGCACCTGCCGCGGTTGCTGCCGCTGCGTCGAACGTGCCCACCACGGTCGCCACCGGCGTGCCGACGCGCATCGCCACCGGCCAGCCGACACCGACCGGTGCCAGCGCTGCCAGCACGGCAACGACCACGACTTCCGCGCCCCTGGCGTCGACGCCAGCGCCCGCACCCGGCCAGGCGCCGGTCAAGACCATGAAGGATGTGATGCGCGGCCGCGGCATGCGGCCGCTGGTCATCGCCATCGACGCCGGCCACGGCGGACAGGACCCCGGTGCGCTCGGCCCGTCGGGCAAGCGCGAGAAGGACGTCACGCTGGCCATCGCCCGCGAACTAGCGCGCCAGATCGACGCCACGCCCGGCCTGAAGGCGCACCTGGTGCGCGACACCGACGTGTTCATCCCGCTGCCGCGCCGCGCGCAGCTGGCGCGCCAGGCCAAGGCCGACATGTTCATCTCGATCCATGCCGACGCGGCTGAAAACCGCTCGGCCAAGGGTTCATCGGTGTACGTGCTGTCGCTCAAGGGCGCGTCCTCGCAGCGTGCGCGCTGGCTGGCCGACAAGGAAAACTCCTCCGACCTGATCGGCGGCGTGCGCCTGGAACAGACCAGCAACACCCTGGCCTCGGTGCTGCTCGACCTCACCCAGAGCGGCCACATGAAGGCCTCTGAAGACGCCGCCGAGCACGTGCTGGACGGCCTCAAGCGCGTGGGCAGCAACCACAAGCCGCATATCGAGCGTGCCAACTTCGCCGTGCTGCGCACTTCGGACATGCCGGCGATGCTGGTCGAGACCGCCTTCATCTCCAACCCGGACGAAGAGCGTCGCCTGACCGACCCGGCCCACCAGCGCAACCTCGCCCGCGCGGTGCTCGATGGCGTCAACACCTACTTCACCCGTCAACCGCCGCCGGGCACGCTGTACGCCGCGCGCGCCGATGCCACGTACGTGACTGCCGACGCGGGAGCCGGTGGCGGCAGCCCGTAAGCCAGCATTGCACCCCCGGAAACGTCGCTGCGTCGGCTATCATCACACCCGACTATTCCGACGGCGCAGGACTGCGTCGCCCAGGCCGTGACGATCCGCCAACTCCCTGACACCCTCATCAACCAGATCGCGGCCGGCGAGGTCATCGAGCGCCCGGCATCCGTGGTCAAGGAACTGGTGGAGAACGCGCTCGACGCCGGCGCGCGGCGCATCGACATCGACCTGGAAGAGGGCGGCGTACGCCTGATCCGCATCCGCGACGATGGCGGCGGCATCGCTGCCGACGAGCTGCCGCTGGCCATCCAGCGCCACGCCACCAGCAAGATCGCTTCGCTCGACGACCTCGAAGGCGTGGCCACGCTCGGTTTCCGAGGCGAGGCCTTGCCGTCCATTGCGTCGGTCAGCCGCTTCGCACTGACCTCGCGCCGCGTCGGCAACGACCATGCGGCAACGCTCGATGTCGAAGGCGGGCGCATTGGCGCGGTCGTCCCCAAGCCGCACCCGCAGGGCACCACCGTCGAGGTGCGCGACCTGTTTTTCAACGTGCCGGCGCGCCGCAAGTTCCTGAAGGCCGAGCGCACCGAGCTGGGCCACATCGAGGAATGGTTGCGGCAGCTGGCACTGGCGCGCCCGGATGTCGAACTGCGCGTCTCGCACAACGGCAAGCCGTCGCGGCGCTGGAAGGGCGAAGGCGATCTGCTCTCCGAAGTGCGCCTGCACGAAGCGCTGGGCGAGGAGTTCGCGCGCCATGCACTGCGCGTCGACCACGCCGGCGGTGCGCATACCGAAGGTTCGGGCCAGGGCCTGCGCCTGCACGGCTGGATCGCGCAGCCGGCGTACAACCGCGCCAGCGCCGACCAGCAGTACCTCTACGTCAACGGCCGCGCCGTGCGCGACCGCAGCATCGCCCATGCGATCAAGCAGGCGTATGCCGACGTGTTGTTCCATGGCCGCCAACCGGCGTACGTGCTGTTCCTCGAGCTCGATCCGCGTCGCGTCGACGTCAACGTGCACCCGGCCAAGCACGAGGTCCGTTTCCGCGATGCACGCCTGATCCACGATTTCGTCTACCGCACGCTGCAAAGCGCGCTGGCGGAGACGCGTGCGGGGACCACGCCGAATGCAATGGGGGCACCGATGGAAGGCGTTCCCGCTGCGAACTGGGCCGCAATGCCTGTCGGGGCCCAGGGGTTTTCCAACGGCGCTTCGCCCGCCTTCTGGCGCCAGGAACAGTCGCCGTTGCCGATGCAGGTCGCCGAGGCGCGCTCGGGGTATGCCGCGCTCTATGGCGCGGCGCAGCCGGTCATGACATCGTCCGCGCCGATTGCGATGCCGCACAGCGCTGAAGCCACGCTGCCACCGCTGGGCTACGCGATTGCGCAGTTGCACGGCATCTACGTGCTGGCCGAAACCGCCGAAGGCCTGATCGTCGTCGACATGCATGCCGCGCATGAGCGCATCGGCTACGAGAAGCTCAAGAGCGCGCACGACGGCGAAGGCCTGCGCACGCAGCCGCTGCTGGTGCCGGCGACGCTGGCGGTGTCCGAGCGCGAGGCCGAGGTGGCCGAACGCGACGGCGAGACCCTGGCCGCGCTCGGCTTCGAAGTGACCCGCAGCGGACCGCAGTCGCTGACGCTGCGCAGCGTGCCGGCACTGCTCGCACACGGCGATGTCGAAGCGCTGCTGCGCGACGTCCTGGCCGACCTGCGTGAGCACGGCGAATCCCGGCGCGTGGCCGCGGCGCGCGACGAGTTGCTGGCGACGATGGCCTGCCACGGCGCCGTGCGCGCCAACCGTCGCCTGACGCTGCCCGAAATGAATGCCCTGTTGCGCGAGATGGAAGCCACCGAGCGCTCGGGGCAATGCAACCATGGCCGCCCGACCTGGGCGCGCTTCACCCTTCCCGAAATCGACCGCTGGTTCCTGCGAGGACGCTGAATGTCGGCAACCGCAAAATGGCAGTTCGCAAAGAGTGCATGGCTCGTGGCCGTGGTCGCGCTGGCCGGCGCCTGCAGCAAGCCCGCTGATGAAGGCGCCGGCAAGGCCGCGCAGGACCAGGCCGCGCAGATCTCGTTCGCGCGCGACCTGGAACTGTGGCGCAGCCAGCGCGTGGCCAACCTGACCAAGCCCGACGGCTGGACCAGCGTCGTCGGCCTGCACTGGATCGACCCGGGCCCGCATTACTTCGGTGCGTCCGCCGGCAATGGCATCCAGCTCGCGGTCGGGCCGGACCATTTCGGCATGATCGACCTCAACAACGGCCGGCTGCGTTTCGTCCCGGAAAAAGGCCTGGCCGTCACCCTCGACGGTGAGCCGCTGAAGGGCGCCGCCGAACTGCGCGCGGACGATTCTCCGACCGGACCGAGCGTGCTGGCGTTCGACGAAGGCAAGGGCCTGGTGACCGTGATCAAGCGCGGTGATCGCTACGCCCTGCGGGTGAAGCACGCCGATGCGCCCAGCCGCACCGGCTTCCGCGGCATCGAGTACTGGCCGGCGAGCACGGACTGGAAAGTCCAGGCCCACTACGTGCCGCATCCGCCGGGCAAGACCCTGCCGATCGCAAACATCATCGGCATCACGGACGAAGTGCCCAACCCCGGCGCGCTCGAGTTCGAGCGTGGCGGCAAGCAGTACCGCATCGAAGCACTGGATGAAGGCGAGGACACGCTGTTCCTGGTGTTCGCCGATCGCACCAGCGGCCATGGCAGCTATCCGGCCGGCCGCTTCCTCGATGCGCCCAAGCCCGGCGCCGACGCCAACGTCACGCTCGATTTCAACCAGGCGTACAACCCGCCGTGCGCGTTCACCGCGTTCGCGACCTGTCCGCTGCCGCCGCCGGAGAATCGACTCGACCTGCTGGTCGATGCCGGCGAAAAGACCTACGCGCACGCCGCGCCCTGATCTGACACCCCCACTTGCCCCTCAACCTCGCGCCTGAAAGCCGAAGGACACTGTTCCGATGCGTCGCCTGAAGATGTTCTGCCTGACCATGCTGGCTGTCGCCGCGCTGGCGTCGGTGGCCCTTGCCGTCGAAAAGGTGGCCACGCCGCAGCCGACGCAGAATCCGCCGGTCGCGACGGCCAAGGCGCCGCCGCTGCCGCTGCTGTGGAAAGTCTCCGACGCCGACAACGCGGTGTACCTGCTTGGTTCGTTCCACCTGCTCAAGGGCGACGACTATCCGCTTTCGGCCGACATCGACAGCGCCTTCGCCGCGTCGGACAAGGTGGTGTTCGAAGTGCCGCCGGAGCAGATGACCGATCCGGCGACGGCACAGAAGTTCCTGGCCGCTGCCGGCTATGGCGACGGCCGCACCCTCACCCAGGTGCTGCCGGCGGCGCTGCGCGAGAAGTTCGCCCGGATCGTTGCCCAGCGTGGATTCTCGGTCGCCCAGTTCGACGGCTACGAGCCCTGGTTCATCAACCTGTCGCTGATGCTGGGCATGGCCGACCAGATGGGCTTCAAGCCGGAAAGGGGCATGGACCAGTACCTGATGCAGCGCGCGGCGACGGGCAACAAGCCGACTGCCGGCCTGGAATCGATCGACACGCAGCTGCAGGTGCTCGACGCCTCGCCGATGGACGAGCAGATCGTTTCGCTGAAGGAGTTCCTCGACAAGCCGCTGGAAATGCCGCAGATGCTCGGCGACCTGCACTCGGCCTGGCGCGACGGCGACGTCGCCCGCCTCGACAAGCTCACCCGCGAAGAGATGCGCGACAAGACTCCGCAGACCTACCGGATGATCAACGTCGACCGCAACCAGGCCTGGCTGCCGCAGATCCAGGTCATGCTCGACGGCTCGAAGCAGGGCAGCACCCTGGTCGTGGTCGGCGCGCTGCACCTGCTCGGAGACGACGGCATCGTCGGCAAGCTGCGCGAGAAGGGTTACAAGGTCGAGCGCGTGTGCTCGGCATGCAGCGAGCAGCAGCTGTCGGCGTTGTGAGGGGCCGCCTGGCGTTAGGGTGGCGCCAGCACGATGCAATCGACCGGGCATGCCGGCACGCACAGTTCGCAGCCGGTGCACAGCGGCGCGATGACGGTGTGCATGTGCTTGGACGCGCCGATGATCGCGTCCACCGGGCAGGCCTGGATGCACTTGGTGCAGCCGATGCAGTCCGCTTCCACGATCACCGCGACCTGCGCCGGTTTGTGTTCGCCGCGCGTGCGGTCATAGGGTCGCGCTTCGACGCCGAGCAGCCGCGCCAGTGCGCGCGCACCGGCGTCACCACCCGGTGGGCAGCGATCGACATCGGCCTCGCCCGCGGCCATCGCTTCGGCATAGGGCCGGCAACCGGCGAACCCGCACTGGCCGCATTGGGTCTGCGGCAGGATGCGGTCGAGGCGCTCGGTCAGGTCGGCGACATTCATGATGTGGGCGGGAGCGGGCATGCCCGCTCCGCGTGTGCGGATCAGCGGACCGGCATGCCCGGTTCGGCGCCACCGTCGGCATCCAGCAGGAACAGCGACCCGCCGTCGAAACCTGCCGACAGCACCATGCCCTCGCTGACGCCGAAGCGCATCTTGCGCGGCGCCAGGTTGGCGATGAACACCACGCTGCGGCCAACGAGCTTTTCCGGCTCGCCGTAGGAGCCGCGGATGCCGGAGAAGATCTGTCGCTTGCCCAGTTCGCCGGCATCGAGTTCGAAGCGCAGCAGCTTGTCGGAGCCCTCGACGAACTCGCAGGCCAGCACCTTGCCGACGCGCAGGTCGAGCCTGGCGAAGTCGTCGATGCCGATGGTCGCGCCCGCTGCCGTGGCAGCGGCCGGTGCCGGTGCCGCGGCCTTGTCGGCCTTCGCCGGGGCAGCGGCCGTCTTCGCAGTAGCGGCCGCAGCAGCGCTGGCGTTGTCGGGGTTCAGCGATTCTTTCGAGGCGTCGATCATGTGGTCGATGTGCTTGGGGTCGATTCGGGTGAACAGCGGCGTGTAGTTGCCGATGCGGTGCGCGAGCAGCGGCGATTCGAGATCGTTCCACTGCGCGACGGGCGCTGCGAGGAACGTCTCGGCCTGCGCGGTCACGCGCGGCAGCACCGGCTTGAGCGCGGCGTTGAGGACGCGGAACAGGTTCAGGCCCTGCGTGCACACGGACTGCAACTGCGCGTCGGCGCCTTCCTGCTTGGCCAGCACCCACGGCTTGTGCTCGTCGATGTACTTGTTGGCTTCATCGGCCAGCGCCATGGTCAGGCGCACGGCGGTCGCGGCCTCGTTGCGCGCGTAGGCCTCGGCGATCGGCGCCAGCTGCGCGACGAAGTGCGTGTACATCGCCCGATCGGGCAGGGCATCTGCAAGGCGGCCTTCGAACCGCTTCTCGATGAAGCCGGCGCAACGGCTGGCGAGGTTGACGAACTTGCCGACGACATCGGCATTCACGCGCGCGGTGAAGTCGGCCAGGTTGAGGTCGAGGTCGTCGACGCCGCCGCTGGTCTTGGTCGCGTAGTAGTAGCGCAGCGCCTCCGGGTCCAGGCCGGCATCGAGGTAGGTGCGCGCCATGACGAACGTGCCGCGCGACTTCGACATCTTGGCGCCATCGACCATCAGGTAACCGTTGACGTGCAGGCGCGTCGGCGCGCGGAAACCGGCGCCGTGCAGCACCGCCGGCCAGAACAGGCCGTGGAAGTTGACGATGTCCTTGCCGATGAAATGGTGCAGCTCGGCCTTGCTGTCGCGGGTGAGGTACGACCAGAAATCCAGGCCCTCGCGCTCGCACAGCGCCTGGAAGCTCGACAGGTAACCGATCGGCGCATCGAGCCAGACGTACAGGAACTTGCCCGGGTGGCCGGGAATCTGGAAGCCGAAGTAGGGCGCGTCGCGGGAGATGTCCCAGGCGCGCAGGCCGCCCTCGGCGTCCAGCCACTCCTGCAGCTTGGCCTTGACGCCGGGCATGGCGACATCGCCCGACAGCCACTCGCGCAGGAAGGCATCGAACTGGCCGACCTCGAAGAAGAAGTGCTCGGACTCGCGCAGCTCCGGCGTCGCGCCGCTGACCACCGAACGCGGCTCTTTCAGCTCGCTCGGAGAGTACGTCGCACCGCAGTTCTCGCAGTTGTCGCCGTACTGGTCCGGCGTGCCGCAGTTAGGGCAGATGCCCTTGACGTAGCGGTCGGGCAGGAACATGCCCTTGACCGGGTCGTACAGCTGCTCGACCGAGCGCCGGCTGATGTGGCCGTTGTTGTCGAGCTTGGCGTAGATCGCCTCGGTCAACGCGCGGTTGCGCGGCGAGTTGGTCGAGTCGTAATGGTCGAAGGCGACGCCGAAGTCGGCGAAGTCGCGCTCGTGGCTGGCCTGCATGCCGGCGATGAACGCTTCCGGCGATTGCCCGGCCTTTTCGGCGGCGAGCATGATCGGGGTGCCGTGGGTGTCGTCGGCGCAGACGTACCAGGCCTTGTGGCCGGCCAGGCGCTGCGCGCGGCACCAGATGTCAGCCTGTGTGTAGCCGACCAGATGGCCCAGGTGCAGGTGCCCGTTGGCGTAGGGCAGGGCGCAGGAAACGACGAACTCGCGGGACATGGGGGGCCGGGACGCGTAAAGAGCGGGGGATTATCGCATGGCGACCCATCCCCCTCTCCCTGGTCGCTTCGCGACCTGTCCCTCTCCCACAAGGGGAGAGGGTTATTGGATGCTCTTCCTTCTCCCCTTGTGGGAGAAGGTGCCCGAAGGGCGGAAGAGGGGTGCTCTTACTTGCGCACCCAGGTCTGCGTGCGGCCCAGCAGCGAGAAGCCCATGAAGCCGCGGACTTCCAGCTTCTTGCCGCCGTCGATCGGCGTGACCTTCACCGAGTAGATCTTGCCGCTGGCCGGGTCGAGGATCTGGCCGCCTTCCCAGGTCTCGCCGTCCTGCTTGATGCCCCACAGGATCACCATGCCCTTGACCGGCTTGCCCTTGCGCTCGCCCGAGCACTTGTCGCACAGCGGGTTCGGGCCGCGGTCGGACTGCAGGATCTCGGTGACGCGGCCGGCGAGGCTGCCGTCCTTGGCCTGGTAGATCTCGACGATCGACTTGGGCTTCTGGGTCTTGTCGTCGATGGTGGTCCATTGACCGACCGGTGCCGGCGTCTGCGCGAATGCGGCAGTCGACAGCAGGCTCAGCGGCAGTGCAGTCAGGAACAGCAGGGCAAGCAACTTCGTACGCATGGGTCCCCTCCCAGGGATGTATTCGGCATGGCCCGCACCGGGATGCGGTTGCGGACCTTTATACCGCATCCGCAGGCGTACGGACCGGGCGCGCAAGAGCACGTAACATGGCGGCCCCGGGCAATGCCGTATCGAAGAAAGATCAAGGTCGCTGTCGTGATTGAGTCCCTGCAAGCCGTTGTTCCCGTTCTCGCCGCCCTCCCGTTGCCCGAGACCGGGGTCACCCTGGGTGAAACCGGCGCCCGCATCCGTGTCGTGGAGGCCGAAGGCCGGGCGGTGGTCGAGATCGTCGCCGGGTTCCCCTGCCTCGCGCTGCGGCCGTGGCTGGAAGGCGAGGTCACTGCGGCCCTGGCCGCCGCCGGCTTCCAGCTGGCCCGCCTGGAGCTGCACTCGCGCATCGTCTCGCACGCCGTGCAGCCCAACGTCACGCCGATGCCCAGCGTCCGCAACCTGATCGCGATCGGGTCGGGCAAGGGCGGCGTGGGCAAGTCGACCACCGCCGTCAACCTGGCGCTGGCGCTGGCCGCGGAGGGCGCCCGCGTGGGCGTGCTCGATGCCGATATCTACGGCCCCAGCATCCCGACCATGCTCGGCCTGTCCGGGCGCCCGGACAGCCCCGATGGCAAATCGATCGAGCCGATGCGCGCGCACGGCGTGGAAGCGATGTCGATCGGCCTGCTGGTCGAGCAGGACACGCCGATGATCTGGCGCGGTCCGATGGCGACCTCCGCGCTGACGCAACTGCTCAACGAAACCCGTTGGGGCGAGCTCGATTACCTGATCGTCGACCTGCCGCCGGGCACCGGCGACATCCAGCTGACCCTGGCGCAGAAGATTCCGGTGGCCGGCGCGGTCATCGTCACCACGCCGCAGGACGTGGCGACGCTGGACGCGCGCAAGGCGCTGAAGATGTTCGAGAAGGTGCAGGTGCCGGTGCTGGGCCTGGTCGAGAACATGGCGGTGCATGTGTGCTCGAACTGCGGCCACGCCGAGCATGTGTTCGGCGAAGGCGGCGGCCAGCGCATGGCGGCGCAGTACGGCGTGCCGCTGCTGGGCAGCCTGCCGCTGGAAATCGCAATCCGCGAGCAGGGCGATGCCGGCGTGCCGGTGGTCGTGGCCGCCCCGGACAGTGCAGCGGCCCGCGCCTACCGCATTACCGCCCGCCGCATCGCGGTCGAGCTGGCCAAGCGGCCGCAGGTGGCCACGCCTCTGTCGGTGTCGCTGCTCTGAGGCCTGCGGGCCTGTTCCCCGTGGCCGCTCCGGCTGACACAATCCCCTTTCCGTTGCCGAAGGTCCCCGCACAAGCATGAGCATCAAGTCCGACCGTTGGATCCGTCGCATGGCCGAGCAGCACGGCATGATCGAGCCGTTCGAGCCGGGCCAGGTCAAGACCGCCGCCGACGGCCACCGCATCGTCAGCTATGGCACGTCCAGCTACGGCTACGACGTGCGCTGCTCGCGCGAGTTCAAGGTCTTCACCAACATCAACTCGACGATTGTCGACCCGAAGCATTTCGACAGCGGCAGCTTCGTCGACATCGAAAGCGACGTGTGCATCATCCCGCCGAACTCGTTCGCGCTGGCGCGCACGGTCGAGTACTTCCGCATCCCGCGCGACACCCTGGTGGTGTGCCTGGGCAAGAGCACGTACGCGCGCTGCGGCATCATCGTCAACGTCACGCCGCTGGAGCCGGAATGGGAAGGCCACGTGACCCTGGAGTTCAGCAACACCACGCCGCTGCCGGCGCGCATCTACGCCAACGAAGGCGTGGCGCAGATGCTGTTCTTCCAGTCCGACGAAGTCTGCGAGACCTCGTACAAGGATCGCGGCGGCAAGTACCAGGGCCAGGTCGGCGTGACGCTGCCGCGCACCTGAGGCTTGCCCTCAGCGGCGCACGTAGGTGACGAAGAACCCCTGCAGGTCGCCGTTCTCGGTGTATCCCACCACGCTCTGCACCTGGTACCCGTTGTTGTTGAACGCGCGATGGGCCTGGTTGAGCTCGGTGGCCGAGCCGTTCTTGCGCCCGCCCAGGTCGACATCGACGTACAGGCTCACGGTCTGCGTGCCGGTCTGGGCGAATTCGGCCGCCTTCTTGTCGTATTGGGTCTGCGTGGCGGCCAGGGCCAGGGCAGGAGTGATCAGGCACGCGGCCAGCAGGGCGGCGACAACGGTCTTGCGCATCGGGGTGTCCTTCAGTGGGTAGTGCCCGCGGCCAGGCGGACATCGTGTTCGACAGTCAACGCGGTGGCGACCGCCAGGCGCAGGGCCTGGCTCACCACCGACGGCGGCAGACTCGGCGCGCCCGGGTGTCGCGCGGCCTGCGCGGGAGCATACGGAATGTGGATGAAGCCGCCACGGACGCCGCGCACAGTTCGCAACGCGTGCATCAGCCCGTAGAAGACGTGGTTGCAGACGTAGGTGCCGGCGGTCTGCGAGACCTCGGCAGGAATGCCGGCATCGCGCAGCGCCGCCAGCATCGCCTTGATCGGCAGGTCGCTGAAGTACGCGGCCGGGCCGCCGGCGATCACCGCCTCGTCGATGGGCTGGGCGCCGGCATTGTCGGCAATGCGGGCATCGTCGACATTGATGGCGACGCGCTCCAGCGCGATCTGTGCGCGGCCGCCGGCCTGTCCGACGCAGATGACCATCACCGGCGCGGTCTCGTCGAGCGCGCGCCGCAGGGCCTGCAGCGAGGTACCGAACTCCACCGGCAGGCAGCGCGTCGCGATGCGGTGGCCGAGGATCTGTTCGCCATCGAGCGGGGACACGGCCTCCCAGCTGGGGTTGCTGTCCTCCCCGCCGAACGGGGCGAAGCCGGTGAGCAGGACGGTGGGGATGGGCGCGGTCACGGCAGCAAGGCTCTCACTTGAACGCCAGCCAGTACATCAGCAGCAGGTTCACCGCCAGCAGCGGCAATGCGGTGGCAATCTGCACCCGGATCACCGCGTTGGGATCATCGAGCTCCAGCAGCGCCGCCGGCACCAGGTTGAAGTTGGCCGCCATCGGCGTCATCAGCGTTCCGCAGTAGCCGGTGAGCATGCCCAGCGAACCGAGGATCGCCGGCGCGGCGCCATGCTGCTGGATCAGCAACGGCAGGCCGATGCCGGCGGTCATCACCGGGAACGCGGCAAAGGCATTGCCCATGATCATCGTGAACACCACCATGCCCAGCCCGTAGGCCAGCACGCAGGCCACGCGGCTGTCGGCCGGAATCACCGCAGAGACCATCGACGCCACGGCATCGCCGACGCCACTGGCGGCAAACACGCCGCCAAGCGTGGCCAGCACCAGCGGCAGCAGCGCCGCCCAGCCCATCGTGTCGAGCAGGCGCCGGCCTTCGCTGGCGGCGCGGATCGGCCGCTCGCCGGTCACCACGACTGCGGCCAGGGCCGCCAGCACGCAGGCCAGCGCCAGTCCGATCAGGGTGATGCTGCCCTCGCCGAACAACGGCGTGCCGAAGATCACGATGTGCTTGCCGAACAGCACGATCAGCACGGTGATGGCCGGGATCAGCAGCGCCGGCACGAACAGGCGATGGCCCAGGCGCGACGCCGAGGCCTGCCGCTGCGCTTCGGGCGCTTCGGCAATATGTTCCCGGCGCATGCGCGTGGCCAGCAGCGCCAGCACGATGACGGCCGCACCGGCCAGCTGAGAGGGCAGGGGATTGCCGGCCTTGCTGGCCGCCAGCACCAGCTTGCCCGTGGCAAACAGCACGCCCAGCAATGACCAGAACGCAGCATGTGCGTAGCGGCGCTCGCGCAGGTTGCTGCCGCCTGCGAAGAACAGGAACAGCGCCAGCACGATGTAGAAATGTTCAATCGACAGCATGGCTGGCCATCCGGCTGCTCTTGCGGCTGCCCATCCGGCGGGCGAGGCCGCGCTGGAAGACGACGATGCGCACGGCGTGGATCACGAACGCGGCGATCGCGGTCGGGATCGCCCACAGCGCGATCTGCAGCGGTTCCAGCTGGATGCCGTGCTCGGCGTAGAAGCCCTGGATCAGCAGCACCGCGCCGAACGCGAGGAACACGTCTTCGCCGAAGAAGCGGCCGACGTTGTCGGTTGCCGCAGCCAGTGCATGCACGCGCTGGATTTCCTCGCGCGGCAGCGGGCCGTGCTCCTGCAGGCCGGGCGTGCGGTTGGCCGCCGATTCCGACATCGGCGCCAGCAACGGGCGCACGGTCTGGGCATGGCCGGCGATGTCGATCAGGCCGAGCGTGCTCAAGCCCTGGCGCGCGGCGAGATAGACGACCAGCAGCCGCGCCAGGGTCAGTCCGCGCCATCGCGCGATCCATTGCAGGGCATGCTCGCGCAGCCCGGCGCGTTCGAGCAGGCCGATGGTCGGCAGCGTCATCGCGAACATCAGCAGGGCGCGATTGGATATGAAACTGTCGCCGATCACGGCCAGCAACTCCGGCATCGACTTGCCCGCGGCCAGGCCGCTGACCAGCCCGGCACTGACCACCACGATCACCGGGTTGGCACGCAGGACGAAGCCGACGACGACCCAGGCGACGCCGAGGAGGGGCCAGTAATTCATGGAAGGCCTTTGACCGGCATGGAGGCGACGACTATGCCATCCGTCTCGAGTGCATCGCGCACTGCCTTGGCGAATAACGCGGCATCGCTGCGATCACCGTGCAGGCAAAGCGTATCGGCGCGCAGCGCAACGATGTTGCCGTCATTGGCGACTACTTCGCCGCGCGTAGCCAGTCGCCGTACCTGCGCGATGGCGGCGTCGAGCGACTCGATCACCGCGCCCTCGCTGCCGCGCGGCAGCAGGCGGCCGCGGCGGTCGTAGCCGCGTTCGGCGAACACTTCGTGGGCGACGCGCAGCCCGTGCGCGCTGCCGGCATCGGTCAGTGCCGAGCCGGACAGACCGAACAGCACCAGTGACGGGTCGAACGCCTTGATGGTTGCGGCGATTGCGTCGGCAACGGCGCGGTCGTCGGCGGCGACGTTGTAGAGCGCGCCGTGCGGCTTGACGTGGGTCAGGCGCACGCCTTCTTCGGCGGCAATTGCCGCCAGTCGTTCGATCTGTGCCCGTACTGCCTGCGCGATGTCGGCTGGCGGCAAGGTGAGGGCGCGCCGGCCGAAATGCTCGCGATCGTCGAACGAGGGATGCGCACCTGCCGCCACGCCGTGTGCGCGACACAGGCGCAGCGTCGCGCGCATCGTCGCCTCGTCGCCGGCATGGCCGCCGCAGGCGATGTTGGCCGAGGTGACCAGCGGCAGTATCGCCGCGTCGTCGCCGCAACCTTCGCCGAGATCGCAGTTGAAATCGATGCGCCGGCTTTCGTCTGGCTTGGTCACGTCGTTGGCCGGATGCGGCCTCAGCCGCGCTTGAAGAGCATTCCCAGGCCGACCACGATCAGGATCGCGGGCCACCAGGTCATCAGCATCCGACCCAGGCTCATGTCGGTGTAGCCAAGATTGTTGAGCAGGAAAAGGGTACCGATCACGACCAGCACCAGCGCGCCGATGACATTGGATTTCATGGGATTCCAGGAAGTAATGGATTGGACGGGTCAGATCGCCGGCACGCGCGCGTCGATCATCACGCCGATTCTGGCGACCCGTGCCCGCGCCGCGCAAGCCAGCCGGTGGGCGGTGGTGGCATCGACGGCGGCGAAATGCAGGGTCTGTCCCGGAATGCACTGCGCCAGGCGCGGCAGGTCGGCGGCGATGACATGGCCCAGGCGCGGGTAGCCACCGACGGTCTGGGCGTCGGCCAGCAGGATGATCGGCTGGCCGTCGGGCGGCAGCTGGATCGTGCCCGGCGCGACCGGTTCGGAGAGTCCGTCCGCCGAAGTGGTTGGCAACGCATCGCCCTGCAGCCGCAGACCCTGGCGATTGCTGCTGGCGCTGACGTTCCAGGCGCGTCGCGCCAGCGGCGCCGACCACGGGTGTGTAGAAGGCAGGTAGCGGATCGGCGCGCGCGGGTCGTCGTCGTGTCCGGGGTCGATCCACCAGGGCGTGCTTTGCAGCCGCGTGCAGTCGAAGGGCGCCGTGTCACCGAGCACCACGCGGTCGTCATTGCGCAGCGCGCGTCCGTCCAGCCCGCCGAAGCCGCCACGCAGGTCGGTGCTTCGACTGCCGAGCACTTCGGGCACGTCGATGCCACCGGCGATCGCCAGCCAGGCGCGGGCGCCTGCGCGCACCGCGCCCAGTTCGAGCGTGCCGGCCGGCAGCAGCACCGGGCGGCCGCACGGAACCGGTTCGCCTTTGAACCGAGCCGATACCGTGGCGCCGGTGAGTGCAATGCGCGTCGGCACTTCCAGCTGCAGCGTCGGGCCGTGCAAGGTCAGCTCCAGCACGGCGGCATCGGCGCGGTTGCCAACCAGGCGATTGCCCAGTTGCGCGGCATCGCGATCGAGTGCGCCGGCATGGGCGACGCCGAGGTGCCGCCATCCGGCGCGGCCGAGGTCCTGCACGGTCGTGAGCAGGCCCGGGCGCAACACGCGCAGTACGTGATCGCTCATGGGCCGGCGTCCGCAAACTGGTCCGCCTCGATAGCAACAAAGCGCACGCGATCGCCCGGCAACAGCAGCGACGGCGTCGCCCGCGTCGGATCGAACAGCACCTTCGGCGTGCGCCCGAGCAGACGCCAGCCACCGGGACTTTCGCGCGGGTAGATGCCGGTCTGGGCACCGCCGATGGCGACGCTGCCGGCGGCCACGCGTGCACGCGGCGTCGCCAGGCGCGGCAGCGCCAGCGCCGGGTCCAGTCCGGCCAGGTACGGGAAGCCCGGTGCGAAACCGATCATCGCCACGGTGTACATGCCGCTGGCATGGCGCGAGATCAGTTGCTGCGGCGACATCTGCAGCTCCGCCGCCGCGGCCACCAAGTCCGGACCGAACTCGCCGCCGTATACGACGGGAATCTCGATGGTTCGCGGTGCCGGCGCACTTGCGCCAATCGCCGGCGTCTCGTCCATCGCCAGCAGTGCCAGCAGCTCCTCGTGGATGCGCGCCGGATCTGCAACCGGGTCGAAGAAGACTCCCAGGCTGGCGAACGCGGGCACCAGTCCGCGCAGCCAATCCGGCTTGAGTTGGTCCAGCCGGCGCGCAACGGCATGCACGCGGTCGTTGAGCTGCGGGTCGAGCTGGTCTCCGAAACGGAGCAGCCAGGCATCGTCTGCGAGCGCTTCGATGTCGCAGACGAACGGTCGGTTCACTTCGGCAGGGCGCCCTGCAGTTGCTGGATACGTGTCACCAGCGCTTCGGGCGTGTAGGCCTGGGCGCTGGCGGTGCCCCAGACCGGACGTGGCCAGGCAATGTCGTCGTGGAAGCGCGCGATGACATGGATGTGCAGCTGCGGCACGACGTTGCCCAGCGCGGCCACGTTGATCTTCTGCGGCTTGAACTCGACCTGGAGTGCGCGACTGGCAGCGCTGATCTCGCGCATCAGCGTGGCCTGCTGCGCCTCGTCGAGATCGACCAGCTCGACGGCATCGGTCACGCGCGGGATCAGGATCAGCCAGGGGTGGTTGGCGTCGTCCATGAGCCGCAGCTCGCTCAGGGCGAGATGGGCGACCGGATGCGTGTCCTCGGCGAGCTGCGCGTGCAGTTGCCAGGCGCCGGGGTTGCCGGAGCGATTCATCGCAGGTTCTCCGCCAGGAAATCGAGGGTGCGGTGCCAGGCCAGTTCGGCGCTGGCCGGATGGTAGGCATGGTTGTCTACGTCGCGATTGAAGGCATGGCCAGCGCCGGCGTAAACGTATACCGCCGCGGCCGGTTGCTTGCTGCGATGCTGGTCGATCGCTTCCGGCGGGATGCTGGTGTCGTTTTGGCCGAAGTGGAACATCATCCGCGCACGCAAGGGTTCGTCGAGGAAGGGCACGGTACGCGCGCCGTAATACGACACGGCCGGCAGTCCCAGGCGCGTGTTGGCCAGGAACGCCAGGCTTCCGCCCCAGCAGAATCCGACCACGCCCACGCGCAGCCCCTCGCGGTGCAACTCGTCGGCCGCCTCGCTGATGATGTCGACCGCGCGGTCGAACCCCAGTTCGTTGCGCAGGGCCGCGCCGCGCTGCATGCCGGCCTCGTCGTAGCCAAGCTCGGTGCCGGGCGCCAGCGGGTCGTACAGCGCCGGCGCCAGGGCGACGAATCCGGCCGCGGCGAAGCGATCGGCGACGGTGCGGATGTGGGCGTTGGCGCCGAATATCTCCTGCAGCACGATCACGGCGCCCTTCGAGGGGCCGGTCGGTTCGGCGCGCCAGGCCCGGACCGGGCCATGCGGGGTGTCCAGATCGATCCAGTGGGCCATGGGGGAGAGGTCCATTCAGTTATCGGCGGGCGCTACGTCCGGAAGCTCGCGGCCGGAAGCGTTCAGCTTCGCGGCGGCTCCGGCCCGGTTGATTCTAGCGCCGGGGCTATAATCCGCGGCCATCCTGTCGTTTCGAGCGCAGCGAGGGACCTGCCGCAGCCGCCGAGCGCGTGGCCAGCAGGTCGCTCGCTGCGCTTGGCGCGACTGCAACTCCGCCTGCAAAACGCGCTCCAAGCCCGGTTCAATCCATGTCCCTAGCCAATCCCAAAGTCGGTTTCGTCAGCCTCGGATGCCCCAAGGCGCTGGTCGACTCCGAACGCATCCTCACCCAGTTGCGCGTGGAGGGCTACGACATCGTCCAGACCTACGACGATGCCGACGTGGTCGTGGTCAACACCTGCGGCTTCATCGACTCGGCCGTGACCGAATCGCTGGACGCGATCGGCGAAGCCATCGCCGAGAACGGCAAGGTCATCGTCACCGGTTGCCTGGGCAAGAAGCCCGAGCAGATCCGCGAGGCGCACCCGGGCGTGCTGTCGATCAGCGGTCCGCAGGACTACGGCAGCGTGATGAGCGCGGTGCATGCGGCGCTGCCGCCCAAGCACGATCCGTTCCTGGACCTGGTGCCCGATACCGGCATCAAGCTCACGCCCAAGCACTACGCCTACCTGAAGATTTCCGAAGGCTGCAATCACCGCTGCAGCTTCTGCATCATCCCGTCGATGCGCGGCGACCTCGTCAGCCGTCCGGTCGACCAGGTGCTGCGCGAGGCCGAGAAGCTGGCCATGGGCGGCGTCAAGGAACTGCTGGTGATCTCGCAGGACACCTCGGCCTACGGCGTCGACGTCAAGTACGCGCAGCACGAGTGGCGCGGCAAGGCCTACCAGACCCGCATGAAGGCGCTGTGCGAAGGCTTGAGCGAGCTGGGCATCTGGACCCGCCTGCACTACGTGTATCCGTATCCGCACGTCGACGACATCATCCCGCTGATGGCCGAGACCGGCGCCAACGGCATGCGCAAGCTGCTGCCGTACCTGGACATCCCGTTCCAGCACGCCAGCCCGCGCGTGCTCAAGCTGATGAAGCGCCCGGGCGCGGTCGACAAGACGCTGGAGCGCATCCAGCGCTGGCGCTCGATCACGCCGGACATCACCATCCGCTCGACCTTCATCGTCGGTTTCCCGGGCGAGACCGAGGCCGAGTTCGAAGAACTGCTCGACTTCCTCGATGAAGCCCAGCTCGACCGCGTCGGCGCGTTCGCCTATTCGCCGGTCGAAGGCGCCAGCGCCAATGCACTGCCCGATCCGGTGCCGGAAGAGGTCAAGGCCGAGCGCCTGGCGCGCTTCATGGAGCGGCAGGCGGAGATTTCCGCGGCCAAGCTCGAAGCCAAGGTCGGCAGCACCCAGCGCTGCCTGGTCGACGCGCTCGACGGCGAACTGGCGATTGCGCGTTCCATGGCCGATGCGCCGGAGATCGACGGCCTGGTGCAGATCCAGAACGGCTTCATGGCGGGCCTCAAGCCGGGCGAGTTCGTCGATGTCGAGATCATGGGCAGCGACGAGCACGACCTGTTCGGCGAGGTCGCGTTCGACGACTGATCCTCAAACGACAATGGCCACCCGAAGGTGGCCATTGCCGGGTTCAACAGGCGTTGCCGATCAGAAGCGGTATTCGCCGCCGATCGTCAGCGTGTCGACACGCTCGTCACCGAAGAAGAACGGCACCGTGCGCGTGTCCCAGTAGCCGGTTACGGCGAAGTTCTTGTTGACGTTGTAACCCATGCCCAGGCCGGCGTACGGGTTGTCTTCCTCTTCGGTCAACTGGATGCCGAAATCGCCATCGGTGAACTCGCTTTCGATGCGCTCCATGCCGGCGCGCCCGGCGACGTAGTACATGCCGCCCGCGAACTCGTGCTTCAGGCGCAGGCCGATGCCGGTTGCGTTCATTTCGATCGTCGAGCCCTGGTCGCTGTCCTTGCCGAGCGAGCCGTAATGGGCCTCGACACCGATCAGCGAGTTGAAGCTGTAACCCAGCCAGCCGTTCATCGCCGTGTCGACGGCAGAGTCGCCATCGACATGCAGCGTGGAATTGCCGACCTCACCACGCAGATAGACCCCCGACCCCTCGGCAGCCGACGCGACGGTGCTTGCACCGGCCATGGCAAGCGCCAGGACCAGGATGTTGAACTTCCCCATGTTGTGAAACTCCCCTTGAGAGATGACCCGGCGGCAGACCAGTGCCGCGAGGCGAGGGGACGGTAGGGAAAATGTTAAAACGGCGTCAACGCGAAATAGTCTCGTGTGACTTGGCGGTGATCGGCATCACGCTTTGGGGCGCCACAGCATTGGCGTGGAGACGATGCCGTGCTCGCTGACTTCCGGAGCAGTCGCCTCGAACCCGAAATTCCGATAGACCGCCAGCGCATGCCTTGACGCGTTGACGGTGATCGGCAGGGTTGGATTGGCTTCGGCCACCCATCCCTGCACGGTCTGCCACAGCCGCCGCGCCAGTCCTTGCCGCTGCGCCGATTCGGAGACGAACAAGTGGAACAGGTGCGCAGGCGGGCGCAAAGCCGTGACGCCGACCAGCTCGTCGCCGCGCTGCGCCACGAGGTAGCGGAAGCCGTCTGCCATCCGCGTAGCCGTAGGCTCGGGCGCGAGCATCTGCAGCAGTCGAGCCGCGCCTTCAGGCGTGCAATCCGGTGCGATCCAGCACCTGGTGAGTTCGCACACAAGCGCGCTGATCGCCGCGGCGTCGGCGGGGGTGGCCTCGCGCAGCACGACGGGACGTACGCCAGGCTCAGGCACCGGCATCTTCATAACTGACGTCGACGATCACGAACCGGGCGGCGCCGCTGGGCAGCATCGCCTCGAACTCGTCGTCGAGCCGCTTCTTCAGCATCGCCCGCGCCAGCGGCGAATCGATGCTGATCCAGCCGGCGCGCGCGTCGGTCTCATCGGGGCCGACGATCCGGTAACGCTGGCTTTCGCCGCTGGCGACGTTCTCAACCTCCACGCGCGCGCCGAAGAACACCGACTCCGGATCGGTCGGCACGGTTTCGACGATGCGCAGCGACGGCAGGCGCTTGCTGAGGTAACGCACGCGCCGGTCGATCTCGCCGAGCTGCTTCTTGCGATACGTGTACTCGGCGTTCTCCGAACGGTCGCCCTCTGCGGCAGCCGCGGCCAGCGCCTTGACCACTTCCGGGCGCTTGATGCGCCACAGCTCGTCGAGCTCGGACTTCAGGCGGTCATGCCCGCCGCGGGTGATCAGGGCGGTGCTCTTCTCGGCAGGAGGACGCCAGCGCGACATCAGCGCCGGCTCTTGCCGCCGAAGATCCCGCCCAGCAGGCCGCGCAGGATCTGCTGGCCGATCTGGTTGCCGACCGTTCGCGCGGTCTGCTTGGCCATGGTCTCGACCATGCCCTGGCGGCGCTTGGTGCCGAACACCGCATCCTTCACCGACTGGCTGAAGCCGCCTTCGTCGGCATCGTCCTGCTCGCGCGTGCGTGCCGGCGGTGCCTTGGCCTGTTCGGCGGCAGCGGTCGCCTTCTGCGCCAGCACCTCGGCGGCGGAGTCGCGATCGATGCGGGTGTCGTACTTGCCGCCGACCGGGCTGCCGGCGCGAACCTGCGCGCGCTCGGCTTCGGTGATCGCGCCCATGCGGCAACGCGGCGGCGCCACCAGGGTCTTTTCGACGGGCATCGGCACGCCTTTCTCCTGCAACGTGGAAACCAGCGCTTCGCCGGTGCCGAGCTGGGAGATAGTCTCGGCCACGTCCAGCGCCGGATTGGCGACGAACGTCTGCGCCGCCGTCTTCACCGCCTTCTGGTCGCGCGGCGTGAACGCCCGCAACGCATGCTGCACGCGATTGCCGAGCTGGCCGAGGATGTTGTCCGGCACGTCATCCGGGAACTGCGAACAGAAGTACACGCCCACGCCCTTGGAACGGATCAGGCGCACCACCTGCTCGACGCGCTGCTGCAGCGCCGGCGGCGCGTCGTCGAACAGCAGGTGGGCCTCGTCGAATACGAACACCAGCTTCGGCTTGTCGAGGTCGCCGACCTCGGGCAGGTTCTCGAACAGCTCCGACAGCAGCCACAGCAGGAAGCTCGAGTACAGCCGCGGCTTCAGCACCAGCTGGTCGGAGGCGAGGATGTTGATGACGCCGCGGCCGTCGGTGTGGGTGCGCATCAGGTCGGCCAGTTCCAGCGCCGGCTCGCCGAAGAACATTTCGCCGCCTTCCTGCTCCAGGCGAAGCAGCGAGCGCTGGATCGCGCCGATCGACTGCGCGCTGACCAGGCCGTAGCTGGTGGAGATGTCCTTGCGTTCGGCCGCGACCAGGCCGAGCAGGGCACGCAGGTCCTCCAGGTCGAGCAGCAGCAGGCCGCGGTCGTCGGCGAGCTTGAAGACGATGTCGAGCACGCCCGACTGGGTGTCGTTGAGTTCGAGCACGCGCGACAACAGGGTCGGGCCCATCTCGCTGACGGTGGTGCGCACGGGATGGCCGAGCTTGCCGAACAGGTCCCAGAACACGACCGGGCTGGCCTGGCTGGCGTAGTCGCCGATGCCGATCTCGGCGACGCGGGCCTGCAGCTTGTCGTTGCTGGTGCCGGCCATCGCCAGGCCGGCGACGTCGCCCTTCACATCGGCCAGGAACACCGGCACACCCAGGCGCGAGAAGCCTTCGGCCAGGGTCATCAGGGTCACGGTCTTGCCGGTGCCGGTGGCGCCGGCGACCAGTCCATGGCGGTTGCCAAACTTCGGCAGGAGGTAGACCTGGCCGTGGCTGTCGGGCAGGGAAGTCGGCGTGGTGACGGCCTTGCCGATGAGAATGGTGCCTGTCGTGCCGGTGCTTGGGTCCATGTCCGGGTCCGTGCTCGGGTCAGTGGGGGAAGTGCGGACGATTCTATGCGGCGTCGCCAGAGGCTGCTCGCGGCGCGCACGGGCGCCGGGAAAGTTTCCCGGAGCGGCGTTGCGAGGGGCGGTGCGGCCGGCATTTGCCACGCATATCCCCATTCACGCACTCCGCCTGCAACAGCGCTTGCCGGCATTCGCAAGGCAACGCTACCCTCCCAGTCCCCCGCTTGCAGTTGTCGTCCATGCCCGCACTGGTTCGTCCTTCCGTCGCGTTGCTCGCTCTCGGTTTCGCCACTCTCGCGCCCAGCGCGCATGCCCTCTCCAAACGCGACCAGGCAGCCGTGGAGGCACTCGACCAGCGCATGCAGGCGGCCGAGACCCGCTATCGCCAAGGCATCGTCAAGGTCGGCAATGCCGATCCGTCCGGCCGCACCGAGGTCGATGCCGCGCTGGAGGACATGGAAGACGTGATGGCCGCCTGCGTGAAGCAGAAGGGCTGCTCGCCCACGACCATGCTCACCGCCTACAAGCGCCTGCTGAAGCAGAACGCCGACCTGGCCTCGGGCGACGACCTGCCCGAAGACAACGAGGACGATGGCGTCGGCAGCATCACCGCCGACGTGCCCGAGGCCGCCCGCGCCGCCGCGCTGCTCAGCGCCGACGGCGAGCGCTTCGTCAAGATGGTGCAGTACAACCCGGCCGTGCAGGCAGGCATCCGCCGCTGGCTGACCGACATGCGCCCGGCGCTGATCGACACCTTCGAGAACTACCAGTACCTGCGCCAGTCGATGTGGCCGCAGTTCGAGCGCGCCGGCCTGCCGGAGGCGCTGCTGTTCGGCGTGATGGCCAAGGAATCCAACGGGCGCGTCCATTCGACCTCGCGCGCCGGCGCTGCCGGGCCGATGCAGTTCATGTACGGCACTGGCCGCCGCTTCGGCCTGGGCGAGGACGGCACCGGCTTCGATACCCGCTACGACGCCCGCGCATCGGCGCAGGCGGCCGCTTCGTATTTCAATGAGCGCCTGGGCGAGCTCAACCGCAGCATCGAGTTGTCGCTGGCCGCCTACAACGGCGGCGAGGGTCGCGCCCTGCGCGTCTACAACAGTTCGGGCGGTCGCAACTTCTGGGACGAGTCGGTCTACAACCAGTTCCCGGCCGAAACCCGCGACTACGTGCCGATGGTGATCGCCGCGGCCTGGCTGTTCCTGCATCCCAAGGAATACGGCCTGAGTTTCCCCAAGGTCGACTCGCGGCCCGCCGCGCTGCGCCTGGGCAAGCCCAGCTCGATCTACGAGCTGACCATCTGCCTGGGCAGCAGTGGCTCGCGTGACGGCTACATGCGCGCGCTGCGCAACCTCAACCCGCGTTACGAAGCCGACCGCTACCTGCCGACCGGCACCATGCTCAATGCCACCACCAAGATCGTCGGCCTGTACAACCGCTGGTGCGTGCAGGGCCAGCGCGCCGACCTGGCGCACACGCTGGTGATGAGCGATGCCAGTTCGGCGATCGTGCGGACCGGTCCGGTCACGCCGGTGGACACGAGCGACGTGGTGTACGAGGCCGAGAGCGCGGGCACCGGTTCGGCCGGCGCGGTGGCGGTGACGAAGTCGACGCCGAAGAAGGCGTCCAAGCCCTCGTCCTACACGGTCAAGCGCGGCGAAACGCTGACCGCGATCGCGCAGAAGTTCCAGTGCGATACCGGCGACCTGGCCAAGGCCAACAAGCTCAAGGCACCGCGCTACGCGATCAAGCCCGGACAGAAGATCAAGCTGGACGGCTGCGAGGGCTAGCAGCGCCTGGTGGTGTGATGGCCTCCCGGGTGCGCTGCGCTTACCCGGGCTACGTGACTAGTCTTCCGGACGCCGTAGCCCGGGTAAGCGCAGCGCACCCGGGACAGCGCCCCAGAAGTGACTAGACGCGACGCGCCAGCACTTCGCCCAGCCGCACCGGTGATTCACCCTTCAACGAAGGGTCCAGCGCCGCCACGCCCGGCGGCAGCAGCACGATCACGGTGGAGCCGTAGTTGAAGCGCGCCATCTCGGCGAAGCGCTCCAGGGTGATGTCGGCGCCGCGGTAGTCCTTGACGGTCACGGTGTCGCCATAGCGCGGAATCTCCACGCCGCTCCACACCGTTTCCACGCCCGACACCAGCAGCGCGCCGACCATCACCATCGCCATCGGCCCGAAATCGGTGTCGAAATGGCAGACCAGGCGCTCGTTGCGGGCGAACAGGCGCGGCACGTTCTGCACCGCGGCCGGGCCGACGCTGAAGAGGCGACCGGGCACGTGCACGGTTTCGCGCAGCTTGCCGCCCCACGGCATGTGCACGCGGTGGTAATCCTTGGGCGACAGGTAGACCGTGGCGAACAGGCCGTTGTTGAACGGCTCGGCGGCCTCGTCGTCACCGAGCAGCTCGGCGGCGGTGAACGACTGGCCCTTGGCCTGGAAAATGCGGCCGTCCTCGATCGGGCCGCACTGGCTGATGCGGCCGTCGGCGGGCATCAGCAGCGAGCGGGGATCGGCATCGGCCACGCGCGCGCCGGGCTTGAGCGCACGGGTGAAGAAGGCGTTGAACGTCGGGTACGCCGTCGGATCGGGCTCGGCCGCTTCGGCGAGGTTGACGCCGAACTTGCGCGTGACTGTGTCGATCAGCCATTGCTTCAGCCACGGCCAGTCCGAGTACGCCAGCGAGCGCGCCATCGACGACAGCAGGCGGTGCGGCAGCACATAGGTGAGAGCAGTGACCAGGCTCATTCGGTGCGTGCTCCAGCAGCCGCCTGGGTCAGCGCGGTCATGTCGGCGGCGATCGCCTTGGGGTCCAGCGGCGGCTGGATGATGCCGGCCATGCGTCCTTGCGGGTCGAGGACCGCCATCGAGGCGCTGTGGTCGACGCTGTACTGGTCGGCCGGCGCGCCATCGGGTGCCGGCACCTTCGCGAAGACCATGCTCAGCGACTTGGCGAAGCCCTCCAGTGCCGGGATGTCGGCGGTGGCGGCCAACGTGTCGCGGTGGAAGGCGTGGGCGTACTCGCCGATGCGGTCGGGCGTGTCGCGCTCGGGGTCGACCGAGACGAACAGCACGCGCGGGCGCGTGGCTTCCGGCAGGGCGGCCCACTGCTTCTGGGCGCGGGCCATCTCGGCCAGGGTGGTCGGGCACACGTCCGGGCAATGGGTGAAGCCGAGGAACACCAGCGTCCAGTGACCCTTGAGTTCACCCGGCACCAGTGCCGTGCCGTCGGACTGGCGCAGCGAGAAGGAGGGCAGTTCGCGGGCCGGCTCGAACAGGCGCACGGCCTGGGTCTGCGGCCACCGGGAGGAGGTGACCGGGCCGAAATGGCGTTGCGCGGCCCACAGCCCCAGGGCGGCGGCGAGGGCGGCGATCAGGATGAGCACGGTGGTGCGGTTGAACATGACGCCTCTGGAACGGCCCGCCCCGGCTGGGCGCGCGGGCATGATACCGGTCGCCCGGTATAATCGCCGACCCCCCAATGCAAGGCCTCGCCATGTCCGGCTCCGCCAACCTCACGGCCGTTCAGTTCGAACAGGTCTCGATCATCGACCTGATCCGCTACGGCGGCAGCCGTTTCAACGAGTCCGGCCTGACCTTCGGCCACAGCTACGACAACGCCCTGGACGAAGCCACCCAGTTGGTGCTGCATGCGCTGCACCTGCCGCACGACCTGAGCCCGGTCTACGGCACTTCGCGCGTGACCGCGGAAGAGAAGGCCAGGGTGCTGGCGCTGTTCGAGCGCCGCATCGGCGAGCGCGTCCCGGCCGCCTACCTGACCGGCGAGGCCTGGTTCGCCGGGCTGAGCTTCAAGAGCGACCGCCGCGCTCTGGTGCCGCGTTCGCCGATCGCCGAACTGATCACCTCCGGCTTCGAGCCGTGGCTGGGCGGTCGCGAAGTCGAGCGCGTGCTCGACCTGTGCACCGGCTCGGGCTGTATCGCCATTGCCACCGGCCACTACCACCCGTACTGGCAGGTCGACGGCGCCGACATCAACGACGACGCGCTGTCGCTGGCGCACGAGAACAAGGCGCGCCTGCATGCCGACAACGTCACGTTGCGCAAGTCGGACCTGTTCAAGGGCCTGCAGGGCGAGGTCTACGACCTGATCGTGACCAACCCGCCGTACGTCACCAACGACGAGACCGATGCGCTGCCGAAGGAATACTCGTACGAGCCCGACCTGGGCCTGCGCGCGGGCGACGACGGCCTCGACCTGGCCCTGAAGATCCTGCGCGACGCCCCCGACCACCTCAGCGAGAACGGCCTGCTGATCTGCGAAGTCGGCGAAGCCGAGCAGGCGCTGGTGGCCCTGCTGCCGGAACTGCCGATGGCGTGGGTGGAGTTCAAGGTCGGCCAGATGGGCATCTTCGTGGTCGAGCGCAGCGACATGGTCGAGCACCACGCCCGGATCAAGGAACTGGCGGACGCGCGCGGCTGACCTGTCCCCTCATTCCCGCGAAGGCGGGAATCCAGGGACGTTGCTCCGCGCTTGAAGCGAGCTCGTTCCGGCAGCAACCATTTCCGATTGCTAGAGTGCACCGGTCCAGACAACAGGATCCCCCGTGTCCAGCAACACCTTCGGCAAGCTGCTCTCGGTAACCACCTTCGGTGAAAGCCACGGCCCGGCGATCGGCTGCGTCGTCGACGGCTGTCCTCCCGGCATCGCGATCGCGCCGGAGGACTTCCGCCACGACCTCGAACGTCGCGCCACCGGCCGCACCCGCCACACCTCGCAGCGCCACGAGGCCGACGAGGTCGAGATCCTCAGCGGCGTCTACGAAGGCGTCACCACCGGCACGCCCATCGCGCTGCTGATCCGCAACACCGATCAGCGCAGCAAGGACTACGCGAAGATTTCCGAGCAGTTCCGCCCGGGCCACGCCGATTACACCTACTGGCAGAAGTACGGCATCCGCGATCCGCGCGGCGGCGGTCGTTCGTCTGCACGCGAGACCACGATGCGCGTCGCTGCCGCGGTCATCGCCAAGAAGTGGCTGGCCGACCGCCATGGCGTGAAGGTGCAGGGCTACCTGTCGCAGATCGGCGAGATCGTGCCCGACGGTTTCGACCTGGCCGCGGTGGAAGACAACCCGTTCTTCTGGCCCGACACGCGCCAGGTCACCGAGCTGGAGCTGTACATGGACGCGTTGCGCAAGTCCGGCGATTCGGTCGGCGCGCGCGTCAATGTCATCGCCACGGGCGTGCCGCCGGGCTGGGGCGAGCCGATCTACGGCAAGCTCGACGGCGAACTGGCCAGCGCGCTGATGAGCATCAACGCGGTCAAGGGCGTGGAGATCGGCGACGGCTTCGGCGTGGTCGCGCAGAAGGGCAGTCAGCACCGCGACCACATGACGCCCGATGGCTTCGCGTCCAACCACGCCGGCGGGATCCTCGGCGGCATCAGCAGCGGCCAGCCGCTGCGTTGCTCGGTCGCCTTCAAGCCGACCTCGAGCCTGCGCTTGCCGGTCGACAGCCTCGATGTCCACGGCAATGTCGTAGAGGTGGTCACCACCGGCCGCCACGACCCCTGCGTCGGCATCCGTGCCACGCCGATCTGCGAAGCGATGGTGGCACTGGTGCTGATGGACCAGGCGCTGCGCCACCGCGCCCAGTGCGGCGACGTCGAACTGCCGACGCCGCGCATCGCAGGTTCGATCGATGGCTGAAGCGCGGCCGCGGGTGTGGTTGTCGCAACCCCTGTTCGCCGACATCGTCGGACGCCTGCGTGAGCATTTCGAAGTCGTCGAGACCGCGCAGGTCACCCAGCACGGACCGGCGGCAATCGCGGCCGCGCTGGCTGCAAGCGATGGCGCGCTGGTCACCCTCAACGATCCGATCGGCGCGGCGGAAGTCGCGGCCGCCGCAAACCTGCGCGCGATTGCCAATGTCGGCGTCGGCTACAACAACCTCGATGTGCCGGCGCTGAGTCGTGCCGGCATCGTCATCACCAACACGCCCGATGTGCTGACCGAAACCACCGCCGACTTCGGCTTCGCCCTGATGATGGCCACCGCGCGCCGGATCACCGAAGGCGAGCGCTGGCTGCGCGAAGGCCAGTGGCGGCAGTGGAGTTTCGAGAGCCTGCTGGGCGTAGACCTGCACGGCTCGACCCTGGCCATCCTCGGCATGGGCCGGATCGGGCAGGGCATCGCCCGCCGTGCCGCCGGCTTCGACATGCGCGTGCTGTACCACAATCGCAGCCGCCTGCCGGCAGAGATCGAACGCGATTGCCGCGCGCAGTACGTGGATTTCGACACGCTGCTGGCGCAAGCCGACCACCTGGTGCTGGTGCTGCCTTACTCGCCGCAGGTGCATCATCTGATCGATGCCGCGGCGCTGGCCAAGATGAAGCCGACCGCGACGCTGACCAACGTCGCCCGTGGCGGCCTGGTCGACGAGGATGCGCTGGTCGACGCACTGTCCGCCGGGCGCCTGGCCGCCGCAGGCCTGGACGTGTTCGAAGGCGAGCCGGCGGTGAATCCGCGCCTGCTGGTGCTGCGCAATGTCGTGCTGACCCCGCATATCGCCAGCGCCAGCCTGGCCACGCGCCGGGCGATGGTGAGCCTGGCGGTCGACAACCTGATTGCCGCGCTGGGCTTCGGCCCCGACCCCGGCCGCCCGCCGACTCCCGTCAACGCCGACCAGCTCAAACGCTGAGTCCCGCTCCCGTCAGCGGGAGATATGCCGTTGTTAGCGGATAATGCAGTCACCCCACCCGCCGGAACCATCCCGGCTGCTCCCACCAACCAGGACCACAAGGAACCAATGAACGCCAAGAACTCCTGCAACGTTGCCATCGTCGGTGCCACCGGCGCGGTCGGCGAGACCATGCTCAAGATCCTCGCCGAGCGCCAGTTCCCCATCGGCAAATTGCACGTACTCGCCAGCGAACGCTCGGCCGGCGAGAAAATCGAGTTCGGCGCGAAGAAACTGGTGGTGGAAGACCTGGCCAAGTTCGATCCGAGCGGCGTCGACATCGCGCTGTTCTCGGCCGGCGGCAGCATCTCCAAGGAGTACGCGCCGAAGTTCGCCGCCGCCGGTGCGGTGGTGATCGACAACTCCTCGGCGTTCCGTTACGACGACGACGTGCCGCTGGTGGTGTCGGAGGTCAATCCCGAGCAGGTGGCCAACCGCCCGCGCGGCATCATCGCCAATCCGAACTGCTCGACCATGCAGATGCTGGTCGCGCTGGCGCCGATCCACCGCAAGGTCGGCATCGAACGGATCAACGTGGCGACCTACCAGTCGGTGTCCGGCGGTGGCCGCTCGGCGCTGGAAGAGCTCGGCCGCCAGACCGGCGCGCTGCTGAACTTCCAGGATCCGCAGCCCGAACGCTTCCCGGTGCAGATTGCCTTCAACCTGATCCCGCACATCGACGACTTCCAGGGCAATGGCTACACCAAGGAAGAGATGAAGCTGGTCTGGGAGACGCGCAAGATCCTCGGCGACGACTCGATCCAGGTGAACCCGACCGCGGTGCGCGTGCCCGTGTTTTACGGCCACTCCGAGGCGGTCAACGTCGAGACCCGCGAGAAGATCACCGCCGCGCAGGTGCGCGAAATGCTGCTGACCGCGCCGGGCGTGGAAGTGGTCGACGAGCCCAAAGCCGGCGGCTACCCGACCCCGGTGACCCATGCCTCGGGCAACGACCCGGTGTACGTCGGCCGCATCCGCGACGATTTCTCGCACCCGCGCGCGGTCAACCTCTGGATCGTCTCGGACAACATCCGCAAGGGTGCGGCGCTGAACGCCGTCCAACTGGCCGAGCTGGTCTGGGCCGAGCGCGGCTGAGCATGCGCGACTGAGCGGGGCAGGGGGCGGCAATGCCGCTCCCGGCCTGGCCGCGGCCCTCAATCCGTCGCCGCGATGGCAATTGGCGACGGTTTCAATTGCCCCTTGCCTCGGCGAAGGCTAGAGTCGCCGCCGGGGGACGGCATCGGGATCCGAAGTGAAACAACGTCAAGTGAAACAGCCGGCCAGGCGCGGCTCGCGCACGGTGCTGGCATTGGCGCTGGCCCTTGCCAGCGGCGCCGCATCGGCGTTGGGCCTGGGCCAGATCGAGGTCAAGTCGCGGATCGGGCAGCCATTCCTGGCTGAGATCCCGATCGTGTCCAACGATCCGTCGGAGCTGGAGAACCTGCAGGCCGAGCTCGCCTCGCCGCTGGTCTTCGCCCGCATAGGCCTGCAGCCGCCCACCGGCGTTGTCGCCGAGCTGCGCTTCTCGTCCGCGCTGGATTCGGCCGGCCGGCCGGTGATCCGCGTCACCAGCGACCAGCCGGTGAACGACTCGCTGCTGACCTTCCTGGTCTCGGTCGACTGGGGCCAGGGCCGGCTGGTGCGCGAGTACTCGGCGCTGCTGGACACCCCGCGCACGGTCTCGGCGCCGTTGCAGCCGCAGATCGAGGAGACCGTGGTCTCCGCACCCAACATCGTCGAGCGTCCGCTTGAACCGGAAGTGGCTTCCGCTCCTGCGGACGCGCCTGCCGAAGCCGCTCCGGCCGAAGAAACCGTCGCTGCCGGCCCTGACAACGACAACAACAACGATGCCAACGCCATAGCGCCGACGCCGACGCCGACGCCGGAACCGGCGGCCGCACCGGTGCAGGTGGCCAGTGCCGCGCCTGCAGCGGCGCCGGTCGGCGACCTCGCCGGCGAGTACTCGGTGCGTCGTGGCGACACCCTTTCGCAGATCGCCGGTCGCGTGCAGGGCGAGGGCTTCACCCTCGACCAGGCGATGATCGCGCTGCTGCGCGCCAATCCGGACGCCTTCATCGGCGGCAACGTCAACCGGCTCAAGGCCGGCGCGGTGCTGGCCGTGCCGCCCAGCGAACAGCTGGCCAGCGTCGATGCGGCGCAGGCGCGTCAGCTGGTCAGCAGCCAGGTGCGGCAGTGGCGCGATGCGCGTCGCGCGGTGCCGCAGCCGGCGCTTGAAGCCGGCATCGCCGCCGCCGCGGCAACAGCGCCGGTGGGCGCGGGTGCAACGGCAGCCGCGGCCAATCCGCGCAGCGCCGATGCGCGTCTGGAAATCGTTCCGCCCGGCGCCAGCAGCGCTACCCGGGCTGGAGATACAAAATCCGGCATCAACGCCGGTGGTGAGGGCGACATGCTGCGTCAGGAACTGCAACAGAACACCGAAACCCTTGCCGCACGCGAGGCCGAGCTGCAGGAGCTCAAGAGCCGCGTCGCCGAACTCGAGCAGTTGCAGAACAAGCAGCAGCAGCTGATCGCCATGAAGGACAGCGAGCTGGCCGCCGCGCAACAGCGCCTGGCGCAGAGCAACCAGAAGGACCAGGCGATGCAGGCCGCTTCGGCGATGCCCTGGCTCATTGGCGGCGGCGTGCTGCTGCTGGCCGTGGTCGGTGGCTGGTTCATGCGTCGCCGTCCGGTCAAGCCGGTATTCCGCGCGCCGCTGGGCGAAGGGGCTGCCACGCCTTCGATCGCTGACTCGTTTGCCGAATCCTCCTTCCCTGAACAACGCGCACCCGCCCAACGCGCCCCGGCCCAGGCCGAGGCGGAGCTGCGCGCCGAGGAAGCGCCCGCCGCGCCGGCATTTGAACTGCAGGCATCGGCTCCGGCACGTGCCGCCGCGCCGGCGCCCAGCGCGACGGCACCGGCATGGCACGTCGCGTCTGCCGACACCAAGGGCCGCGTCGAGCCGTCGATGGCGACGCAGCCGGGGCAGGAGCGTCTCGAGCTCGCCCGCGCCTATCTCGATCTCGGCGACCGCGAAAGCGCGCGCCAGCTGCTTGCCGAGGTCGTGATCAATGGCGACCTGTCCGCACGCCAGCGCGCCTCGCGGATGCTGCAGGAACTGGATTGATGTCCCGGCGCCATGCCCTTGGCGTCGAATACGACGGCAGCGGGTTCTCTGGCTGGCAACGGCTGAGCAAGCATGGCGAACCGGAGCGGGAGGGCGAACAGACCCTGCAGGCCGCGCTCGAGCAGGCGCTGACCTTCGTCGCCGGGCATCCGGTCGAGGTGGTCTGCGCCGGTCGCACCGACGCCGGCGTGCACGCCGCTTGCCAGGTCGTCCACTTCGACAGCACCGCCGTGCGTGATCCGCGCGGCTGGATGCTCGGCGTCACCAGTCGCCTGCCGCCGCAGCTGTGCGTGCGCTGGTGCCAGCCGGTGCCGGACGACTTCCATGCCCGCTTCTCGGCACGCGCACGCCGGTACCGCTACCGCATCCTCAATCGCCCGGTGCGTCCGGCGCTGGGCCGCCAGTACCTGAGCTGGGAGCGGCGTCCCCTGGATGCCGACGCGATGGATCGCGCCGCGCAGGCACTGCTTGGCGAGAACGACTTTTCCGCATTCCGCACCGTGCACTGCCAGGCGCCGCACGCGATGCGCGAGATGCAGTCGATCCGGGTCCGCCGCGATGGCGAGATCGTCGAGGTCGAGGTGCAGGCCAATGCGTTCCTGCACCACATGGTCCGCAACATCGTCGGCAGCCTGCTGATGGTCGGCAGCGGCGAGCAGCCCGAAGCGTGGATCGCGCAGCTTCTGGCCGGTCGTGATCGCACGGTGGCGGGTCCTACCGCGCCATCGGCGGGGCTGGTGTTCCTGGGCCCGCGCTATCCGGCGCAGTGGAGCCTGCCCACAGAGGTCACTCTGTGAGCCACACCCGCATCAAGTTCTGCGGCATGACCCGCGCCGACGACGTCCGCCTGGCCTGCCATCTGGGCGTGGACGCAATCGGCATGGTGTTCGCGCAGCGCAGCCCGCGTCGTCTTGAAGCCGCGCAGGCCGCGTCGCTCAGGACGGAAGTCGCTGCCGGCATCGAAGCCGTCGCCTTGTTCATGGACAACGACGCCGATGAAGTGGCCGACGTCATTGCACAGGTGCGCCCGACGTTGCTGCAGTTCCATGGTGTCGAGGACGAGGCGTTCTGCCGCAGCTTCGGCCTGCCGTACATGAAGGCCATCGCCATGGGCGGGGAAGGCGGGCAGGGCATCGACTGGTCCGCGCGCTATCCCGACGCGGTGGCGCTGCTGCTCGACAGCCATGCCGTCGGCGGTGCCGGCGGCAGCGGCCGCACCTTCGACTGGTCGCGCATCCCGGCGCAGTTGGGCAAACCCTTCCTGCTCGCCGGCGGCATCGTTCCCGAAAACGTGTTCGAAGCCGTGCGTGCCGTGCAGCCGTGGGGCGTGGATGTATCGAGCGGCATCGAAAGCGCGCCCGGCCTCAAGGATGCGGCACGCATGCGTCGCTTCGTCGAAGAAGTGCGCCGCGCCGACGCCCTGTCGTAGCTACCCAGGCAGGTTGTCCGCCAGTTCGGCGCGCAGCCACCTGGCCAGCCTCGGCACCCGCGGGTCGCTGCTTCTTTTCGGCGCACACAGCGCCCAGCAACCCTCCGTTGCCACGAAGCCCCATGGCGCAAGCAGGCGACCTGCGGCGATGTCTTCGGCCACCAGCGGCTCGGGGCTGATCGCCACGCCCAGCCCTGCCTGCGCAGCTTCGAGCAGGTAGTACAGGTGCTCGAAGCCGGTGCCCATGCGGAGCGCCGCCGGCTCCAGTCCCGTGCGAGCGCCCCAGTCCTGCCACGCCTGCGGCCGCGAGGTCGTGTGCAGCAACGGCTCGCCGAGGAGGGCAGATGCGGGTGACGACAGCAGGCGTTCGTGCCCTTCCAGCCGCGGACTCAGTACCGGCCCGATGCGTTCGGCGGCGAGCTCGTGCACTTGCCAGTCCACCGGCCACGGCGCCTGCGAGATGAGCAATGCCGCATCGAGCCCACCGAGTTGCGCATCGGGAGCCGTCTCGCTCGCCGACAGGTGCAGCTTCAGATCCGGCAACTCGCGCGCGAGCCGTTCCAATCGCGGAATCATCCAGCGCGCCAGCACGCTTCCGGGGCAGCCAAGCACCAGTGGTGCCTGCTGCGGCCGGCGGCGCAGTTCGGCCCAGGCGCCACGCAGCGGTTCGAACGCCGCGTCGGCGGCTTCGTGGAGGCGCCGGCCGGCCGGGGTCAGGGCCAAGCCGCGGCCCTGGCGCACGAACAGCGCCGTTCCGAGGGTCTCCTCCAGCGCCCTCAGGTGCCGGCTGACCGCGCCGTGGGTGACGTGGAGTTCGTCCGCGGCCCGGTTGACGCTGTCGAGCCGGGCGACCGCCTCGAACGCGCGCAGGGCATTGAGCGGGGGCAGGTCACGGCTCATTAGGTGTGAGTTTTCCTGACAGGTCGCGCCGATTTTATAGGTTTCTGTGGCCGTTGCCGTGCGATAAGGTGAGAACCGTTGTTGCAGGCCCAGCTTGCTGGTGGCGCCCCCTCCCCAGTCGCCAGCAAGCTGGACTCCTGCCTGCCATCCCCAGAAGGACATGACATGAGCGCCGCGGACGTCACCCCAGTCGACTTCCACGCTTACCCGGACGCCTCCGGTCACTTCGGCCGCTACGGCGGCCGCTTCGTCGCCGAGACCCTGATCGGCCCGCTCGAGGAACTGGCTGCCGCCTACGACGCTGCGCGCGTCGATCCGGCCTTCGTCGCCGAGTTCGACCGCGACTTGGCCCATTACGTCGGCCGCCCCAGCCCGATCTACCACGCCCAGCGCCTGAGCGAGGAAGTCGGCGGTGCGCGCATCCTGCTCAAGCGCGAGGACCTCAACCACACCGGCGCGCACAAGATCAACAACACCATCGGCCAGGCCTTGCTCGCCAGCCGCATGGGCAAGACCCGGATCATCGCCGAGACCGGCGCCGGCCAGCACGGCGTCGCCAGTGCCACGGTTGCCGCGCGCCTGGGCCTGGAATGCGTGGTCTACATGGGCGCCACCGACATCGAGCGGCAAAAGATCAACGTCTACCGCATGCGCCTGCTCGGCGCGACGGTGGTGCCGGTGACCAGCGGTTCGGCCACGCTCAAGGACGCGCTCAACGAAGCCATGCGCGACTGGGTCACCAACGTGCGCGACACGTTCTACATCATCGGCACCGTCGCCGGTCCAGACCCGTATCCGCGCATGGTCCGCGACTTCAACGCCATCGTCGGCCGCGAGGCGCGCGCGCAGATGCTGGCCGAATACGGCCGCCTGCCCGATGCCGTCACCGCATGCGTCGGCGGCGGCAGCAATGCGATCGGCATCTTCCACGCATTCCTCAACGACCGCGACGTGCGACTGGTCGGCGCCGAGGCGGCGGGCGAGGGCATCGCCACCGGCCATCACGCCGCATCGCTGGCCGCCGGCCGTCCCGGCGTGCTGCACGGAAACCGCACCTACGTGCTGTGCGACGACGACGGCCAGATCATCGAGACGCACTCGGTGTCGGCCGGCCTGGACTATCCCGGCGTCGGCCCCGAACACGCCTTCCTCAAGGACGCCGGCCGCGCGCAGTACGTGGGCGTGAGCGACGACGAAGCGTTGACCGCATTTCACCAGCTCGCGCGCTGCGAGGGCATCCTGCCGGCGCTGGAGTCCAGCCATGCGATCGCGCAGGCAACGAAGCTGGCGCGGGAACTGCCCAGGGACGCGATCGTGCTGTGCAACCTGTCCGGTCGCGGCGACAAGGACGTGCACACGATTGCCGCGCGCGAAGGCATCTCGATTGGATAAGTCCATGAACCGCATCGACACCCGCTTCGCCGATCTCAAGGTGCAGGGCCGCAAGGCGCTGATTCCTTTCGTCACGGCCGGTGATCCGTCGCTCGACGCCACCGTGCCGGTGATGCATGCGCTGGTCGAAGCCGGCGCCGACGTGATCGAACTCGGCGTTCCGTTCTCCGACCCGATGGCCGACGGCCCGACCATCCAGCGCAGCTCCGAGCGCGCACTGGCGCGCGGGGCAGGGCGGTCGTTCGTGTTCGACTGCGTGCGCCGCTTCCGCGAGCGCGACGCCGACACGCCGGTGGTGTTGATGGGTTACCTCAATCCGGTCGAGATTCCCGGCGCCGAGCGCTTCGCCGCCGAGGCGGTCGCGGCCGGCGTCGACGGCGTGCTGCTGGTCGACCTGCCACCGGAGGAGTCCGCCGAGTTCCGCGTGGCCTTTTCTGCGCACGGCCTGTCACTCATCCTGCTGGCTTCGCCAACCACCACCGACGCCCGCATGCAGGTGCTGTGCGAGCAGGCACAGGGCTATCTCTACTACGTCAGCTTTGCCGGCGTCACCGGCGCCGACCGGCTCGACACCGGCGCCGCCAACGCCCGCCTGCACGAGATCCGCAGCCGCGGCCGGGTCCCGGTCGTGGCGGGGTTCGGCATCAAGGACGCCGCCAGCGCCGCGGCCATGGCCGCCGAGGCCGAAGGGGTCGTCGTCGGCAGCGCCCTGGTGTCGGTCTTGGCCGAGGCAGTCGATCCTGCCGGCCAGGCCAAGGACTTTCTCACCCCGCTACGGGCTGCCCTCGACGCCCTGCCGGCCTGAGCACGCCACTGCGCTAAACTGGCCCGCTCGGCCGGACCCCACTCCGGCACTCACCAAGCCTGAACGGGGAACACCCAACGCATGTCCTGGCTCAAGAAACTCATGCCTTCGGGCATCCGCACCGAGACGGGCGCTTCCAAGCGCCGCAGCGTGCCGGAAGGTCTGTGGGAAAAGTGCGACCGCTGCGGCGCCGTGCTTTATCGCCCCGAACTCGAGGAAAACCTCGAGGTCTGCCCGAAGTGCGGCTTCCACATGGCGATCCGGGCGCGGGTGCGCCTGACCGCATTGCTGGATGCCGGCAGCACCACCGAGATCGCCGCCGAACTGGGCCCGGTCGACGTGCTCAAGTTCAAGGACCAGAAGAAGTACGCCGACCGCATCAAGGCCGCGCAGAAGTCCACCGGCGAGCGCGACGCCCTGGTCGCCATGAGCGGCACCCTCAAGCAGCGGCCGCTGGTCGCCTGTGCCTTCGACTTCGCCTTCATGGGCGGCTCGATGGGTTCGGTGGTCGGCGAGCGCTTTGCCCGCGCCGCGGAAACCGCGGTCGAGCTGGGCTGCCCGATGGTCTGCTTCACCGCCACCGGCGGCGCGCGCATGCAGGAAAGCCTGTTCTCGCTGATGCAGATGGCCAAGACCTCGGCTGCGCTCGGCCGCATGCGCGCCAAGGGCCTGCCCTTCATCTCGGTGATGACCCACCCGACCACCGGCGGCGTGTCGGCCTCGTTCGCGATGCTGGGCGACCTCAACCTCGCCGAGCCCGAGGCCCTGATCGGCTTCGCCGGCCCGCGCGTGATCGAGCAGACCGTGCGCGAAACGCTGCCGGAAGGCTTCCAGCGCTCGGAGTTCCTGCTCGAGCACGGCGCCATCGACCAGATCTGCGATCGCCGCGAGATGCGCGACCGCCTCGCCACGCTGTTTGCGTTGATGATGAAGCAACCGCAACCGGTGGACGAAGAGGTGGGAGTTTGAGCCGCAAGTACTTCGGCACCGACGGCATCCGCGGACGCGTCGGTGAGGGTCCGATCTCGGCCGACTTCGTGATGCGCCTGGGCAACGCCTACGGCCATGCGCTGCCGCGCCGCGACTGGCGCAACCCGGTGGTCATCATCGGCAAGGACACGCGCATCTCGAACTACATGTTCGAGGCCGCGCTCGAAGCCGGCCTGGTTGCCGCCGGCGTCGACGTGCAGCTGATGGGCCCGATGCCGACCCCGGCCGTGGCCCACCTGACCCACTCGATGCGCGCCGATGGCGGCATCGTGATCTCGGCCTCGCACAACCCGCACCACGACAATGGCATCAAGTTCTTCTCCGCCGAAGGCGAGAAGCTCGACGACGCCACCGAGCTGGCGATCGAGGCCGCGCTGGAACAGCCGTTCCGCACCGTGCCGTCCGAGCAGCTGGGCAAGGCCGTGCGCACCCGCGACGCGCTGGGCCGCTACATCGAAGCGTGCAAGGGCTCGGTGCCCAAGGGCTTCGACCTGGGCGGCATGCGCATTGCCATGGACTGCGCCAACGGTGCCACCTACCAGCTCGGACCGCTGGTGCTGCGCGAACTCGGCGCACGCGTCGATCCGATCGGCATCGACCCCAACGGCATCAACATCAACGACGGCGTCGGCTCGACCCATCCGGAAACGCTGGCCGCGCACGTCAAGGCCACCGATGCCGACCTCGGCATCGCCTTCGACGGCGACGGTGACCGCGTGCTGTTCGTCGACGGCGACGGCGTGGTCCGCGACGGCGACGACCTGATCTACGTGCTGGCCTGCGACTGGCAGCAGAGCGGTCGCCTGCAGGGGCCCGTGGTCGGCACGCTGATGACCAACTACGCGCTCGAGCGCGCGCTGGCCGAGCGCGGCATCGGCTTCGTCCGCGCCAAGGTCGGCGACCGCTACGTCCACCAGCAACTGCACGCCAACAGCGCCGTGCTCGGTGGCGAAGCGTCGGGCCACCTGCTGTGCCTGGATCGTGCCAGCACCGGTGACGGCATCGTCAGCGCGCTGCAGGTGCTCGAAGTGCTCAAGCGCCGCGGCATGAGCCTGGCCCAGGCGCTGGAAGGCTTCAACAAGCTGCCGCAGAAGACGGTGAACGTGCGCTTCCAGGGCGACTCCAAGCCGGCCGAAGCACCGTCGGTGCAGGCGGCGCTGGCGCAGGCGCAGGCCGCGGTGGCCGGTCGTGGCCGCGCGTTCCTGCGTCCGTCCGGCACCGAGCCGGTGGTGCGCGTGACCGTCGAAGCCGACGACGCGACGCTGATGCAGGACACCCTCGACCGCCTCGCCGAGGCCGTGCGCGCCGCGGCCTGAACGACGCCCGCGACGCCACCTGCAGGAGCTGGCAATCCGGCTCCTGCAGTGCCTGGCAGACGTATCATCTGCCACTGCGCAAACACTCACACTGATCCACAGGGACGCCCCGTGAACCGCATTCCGACCCTCGACATCCGCCGTTTCAGCCAGCCCGCCAGTGCCGGCGACCGTGACGCCTTCGTGGCCGAACTGGGCGCTGCCTACCGCGAGTGGGGCTTCGCCGGAATCCGCGGTCACGGCATCCCGGCCAGCCAGATCGACGCCTCCTACGACGTGTTCAAGCGTTTCTTCGACCTGTCCGAGGCGGTGAAGATGCAGTACCACGTTGCCGGCAGCGGCGGCGCCCGCGGCTACACGCCGTTTGGCGTGGAGACGGCGAAGGACTCCAAGCACTTCGACCTGAAGGAGTTCTGGCACGTCGGCCGCGAGATCCCGCGAGACTCGAAGTACGCCGACGTGATGCCGCCGAACCTATGGCCGACGGAGATCCCCGAATTCCGCGAGCAGGCCTATGGCCTGTACGAATCGCTCGACCAGCTCGGTTCGCGCGTGCTCAGCGCGCTGGCGCTGCACATCGGCCTGCCGGAGACGTACTTCGCCGACAAGACCAATTCCGGCAACTCGATCCTGCGTCCGATCCATTACCCGCCGATCACGTCCGACGACATCCCCAACGAGCGCGCCGGCGCGCACGAGGACATCAACCTGATCACGCTGCTGGTCGGTGCCAGCGCCGAGGGCCTGGAAGTGCGTTCACGCAAGGGCGAGTGGGTGCCATTCACCGCCGACGCCGACACGATTGTCGTGAACATCGGCGACATGCTGCAGCGCCTGACCAACCACGTGTACCCGTCGACCACGCACCGCGTGGTCAACCCGCCGGGCGAGAAGGCACGCCAGCCGCGCTACTCGACGCCGTTCTTCCTGCACCCCAATCCCGATTTCCTGATCGACGTGCTGCCGTCGTGCGTAAGCGTGGACAACCCGAGCCGCTACCCGGAAGCGATCACCGCCCACGGCTACCTCGAAGAACGCCTGCGCGAAATCAAGCTGAAATGACGTTCTGGCCCGCGCGTTCGCGCGCGGCGTTGCCAGAACGTCATCCCGGCGAAAGCCGGGATCCAGGCCCGCACAGCATCAGCCACATCTCGTCATCCCGGCGAAAGCCGGGACCCATCTTGATCCTGCTCCGCGCGCTCCACCCGCAACAGCAACGTCAAAATGGATCCCGGCGTTCGCCGGGATGACGGTGATGGTGTGGCGATCACTCCAGAATGCCCGCCGCCTCCAGTGCCTCCCGCCACGCCGCCAGCTTCACCCCCGGCGCAATCGACGCATTCGCCGGACTCGTGGAAGGCAATCGCACGCACTGCAAGCCCAACACGTCCGGCTGCACCCCGGCCAGCCGGCGAAACCCGCTCTCGGCCTTCGCTCCGTTGAACAGCACCGTCCTGATTCCGCGGTGCGCCCCGAAGAAGGCGACGAAATCGTTGGCCTGCGCCGTATCGTCGCGGATCGCCGAATCCAGGCTGCCATCGCGCTCGCAGCGATCGAACACGTCCCACAGGGCAATGCCGGATTGCCGTAGACGCAACAGTCGCTCCTCGTAGGGCAGGGCAGGCATGGCGCCGACCAGCTCGCCCATGATCGGCCAGAAGCGGTTGTGCGGATGCGCGTAGTACTGGTGGGCCTGCAATGAAGCAGCCCCGGGCATGCTGCCGAGGATCAGCACGCGCGCATCCTTTGCGCTGACCGGCGGAAAGCCTTTCAACAGTCGCGAAGAGTCGGAAGCGGTAGAAGCCATGGATCGATTCTCGCCGACGTGAGGTAAACTTTGCGCCCTTCGTTCAGCGTGCCGTTGGCAGCTGGACCCAGCCAGGAATCAAGGAGTGGCCATGCGCCGCAGAATCGTCGCCGGAAACTGGAAGCTGCATGGCGATCGCCATTTCGCGCTGGAGCTGCTCGACGCGCTCGTCGCGATGCCGGCCCCGGCCGGGGTCGAGCAGCTGATCCTGCCGCCGCTGCCGTACCTGGCGGGCCTGATCGCCCGCTACGGCGAGAAGGGCCTGACCTTCGGCGCGCAGGACGTCAGCGTCAACCAGAAGGGCGCCTACACCGGCGAAGTCTCGGCCGCGATGCTCAAGGATGTCGGCGCCGGCTACGGCCTGGTCGGCCACTCCGAGCGTCGCCAGTACCACGGCGAAAGCAGCGAGCTGGTCGCGCGCAAGTTCCTGGCCTGCAAGGCCGCCGGCCTGACCCCGATCCTGTGCGTGGGCGAGAGCCTGCGCGAGCGCGAGGACGGCCAGACCGAGTGGCGGATCCAGGAGCAGCTCGAGCCGGTTTTCAAGCTCGCAGGCGCGCAGGCGCTGGACGGCGCGATCCTCGCCTATGAACCGGTGTGGGCGATCGGTACGGGCAAGACCGCGACGCCCGAACAGGCACAGGCCGTCCACGCATTCATCCGTAGCGAAATCTCCGCACACGATGCTAGAATCGCTGGCTCGCTACCGATCCTGTACGGCGGTAGCGTTAAGGCCGACAATGCCGCCGCGCTGTTTTCGCAGCCCGACGTCGATGGCGGCCTGGTCGGCGGGGCCTCCCTGGTCGCAGCCGATTTCCACGCCATCGCGGTAGCGGCGGCACCCTGACGAGTCGCGGACCCGGTCCCTTGGGCCAGTCCCGGTTCGTTCCACGAGCTTCAGTGAACTAGCAGAATCCAACGATGCTGTTGTTACTCAACGTCATCTACGTGCTGATCGCGATCGCGATGGTTGCGCTGATCCTCATGCAGCGCGGCGCGGGTGCGCAGGCCGGCTCCGGTTTCGGTGGCGGCGCCTCGGCGACCGTGTTCGGCGCGCGTGGCTCGGCCAACTTCCTCACCAAGGCCACCAAGTGGCTGGCGATCTCGTTCTTCGCGATCAGCCTGTTCATGGCCTGGCAGGCGATGCACCGCGCAACCGGCGACTCCGCCGCGGCTCCGGCCGCCGGCGTGATGGCGCAGCAGGTTCCGGCGGCTCCGACTGCACCGGCCGGCAACAATTCGGCAGTGCCGGCAGCCCCCGTGGCCCAGCCGGCGCCCGCCAGCAGCGTTCCGCAGGCTCCGGCCGCGACCGACGCTGTCCCGGTTCCTGCAACGCAGGCCCCGGCAACGCAGGCCCCGGCCGCGACCCAGTCGCCCGAGCCGGCAAAGCCGCAGCCCCCGGCTGGCGGCTGAGCGAAGGGGTACCATTGGTTTTCATCGGCCCGGCACGGATTGCCGGGTACGGTCAGCGATGACCGGCAACGACCAGGCCTGCATCGGTCCGGTCGCGTCAGGACGACACAAGGTTTGATTGCCCAGGTGGCGGAATTGGTAGACGCACTACCTTGAGGTGGTAGCGACGTAAGTCGTGGGGGTTCGAGTCCCCCCTTGGGCACCACACCTAATAACAAACACGCAAGAACGTACTGCAGCAAACAGCACCACCGACGCGGGTGCGGCGCGCACGGCGTGCCGGAATCCCGCGCGGGGATGACCAGGCGGCAACACGCCGAGCCAAGGTCGCATAGGCGGCCGAGCTAAACGAAGCGAGAGAACAACTAGTGCTGGCCGAATACCTGCCGACCCTGCTGTTCCTGATCGTCGCCGGAGGTATCGGCGTCGCCCTGCTGGTGGTGGGCCAACTGCTCGGCCCCCAGCGCCCGACCCTCGAAAAACTCTCGCCGTACGAGTGCGGATTCGAGGCGTTCGAAAGTGCGCGCATGCAGTTCGACGTGCGCTACTACCTGATCGCGATCCAGTTCATCATCTTTGACCTGGAAATCATCTTCATCGTGCCCTGGGCCACCGTGTTCCGCGAACTCGGTGTGATCGGGCTGGTCGAGATGGGCATCTTCGCCGGCATGCTCTTGCTCGGCTTCGTCTACGTCTGGAAGAAGGGAGCACTCGAATGGGAGTGATCCAGAATGTTTCCGAGCTGATGCACAACCCGCTGCCCGAAGGGCGGCTGGACGACATCCTGCGCCCGGAAGGTGACAACCCGCTGCTGCAGAACGGCTTCGTCACCACCTCGTTCGATGCGCTGTGGAACTGGGCGCGCACCGGCTCGATGTGGCCGATGACCTTCGGCCTGGCCTGCTGCGCGGTCGAGATGATGCACGCCGGCGCCGCGCGCCTGGACCTGGACCGCTACGGCGTGGTGTTCCGCCCGTCGCCGCGCCAGTCCGACGTGATGATCGTGGCCGGCACCCTGGTCAACAAGATGGCTCCCGCGCTGCGCAAGGTCTACGACCAGATGCCCGGCCCGAAGTGGGTGATCTCGATGGGCAGCTGCGCCAACGGCGGCGGCTACTACCACTACTCGTACTCGGTCGTGCGCGGCTGCGATCGCATCGTGCCGGTCGACGTCTACGTGCCGGGCTGCCCGCCGACCGCCGAAGCGCTGGTCTACGGCATCCTGCAGCTGCAGAAGAAGATCCGCCGTGGCACCAACTTCGGCGAAAACATCCAGGGCGTGCGCTGAGATGGTCGAGACCGTGCAAGCGTTTGTAGATCGCCTGGCTGCCCGTTTTGACGGTGCGCTGGTGGTTGTTGCGGAACCGCGTGGCGAAGTCACCATCGACGTCGCCGCCGCGCAATGGCTCTCCACCGCGCTCGCGCTGCGCGACGAGTTCGGCTTCGAACAGCTCGTCGACGTCAGTGGCGTCGATTACCTCAGCTACGGCAGCGACGAGTGGGACACCGACGTGTCCTCCGAGGGTTTCTCGCGTGGCGTGGAAGGCAAGAGCGCCGGCCGCTTCGCCTGGGGCGAGCAGGTCAACGGTGCCGCCGCTTCGCCGGAGCGCCGCTTCGCCGCGGTCGCGCACCTGCTGTCGTACCAGCACAACCGTCGCGTGCGCCTGCGCACCTTCGCCGAGAACGACGACCTGCCGGTCGTTGACTCGCTGACCTCGGTGTGGCCGGGCAGCAACTGGTTCGAGCGCGAGGCGTTCGACCTGTTCGGCATCATCTTCGAAGGCCATCCGGACCTGCGCCGCATCCTCACCGACTACGGTTTCGTCGGCCATCCGTTCCGCAAGGACTTCCCGCTGATCGGCAACGTCGAAGTCCGCTACGACGCCGACAAGAAGCGCGTGGTCTACGAGCCCGTTTCGATCGAGCCGCGAGTGGGCGTGCCGCGCGTGATCCGCGATGACGCGCGCTACCAGACCGCTGCCGGCGAAGCCGCGCAGGGCGCGGAGGTGAAGAAGTGAGCGCCATTGTGTCCAGCACGAATACCTCCGGTCTCAACAACGCCGAGATCCGCAACTACACGCTGAACTTCGGCCCGCAGCATCCGGCCGCGCACGGCGTGCTTCGCCTGATCCTGGAAATGGACGGCGAAGTGATCCAGCGCGCCGACCCGCACGTCGGCCTGCTGCATCGCGGCACCGAGAAGCTGGCCGAGTCCAAGCCGTTCAACCAGTCGATCGGCTACATGGACCGCCTCGACTACGTGTCGATGATGTGCAACGAGCACGCCTACGTGCGCGCGATCGAGACCCTGATGGGAATCGAGGCGCCCGAGCGTGCCCAGTACATCCGCACGATGTTCGACGAGATCACCCGCATCCTGAACCACCTGATGTGGATCGGATCCAACGCGCTCGACCTGGGCGCGATGGCGGTGTTCCTGTACGCGTTCCGCGAGCGCGAAGAGCTGATGGACTGCTACGAGGCAGTCTCCGGCGCGCGCATGCATGCGACCTACTACCGTCCGGGCGGCGTCTACCGCGACCTGCCGGACCGCATGCCCAAGTACAAGGAATCGCCGTGGCGCAAGGGCGGCAAGCTCAAGCGCTTCAACGAATGGCGTGAAGGTTCGCTGCTGGATTACCTGGAAGCGTTCACCAAGGATTTCCCGGCGCGCGTCGACGAGTACGAGACGCTGCTCACCGACAACCGCATCTGGAAGCAGCGCACCGTCGGCATCGGCGTGGTCTCGCCCGAGCAGGCCCTGGCCTGGGGCATGACCGGCGCGATGATCCGCGGCTCGGGCGTCGCCTGGGACCTGCGCAAGAAGCAGCCGTACGCGAAGTACGACGCGGTGGATTTCGACATCCCCGTCGGCACCAACGGCGACTGCTACGACCGTTACCTGGTGCGCGTGGCCGAGATGCGCCAGTCCAACCGCATCATCCAGCAGTGCGTGAAGTGGCTGAAGGCCAACCCCGGCCCGGTGATCGTCGACAACTTCAAGGTCGCGCCTCCCTCCCGCGAGGAGATGAAGGACGACATGGAAGCGCTGATCCACCACTTCAAGCTGTTCTCCGAAGGCTACTGCGTGCCGGCCGGCGAGACCTACTGCGCGGTCGAAGCGCCCAAGGGCGAGTTCGGCTGCTACCTGGTGTCGGACGGCGCCAACAAGCCGTTCCGCGTGAAGCTGCGTGCGCCGGGTTTCGCGCACCTGTCTTCGATGGACGAAATCGTGAAGGGCCACATGCTGGCCGACGTCGTGGCGATGATCGGTACCTACGATCTCGTGTTCGGCGAGGTCGACCGCTGATCGCGGCGGCCGTTGAGGATCTGAACAGATGAAGGCAACCGGAAACTTCGAGGCCACCCAGCACGTCGACCCGATGGTCGCGTTGTCGGACAAGACCCGTGCCCATATCGACCACTGGCTGGCCAAGTTCCCGCCGGACCGCAAGCGTTCGGCCGTGCTGCAGGGCCTGCATGCGGCGCAGGAACAGAACAACGGCTGGCTCAGCGACGAGCTGATCGCCGCCGTGGCCAAGTACCTCGACCTGCCGCCGGTGTGGGCCTACGAGGTCGCCAGCTTCTATTCGATGTTCGAGACCGAGAAGGTCGGCCACAACAACGTCGCCTTCTGCACCAACATCAGCTGCTGGCTCAACGGCGCCGAGGACCTCGTCCGCCACGCCGAGAAGAAGCTGGGCTGCAAGCTGGGCGAGTCGACCGCCGACGGCCGCATCTTCCTCAAGCGCGAGGAAGAGTGCCTGGCCGCGTGCTGCGGCGCGCCGGTGGTGGTCATCAACGGGCATTACCACGAGAAGCTGGACACCGCTCAGGTGGACGAGCTGCTCGACGGTCTGAAGTGAGGCTTAGGACGACCCATGGCGCACTCGCACCACGATTACTCGCAGGGCTACGGTCCGGTCGGCCCGGTTCCGCAGGAGCACAACGTCGTCTACACGACGCTGCACTACGACACCCCGTGGTCGTATGAGAACTACCTCAAGACCGGTGGCTACGCCGCGTTGCGCAAGATCCTGACCGAGAAGATGGATCCGGCCGCGGTGATCGACATGGTCAAGGCCTCCGGCCTGCGCGGCCGTGGCGGCGCCGGCTTCCCGACCGGCCTGAAGTGGAGCTTCATGCCCAAGGGCAGCGGCACCCAGAAGTACATCCTGTGCAACTCGGACGAGTCCGAGCCGGGCACGGCGAAGGATCGCGACATCCTGCGCTACAACCCGCATTCGGTGGTCGAGGGCATGGCGATCGCCTGCTACGCGACCGGCTCGACGGTGGCCTACAACTACCTGCGTGGCGAGTTCCATCACGAGCCGTTCGAGCATTTCGAGCAGGCACTGAAGGAAGCCTACGAGAACGGCTGGCTGGGCAAGAACGTGCTCGGCAGCGGCGTCGACATCGACATCTACGGCGCCCTCGGCGCAGGTGCGTACATCTGCGGCGAAGAAACCGCGCTGATGGAATCGCTGGAAGGCAAGAAGGGCCAGCCGCGCTACAAGCCGCCGTTCCCGGCCAACTTCGGCCTGTTCGGCAAGCCGACGACGATCAACAACACCGAGACCTACGCCTCGGTGCCGGCGATCATCCGCAACGGCGCGGAGTGGTTCCTCAACCTGGGCAAGCCGAACAACGGCGGGCCGAAGGTGTTCTCGGTGTCGGGCCACGTCGCCCGCCCGGGCAATTACGAAATCCGCCTGGGCACGTCGTTCGCCGACCTGCTGCAGATGGCCGGCGGCATGCGTGCCGGCCGCCAGCTCAAGGCGGTGATCCCGGGTGGTTCCTCGATGCCGGTGCTGCCGGGCGAGACCATGATGGGCCTGACGATGGATTACGACTCGATCCAGAAGGCCGGTTCCGGCCTGGGTTCGGGCGCGGTGATCGTGATGGACGAGACCACCTGCATGGTCCGCGCCTGCCAGCGCATCGCCCGTTTCTACTTCAAGGAAAGCTGCGGCCAGTGCACGCCGTGCCGCGAAGGCACCGGCTGGATGTACCGCATGCTGACCCGCATCGTCGAGAAGCAGGCCACGCTGGACGACCTGCAGATGCTGCGCGCCGCTGCCGGCCAGATCGAAGGCCACACCATCTGCGCCTTCGGCGAAGCCGCGGCGTGGCCGGTGCAGGGCTTCCTGCGCCACTACTGGAACGAGTTCGAGTACGCGATCGTGAACAAGCGTTTCCTGGTCGATGACCAGCTCGCAGGCACCGTGGTCGAGAAGGTGGCCGCATGAGCGCGCAGCCCGTGAACCCGAACGTACCGCCGGACCACGTCTCCATCGAGATCGATGGCGTCGCGATGGTCGCGCCCAAGGGCTCGATGATCATCCACGCCGCCGACAAGGCCGGCATCCCGATCCCGCGCTTCTGCTACCACGACAAGCTGGCCGTCGCGGCGAACTGCCGCATGTGCCTGGTCGAAGTGGAGAAGATGCCCAAGCCTGCGCCGGCCTGCGCCACGCCGGTGATGGAAGGCATGAAGGTCGTCACGCGCAGCGAGAAGGCACTCAAGTCGCAGCGCAACGTGATGGAGTTCCTGCTGATCAACCATCCGCTTGATTGCCCGATCTGCGATCAGGGCGGCGAGTGCGAGTTGCAGGACCTGTCACTGGGCTACGGCCGTTCGGTCAGCCGCTTCTCCGAGCGCAAGCGCGTGGTGCCCGACGAGGACATCGGTCCGCTGGTCGCCACCGAGATGACCCGCTGCATCCAGTGCACGCGCTGCGTGCGCTTCACCGCGGAAATCGCCGGCACCTACGAGCTGGGCGGCATGTACCGCGGCGAGAACCTGCAGATCGGCACCTACGACGGCAAGCCGCTGACCACCGAACTGTCGGGCAACGTGATCGACGTCTGCCCGGTCGGCGCGCTGACCAACAAGGTGTTCCAGTTCAAGGCGCGTCCGTGGGAACTGACCGCGCGTGAATCGCTCGGCTACCACGACGCGCTGGGCAGCAACCTGTTCCTGCACGTGCGTCGCGGCGAAGTGCTGCGCACCGTGCCGCGCGACAACGAAGCGGTGAACGAGTGCTGGCTGTCGGACCGCGACCGCTATTCGCACCAGGGCCTGTACGCGCAGGACCGTGCGACCTCGCCGATGGTCAAGGACAACGGCGGCACTCCTGATGAAAGCTGGCGCGAAGCCTCGTGGGAAGAAGCGCTGGCCAAGGCCGCGAAGATCCTGCGTGACAACGGTGCCGACAGCCTCGGCATCCTCGCCCATCCGTCGACCTCGAACGAAGAGGGCGTGTTGCTGGCCCGCCTGGCCGAAGCGCTGGGCACCGGCAACATCGACCACCGCATCGGCCAGCACGACCTGAGCGATGCCGCCATCGCCACGCCGTTCGCCACGCCGGTCAATGACATCGACCATGCCGACCTGATCGTCATCGTCGGTTCCAACCTGCGCCACGAGTTGCCGCTGGTGCACCAGCGCGTGCGCAAGGCCTGGAACCGCGGCGCCAAGGTGCACGTGGTCAACCCGGTCGATTTCGACTTCACCTTCGACATCGCCGGCAAGCACATCGTGGCGCCGTCGCAGATCGCCGCGGCACTGTCCGACACCGCGCTCAACGACGTTGCCAAGAGCGCCACGCGCGCCGTGGTGATCGTCGGCGCACTGGCCGAGAACGGTGCCCACGCTGCCGCGATCCGCAAGGCCGCCGTCGCCTTCGCCGCCAGCACCGGCGCCGCGCTCAACCGCATTCCGCAGGGCGCCAACGCCGTCGGCCTGTCCGACTACGGCGTGCTGCCGATCGCCCGCGATGCGCAGGCAATGCTGGCCGACCCGCGCACCGCCTACATCCTGTACGGCATCGAGCCGGGCCTGGATTTCGCCGACACCGCGACCGCGCTGAAGGCACTCAATCCGGCCCAGGTCGTGGCGTTCAGCACCTTCGCGTGCCGTTCGACCCGCGCCGTCGCCGACGTGATCCTGCCGATTGGTCTGTTGCCGGAAATCGACGCCACCCTGACCAACCTCGACGGTCGCCAGCAGGTGGCCGTTGCCGGTGGCAAGCTGCCCGGCCAGGCCCGTCCGGGCTGGCGCGTGCTGCGCGCCCTCGGCGGCGAGCTCGAGGCCAAGGGCTTCGGCTTCACCGACCTGGTCGGCCTGCGTGCGGGCATGAAGATGCGCGACACCCAGGTCGTTGCCGGCAAGGCGCCGTCGACCGCCGGCGAAGGCCTCGAAGTCGCCGCCAGCATCGGCATCTACCGCAGCGATGCGGTGGTGCGTCGCGCCCCGGCGCTGCAGTCGCATCCGCTCAACGTCGAGCCCAAGGCCGTGCTCAATCCGCATGACGCGTCCGCCCTCGGCCTGGCCGACGGCGTGGTCGCGAAGTTCAACACCGCCGCAGGTACGGCCACGCTGCCGGTCGCCGTCAGCGACAAGGTCGCGCGCGGCACGGTGTGGGTCGAGAGCGGCCACGGCGCGACCGCGCCGATGTCCGGTCGCGTGCAGGCGGGGAGGGCATAAGCATGCTTTCGACACATGTGATCGATCCGTTCCGCGACTGGATGCTGTCGTTCGGCAACATCGGCGCGCTGCTGTGGATCGTGCTGAAGATCCTGCTGATCGCCATGCCGGTGATCATCACGGTCGCGTTCTACGTGGTCTGGGAGCGCAAGCTCATCGGCTGGATGCACGTCCGCCACGGGCCCATGTACGTCGGCCGCGGCATCCTCCAGGCCTTCGCCGACGTCTTCAAGTTGCTGTTCAAGGAAGTGATCCAGCCGACCAAGGCCGAGCCGTTCCTGTTCAAGTTCGCGCCGCTGATCGCGCTGGCCCCGGCCTTCGCGGCGTGGGCGGTGGTGCCGTTCGACTACCAGGTGGTGCTGTCGAACGCCAACGCCGGCCTGCTGTACCTGCTGGCGATGACCTCGCTGGGCGTGTACGGCATCATCCTCGCCGGCTGGGCGTCGAACTCGAAGTACGCCTTCCTCGGTGCCATGCGCGCCGCGGCGCAGGTGGTCTCGTACGAAATCGCCATGGGCTTTGCGATGGTCGGCGTGATGGTCGGCGCCGGCAGCCTCAACCTCACCGACATCGTGATGGCGCAGTCCGGCAACGCCGGCGCGCTGGAATGGTTCTGGCTGCCGATGCTGCCGCTGTTCGTCATCTACTTCATCTCGGGCGTGGCTGAAACCAACCGCGCGCCGTTCGACGTGGTGGAAGGTGAGTCGGAGATCGTGGCTGGCCACATGGTCGAATACTCGGGCTCGGCGTTCGCGCTGTTCTTCCTGGCCGAGTACGCGAACATGATCCTGATCAGCTTCCTGGTCTCGATCTTCTTCGTCGGCGGCTGGCTGAGCCCGCTGCAGGGCCTGGGCATTCCGTTCCTGTCGGTAAACGGCTGGTGGTGGCTGCTGGCCAAGGTGTTCTTCTTCGCCAGCTGCTTCATCTGGTTCCGTGCGTCGTTCCCGCGCTACCGCTACGACCAGATCATGCGCCTGGGCTGGAAGGTCTTCATCCCGCTCACCATCGCCTGGATCTGCGTGGTCGCGTTGATGGCGTACTTCAAAATCTTCGAGCCGGGCGTGTAAGGGACAGGCATGAATCGCATCGTTTCCTATTTCAAGAGCCTGCTGCTGATCGAGCTTGCGCAGGGACTTGCCCTCACCGGCAAGTACCTGTTCAAGCCGAAGTACACGCTGATGTACCCGATGGAGAAGACGCCGCAGTCGCCGCGCTTCCGTGGCGTGCACGCGCTGCGCCGTTACCCCAACGGCGAAGAGCGCTGCATTGCCTGCAAGCTGTGCGAGGCGGTGTGCCCGGCGCTGGCGATCACCATCGACTCGGAGAAGCGCGAGGACGGCACCCGCCGCACCACGCGTTACGACATCGACCTGTTCAAGTGCATCTTCTGCGGGTTCTGCGAGGAGTCCTGCCCGGTCGACTCGATCGTGGAGACGCACATCCACGAATACCACTTCGACAAGCGCGGACAGAACATCGTCACCAAGCCGCAGTTGTTGGCCATCGGCGACCGTCTCGAAGCCGAGATCGCCGAGCGCCGCGCTGCCGACGCTCCTTTCCGCTGAGGCCTGAAGCATGGATCTCGCCCAGTTCTCCTTCTTCGTATTCGCCGCCGTGGCCACCGCTGCGGCGGTCGGCGTCATCAGCGTGCGCAACCCTGTGCATGCGGTACTGCTGCTGGTGCTGACCTTCTTCTCGGTCGCCTGCACCTGGATCATCGCCGGCGCCGAGTTCCTCGGCGTGGCCCTGATCCTGGTCTACGTCGGCGCGGTGATGGTGCTGCTGCTGTTCGTGGTGATGATGCTCGACATCGACGTCGCCCCGCTGCGCGAGGGCTACGTGCGCTACCTGCCGGTCGGCCTGGTGGTCGCGGTGGTGATGCTGGTCGAGATGCTGACCCTGATCGGGGTCAAGGCCAAGGTCGCCACGGCGTTCACCGCCGACGCCACGACCGGCGGCAACACCGCCTGGCTGGCGCGCGCCTTGTTCACGCAGTTCCTGCTGCCGTTCGAACTGGCCGCGGTGATCCTGACCGTGGCGGTGATCGCGGCAGTCACGCTGACCCTGCGCCGCCGCCCGGGTGCCAAGCACCAGAGCCCGTCGGCCCAGGCCCGCGTCCGTGCCGGCGACCGCCTGCGCATGGTCAAGATGGATGCCACGCGACCGGCGCCTGCCTCGATCGAAGCATCCGCAGAGGAGAGCAAGCCGTGAGCGAATTCTTCGGCGCCGGCCTCGCGCTCGGCCATTATCTCGCCCTGGGCGCGGTGCTGTTCTGCATCAGCGTTGCCGGCATCTTCCTCAACCGCAAGAACGTGATCATGTTGCTGATGTCGCTGGAGCTGCTGCTGCTGGCGGTGAACATCAACTTCGTCGCCTTCTCGCGCGAGCTTTCCGATCCGGCCGGCCAGGTGTTCGTGTTCTTCATCCTGACCGTGGCCGCGGCCGAGGCCGCCATCGGCCTGGCCATCCTGGTCACGCTGTTCCGCAACCGGCGCACGATCAACGTCGCCGAAATCGATTCGATGAAGGGCTGACGCGGTGAGCAACGTTATCGTGGAGCACGCAATCGTGGCTCAGACACTCTCCAAGACGGTCCTGCTGGCGATCGTCCTCGCGCCGTTGCTGGGCGCGATCATCGCCGGCCTGTTCCGTCGCCAGGTCGGTCGTGCCGGCGCCCACTGGGTGACGATCATCGGCGTGGCCGTCAGCTGCCTGCTGTCCATGCAGGTGCTGTGGCAGCTGGCCGGGCAGGGCGCCGCACCGTTCAACGAGAACGTCTACACCTGGTTCCAGGTCGGCGGCTTCGAGGCGCATGTCGGCTTCATGGTCGACAAGCTGACCGCGATGATGATGGTGGTGGTCACCTTCGTCTCGCTGCTGGTGCACATCTACACCATCGGCTACATGGCCGAGGACGACGGCTACCAGCGCTTCTTCAGCTACATCTCGCTGTTCACCTTCTCGATGTTGATGCTCGTGATGAGCAACAACTTCCTGCAGCTGTTCTTCGGCTGGGAAGCGGTGGGCCTGGTCTCGTACCTGCTGATCGGCTTCTGGTTCAAGCGCCCGACCGCGGTGTTCGCCAACCTCAAGGCGTTCCTGGTCAACCGCGTCGGCGACTTCGGCTTCCTGCTCGGCATCGCCGGTGTGCTGGTGATGTTCGGCACGCTCGACTATTCGGAAGTGTTCGCCAATGCGCCGCGCTTCGTCGGCGCGCAGATGCAGCACTTTTGGCCCGCCCTCACCGAGAGCGGCTGGACCGCCGGCATGGCCGGCTGGTCGATGTTCACGCTGATCTGCGTGTGCCTGTTCATCGGTGCCATGGGCAAGTCGGCGCAGGTGCCGCTGCACGTGTGGCTTCCGGACTCGATGGAAGGCCCGACCCCGATCTCCGCGCTGATCCATGCCGCGACGATGGTCACCGCCGGCATCTTCATGGTCGCGCGCATGTCGCCGCTGTTCGAGCATTCGCAGACGGCGCTGAACTTCGTGCTGTTCATCGGCGCCACCACCGCCTTCTGGACCGGCCTGATCGGCATCGTCCAGAACGACATCAAGCGCGTGGTCGCGTACTCGACCTTGTCGCAGCTCGGCTACATGACCGTCGCCCTGGGCGTGTCGGCGTACAGCGCCGGTGTCTACCACCTGATGACCCACGCCTTCTTCAAGGCGCTGCTGTTCCTCGGTGCCGGCTCGGTGATCATCGGCATGCACCATGAGCAGGACATGCGTCGCATGGGTGGCCTGAAGAAGTACATGCCGATCACCTACTGGACGATGCTGATCGGCACGCTGGCCCTGGTCGGCACGCCGTTCTTCAGCGGCTTCTACTCGAAGGACACCATCATCGAGGCCGCCGCGCACAACGCCCACGAAGCGCACAACTGGATCGCCACCTACGCCTACTGGGCGGTGTTGCTGGGTGCGTTCGTGACCGCGTTCTACAGCTTCCGCCTGCTGTACCTCACCTTCCACGGCAAGGAACGCTTCCACGATCCGGTGCCCGACCATTACGTCGCGCCGGAAGCGGATTCGTCCGAGCACGAGGCCGCGCTGACGGAAGAGCATGGCCACGGCGCCCACGCGCACGATGACCACGGCCACGGTCACGACGACCACGCCCACACCCCGCACGAGTCGCCGTGGGTGGTGACGGTGCCGCTGATCCTGCTGGCGATCCCGTCGATCCTGATCGGCTTCTTCAGCGTCGGCCCAATGCTGTTCGGCACCGACGTGATGGGCCACGCCAAGCAGCTGCCGTTCTTCCTCGGCGCGATCGACGTGCCCGAAGCGCACGACGTCATCGGCAAGCTGGCCGAAGAGTTCCACGGTCCGGTCAAGTTCGCGCTGCACGGCTTCATGGCGCCGGCGTTCTGGCTTGCTTTCGCAGGCTTCGCCCTGGCCACGGTGATGTACTGGTGGAAGCCGGAACTGCCGGCCAAGGCGCGCAAGCTGTTTGCATGGCCGGTGCGCGTGCTCGAGAACAAGTACGGCATGGACAACCTGTGGATCGACGGCTTCGCCGGTGGCGGCCTCGGCCTGGGCAAGGCATCGCGCGCGGTCGACACCTACGTCATTGACGGTGCCGCCGTGAACGGCAGCGCCCGCGTCGTCGACCTGGTTGCACGCCTGACCCGCCGGATGCAGTCCGGTTACCTCTACCACTACGCCTTCGCGATGATCATCGGCCTGATTGCACTCCTGGCCCTGCTCATCCGTTACTGGCGCTAACCCGACAAGGACCCGACGTGAGCTCCGAGCCCTTGCAGAGCACCTCTTTCCTGCTCAGCCTGCTGATCTGGCTGCCGATCCTTGGCGGCTTCGCCACCCTCGCGTTCGGCAACGAGCGCGCCAGTGCCGCACGCTGGTTCGCCACCGCCGTGGCGTTGTTCACGATGGCCGTGAACATCCCCATGTTCACCGCGTTCGACATGACCACGCCGGCCATGCAGTTCGTCGAGAACAAGGCCTGGATCCCGGCCTACGACATCCGCTACCACCTCGGCGTGGACGGCATCTCGGCCGCGCTGATCGGCTTGACCACGCTGACCACGCTGCTGGCGATGGTCGGCGCCTGGACTTCGATCGACAAGCGCGTCAGCCAGTACTACGCCGCCTTCCTGATCCTGGAAGGCCTGATGATCGGCGTGTTCTCGGCGCTGGACTCGATGCTGTTCTATGTCTTCTTCGAAGGCATGCTGATCCCGATGTTCATCATCATCGGTGTCTGGGGCGGCCCGCGTCGCGTCTACGCCTCGATCAAGTTCTTCCTGTACACGTTCCTCGGCTCGCTGTTCATGCTGCTGGGCCTGATCTACCTGTACCTCAAGGGCGGTAGCTGGCAGCTGGCGGACATGTACGCGCTGTCCCTTACTGCAACCGAGCAGATGTGGCTGTTCTTCGGCTTCCTGATCGCCTTCGCGGTGAAGGTGCCGATGTTCCCGGTCCACACCTGGTTGCCGGATGCGCACGTCGAGGCGCCGACCGCCGGTTCGGTGATCCTGGCGGCGATCATGCTGAAGATCGGCGGCTACGGTTTCGTCCGTTTCGTCCTGCCGATCGTTCCCGACGCCGGCGCCGAATGGGCCTGGCTGGTGATCGCGCTGAGCCTGATCGCGGTGGTCTACGTCGGCCTGGTCGCGCTGGCGCAGGACGACATGAAGAAGCTGATCGCCTATTCGTCGGTCTCGCACATGGGCTTCGTCACCCTCGGCATCTTCATTGCCTTCGCCCTGGTCCGCGAAGCGGGCAACACCGAAGGCGCACGCCTGGGCCTGCAGGGCGCCATGGTGCAGATGATCAGCCACGGCTTCGTCTCGGGCGCGATGTTCAGCTGCGTCGGCGTGCTTTACGACCGCATGCACACCCGAATGATCAAGGACTACGGCGGCGTCGCAAACGTGATGCCGTGGTTCGCCGCCTTCATCGTGCTGTTCGCCATGGCCAACTCGGGCCTGCCGGGCACGTCGGGTTTCGTCGGTGAGTTCATGGTGATCCTGGCGTCGTTCCAGCAGCATCCGCTGATCGGTTTCGTCGCGGCCACCACGCTCATCATTGGTGCGGCCTACACGCTGTGGCTGGTCAAGCGCACCATCTGGGGCGAGGTCGGCAATGCCCACGTCGCAGAACTCGAGGACATCAATGCACGCGAAGCCTTCGTGCTGGGCGTGTTCGCTGCCGGCGTGCTGGTGCTCGGCCTGTGGCCGAAGCCGCTGACGGACCTGATGGAACCCGCGATTGCGAATCTGGCGACGCAGATCGCCTCGTCGAAGCTTTGAGGTTGTAGCGCATGATCATGCCTGTACGCACCGCCGCCGACCTGATGCCGCTGCTCCCGGAGCTGGTGGTGATCCTCGGCGCGTTCGCGCTGCTGATGCTCGACCTGTTCATCGACGAGCGCCGCCGCGTCATCAGCCACGTCTTCGCCATCGCCGTGCTGGCGGTCGCGACGGCGCTGATCGCCTTCGGTGTCGGCGAGCACGGCACCGTCCTGGGCGGCATGTTCGTGCGCGACACGGCCGCCGACGTCATGAAGATCACGATCGGGATCGTCTCGATCCTGGCGATGGTTTACACCTGGCCGTACCTGCGCGCCCGCGAGCTGTACAAGGGCGAGGTCTCGGTGCTGATGCTGTTCGCCACCGCCGGCATGATGTTCCTGGTGTCGTCGGGCAGCCTGGTGATGGTCTACCTCGGCCTGGAAATGCTGGCGCTGTGCTCCTACGCACTGGTCGCGATCGACCGCGACAGCCCGCTGGCGTCTGAAGCGGCGATCAAGTACTTCGTCCTCGGCGCGCTCGCCTCGGGCCTGCTGCTGTACGGCCTGTCGCTGATCTACGGCGCCACCGGTTCGCTGCAGCTCGACCAGATCGCCATCGCGGCGCAGGCGAAGATCGCCGACGGCTCGTCGCTGATGCTGATCACCGGCGTCGTCTTCGTCGTCGCCGGCATCGCCTTCAAGTTCGGCGCGGCGCCGTTCCACATGTGGCTGCCGGACGTCTACCACGGTGCGCCGACGCCGATCACGCTGTTCATCGGTTCGGCGCCCAAGCTGGCCGCGTTCGGCATGACCTACCGCCTGCTTGAAGTCGGCGCGGCCCCGTTCGAGGACCAGTGGCGCCTGCTGCTGGCCGGTATCGCGGTGCTGTCGCTGGCGATCGGCAACCTCAGCGCGATGGTGCAGAGCAACCTCAAGCGACTGCTGGCGTATTCGACCGTGTCGCACGTCGGCTTCCTGTTCGTCGGCCTGGCCGGTGGCGGTCGCGAAGGATTCGCTGCGGCGCTGTTCTATGCGATCAGCTACGCGATCATGTCGGCCGCGGCCTTCGGTGCGATCGTGGTGCTGTCGCGTCGCGGCTTCGAAGCCGACCGCATTGACGACTACAAGGGCCTCAACGCCCGCAGCCCGTGGATGGCCGGCCTGGTGCTGTGCGTGATGGCCTCGCTGGCCGGCGTGCCGCCGTTCCTCGGCTTCTGGTCGAAGCTGGCGGTGCTGCGTGCAGCGCTGCAGGGCGACATGCTGTGGCTGACCCTGGTCGGTGTGGTGTTCGCCGTGATCGGCGCGTTCTACTACCTGCGCGTGATCAAGGTGATGTACTTCGACGAGCCAGAAGGCCCGCCGATGGAAGCGAGCAGCGATCGTCCGCTGCGCATCGTGTTCGGCGTGAATGCACTGGCGCTGCTCGCGCTGGGCTTGGCGTGGAGCCCGATCATGGCGTGGTGCCAGCGCGCATTTGCGGGCTGATCGGAACGTCATTTCGCAGCCCCTGAACAGAAAACTCTGAATCGGGCTTGCGAAGATTCGCGTCACACGTTAACATTGTCGTTCTGGTGCGGGGTGGAGCAGTCTGGCAGCTCGTCGGGCTCATAACCCGAAGGTCGCAGGTTCAAATCCTGCCCCCGCTACCACATTCTTCCGGGAAGATTGACGAGCAATCCCGGGAACAACGATCAAGCCGATGCCTCAGCGATGAGCCATCGGCTTTTTTGTTTTTGCGTTCCGGCTTCGCATGTCCAGCTTTCGCATGCGAGTCGTGACGATCGATCCAGTTGCCACGTCGACTCGAACGATGCTGCCGGTGAGTCGAACCGAGTCGCTTCCCGCGTATCCATCTCTGGTAGCGGAAGTTCTCTTCCGCGGTGACGGGTCGGCATCCGGAGCCGCGAGCGGCCTTGAAATCCTTGGCCCCGGCAGCTATCTCAGGTTCACGGCCAGGGCAGGGCGGCCATCCCCGGGCAGGTACCTGCGCTGTATGAGGTGCCCGGTCAGGCGGCCTGAAAGGGTTTGCACCATCCCGGGGCAACCCGGTATCATGTGCGGCCTAGCGGTTTGGTGACCGGTCCTTCGGGACGCTGGCCCAACCCCCGCTACCAGCTTCGGCCAGGGCCCCGTGCCCTCGGACCACCCGGAATCCGGGCGGTCCCAAGGCCAAAGGCCGGGCTTTGTGGGCACGCCCAGCGTGACCACGCCGACATCCAGCTGTACGGACAAGGGGCCCGCAAGGGCCCTTTTTCGTTGTTCGTGGCTTGGTTCGTGGTCGCACGTGCTTGTCGCAAGACCGAGTCAAAGGTTGCATGTAATTCAGTCCCTGGATCGGCTGGCAGTCGTTTTGGCCGGTCCCTGGAGCATTTATCGCGGGAGTCGTACGCGTGTCTGATAAAGCTGTCGAAATTGCCAGGCTGCTCACCCCGACCGTCCAGTCGCTGGGGGTCGAGCTGCTGGGCGCCGAATACCTGCCGGCTCCCGGCAGCGCGGTGCTGCGTCTGTACATCGACGTGCCCGCGGGTCAGGAGACGGACGCGGACGGGCAGCCGCGCTCGGTGACGATCGAGGATTGCGAGGCAGTCAGCCGCGAGGTGTCCGCGCAGCTCGACGTCGAGGATCCGATCAGCGGTATGTACACGCTGGAAGTGTCGTCGCCGGGTATCGATCGACCACTGTTCACGCTCGCGCATTACCAGCGCTTCCTCGGCGAGACCGCGAAGGTCGGCCTGAAGTTGCCGCAGGACGGTCGTCGTCGCCTGACCGGGAAGATCGCCCGCGTCGATGGCGACACGATCGTGTTCCACATTGATGGCGTCGAGGCGAACGAGTTCGCCGTCGCCGTCGGCAACATCGACAAGGCGCGCCTGGTCCCGGATTGGGCCGCGCTGGGATTCGCTCCGGTCAAGCCCGGAAAAGACAAGCCTGCACAGGGCGCGCCTGAAAAAAAGCGCCGTCCTGCGAAGGGCAAGAAGTAAAAACAACCTTGGTAACCACCCAATTGCCGGCGGCGCACCAGCGCCAACGTGCGGAGTAACGAGATGAGCAAGGAACTGTTGCTGGTCGTGGATGCAGTCGCCAACGAGAAGGGCGTACCGCGTGAAGTCATCTTCGAGGCCATCGAGGCCGCGTTGGCTTCGGCCGCGAAGAAGCGCTATCACGACGAAGACGTGCTCGTGCGCGTCGCGATCGACCAGAAGGACGGCAGCTACGAAACCTTCCGCCGCATGGAAGTCGTCGCCGACGACGTCGTCATGGAGTCGCCGGACCGCCAGATCCGCATGATGGACGCGATCGACGAGGTCGAAGGCGTCGAAGTCGGCGACTACATCGAAGAGCAGATCGAGAACCCGGAGTTCGGCCGCATCGCCGCCCAGGCCGCCAAGCAGGTCATCGTCCAGCGCGTGCGCGAGGCCGAGCGCCAGCAGGTCGTCGACGGCTGGAAGGATCGCGTTGGCGAGCTGGTCACCGGCGTGGTCAAGCGCGTCGAGCGCGGCAACATCTACGTCGACCTCGGCGGCAACGCCGAAGCGATCATCCCCAAGGACAAGGGCATCCCGCGCGACGTCCTGCGTACCGGCGACCGCGTCCGCGGTTACCTGTTCGACGTGCGCAGCGAGCCGCGCGGCCCGCAGCTGTTCATCAGCCGCGCCGCCCCGGAGTTCATGATCGAACTGTTCAAGCTCGAAGTGCCGGAAGTCGGCCAGGGCCTGGTCTCGATCAAGGCCTGTGCACGCGACCCGGGCGACCGCGCCAAGATCGCCGTGCTCGCCCACGACAACCGCACCGATCCGATCGGCGCCTGCATCGGCATGCGCGGTTCGCGCGTGCAGGCCGTGAGCAACGAGCTCAACGGCGAGCGCGTCGACATCGTGCTGTGGTCCGACAACCCGGCCCAGTTCGTCATCAACGCGATGGCGCCGGCCGAAGTGCAGTCGATCATCGTCGATGAAGAAAAGCATTCGATGGACCTGGCCGTGGCCGAGGACCGTCTGGCACAGGCGATCGGCAAGGGCGGCCAGAACGTGCGCCTGGCCAGCCGCCTGTCGGGCTGGCAGCTCAACGTGATGACCCAGGACCAGGTCACCGCCAAGTCCGAGGCCGAGCAGACCGCCGCCAAGTCGCTGTTCCAGGAAAAGCTTGAGGTCGACGAGGAAATCGCCGGCATCCTGGTCTCGGAAGGCTTCAGCACGGTCGAGGAAATTGCTTACGTCCCGGTCGGCGAGTTGCTCGCCGTCGAGGGCTTCGACGAGGACATCGTCGAGGAGCTGCGTTCGCGTGCCCGCGACGCGCTGCTCAACGAGGCCCTGGCCGCGGAAGAGGAGCTCGACGAGCACCAGCCGGCGGCCGACCTGCTCGAGCTGGAAGGCATGGACGAAGCCACCGCCTACGCGCTTGCCGCGCGTGGCGTGGTGACCCGTGACGATCTGGCCGATATGGCGACGGACGAGCTGACCGATATCGAAGGTATCGACGAAGCCCGTGCTGCCGCCCTGATCATGGAAGCGCGCAAGCACTGGTTTGAATGAATACCGCCGAGTTCTGACCGGCCAATGGCCGCAGGTCTAGAATGACGCCCACACGCGCGGGACTCGTCCCGCGCAACGAGGACACGGAATCCGAATGTCGCAGCAAACCACCATCCGCAAGCTGGCCGAACTGGTGAACACGCCGGTCGAGAAGTTGCTGGAGCAGCTGGCCGAGGCCGGCATGACTTTCAGCGGCCCCGATCAGGTCGTGACCAGTATCGAGAAAGTCAAGCTGCTCGGCTTCCTCAAGCGCGCCCATGGCAAGACCGAAAAGGTCGAAGCCAGCGACGACGCTGCGAAGAAGATCACCCTCAATCGCAGCCGCAAGCAGGAAATCACTGTCGGCGGCGGCAAGAACAAGACCACGGTCGACGTCGTCGTGCGAAAGAAGGTCACGCTGGTCAAGCCCAGCGAAGGCCAGTCGCCAGGTGACGAGCGCGCCGAGATCCTGCGCAAGCTGGAGGAATCCAAGCAGCGCAACCTTGCCGAACAGGAAAAGCTGGCTGCCGACGACAAGCGTCGTGCCGACGCCATCGCGGCTACCCGCCGCGAGGCGGAGGAAGCCGCGCGCCTGAAGGCCGAGGAAGAGGAAAAGGCGAAGCTCGCCGACGCCAGCGTCCTCGTCGCCGACGAGGATTCGCCGGCTGCCGTGCGCAAGCCGCCGAGCACGCACGGTCACGGCCATCCGCCGGCCAAGCCGGCCGCACCGCGCGCCGCCGAACCGGCCCGTGGCGCTCCGGCGCACAAGACCCGCGGCTCGCACGCGATGGTCGCAGGCGTCGAGGATGACGACCGCACCAACCGCTTCGCAGGCCAGATGCACCTGAGTGCCTCCGACCGCGCGCGCCGCACCACCAACGTGCGTGGCAAGTCCAAGCCGCAGCGTCGCCAGAACGAGCAGAGCCGGTCCGGTAGCGGTTTCACCCGCCCGACGGCCCCGATCGTGCGTGACGTCGCCATCGGCGAGACGATCACGGTTGCCGACCTCGCGCAGAAGATGGCGCTCAAGGGCGGCGACGTGGTCAAGGCGCTGTTCAAGATGGGCGTGATGGCGACGATCAACATGTCGATCGACCATGACACCGCCGCGCTGGTGACCGAGGAACTCGGCCACAACGTGGTCAAGGCCGATGCCGGTTCCGCCGAGGACGCACTGCTGGCCCACGTCGAAGAGGCGCAGGGCGACAAGATCGCGCGTCCGCCGGTGGTCACCATCATGGGCCACGTCGACCACGGCAAGACCTCGCTGCTGGATTACATCCGCCGCACCAAGGTCGCCTCCGGCGAAGCCGGTGGCATCACCCAGCACATCGGTGCCTACCACGTCGAAACCGACAAGGGCGTCATCAGCTTCCTCGACACCCCGGGCCACGCGGCGTTCACCTCGATGCGCGCGCGCGGCGCCAAGCTGACCGACATCGTCGTGCTGGTGGTTGCCGCCGACGACGGCGTCATGCCGCAGACCAAGGAAGCCGTGCAGCACGCCAAGGCGGCCGGCGTGCCGCTGATCGTGGCGATCAACAAGATCGACAAGTCCGACGCCGATCCGCTGCGCGTCAAGAACGAGCTGCTCAGCGAAGACGTCGTCGCCGAAGACTTCGGTGGCGAGACCCAGATGGTCGAGCTGTCCGCAAAGACCGGCCTGGGCGTCGACAACCTGCTCGATGCGATTTCGATCCAGGCCGAAGTGCTCGAACTGCGTGCGGTCGCCACCGGTCGCGCGACCGGCGTGGTGATCGAGTCGTCGCTCGACAAGGGCCGCGGCCCGGTTGCGACCGTGCTGGTCCAGCAGGGCGAGCTGAAGAAGGGCGACTACCTCGTCTGCGGCGTGCAGTACGGCCGCGTGCGTGCGCTGTTCGACGAAACCGGTTCGCAGGTTCCGTCGGCCGGTCCGTCGATCCCGGTGCAGGTGCTCGGTCTGTCGGGCGTGCCCGATGCCGGCGACGATTTCGTCGTGGTCGAGGACGAGCGCCTGGCCAAGGATGTCGCCCAGCAGCGTGACGCCAAGCGTCGCGAGTCGCGCCTGGTCGCCGCCGCGGGCAACCGCATGGAAGACATCATGGCGCAGATGGGCAAGGGCGAGGGCCAGCTGAGCCTCAACCTGGTCATCAAGGCCGACGTGCAGGGTTCGGTCGAGGCACTGCGCCAGTCGCTGACGGCGCTGTCCAACGACCAGATCCGCATCAACGTGATCAGCTCCGGCGTGGGCGGCATCACCGAGTCCGACGCCAATGCCGCGGCCACCGCCAAGGCCACCGTGATCGGCTTCAACGTGCGCGCCGATGCATCGGCCCGCAAGGTGATCGATTCCTACGGCGTCGACCTGCGTTACTTCTCGATCATCTATGACGTGATCGACCAGGTGAAGCAGGTGGCCTCGGGCATCCTCGGCGTCGAGATCCGCGAAGAGATCATCGGCACCGCCGAAGTCCGCGACGTGTTCCGCAGCTCGAAGTTCGGCGCGGTTGCCGGCTGCATGGTGGTGGAGGGCGTGGTCAAGCGCCACAAGCCGATCCGCGTGCTGCGCGACAACGCCGTGGTCTTCGAAGGCGAGCTGGAATCGCTGCGCCGCTTCAAGGAGAACGTCGACGAGGTGCGCAACGGCACCGAGTGCGGCATCGGCGTGAAGGCGTACAACGACGTCAAGCCGGGCGACCAGATCGAGTGCTTCGAGCGCATCGAAGTCCAGCGCACGCTCTGATCCGGAAGTAGAAGACCATGCCGACCAAGTCGTTCCACCGCACCGATCGCGTTTCCGCCCAGCTCCGCAGGGAGCTGGGTACGATCGTGCACCAGGCCGTGCGCGAGCACGGCCTGCCGTCGGTCAGCGTGTCCGATGTCGAAATCACCCGTGACCTGGCCCATGCCAAGGTCTTCGTCACCGCGTTGCAGCAGGAGCGTTCGCGCGAGGCCGTCAAGGCGCTCAAGGAACTCGCCCCGCAGTTGCGATTCCAGCTGGGCCGCGCGGTGAAGATGCGGCACGTGCCCGAGCTGCATTTCCACTACGACGACTCGGTCGATCGTGGTGAGCGCATCGACAACCTGCTGCGCGACGAGGCCGGCCCAATGCCGGCTGACGACGACAGCGAAAGCTGAAAGGGTTGAGGGGGCCACCGGCCCCCCAGTTGCAGCCGTCCCGCATCCGCGGGAACGTATGCGCATCCCAGCGGCACAGCCCGCACGATTCCCGGACCTGATGAGAAAGAAGCCCCGTACCGTGTTTCGTGCACTCGACGGCATCGTCCTGCTGGACAAGCCGCAGGGTCTCAGCTCGAACCAGGCCCTGCAACAGGTGCGACACCTGTTCCGCGCCGAGAAAGGCGGCCACACCGGCAGCCTCGATCCGCTGGCCACCGGCCTGCTGCCGATCTGCTTCGGCGAGGCGACCAAGATCGCTGGCCTGCTATTGGGCTCCAGCAAGGCCTACGAAACCACCGCGGTGATGGGCCTGACCACCGACAGTGACGACGCCGACGGCGCGCCACTGCTGCAGCGCCCCGTCCCCGAACTCGACGACGCCACCATCGAAGCGGCGCTTGCACCGCTGCGCGGCGCCATCCGCCAGCGCGCACCGATCTATTCCGCGCTCAAGCAGGGCGGCGAACCGCTGTACGCCAAGGCACGCCGCGGCGAAGCCATCGAGGCGCCCGAGCGCGATGTCGTCGTGCACCGCTTCAACCTCCTGGAGCGCGAGCAGGGGCCCGATGGGGTGCGCCTGCGCCTGCATGTCGAATGCGGTTCTGGCACGTATGTCCGCAGCCTGGTCCGCGACCTCGGCGAGGCGCTGGGCTGCGGCGCCCATGTCGCCAGCCTGCGCCGGCTCTGGGTCGATCCGTTCAGCCAGCCGCGCATGTTCACGCTGGACGCCTTGCGCGAGGTCGCCGCCCAGGGCGAAGCGGTGCTCGACGGCTGCCTGCTGCCGATCGAGGCCGGCCTGAGCGCCTTCCCGCGCGCCGCGATCGACGCCGAGGCGGCGCTTCGTTTCGGCCACGGCCAGACCATCGACTGCGAGGCGGGGGAAGACGGGCTGGTCGCGGTCCATTCGCTCACCGGGCGCTGCCTGGGCCTGGCCCAGCGCGAAGGCGGCAAGCTTTCACCGCAGCGCCTGTTCCGCTGGGCGGCGGCCGCGACCCGCGAGCCTGAACAGCCGGTGGCGCCGTCGGCCTGAACGGCCAAACGCTTGTCGGTTGTCACAATTCAGGTCGCAATCGCCGGGGCGGGCTGATACAATTTCGCCGCTTTTCAAGCACTTCAGCATTCCCTTCAGCACCATTCCAGAAAACGGCGGGCCAAGCGGTGCTTTGGCGCGGATTCCCCGCGACCGATTCGCTTCTGCAGGCCACGCATCTACGAGGCAATTCAAAGATGTCCATCGACACCAGCAAAGTTATTGAAGACAACAAGCGCGGCGCCAACGACACCGGTTCGCCGGAAGTCCAGGTCGCCCTGCTGACCGCACGCATCGAGCAGCTCACCGGCCACTTCAAGGTCCACAAGCAGGACCACCACAGCCGCCGCGGTCTGCTCCAGATGGTCAACCGCCGCCGCAGCCTGCTCGACTACCTCAAGCGCAAGGACAACGAGCGCTACAAGGCACTGATCGAGAAACTCGGCCTGCGTCGCTAAACGCATTACCCACCGCGGCGCAGCGATGCGCCGCGGTTTGTTTTTAGAGGCCGCAAATGTCGGCCGACCGGAGCGGGGCAGGGGCCCCGACCGGACCGCATCGAAACGATAGGAACCCAACGTGGCAAAAATCACCAAGACCTTTCAGTACGGCAACCATCAGGTAACGCTGGAAACCGGCGAGATCGCCCGCCAGGCCGGCGGCGCCGTCCTCGTCAAGATGGACGACACCGTACTGCTGGTCACCGCCGTGGCTGCCAAGAGCGCGCGCGAAGGCCAGGACTTCTTCCCGCTGACCGTGGACTACCAGGAGAAGTTCTACGCTGGTGGCCGCATCCCGGGTGGCTTCTTCAAGCGTGAGGGCCGTGCGACCGAGAAGGAGACGCTGATCTCCCGCCTCATCGACCGCCCGATCCGTCCGCTGTTCCCGGAGGACTTCCGCAACGAAGTCCAGATCATCGCCACCGTGATGTCGATGAACCCGGAAATCGACGGTGACATCCCGGCGCTGATCGGCGCTTCGGCTGCCATGGCCCTGACCGGTGCGCCGTTCGACGGCCCGATCGGCGCTGCCAAGGTCGGCTACAAGAACGGCCAGTACCTGCTGAACCCGACCGTGTCCGAGCTGGCCGACTCCGAGCTGGAGCTCGTCGTCGCCGGTACCTCGAACGCGGTGCTGATGGTCGAGTCCGAGGCCAAGGTGCTGTCGGAAGACGTGATGCTGGGCGCGGTGATGTTCGGTCATCGCGAGATGCAGAAGGTCATCAACATCATCAACGAACTGGTCGTCGAAGCCGGCACCAAGTCGTGGGACTGGAAGGCTCCGGCCAAGAACGACGCCCTGATCGGCGCGCTCAAGGAAGCCGTTGGCAGCCAGCTCGAGCAGGCCTTCCAGGTCCGCGACAAGCTGCAGCGCCGCGACGCCATCAGCGCGATCAAGAAGGACGTGCTGCAGTCGCTGGCCGGCCGCGCCGAAGCCGATGGCTGGAGCACCGGTGAGCTGTCGAAGGAATTCGGCGAGCTCGAGTACCAGACCATGCGCAACTCGGTGCTCAGCACCAAGGTCCGCATCGACGGTCGCGCCCTCGACACTGTCCGCCCGATCGCCTCGAAGGTGAGCGTGCTGCCGCGTACCCACGGCTCCTCGCTGTTCACCCGCGGTGAGACGCAGGCAATAGTGGTTGCCACCCTGGGCACTGCGCGCGATGGCCAGATCATCGACGCCGTCTCGGGCGAGTACAAGGAACACTTCCTGTTCCATTACAACTTCCCCCCGTTCTCGGTGGGTGAAGCCGGCCGCATGATGGGCCCGAAGCGTCGCGAAATCGGCCACGGCCGCCTCGCCAAGCGCGGCGTGCTCGCTGTCATGCCGACGATGGAAGAGTTCCCGTACACGATCCGCGTCGTTTCGGAGATCACCGAGTCGAACGGTTCCTCGTCGATGGCATCGGTCTGCGGTTCGTCGCTGGCGCTGATGGACGCGGGCGTGCCGATCAAGGCACCGGTCGCCGGCATCGCGATGGGCCTGGTGAAGGAAGGCGACAACTTCGTCGTCCTGAGCGACATCCTGGGCGACGAAGATCACCTGGGTGACATGGACTTCAAGGTGGCCGGTACCTCGGAAGGTATCTCGGCGCTGCAGATGGACATCAAGATCCAGGGCATCACCGAAGAGATCATGAAGGCCGCCCTGGCCCAGGCCAAGGCCGGCCGCCTGCACATCCTCGGCGAGATGGCCAACGCCATCACCACGCCGCGCGGTGAGCTGAGCGAGTTCGCGCCGCGCCTGCTGACGATGAAGATCCACCCGGACAAGATCCGCGAAGTGATCGGCAAGGGTGGTTCGACCATCCAGGCCATCACCAAGGAGACCGGCACGCAGATCGACATCCAGGACGACGGCACCATCGTCATCGCTTCGGTCAATGCCGCCGCCGCCCAGGCTGCGAAGGCACGCATCGAGCAGATCACGTCGGACGTCGAGCCGGGCCGCATCTACGAGGGCAAGGTCGCCAAGATCATGGACTTCGGTGCATTCGTCACGATCCTGCCGGGCAAGGACGGTCTGGTCCACGTGTCGCAGATCTCCAGCGAGCGCGTCGAGAAGGTCTCCGACAAGCTCAAGGAAGGCGATGTGGTCAAGGTCAAGGTGCTGGAAGTCGACAAGCAGGGCCGTATCCGCCTGTCGATCAAGGCCGTCGAGGAAGGCGAGGGCGTGCCGGCTGAGTAAGCCGCTGCCGTAATCGCTGGAATCTGGAAAAGCGGGCTTCGGCCCGCTTTTTCTTTGCCCGTCATTCCCGCGAAGGCGGGAACCCATGGACGTTGCTTCAGCCCGTCATCCCCGCGAAGGCGGGAACCCAGCGACGTTGCTCTGCGTCAGGCCACGAACCGCAATGTCGTCGTCGTGCCATGCCCGGCATCAGAGGCGATATCCAGCTTCCACCCCAGGTGCTCGCACAGGCGCGAGATGAGGTCCAGGCCGATGCCGCCGCCGTGACGCTCGCCGCCGCCGCGGGCGACCTTGGCGTAGATCGCGCTGATCTCTTCCGGCGTCATGCCGTGGCCCGGGTCGTCGATAACGACGGTTGCAGGTGCCTCCAGGCGGATCGTGATTTCGCCGCGGTCGCTGTGCTCGATGGCGTTGCGCAGCAGGTTGCCGATGGCGGCCTGGACGATTGGAAGGGGTGCCAGGATCTCGCACGGCAACAGCGAGGACACCGACAGCACCAGGTCCTTGTCCCGGGTCAAGTGGCGGTGGTCGTCGACGATTTCCGGCAGCAACTGGTCCAGGGCGACGCGGTCGCTGACGCCGGCCAGGCGCGCCGGGTCCTTGGCCAGCACCAGCAGCAGCGAGATCAGCTGTTCGACATCGCGGGCGGTGCGCTGGATGCGGTTGAGCTGGCCGCGCGTGCCTGCAGGCACGTCGGGCTGCTGCAGCGCAATCTCGCTGGCACCGGCGATGACGGCGATCGGCGTGCGCAGTTCGTGGCTGGCGCTGTCGATGAAGGTGCGCTCGCGTTCAACGAAGCGGTCGTTGCGCTGCAGGTAATCGTTGAGGGCGTCGGCGATCACCACCAGTTCGCTGGTGGCCGACTCCGGCACTTCGATGCGCTGCCCGGAATGGTCCGGTTGCAGATGGGCAATGTCCTTGGCGACCTCGCTGAGCGGACGCACCAGTCGGTTGACGCTCCAGGCGATCGCGATTCCGAGCAGCACGATCATGGTGACGGCCGAGCCGACCACGGTCAGACCCATGTCGAATTCGCGCTGTTCCAGGGCGGTGATGTCCAGCGCCAGCATGATCGGCCGGCCCTCCACTTCGCGCACCAGTACGACGCGCTCGACACCGTCGACCACCACTTCGTCATGCACGCCCGGTTCGAGCGAGCGCAATGCGGGCGGTATGTCTGCGGGATTACGGCCGTCGTAGAGGGCGATGTTGGATGTGTCGACCCAGCGGTAATCAGGATCCTTGCTGCTCAGCTCGCGGATGTGGTCGAGCTCGGCGTCGAGCAGGCCTTGCCAAACCAGTTGCTCGGCGTGCTCGTTGACGAGAAAACCGTGCAGGATCACCGCGACGGTCAGCACCACCACGTAGCCGAGCAACCCCAGCAGGATGCGGCGGCGCAGGCCGGAACGGGGAGCGCTCACGGCCTGGTCTCCGCGGCGGCGTCCGCGGCAACCGGGGGCGCGCCAGCGGGGGCGATGCGATAGCCCACGCGCGGCAGGGTCTGGATGAGTTTGGTGTCGAACGGCCCGTCGACGCTGCGGCGCAGTTCGTAGATGTGAGAGCGCAGCATGTCGCCGTCGGGCGGGTCGTCACCCCAAAGCGCATGCTCGAGCCGATCCCGCGTAACCGCGGCTGGACTGGCCTGCATCAGCACTTCCAGCAGTTTCCGGCAGGCCGGATACAAGTGCAGCGCCTGCCCATTGCGGGTCACGTCGAGCGTGGTGAGGTCAAGCCGCAGGTCGGCCACCTGCAGCACGCGGCTGCGGCCTCGTCCGCTTGCGCGCGCGACCAGTGCCTCAAGCCGCACTTCGAGTTCGGGCAGGTCGAAGGGCTTGGTCAGGTAGTCGTCGGCGCCGGCGCGGAAGCCGGCGATCTTGTCGGGAAGCTCGTCGCGCGCGGTCAGCATCAGCACCGGCATGTTGCGGCCAGCATCGCGCAACCGGCTCAGCACTTCGCGGCCGTCCATGCGCGGCAGCATCCAGTCAAGCACGATCGCATCGAAGTCCTGGGTGATCGCAAGGTGCAGCCCGGTGGGGCCGTCCGGCGCCGCATCCAGGGTGTAGCCGCGCGCTTCGAAATAGTCGAAGAGGTTGGCGACCAGATTGCGATTGTCCTCCACCACCAGCACGCGCATAGGCAGTCGCCCTTTCCTTTGTTGCAGCAGGCACGGACGCGAGTTGCACCGAGCCGGACAGCTTGCGCTGTCGTTCGTCGGAAACCTGTCGGAACGGGCCGACGATACTCCGTGACTGTGCGGAAGGGGAATCCTGCAAAGGCGCAGGACGCCAACCGACCGAGCCGACGCTGAACGAATGCATACGAACTTGCGGCGTCTGGCGAGCACTCCCACCGCTTTCCGACAACCCGCTGCGGATCATCGCCGCCATTCCGACTCCGGAATGCGTCCCGAAGATCGCTCCAGGCAGCATGAACAACTCTCCTTCCATGAAATCCCGCGTCGCCAGCGGCTCCGCTTCCTGGCTGGCGCCGCAGCGCTGGCCTCTGCCGGGGAGCGGCGGACCCGGCTCGCGCTTCTACGTCCTCCATGCCTGGATTCCGCTGATCGTCTTTGCGGCGCTGGTGCTGTGGTCGATGGTGCTTGGCGGCGACCAGTGGCTGGCCGACCGCATGTACGCCTGGCAGGGCGGGCAGTGGCAGCTGCGACACGACTTCATCACCGAGCAGGTCATCCACCGCATTGGCCGCGATGTCAGCAGCATGGCCTGGTTGACGGTTCTGGCAGCCTGGATCGTGGCGCGCACACGCCCGGGTTGGGGAATGCTGCGGCGGCCGCTGGCCTGCCTGCTGGTGTCCGTTGCTGTCTCGACTGCGCTCGTCGCATGGTTGAAGTCCTGGTCCAACATGGATTGCCCGTGGGACCTGGTGCGTTATGGCGGCGCGCGCGAATACGTCGGCCTGTTCGCGATGCGACCGCTGGGCATGTCGCGCGGTGCCTGCTTCCCGGCCGGGCATGCCAGCGGTGGCTACGCCTGGTTGTCGCTCTACTTCTTCCTGTGGTCGGTGCGCCCTCGCTGGCGCTGGCTGGGGTTGGCCGTTGGCATGGTGGCCGGCCTGACGTTCGGGTTGTCGCAGCAGCTGCGCGGCGCCCACTTCCTGTCGCATGACCTGTGGACCCTGGCGATCTGCTGGGGCAGCGCCCTGGCGGTGTTTCTGTGGTTCCGCAGGCGTCCGGCCGTGGCCGACGCGGCGACGATGCCTGTCGCCACATCGGCGGAGGCGGCGCGATGAATTCGGTTGTCCGCGGTCGCCCGCAGCTCCTCGGAGCCCTCGCGCAGCAGTTCCGCCAGTTCTTCGCCGTGGGTCCAGAGCTCTCGGTGGAGATGCTCGCGCTCGTGGCGGCGGCTTTCTTCACGCTGTTCTGCAACACGGCGTTCTTCCGCGAAGTGATCGCGCTTGGCGCGTTGCACGGCCTGCGTGGAGTCGGCACGGGCGCCAGCCTGGTGGTGATGATCGGCGCGCTGAACATGCTGTTGCTGTGCCTGCTGCTCAACCGATGGAGTGCCAAGCCGGTGCTCACCGTGCTGCTGCTGGTCACGGCCGCGGCATCGCACTTCATGAGCCAGTACACGGTCTATCTCGATGCCGACATGCTGCGCAACATCCTGCACACCGATGGCAAGGAGTCGGGCGAGCTGATCACGCTGGGCATGGTGCCGAGCCTGGTGGTGCTGGGTCTCCTGCCGTCGCTGCTGCTGTGGCGCGTGCGCCTGCGTCGCCGTCCGTTGGGACGCGCGATCGCGGTGCGCGTGGGCTGCATTGTCCTGACCCTGGTGGTTGCGTCCGGTGCGGCGCTGGCATCGTTCCAGGACCTCTCGGCGCTGATGCGCAACCATCGCGAGGTGCGCCATCTCATCACGCCCGGCAACTACATCGTCTCCCTGGCGAGGGTGATGCGCGACGACCAGGCGGGACACAACCGCCCACGCACGCCGATTGGCACGAGTGCCAAGGTGATCGGCCGTCCGGAGGGTGCCAGGCCGCGCCTGCTGGTACTGGTGGTGGGCGAGACCGTGCGCGCGCAGAACTGGGGCCTCAACGGCTATGCCCGCGACACCACGCCGCAGCTGAGCCACATCGCTCCGATCAACTTCAGCAACATGAGGTCCTGCGGTTCGGCCACCGAAGTCTCGGTGCCGTGCATGTTCTCGCCGTACGGGCGGGCGCACTACGACAAGGACAAGATCAATCACTCCGAGTCCTTGCTGCACGTGCTCGAGCACGCCGGCATCGGCACGTTGTGGCGCGACAACCAGACCGGGTGCAAGGGCGTCTGCGAGGGCCTGGCATTCGAATCGTTCGAGCACGCCAGCGATCCGCAGGCCTGCACGGCAGAAGGCTGCATGGACGAGGTGATGCTCAAGGGCCTGAGCGAGGCCGTGGCCCGCAAGCAGGGCGACATGGTCGTGGTGCTGCACCAGCTGGGCAACCACGGTCCAAGCTACTACAAGCGCTACCCCGCGTCGATGCGCCGGTTCACGCCGACCTGCGAAACCCCCGAGCTGGGCAAGTGCAGTCGCGACGAGATCGTCAACGCGTACGACAACGCCGTGCTCCACACCGACGACTTCCTGGCGCGGACGATCCGCGTGCTGGCCGAGCAGACCGGGCGTGACACGGCCATGATCTACCTGTCCGACCACGGCGAGTCGCTGGGCGAGAACGGCCTGTACCTGCATGGCGTTCCGTACGCGATCGCACCGGACACGCAGACCCGCGTGCCGATGGTGATGTGGCTGTCGCCCGGCATGGCCGCGTCGCGTGGGATCGACCAGGGCTGCATGAGGCGCGAGAGCGCCGCACCGGCGAGCCAGGACAACCTGTTCCACTCGGTGCTCGGGCTGATGCAGGTGAGCACTCCGGAGTACGACCCCAGCCTCGACCTTTTCCGGGGCTGCAGCGCCCACGGCTGACGTTGCCGGGGACTCTCCGGCTTTTACGACCGCATCCAGAATCCAGCATCCAGAATCCAGAATCCGCGATCTGGCAGCTAGGCCTGATGCTCCGCGAACAGGTCACTCTGCGCATCGGCTTCGTCGCGATCGGCGAAGCCGGAAAGACCGACGCCGACGAGCCGGTACTTGGTGCGCGCCGGCAGCGCCACGCGCGCGCGAAGGTCGCAGGCGATCTGCGTCAGCTCCTGCACTGAAGACGGCGGCTCCGCTGGCGTCAGGCTGCGCGTGAGGATGCGGAAGTCCGAGGTCTTGAGCTTGAGCACCACCGTGCGCGCGATGCGCGAATCGTCGCGGGCGATTTCGCGCTGGTAGCCCTCCCAGGTCTTCGTCGCCAGCCGCTCGATGTGCGGTGCCAGTTCCTCGATCGGCAGGTCGCGCTCGAACGTGTCCTCGGACGAGATCTGCAGCGTTGGCCGCTCGGGCTGTACCGGGTTGTCGTCGATGCCGAAAGACAGTTCATGCAGGCGTCGTCCCCATCGACCGAAGTGCTGCTCCAGCACGGCAAGGCCGAGCGTGCGCAGGTCGGCAACGGTGGCGATGCCGAGCTCGGCCAGGCGCTGCTCGCTGACCTTGCCCACGCCCGGCAGTCGCCCGACCGGCAATGGCGCCAGGAAGCTCTCGACCTGGTGCGGGCGAACCACGAACAAGCCATCGGGCTTGCGCCAGTCGGAGGCGATCTTGGCCACGAACTTGTTGGGCGCGACCCCGGCCGAAGCGGTCAGGTGGGTTTCCTCGCGAATGGCCGTGCGGATCGCTTCCGCCGTTTCGGTCGCCGTGGCCATGCCGCTGCGGGTGCTGGTGACGTCGAGGTAGGCCTCGTCCAGCGACAACGGCTCGATCAGGTCGGTATGGCGGGCGAAGATCTCCCGGACCTGTCGCGACACGGCCTTGTAACGCACGAAGTCCGGCGGCACGAACACCGCCTGCGGGCACAGGCGCTCGGCGCGGACCGCCGGCATGGCCGAACGCACCCCGAACTTGCGCGCCTCGTAGCTGGCGGCACAGACCACCGAGCGTGCTCCGCGCCAGGCCACGACCACCGGCCGTCCGCGCAGGGAGGGGTCGTCGCGCTGCTCGACCGACGCGTAGAAGGCGTCCATGTCGACGTGGAGGATCTTGCGGGTTGGGGCGGACACAGCGGCGGGCGCGTGGCCGCTGTGGGACGGCCTGTTAGTTAAAATACTAACGCCGTGCGAAGCCATTGACCAGTCGGCCGGCTATCGTAAGGCGCAATGAGCACCTATCGACTCCAATCGGTCTTCAGCCCGGCCTCGGTCGCCGTCGTCGGCGGCAGCACGCGCGAGCAGTCGGCGGGCAGGGCGGTGCTGCGCAACCTGGTCGAGGGCGGGTTCGCTGGCCAGATCGGACTGGTCAACCCGAACTTCGCCGAGATCGAAGGCGTTGCCTCGGTGTCGCGAATCAGGGACCTCGCGTGGACGCCGGAACTGGTGGTGATCGCAGCCCCGCATTCTCTCGTGCCCAGGTTCGCCATCGCCGCCGCGGAAAAAGGCGCGTCGGCGGCCGTCGTGCTCAACACCGGCATGGGGCAGGGTGCGCAGTCGCCGGCGGCGGAACTGGCCAGCGTCGCGCGGGCGCACGGCCTTCGCATCGTCGGGCCCAATTCGCTGGGCATCCTCGCGCCACATGCACGCCTGAATGCCAGCTTCGCCGGGCACGCAGCGTTGCCGGGCGACCTCGCCGTGATCTCGCAATCGGCCGCGATCGCCGCGGCCTTGGTGGAGTGGGGAGCGCGCCGATCGGTGGGATTCTCGGCGGTTGCCTCGCTCGGCGATGCGCTCGATGTCGACTTCGCCGATCTGCTCGATTTCTTCGCGCGCGATCGTTATACGCGGGCGATCCTGCTTTACGTCGAGTCCATCCGGGACGCGCGCAAGTTCCTTTCCGCGGCGCGCGCGGCGGCACGATTGAAGCCGGTCGTGGTGGTCAAGTCAGACCGGCATTCGCAACGTGCGACCGATGTGCGCACGCATTCGGCGGCGCTGGCGACGCCCGATGCGGTCTATGCGGCAGCGTTCCATCGCGCCGGCATGCTGCGCGTGAGCGCCCTGGATGAGCTGTTCGCCGCGGCCGAAACGCTGGGGCGGACCCACACCTTCCCGGGCCGCCGCCTGGCGATCTTCGCCAACGGCCGCGGCACCGGCATGCTCGCCGCCGATCGCCTGGTCGACATGGGCGGCACGCTCGCCGCGTTGTCCGAACAGACCGTGCAGCGTCTCGAACCGCTGGCCTCGTCGGTGTGGCCGCGCAGCAACCCGGTCGACATCAATGGCGATGCCGACAATGCCGCCTACAGCGAAGCCATCGGCGCGCTGCTGGCCGATCCCGGCAACGATGCCGTGCTGGCCCTGAATGTCCCGACGGCGCTGATTGGCGCCGACAGCCGTGCGCAGGCGCTGGCCGAGGCGAAGGCATTGGCGATGAAGTCCGGTGGCCGCAAGCCGGTGTTCGCGGTGTGGCTGGGCAAGGACGAGAACGCCACCGCGCGGCTGAATGCCGCGCGGATCCCGACCTATGCGACCGAAGCCGACGCCGTGCGCGGTTTCATGTACCTCGTGCGCCATCGCGAGGCGCAACAGGCGCTGATGGAGACGCCCCCCAGCATGCCCGACGACCTGGTGGTCGACACCGACACCGCGCGCACGGTGATCGAAGCCGCACTGGGCGCGGGGAGGTCCTGGCTCGACCCGATGGAAGTAGCGCGGGTGCTGGGCGCCTACGGGATCGCCATCACGCCGACCTTGCCGGCAGCGGATGCGGATGACGCCGTGCGCGTGTCCGCGCCGCTGCTGGCCGAAGGCACGCCTGTCGCGGTCAAGATCCTGTCGCCCCACATCAGCCACAAGTCGGATGTGGACGGCGTGCGCCTGAACCTGTTCACCGCGCAGGCGGTGCACGATGCGGCCCGGGAAATCCTGCAACGCGCACGCGACGCCCGTCCCGATGCGCGCATCGAAGGTGTGACGGTCCAGCCGATGGTGACACGGCCGCGTGCGCGCGAACTGATCATCGGCATGGTCGACGACGACACGTTCGGACCGGTGATCGTGTTCGGTCGCGGCGGTACCGCGGTCGAGGTGATAGACGACAAGGCGCTGGCGTTGCCGCCGCTGGACCTTCGCCTGGCACACGAGATGATCGGCCGCACCCGCGTGTCGCGCATCCTCAAGGCGTACCGCGATGTGCCCGCCGCCGACGAGCGCGCGGTGGCCATGACGCTGGTGAAGCTGGCGCAGCTGGTGGCCGATATTCCGCAGATCCTCGCGGTCGACATCAACCCGCTGCTGGCCGACCGCGACGGCGTCATCGCCGTCGACGCCCGCATCGGCCTGTCACCTTCGCGCACGCTGCACAAAGGCCCCGGCCACCCGCGGTTCGCGATCCGGCCCTATCCGAAGGAATGGGAGCGCACGCTCGAACTGTCCGACGGCAGTGCAGCGTTCCTGCGACCGGTGCGGCCGGAGGATGACGAGTTGTTCCGACGTTTCTTCACCAAGGTGACGGACGAAGACCTGCGCCTGCGATTCTTCCAGACCATCCGCCATTTCAGCCACGAGTTCATCGCCCAGCTGACCCAGCTCGACTACGCCCGCTCGATTGCACTGGTGGCCATCGACCCGGACGACGGCGAGATGCTCGGTGCGGTGCGCCTGCATGCCGACGCCAACTACGACCACGGCGAGTACGGCATCCTGGTGCGCTCGGACCTCAAGGGGCAGGGCCTGGGCTGGCGCCTGATGCAGACGATCATCGAATACGCGCGCTGGCTGGGCCTGCGCTCGATCGAGGGCGAGGTGCTGCAGGAGAACCGCACCATGCTCGACATGTGCCGGCGACTGGGCTTCACCACGACCACCAATCCGGACGATACGACGGTGGTGACGGTGTCACTGCCGATCGAACAGCCCGATCAGACCAGTCCGGTCGCGTAGAACGTCCCGATCACCACGAAAACCGCGGCGGTCTTGATCAGCGTGATGGCGAAGATGTCCTTGTAGGCCTGGCGATGCGACAGGCCCGTCACCGCCAGCAGGGTGATCACCGCGCCGTTGTGCGGCAGCGTGTCCATGCCGCCCGACGCCATCGCGGCGACGCGATGCAGCACTTCCATGGGTATGCCGGCCGCATTGGCATTGGCGATGAAGGTGTCGGCCATGGCCGCCAGGGCGATGCTCATGCCGCCCGACGCCGAGCCGGTGATGCCGGCCAGCGCGGTGACGGTCACCGCTTCGTTGACCAGCGGATTGGGGATGGCGGCCAGAGCATTGGCCACGACCAGGAAACCGGGCAGGGCGGCGATCACCGCGCCAAAGCCATACTCCGATGCGGTGTTCATCGCCGCCAGCAATGCACCACCGATGGCCGACTTGCTGCTTTCGGCGAAGCTCGCCACCACCGGCTTCCAGGCGAACGCGAGCACGGTGACGATGCCGACCAGCAGCGCTCCCTGCACGGCCCAGATCGCCGCGACCTTGGACACCTCTTGCACCACCGGCGTGGCACTGCCGATCACCGCGGGATCGAAGCTGTGCGCTTCGCCATAGAAGCGCGGGATGGCCACGGTCAGCAGTTTGTTGACCACGCCGACCAGGACCAGCGGCAGGATCGCGATCGCCGGGTGCGCGAGGGTGCCGCCGGCGAACGGTGCAGGTTCGTTGAGCAGCTGGTCGCCGTAGCCTTCGCCGGCCGCCAGCGCGGCACGGCGCCGCCAGTCGAGGTAGAGCAGGCCGACGGCAACGATGAACACTGCGCCTATCGTGCCCAGCCATGGCGCCGCCCAGGTGTTGGTACCGAAGAACGTGGTCGGGATGATGTTCTGGATCTGCGGTGTGCCCGGCAGCGCATCCATGGTGAAAGTGAAGGCACCCAGCGCGATCGTGCCGGGGATCAGCCGCTTGGGGATGTCGCTCTGACGGAACAGTTCGGCGGCAAACGGGTACACCGCGAACACCACCACGAACAGCGACACGCCGCCGTAGGTCAGCAGCGCGCACACCACCACGATCGACAGCATCGCCCGGCCGGCGCCGAACAGGCGGATGGTCGCGGCGACAATCGCCTTGGAGAACCCCGACAGCTCGATCAGCTTGCCGAACACCGCACCGAGCAGGAACACCGGGAAGTACAGCTTCAGGAAGCCGACCATCTTGTCCATGAACAAGCCGGTGAACATCGGCGCAACCAGCGAAGGATCGGTCAACAGCACCGCGCCGAGCGCGGCGACCGGCGCAAACAGGATCACGCTGTAGCCGCGGTAGGCCACGAACATCAGAAAGCACAGTGCGGCCAGCACGATCAGAAATGCCATGTACGTCCCCGGTACGGATTTTTGGATTCGTCATCCCCGCGCAGGCGGGTATCCATGGACGTTGAGTGCCGGCGCTGAGCACCGACCACCCCTGGATTCCCGCCTTCGCGGGAATGACGAACAAGTGCGGATGACGACAGAGTCTCGGCCCGTGCGGCCCGGGCCGGCATTGTCCGAAGGTACAGCAGCGCCGGCAGGCGCCCGGACCTAGGCTTGCCAGCATGACGGGGGAGGGCCCGTCGGTCATTTCGCTTCCGGCACCCGCCGGGCCGCGGCCAACGATTTGGGACTGGGGAGAGAGCGTCACCATGAATCGCAGCAACAGAAGCAGCCTGAGCATCGCCATTGCCTTCGCCTTGCTGGCGCCGGCCGCCTTCGCCCAGGAAACCACGGCCCCGGCCCCGGCCGGCGAAGCGCAGGCCACCACGCTCGGCGGCGTCACCGTCACCGCGCGAAAGCGCGAGGAGACGCTGCAGGAAGTGCCGGTCGCCGTCACCGCATTCACCGCCGACGCCCTCGACAAGCTCAACATCGAGGACCTCAGCGACCTCGACGGCCAGGTGCCCAACCTGACCATCTACGCCGCGCGCGGCTCCAGCAGCACGATCACCGCCTACATCCGCGGCGTCGGCCAGTCCGATCCGCTGTGGGGAGTCGATCCGGGTGTGGGCATGTACATGGACGACGTCTACATCGCCCGCCCGCAGGGCGCGCTGCTGGACGTGTTCGACGTCGAGCGCATCGAAGTGCTGCGCGGCCCGCAGGGCACGCTGTACGGCAAAAACACGATTGGTGGTGCGATCAAGTACATTTCGCGCGGCCTGCCGGTCGCGCCGGAAGGCCAGGTCTCGGTCACCGTCGGCAACTACAACCAGCTCGACGTGAAGGCCTCGCTCGGCGCTTCGGTGGGCGACGGTGCGCTGCGTGGTCGCATCGCGGTAGGCAGCTTCAACCGTGATGGCTACGGCGACAACCTGTTCAGTGGCCAGGAAGTCAGCGACAAGGAAATCCTCGCGCTGCGCGGCCAGCTCGGCGCCTACATCAGCGACGACCTCAACGTGCAGTTCGCCTATGACTGGATGGACGACCAGTCCGGTGTGCGCGGCGCCAAGATGCTGGCGCCGAACCGGTTCGCGCCGGGCTTCCTGCCGCTGGACAGCCGCTACGACATCCGCAGTGGCATGCCCAACATCAACGACACCTCGATGAAGGGCGCCTCGGCAACGGTCAACTGGCGCATCAACGAGGACTGGGGCTTCAAGTACATCCTGGCCAAGCGCGAGTCCGACACCGAGACCAACATCGACTTCGACACCTTGCCCAACAAGGTGGCCGACGTGAAGGCGTTCTACGCCGACGAGCAGATCACCAATGAACTGCAGGTCAACTACGATGCCGGCGGCCGTTCCCGCGGCGTGATCGGCCTGTACTCGTTCGATGGCGAGGCCGGCGGCCAGGTCCTCAACAACTTCTTCAACCTGTCGTTCGGCGACACCCAGGGCACGGTCTATACCGATGCAGTGGCGCTGTATGCGGACTGGACGTTCGACCTGACCGACAAGCTCAAGCTCGACCTGGGCGCGCGCTACACCGACGAGAAGAAGCACGCGGTGGTGCTCAACCGCTGCTACACCAACGCGAACTTCGATACCCTGGCGGTGCGCTGCGCCGCCAACAACCCGACCCCGATCGCGGCCAACTTCGACAAGCGCATCGGCTTCGAGAACACCTCGCCGAAGATCTCGCTGGATTACCAGGTCACGCCCGACATCATGGTCTACGGCCTGGCGTCGCGTGGCTTCAAGTCGGGTGGCTTCAACATCCGCGCGCAGGCCACGGCGGTGCCGCGGTCGGCGGAACCGTTCGACGACGAGTCGGTCGACAGCTACGAGATCGGCAGCAAGATGGCGTTCCTCAACCAGACGCTGTTCCTGAACCTGGCGGCGTTCCACAACAAGTACGAGGACATCCAGCTGTCGGTGTTCACCTCCTACGACAGCAACGGCGACGGCACCAACGATGCCTTCTTCGGCGACTTCACCAACGCCGGCCAGGGCACGGTGGAGGGCGTGGAAGTCGAGTACCAGTGGCTGCCGACGCAGAACTGGCTGATCAGCGGCAACCTGGCCTGGCTCGATGCGAAGTACGACGAGTTCATCTACGCCGGTGTCAACATCGCCGACGAGCAGGAGTTCACCAATGCTCCGGACTTCTCCGGCGCGATCAACGTCGAGTACCGCACCGATCTGTCCAACGGCGGCAATCTGTCGGCGCGCGTGGGTTACAGCTACCAGAGCGACGTGGTCGCCACGACCGAGATCGTCCGCACCGGCGCGCTGCCGATCACGCAGGACGGTTACGGGCTGGTCAATGCCGGCGTGATCTGGCGCATCGACGATGCCTGGTCGCTGTCGCTGCAGGGCACCAACCTGGCCGACAAGGAGTACCGCACCACCGGCTACAACCTCAACGCTGCACTGGGTGTGCTGACCGGCTTCTACGGTCCGCCGCGCCAGTACACGCTGTCGGCGCGGTACGACTTCTGACGCCGCTTTCACCGTCATCCCGGCGAAAGCCGGGATCCAGTGTCGAAGCGTCAGCCTCCGAGGTGCCCTGACCTCAGGGCCCTCGGCTATCCTCCAGTGATGCACCCCGCCACCACCCCATGCTGAGCTTCGCCGCGGTCGCCCTGGCCAGCCTGGCCTGGCTGGCGCTGATGTTCGGCACGGCGCTCTACGCCGAGCGCCGGCCGACGGTGTTGGCGCGGCACTGGGGCCATGTCTACGCACTGTCGTTGGCGGTGCACTGCACCTCGTGGACCTTCTACGGCACGGTCACCCAGGCCGCGCGCTACGGTTGGCCGCTGCCGCCGACGTTCCTGGGCGCGATCGTGCTGTATGCCGTCGCCATCGCCTTCATGATCCGGCTGGTGCAGCTGGCGCGGGAAACCAACGCGACCTCGCTGGCCGACCTGATCGCCACGCGCCTGGGCAAGGACGCGTGGCTCGCCGCCACCGTCACCCTGGTGGCCGCTCTTGGACTGATCCCGTACATCGCCTTGCAGCTCAAGGCCGTGGCGATGAGTTTCGCCATGCTCACCACGCACAGCGGCGAGGTCGCGCCCACGCCGGCGTGGCAGGACAGCGCGCTGTACGTGGCGCTGGCGATGGCCCTGTTCGCGATGCTGTTCGGCACCCGCCGCGCCAGTGCGGCCGAGCACAATCGCGGCCTGGTGCTGGCGATGGCGTTCGAGTCGGTGTTCAAGCTGGCGGCCATGCTGGCGCTGGGACTGTTCGTCTGGTGGGGGCTGGGCGATTTGCCTGCAGCCCCGGCGATGGCGCCGCCGCCGCGCTCGGCCGATGGCTTCGCGCCGCTGGTGCTGCTCGGCGCGCTGGCGATGTTCATCCTGCCGCACCAGTTCCATGTCGGCGTGGTCGAGTGCCGCGACGAGCGCGACGTGCGCACCGCGCGCTGGCAGTTTCCGCTGTACCTGGTGCTGATCGCGCTGCCGGTGCTGCCGCTGGCGAAGGCCGGCCAGTCACTGCTCGCTGGCAGCGGCGTGCCGTCGGACCTCTACGTGCTGGCGCTGCCGCTGGCGCAGGAACACGAAGGCCTGGCGCTGTTCGCCTTCCTCGGCGGCCTGAGTGCGGCGACCGGCATGGTCGTGGTCAGCACGCTCACGCTCAGCCTGATGATCGGCAACCACTGGTTCGCGCCCGGGCTGTTGCGCGGTTCGTGGTCGCGCAACGACGGCAGCGACCTGCGCGGCAGCGTGCTGGCGCTGCGTCGCGCCGGCATCGTGGTGATCATGTTGCTGGCCTGGGCCTACAGCCGCCTGATCGCCGGCAACGATGCGCTGGCCGACGTCGGCGCGGTGTCGTTCTCGGCGCTGGCGACGCTGGCGCCGGCGCTGTGCTTCGCGGTGTGGCGACCACAGACGCCGGCACGCGCCGCGGTCATGGGAATAGCCGCCGGTTTCGCTGCATGGGCCTGGGTGTTGCTGCTGCCGATGACGATGCAGCTGCGCGGCATCACCGCGCCGTGGCTCGACAGCGGCCCGCTCGGGCTGCACTGGCTGGCCCCGGATGCGCTGTTCGGCCTGACCGGCTGGAGCCGCCTCGGCCGGGCCGTCGGCGCCAGCCTGTTCGTCGGCACGCTGGCCACGGTGCTGGCCGCACTGTGGCGCCGCGAGACCCCGGACCGTGCCCATCGCGGCCTCGACGTGAGGACACTGCGCAACGCCGGCCTGCGATTCCTGCCGCGCGAACGCGTGATGCAGTTGCTGCAGGGCGTACCCGCCGGCGAGCCGGTGGCCGCGCTGATCGAAGAACGGATCGAACGCGAACTGGCCGCGGTGCTGGGTTCAGCGTCGGCGCGTGTGCTGCTGGATGCGGCGCGAAGGGCGAGCGGGCACGAGCTCGACACCGTCGCGGCGATCGTCGGCGAGGCCTCGGCCGACCTGCGCTTCAACCAGCGCGTGCTGGAAGCGGCGCTGCAGAACATGAGCCAGGGCATCAGCGTGGTCGACGCGCAGTTGCGGCTGGTGGCGTGGAACCGTCGCTATGTCGAGTTGTTCGGCTTCCCGCCGGAACTGCTTCAGGTTGGCCGGCCGATTGCCGAGCTGTCGCGCTGGGCCTTGCAGCGGATGCCGCCGCAGGGCGACCTCGAACGTGCCCTCGAGCGGCGCCTGGGCTTCATGCGCGCCGGTACCGCGCACCTGTCCGAGCGCGTGCTGCACGACGGCAGCATCATCGAAATCCGCGGCAACCCGATGCCCGGCGGCGGCTTCGTTGCGACCTTCACCGATGTCACCGCGTTCCGTCGTGCCGAGGCCGGGTTGATCATGGCCAACGAAACGCTGGAGCAACGCGTCGTCGAGCGCACCACCGACCTGGAAGTGGCCAAGCGCGACGCCGAGCGTGCCAACGAAGCCAAGAGCCGCTTCCTGGCCGCGATCGGCCACGACCTGATGCAGCCGCTGCATGCGGCGCAACTGTTCACCGATGCGCTGTCGCAGCAGTTGCACGAGCCGCGCCAGCGCGAAACCGTGGTGCAGATCGGCGGCGCGCTGGATTCGACCAGCGACCTGCTCACCGGCCTGCTCGACATGTCGCGGCTGGAGGCGGGCGGCCTGGTGCCGCAGCCGCGTCCGTTCCCGCTGGCCGAGGTGCTTGAACCGCTGGCTTCGGAATTCCGCGCGATCTCGGCCGCGCGTGGCCTCGAGTTCGGCTTCGTCGCCAGCCGCGCCTGGGCGCACACCGACCCGCAGCTATTGCGCCGCGTGTTGCAGAACTTCCTTGCCAACGCGGTGAGATATACCGAGCGCGGTGGCGTGGTGCTGGGCGTGCGCCGCGACGGCGACGGATGGCGCATCGAAGTGCACGACAGCGGCCCGGGCATCGCTGCAAGCCAGCAGACGGCGATCTTCGAGGAATTCCGTCGTGGCGAGGATGCGCCGGGGCAGGGGCTCGGTCTGGGCTTGTCGATCGCCGAACGCATCGCGCAATTGCTTGATGCGCCACTGGGCCTCCGCAGCCAGCTTGGCCGCGGCACGGTGTTCACGGTACGCGTGCGCAGCGCTCCGCGGCCGGTACTGGCGTCGACCGCGCCCAACGCGGATGCGGCGTTGCGGGTGCTGGTGGTGGACAACGATCCCCAGGCGATGTCCGCCCTGGCCGCCGTGCTGCAAGGCTGGGGCTTCGACGTCGTCACCGCGCGCAATGGCGTCGAGGCCGAAGCGGCGCTGCAGCGCGGGCCGGCCTCGCTGTGGTTGTTCGACTATCACCTCGATGATGGCGACACCGGCGTGGCGCTGGCGGAGCGGCTGGAATTGCAGTTCGGTGCGCGACCGACGTTGATCCTCAGCGCCGATCGCGGAGACGTCGTGCGTCGCGCGGTGGAAGAAGCGGGGCTGTCGCTGCTCGCCAAGCCGGTGAAGCCGTTGGCGTTGAAGTCGGTGCTCGATCGCGCCCTTGCTGCTCGCGAAGTGGCGTTGTCGTAGGTCGTCCCGGGTGCGCTGCGCTTACCCGGGCTACGACGACTCCTGGCCTTCCCGGGTGTGCTGCGCTTACCCGGGCTACACGGCCTCGTAGCCCGGGTAAGCGCAGCGCACCCGGGGAAACACGCTCGCCTCAAGCCATCTGCCGAGCCGGATCCGACAGCTCCAGTTCCCGCAGCACCACGCTGGCCTGCGTGCGATTACGCACCCCCAGTCGTTCAAATATCGCCGACAAATGCGCCTTCACCGTCCGCTCCTGCACGACCAGCCGGTCGGCGATCTGCTTGTTGAGCAAGCCCTGCGCAACCAGCGTCAACACCCGGAACTGCTGCGGCGACAAGCTCGCCAGGCGTGCCGCCAGGTCGGCATCACCGCTGTCGCTCTGCGTGCGCGCCACCGCTGCGCGCAGCGTCGCCGGCAGCCACTGCTCGCAGGCGAGGACGGCACGGATGGCATCGCGCAGTTCGTCCAGTCCGGCGCTCTTGGGCAGGTACCCCGCGGCGCCATGATCCAGGGCGCGCCGCACCACGCGCGGGTCGTCGTTGGCAGATACCACCACCACCGCCACACCCGGATGCTGGGCGCGGATCGCGGCCAGTCCGGCCAGGCCGTGGTTGCCGGGCATGTGCAGGTCGAGCAGGACCAGGTCGACACCGGAATCGGCATCGAGCGCAGCCAGCACGCCATCGAGATGGCCGGCTTCGAGGATCTCGGCGCCAGCGACAGCCTCCATGGCCGCCTGCCGCAGGGCAGCCCGGAACAACGGATGGTCGTCGGCGATCAGCAGGGTGGGCATCGCCGCTAGCCTAGCAAGTGCGCGCACCTGCGTGTCGGGCCCGGCGTGGTACGAAAGTACGATGGGCGCCGCGACTGGCCTTGCTAGTCTGCGACGATGACCACGCGACCCGCTCGACTCGTCCTCGCCGGCGCCATTCTCACCCTGGCCGCTGCCTGTTCCACGTCCACCCCGCGCAGCAAGACGGAGGCCGCGCCGATGTTCTCCGCATTGCGCATGACCGAGCACCGCGGCAGCGACGATCTGCTCAGCGCCGGCCTCGGCCTGGCCGGGCTGCGCGCGATGGCGCCGCCGGCGTTCGCCGATGTCGAGCATCCCACGGCTCCCGAGCTTCGCCGCCGCGCGCTATGGAGCAACTGGCGCGGCATCGCCGACCTCGCACCGGGTGGCGGCTATGGCGATCTCTACGGCAGCACCGCCAGCGTCCCCGGCCGCGAATACAGCGCGTTTGCCACGGTCGCCGGCGCGAGCCAGCCGCACCGCGTGCTGGTGCAGGTGCCCGACAGCTTCGACACCGGCAAGCGCTGCGTGGTGGTGACGGCGTCCTCCGGGTCGCGCGGCATCTACGGTGCGATCGCCGTCGCCGGCGCCTGGGGCCTGCCCAAGGGCTGCGCCGTGGCGTACACCGACAAAGGCGCCGGCACCGACTATTTCGACCTCGACGCAGGGCAGGGGGCCCGCGCCGACGGCACCGCCGGCACGCGCGGCGACGGCCTCGCCTTCGAGCCGGTGACCTCGGCATCGACCGGCGTGGCATTCAAGCACGCGCACTCGCGCGACAACCCCGAGGCCGACTGGGGCCGGCACGTGAAGCAGGCCGCGCAGTTCGCGCTGCAATCGCTCGACAGCGCCTTCCCGCAGTCCGCGCCCTTCACCTTCGGCAACACCCGCGTGATCGCCGTCGGAATCTCCAACGGCGGTGGCGCGGTGTTGCGTGCGGCAGAGCTGGATGGCGACTGGCTCGATGCGGTCGTCGCCGGCGAACCCAACATCGAGTCCGGAGGCGAGGGCAGCCGCCCGCTGTACGACTTCACGACCGAGGCCGCGCTGCTGATGCCATGCGCGCTTTTGCACATGCAGAACCTGCCGCAGCCACCGCTGACGGCCCAGGTTGCGCCGCTGTGGACGCAGCGCTGCGCCGCGCTCAAGTCGAGCGGGCTGATCGATGGTGCCGACAGCGCGACGCAGGCGAAATCCGCGTATGACACCCTCAGATCACATGGCTGGAGCGACGAGGCGCTGCGCGCAGGTGCGCTGTCCGTGGGCTTCGACCTGTGGCGCGCGGTCGCGGTGACCTACGCATCGGCCTACGGCCGATATGCCGTGGGTGAGATGCCCTGCGGCAATCTCTACAGCGCACTCAACGCGGATTTCAGCCCGCGCGCCGCGACCGCTGCCGAGCGCGCCGCGTGGTGGTCCGACGCCAGCGGCATCCCGCCGGGTGCGGGCGTCAATCTGATCGAAGCCAATCCGACCTCGCCGCTGACGACGCTGCAATGCCTGAGGACGTTGTGGACGGGCGACTCCGCCGATGCACAACGCGTGCGCAAGGGCATCGCCGAAACGCGCGCCGGCCTGCCGCGCAAGGGACTGCCGGTGGTGGTCATCCACGGCAGCGACGACGGCCTGGTGCCGCCGGCATTCACCAGCGCGCCATACGTGAAACAGGCGCAGGCCGCAGGCCGCGACGTGCGCTACTGGCAGGTGCGCAACGCCCAGCACTTCGATGCGTTCCTTGGACTACCCGACTACGGTGCGCGCTACGTGCCGCTGTTGCCGTACGTGTACGCGGCGCTGGACCGGGTCAGCGCGCAGCTGGACGGCCACGGCGCGCTGCCGGCCGACGTAGTGATCGCCACCACGCCACGCGCCGGCAAGCCGCTGGAGGCCTCGAACCTGGCCATGCCGCGCTGAGGCGGCCTCGCGGCAGCGACCGGGCAGCACGGAATCCAACAAGGCTCTTGCCGCCTTAACGTCCGATTTGGCACGCTGGCAGGCCTTGATGGATTCGATGGACCGGGAGCACCGCATGTCGCGCCACTTTTCGATGTTGCGCGAGTTCCACCTCGCCGACTGGTTCACGCTCGCCAATGCCTTCTGCGGCACCGGCGCGATCTTCGCCGCGATGCGCTTCCTGCAGGAAGGCGGCGTGCGCGACCTGCTGATCGGCATGGCGCTGATCCCGCTGGCTTTCATCTTCGACGCGCTCGACGGCCGCGTGGCGCGCTGGCGCAATTCCGCGTCTACCCTGGGCCGCGAACTCGATTCCCTCGCCGACGTGATCTCCTTCGGCGTCGCCCCGGCGGCGCTGGCCTACGCCTGCGGATTGCAGGGAGGTTGGGACTGGGTGGTGCTGAGCTACTTCGTCGGGTGCGGCGTGAGCCGACTGGCGCGCTACAACGTCACGGCCGAGCAGCTGTCCGGTGGTGGCGACAAGGTCAAGTTCTTCGAAGGCACGCCGATCCCGACCAGCCTGGCGCTGGTGGTGGTGCTGGCCGTAGCCGCCTGGCAGGGCGCGATCGGGCCGAATCTGTGGTTGGGCATGGTGAAGCTTGGCCCATGGCAGTTCCATCCGCTGGTGCTGCTGTTCGCCCTGTCGGGTTCGCTGATGATCAGCAAGACGCTGCGGATTCCAAAGCCCTGACCATGCGGCCGTGGCTGCCTGGCCCTCCGTCGCGGCCATGCAACATGACCCTTGCTAACATGGCGGGGATGATGCGGAGGCTGCGATGAAGCAGGACGATTTCGAGGCGTGGACGCGGCAGTACTGGAACGCGTGGGGCGACACCCTGCGTTCGGCGACGCCGGAGACGTCGGGCCCGACACCGGGCCTGCCGGGCTGGAACGACGCCATGAACTGGTGGTCGCAACTTGCCAAGGGCGGCATGCCGCAGGGCGACGAGGCCGTGTCGCGCTTCAATTCGCAGGCCCAGGGCTGGTTCGGGCAGATGCAGCAGCTGGCCGCGCAGTTCGCCGGTCGCAGCGCGAACCCGGCCGACATCACCGCCGCCTGGAAGAAGGCGCTCGGCGGCGATGGCGCCAATCCGTTCGCGCAGATGTTCGGCACGATGCCGGGCAGTGACAGCACCGATCCTTACATCAGCGACCCATCGCAATGGTTCGAGCAGGCGGCACCGTGGCTGCAGAAGCTGCAGCGCGATGGCCGCTCGTGGCTGGGCCTGCCCGCGTTCGGTTTCGCCCGCGAACACCAGGAGCGCTGGCAGCACCTGATGCAGGCGCAGCTCGACCTGCAGCAGCAGAGCCAGGCCTACCAGACCCTGCTCGGCGAGGCCGGACAGGATGCCTTCGTGCGCTTCGAGCGCAAGCTGGGCGAACGCAGCGCACCGGGCCGCCAGCTCGAGTCGGTGCGGGCGCTGTTCGACCTGTGGATCGATGCCGCGGAAGAGGCGTACGCCGACATCGCGCTGTCGCCGCGTTTCCGCGATGCCTATGCCGCGCTGGTCAATGCACAGATGACCTTGCGCGGTCGCCAGCAGGCGATCGTCGAGCAGGCCAGCGCGCAGATGGGCATGCCGACGCGAACCGAACTGGACTCCGCGCACCGCAAGATCGTGCAGCTCGAGCGCGAGCTGCGGCGCCTGCGCGATGCCGTCGAAGGGACTGCAAAGCCTGCGCCGAAGCCAGCGCCGAAACCCGCACCGGAACCGGAGGCCAGGGTGCGCAAGGCCGCGCCGGCCAAGCCCGCGGCCAAGCCTGCGACGGCGGCGGCGAAGCCGAAGGGGAAGCGCTGACATGGACGGATTCGGTCAAGGCCCGCTCGGGTTCACGCCGCAGTCGCTGGCGGAAGAATCGCTGCGTTTCCAGGCCAAGCTCCGCGCCGGCCTGGAGACCCTGCACCAGGTCGAGGATGTCGATTACGGCGCGACCGCGCGCGAGGAAGTCTGGCGTGACGGAAAAGTCGCGCTGTACCGCTTCCGCGGTGACCGGGCACCGATGTCAAAGGTCCCGCTGCTGATCGTCTACGCGCTGGTCAACCGGCCCTACATGGTCGACCTGCAGGAGGACAAATCGCTTGTGCGCGGCCTGCTCGAACGCGGCGAGGACGTCTACGTCATCGACTGGGGTTACCCGGACCGCTCCGATCGCTACCTCGAGCTGGAGGATTACATCCAGCGCTACATCGGCGGCGCCATCGACCATCTGCGTCGCGAGTATCGCCTCGATGCGATCAACCTGCTCGGCATCTGCCAGGGCGGGGCGTTCTCGCTGTGCCATGCCGCGCTCAACCCGCACAAGGTGCGCAACCTGATCACGATGGTCACGCCGGTCGATTTCCACACCAGCGACAACATGCTGGGCAACTGGACGCGCGGCCTCGACATCGACCTCTTCATCGACACGCTCGGCAACGTCCCGGCCGACGTCATGAACTGGTGCTACCTGACGTTGAAGCCCTGGCGCCTGTTCGTGCAGAAGTATGTCGGGCTGGTCGACGTGCTCGACGATCGCAAGGCGCTGGAGGATTTCCTGCGCATGGAGAAGTGGATCTTCGATTCACCGGACCAGGCCGGCGAGGCCTTCCGCCAGTTCTGCAAGCAGTTCTACCAGGGCAATGGCTTCGTCAAGGGCGGCATCGACATCGGTGGGCGCCCGGTCGACCTGCGCAACGTCGCCATGCCTGTCCTCAACATCTATGCCGAGCAGGACCACCTGGTGCCGCCGTCGTCGTCGAAGGCGCTGGCCGACCTGGTCGGCAGCGAAGACTACAGCGAGGTGTCGTTCAAGGGCGGCCACATCGGCATCTACGTCTCCAGCCGCGCGCAGCGCGAAGTGCCGACGGCGATCCACGACTGGCTCGCCCCGCGCTCGCGCTGAGCGGCCTGTTTGTATAAAAGCGGCGCAATCGACAGATCGCCGCAGTGGCCTCATGGCACAGTCAGGTACCCCACCTGACACTGCATCAATGCCCAAGTTCGTACTGCTCCTGTGCCTCGCGCTGCTGACCGCCTGCGCATCGAATCCGGCACCGCCCGCCACCACTCCCGCCGCACAGTCGCAGGACTCGACGCAGTTCGAGCCCGACATCGCCGCCTTCGAACAGGCCGACAGTGTCGTCCGTCGCCGGCCCGGGGGCGTGGTGTTCGTCGGCAGTTCCTCGATCCGACTGTGGAGCAGCCTGGGCGATGACCTCCCCGGCGCGGCGCCGATCAACCGCGGCTTCGGCGGTTCGCGCCTGCGCGATACCACCTTCTATGCGCAGCGCATCGTCGTGCCGTACCAGCCGCGCGCCGTGGTCGTGTACGCCGGTGACAACGACCTGGCCGAAGGCCGCACGCCGCAGCAGGTGCGGGACGATTTCGCAGCGCTGGTCACCCGGGTGCGCGCGCAGTTGCCACAGGCCCGCATCGCCTTCATCTCGATCAAGCCCAGCCCGGCGCGTGCAGCCCTGTTGGGCAGCATGCGCGAGGCCAACGATCTGGTTCGGACCTACGCGCGCGGACAGCAGGGCGTCGACTATCTCGACGTCGTCACGCCGATGCTGGGCCCGGACGGGCAGCCGCGTGGGGAGCTCTTCCTCGACGATCGCCTGCACATGAACGCCAGCGGCTACGCGATCTGGACCGATGTGGTCGGGAAGTGGCTGGACAGGCTGTAATGGCGCCATGAGCTTGGCCCTTCGCGCGTCGCTGTGTGTCCTGATTGCCGCATTCGCGACTGTCGCGCAGGCGCAGGCGCCGTCGCCGGCGAAGGCGCAGCAGGAAATCGAGCAGCTGATCACCGCGATGGGTAGTTCAGGCTGCCAGTTCCAGCGCAATGGCAGCTGGTACCCCGCCAGCGAAGCGCAGTCGCACTTGCGCCGCAAGTACGACTATCTGCGCAAGCGCGACATGGTCGCCACGGCCGAACAGTTCATCGAGCGTGCCGGCAGCCAGAGCAGCATGAGCGGCAAGGCCTACCAGGTGCGCTGCCCCGGGCAGCCGGCCGTGCCTTCGTCGACCTGGCTGACCAGGCGTTTGGCGGCCATTCGTCACGCTCCGCCCTGAGCCGCGGCGCTAGACTCGTCTCGCCGCCGCCAAGGATCGCGTCGCCCATGAACACCACCCGCAAGCTTTCCCGCTCCCGCCACGACCGGATGATCGCCGGGGTCATAGGCGGCATAGCACGCAGGTTCGGCTGGAATTCGACGCTGCTGCGCGTTGCCTATGTGCTCATCTCGATCGCCTCGGCGGCGTTCCCGGGCATCCTGGTCTACCTGATCCTGTGGCTGCTGGTTCCCGAGGGCGACTGACCCTTGCCGGCGCTCCTGACCCGCGCACTGGTGGCCCTTGGCGCCGTGTGGACGCTGCCCAATACGCTGGTTGGACTCTTCCTCGGCCTGGCCGGGCTCGCCTTTGGTGCGCATATGCACTGGCGTCGGCGCGAACTGGCGCTGGTGTTCCATCGCTGGCCCTGGGGGCCGGGCGGGGCGATCACGTTCGGCAACGTGATCCTGCACACCGGCGACAGCCTCGATTCGCCTTGCGTGACTTACGCGCACCGCGCCGGCCACGGCGACGAGCCGGCGATCGTGCTCGCCGACCATGAGCGCGCCCACGTCTATCAGTACCTCGCGCTGGGGCCGCTGTTCCTGCCGCTGTACCTGGTCTTCGGCGGCATCAGCGTGCGCAACCGCTTCGAACGCGCGGCCGACCGCTATGCGCGCACCGGTCGTGGCTGGTGGCCCTGGTCGCGCTGAGCCTGTCTACTCGAACGCGACCTGGTTGCCTTCGTTGCGCCAGCCTTCGAAACCGCCGGCGAGCGGGCGCACGCGCTTGAATCCATGCTTGTTGAGTTCGCGCGCCAACACCGCCGCGGAGGCTTCGTTGGGGCAGTCGCAATACACCACGACTTCATCGCGCGGCAGCAAAGCCGCCTCGCCGAGCGTGCGCACGAACACCGCGCCCGGGATCCAGCCGGAGGCATTGCGCAGCGTCTCCGGGCGAACGTCCAGGATCAGCGGCGAAGTGCCCTGGTCGATCAGCTGGCGCAGTTCCATCGGCGTGATCCGCGCCATGCGCAACTGGCGCAGGAACATCTGCCGGCGCCACAGCTTCCACAGGACGAAGCCGAGGATGAGGATGGCAATGGCCGGCAGCGCGAACCGGCCCAGGTCTTCCAGTTGCTCGAGGACGCTGTTGACCGCTTCGTGGAAGATCGCGCCCAGCGCGACCGCCAGGCCGGACCAGAGCAGGGCGCCGATCCCGTCGTAGAGCAGGAAGCGCCCGGTGCGCGTGCCGGTTTCGCCGGCCAGCGTGGTCGCCACCGCGGCAAACCCGGGAACGAACTTGGCCACGATCAACGACGGCGCGCCCCAGCGTGCGTACACGCCGCGCGTCATCAGCACGCACGAATCGGGCGACAACGACAGCCGGCACATCAGGCGCAGCAGTTTCGCGCCAAGCCTGCGTCCGCCGATGAACCACAACCAGTCGGCCGCCACGGCGGCAAGCGTCGCCACGATGAGGATCGGCCACACACTGTCGCCGCGGTCCACCGCCAGCGCCGCGGTGAGGATGATCGGCGGATACGCCGGAACGGGGATGCCACCCTGGTCCAGGAACACGCTGACGAATACGACCAGCAGGCCGTAGACGGCAATCAGGTGCAGCAGCGTTTCCATGGGGGATGGCCGGGAGGCAGTGCCGTTATGTTAGGCGTGCTGCCGCGATGGCGATAGCACGTCCGCTGCACCGCAGCGTTGCCGCCACCGCACCACTGGCGGGGGCGGGTCAACCGACCGCGAAGGTCGCCCGGGTCCGGCCCCGGGTCACCCCGTCCGGGCCATAGCTCTGCTCGACGAAGGTGATGCGGTTGGCGTCCACCAGGACGACGCTGCTGCAGCGGGTGCCGTAGGTGGGGCCACGCACGAACGGGGGGGACAGGCGCCGCTCCAGCTCCAGGCCAACGCCGGTGTCGGGCAGGTCGGCGTCCGGTGCCGGGCTGGTATCGGCCAGCGCATCGAACAGCGGGGCCAGCGCGGCGTCGTCGACGGACTGAGAGTGCGACGACTGCAGCCAGGCCTCGAGCGCCGCCACGGCATGGCCGCTCTTGGGCCAGCGGGCATCGAAGGCGCCGTTGGACATGGCGTGCAGGCCCGGCGCCACTGCACGCCGTTCGAAAGCGGGGTAATTGCTGGCGAAGCCCAGCTCCTCCCCGTCCCAGACCAGAAGGTTGAACCGGCCGTATTCAGGCGCGTCGGGCGCGAGTCCCGCGAGAAATGCCGGACTGGCGTCCTCGCCCGACACGAAGCCGTGGACCAGCGCGCCACGCGAGCGCGGCATGGCGCCCTCGACAAGCCCCGCGCGGACGTTGGTCACCGCCGCCAGCCGCCCCCGCGTGGAGGCCATAAGCCAGCTGCCGCCTGCGCGAAGATCGCGGCCGCCGTAGATCGTCGCGTCGGCGGGATCGAAACCGGCTGGAGACGCCGGGCGGTCGTGCGCCTCATCGCGGTTGGCGATGAGCGCCAGGCGGTAACGGGGGTGGGCCTGCCAGGCGATGGCGATCAGGCACATGCAAGGGGCTCGCTTGCGATGGTGAAGGGCAGGGGAAGCGGATTCATCAGGATGAGTAGCCTGCGGTGACAGCGTTTGTAGGGAAAGTCCTACAGCTCAGAGCGATGCCCACCGACTGCGGAAGCACCACTGTTTGTGGAGGCTATGACCATGACACAGGAACCGCCTGTTCGCAGGACGGCCACCCACTCCCAAGCGCGCGCTTCGGCGATTGATGCCCAGACCCACGCGCTCCCAACGTCGGGAGGTGACCCATGTACCGAGTCGAACTATCGAGACAGGATGGCAGCATCCTGGCCCAGCAGATTGCCGAAGCCGCGGTCGACTATTCCAGTGCCGAGGCCGCGCTGGCGGCTGTGCTGCCCCAGGCCAAGCGCTGCGCCGAGACGATGAGCCAGGCCCTGTGGCTGCGCATCTACGACGAGCGTGCCCGCGTGGTCTTCGGCACGCTGCTGCTCTGAGCATCAGCCCGGCCTTGCCTCGGCAGCCTCCTGTCGGGTTCATGCAGAACATCAGCGAAGGCCATACCAACCCGGCGACGCGTCCGCGCATCCAAGAAGGCATGTGCCCCACGACCGGACCAAATATGAAGGCAGCCGCCTCGTTGTTGTTGATCTCGTTTGGATTCACAGGTGTCGCAGTGGCCGCCCCCGAGGCCGTGGGCTGCCATGCCGGCGCCTATACCCTCGACGATGGGCGCATCGTCGCGATCGCCCCCACCAGCGACCCTTCGGACCTGCGCTGGCGCGCGCTGGATGGCCGCAGCGGCCTGCTCAAGCAGGGCGATGGCGGTCAATGGAACAGCAGCCTGGGCTGGACCGGCCGCGCCGATGGGGTGAAGGTGCGCTTCGGCGATTGCAACCAGGGAAAGATCACCTTCGACGGCCATGCCGGCCAGCGCCAGCAGTTCGACATCACCGAGACCACATTCGACGGCAACGGCGTGAAGTTGCGCGGCAGGTTGGTGCTGCCCCGCGGTTCCAAGCCCGTTCCGATCGCGATCGAAGTGCACGGCTCTGAAAACAATTCGGCGGTGCAGGGCCTCTACACGCAGTACCTGTATCCGGCGTCCGGCATCGGCGTGTTCGTCTACGACAAGCGCGGCACCGGCGAATCGACGGGCCATTACACCCAGAACTTCCATTTGCTGGCCGACGACGCGCGCGCCGCGCTGGCGGAAGCGCGGCGCCTCGCCGGTGACCGCGTCAAGCGCATTGGCTACGACGGCGGCAGCCAGGGCGGCTGGGTGGCGCCGCTGGCGGCGAGCAGGAGCAATCCGGATTTCGTCGTCGTGCGTTTTGGCCTGGCCGACAGTCCGCTTGCGGAAGACCGTGACCAGGTCATGTTGGACCTGCGCAATGCCGGTTATGGCGACGACGTGATGGCGAAAGCGCGCGAAGTGACCGACGTCACCGGTGCGATTGTCGCCGCGCGCGGCGCAAGTGGCTGGGAGCGATTGGATGCCATTCGGGCGAAGTACGCCACGCAACCGTGGTGGCCTGCAATGAAGGGTGAGTTCACCGGGCTGGTGGTCACGCTGTCCCGCGAACGCTCAGGCGAGCTGGCGCCGGTGCTGGAGCAGGAAACCAGCTGGGAGTTCGATCCCATGCCGACCCTTCGGAACCTGCGCGTGCCGTTGCTTTGGGTCTTGGCCGGCGAGGACCGCGAAGCGCCGCCGAAGGAAACACGCGAACGCCTGCTGCAACTGGCCCGTGACGGTCGCGCCGTGAGCGTGATCGAGTTCCCCGACACCGATCACGGCATCCTCGAGTTCGAAACCGCGGCCGATGGCGAACGCACGTCGACCCGATACGCCGATGGCTACTTCCGCGTGGTCAACGACTGGATAGGCACCGGCACGTTCCACGACGCGCCGTACGGTCACGGAAAGATCCTTGCCGCTCCCGGCAAGGCCGGGGCGAAGTCGTCAGCGACGAAATGATTCCTGGCTTCATAACTCCTGGCTTCCCGGGCGCAGCGAAGCGGCAATCCCTTCGCTGCGTCCGGGCGACAAACGGCTAGGCAGCGCTACGCGTAAGCCGCAGGCCGATGCCGGTATCGACGATGGCGAACGTGTCGTCGTCGAGCCGTTCGACAGGGCCGCCATCGCTGAGGTGGTAACTGCGCAGGCTTTCGACACGGCGGGCGAGCCCATCGGCGCCGCGGGTGTCGATGTAAGTACGCCGCACATGGATGGCGTATCGGTTTCCTGCATCGTCATAGGCGTGGAACGTATCGATCGTCATGGCAATGCTCCCCTTTGGCCGGCCGGAAGGTTGGCGTGCAGCGGTCTCGCAGGCTGCGACGTCGGCGGCGGCAATATCCATGCCATGGGAGCCGTCGTCGCCGCGTGAGTGTCGAAAATAGGGAGGGCCTGCGCGCAATCTGGGGAGCGTTCCCGATGTTGCCAAAGCGCACATTTCCTACTCTGGCGTCGCAGTCCGGAGCGCGGGCTGAGTGAATCGCCGAGGAAACCGCAATGTCTACTTCCCTGATGGATCTCGTCACCGCCACTGGCCTGTTTGCACCACTGAACGCCCCCGCGAGCGCATCCTCCATCGTGTTCAGCATGGACGACTGGCAGGACACCGAATACGCGGCGGGTGCCGCGCCCGTGCACCACGTCCATCGCGAACGCGATTTCGGCGTGGGCTACGGCAACAGCTCCGGCTACGCCAGCGACCGCCACTACACCAGCAACTGGATGCCCAACCGCTTCGGCTTCGTCTGAGCCCGCTGCGCCACTTCGAGGAACCGGTCATGCCCCGTTACCTGATCGAACGCGCCTTCGCAGGCGATCTCGCCATCGCCCCCGGCGGGGACGGCGCCAGGGACTGCGCGCGGATAGCCAGCATCAATGGCGACAGCGGCGTCAACTGGTTGCATTCCTATGTGAGCGCCGACCGGCGCCGGACCTTCTGCATCTACGACGCGCCGTCGCCGGAAGCGATACGGCAGGCGGCGCGCCGCAATGGACTGCCGGTCGCCAGCATCATCGAGATTTCCGACCTGTCGCCGTTCTTCTACTTCTGAATGCGCCGCAAAAGCGCGTGACGTCGACCTGCAGCGCTGCCCGAGCGCGTTTCATCGGGGGATAATCCGAACGAGATCTCCCTGGAGATTTCCCCTGCGATTCCCCCCGGAGCGGCAAGGTGGAGCTGATTGAACGAGGCAATGCCCTGAGCCTGTTGCAGGGCGCACTGGATGTCGCAGGGCAGGGTGCCGGACGCACGGCCCTGGTGTGCGGCGAAGCCGGCATCGGAAAGACTTCGCTGCTGACGAAGCTGGTCGCCGGGCACGGCGCAGGCCGCGTGTTGTGGGGCGGTTGCGAGGCGTTGTTCTCGCCGCGACCGCTGGGGCCGCTGTACGACATGGCCAGCGCGATGGGTGCGAAACTGCAGGCGCTGCTGGGCCTGGAAGGTCATCGCACCGAGTTGTTCAGCTGCTTCCTGTCGGAACTGCAGCAAGCCAGTGATCCCACCATCGTCGTCCTCGAGGATCTGCACTGGGCGGATGCGGCGACATTGGACCTGGTCAAGTTCCTGGCCCGTCGCATCCAGCGCGTGCGCGCGCTGCTGGTGCTGACCTACCGCGACGACGAACTCGGCGACCGCCATCCGTTGCAACTGGTGCTCGGCGACCTGCCTGCCGACGCGGTGGTGCGCGTGCCGCTGATGCCGCTGTCGGAGGCCGGTGTGGCGGAGCTGGCGCGCCAGTCGAGTCATTCCGCCGAGGGCATCTACGCGACGACCGGTGGCAACCCGTTCTTCGTCACCGAGGCGCTTCGTGCCGAGGGCCTGCCAGTGTCCGTGCGTGATGCCGTGCTTGCGCGGGCGGCACGACAAACGCCGGAAGTGCGCGCGCTGCTCGACCTGGTGGCGATCGTGCCCGCGCGCATCGAGGTCGATATCGTCGATGCGGTGCTGTCGCCCGCACCTGCAGACGTGGCGGCAGCGCTGGCATCGGGTTTGTTGGTCGCGGAAGGCAATGCGTATGCATTCCGCCACGAACTGGCGCGGATCGCGGTGGAGCAGGCCCTGTCGGCGCCGTTGGCCGCGGCCCTCCACGCCAGGGTGCTGGCATTCCTCGAACAACGCGGTCGCGCCGTGGCGATGTCACGCCTGGTCCACCATGCCTCCGGCGCCGGAGACACGGAGGCCGTGCTGAAGTACGCGCTGCAGGCCGGCAATGAGGCGGCCAACCACGGCGCCCATTGCGAGGCCGCCACGCTGTACGGCGCCGCGCTGGCCCATGCCGACGCGCTGGCGCCGGCCGCACGCGCCGAGCTGCTGGAGGACCTGTCGTTCCAGTGCTACCTGGTCGAGCAGAACGACGATGCCATTGCCAGGCGGCTGGAAGCACTGGCGATCTGGCGACAGCTCGGCGACCTGCGCCGCGAGGGACGGGCACTGCGCTGGTTGTCGCGCCTGAACTGGTTTGGCGGCCGCCGGCTGCAGGCCGAGGAATATGCGGACCAGGCCGTGCAGCTGCTTCGCGATTTCCCCGACGACGAGGCCTACGCCTGGGCCCTGAGCAATCGTTCTCAGCTGTACATGCTGTCCGGGCACACCGACGAGTCGGTGGAGTGGGGCACGCGTGCCATCGAGCTGGCGACGCGGATCGGCAGCAACGAGGTGCTGGCGCATGCCCTCAACAACGTCGGCACCGCGCGCTATGCCGAAGGCGACGATGAAGGCAAGGCGATGATCGAGGAGAGCCTGCGGATATCCCTTGCCAATGACTATGAAGAGCACGTCGCGCGTGGCTACGTGAACCTGGTCAGCACTGCGGTCAAGCTGCGCGATTACGCACAGGCGGTGCGCCACATCGAGGCCTCCGCCGGCTACTTCGCCGCGCGCGACCTGGACTCGTGGACCAACTACATTCGCGCCTGGCAGGCGCGGCTCGATTTCGAGACGGGCAACTGGGACGCGGCGGCGAACGAAGCACTGCGCCTGGTCACGGCGCAGGGCGTGGCACCGGTCACGCGCATCTGCGCGCTGGTGGTGCTGGCCCGGTTGCGCCAGCGTCGGGGCGATCCCGGTGCGCGCGAACTGCTGGACGAGGCGACCGTGCTGTCGCGGCAGTCCGCCGAATTGCAGCGGCTGGCGCCGGTCGCCGCCGCGCACGCCGAAGAGGCCTGGCTGCGCAATGGCAGCGCCGGCGTCGATCCGCTGGTGGCGCAGGCCCATGCCATGGCCGAGCAACGCAAGGACACGCGCTCGCTGGGCGAGTTGCGCTACTGGTGCCTGCGCCTGGGCGTCGGTGAAGGCGGGCCCGAAGGCACGGAGCCGCCCTACGCGCTGCAGATCGGCGGCCATTGGCGGGACGCCGCCGCGGAATGGGCACGCCTGGGTTGCGGCTACGAACAGGCGCTGGCGCTGCTCGAAGGCGACGAGAGCGCGAAGCGCGAGGCGTTGTCGCTGCTCGATGGGTTGGGCGCGAACGCAGTCGTCAAACGCTGTCGCGACCACCTGCGCGAAGCGGGCGTGCGCGGGCTCGCTCGCGGGCCGCGCGCGGCCACCAGCGCCAACCCGGCAGGACTGACCCCGCGCGAGATGCAGATCCTCGAGCTGCTCGCCGATGGCTTGAGCAATGCCGACATCGCGCGACGGCTGGTGAGGTCGGAAAAGACCGTCGACCACCACATCTCGGCGATCCTGCGCAAACTCGACGTGCGGTCGCGCAGCGAGGCCGCGGCGGTGGCGCGGCGCACGGGGTTCATCACGGGCTGACAGCCAGCGCAGTGGCGCCACGCCCTGACCGGCGCCCGCGCAACCACTCCAGCGCGACGATCGCACCCCAGGCGTACAGCGTGACCAGCACGAACAGCGAGAAGCGAACGACGAACTCGCCCTGCACATCGTCGCCGGTGCTGTCCTGCACGGCCGGGCCGACCAGGATCAGCATGGTCACGAACACGTTCACCCAGTACGACGGCGGATGGCGGTTGGGCACCACGCGATAGAGCCGGCTGGCGATGTGGATGCCGAACAGCAGCATCCACAAGGTGAACATCCACAGGTTAGGCAACAACTTCAGCGCGAACCAGAACGCGACGGCATACACGCCGGCCAGGAACGTCGAGCCGATCAGTTCGCGTCCCGCCGCGCGCGCACTCATCGTCGAGCCCTGTTGCGCGAGCATCACCGACTTCATGATGGTCGGCATGTACATCCCGGGATTGGTGAAGGCCAGCATCACCGACGGCAGCACGATCAGCACCGTGCGCAGTGCCAGCCAGGCTGCGCGCTCGTGGTCGACCACGGGAGGTTGCGGTTTGGGTCCGGCGGGCGGCGGTTCGGGAAACAGCGGCTGCACCAGCCACTGGCAGGCAACGGCCACGGCGATTCCGATCAGCAGCGAGTTGACCACTTGGCTCGCCAGCGCATACCCCATGAGGCCCGCCGCCGGAATCATCGTCAGGCCGACCGAGAGCAGCGTGCCGACCAGGCCCTTGCCTTTGCCGACGGCGAGGTAGGTGCTCAGGTAGAGACCGGCGGCGATGATCAGCACGGCCGTGATCGGGTAGTTGAGCAGCAACGGGTTGAGCAGCAGGCCTATGCCGAGGGTGACGGCGACCAGCACCAGCAGCGTGAGCAGGCCCTTCGGCCCCGGCGGCGGCGCAGGCGTCGCGGTGAGCAGTACGGCGAACAGCGGCGCCATGAACGGCAACGGCATCGCCAGCCCGTAGGCGAGCGCGACCGACAACGCCACCACGGAGGCGAGCCGGAAGGTACGCCTGGCGGCGGGCGCGATCACATGCTTGCACTCACTTCGTCAGTCCCGGTCAGTACGCATACGTGAGCCAGCTGGCAACGCGGATGTAGATCTTGCCGAGCAGCTTCAGGATGCCGGCGCCTTCGCCGTAGGCGATGACCGAAGCCTGCCCGCCGATACGCAGCTTGGCGCGGTCCTCCGGATCCTGCCCCGGGTCGATGCCGATGATCACCGGGAAGCGCTGCGATTGCCGCAGCCAGTCGCGGTCGTTGTCGACCGAGGGCAGGTTGCCGGGGTTTGGCGTACGACCCGCGCTCACGCCAAGGCCGATGCTGCGCACCTTGCCCTTGAACACGCGACCGGGGAGTACGTCGAAGACAATGTCGACCGGCGTGCCGACCTTCATGTGGCCGAGGTTGTTCTCGGTGTACTCGGCACTGATCCAGATGTCACGCACACCGATCAGCGTCAGCACCGGACTGCCGGTGCCGGCGAACTGGCCGACCTCCGCGCGCAGGTCGGTGATGACACCATCGGTCGAGGCCTGGACCACGGTATTGGTCATGTCCAGCTCGGCCTTGTCGACCGCGGTCAGGGCCGTCGCCAGCAGGGTGTTCTTCTCGGCATCGGCACCGCCCATCGATTCGATGGCGCGGCGGATGTCGGCCTGTGCGGCCACGACCATCGCCTTGGCCTGTTCCAGGCTCGCGTCGGCAATCTCCTGGCGGCGTACGGAAATCGTGCCGGGGTCGGTTTCGCGCAGGCGACGCAGGCGTGATGCGTCCTGTCTTGCCTTCACTTCGTTGGCGCGCGCGGCGGCCAGGTTGGCGCGTGCCGCGTCGACCGTGGCGTCTCCGGCGCCAACCTGCTTGCGCACGTTCTCAAGGTCCGAGCGCGCCTTGGCCAGGGCGATGCGGTACTGCGACTGGTCGATCTCGAACAGGGTCTGGCCGTATTTCACCGTCTGGTTGTTGGCGACGGCGACCTTGGTCACTTCACCGGCCACCTTCGGCGCGACGCCGACGATGTAACCCTCGATGCGGGCCTGCGACGTGTAGGGCGTATAGCGGTCGCCGAACAGGTACAGCAGCAGCGTCAGCACGATGGCTGCGGCTACCCAGCGTCCGCCCTTGCGCACGGTCTTGCCGGCCTGGTCCTGTGCGTCCGGCGCTGCACCGGCGCCAGCCGATGCCTTCTTGTCGTCGTTGACTGCACTCATTTCGGATTCCCGCTATCGCTGGGCTGCCCCTCGGGGCGGGCAGGGAGGGGCGCCTCGAGCAGGCCGTCCCAGTTGGTCCTGGTCTTCATGGTCTCGCGCGTGTTTTCGGGCAGCAGTTCCTGCGGCGTCATTTCGGTCCAGCCACCGCCTGCAGCCTTGTACAGGGTGATCACCGCGCTGATGTGCGCGGCGTTGTTGAGCAGTTCGCGCTCGGTCTGGGTGAACATCACGCGCTGTGCATCGAGCACGCGTTCGAAATCGGCATAGCCCTCCTGGTACTGGCTGTTGGCCAGTTCCAGCGAGCGTTCGGCGGCGCGTGCGGCGCCGCCCAGCGGGGCCTTCTGCTCGGCGGTCTTGACCACGGTGATGGCAGCGTCGTCGAGCTCGCGCGCCGCCAGCAGTGCGGTGCTCTGGAACAGTTCGATCGTCTGCTGCAGGCGCGCGTCCTGCAGGCGCACGTTGCTGGCGATGCGGCCGTAGTCGAGGATGTTCCAGCTGATGGCCGGCCCTGCTGCGATGCTTCGCACCTGCGGGCTGCCGCCCAGCGACGTGGTCGACCAGCCAACGCTGCCGAGCAGGGTGATGGCCGGGAAGTAGTCGGCCTTGGCGATGCCGATCTGCGCCGATTGCGCCGCCACCTGCCACGCCGCAGTGCGCAGGTCGCGACGGCGCAGCAACAGGTTCGCCGGCAGCTCGCGCAGCACCGCGCCGTCGACGATGGGCAACGGGCGCACCGCCGTATCCAGTTCCGGCACGTCGCCGGGCTTGCGGCCGAGCACGGCGGCAATGGCGTTGCGAACCCGCACCAGCTGGCCTTCCAGGTCCGGGATCGTCGCCAGCGTGCCCAGGTACTGGGCCTTGGCTTGTTGCAGGTCCAGTTCCGACTCCTGTCCGCTGCTGAACAACTGTTCGGTGATCTCGAGGCTGCGCTTCTGGATCGCGGTGTTCTTGCGCGCGATGTCGATCCTCAGCACGGTAGTGCGGTAGGCGTAATAGAGATCGGCCACCTGCGCGGCCAGCAGCACCTGCACGTCCTGCTGGTTGGTGACGGAGGCGAAGAATCCCGCTTCCGCCGATTCGATGCCGCGACGGAACCGTCCCCAGAAATCCAGTTCCCAGGCCAGGTCGAAGCCGGCACTGAAGGCGCCGTAGCTGTCGTGGACGTCGGGGCCCGATCCGCCGCTGCTGCGGCTGTCGATGTAGGTCGCCGAGCCCTTGAGCTGCTGTAGCTGCGGGTAGAGGTTGGCGCTGGCAATGCCGAGCACCGCCCGGCTTTCCATGATCCGCAGACCGGCAATCCGCAGCGAGGGATTCTCCTTGCGCGCGGTGTCGATGAGCGAGTTGAGGACCGGATCGTTGAACGCATGCCACCAGAACTGCAGGTCGACGTCGCGCTGCTGTGCGGGGCTGGCCACCTGTCCGTACAGGTCGGTCTGCCATTCGTCGAGCCAGGCGATGTCCGGCTCTTCGTAGTCGGGCCCCAGCGTGGTACAGGCGCCGAGCAGCAGGCCCGAGGCGAGGATCGCCGCGCCCCCCAGGCACCGTGCCGCGCGCTTGCCGCAGGTGGCCCGCATGATGATCCGCATGGTCCCCCGCATGGTCCCCTGCATGATTGGCCGTGCGCTCCGGCGACTAATGAGCAGTGTCCGTGTCGATGGAATCGACGTGCGCCGTCGGCACGATGTCCGGCGAGCGCGAATCGACCCATTCCATGAACAGTTTGTACGCCACGGCCAGGAGCACCGCGCCAACGAACAGGCCGAGGATGCCGCCCGTGACCATGCCGCCGATGGCGCCGATCAGGATGACCAGCATCGGCGCGTCCACGCCGCGTCCGAGCAGCAGCGGCTTGAGCACGTTGTCGGCCATGCCGGCGATCAGGAAGTAGATGGTGAAGACGATCTTCATGCCGGTCGACGATCCGTCCTCGGCCCACCACAGGTAACCGATTGCCGGCAACGAGACGATCAGCGCCGGCAGCTGCAGGATGCCCAGCAGCATCGTGATGGCCGCCCACACGCCGGCCGCCGGAATACCCGCAAACAGGAAGCCCATGCCCAGCAGCAGCGCCTGGATGAAGGCGACGCCGACCACGCCGGCGGCCACCGAGCGGACCGTGGCGATCGCCAGCTTCAGCAGGCTCGCGCCCTCGGCCGGATTGGTCAGCCGCACCAGGATGCGTTCGGTGGCGCGTTTTCCGCCCTCGGCGTAGACCATCAGCACGCCGGCGACCACTATCGCGGCGAGGAACATCAGGATCGCGCCGGCGGCATTGGCCGCCATCAGCAGCGCTTTGCGCAGCCAACCGCGGATGATCTCTGAGTTCTTCTGCAGGTAGGCCGGAAGGTTGTCGGCCGCTTCGCTCCATGCTGCGTGCACGCGCTCGCCGACCAGGGGCCATTCGGCCACTTTGGGATTCGGGGCAGGTACGGCGAAGGTGCCTTTTTCGAACGACTGGTGGACTTCGCTGATCTGGCTGGCGAACGAGCTGCCCAGCATCACCATCGGCACGCCCAGCAGAAGCAGCAGCGCCAGCACCAGTACCGTGGCCGAGAGGCCGCGGCGGCCGCCCATGCGCCGCGTCAGGCCCTGGTAAAGCGGGTAGATGGCGATGGCCAGGATCACGCCCAGGATCACCAGGTTCGCGAACGGCGCGAATATGCGCACGCAGACGATCGCCAGGAACGCGATCAGGCCGACCTTGATCAGCGTTTCGGCCAGGTCTGCGGTGACGAGCTTGCGCAGCGTTTCTTGATCTACGTTCACGTGGAAATCCTCCTTGACGTCGACCGACCCGGGCACGGGTCGGACGCCTGTGGTTGCGTGGGGGCCGGCTCCATCCGTCCCCGGTTGATCGTGCGCCGTCTCAGCCCAGGCGCCGGTAGATCCTGACGACCACTTCTTCGGCGACCAGCATCACCACGATCACGGTGATCAGCACCAGCAGGCCGTGCCAGCGCCCGTCGAAGCGGACGTCGGTCCCGAACGCGAACGAGATCGCTTCGAGGATCACGAACTTGGAACCGAACAGGATCAGCCACGCCGAGAACCAGCGCATGAAGGTCATGAAGCCGCCGGGGCGCGCCTTGAAGTACGCAGCGACGTAATGTTCCAGGGCAATCGTCAGTTTCAGCAGGATCTGCAGCAACAGCGCGCACATCAGCGAAACGGTGAACGACTCGATGTGGACCTTCTCGGAGAATTCGTTGAAAAGGTTCAGCACCACCAGGTCGATGAGCACTGCGCTGTAGTAGAGAACGAACAGCCGCTGCTTGTTCGTGGGTGCCTCGGCCTGTTGCGGCATCAAAGAGTCCGCGGTCGTCATCGATTTCCCCGTTAGTGGTCGGTTGGTGACGGGGCGGGCGCCCATTCGCGCCACGATGCCAACGTAGTTGTTAACGCGGCGTTAGGCCGTGCGTGGGTCTCGCGGCTCAACCGGTTCGTACGCAGGCCCTCGCGGCGCCCTTGGGCAAAAGTGCGCGGGCGGCGCGTCAGGCGGCCAGCCTGTGTTCGTAGTACGGACGCTCCCGGTCATCGAGGATGGCGTACATCGCCGACAGGTGGTCGGGGTCGGGATTGAGCCATGCGTCGATGTTGTGGCGTTTGATCGGAATGATGCAGCGGTCGTGGCCGACAGCGGCGATCTCGGCCGGCGGATCGTCGGTGATGGCGGCGAAGGACAACAGCTCGGCGCCGTGCGAGCCTTTCCACCGTGACCACAGGCAGGCGACCAGCATGTCCTGCTCCGGCTCCGGGCGGAACTCAAGCACGACGTTCTCTTCCTTTTCGTCCGGCTGCAGCTCGCGATGCTCCACGGCGTGGCGGCTGACGTTCTCGTAGAACGCGTTGACCACGACGATCCCATGCGAATGGCCGAACTGCTCCTTCCAGAACCCTTCGAGGTTGTCGCGACGTGCGTTGTAGGTGCCGGGGAAGCGCTGGTCGAAGTTCGCCGGCTTGCCTTCAGGCCGGCACTGGTAGCGCATCGGCTTGATCACGCGCGCGCCGTTTTCCCAGACCATCACCGGCGCATAGTGGCCGGGAAAGATCCGCGAATCGTCGGCGACCAGCGCGCTGCGATGCAGGTCGGCAAGCTTGCCGCGCGCCCACTCGATCTTGTCGGTGGCGATGCGCTTTTCCTCGAGCGCCTTCTTCGTGGTTTTCTCGAGCAGGATCCGCTCGGCATCGAACAGGCGCTTGCGCTGTTTGAACAGCTCCTGCTCGTAGCGGCCGGTCTGGGCCCGGTCGAACTCGACGATCAGCGCCTTGATCTCGTGCTGCAGGTCGGTGAGCGGTTCAGCGAAGGCCGCGTCCATCGCCTTGGGGATCTTCGCCTTGCCACCCTTGCCGCGCTCCCAGTACAGGCGCACGAAGTCCTGGATGCTGATGGTGGCGCCGAAGACCTTGGCGAATTTCCGGTAGTCGGCCCAGATCTGGGCGGAATAGCACATGGCACGGGTCCCCTGTCGCTGTGACCGTGGCCGGACTATACGCCCAGCCGTGTGGCCGCCAACTCAACACCTCAGGGGGGGCGCCTCAATAGAGCAGCGCCGTGAACGAGAACAGCAGCAGGAGCGAAATGCACAGCGACGCAAGGGCGAACGTCCAGGCCCAAAGCCGGAGCGATGCCGCCAGCAACGCCAGGCCGGTCAGGGCGATGCAACCGATGGCGGTTGCGATGGAGGCCACGTCGGGCATGCCCCGGCTCAGGGCCCACATGTGCGAATAGCCGGTCAGTATCAGGATCGCGGCGACAACGACTGTCGCCATCGCCCTGGTCATCCGGCGACGCGTCGTTCGACGGTTCCGGTCCGTGATGGGTGCGTTCACGCGTAGTGGGTTCCGGCCATCTCCCTATGGCCAACGGACCCAAGTTCGGTGGACGGCCAATCAGCAAAAACAAAGGGCCTGCGAGTGATCGCAGGCCCTTGTTCTGAAACTGGTGCCGGAAGTGGGACTCGAAATAGGCAGTAAAAGCCTAGAATTTGGCCGTTAACGCTGAGGATGTGGCCTGGAATGCCCCGTGCGTGCCCCCACTCGCAACTGATTCGGTAGTCGGTTCCTGATTCCCCTGGCTGACGTCGATATCGGGCTCGAAAAAATACGCTGCCAACGCCTGCAGCAATGCGCCATGGGGGGTGATTTGCGCGGATTGTCGCCCGTGCGGGAACCTGTCGCCGACGTGCCGGTCGGGTGGGCAATCCTGGCCGCCCCTATTACGCAGCCTCCGCCAAAACGCCTCCCCCGTCGCCCTGGAGGCGGCCGCTTGAGCGTCGCGAACCTAAGCATGGGTGCCAGTCGGCAGGGATTAAGGTACAAATTGTCCCATCCAACTGAACAGGTCATCAGATGAGCCAGCCGAACGCAGAGGACTGGGGTGCCGCGTCTGACTCCTTCGATGACCTAAACACCTTCGTCAAGGGTCGCGACCTGGCCTCCGCGAATGAGGCTCAGACGCGATACGACGTTATCGACCGTCTTTTGCGAGACGTCCTCCAATGGCGGCACGGGAGCATCGCCGTTGAGGAGCACAACCAGGGCACGCGAACGGGCTATGTCGACTACATCCTCCGGTCGGGTGACACCTGCATCGTGGTGGAGGCGAAGAAGTTTGGAGCGACTTTCCCGACTCCCACAGTCAAAACCCGGCTTAAGCTTGGCGGGGCAGTCCTCGGTGCGGGGGAGATCGCAGCCGCCATCGCGCAAGCAAAGGAATACGCAGCCACTAAGAAGGCGCAGATAGTCGTCGTTACGAATGGTTCGTGCTGGTGTCTCTTCAGTTTGACCGGAGTGACGAGCGACTCATTCGCGCACCTTCTGTTCCCTTTCGACAAGGATGGCCACGCCGAAAAGCTGTTCGACATTCTGTCCTCAAGAGCCGTCGATGAGGGGAGCTGCACGCGTCTCACGAATGACCTGCCGCCCGCCGAAGAAAGACTGCTCGCTGAGTTCAGGGTCAGCGACGACCGGGTGGACCGGAATAACATCGCGGACCAGATTTCTCCGGCGCTGGACCGCGCGCTTTATTCTGAAGCGATCATCAGCGACACGGATGCGCTGCGACGCTGCTTCATAACCACTGAAGCGAGGACGAAGTTCGACAGCATGCTGGGTATGCACCTTGCAGACCCAAAGCCTCACGGCGTTGCCCCGGCGAAGCGCATCAATCGTGAGAAGAAGAACGACCACCTCGAATCAATCATCGCGCAGTCTGAACCGAGCTTTGCGCCGCCGGTGACGCTGATCATTGGTCCAGTGGGTGCGGGAAAGTCGACGTATCTCAAGCACTTCGAGCTGATCGCGGGCAGTGAGCTGCTCGTCAAGAAGGCCGCAAACTGGATCTACATCGACATGGAAGCCCTCGGAAAGGGCGGCGACCCCAGGGCTTTCATCTACGACAAGCTGAAGACATATCTTGACCACGGCATGCCCGGCGGACCGGCGAGTTACGACAAGGTGATCGGACCCGCATATGAAGCGGAACTACGAGCACTGAAGGCTGGCCCTTTGGCACTCATTGCCAAGGACGAAGGTGAGTTTAACAAGCTGGCCTCCAAGCATATTTTTGACGATTACTCGCGCGTCGAACCTTACGTCGACAAGGTGGTAACTCACCTTGCGAAGAAGAACCTTGCGGTGATCGTTCTCGACAACATAGACCTGTACGAGGACGACGCACTAGAGACTGCAGTTTTCGCGGAAGGTCTGGCCCTATCAAAACGAGTTCACTGCCACGTCATCGTGAGCGTCCGCGATACGACGTTCGTTCGACACAAGAACGACTCCGCCTTCAATGCGTACGAACTGCGTAAGCTCTGGCTCGATCCTCCCCCTCTCAAAGCAGTAATTTCCGCCCGCCTTACATACTCGAAGAAAATTCTTGAAAAGAAGTCGGCTACGATCAATCTGCCGAACTCGATGCACTTGAATGTCCCTGACCTGAGCGTGTTCTTCGATATTGTCCAGCAGAGCATCCTTCGAGGCCAAGCCGGCGACTACGTCGAGGCGATTGCCGACCTCGACATTCGAAAGGGCTTGAGTCTGGTTAGGAATTTCCTCACGTCCGGACATATCGAGGCGGATCGCGCACTTCGCCAGTATCTAATCGGAGACACAAAGTACTTCTTCCCGTTCCATGAAATTTTCAAGGGGACGATGCTTGGTCAATGGATGCATTTCAGCGAAGATCGCGCCGAGGGAATCAATGTATTTGACTCTCGACTTGGCTCGCGAAGGCTGAGGCTTCTGCGAGCGTTCTTGCTTCAGTTCTTGATTAGCCGGGCAAAGTCTGATGCCTCGATCGAGGTATCAGTTGCAGACTGCTGTACTGCCATGGCTGATTTTGGAGCGAGCGCTCAGCACGTTATCGACTGTCTGACTGACCTCAGCAAGCAACGCCTTGTTAGATCAACCACCGCCGAAGGGATCTCAGCAGCTTCAACTATCGTCGTCACGCGATCGGGCGGCTACTACACCAGAATCCTGTCCCGTAAGTTCGTGTACGTTGAGGAATGCATGTACGACACGGCGATCGACGCACCGGAAGCGTGGGGGGCCATAAGGGACTTGACTGCGTCGATCCTGGTCGAGAAGGACGCCCTGAGACGCATGAAGAAGAGGCGTGAGCGGATCGAACTTTTCCTGAACGCGTTGGAGCAGATCGAGAATGAGATCGTGACTGATGCCCCACAACTCGCGACGCTTCGAACCATTGGGGAAATCCGTGCCGCAGTACTCGCAGATGCCGACGATGCTGTGCGTCGCGCAGCGGCATCGCAGCGAGGCACACCGATGAGGCGTTCCCGCTAGCACTCTCCCGGCCGGCCGGCGGCCCTTGCCGGGTTTTCTCCACTTTTACTCGACCGTAAGGGGGCGGCCGGTAGTGGTGCCCCGTGGAACGTCCAGACATCGCCCCCCCGGGGGGCGCCTTGACTCGGGCGGGTCCGGGCGGCCAATGTCCGCTTTCGACCCAAAGCGGACATCGCGACCTAGCCACATGTGAGCCGGGCACGCATCGGCGCGGCTAGGAAACAAGGGCCTTGCGCGCTCCGACTCAGGGGCGTAGAAGATGGGGAGCGGAGACGGTAGATGTTCCTCCGCGGCCGGCTAGAGCCGGTACAACAAAGGCGTAGCCCGCGGTTCTCCCGGTCTATCCACGCCGTGGCGCTTACGGAGTAGGCGTCCTTCGACGAACCCCCCAACCGTTTGCTGCGGGCATCCGCCGCAGTCGATCGACGTTCGCGCTCGCTCTTCACCATGCAGTGACCCATTCCACCGACCCCCATGTGGCACCGCCACATGGCTAGGCGTGGCTGCGCCCGCTCGAACGCTCTCTCACCAGATCATTCCCCATGGATTCGAAGATGGACACCTTGCTAAGGGCAGTTCTCGACGCACACGGCGACCTCGGAAAATGGGCCGCTCTCAAACGGATCACGGCTGACATGTCCCTGGGAGGCCCGTTCTGGGCTGCCAGGGGATGGCCCGATGTCTACGCCGGCCAAACCGTCACCCTCGACCCGCACAATCAGCACATCCGGTTTTCGCCGTTCACCGGCGCCGGTCGCACGTCCGTACTGGACGTTGATCCCGAGCGTGTCGCGCTGACTTCCAACGACGGCGAGGTCGTCGAAGAGCGCCTGCATCCGCGTGGCTCGTTCCCGCTGCCATTCGATCCGATGACGACTCCATGGGACGCAATCCAGGTGGCTTACTTCACCAGCGCAGCAGTCTGGAACTACCTGACTGCCCCGTTCGTGTTCGCGCGTGCCGGTGTTGAAACAAGGGAGATCGAGCCGTGGACCGAGGGCAACGAGACCTGGCGGAGATTGGCCGTGACATTCCCGAAATCCAATGCAAACCACAATGCCGAACAGGTCTTCTACTTCGACGATGCCTTCATGCAGCGGCGCATGGATTACTCGCCAGACGTCACCGGCAGCCCGCCGGTAGCGCACTACAGCGACGATCACAGGACCTTCGACGGCTTCGTCTTTCCGACGCATCGACGCGTCTACCTGCATGACGCCAATGGCGTCGCGGACAAGAGCTTCGCGCCCATCACGATGGACGTGAAATCCATCGTCCTCGAAAGCGCCTAGAACACGGAGAAGGGAATGAACGCATTCAACAAGGCGCTCGCAGCGACTGCGGGCGGGTTGCTAATCGCGGCGAACTGCTTCGCACAGGGCCCGACGTCACTGGTGGTGCCCGTCGAGAATGAGCCCGCCCCCAGGTTGATCGTGGGGCAACCACTGCCGGGACCACTCGCGACCGGCGTCGCCTACATCCCGTACCGGGTGGAGAACCTGCGCATCCTGCCGATCGGCGGACCCCATTCAAAGAACGTCTCGCCTCGGATAGGGCACCTGCACATCACCGTCGACGACCTGCCATGGGCGTGGGCGGACTATGGCCGCAGCGACACCATCATCCTGGTCAACCTGCCTCGTGGCGAACACAAAGTCCTGATCGAGGCGGTCGACCCTGAGGGCGGATTGCTGACCTCGGAGACCGTGAAGTTCAATTCGCCGGGCAAGCCGGCCGGACGCTGACCGCAAAGGAACCACCATGAATCGCAAGACCAAAATCTGGATCGCCTCGGCAGCGGCTGCGCTTGCCGTCATGGCGGGCGCTGCAATTGGCGCGCAGGACAAGTACGCACTCGTGTCGCCCAGCGGAGTCGCATTCGCCGACTTCAAGGGCTACGAGGACTGGGCGGTGGTCTCTTCCGCCAAGACCGATGTACTGAAAGTCATCGTTGCCAATCCGATCATGATCAAGGCGTACAAGTCGGGTATTCCCGGCAACGGCCAGCCGTTCCCAGACGGCGCCAAGATCGCAAAGCTCCAGTGGAAGCCGAAGAAGAGCACGGACGCGCCGTTCGATGTCGACGTGCCGGATGTCTTCACGCAGGCCTTCCTGATGGAGAAGGACAGCAAGCGGTTTCCGAAGAGCGGCGGCTGGGGGTATGCACTGTTCAACTACAGCGCTGCCAATGACACCATGACGGTCGATCCCACGGGCGTCTCGGATTGCGGACATGCCTGCCACGTGAAAGTGGCGGACAAGAACTACATATTCCATCCTTATCAGAAGCGATGACACTCCTCGGGGAGCTCCGGCAGTTCGCCCAAGCCTCGCAACCTGGCAGTCTGGCTTGATTCCAGGCGGTCGAAGAACGACCGCTGATGGCCGAAAGCGGACATTCGCTGGCCGCCATCCGTTCACCAGGCGATGCCCGTGACGGCAGCGACCATGCCGGGCCTGCGCATTGACCAGTTGATCTGTTGAATCATCCGCACCGCCAGCGCGTCCTGCTGGTACAGCGAAATAACAGGCGTGGCGAATGTCCCGTCATTGATCGACTCGGGCGACGTGTCTTCCATGTGCAGCGTGCCGGCATCGGACACGTCGAACTGCGGCACGATGTCGGCTACGGTCGCAAACTCAGCGGCATCGACCAGAATCAACGTGCCGTCAGTGACGTTCGGCGAGATGATCACCGCGCCGAGCATGAAGCCGTTCTCGATGTTCGGCCAGATGAAGCCGCCGCTCGCGTCGGTTTGCAACGCCAGCGACATGGCCTGAATCGGGTTCATGATCCAGACCAGGCGGCGACCACCGCCCGAGGCCAGTATCGGCGCCAGCGCGGCCTTCAGGTCTTCGATCACGTTACCCGGAAGGACGCCAGTGGAAGGCGTCAAGGTAATGCCGTTGAGCAGGCCGGCGGGACGAATGGCGTTGGCGGCCGCGGCATCGAGAAGGCGGGTATCGAGGACCTTCGCGGTGTCCTCGACCATGAAGTCCCGAATGTACTTTTCCAGGTGGCTGCCAGTCGACCGACTCATCTCCGAGGACATCGCCGACAGCACAGCCATCTTTTTCGGCGTAAGCGATACCGCCTGCAGTCCGGCCTTCTTCACCGGAATCGGCGCGTTCTCGCCTACGAAGTCCCCTGCGAGGGCGGGGCTTGAATCGCGCCCCGGAAAGCTCACCTTGCCGGAGCTGTCAAAGTCGAAGCGAGCGCCAACGGCGGCAAGCTGTGCATACACCGAAGCCGGCGCAAGCAGTTCCAGAAACTCTGCCCACGTTTCAACGGCCATGTTGCCAGCCCAGTCGGGCATCGAGGTGACGGCCGGGTCGACGGCCGCACGCTGTATCGAGAGGTACGACTTCAGTCCAGCGTCGTTGCCGAACAGGCGCGCGGCGGCCACCTGGGGTGTCGTCTCCTGTGTAAAGGCGGCGCAATGCGCCGCGCAGGAACGGAACAGCAGTTGCGCCTTTGCTCGACGCTTTCGGGGAGGGGCGTATGAAAGTGTATCCAGCGCTGCATTCACGATTGCATCTCCTGCGTCTGCGGCATGACTTCGCCGATGGGGTGTTTCGCCGTCGGAAGCGTCTTCGCCATGGCGCCTGCTACGGCAGCCGCTTCCATCAGCAGTGATTGCAGGCGAACGAGTCCGCCGTGCGTGCTGTCTTCGCGCTTCTTTTTCGTGCGCGCGAGGATGTGCGCGATCGCATTGGCTCGACCAGCTTCGTCCTCGCCATGGCGCTGCGCACGTTGGCGCTGATACTCCACGAGTAGGCGCTGCCGGGTTGACGGGTCGCTGCCATTCCATAGGTCGCGGGGAATGCCGCCGATCAGGTCAGGCATAGCAGAATGCAGAACTTCCGGATTGGTAAAGATCGTGCTCATGCGCTGCCCCGGTTTTCAGTCCTGTTGCGCGCCATGCGCAGGCTCAGCAACACTTTGACGGCCGACTTGCTGCCTTCGGCGGCGAAGGCCGTCAACAGCGTTTCGATGAGATCGCGATACTGCGCCGTGGCATCCAGCAGCTCATCGTTGATGTCGAGAAGTTCGCCATTGACAGCATTCACCTTGGTGAGGCGAACTCGCAGTTCATCGTTCGTCGACGGGGCCTTGGGCTTGGTCATTTCGGTGGACCTCGGTCAGTTAAGGTGTGTTGTCGCCGACTCGGTGGCGCCATGCATGCGGGTAAGGCGGGTCATGGGGCTTCTGAACTACGGGGTAAGGCTTGGCGATAGACACCACCGCCGACCACCCGCCAGCCTTGGTGCTCAAGCTCCATCCAGATGGCCTCGACAGGCAGGCCGTCGCGTTCGGCGGCGTCGACCAGGTCAAGCGCATCCACCTCGTCGCCGGTGGTGTACTCGGCAATTAGTGCGGCGATCCTGTTGGCAGCGCCGTCTCCACCGTTCCGGTGGTAGGGCGTAACGGTCGTAACAGGCGTAACAGCGCTGCTGGCGCAGGGGTCTAAGGTCACACCGTCTGCTTCCAGAGCCGTCACGTCCGTAACGGGTCTGGCCTGCTGACCAGCGGAAGTGATGGGATGATCCGGGAACATTTCGGCTGTTACGGGTGTTACTCCCTCTCCCGATAACGGAGGGAGGTAGCGCTGCCACGCGTCCAGGAATGCCGCGCGCTCGTAGCCGCGGGCCTCCGAGGCTCCGAAGCGCAGGACCTTCGGGGCGATCGAGTACGGCTTCAGTAGCCTCGCCAGGGATGTTGGCGTAATAGCCTTGCCCCGCAGATCAGCCCATCGAGATTCGTCGAGCCCGCACAGCCCGTCGATCAGGCTCGCAGTAGAAAGCTTGGCGCCGATGCCAGCTTTCTCGAACACCAGGCGGGCATCGGCCAGAAGCTGCACGCCGAGGCTCGGCGGGTGCTGCCGTGCATCTGCCACCATCGCCGAGGCTGCGTCGCGCGCCAGTACTGGCCAGTCACCGCCGATGGCATCGGCCACAGCGAGCAGCGGTTCCCAGCAGTCGGCGGCGCGGTCTTCCACGCCCGGCGGTAGCGCGGGCCGGGCGCATTCCAGTTCGTCTCGGGCGCCGTCTGCCCATTCCTCCAACTGCCTCCGCAGCCCGTCTGCCTCCGCCTGGTAGTCACGCGCCCGGAAAGGCATCACGTGCTCACCAGGTGCGCGCCTGCGCATCGGAATGACGATGCTTCGGCTCAGCAGCGTATCGGGAATCGCACCAAGACCGGCCAGTGCGACGGCCGCGTATACCGGCCACTCTTTCTGCACGATGGTACTGCCGCGCACCTCGCAACGGCCGACCTTCGCGTAGCGTCGATGGCCGGAATTCAGCAGCGCGCGCAGATCTTCATGCTCGCCAGCCTTTGGACCGAACACCGCATCGACTTCGTCGTACAGCAGCGTCGGGGGGCCGTCTTCATTTGCGATACTGCGGAACAGATATGCAGCAGTCACCGAGAACGAATTCAGCGGCCGGGGCACCAACGGTTCAGTAACTTCGAGCGCGCGACTCTTTCCGCTTTCTGGTTCAGGACTGAGGAACGCGAGTCTGGGAGTTGATGTCCACGCATCCATCGCGTGCGCGTGTACGATCCAGATCGTGTGAGCAACGTGCGCATGTCGCGAGGGATACGCAATGAACTTCCCTAGAAAAGCGTGGACCGCGTCGGCCAGGCGCGCGCTATCAACGCAATATTCGATTCCTGCAATGCTACGCGCATCGCGAGCTTGTTTCTCCGACACGACCCGGCTCCACTACGCCGTCGGGTGCGACGCGGACTGATGACGCTTCGACAGGCGACCGTTACCGATGCGACGGTCGGTTGACCGGGCGCGTACACGCTCCTCGACCCATTCCGTGACTTCTGCTTCAACCCAGCCCACCGTATAAGGGGAAAGTTGCACGCGTTGCGGGAACTGCTTCGCTGCCTCCAGCCGGTCGATGGTCGACGGCGAGCAGTTGACGCGCTGGCAGACTTCGCCACGGCGCAGGATTCGAACGGCACTGGACATGATCCACCTCGCACGGAATCGATGAACATTGCTGGAATCTACGCGTCTACGGAAGGCGCTTCAAAGCTTACGGACATATCGTCGTCATCCGGTATCTCCTGCATGCTCTGCAGTTCCGTGCAGACGTCGAAGTTCGGCTTGAAACCCTTGTGCAGTAAGGCTTGCGCACTTTTTGAGTTGACGGGCTGATAGCAGAACGCCGACCAGATGGTCGGCGTTCTGAGTGGCTCCGAAGACGCTACGCCTTCGGTTTGCTTGTCTTTCGCTTCGACGCCGCGACGCTTTCCCCCGCGCGCAACTGGTCCAGGTAGTCGGCCCACGCTTGCATCATCTTTTTGCGTTCCGCCATGTACTGCGCACGGTGATACGCCGCGCGGACCTTGTTGCGTTCGGCGTGCGCAAGTTGACGTTCTATGACGTCCGGCGCCCATCCCATCTCATGAAGCAATGACGACGCCAGGGCACGGAACCCGTGGCCGGTCATTGTGTCTTTGTCGAAACCCAGCCTGCGCAGCGCGGTGTTGATTGTGTTATCCGACATCGGGCGGTCGCCCGTAAGCAGGGAAGGGAAGCAATAGCGCCCGTGTCCGGTGATCGGCTTAAGGCCGCGCAGGATCACCAGCGCCTGCGCGCTTAGCGGCACCACATGTGCATCCCGCATCTTCATCTTGCCGGCCGGAATGCGCCATTCCGCTGCATTAAGGTCGATTTCCGCCCATTCCATTGCGCGCAAATTGCCAGGGCGGGCGAACACCAGCGGCGCCAGCTTCAAGGCGGCGACTGTCGTGGGCGCGCCGCCGTAGGTTTCCAGCGTCCGCAATAGGTCGGCTACGCCCTTGGGGTCAATGATGGCGGCGCGGTTCGTCACCTTGACCGGGGCGAGGGCGCCGCGCAGGGCGCTGGTCGGGTCGTGTTCGGCGCGGCCCGTGGCGACGCCGAAACGGAAGACTTGCGATATCCGTTGCTTCACCCTGTGCGTGGTTTCGTGGTGGCCTTGGGCTTCGATCTTTCGCAGCACCGCCAGCACTTTGGGCGCGGTCACGCTGGAAACGGGCGCGGTGTCGAGGTCGGAAGCCAGCGAGAACAGCCAGCGGGCCTTCGCCATGGTCGTGAGGCTTAACACCGATGCCTGCAACGCCAGCCATTCATCCCGCAACACGGCGAAGGTCATGGCTTCGGCCTGCTGCTGCCGGCGCTCGGCCTTCCGTTCGGCCGCCGGGTCGTTGCCGGCCCGGAGACGGGCACGCGCAGCAGCGAGGTGGTCGCGGGCCTCAGCTAGGCCTACTTCGGGAAAGGGGCCGAAGCTAAGCCGACTTTCCTTTCCGCCGACACGGTACTTCCAGCGCCAGAAACGGGAGCCCGAAGCCATCACTTCGAGGTATAGGCCGTGCCCGTCAAAATGCTTTCCAGCCGGCAAACTCGCCAGCGCGCGGACTTTCAATTTCATTTTGACTCGTGCCCCCAGCCGGGGCCGCATGCCCCATGTGCCCCCGATGTTGCCCCCCGCGGGCGGCCGATTCAAGAAACGTCAGGGACTCGCACAGATGCGCGAAACCCCGCCATAGCGGGGTTTCTGGGTCGATCTGGGGCTTGGTGATGCCCCCTGATCCTTGGTGCTGGTGCCGGAAGTGGGACTCGAACCCACACGCTTTTAAGGGCGGCGGATTTTGAGTCCGCTGCGTCTACCGATTCCGCCATTCCGGCGCGGTCGCGCAGTATAGCCGACCGCGCGGGCGGGCAGCAGGGGGTTGGGCCTACAGGCCGCCGTAGCGGGCCATCGCCGCGGCGAAGACGAAGATCGCCGCGACCAGGATCAGCTCGAAGCGGACGATGCCGCGCAGCCTGGCGACCTCGGCACCGTCCGGCAGGTAGGACGGGTTGGCGGCCAGCGCCTTGCGCCAGCGCAGGAAGCGCACCGTCGGCAGGATCGACAGCAGGCCGACCAGCACGAACGCGCCCATCTTGGCGTGGAACCACGGGTTGTGCAGGTAGAAGTCGTGGCCCTTCACGCCGTAGATGATCCGCGAGATGCCGACCACGATCAGCAGCATCGCGCAGATGCCGTAGCCGCGGTCGATGCCGCCCAGGCGCTGCATGGTCGTGCGGTCGACGGCACCGCGCAGCAGCACGGATTGCGCGACCAGCATTGCGACGAGGGCGTAGACCAGCAGGTGGTGCAGGGCGGCGAGGGCGAAGTCAATCAGCATCGGGGAAGGCTCCGGCGGAAAGCGCTCACCCTAGGGGATTTCGACGTTGGATGCAGTGCCAGAGGTCAGTGATCGGCCGACCCGGCGAAAACTCAGGCCGCCTCGTCGGTCTGCAGCGTCTTGGCGACGCGCGCGAACCATTCGCCTTCGTTGGGGACGAACATCGAGCACGATTCCATCGGCGCCTTGTAGATGTGCAGCGATACGGCGACAGACTCGCGGCTGGCGTTGCGGATGGTGTGGTACTCGTGCGGCGGGATCAGGCTGCCGGCACTGCCGGGGCCGGCGTGCATGCCGCCGGCGGCGCGGAAGCGGAAACGCTCGCCGTCGCGTTCGAGCAGTTCGTACTGGGTGATCTCCAGTTCGCCGTCCCAGACCCCTTCGACGCACCACAGGCCGCAATGGTCATGGACGGGCGTGCCCTGGCCGGGGCCCCAGGTCATGGCGACGACGCTGTAGCCCAGCTCCGGGCTGCGGTAGATCTCGCGGCGGGCGTAGTGGTCGTCGATGGGGTCGTGCACGCACGACGGCAGCTGCACATCGCGGTCGCGGATCATGCCGCACAGGGTCGTGCGCAGGGCCGCGGTCACGGCATGCTCGTCGCCGCTCGCCACCGCGGCGTCGATGGCGGCGACCAGCTTGTCGTGGCCGGGGAAATCGAGGTCGGGCAGTGCGTCGTTGATCGTCATGGCGGCAATTCTATCGTGCGCACGCCATGGCGAATCTTGCGCCGCATCAATCTACGGCGGTACGGACCCTCGCTGTTCCGTTCAGCGAAGGCCGTTCAGGAAGTCGCCGACAGCCGGTCCAAAACGCGCGATGTCGACCAGGAACGCGTCATGCCCCTGCGGCGACGGCAGCGGCAGGAACCGCGAGTCGGCACCGCCCGCGCGCAGGCCCTCGGCGATCTCTTCCTGCTGCTGCAGCGGGAACAGGATGTCGGTGTGCACCCCGATCGCCAGCGCCTTCTCCACGCGCAGGCCAGCCAGGCCTGCGCGGGTGTCGGCTTCGCCGTTGCCGCGGCGGTCATTGCAGTACTCGCCCAGGTCGAACCAGTCCATCGAGCGGCTCAGGTACAGATAGCAATTGGGGTCGAAGCGGCGCACAAAGCGGCGGGCGTGGCCTTCCAGGTAGCTTTCGACCTCGAACTCCAGGCCGAACGGCTCGTCGTCGGTGCGGTCCGAGTCCAGCCGCACGCGGCCGAAGCGGCCATCCCATTCCAGCGCCGAGCGGTAGGTGATCACGCCCAGCTTGCGCGCCATGCGCATGCCGGCCTCGGGGTAGCGCGCATCGTCGTACTGGCCGTGGTTCCAGTTCGGGTCCAGGCGGATCGCCTCGCGCTGGAGCGAACGGATCGCGATCGAGAACGGCAATGCCTTGGCCGCGCCGGAAATATTGATGTGGCTGCGCGCCAGGCCCGGATGCAGTTGCAGGAAGGCCAGCGCGGTCATGCCGCCCATCGAGTTGCCGATGATGCAGGCGAGTTGCTCGATGCCGAGCTCGCGCACGACATGCGCGGCCGCCTGTGCGCCGTCTTCCACCGACAAGTCGGGGAAGCTCAGCCGGTAGGGCTCGCCTGTGTCGGGATTGATCGAAGCCGGGCCGGTCGAGCCCTTGCAGCTGCCAAGCGAATTGACGCAGATGACGAACCAGCGATCGCTGTCGATCGGCTTGCCGGGACCGAGCATCTGTTCCCACCAGCCCGGCTCCGGATTGCCCTCGTTGCTGGCCGCGTGCGCATCGGGCGACAGGCCGGTGACGATCAGCACGGCATTGTCGCGGGTGGCGTTGAGCGTGCCCCAGGTCTCATATGCAACGCGGGCGTGGTTGAGCGCACCGCCGCGCTTCATCGGGAAAGGCGAGGGCAGGTCGAGCCAGCGGGTACCGGGGGGGATGAATTCGGTCATGGGGGAAGCTTAACGGGCGCGGTTCAATCGCGACATCCCAAGCCGTCATCCCGGCGAACGCCGGGATCTTCTTGATTGACCGCGCTACGGCCGAACCTGATCGATAAGAAGTTCGATCGGGCCTGCGTCCTTGCCCGCGGGTTTCGCCACGGCCTCGAAATCGCCCGGCTGCGGAATCGCATTGCCACTGGCCGACACGCGTGCAAGCACTTCCACCTGGTCCAACTGCGAAAGCTTCATCGTCGGCATCGGGCTGTCGCCATCGTCCAGCGTGACTTCGACCGGGAAGTTCGCGGCTGCGAGTTTCTCGACGGCGACGGGCATCGGCGGTCCGCCCGGCTGGCGCGCGATCACGAACAGGCTGGCGTTGGCCGGCAGCTTCGCCGCCAGCGCCGGCGACAGGGCAACCTTGACCTTGACGCCGCCGGTTTGCGCCGGCGCCGCGGATGCCGGCAACGGCGGCAAACCCGCCTCGCCGCGGGCGGCATTGATCTGTTCGCGCAGGCTTTCGCCGGTGTTGCCGCTGACCACCGCGAGCAACGGCTCCCAGGTGCGCGCGGCTTCGGCCGGCTGCTTGGCCTGGCGCTGTGCGATACCGAGGAACCAACGGGCACGCTGGTGCATGGGCTGCAGCTCCAGCGCGTGGCGCAGCATGGCAACACCTTCGGCGTCGAACGCGCGGCCGGGCGCCGCGATGGCGCGCATTTCCGCTGCTTCGGCCAGCAGGTCCGGGTCGTCGGGCATCAGCTTGAGTGCGCGCATCAAGGCATCGCGCGCCTTGACCGGATCGCCTTCGGCGACATGGGCACGTGCAAGCAGGCGCCAGCCTTCGACCTGGTTGGGGTCGCGCTTGAGTTCGGCTTCGAGCTGGGTGATGGCATCGCCCAGTGTTTCAGGCGCGCGTCGCTGCGCCGAATCCAGCGCGGCCGGGGTGCCGATGGCGAAATAGACCAGGCCAGTGGCCAGGGTCAGGCCGGCGATCACGCTGAAGCCTGCAACCGGGCGCGACCGCCACAGCGGATGAAGAACGTAGGCCAGCACCAGCACGGCCAGCACGAGGCCGGCAATCACGAAACCGACCATTACCACTCCTGTTCTTCGTTGCTGTCGCTACGCGCTGTCGATGCGGTGGGCTGGCGGCGCTTGCGCACCGCGCCGACCACGACCAGGCCGCCGGCCAGCAGCACCAGCGCCGGGCCGAACCACAACAACCATGTCTTGGATTCAACCTGGGGCCGGTACAGCACGAACTCGCCGTAGCGTTCGACCAGGAACTGCTTGATCTCGCGGTTGTCCTTGCCCTGGCGCATCAGTTCCAGCACTTCGCGGCGCAGGTCGACCGCGATCTGCGCGTTCGACTCGGCCAGCGACTGGTTCTGGCACATCACGCAGCGCAGTTCGGCGACCAGATCGTGGAAACGCTGCTCTTCGACAGGGGACTGGAACTGCAGCGGGGTCGGATCGGTCGCGGGTTGGCCGATCGCACTGAACGAGGCCGCCAGCAGCGCGAACGCCAGCACCAACGAACGGGTCATCGGGCGCCTCCGCCGATCTCGTCCAGCTTCGGCAGCAGGTCGTCGCGGATCACTTCATCGGTCAGCGGCCCGACGTACTTCCAGCGGATGATGCCCTTGCCGTCGACGAGGAAGGTTTCCGGTGCGCCATAGATGCCCCAGTCGATCGCCGCCTTGCCCTCGTAGTCGGCCACGACCATGAAGTACGGGTTGCCGAACTGCTCGAGCCAGCGCATGGCATCGGCATGTTCGTCCTTCCAGTTGAAGCCGATCACGCGCAGGCGCTTGCTCTCGGCGAAGCGCGTCAGCACCGGGTGCTCGTCGCGGCATGCCGGGCACCAGCTGCCCCAGACGTTGAGCAGGTACGGCGCACCGCGCAGGTCATCCGACGTCACCATGCGACCGGGTTCGTGCAGTACCGGCAGGCGGAACGCGGGTGCCGGCTTGCCGATCAGCGGCGAGGGCAAGGCTTCGCGGTTGGGATTGCGGCTGAGCATCACGCCGGCGAACAACAGCACGCCCAGCGCAGCGACGATCAGCAGGGGCATCCAGCGCATCGCGGAATTGCGCGGTTGCGGCGACGGTTCGCTCATCGTGCGGGCTCCGCGCTCGGATTGGTGGCGAGAGGATTGGCGACGGTTGCAGTGGCTGCGTCAGCCGACGTCGCGTTCGCGACGGTGGCGGTGCGGCGGAAACGCCGGTCCGTTGCCGTGACCAGACCGCCGAACATCATCAGCAGCGCACCGCCCCAGATCCAGCGGATGAACGGTTTGACGTGCACGCGCAGCGCCCACGAGCCACCGCCAAGCGGTTCGCCCAGGGCGACGTAGAGGTCGCGGGTAACGCCGTTCTCAATCGCCGCTTCGGTCATGACCTGGCCGCCGCTGGCGTAGGTGCGCTTCTCCGGATGCATCACGGTCAGCGGTCGCTCGTTCTCGAACACCGTGACGGTGCCGCGGTCGGCCTCGTAGTTCGGGCCCTGCGAATGGGCCACGCCGTCGAAGCGGAAGGCATAGCGCCCCAGCTCGACGGTCTGGCCCGGCGCGACGGCCAGTTCGCGCTGCTGGCTAAGGCCTTCGACCAGCAGGGCGCCGATCAGGAACACGGCGACGCCGAGGTGGGCCAGCGTCATGCCGAGCATCTCGGCCGTGAAGCGCTGGCCGCTGCTCTGGCTGCGCAGGCGCGTGACCACGAAGCGGATCGTGCCGAACAGCACCCAAGCCGCGCCGAGCACGCCGGCAGCGACCTTCCACGGCCCTTGGGGCGCGAAGAAGTACGCGAGTACCGCAAGGCCCAGTGCAAGCACGGCCCACGGCAGCAGCATCGCCAGCGGCTTTGAAACCTGCTCGCGCTGCCAGCGCGTGATCGGGCCGAACGGCAGCAAGGCCACCAGCGGCGACATCAGCAGCACGAACATCAGTGCGAAGTAGGGCGGGCCGACCGAGATCTTGCCCAGCTCCAGCGCGTCGGCCAGCAGCGGGTAGAGGGTTCCGAGCAGGACCATCGCGCAGGCGGTGGACAGCAGCAGGTTGTTGGCCAGCAAAAGGGTTTCGCGCGAGCTGATCTCGAACGGCTTGCCACCGTCTTCAGACGACGGCGCGCGCAACGCGTACAGCAGCAGCGAACCGCCGATGACGATGCCGAGGAAGATCAGGATGAACAGTCCGCGCGCCGGGTCTGCGGCGAAGGCATGCACGCTGGTCAGCACGCCCGACCGCACCAGGAACGTGCCCAGCAGCGACAGCGAGAATGTCGCGATCGCCAGCAGCAACGTCCAGCCGCGGAAACTTCCGCGCTTCTCGGTGACGGCCTGCGAATGCAGCAGCGCGGCGCCGGCGAGCCATGGCATGAAGCTCGCGTTCTCGACCGGATCCCAGAACCACCAGCCGCCCCAGCCGAGCTCGTAGTACGCCCACCAGGAACCCAGCGCGATGCCGAAGGTGAGGAAGGCCCAGGCGACGTTGGTCCACGGCCGGGTCCAGCGGAGCCAGCGTGCATCGATGCGGCCGTCGAGCAGGGCCGCGATCGCGAACGCGAAGGGCACTGCGAAACCCACGTAGCCGACGTACAGCATCGGCGGGTGGATGATCATGCCCGGGTCCTGCAGCAGCGGATTGAGGTCGCGGCCTTCGGCTGCGGCCGGCAACAGGCGCAGGAACGGATTGCTGGTGAAGATCAGGAAGGCGAGGAAACCGGTGCTGACCAGACCCATCACGCCGAGCACGCGTGCGATGACCTCGGCCGGAAGGCGCTGCGAGAAGCGCGCGACCGCACCGGTCCACAGCGCCAGGATCAGCGCCCACAGCAGCAGCGAACCTTCGTGCGCGCCCCACACCGCGGTGTATCGGTACATCAACGGCAACAGCGAGTTGCTGTTCTCGGCAACGTAGCGCAGCGAGAAGTCCTGGGTGACGAAGCCGTGGGTCAGGACGATGAAGGCGAAGCCGACCAGCACCAGTTGCGCGTACGCGGCTGGGCGCGCGATCGCCATCCAGCTGCCGACGCCGCGTTGCGCACCGGCTAGTGGCAGTGCCGCCTGCAGCAGCGACACCAGCAGGGCGAGGATCAGGGTGACCTGGCCGATCTCAGCAAGCATGGCATGCCCTCACCCCAACCCTCTCCCGCACACGGGAGAGGGAGCAGGATCGATATGTCGTATTCATTGCGCCGCGCCCGCGGCCGCTGCCGGCACGTCGTGTTTCTTGTGCGCCATGCCCATCTTGTCGGCGACTTCCTTGGGCATGTAGCTCTCGTCGTGCTTGGCGAGGATTTCCTCGGCGACGAAGGTGTCGCCCTGCATGCGGCCCGTGGCGACGACGGCCTGCTTCTCGCGGAACAGGTCCGGCAGGATGCCGGTGTACACCACCGGCATCAGCGCATCGCCGTCGCTGACCTTGAAGTGGGCTTCCAGCGAACCGGGTGCACGGGTGAACGAGTTGGCCGCGACCATGCCGCCAAGGCGGAACCGCGCATGGTCGCCGGCTTCGCCGCGCAGGACTTCGCTGGGCGTGTACAGGTAGGCGATATTGCGTTGCAGGGCCATGGCCACGAGGGCCATGGCGATGCCGGCGGCCACCACCAGGGCGATCACCCACAGCAGGCGGCGGCGACGTACAGGATTCATTGGCACGCTCTCATCAATGCTTGTCTGATCAATTCTTATCGGGACAGTTCGCTTGCCGCCGCGCCCTTGCGCGGGCGAGCAGCTTCGCGTTCGGCGCGCAGGCGCGCGCCACGCAGTTCGCGGCGGATCTGCAACCGGGTGGCGACGAAGTCCCAGCCCAGCACGATCACGAACACCGCGTAGGCGGCAATCACGTAGTTCAGGTAGCTCATCACGCCTTCCCCCGCGCCAGCTCCGCCACCCAGCCCTTGCCGCTTTCGCGACGCAGGTTGTCGGCGCGGGCGCGCGTCAGCAGTGCGCCGATGAACCACAGCTTGGTGCCGACGATCATCCAGACCAGCGGCGGGATCATGCTCGAATCCATGCTCGACTCACCGAGCAGGCGGATCGTCTGGCCCTGGTGCAGCGAGTTCCACCACACCACCGAATAGCGGATCACCGGCAGCAGCACCACGCCGACGATCGCCAGCAGGCCCGCGGCGCGCGCGGCGGCGCGACGGTCGTCGATCGCGTTGTACAGGCCGATCACGCCCAGGTAGAGGAACAGCAGGATCAGCTCGGTGGTCAGGCGCGGGTCCCAGTCCCACCAGGTGCCCCACATCGGCTTGCCCCAGATCGAACCGGTCAGCAGCGTGATCAGGGTGAAGGCGGCGCCGATAGGCGCGCAGGCCATCGCCAGGATCTCGCACAACTTGATGCGCCAGACCAGCGCGATCGCCGCGTAGATCGCCATCAGCGCGAACACGGCCATGCTCATCCAGGCGCTGGGCACGTGGATGTAGAGGATGCGGAAGCTGTCGCCCTGCTGGTAGTCGGCCGGCACCTGGAACAGCGCGCCGTACAGGCCCCAGGCCATGACCAGCAGGCCCAGGCCGTAACCCCACGGCGCCCAGCGCGCGGCAAAACGGTCGAAGTAGGGCGGTGAACCGAGTTTGTGGAACCAGCGGATGATCGGATTCATCGTTGTCTCGGTTACGGGATCTCGTTACGGGATCTCGGCCCTGTGGGGCGTGCGGCGGACATTAAAGGACGGGGCCGGGGCGCGGCACTTGATCTGGCTCAACAGTCCGTTGACTAGCTGAGCGCAATCCGGATCGCGGCGGCGGCGGCCAGGGGCGCCAGCACCAGTGCGACGGCCAGGCCGGCGCCCAGCAACAGCAGCGCGCCAACGGGATCCAGCCCTTGCGCCGCGGCGGCCACGCTGCCTGCACCGAACACCAGCACGGGCACGTAAAGCGGCAGCGCCAGCAGCGCTACAAGTATACCGGAGCGCCGCATTCCGACCGTCAGCGCAGCCACCACCGCGCCCAGCAGGCTCAGCAGCGGCGTGCCCAGCGCCAGCGATGCCAGCAGCACCGGCAGCTGGTCGCGCGGCAGGTACAGCAGCTCGGCCAGGAAGGGCGTGGCGATCAGCAGCGGCAGCGCGCTGGTCGCCCAGTGCATGAACGTGCGCACCGCCACCAGCCACGCCAGCGGGACCGGGGCGAGCATCCACTGCTCCAGCGAACCGTCCTCGGCGTCGCCACGGAACAGGGTGTCGAGCGACAGCAGCCCGGCCAGCAGCACCGCCAGCCACAGGACGGCCCCGGCGACCTTGGACAGCGCCTGCTTCTCGCCGCCCAGGGCAAGGGCGAACAAGACCACGACCAGCAGCGCGAACAGCGCCGGCTGCAGCGCATCGCCGCGGCGGCGCCAGAGCAGGCGCAGGTCGCGCGCCAGCAGGGCGCGGGCAGCGCCGGAAAGGGTGGCGGTCTGGGTGCTCATTGCATGCCCCCCTTCGACATCACCAGCATCCGCGTCCGCACCGGCGGTGCGGCATAGGCGCCGTGGGTGGTGACGAGGGCGGCGCCGCCTTCGCGCAGGTGCGCCTGGACCATGCGATTGACCAGCTCGATGCCTTCGAGATCGAGGTTGGCGTAGGGCTCGTCGAGCAGCCACAGCGGCGCTGGCGACATCCACAGGCGCGCCAGCGTGAGGCGCTTCTTCTGGCCGGCGGAAAGCTGGCGGGCGAGGGCGTCCTCGTAGCCGGCGAGGCCGACGATGGCCAGTGCGTTCTCCGGCAGCTGGGCGCGCCGGCGGCCATGCAGGCCGCACAGGAAGTTGAGGTTCTCGATCGCGGTCAGGTCCGCCTTTAAGCCGGGCAGGTGGCTGAGGTAGGCGATCGCGCGCGCGCGCCGGGACGTGCCGGCCGGCTGGCCATCGAGGTCGATTTCGCCCTCGTCGGCCCGCAGCAGCCCGGCCAGCACCCGCAGCAGGGTGGTCTTGCCGGCGCCATTGTCGCCCTGGACCAGCAGTGCCTCGCCGGCATCGACACTGAAGTCGAGCGGGCCGAACACGGGCTCGTCGTTGCGCGCAAAGCGTAAGCCGCGGGCTGCGAGCAGCGGCGGAGCAGGTCGGTCGTTTGGCGTCATCGGCTGGATGGCTGCGGCCAGGTGGCCGCGAAGGCGCCAGTTTATGCGAGTCGCCGGAAAAGGGGCTTGTCGGTGTCGGGCGGCGGTGGCCGGCCTCGCCCGGGGAGGCCCGAGACGCCGGGTCCGGTCAGCCGGCTACCCAATCGGTGTGCTCCACTGCCGCGACGACCGGCGGACGCGGCATCAGCATCCGCAGCCGGACGGCCTCGCCCGGCTGCCAGGCCAGGACCGCGGCCTGGCCGAATTCGGTCGCCAGGCGCAGCAGGTCGGTCTCTTCGATACCGGCCAGCAGCCAGCCCGGCTCGCGCCAGTGGCCGGTCGGGTCCTGGGCCCAGGCCGGGTGGCGGACCGCCCCGACGGCGTCGAGCTCGGCCACCAGCAAGGCATCGGCGGCCTGGTTGGCCGCATCCGAGCGCGGCTGCGAAGCCGGGTTCCACGCGGTGATGAAGGCGTAGCGCGAGGCCGGCCAATAGGCTTCCAGGTCGCTGGCAGGCTGGCCGACGCGAAGCGGCAGGGCGTCGCCGTCGAGCACGACGACGTACTCCGCGGCCACGTAAGCGGAGGCCAGTTCGACGGCATTGACGATCTGCAGCTCGCGCATGGCGCGGAGTGTGAATGCCGTCGTGCGACTGTGCAATCGTGCCTTTCAAGTGGGGCGGCACGATAGGGTGATGACCACTCGTCATGACACCGCGGTGCGCGCATCCTTACACTTGTCCGCCTCGACGGCCCCAGCCTCCAAGACCCCTTGAGATGACCCTGCAAACCAAGCTGCCGAAGGTCGGCACCACCATCTTCACCGTGATGTCCCAGCTCGCAGTCGAGCACAAGGCCGTGAACCTCGGCCAGGGCTTCCCGGATTTTGCCGTGCCCAATCGCCTGATCGAGGCACTGGACCGCGCCATGCGCGATGGCCACAACCAGTACGCGCCGATGACGGGCATCCCGGCGCTGCGCCAGGCGATCGCGACCAAGACCGAGCGTTGCTATGGCCATCGCCCGGATGCCGACACCGAGGTGACGGTTGCCTCCGGCGCCAGCGAGGCGATTTTCGATGCGATCGCGGCCGTGGTCCGGCCTGGCGATGAAGTGATCGTGCTCGATCCCTGCTACGACTGCTACGAGCCGGCGATCGACCTGGCCGGTGGCCGCGCGGTGCACGTGCCGCTCGACCCGGCAACGTTCGCCCCGGACTGGGGCCTGGTGCGCGCCGCGATCACCGACAAGACGCGGCTGCTGATGATCAACTCGCCGCACAACCCGTCCGGCGCGATGTTCGACAGTGACGATATCGAGCAGCTGACCGCGCTGTTGCGCGGCACCGGCATCCTGCTGCTGTCGGACGAGGTCTACGAGCACATCGTCTTCGACGGCCGCATCCACGAATCGGTGCTGCGTCATCCGGAACTGCGCGAACGCGCCTTCGTCATTTCCAGTTTCGGCAAGACCTACCACTGCACCGGCTGGAAGGTCGGCTACTGCATCGCGCCGCCGGCGTTGTCGGCCGAGCTGCGCAAGGTGCACCAGTACAACACCTTCTGCACGTTCGCCCCGGCGCAGTGGGCATTCGCCGAAATGATCGAGGCCGAACCGGAGCACTACGAGCAACTGGGCGCGTTCTACCAGGCCAAGCGCGATCGCTTCCGCGAGCAGTTGCTGACCACGCGCCTCAAGCCATTGCCGGTGCCGGGCGGCTACTTCCAACTGGTCGACTACTCGGCGGTCAGCGACCTCGACGATGCCGCGTTCTGCCGCTGGCTGACGATCGAGAAGGGCGTCGCCGCGATTCCGTTGTCGCCGTTCTACGAAACCCCGCCGCAGGGCCAGCGCCTGGCGCGGCTTTGCTTCGCCAAGAACGAGGCGACCCTGGACGCTGCCATCGAGAGGCTGCAGAAACTATGACGAAAGCTGCCACGCCGTCGGCGCCGGGCAACGACCTGCGCGTATCCCTGGTACAGGGCGAAACCCGCTGGCACGATCCGGCCGGAAACCGCGAGTATTACGGGCGCCTGATCGCGCCGCTGCACGGCACCACCGACCTGGTGATCCTGCCGGAGACGTTCACCAGCGGCTTCTCCAACGATGCGATCGGCAATGCCGAAGGCATGGACGGGCCGACCGTGGCATGGATCGGCGAACAGGCGCGCAAGCTCGACGCGGCGGTGATGGGCAGCGTGCAGTTGCGCACCGACGAAGGCGTGTTCAACCGCCTGCTGTTCGCCACGCCCGACGGCGCATTGCACACATACGACAAGCGCCACCTGTTCCGCTACGCGCGCGAACACGAGCGCTACGCCGCCGGCCGCGACCGCCTCGTGCTGGATTGGCGCGGCTGGCGGATCTGTCCGCTGGTCTGCTACGACCTGCGCTTCCCGGTGTTCTCGCGCAACCGCTTCGATGTCGAGCGCGCCGCCCAGCTCGACTACGACCTGCTGATCTATGTCGCCAATTGGCCGTCGGCGCGCAGCTATCCCTGGAAGACGCTGCTGCGTGCGCGGGCGATCGAGAACCTGTGCTACGTCGCCGCGGTCAATCGCGTCGGTACCGACGGCAACGGCCTGCACTACGCCGGCGACAGCGCCGTGATCGATTTCGTCGGCCATCCGGCCAGCGAATGCGCGGACGAGGAAGTGGTGGTCACCACGACCCTGCTCGCCGCTGAGCTGGCGGCACATCGGGAACGCTTCCCGGCCATGCTCGACGGCGATGCCTTCGAGCTGAAATGAATCGGCACCGGCGCGCAGTCACGCGCGCCGGCGAATCAAGGTATTACACTGGCCTGGCCGCGCAATCGCGGCGATCTTGCGACAAGGACGCCGGCGCGACGCGCCCGCTGCCACCGGACCTGCCGTGCCGGCTCCGCCATCAGGGAGCCCAGGCCATGTCATCACCACGCCTAGAAGAATTCCTTCATTCCAATCGCGTCGCTTACGACACGATGACGCATCCGCACGCGTTCACCGCCCAGGCCACCGCGGCCAGCGCCCACATCGGCGAGCAGGAGATGGCCAAGACGGTCATGGTCCGGCTCGACGGGAAGCTTGCGATGGCGGTGATCCCCTCGAGCGAATGGCTCGACCTCGCCAGCCTGCGCCAGGTCAGCGGCGCGCGCGAGGTGGCGCTGGCCAGCGAGTCCGATTTCAAGGATCGCTTCCCCGAGTGCGAAGTGGGTGCCATGCCGCCGTTCGGCAACCTCTACGGCATGGAGGTGTATGCCGCCGACAGCCTGGGCGAAGACGCGCGCATTGCCTTCAACGCCGGCAACCACCGCGAACTGATGCGGATGGGCTGGGAAGATTTCGAACGACTGGTGCATCCGCGGGTGGTCCACCTCACCCGTCATTAGCGCGGCAATCGTCCTGAAATAGTCCGGCGGATGCGGGGGCGGCCGAGGCCGTTCCCGCCCGGCTGCGCGTGACGCCGGTTCTCACAATCGCTCGGATAAGCTCCGGCGCATGAACAGCGCCCCCTTGAGCAGCGCACCCTTGAAGGACCGGCTACGGTCGTACTGGAATCGCGTTCCGCCGAACGCGCGTCCATGGCTCAGGCGCATCGTGCTGGGGTTGCTGATCCTCTATGCAACCTACTTCGTGCTCGGCAACGTGTTCCTCAACACGCCGCTGGGACCGTGGGTCGCCAACCGCAAGCCCGAGAAATTCCAGATCCAGTGGGGGCCGGGCATCACCCTGTGGCCGGGCCGCGTGACCGTGTGGGACGTGGACATGAAGGGCCAGGTCGGACGCACCGGCTGGTCGGTCCAGGCCGGCAAGGCGAAGGGGCGCGTGGCCATCCTGCCGCTGCTGCACAAGGAAGTCCGCGTGCCGGAGGTGGAAGCGTTCGATGTGTCCGGCGGTGCCGAGCTGCTCAAGGTTCGCCGGCCGCCGCCGCAACCGCGCCCCGGTGGATGGGTGTTGCGCTTCGATCGCATCCATACCGGTTCCATCAAGGCGGGCCACTTCGCCGGTCTGGAACTGCAGGGGCCGGGCAGCGCCGAGGTCGGCTTCTACAAGCAGCTTCGCGGCGGGCCGCTCGAGTTGATGCCGTCGACCGCGCACTTCGACAAGGCGCGGCTTTCCTACAAGGGCGACACGATGCTGCACGACGCCCGCATCGACGCGCGCTTCGCGATTGCGCGGCATACCCGCGCGCAGGCCCCCGGCATCCGCAAGCTGCTGATGACCGATGCCGAGCTCAGCCTCGATGGCCTGTCGGCCGCGGTGAAGACCGTCACCGACAAGCAGGGCAAGGTCACGATCTCGACCGTGCCGGGGCAGGGGAAGGCGCACGCCAAGCTGGCCTTCGCGCGCGGATCACTGAAGCCGGGCAGCGAGTTGCGCTGGCACATGCCGGTGACCGGCACCGACATCGCCGGAAAGCCGCGTGAGGGCGCATTGGACTTCCTGCTGGATGTCGATCGCGACATCGTGTTCAAGGCCAAGGCACCGGCACAGGAAGGCAAGCCGCTGTTCCTCGATGCCGACCTGCGTCTTCGCGGCACCGACATCCCGCTGCAGGATTTCAAGGCGGCGATTCCGCGCACATCCGGTCACGTGGTCGGGCGCTGGGAATTCTCGTCGCTGCGCTGGCTGGGCACTATGTTCAATGCACCCTGGCTGGCGCTGGACGGGTCCGGCGCGGTCGATGCCGACGTGCAGGTCGTCAACGGCAAGATCGCTGCCGGCAGCCGCTTCGGCATACCCGAGGTGGATGCCGTGGCGCACGTGATGGGCAGCCGAATCCAGGGCCGCGCCCGGGCGCAGGGCCGACTGGATGCAGGTCCCGATGACGAACTGCTGCCGTATCTCGAGCTGGTGATGGACCGCTTCAACATGGCCGCGGAGGACGCGCCCGATCGGCCGTACGTGGAAGGTCAGAACCTGCGCCTGGACCTGCAGACGGTCTCCGGACTGGAGCGCGCGAAGCTCAGGCAGCCTGGCGCGGTCAAGGAAGTCCGCGATGCGTTGCGGGCGCACCTGGTGTTCGCCGACGCGCGCGTGCCCGACCTGCGCGCCTACAACCGCTACCTGCCGGTGCAGCAGATGCGCTTCGAAGGTGGCGCCGGAACGGTCAGCGGCGACTTGACCCTCGATGGCGCCGGCACCGTCGGCACCGGCGTGGTGCGGGTCAAGGGCAGTGGCACCCAGCTTCATTTCGCCGGCATCTCGCTGCGCGGCAATGTCGATGTCAACACGCAGCTGCGGCGGGCGGACCTGACCGGCCACAACTTCAACATCGATGGCACCCGGGTCGCGCTGAACAACATGAGTTTCACCGAGCCCGGAGGTGAGTCGCGCAGCGGCTGGTGGGCACGGATCGACCTGCAACGCGCGCGCATGGACTGGGACAAGCCGGCCACGGTCAACGGCCGGGCCAATATCGCGATGAAGGACGTCGGCTTCCTGCTGGCGCTGTTCTCGCGCAAGCGCGACTACCCCAAGTGGGTGTACAAGATGATCGATTCCGGCCAGGCCCAGGTCAGCGCCAACGTGCAATGGCGCGACGACGTGCTGGTGCTGGACCGGGTCGAGGCGAACAACCAGCGTTACGAGGTCAAGGCGCGGTTGCGGCTGAAGGGCAAGAGTCGCGTCGGCAGCCTGTATGCGAACTGGGGCGTGCTCAGTTGTGCGGTGGCGGTCAACAACGGTCAGCGCGATTTCCACATGATCAAGGCCAGGCAATGGTACGAATCGCAGCCCAACCTGCTGCGCTGAGGCCCTGATGCCGGATGCGGTAACCGATTCGCTTCCGTTTCCTTAACGGCACGTGGTGTTAACTCTGCTGGAGGCAGGCGCATTGCGCGCTTGCCGCCGGCCCAATGCGCATTCCACTGCGATCCTGGATGCTTGCCTTCGCGCTGCTGTTGGTGGCGTGGCAGGCCATCGCGCAGGCGCCAGCGCCCTCGTCGTCATCGGGCGAAATATTGCTGCTCGACATCAAGGGCGGGATCGGTCCGGCGACACGCGATTACCTGCGCGGCGGCCTCAAGCGGGCAAGCGACGAGGGTGCCCGGGCCGTAGTGCTGCGGATCGACACGCCGGGCGGTCTCGACGCGGCAACGCGCGACATCAACCAGGCGATCCTCGCATCGCCGGTGCCGGTGATTGCCTGGGTGGCGCCGGAAGGCGCGCGCGCGGCAAGCGCCGGAACCTACATCCTGTATGCCTGCCACCTCGCTGCAATGGCGCCGGCGACATCGCTTGGCGCCGCCACGCCTGTATCGATGGGCGGGCCCGGTGCGGGACCGCAGCAGTCGCCGCAGCCAGACGAGCCTGGCGCGCAGCGCGAACCGCCGGCAGGGAATGCGCCCGCCACGGCACCGTCACCGCGCCGCGAACCGCAGGACGCGATGTCGCGCAAGGCGGTCAACGATGCCGTCGGTTACCTGCGCAGCCTGGCCGAACTGCGCGGACGCAACGGCGAGTTCGCCGAGGCCGCCGTGCGCGATGCCGCCACGCTTACCGCAAGCCAGGCGCTGTCGCAGGGGGTGATCGAGATCATCGCCGGCAACAGCGAGCAACTGCTGCGCCAGGCGCACGGTCGCAAGGTCCGGCTCGCGCAGCACGAAGTGACGCTCGATCTCGTCGGTCGGAACCTGACGGTGGTGACGCCGGACTGGCGTGCACGCCTGCTGGCGGTGCTGACCGAGCCGACCGTGGCCTACCTGTTGCTGCTGATCGGTCTGTACGGGCTGGTGTTCGAGGGCTACAGCCCCGGCGCGATCCTGCCCGGCGTGGTCGGCGCGATCTGCCTGCTGCTGGCCGCGTACGGCCTGCAGGTGCTGCCGGTGAACTACGCCGGGGTTGCTTTGATCGTGGTGGGCGTGGCGCTGATCGCGATCGAGTTCGCGGTGCCAAGCGTGGGCGCGGCCGGCGTCGGCGGCGTGGTCGCGCTGGTGGCCGGGTCGCTGATCCTGTTCGACACGCAGGTGCCCGGCTTCGGCGTGCCCGGTGGACTGATCGCGGGGATTGGCGTGGCGACCGCGCTGCTGTTCATGGGCATGGTCTGGCTGGCTTCGCGTGCGCGACGGCAACCGGTGGTCACGGGCCAGGAAGAACTGATCGGCCAGTTGGCCGTGGCCACGCGCGATTTCGAAGGGCGCGGCCAGGTGCACGTCCGCGGCGAGCACTGGCAGGCCAGTTCGATGGTGCCGGTGCGACGCGGCCAGGCGGTGCGCGTGCTCGCCCTGGACGGCCTGGTGCTGCGCGTGGCGCCCGACGACGACAGCGCGCGCGCCCATTGAACACGTAACAACCGAAGGAGAGCTTCCATGTACCTGGCGATGTACTTCCCGCTGATCGTGCTGCTGGCAGTGATCCTGATCAGCGCGATCAAGGTGCTGCGCGAGTACGAACGCGGTGTCGTGTTCCAGCTTGGCCGCTTCTGGAAGGTCAAGGGGCCGGGCCTGATCCTGCTGATACCGATCGTGCAGCAGATGGTGCGCGTCGACCTGCGCACGGTGGTGATGGACGTTCCACCGCAGGACGTGATCTCGCGCGACAACGTTTCGGTGCAGGTCAACGCCGTGGTCTATTTCCGCGTGGTCGATCCGCAGAAGGCGATCATCAACGTCGAGCATTTCTACGAAGCCACCAGCCAGCTGGCGCAGACCACGCTGCGTTCGGTGCTGGGGCAGCACGAACTCGACGAGATGCTGGCCGAGCGCGAGAAGCTCAACGACGACATCCGCAACATCCTCGACAGCCAGACCGATGCCTGGGGTATCAAGGTCGCCAACGTCGAGATCAAGCGGGTCGACCTCAACGAGACGATGGTCCGCGCGATCGCACGCCAGGCCGAGGCCGAACGCGTGCGCCGCGCCAAGGTGATCCACGCCGAAGGCGAGCGCCAGGCGGCGGCAATGCTGGTCGAGGCGGGCCGTTTGCTGGGCGGCGATCCGCGCGCGATCCAGCTGCGCTACCTGCAGACGCTGACCGAGATCGCCGGCGAGAAGAGCTCGACGATCGTGTTCCCGTTGCCAATGGAACTGATACAGCTGTGGGTGGACAGGGGCAGGAGCAACGACTCTGGGTTCCCGCCTTCGCGGGAATGACGGCATAAAAACAAAGGGCGCCGAAGCGCCCTTTGTCATTCCGTCATTTCAGTCGGCGATCAGGCGCCGCCGCGCGGACCGCGACCGCCACCGGGGCGACCGCCACCGCGCGGACCGCCCGGACGCGGGCCACCGGCCGGACGACCAGGACCGCCCGGACGTGCACCGCCGCCGGGACGACCACCCGGGCCGCCGTGACCGCCAGGACCGCCGCCACCCGGACGACCGCCGCCACCCGGGCGACCACCTGCCGGACGCGGGGCGCGCGGCTTGTCGCCGTACGGATTGAAGGCGCCCGGATTGGCGTGATCGGACGGGAAGCTCGGCGCGTTGCCCGGATGCCCGTAAGGACGCGAGCTGCGCTGTCCCTGACCCTGACCGCCGCCACCGCCGCCTTCACGACGCGGACCGCGCTCGCCGAAGCCGCCGCGGCCTTCGCCGCCGAAGCCACCGGAACGCTCGCCGCCGTAGCCGCCGCCACCGGGACGACCGCCGCCGCCACCCGGGCGCGGACCCTTGCCGCCCTGCGGACGACCCTGGCCCGGACCCTTGCCGCGACCATCCGGATTGCGGTGGCCGCTCGGGCCGGTGCTGACACCGTCCGGCACGTACCAGGTGCGGAACGCCGCCGGATTGCCATCCGGCAACGGCTTGGGACCCTTTTCCTTGCGCTGCTTGAACGGCTTCTGCGACTGGTTGGCGGCGGCTTCGCCGCTGACCGTCAGGCCACCGTGCTTGCGCGGGCCGCCACGGCCACGGCCGCCACGGTCTTCGCGCACGTGGTCGAAGCGACGCAGCTCACGGCCTTCGTCGGCGGTGTTGTGGCCACCGACGTAACCGTTGGAACGGGCGCGACCGGTGAGGTCGATGGTGGCCTTGGTCGCCTTGCGCTGGCCGATCACCGGCTGCAGGGTCAGCGACGACGGTGCACCGTCCTCGAGGCCCAGCTTGTTGCGCAGGGCTTCGACCGCATCCGACTGCAGCTCGCGCGACTGGCCACGCAGCAGCTCGCGCGGCAGCGCGACGTCGCCGTAGCGCACGCGCTTGAGGCGGCTGACCTGGCAACCCTGCGATTCCCACAGGCGGCGCACTTCGCGGTTGCGGCCTTCCTTGACCACGACGCGGAACCAGTCGTGCGAATCGGTGCCGCCGATGCGTTCGATCTCGTCGAACTTGGCCGGGCCGTCTTCGAGCGCGACGCCACGGGCGAGGCGGTCGACGATGTTCTCGGGGACCACGTCCTGGCCTTCCGGCGCGCGCACGCGGCAGACGTACTCGCGTTCGACTTCGAACGACGGGTGCATCAGCGCGTTGGCCAGTTCACCGTCGGTGCTCAGCAGCAGCAGGCCGGTGGTGTTGATGTCGAGGCGGCCGATCGCGATCCAGCGCGCACCCTTGAGGGCGGGCAGGGACTCGAACACGGTCGGGCGACCTTCGGGGTCTTCGCGCGTGGTCACTTCGCCTTCGGGCTTGTTGTACATCAGCACGCGCGAGGGGTCGGTCAGCGCGCTGGCGACGAACTGGCGTCCGTCGAGCTCGACCTTGTCGCCACTCTTGACGCTCATGCCGACCTGCGCGACTTCACCGTTCACCTTGACCAGGCCGTCGGCGATGCGCTGTTCCAGCGCCCGGCGCGAGCCAAGGCCGGCCTGGGCCAGGACCTTGTGCAGGCGCTCTTCCAGCCGCGGCGCTTCGCCCGTGGTGTCGGTGATGCGCTTGAGGGTGAGCTTGCGGCTCTTTTCTTCAGTCATGTTTGTATTGCTCCGACTCGGCCAGTTCGGCCTCGTCTGTGTCTTCCGGAACGGTCGTCGTCTCGACGGCGTGTATGTCTTGCTCGGGATCGTTCACGTCCGCCGCGCGCATTCCCGGCGCGGCATCGGGTGTGCCCTGTGGGGCGTGTTCGTCTGAATCGTCGAAGTCGGCGTCGATGTGCTCGTCGCCGGCCTCCATGTCTTCGCCGTGGCCGGTCTCGGGCAGCGCGTCGTCATCCACGACTTCGGTGCTGACCTCGACGGTTTCGACACCGGCATCGTTGTCGGCATCGAGCTCGGCATCAGGCGCGTTGTCGGCGTCAACGCCTTCGGCGATGCCGCCGGCGGCGATCGGCGGGGCGCTGTCGAACTGCAGCTGCGGCTCCAGCTCGCCGATGTCCTTGAGTTCCGACAGCGGCGGCAGCTCGTCCAGGCGCTTGAGGCCGAAGTAGTCGAGGAAGCCGCGGGTGGTGCCGAACAGTGCCGGCTTGCCGGGCACGTCGCGGTGGCCGACCACGCGGATCCACTCGCGCTCTTCCAGCGCCTTGATGATGTTGCTGTTGACCGCGACGCCGCGGACCTGCTCGATCTCGCCGCGCGTGATCGGCTGGCGGTAGGCGATCAGCGCCAGGGTCTCGAGCGTGGCGCGGGTGTAGCGGGTCTGGCGCTCGGTCCACAGCCGCGCCACCCAGGGGTGGACGTCGGCCTTGACCTGGAAGCGGAAGCCGGAGGCGACCTCGACCAGTTCCACGCCGCGGTTGTCGTCGCCCGCGCGCAGCGCTTCGATCGCCTGCTCGATGCTGTCGGCCGGCGCCGGCTGGTCGTCGGGAAACAGCGCCTGCAGCTGGGCCAGCGTCAACGGCTGGTTGGAGGCCAGCAGGGCGGCTTCGACAATGCGGATGACTAGCTGTTGATCCATGGATGGGTTCGTTGTGCCTGGCAGTGTTGTGTGTTCGTCATCCCGGCGAAAGCCGGGATCCACCCTGAACTGCAGCGAATATCAAAATGGGTCCCGGATTTCGCCGGGATGACGCGGTAACGACGTGATGTCACGAGACTCAGTCGTCATTCGCAGCCGGTTCGTCGAACTCGCTGCTCAGCTCGATCTCTTCCCCTTCCTTCAGCAGCGCCAGCGACTTGACGTAGATCGGTGCGAACGGCGCGTCCTGCACGATCTCGACCAGTTGCTCCTTGGCCAGCGTCAGCAGGCCCAGGAAGGTCACCACCACGCCGAGCTTTCCTTCCTCGGCGGTGAACAGCGACTCGAAGCGGTAGAAGCTGCCGTCCTTGAGTCGTTCCAGCAGTTCGCCCATGCGCTGGCGGACGCTCAGTGCATCGCGCTTGATCGCGTGCTGGGTGAACAGCTCGGCGCGCTTGAACACATCGTGCAGCGCCAGCAGCATTTCCTTCAGGTCGACCGGTGGCGGCAGGCGGATCGAGGCGCGGTCGGGCACGAAGGCCTGTACCGGTGCCGTGTCGCGGTCCTGCCGGGGCAGGGTGTCGATGTCTTCGGCGGCCTTCTTGAAGCGTTCGTATTCCTGCAGCCTGCGCACCAGCTCGGCGCGCGGGTCGTCTTCCTCGCCTTCCTCGGTGGCCGAGCGCGGCAGCAGCATGCGCGACTTGATCTCGGCCAGCATCGCGGCCATGACCAGGTAGTCGGCGGCCAGCTCGAAGCGCATCTCGTGCATGGCCTGGATGTAGGCGACGTACTGGCGGGTGATGTCCGCCACGGGTATGTCGAGGATGTCCAGGTTCTGCCGGCGGATCAGGTAGAGCAGCAGGTCGAGCGGCCCTTCGAACGCGTCCAGGATGATTTCCAGGGCGTCCGGCGGGATGTACAGGTCCTGCGGTATCTGCAGCACCGGCTGGCCATGCACCACCGCCAGCGGCATTTCCTGCTGCTGCGGGTGCGTGGGAGCCTGGGACTGGGCGACCACGATCTGCGGGTCGCTCGCGTCGGCTGCGCGTTCTTCGGTCATTCGGAACCGGCCCCTCCGGGCCGTGGGCACTGCTATAGCTTCGGTGCTGGAGGCCTGATGAGGCCACCATATGGGTGCAACGGACTGCTTAAGTCGGTGCTGAGCCCGAACGGCTACGACCTGTACACCAAGCGGGGGCGTGGCGGCGAAAGTCGATCCGGGTTACGGGCGCAGGCCGTGGGGGGCAGCGGCGCACCACCTGGGTGCGTGCATGGCGACGGTGTGGGGAGCCAGTCGCGACGGCCGCTGCATCCGGCCTTGGGCTGTGGAAGCTAGGTTACGGCCTCGTTCTGGCCCTGTCCAGCGGCGCTTGCGCGGGCAATGGCTACAATTCATCCAGACCCGACAGGATGCACAGAACGCATGTGGTACGTGATCGAAGGATATGACGGCAACGAAGTACTGGCCCAGCGCCTGCAGGCCCGGCCCGAGCACCTGGCCCGCCTGACCGCGCTGCGCGACCAGGGCCGCCTGCTGCTGGCGGGGCCGTGCCCGGCCATCGACGCCGAGGACCCGGGCCCGGCCGGCTTCAGTGGCAGCGTCGTCATCGCCGAGTTCGAATCGCTGGTCGCCGCACGCGCCTGGGCCGATGCCGACCCCTATGTGGCGGCCGGGGTCTACCAGCGCGTCGACGTCCGGCCCTTCCGCAAGGTCTTGCCGTGACCGTTGGGCCGCTGCCCCGCGAGCAACGGGTGGGGGCGATCCGGGCCGCCCTCGAGGCGGCCTTGTTGCCGCAGTCGCTGGAGGTCCAGGACGACAGCCACCGCCATGCCGGCCACGCCGGCGCTGCCGACGGCCGCGGTCACTTCAGCGTGGATATCGTCAGCGAGGCCTTTGCGGGGCTCAGTCCTATCGCCCGGCACCGTGCGGTGTATGCGGCAGTCGGTTCCCTGATGGACACCGACATCCATGCCCTGGCGATCCGCGCCAGGACGCCCGGCGAGGCGGACTGAGGGGCTGGCGCCCGTGCCTGCGCATGCCGCGCCGCAGCATATTCATCAGCCCTGAGAGGCTTGTGGCGCGGTGTTCTGAGAGCTTGTCTCAAGTCGCGTAACAATCGCTTTACACTTGCGCTTGTAAACGATTACAGTCGGCCCGCATCAAGCCGCGGAGCCGACCTGCCTTGGCCAGCGTAACCATCAAAGATGTCGCGCGAGTGGCCCAGGTGTCGGTGGCCACCGTCTCCCGGGCGCTCAACGGCCACGGCAACGTTGCCGAAGAGGTCCGCAACCGGGTGCTGGCGGCAGCCAACGAGCTGCGCTACACCCCGCACGCCGCCGCCCGCAGCCTTAGCAGCCGCCGCACCCAGACCCTGGGCGTGGTCCTGCCGGACCTGCACGGCGAGTTTTTCTCCGAGCTCATGCGCGGCATCGACCAGGTGGCGAGGGCGTCGCGCCTGCACCTGCTGGTGTCGAGCTACCACGGCAATCCGGAAGAGCAGGGCGCGGCGTTGCGCGCGATGCGCGGCCGGGTCGATGGCCTGCTGGTGATGTCGCCTTATGCGGCAGCGCCGACGATCCTCAGCGAACACCTGGAACCGTCGCTGCCAGCGGTGCTGATCAACAGCCAGGCCGGCCTCGATGGTGCGGCGGTGATCGGCGTGGACAACCACGGCGGCGCGGTCGCGATGGTCCGGCACCTGGTCGAGGGCGGCCATCGCCGCATCGCCTTCATCGCCGGGCCGGAAGACAACTTCGATGCGCACGAGCGCCTGCGTGGTTACCGCGATGCGCTGGCGGAACTGGTGCCCGGTGCCAGTCCCTGGGTGGTGCAGGGTGGCTTCGACGAAGCGTCCGGCCATCGCGCCGGTCGCGAACTGCTGGCCGCATCACCGCGGCCCGATGCCGTCTTTGCCGCCAATGACATGATGGCGCTGGGCTGCCTGTTCGCGTTCGCCCAGTCCGGCGCGCGCGTTCCGCAGGACATCGCCCTGTCCGGGTTCGACGACATTCCACTGGCGCGTTTCGTTCACCCGAGCCTGACGACCATCCGGGTCAACATCGCCGAGCTCGGCGCGCGCGCCGCGCGCCAGCTGCTGGCACGTATCGCCGGAGAAACCATTCCGGATTCGAACGCCGTCGTGCTGCCGACCGAGTTGATCGTGCGCGAGTCCAGCCGAGTCAGTGCCTGAGCGCCGTCGCGCGGCGCTACCCCCACAGCAATGCTTTTTGGACGAGGGAAAGCATATGAAGCTCAATGACAACCAGCGTCGCACGCCCATGCCGCGGCTGCTTGCATGCGCCCTGGCCAGTTGCCTGGCAATGTCGTCGCCGGCGGTATTGGCGCAGAGCACCGCTGCGACCGTTCGCGGCCAGATCACCGTCGACGCGGCACCTGCCGGCCAGGCCGAGGTGACCGCCACCAACACCGCCACCGGCCTGACCCGCAAGGTCCAGGCCAGCAATGGCAGCTACAGCATCGGCGGCCTGCCACCGGGCACCTACCGCATCGACGCGGTCGCCGACGGGCAGACGACGACGCGCACGATCGTGGTCCAGGTCGGACAGGTCGCCACGCTCAACCTCGCCGCCGGCGGCGTCGCCGAGACGGCACCGGGCGGCCCGGCGACCACGGTCGACACGGTCACCGTCACCGCCGCGACGATGGTCGAAACCAAGACGCCGGAAGTCGCCACCTACGTCTCGCAGCTGCAGATCGAGACGCTGCCGCAGGCCTCGCGCAACTTCCTGGCCTTTGCCGACATCGTGCCGGGCATGATCTTCGACCGCCGTGGCAACGGCACGACGCAGCTGCGCAGCGGTGCGCAGAGTTCCAACGGCATCAATGTGTTCATCGACGGCGTCGGCCAGAAGAACTACGTGCTCAAGGGCGGCATCGGTGGCCAGGACCAGAGCAAGGGCAATCCGTTCCCGCAGCTGGCAATCGGCGAGTACAAGGTCATCACCTCCAACTACAAGGCCGAGTACGACCAGATCAGCAGCGCCGCGGTCACCGCGGTGACCAAGTCGGGCACGAATGACTTCCACGGCAATTTCTTCTGGGACAAGGCCAACATCCCCGAATGGCGCGAGCAGACGCCAGCCGAAGAGCGCGCAGGCAACGGCAAGAGCCCATCGGGTGAAACCCAGTACGGTGCGGCCTTCGGCGGGCCGATCATCCGCGACCGCCTGTTCTTCTTCGTCACCTACGAGGCGAAGGAATTCGAGACGCCCGACACGATCGCCGCCGGCTCGCTCGATCCGGGCTTCACGTTGACCCCGGAACTGCAGGCACTGACCGGGCCGACCTCGGAACCGTTCGACGAGGACCTCTGGTTCGGAAAGCTGACCTGGCAGGTCAACGACAACAACCTGGTCGAGCTCAGCGGCAAGGTCCGCAACGAAACCGAGATCACCGACCTGGGTGGCCTCAACACCGACACCTACGGCAAGTCCAACAACAACGACAGCACCCGCATCGACCTGCGTTACCAGTGGAGCAACACCGACTGGCTCAACGACATGCACTTCACGCACGAGGACGAGGAGTTCAATCCGCGCGCGATCGTGCTGGCCCCGGGCTACATCATCCAGAACTCGCAGCGCGGCACCGTGCTCAACGTCGGTGGCGGCCAGGACTTCCAGGACAAGGGCCAGGACGGCTGGGGCTTCCAGGACGACCTGACATACACCGGCCTGGAAGGGCATACGTTCAAGGCCGGCTTCAAGTACAAGTCGGTCGACATCAATGCATTCGAACAACAGCCGATCAACGCGCAGTACTCGATCAACTATCCCGCCAACGTCTTCTTCCTGGGCAACTCCTCGCTGGCGACATTCCAGCCGTACCAGGTGCGCTTTGGCGCGCCGCTGCCGGGCGTCGGCGATCGCAACATCACCTCCAGCAACAAGCAGTACGGCATCTACTTCCAGGACGACTGGGAGATCAACGACAAGCTGATCATCAACCTCGGCCTGCGCTACGACTACGAGAAGACGCCGAGCTACGAGGACTACGTGACCCCGCCGGAACTGGTCACCGCACTGCGCGGCTGGAGCAACATCCACCAGCCCGGCGCCGGCTACGATATCGAGGACTACATCAGCACCGGCAACAACCGCGATGCCTTCAAGGACGCGTGGCAGCCGCGCGTCGGCTTCTCCTATGACCTGTTCGCCGACCAGCGCCACGTCATCTTCGGCGGCGCCGGCCGGGCCTACGACCGCAACCTGTTCGACTACCTGGCGCTGGAGCAGTCCAAGAGCACGTTCCCGTCGTACACGCTGCTGTTCAACACGCCCGGGAATCCCTGCACGGTCGACAACGTCAACTGCTTCGAGTGGGATCCGCGCTTCCTCAACCAGCAGGAGCTGTACGCGCTGGTCGCTGCCGACCCCGACCGGGGTGCGGAAGTGAACCTGATGAACAACGACCTGAAGGTCCCGTATTCCGACCAGTTCAGCCTCGGCATGCGCAATACCCTGAACTTCGTCGGCGTCGACTGGAATACATCGGCGACCCTCGTCCACATCGAGAGCCATGACGGCATCATCTTCACCCTGGGCAACCGCTACGACGACGGCACGTTCTACGGGCCGGGCCGGACCTTCGGTGGTGCGCCGTTCGGCGAACCGATCCCGGGCTTCGGCACGCTGATCAAGGCCGACAACGGCGTCGAGACCAAGCTCAACCAGTTGCTGCTGTGGGCCGAGAAGCCGCTGACCGCTGAATCGCCCTGGGGCATGACGCTCGCCTACACCTATTCCAAGGGCGAGGAGAATCGCGCCAACGCCGCCAACAGCGATGAGCATTACGTCTTCGACTACGAAAACCTGCATGACCATCCGTGGGTGGCTTCGGTCGGCGTGCCGGAGCATCGCTTCGTCGGTACCGGCATCTACCAGACCCATGGATTCACGTTCTCGACCAAGCTGACCTGGAGCAGCGCGATCGCCAAGGACACGCTGGACTGCACCACGCCGACGCCGGATGGCCTGGACAATTGCGCCTTCGGCCGCGTCGATTCGGTGTACTTCTCCGATGCCAACTTCTTCCAGTGGGATCTCGCGGTGCAGAAGGAGTTCGACACGGGGGTGGGCTTGAAGTACATGATCCGCGGCGACATCTTCAACATCACCAACGCGAGGAACTGGTCGGCGTTCCAGAACTTCAAGGGCGTCGACGGCACCATCAACCCGGTCTACGGCGACCACACCGACGAGATCACGTTGCCGACGCGCTCGTTCAAGCTGTCCTTCGGGATTTCCTGGTAATCCCCGGGTGCCGGCCGCAGGGTGTGGCCGGCACCGCGGGATTGGATTCACTTAGCACGTTCATCTCTCGACAAGTGGCAATGTGATGCAGCAAAACTGGAAGCTGGTATTGACGCTGGCCCTGCTGGCTTTTGTCTCAGGGTGCGGAAAGGAGACGCCGACATCCCAGACGTATCCGGTCGCCTCGGCGCCGCCGGTGGAAGTGGAGCCGCTGAAGGCGGCCAAGCTCGAACTGCCGCCGCTGTTCGCCGACATCGAGAAGCGTACGTTCCAGTTCTTCTGGGACACCACCAACGAAAAGAACGGCCTTACGCCGGATCGCTACCCCTCGCGCCCGTTCGCCAGCATCGCCTCGGTGGGCTTCGCCCTGACCGCGTACCCGATCGGTGTCGAGAACGGCTGGATCAACCGCAACCAGGCGGTCGACCGCACGCTGGTGACGCTGAAGTTCTTCCGCGACATGCAGTCCGGTCCGCAGGACACGGGCAAGGGTGCGTACCAGGGCTTCTACTACCACTTCCTCGACATGGACACCGGCCATCGCTACCAGAGCTGGGTCGAGCTCTCCAGCGTCGACACGGCGTTGCTGATGATGGGCGTGCTGTTCGCGCAGAGCTACTACGACCGCGACGATGAGCGCGAGAAGCAGATCCGCGAGATCGCCGACCAGCTGTACCGCAAGGTCGACTGGACCTGGCTGCAGCAGAACAAGCCGCTGATCTCGATGGGCTGGTTCCCGGAAAGCGGCTTCATCAAGCACGACTGGACCGGCTACAACGAAGCGATGATGCTGTACGTGCTGGCGATGGCCTCGCCGACGCACCCGGTCGATGCCGACGCCTGGACGGTTTGGACGCGCACCTACAACGATGTCTGGGGCGTTTACCAGGGCGAGGAGTTCCTTGCCTTCGGGCCGATGTTCGGCCATCAGTACAGCCATGTCTGGATCGATTTCCGCGGCATCCAGGACGACTACATGCGCGAACGCGGCATCGATTACTTCGAGAACAGCCGCCGCGCCGCCTATGCCCAGCGCGCCTACGCCATCGCCAACCCGATGAAGTGGGAGGACTACGGCCACGAGACCTGGGGCCTGACCGCCAGCGACGGACCGCAGCAGACCCTGCAGGAGTACCGTGGCGAGCAGCGCCAGTTCCGCCACTATTCCGCCCGCGGTGCCGGCCTGCGCGATACCTTCGACGACGGCACGCTGGCGCCGACGGCGGTGATCGGCTCGCTGCCGTTCGCGCCGGAGATCGTCATCCCGACCACCGTGGCGCTGCACGAGCGCTACGGCGATTACCTGTACTCCAGCTATGGTTTCCTCGATTCGTTCAACCCCAGCTTCGACTTCGACATCCCGCTCAAGACCGGGCGGCTGGTGCCGGACAAGGGCTGGGTGGCCAGCGACTACATCGGCATCGACCAGGGGCCGATCCTTGCGATGATCGCCAACTACCGCAACGAGTTCGTCTGGAACGTGATGAAGCGCAACGCCTACATTCGCGCAGGGCTGGAGAAGGCCGGCTTCAAGGGCGGCTGGCTGCAGCCGCAGGGCGACACCGTCAGCACCCAGCCGTTGCCGCAGACGAAGAGCGAGAAGGACGCCGCGAACGCGCGGGCGCTGGGCGAGGCCGAATCGCGCGCAGCCCAGGCCAACGATGCGCAGCCGGCGCCGAAGGCCGCTGCCGAGGCGCCGAAGCCGTCCAAGCCGGCCCAGCCAACCAAGCAGCCGCAGCAATGAGCGCGACGTGATCGCCCGCCTGCGCCAGCAAGTGTGGAGCCGCCTGCGAGGGGGCTTTGTGGCCGCCGTGCTGGCCAGCGCCGCGCTGGTGTCGGCGTGCTCGGGCGATGGCGACCGGCGCGAAGTCGTCCGCTTCTGGGCGATGGGCTACGAAGGCGAGGTCGTCGCCCAGCTCATCCCGGAGTTCGAGCGACGCAATCCCGGCATCCGCGTCGAGCTGCAGCAGTTGCCGATCATCTCCGCGCACGAGAAGCTGCTGACCGCGTTCGCGGGCGATGCCTTGCCCGACGTCGGTGCGATCGGCAACACCTGGGTGTCGGAGTTCTCACTGCTCAATGCGCTGGCGCCCCTCGATGCGCGCCTGGCCAGCACGCCGGCACTGCAGACCCAGGACTACTTCCAGGGTGCCTGGGACACCGGCGTCATTGGAACGACCGTGTACGCGGTGCCGTGGTACGTGGAGACCCGCCTGCCGTTCTACCGGCGCGACCTGCTTGCCAAGGCCGGAATCGCCGAGCCGCCGCGCACGTGGGCGGAATGGAAGGTGGCGATGGCCGCGATCAAGCGCGAGGTGGGGCCGAACCGCTACGCCGCGCTGTTTCCGCTCAATGAAGCCGAGCCGCTGTTGAACCTCGGCATCCAGTCGCCGGAACCGCTGCTGCGCGACGACGGCCGCTACGGCAATTTCCGCAGTCCCGGCTTCAAGCGGGCGCTGGGCTTCTATCGCGACGTCTTCGTCAACCGGTGGGCGCCGGTGGCCAGCAACACCCAGATCGCCAATGTCTGGAACGAGTTCGGTCGCGGCTATTTCAGTTTCTACGTCAACGGCCCCTGGAACATCGCCGAATTCCGCAACCGGTTGCCGCCGCAGTTGCAGTCGACCTGGATGACGATGCCGTTGCCCGGCGAGAACGGTCCCGGCGCCTCGGTCGCCGGCGGCGCCAGCTTTGTCGTGTTCCGCAAGTCCACGCACCAGGATGCCGCCTGGAAGCTGGTCAGCTATTTGTCGCAGGCCGACGTGCAGGTGCGCTTCCACGCGCTGACCGGCAACCTGCCGCCGCGGCGCAGCGCCTGGGATGCGCCGTCGCTTAGGGACGATGTCTACGCGCGGGCCTTCCGCGACCAGCTCGAGCGCGCGCGGCCGACACCGAAGGTGCCGGAGTGGGAGCGCATCGCCAACGAGATCAAGCTGGTCGGCGAGCAACTGGCCAACGGCCGCCTCAGTGTCGACGAGGCCGCGGCCGAACTCGACCGCCGTGCCGACAACATCCTCGAGAAGCGACGCTGGATGCTCGACCATCGCACGATAGGAGCGGCGCCATGATGCGCGCGACTACCGCCGGCTGGATCTTCGCCGGGCCGGCGCTGGCGGTGATCGGCCTGTTCTTCGGCTTGCCGGTGCTGGCCGCATTCGCGCTGAGCCTGACCGACTTCGACATCTACTCGCTGTCGGACATCGCCAACCTGCGCTTCGTCGGCCTGGGCAACTACCTGGGCCTGCTGCAGAACCCGCTGTTCTGGAAGGCGCTGGGCAATACCCTGTATTTCGTCGTGGTGGGCGTGCCGCTGTCGATCGCGGTGTCGCTGGCTGCGGCGCTGCTGCTGCATTCGAAGCTCGCTCGCTTCAAGCCACTGTTCCGCACGGCCTACTTCGCCCCGGTGGTGACCACCGTGGTGGCGATGGCGGTGATCTGGCGCTATCTGTTCCACACCGGGTATGGCCTGGTGAACTGGGCGCTGTCGTGGGTCGGCATCGATGCGGTCGACTGGCTCGGCGACCCGAAGTGGGCAATGCCGACGATCATCCTGTTCGCGGTGTGGAAGAACTTCGGCTACAACATGATCATCTTCCTGGCCGGGCTGCAGTCGATTCCCGAAGACCTGTACGAGGCGGCGCGCATCGACGGCGCATCGCCGCTGCGCCAGTTCCGCCATGTCACCCTGCCGTTGCTCGGTCCGGTGCTGCTGCTGGTGTCGATCCTGACCCTGTCGGGCTATTTCCAGCTGTTCGCCGAGCCCTACGTGATGACCCAGGGCGGACCGCTGCAGAGCACCGTCAGCGTGCTGTACCTGATGTATGACGAAGGCTTCAAGTGGTGGAACCTGGGTAATGCGTCGGCGGTGGCCTTCATGCTGTTCGCGCTGATGACGGCGGTGACCAGTGGTTTGTTCTGGTTCGCGCGGCGCAAGGGGGCGGAGTGATGACCCCGCGACTGGCCAAGGCGATCATCAATGGCCTGCTGATCGCGCTGGGCGTTATCGCCGTGGCGCCGCTGCTGTGGATGCTCTCGGTGTCGTTCATGCAACCCGGCGAGGCCAGCCAGTTCCCGCCGCCGCTGGTGCCGGCCAGCGCCACGCTTCACAACTATCACGAGCTGTTCGCGCGCGCCGGCATGGGCCGCTACCTGCTCAACAGTTTCCTCATCGCGATCCTGGCGACGTTGATAGGTGTGCTGCTCAACACCATGGCCGGCTATGCCTTCGCCAAGCTGCGCTTCGCCGGACGCGAGCGGATCTTCCAGGTGCTGCTGGCGGCGCTGGTGATCCCGGCGCAGGTGACGATGATGCCGTTGTTCCTGATGCTCAAGCAGCTGGGGCTGGTCAACAGCTATGCCGGCGCGATCGTGCCGTCGATGGCCACCGTGTTCGGCATCTTCCTGGTGCGCCAGTACGCGCGTTCGATTCCCGACGAGCTGCTAGAGGCCGCGCGCATCGATGGGGCAGGGGAGGTGCGGATCTTCTTCCAGATCGTGCTGCCGGTGCTCAAGCCGATCCTGGTGACGCTGGCGATCTTCGTGTTCCTGGCGTCGTGGAACGACTTCATGTGGCCCCTGATAGTGCTCAGCGACAAGAGCCTGCAGACCTTGCCGGTCGCGCTGGCAACGCTGTCGCGCGAGCACGTGCAGGACAACGAGATGATGATGGCCGGCTCGGTGGTCACCGTGCTGCCGGTGCTGCTGCTGTTCCTGGCATTGCAGCGTTATTACCTGCAGGGGCTGCTGGTAGGGAGCGTGAAGGGGTGAGGCAATCCGATCCCGTCATCCCGGCGAAAGCCGGGACCCACCTTCAGCCCGTCATCCCGGCGAAAGCCGGGACCCACTTTGACCTTGCTCTGACCGTCGCAAAGGCCAGATCAAGATGGATCCCGGCTTTCGCCGGGATGACGGTGTGGTTGATGGTCGTCGCCAGCGCGAAGGGCGCTGAGCTCGATGGCTTCGAATCGGCGAAATCGTGGACGGTGGTCACCTCCGACCAGGTCAGCGGCACGCTGCGCAGCGTGGCCGGCCCGCACGGCAAGGCGCTGTGCCTGGACTACGACTTCAACGGCGTCTCCGGCTACGCCGGCATCACCCGCGAGTTACCGCTGGACTATCCGGACAACTACGCGTTCTCCTTCCAGTTGCGCGGCGACTCGCCCGCCAACGACCTGCAGTTCAAGCTGGTCGACGACAGCGGCGACAACGTCTGGTGGGTGAACCGCCCGCGTTACGCGTTTCCCGCGCAGTGGACGCAGGTGCAGTACAAGCGCCGGCACATCAGCCGGGCCTGGGGACCTGCGCCTGATCCGACCCTGCGGCACAGCCGCAGGATCGAATTCACCGTTTACAACAGCGTCGGCGGCAAGGGCTCGGTCTGCTTCGATGACCTGGCCATGCGGACACTGCCGCCGCAGGACGAATCGCCGTTGCTCGGCCGTGCCAGTACGGGCGTTGGTCAAGCCGTTGATGCAGTAGACGGCAAGCCCGACACCGCGTGGCGGGCGGCGATCGACCCGGCGCGGCCGCCGCGGTTCCGTCTCGACCTGCAGCGCAGGCGCGAGTTCGGTGGCCTGGTCCTGCGCTGGCTGCCGGGGAAGCAGGCGTCGGATTACCGCGTCGAGCTCTCCGACGACGACCACCATTGGCGCCTTGTGCGTGAGGTCAAGGGTGCGGACGGCGGCAGCGATTACCTGGCGTTGCCCGAATCCGAAGCACGCTACCTGCGCCTGACTCCGCTGAAGGCGCCGACAGCGGAGGTCGCGCTGGCGGAGCTCAACGTGCAGCCGCTGGCATTCGCCGCCACGCCCAACGACTTCGTGAGATCGGTCGCCGCACAGGCGCCTCGGGGTACATGGCCGCGCGGTTTCAGCGGCGAGCAGGCGTACTGGACGATCCTGGGCATCGACGGCGGCCTCGAGCAGGGGTTGATCGGCGAGGACGGTGCGATCGAGATCGGCAAGGGCGGCTTCAGCATCGAGCCGCAGGTCACTACCGCGCGAGGCGCCATCGACTGGGCCGGCGTGGAGATCACGCAGTCGCTTCAGGACGGCTACCTGCCCATCCCGACCGTGCAGTGGAAGCATGCCGACTTTCGCCTCGAAGTGACTTCCTTCGCGCAGGGCACGCAGCCGCAGTCACAACTGGTCGGCCGCTATCGCCTGACCAACACAACGAAGGTGGCGCAGGACTACGTGCTGGGTTTGCGGGTTCGGCCGTTGCAGGTCAATCCGCCGACGCAGTTCCTCAACACGGTCGGTGGTGTCAGCGAGATCCACGCGCTGGCGCTCGACAGCGACGTCGTGACCGTGGACAGCCGGCCGCGACTCAGGCTGTCACAACCGGCGACGAGCGTTGCCGCCTCGACATTCGACGCCCAGGACGCGCCTGCAACTCCGGCGTCCAAGGCCAGCGTCGACGACGCCACTGGATTGGCCAGCGGCGTGTTCAATCATGCCGTGCACCTTGCCGCGGGCGAGTCCTTCGAAGTGGACTGGATCGCCCCGCTGACCGGCGAGTTGCCTGCATCGCTTGACCGCAAGGACGCCGAGGCCATGCAACAGGCCGCCGCGGCGCAATGGCGCGACAAGCTCGATCGGGTGCAGCTTCACGTGCCGGCGCAGGGCCAGCATGTCGTCGACACACTGCGCACCGGCCTGGCGCACATGCTGATCAGCCGCATCGGGCCGCGTCTGCAGCCCGGCACGCGTTCGTACTCGCGGGCGTGGATCCGCGACGGCGCCATGATCGGCGAAGGCCTGCTGCGGATGGGCCGGGAGGATGTCGCCGAGCAGTTCCTGCGCTGGTACGCGCCGTACCAGTTCGACAACGGCAAGGTGCCGTGCTGCGTCGATGACCGCGGCAGCGATCCGGTACCGGAGAACGACAGTCATGGCGAACTGGTCTTCACCGTGGCCGAGGTCTTCCGTTACACCCGCGACCGCGAGCTGCTGGCGTCGATGTGGCCGCACGTGCAGGGGGCGGTGCGCTACATGGACCAGCTGCGCCTGAGCGAACGCACCGAGGCCAATCGCAGTCGCAATGCGGCGTTCTACGGGATGATGCCGGCCTCGATCAGCCACGAGGGTTACTCGGCCAAGCCCATGCACTCGTACTGGGACAACTTCTGGACGCTGCGCGGCTACAAGGACGCGGTCGAGATCGCGCAGTGGCTCGGCCATGACGAGGAGGCCGCGCGCTTCGCTGCCTCGCGCGACCAGTTCCGCGATGATCTGTACGCATCGCTGCGTGCGGCCACCGCGCAGCACGGCATCGACTTCCTGCCCGGCGCCGCCGAGCTGGGCGATTTCGATGCGACCTCGACCACCATCGCGCTGGCGCCAGGCGGCGAGCAGGCCAACCTGCCGCAGGACCAGCTGCACAACACCTTCGAGCGCTACTGGCGCGAGTTCGCCGCACGCCGCGACGGAAGCCGCGAATGGAAGGACTACACGCCGTACGAGCTGCGCACGATCGGCAGTTTCGTCCGCCTCGGCTGGCGCGACCGCGCGCACGAGGCATTGGCATTCTTTTTCGCCGACCAGCAGCCCCGTGCATGGAACCAATGGGCCGAGGTGGTTTCGCGGACGCCGCGCAAGCCGTTCTTCCTCGGCGACCTGCCGCACGCGTGGGTGGCTTCGGACTACGTGCGCTCGGCGCTCGACATGTTCGCCTACAGCCGCGACGACGATGCACTGGTGGTTGCCGCGGGCATTCCGGCCGACTGGCTGGCGGGCGAGGGCGTCAGCGTGGCGAACCTGCGTACGCCACAGGGGGCGCTGGGGTATTCGCTGAAGCGCAGCGGTGATCGCGTCGTGTTCAGGCTCGCGCCGGGATTCGCGCCGCCGCCCGGTGGGGTGATCCTGACCTGGCCGTACCGGCAGCCGCCCGGGCGCACGCGCATCGATGGCCGGGCCGCGAGCTGGCGAGACGGAGAGCTGCGGATAGACCGCGCCGGAGCGACGGTCGAGATCCAGATCGCCCGCGACGAACGCTGACCCCGGCATCAACGCCACGTGACGGCGCGACGCGACGTGGTGCGGTATGACGTCGTGCGGAATCCAGGCGCGGTGCAACTACATCCAAGGAGAGCACATGGAAACGACGGAGCTCCATCGCGGTCGACTTATCGACCATATCCAGCTGGTCGTGCGCAACCTCGACGCCAGCCGGAAGTTCTACACGGCCGTGTTCGATGTCCTCAATATCCCTATGGCGGGATCAGGTGAAGACTATTTCTGGGCCGACGAGCTCTTCGTCTCCACCCGCGACAGCGAGGCGGCGCAAGGCGAGCTGACCGGACGCCATCATCTCGCGTTCCAGGCCCAGGACAAGGCGATGGTCGATGCCTTCCACAAGGCGGCCATTGCAAGCGGTGGCAAGGACAACGGCGCTCCCGGCGAACGCTTCTACCATCCGGGTTATTACGGTGCTTTCGTACTGGATCCGGATGGCAACAACATCGAGGCGGTCTACCACGGCGAAGCCAAGCGCAGCGCCCCGTCGGTCAAGGTGACGTTCTGAACCATTGACGCCCGCCGCCGAGGCGGCGGGCGTGACCGGCTTACTTCTTTTCCGCCGCCGCCATCGCGCGCGCCTTGACGCGGGTGCCGGGCGTCAGCAGTGCATTCGGCGCCACCACCACGACATCGTCGGCGGCGACGCCCGACAGCACCTCGATCTCGTTGCCGAGATTGCGACCAAGCGTGACGTCGCGGTAATCCAGTGCCGAGTCGCGCAGCGTGGCGACCTGGGCGCCGCTGCCGCGCTGGATCACCGCCGACAGCGGCAGGATCGTGGCGGGCGCAGGACGGGACAGGTGCAGCCGCACGCTGCCGACCATGCCGGCGGGAATGCGGCTGTCGGGGTTGGGCAGTCGCAGCTCGGTGCGCATCACGCCAGAATCGCGCGAAAGCGACTGCGCGCTGCGCACGACCTGGGCCTTGAACGTCTGCCCCGGCAGTTCCGGGAAACCGACGTCGGCTTCAACGCCGGGCTGGATCTGCAGCGCCACGTTCTGAGGCACGTCGATCACCACGCGCAGCGGATCGAGCGAGCTGACTTCGAACAGCGGTGTGGCGGTGGTTGAATCGCCGACGACGCGGTCGCCGCGTTCGATGTTGCGGGCGACGACCACGCCGGAGAAGGGCGCGCGCACGGTCTGGAATCCCTGGCGCTCGCGCGCCGAGGTGAGGCGTGCCTCGGCTGCGGCTTCGGCGGCGACGGCGACGTCATGGTTGGCCTTGCGATCGCTATACAGCTCCTTCGAGATCGCGCCGGAACCGACCAGCACGTTGGCGCGGTCGAAGTTGACCTTGGCCAGGGTCTCGTCGGCGCGTGCGCGTGCCAGTTCCGCCTGTGCCTCGCGCACGGCCTGGTCTGCCTCGGGCGCTGCAATCACCGCCAGCATCTGGCCGGCCACGACCTTGTCGCCGAGGTCGGCGCGGCGCTCGCTGATGAAGCCGGTGGCGCGCGCGTAGATCTGCGCCGACTCGCCGGCCACTGCGCGTGCGGGCAGGCTCAGGTCGTAGGTGCTGTCGGCGGCCTTGGCGCGGACGGTCAACACCTCCGGCACCACGGTGGCCGGCGTGGGTTCTGCCGAGCCGTTGCTGCAGGCGGCCAGCACGGTGAGCATGGCCGAGGCGATGGCCCCACGTGCGTTGCGATGGGATTGGATCATGGAGTGGCTCCTGCTTCGGCGCCGTCAGGGTTGGCAGTGCTGGGGGAAACGTCCATGTCCGGCATTGCGGCGTATCGCGCCGCCGCCGGGATGCGCCGTCCCAGTACCGCGAGAATGGAAGGCACGAGGATCAGCGTCGCCGGCGTGCCGAACAGCAGGCCGCCGATGACCGCGCGTCCCAGCGGCGCGTTCTGCTCGCCGCCTTCGCCCAGGCCGATGGCCATCGGGATGATGCCCAGGATCATCGCGCTGGCGGTCATCAGCACCGGTCGCAGTCGCACCGCCGCCGATTCGTAGGCGGCCAGTTCCGGATCGTGGCCGGCCGCGACGAGTCCGCGGGCGAAGCTGGTGACGAGCACGCTGTTGGCGGTGGAGACGCCGATGACCATCATCACGCCCATCAGAGCCGGCACGCTCAGCGGCGTACCGGTGGCGAACAGTCCGAACGCGGCGCCGGCGATGGCCAGCGGCAGGCCCGACATCGCCACCAGCGGCTGGATCCACGATTGGAAGTTGACCACTAGTACCAGGAATACCAGGGCCGCCGACATCAGCAGTCCGGCCGCGAGTTCGCTGTAGGCGCTGCTCATCTCGCCGGCCTGGCCGGCGACCTCGATGCGGTTGCCGGGCTTGAGCTTGCCCTGCAGTTCGGTGGTGATGGCAGTCAGGCGGTCCTGCACCGAGCCCAGGTCGGTGCCTTCGACGTTGGCCAGCACGCTGATCGTCGGCGCCAGCGTCGTGCGCGCCAGGCTCGCGGGCACGCTGCGTGGCGTGACCGTGGCAATGTTGCGCAGCAGGACGGCCTGGCCGTCGTTGCCGATGCGCAATGGCGCGTTGAGCAGCGTGTCGATGCTGGTCATGTTCACCGGCGGCGCCTGCACCTGCACGGTGTAGGCGATCGCGTTGACCGTGTCGGTCCAGTAGACCGGAGTCACCGTGCCGGACGAACCGAGCACCGCCAGCACCGCGCGGCTGGCCTGTTGCGCGTCCAGGCCGAGCTGGGCGGCGCGGGTGCGATCGATGCGTACCTGGTATTCGGGCAGGTCGAGCACCTGGCGCAGGGCGACGTCGACCGCGCCGGGCACCTGCTTGAGGCGCTGCTCGATCTCGCGGGCGAGGGCGAGGTTGCCGCTCGCGTCACGACCGATCACGCGAACCTCAAATGCAGCAGCCGCAGAACCGGCAAGTGTGCGGCTGGTGGCGTCGGGCGGTCGCTCGAACACCTTTGCGTCGGGGAAGCGCTCGGCGATTCGGCGACGGATCTGCACCAGGTAGTCATGGCTGGAGTGATGCGGCGTGCGCAGCTGCAGCATCACTTCGGCCTCGAACGAGCCGACCACCGCGCTGTCGACCAGCGACAGGTTGACTGCGTCGGGCATGCCGATCTGTTCGTAGACCGTCTGCAGCTCCGAGGCTGGGATGATCTTGCGGATTTCGCGCTGGATCTCGGTCAGGCGCGCGGCGGTCTCCTCCAGGCGCGTGCCGCTGGGCAGCCGCACCTGCAGGCGCAGCTGGCCGGCATCGACCTGCGGGAAGTATTCGCGACCGAGCGAAACTGCCGATACCGCGCCGATCGCAATCACCGCCAGCGCCGTCAGCGCGAGCACGCCGCCGTGGTGGCCCAGCCGCACCAGCAGGGCGTGGTGGCGGTCGCGCAGCGAATCGAGCGTGTGCTCGACCTTGTGGTTGACCTTGAGCAGCGCACGCTCGGCCTGCCAGCGCGGGTTCTCGCGGCTGCGGATGTCCGCCGGCAGCAGCAGGTAGCACAGCACCGGGATCAGCGTGCGCGACAACAGGAAGGAGGCCAGCATGGCGAAGATCACCGCCAGCGCCAGCGGCGTGAATACCCAGGCCGACAGACCCGTCATCAGCAGGATGGGCGTGAGCACGATGCAGATCGAGATGGTCGAGACCATCTCCGGGAACACGACTTCGCGGGCGCTGTCGAGGATCGCCGTGCGCACGTTCTTGCCCATCGCGATGTTGCGGTTGGTGTTCTCGACGTCGACCACCGCATTGTCGACCAGGATGCCGATTGCCAGTGCCAGGCCGCCCAGCGTCATCACGTTGAAGGTGTAGCCGAGCAGGCTGAGCATCGTCACCGACGCCAGCAGGGCCAGCGGAATCGCCGACAGCACGATCAGGCTCGAGCGCCACGAACCGATGAACACCAGCACCACCAGCGCCACCAGCAGGCCGACCAGCAGGACCTCATGGCGAATCGAGTCGATGGCGTGGTCGACGAACACCGACTGGTCGAAGATCGGCTGGATGCGCGTGCCAGGGGGCGCCGACGCTTCGATCTCCGGAAGGCGCTCGCGCACCGCGCGCACGATCTCCACCGCCGACGCGCCACCGAGCTTGATCAGCGCCACCGCAACCGCGCTGGAACCGTCCATGCGCGCGACGTTGGTCTGCAACGCGCCACCATCGCGGACGGAGGCGATGTCGCGGATATAGATGACCGTGCCGTTGCGCGCAGCCACCGGGATTTCCAGGAACTCGGCGGCGCTGGCCGGGCTGGTGTCGAGCGAGATCTGCATCTCGCGCGCGTTCTCACGGATCGAGCCGGAGGGCAGGGTGGGGCTGCCGCGCTCGAGCGCGGTGGTCACATCCGCCGGTGTCAGGCCGTAGGTCTGCAGCGCCGCCGGATTGAGGTCCACCATGATCTGCCGTGCGGCGCCGCCGTAGGGCAGCGTCATGCGGATGCCGGGGATGGTCTGGATCTGCGAGCGCAGTTGCAGGCGCGCGTAATCGTAGAGCTGGGCCTCGGTCAGCGAGTCCGACGACAGCACCAGCATCAGCACCGGCGTGCTGGACACGTTGTTGCGGATCACCAGCGGCGGCGAGGTGCCCGGCGGCATGCGCCGCAGGATGGTCTGCGAGACCGCGGTGATCTGCCCGAGCGCACGATCCAGGCTTACCGTCGGCTGGAAGTCGATGCGCACGATGCTGGCGCCGGTCAGCGACTCCGAGCGGACCTCCTTGAGGTCGTCGACGGTGTTCATGATCGCCGCCTCCGAGAACGAGGTCAGCTTGGCCGCCATGTCCGCCGCCGGCAGGCCGTTATAGGTCCAGACCAGGTTGACGGAGGGAATGCCGACCTCGGGCAGGATGTCGGTCGGCATGCGCCGCGTCGCCAGCGTGCCGAACAGCAGGATCAGGATCGCGAGCACGCCGATGGTGTACCGGCGGCTCAGGGCGTATTGGACAATCCACATCGCGAGCGTCCGGTGGGAGTGGGGGCGGCCGTGCGCTTAAGTTAGGGCGTCATGGCGTCCCAGCGGTAGTACATTGCTGCCTGAAAATTGCCTGATCCTGCAAATCGACCAGATCGGCACATTCCGCGCCCTGATTGCGTCGATAATTCCCCGGTCAGGCTGGAAGGTGGCAAAACCATGAATCTCATTGCTTCCATGTCAAAAGTCACGACCCGGGCCGGCTGTCCCAAGCTGGCCGAGCTGGCGGACCGGATTGCCCGATTGACACCGGACGATGGCATCCATGCCACCGCCATCGATGCCCTGAGCCTGGTCCGGATCAGCACGCCGACGGCCTGCACGCCGGTGGTCTACGAACCGCGCCTGTGCATCGTTGCCCAGGGCAGCAAGATCGCCACGCTCGACGGCCAGACCTACCGCTACGACCCGCTCAACTACCTGGTGGTGTCGGTGACGTTGCCGGTATTCGGGCAAGTGGTGGAGGCCACGCCCGAGCATCCGTACCTGTGCCTGCGGCTGGACATCGATCCGGACGAAGTCGCCGCGCTGATCGCCGACACCGCCGACCATGAGTCGACGCAGGCAGGCGTCGACCCGGGCCTGTACGCAGCGCGAGTCAACACGCCGCTGATGGACGCAGTGCTGCGACTGATGAACCTGCTGGACACGCCAAAGGACCTGCCCGTGCTGGCGCCGATGGCGCAGCGGGAGATCCTGTATCGCGTGTTGACCGGCGATCTCGGCCATCGCCTGCGCGCGATCGCCGCCACCGACGGTCGCTCGAGCCGCATCGCCCGTGCCGTGTCGACGCTTCGGCAATGTTACCTGCAGCCGTTGAGCATCGACGAACTGGCCAGCAGCGTGCACATGAGCACGTCGTCGTTCCACCACCAGTTCAAGGCGGTGACGACGATGTCGCCGTTGCAGTTCCAGAAGCACCTTCGCCTGCACGAAGCCCGCCGCCTGATGATGGCCGGTGGCATGGAGGCGATGAGCGCGGCCCGGCACGTGGGCTACGAAAGCCCGTCGCAGTTCAGTCGTGAATACAAGCGCCTGTTTGGCGCGCCGCCTCGCTCCGAGGCCGGGCGTGCGCGGGCAGTACCGCAGGTCTGATCCGCTGCGGGGGGCTCAGACGTGCATCGACACGAGCGATGCGCGCAGGCCGGATTCGTCGAACAGTCGGCGCAGGCGCCGCTCGACCTGTGAAAGGTCCTCGAGGCCGGGTTGCGCGTACAGGGAATAGATCGGCCGGTTGGTGTCCGGATAACCGCCGTTCTTGCGACCAACGCTTACGTCCGGAGACTGGCACGCCCTGACCCAGAGTGATTGCAGGGCCGTGGGGCTGATGCTCTGCCCGTTGCCGAGGGTGAAGCGGAAGATCGCGACCTGATGCTTCATGGAGTCCGCCTCGATAGGTATTGCCCGAGTATGCGCCGTATGGCCAGGCATGGGCGTGAACTTCGCCGATTTGTCGTCATGCACGCCCGCGTGAACCACTTCAGGGCCGTTCAAGCGCGAGATGGCGCAGGGGCGTACCATGTCGCCCCATAAGTTCACCCTGAAGTTCACCGCACGCGTCCCGCTCGACCGCTCTCCAGTCGCCCCGTTGCGCTCCCGCCATGCGACATCGCCGCCCTGTAATGGCCGGCGCCCTCCTGAGAGTTCCCTTGTTCCCCAGCGACCGCACACTCACGGCCGACGTGGGCCGGCATCATTGCCGCCTGCGTGCGACGCCCTCCAGTCCGCAGCCATCGTCCGCCGCGACGGGACGAATCTGATGGGCGAGAAGCGCTCGGACGTTTCGTGCAGCCACTGCGACGCGGTGTGCTGTCGCCTGACCGTGGTCCTGATGCCCGAGGACGACGTGCCCAGGCATATGGTCGAGCGCCGCGATGGCGGCCCGGAGGTGATGGCGCGCGACGAGGAAGGCTGGTGTGTCGCGGTCGACCACAGCCGCATGTGCTGCAGCATCTATGACCAGCGTCCGGGTGTGTGTCGCAAGTTCGCCATGGGCAGTGCCTATTGCCGTTCCGAACGCGCGGCTTACCGCGAGATGCAGGCCCAGGCGATTCCTCTCGCGCTTATCGAGTAGCCGCGCGCGCACCGGAAACGACATCGCCGCGACAGCACGTGATGTAGCGATACCGCGCATGGCGGACGCATCGTCTACTGGAACGAGCCGGACGGCCACCAGTGGGAAATGCTGACCGTCAGCTACGCGCGCCAACCCTGACGGCGCGCGCTCACGCGCACCAGTGCACTTGCAGCGATGTGCGATGGACGCTGTCCAGCGCGGCCAACACGGGCCAGCGGTTGCGGTTGCCGTCCGCCAGTGCCTGCGAGAACACGTCGCGCTTGCGCGCACCGCGCATCAGCAACAGCCGTGAGGGAACCCTGGCCATGCCATGCGGTGTCAGGGTGATCCGTCGCGTCCATTGCCGCGCGCCGGGGCAGCCTGTGGCATCAACGGCGACGTAGTCCTGGCGGCTGGCAAACGCCCGCTCCAGATCGGTCATGCCCGGGAACAGCGATGCGACATGGCCGTCATCGCCCATGCCCAATACCGCCACGCAAGCCTCGATCCGGGCAAAGGCGTTGGCGCCGGCAACGGCTTCCTCGATGGTCCTGCCGGGACGGGTCATCGGCTCGAAGTGCGCTGCTGCGGCCTGGTCCTTCAGCAGGTGAGTGCGTACCAGATGGGCGTTGCTGTAGAGGTCCTGCGGATGCAGCCAGCGCTCGTCGACCAGGCCGACGTTGACGCGATCCCAGTCCAGCGGCGCTTTCGACAAGGCACGGTAGACCGGTGCGGGCGTGGTGCCGCCCGACAGCAGCAGGCGTGCGCGCGGATGCGCTATCAGCTCACGGCGCAGCTCGGCAGCGATCGCCACGGCCGCCGCCCAGGTCCAGACATCGCCGTTGGCATGGACGTGCAGGTCGTGGGGCGGCTGCAGCCAGGTTGCCTTGGCGGGTTCGTGCGAGCGTTCAACAGCCATCACGCGATACTGGCACAGCCCGGCTCAACGGCATGTGTTTCAACGGCGCGTGTGCTGTGCCAGCGCCGCGGCACCGAGCAGGCCGGGCTGGGGGTGGATCACCGCCAGCGTCGGGATGCGGGCCATGACGGCGGAGAACCGCCCCTTGTGCTCGAAGCGCTGGCGGAAGCCCGAGTGGGCGATCGACGACAACAGTTTGGGCACCAGCCCGCCGGTGAGGAAGACGCCGTCCCAGGCGCCCAGCGTCAGCACCAGGTCGCCGGCGGCGGCACCAAACACGGCGCAGAAGATGTCGATGGTGCGCAGGCTGCGCGGGTCGCCTTCACGGGCGCGCGCGGTGATGTCGGCGGGCTTGAGCGGGCCCGGGTCTTCGCCGGCGATGGCGCTCAGTGCCCGGTGCAGGTTGACCAGGCCCATGCCGCTGACCAGGCGCTCGTTGGAAACGCGGCCGAACTCGCCCGACAGGTGCTGCAGGATCTCGATCTCTTCCGGCGTGTTCGGTGCGAAGCTGACATGGCCACCTTCGGTCTGCAGCGGGTAATAGCGGCCGTCGCGACGGAGCAGGCCGCCGACACCCAGGCCGGTGCCGGCGCCGATGACGGCGAAGGTGCGGTCGGCATCGTCATGGCCGTCCCAGCCGGCGGCGCCGAGGGCGACCACGTCATCCACCTGGAGCAGGGAGGCACCCATGGCCTGCGCGGCGAAATCGTTGACCAGTTCGACCGATTCCAGTCCCAGTGCATCACGCGTGCGCGCGGCCGAAATCACCCAGGGGTGGTTGGTGATGCGCGCTTCGTCGCCGTCGACCCGTCCGGCCACGGCGAACACGCCGGTGCGTGGACTGGCGCCGGTGGTGTCGAGGTAGTGGCGGGCCGCGTCGGCCAGCGAGGGGAAGTCAGCGACTACGAATTCGCGGATGCTTTCCGTCAGCAGCGGCGTCGTCGGGTCCTGGCGGGCAAGCGCGAAACGGGCATTGGTGCCGCCGATGTCGGCCAGCAGGGCGTCGGCCGCCGGGGGCGCTGCCGCAGTAAGGGGAACACTCAAGGATCACCACCGCACGATCGATCGTAGACAGACGGACGCGATCGCGCGTCCGGACTCCCGAGAGGGTAAATCAGTCCACCGTCGATGTCTTGCGGTTACCGTGACCCGACCCGCCGGTGGGAGCTGAAAACGAAATCAGGGCACCGCCCGCCCGGACAACAGTGCGAATGCGTACTGAGGGCAATGCGTGATCGGAGCGGACGCCTTCCGGCGCCCGTCCGTTGGCATCACCAGCCCCACAGGCGAGCCGGCGGAACCTGCTTGTAGAAGAGCGACTCGATGTCTTCCTCGGCCACTTCGCAGTAGCCGTACAGCGCTTCCTGTTCGAGGCAGTAGTCGGGCGACGCGACATCGGGCCTGCGCGCCAGGACGAAATTGCCCTGCTCGATCTGCTCGGCCGAGGCCTCGTCGTGGTAGCGGCGGGCGTCTGACTCGGCGGCGCCGGCCGACGTCGCGGCCAGCAGCACGGTGCTGAAACAGGCGGTCTTGAGGAAGGTCTTGCGATGACGCATGTGGTTACCTGCAGTGGGTGGGGGACAACGCATCCCACCCTACGTGCGCAGGCCAGCCAACAGAATCAGACGTGCCTCAGAGCACATGCCCCGGAGCACACGAACTCAGTAAGGCAGCGGCTCGGCCAGCTGGCGCCCGTGCGTGGCGATCACCTTCGAGTACCACAACGCGCTGTCCTTCGGCGTGCGTTCCTGTGTGCCGTAGTTGACGTGGATCATGCCGAAGCGCTTTGAGTACCCCAGCGACCATTCCAGGTTGTCCATCAGCGACCACAGCATGTAGCCGCGGATGTCGACGCCGGCCTGGATCGCGTCATGGATCGCGCTGATGTGCTTGCGCAGGTAATCCATGCGCAGCGGGTCGCGCACGCGGCGCTCGCCCGACACCGGGTCGACGTCGGCCGTCGGCGGATCGAAGAACGCCGCGCCGTTCTCGGTGATGTACACCGGCAGGTCGCCATAGGTCTGCTTGAACCACAGCAGCAGGTCGGTCAGGCCCTGCGGGAACACTTCCCAGCCGGTTTCGGTGTAGGTGCCCAGCGGCTGCCTGACCACGCCGGTGTTGAGCGGGTAACTCGTCGCGTCCTTGGTGACGCTGCGCGTGTAGTAGTTGATGCCGACGAAATCGAGCGGCTGCTTGATCAGCTCGAAATCCTCCGCCGGCCAGTCCGGCCACGCCTCGCCGAAGATCTCCTTGAGTTCGGGCGGGTAGTGGCCGAGCAGGGCGGGGTGCAGGTACTGCTCGTTCATGTAGGCGTGGGCACGGCGCACCGCGGCCTGGTCTTCCGCCGAATCGCTGGCGGCGTACTTGGGCTCGATGTTCACCACCAGGCCGATCTCGTGCTTGCCGATCTCGCGGTACTCCTTGACCGCCGCGCCGTGCGCGCGCATCAGGTTGTGCGAGGCGATCGGGGCTTCGAACTTGCTGCGATGGCCCGGCGCCAGGGCGCCGTGCAGGTAGCCGCCGTCGGTCACCACCCACGGCTCGTTGTGGGTTACCCACTTCTTCACCCGGCCGTCGAGCGCGCGGTACATGACCGATGCGTACTCGGCGAACCAGTCGGCGATCTCGCGGTTGAGCCAGCCGCCCCGATCGTCGAGCGCGGCCGGCAGGTCCCAATGGAACAGCGTCAGCAGCGGTTCGATGTCGTTGGCGAGCAACTCGTCGACCAGGTTCGAATAGAAATCCAGGCCCTTCTGGTTCACCCGCCCGGTGCCCTCGGGCAGGATCCGCGACCACGACACACTGAAGCGGTAGGCCTGCAGGCCAAGCTTGCGCATCAGCTTCACGTCGTCGCGCCAGCGGTTGTAGTGGTCGCAGGCCACGTCGCCGGTGTCGCCGTTGAGCATCATCCCCGGGGTATGGGCGAAGCGCGTCCAGATGCTCGGACCGGCGCCATCGGCCATCGGCGAGCCTTCGATCTGGTGGGCGGCGGTGGCGGCACCCCAGAGGAACCCCTCGGGGAATACGAACTGGTCAGCGCCAGATGCTCGGCTCATCGGATCGGTCTCGGAGGACGTGGACTGTGGATAGGCGTGAAAACGGTTACATGGCAGGATAGCCGACGGCGGTGCCCATTGGGAACCATCGATCGCGTTCAATCAACTTTGCCGTCGAGACGGCATCGACTGGTCAAGCGACCGCCGATAGTGAAACGATCAAAGTGAAACAAGCCTCGTGTCACGGGGACGGCTCTGGAGAATTCATGGCGAAGGTCACGCTGGATCGTCTGCGCAAGGTCTATCCCAACGGCTTTGTCGGCGTCGACGATGCCAGCTTCGAGATTGCCGACGGCGAACTGCTGGTGCTGGTGGGTCCTTCCGGCTGCGGCAAGTCGACGCTGTTGCGGATGATCGCCGGCCTCGAGCAGATCAGCAGCGGCGAGCTGCGCATCGGCGAGCGCCTGGTCAACGACGTGGCGCCGAAGGATCGCGACATCGCGATGGTCTTCCAGAGCTACGCGCTTTACCCGCACATGAGCGTGGCCGAGAACCTCGGTTTCGGCCTGAAGCTGCGCGGTGCCGGCAAGGCCGAGATCGAACGTCGCGTGCGCGAGGCCGCGGGCATGCTCGAACTGGAGTCGTTGCTGGATCGCAAGCCGGCGGCATTGTCGGGCGGCCAGCGCCAGCGTGTCGCGTTGGGGCGCGCACTGGTTCGGCAACCGCAGGTGTTCCTGCTCGACGAACCGTTGTCCAACCTCGATGCCAAGCTGCGTGCATCCACCCGTGTGGAGATCTCGCGACTGCACCGGCAGCTGGGCACCACCATGGTCTACGTCACCCACGACCAGATCGAAGCGATGACGCTGGGCCAGCGCATCGTCGTGCTCGACAAGGGACGCATCCAGCAGATCGACACGCCGATGGGTCTGTACAGCCGGCCGGCGAACCTGTTCGTGGCGACGTTCCTGGGCAGCCCGAAGATGAACCTGTTGTGGGGCGAGGTCGTCGAGGACGACGGCCTGAAGCTGCGCATCGGCGACGGCGTGGAACTGCCGCTGCGGCCACAGGCAGACAGCGTCGAGCGCGTGCGGGGCTACCTGGGCCGGCAACTGACGGTTGGCCTGCGTCCGGAGGACATGTACCTGGGCGAGCCGGGCCCCGGACACCTGGCGGCCACGGTCGAGGCGGTCGAGCCGGTCGGGAACGAGGCTTTCATTGATCTGGGTTGCGGCGGCTGCGAGCTGATCCTGCGTGTGCCGCCGCGCGACCTGCCCAAGGTCGGCGATTCGGTGCACCTGGGCTACCTGGCGGAGCAGATGCACTACTTCGACCCGGAGAACGGCGCCAGCCTGCGGGCCTGAGTTGCGGCCTCCCCGGCCCGCTATACTCCCCGTGAAGACACGGCTCACGGGCCGTGCGCCTCCTATAGGAATCAATCAGTTGGGAGGCAAACCTAATTCCAGTCGGTAATCACGGCCGCGTCCCGCCACGCCGCCAAGAGGCAACCCAGCCGCATGCGTCTGTCCACGATCAAGCTGTCCGGTTTCAAATCCTTCGTCGATCCGACCACGCTGCACCTGCCGAACAACATGACCGGCATCGTCGGTCCCAACGGCTGCGGCAAGTCCAACATCATCGATGCCGTGCGCTGGGTGATGGGCGAAAGCTCCGCCAGCCGCCTGCGCGGCGATTCGCTGACCGACGTGATCTTCGCCGGCTCCTCGGCGCGCAAGCCGGTGTCGCAGGCGATGGTCGAGCTGATCTTCGACAACTCCGACCACACCATCACCGGTGAGTACGCGGCGTTCAACGAGATTTCGGTCAAGCGCACCGTCAACCGCGACGGCAGCAGCCAGTACTACCTCAACGGCGCCAAGTGCCGCCGCCGCGACATCACCGATCTTTTCCTCGGCACCGGCCTGGGCCCGCGCAGCTACTCGATCATCGAGCAGGGCATGATCAGCAACATCATCGAGGCCAAGCCCGAAGAGTTGCGCGTCTACCTGGAAGAGGCCGCCGGCATCTCCAAGTACAAGGAGCGCCGCAAGGAAACCGAAACCCGCATCCGCCACACCCGCGAAAACCTCGATCGCCTCAGCGATCTGCGCGAGGAAGTCGGCAAGCAGCTCGAGCACCTCAAGCGCCAGGCCCGCCAGGCCGAGCAGTACCAGGCGATCCAGGCCGAACGCCGGGTCAAGGACGCCGAATGGAAGGCACTCGAACACCGCGCCCTCGACCAGAAGCTGCAGGGCCAGCGCGAGAAGCTGAGCCAGCAAGAAACCCGCCTGCAGCAGCTGATCGCCGAGCAGCGTGAAGCCGAGCGCGAGCTCGAAGTGGGCCGCGTGCGTCGCGAGGAATCCGCCGAAGCCTTGAACAAGGCCCAGGCCGCCAGCTACGAGGTCGGCGGCACGCTGGCCCGCATCGAGCAGCAGATCCAGCACCAGCGCGAGATGTCCACGCGCCTGCAGAAAGCGCGCGATGAGGCGCTGTCGGCATTGGCCGAGCTGGGCCAGCACATCGGCAGCGACCAGGCCCGCCTCGACGTGCTACGCGCCGCCGTCGCCGAATCCGAGCCGCGCCTGGAGCAGTTGCGCGACGAAGACGGCATGCGCCAGGAAGCCCTGCGCGATGCCGAAACCCGCCTGACCGAATGGCAGCAGCGCTGGGACGAGCACAGCCGCGCCCAGTCCGAGGCCGCGCGCGCTGCCGACGTCGAGCGCACGCGCATCGAGCACCTCGATCGCCAGGTGCTCGATGCCGACCGCCGCCGCGAGGCACTCAACAACGAACGCGCCGGTCTCGACCTGGGCGCGCTGTCGGAATCGTTCGCTGCCTTGCAGGAGCAGCACGAAACCCAGAAGTTCTCGATCGACAGCCTCAGCGAGGAGCTGGAGACCCGCAAGGGCGCGCTGGGCGAACTGCAGGACCAGCAGCGCGGCACCCAGACCGAACTGGCCGAGGCGCGCAAGCAGGTGCAGGCCGCACGCGGCCGCCTGTCGTCGCTGGAAACGCTGCAGCATGCCGCGCTGGGCCAGGAGCAGGGCGCCGCACTGAGTTGGCTCAAGGCCCGTGGTCTCGACTCGGCCACGCGCGTGGGCGAAGCGTTGCAGGTTGAAGCCGGTTGGGAGAATGCCGTCGAAGGCGCGCTTGGTCAGATGATTGAGGGCGTGCTGGTGGAATCGCCGGAAGCGCTGGTCGATGCGCTGGGCGAACTCGGCGAGGGCCGCCTGGTCCTGGTCGACCCGCAGAACGACTCCGTCGAATTCGCGCCGACCTCGCTGGCCTCCAAGGTGCGCGGACCGATCGCGATCCGCCGCATCCTCGCCAAGCTGCACGCCGCCGAAGACCTCGCGCAGGCGCGCTCGATGCTGCCGATGCTGGGCGAGGGCGAATCCATCATCACCCGCAACGGCGAGCGCCTCGGCGCCGGCTGGGTGCGGATCCTGCGCTCGGGCGCGGCCAAGCAGGGCGCGCTGCTGCGCGAGCGCGAGATCCAGTCGCTGCGCACGGAGATCGACACCCTGCAGGCGCGCGAGCGCGAGCTCGAGTCATTGCTGGTGCAGTTGCGCGACCGCCTGCTCGCCGCCGAACAGCAGCGCGAGGATGCGCAGCGCACGTTGTACATGGCGCACCGCAGTGTTTCCGAACTGGCCGGCCAGCTCCAGAGCCAGCAGGGTCGCCTGGATTCGGCGCGCGGTCGCATCGAGAAGATCGATGCCGAACTGGCGCAACTGGCCGAAACACTTGAGAGCGCCCGCGAGCAGTCGCGCGATTCGCGCACGCTGCAGGAAGAAGCGGTCATGCGCATGGGCGAGCTGGAGGACACGCGCCAGGCGCTGGAGTCCGAGCGCCGTGCCCTCGGCGAAGCCCGCGACCAGGCCCGCAACATCGCCCGCGAATCGCGCGACACCGCGCATGCGCTGGCACTGACGCTCGAATCCCAGCGCACGCAGATCACCGCGCTGGCGCAGGCGCTCGACCGCATGGGCGGCCAGCGTGGCCAGCTCGATTCGCGACTGGGGGAACTGTCGGCGCAGCTGGCCGACGGCGACGAGCCGGTCAACACGCTGGAAGAACAGCGCCAGGTCGCCCTCGAACAGCGCGTGATCACCGAGCAGGCCCTGACCGCCGCGCGCACCACCGTCGACGGCATCGACCACGACCTGCGCCGCTTCGAGCAGGTCCGCCACCAGCGCGACGAACAGGCCATCCAGCAGCGCGAGGCCATCGGCCAGCGCCGCCTCGAGCAGCAGGCACTGGTGCTCAAGGCCGAGCAGCTGTCGGCGGCGATTGTCGAAGCCGGCTTCGTGCTCGAGGACGTGGTCAACACCCTCACCGACGACATGCAGCCGCAGGTGTGGGAGCGCACGGTCAGCGAACTCGACGGCAAGCTGCGCCGGCTCGAACCGGTCAACCTGGCCGCGATCGCCGAGCACGCCGAGGCCGCGCAGCGCAAGGAATACCTGGACGCGCAGGACGCCGACCTCACCACCGCCCTGGAAACGCTCGAGGATGCGATCAAGAAGATCGACCGCGAGACCCGCGGCCGCTTCAAGGACACCTTCGACCGCGTCAACAGCGGCGTGCAGGAGCTGTATCCGCGCCTGTTCGGCGGCGGCCATGCCTACCTGGAACTGACCGGCGAAGACCTGCTCGACACCGGCGTGTCGATCATGGCGCGTCCGCCGGGCAAGCGCGTGTCGAACATCTCGCTGCTGTCCGGTGGCGAAAAGGCGATGACCGCGGTGGCGCTGGTGTTCGCGATCTTCCGCCTCAACCCGGCGCCGTTCTGCCTGCTGGACGAAGTCGATGCTCCGCTCGACGAGGCCAACGTCGGCCGACTGGCAGCGATGGTCAGCGAGATGAGTGAACAGGTACAGTTCCTGTTCGTGACCCACAACAAGGCGACGATGGAAGCGGCGCAACAGCTTTCCGGCGTCACCATGCGCGAACCTGGCGTCAGCCGACTGGTCTCGGTCGATCTGGCGGAGGCTTCTCGCCTGGCTGGCGTGGCCTGAGGCCACGACGCTCTTTCCCCCGTCGACATTCCCCCGAACATCATTCCCTCGTACATCCGCCTGCCGTAAGGAAGCCCCTCCATGTCAGACGTGACCCTGCTGCGTATCGGCATCCTGATTGCCGGCTTGATCCTGATCGCCGCGATCGTGTTCTTTGGTCGCCCGCGCAAGCCGGGCCAGGGCAAGCGCGTGCCGCGCGAAGCGTCGGCGGCAGCCGACGGCAGCCGTCGCGAACCGACGCTTGGCGAGCAACTCGAACGCGAGCTGGGTGGCGAGGGCGCGGCCGCCGGTGGAACCACCGCCCAGGCCGAACTGGAACTGTTCGACCGCACCCTCGAGGGCGCGGCCAGCAGCGAACTGGGCCGTCGCGCCACCGAAGAGTTCGACAAGATCGTCACGCTCTACCTGGCCGCGCGCGCGGGCCAGAAGCTGCACGGTCCGGACATCGTCGTTGCCGCCGAGAAGGCCGGCCTGGTCTATGGCCACATGGGCGTGTTCCATCGCCTGGTCGAGAACCACCCCGAGCGCGGCCCGGTGTTCAGCGTCGCCAACATCATGAAGCCGGGCAGTTTCGACATGGCGCAGATCCAGGCGCTGGAGACTCCGGCGATTGCCTTCTTCCTGACGTTGCCGGCACCGGTCAACGCGCTCGACGCCTGGGAAACCATGCTGCCGACCGCGCAGCGGATGGCCGAACTGCTCGACGGCGTGGTCCTGGACGAGCAGCGCAACGCGCTCGGCCGACAGCGCATCGCCCATATCCGCGACGAACTGCGTGCCTACGACCGCCAGCGCGAAGCGCCGCCGCTGACCAAGCCGGCGCGCTGGTGATTTGAAGCCCTCTCCCGATGGGAGAGGGTGGCGCGAAGCGCCGGGAGAGGGACGCGCGCAGCGCGAGTGCTTTTTCCAGTCGCCGCAACAGAAGCAACGTCCCTGGATCCCCGCCTGCGCGGGGATGACGAGAAGGTGGGATCGATTCAGTGGCCAAATCCTCCAGCAATCCGTCCTCCCGCATCGCCGAGCTGCGCGCCCAGCTCGAAGACGCCAACTACCGCTACCACGTGCTCGACGACCCCGCGATCCCGGACGTCGACTACGACCGCATGCTGCGTGAGCTCGACGAACTCGAGGCCGCGCACCCGGAACTGATCACGCCCGACTCGCCGACCCAGCGCGTCGGCGCCGTGCCCTCGGGCAGTTTCGCGCAGGTCCGACATGCCATCCCGATGCTGTCGCTGGGCAACGCCTTCAGCGACGACGAGGTGGCGGTGTTCGTGCGCAAGATCGAGGAGCGCCTTGGCCGCGATGCGCTGGCGTTCTCGGTCGAACCCAAGCTCGACGGACTGGCGATCAGCCTGCGCTACGAGGACGGCCGCTTCGTCCAGGGCGCCACGCGCGGCGATGGCGCCACCGGCGAGGACGTCACCGCCAACCTGCGCACGATCAAGGCGATTCCATTGCAGCTGCGCGGCAACGACTGGCCGCGCGTGCTGGAAGTGCGCGGTGAGGTCTACATGCCGCTGGCCGCCTTCAAGGCCTACAACGAGCGCGCGCTTGCCGAAGGCGGCAAGGTCCTGGCCAATCCGCGCAACGGCGCGGCCGGATCGCTGCGCCAGCTCGATCCGCGCATGACCGCGCAACGTCCGCTGGCGTTCTACGCCTACGGCATAGGCCTGGTCGAAGGCGTCGAACTGCCCGACACCCACTCGCAGACCCTGGCTCGCCTGCGCGACTGGGGCTTCCCGGTCAGCGGCGAAAGCAACGTGGTCGAAGGGCTGCAGGGGCTGCTCGATTACTACCGCGCGATCGGCGACAAGCGCGACCGGTTGCCGTTCGACATCGACGGCGTCGTCTACAAGCTCGACGACTACGAAGGCCAGGCCGAGATGGGTTTCGTCTCGCGCGCGCCGCGCTGGGCGATCGCGCACAAGTTCCCGGCGCAGGAACAGATGACCGTGGTCGAGTCGATCGAGGTCAATGTCGGGCGCACCGGCGCGGTCACGCCATGGGTGCTGATGCAGCCGGTGCAGGTCGGCGGCGTCACCGTCACCCGGGCAACGTTGCACAACGCCGACCAGGTGGCGCGACTGGACGTGCGCAATGGCGACACGGTGATCATCCGCCGTGCCGGCGACGTCATTCCGGAAGTGGTGCGCGTCGTCGTCGAGAAGCGCCCTGCAGGGACGAAACCCTGGGCCATGCCCAGCCATTGCCCGGTGTGTGGCTCCGAGCTGGTGCGCGAGGAAGGCGAGGCGGTCTGGCGCTGCTCGGGCGAACTGACGTGCGCGGCGCAGCGAAAGGAGGCCATCGGCCACTTCGCCTCGCGCCGGGCGATGGACATCGAAGGCCTCGGCGAACGCTTCATCGAGAGCCTGTCCGACCTGGGCTACGTGCAGTCGGTCGCCGACCTGTACAAGCTCACCCTCGACGACCTGCTGGAAATGAAGCGCCGCGCGGACGAGCGCGACGACACCACGCCGGAGACGGTGAAGTCCGGCAAGGTCGCCACGCGCTGGGCGGAGAACCTGCTCGAAGCCATCGACCACAGCCGCAGCACCACGCTGGAACGATTCCTCTACGCACTCGGCATCCAGCACGTCGGCGAGAGCACCGCCAAGGCGCTGGCGACCTGGTTCGGCGACCTCGAACTGATCCGCCACCTGCCGTGGCCGCTGTTCAAGCGCGTGCCTGATGTCGGCGGCGAAGTGGCCCGTTCGATCGGGCACTTCCTCGACCAGGCCGGCAACCAGCAGGTCATCGACGATCTGCTCGCACGCGGCGTCACCATCACCGATGCGCATCCGCCCACGCCGAAACTGCGTGACGGACTCAACCTCGCCACGCTGCTGGTGGACCTGGAGATTCCAAAGGTCACCCGCGTGCGCGCCGAGCAGTTGGCCAGCGCGTTCCCGAACGTGCAGGCGCTGCTCGATGCGCCGAAGCACAACTACGTCAGCGCCGGCTTGCCGGCGGACACCGCGCAGGCACTGGCGGACTGGCTCGAGGACGAAACACACGCGACCCAGCTCATGGCCGGCGGCGAGGCATTGGCGCGACTGGAGGCGATCACGCCGGCCGCGGCCGTGGTTGCGCAGGGACCGCTTGATGGCCAGACGGCCGTGCTCACGGGGACCCTCAGCGCACTCAGTCGCGACGAGGCCAAGGCGAAGCTCGAGGCGCTCGGCGCCAAGGTGTCCGGCAGCGTGTCGAAGAAGACCAGTTTCGTGGTGGCAGGTGAAGCGGCCGGTTCCAAGCTCGACAAGGCGCAGGAACTGGGCGTGGAGATCTGGGACGAGGAAAAGCTGCTCGCATTCCTGGAAGCGCACGGACAGTGACGGACTGGCAACCCAGCGCCAGCTTCGAAACCCTGCGCCTGCGGGCGCGGCTCAACGCGTGCATCCGCACGTTCTTCGCCGAGCGCGATGTCCTCGAAGTGGAAACGCCGGTGATGTCGGTGGCAGGCAACACCGATCCCAACATCGCCTCGTTCAACCTGCAGTTCAGTGGCCGCACCGACGGCGCACCCCGCACGCGCTGGCTGCGCACTTCGCCGGAGTACCCGCTCAAGCGGTTGCTTGCCGCGGGTTTGGGCGACTGCTACGAGCTCGGCCGCGTGTTCCGCGACGGCGAGGCCGGCGGCCGCCACAACCCCGAGTTCACCATGCTCGAGTGGTATCGGCTGGGGTGGGACCACCAGCGCCTGATCGACGAGACCGCGCAGCTGGTGCAGGCGGCGCTGGCCCTGGTCGGGCGTGCGGCCACGTTGAAACGGATCGGCTATCACGACCTCTATCGCGCGCACCTGGGCATCGACCCGCACACCGCGAACCTCGAAGAACTGCGCGATGCGATGGGCGAAGTTCGGATCGATCCCTCCGGATTGACGCGCGACGACTGGCTGGACTTGCTGATGACGCACCGCCTGCAGCCGGCGTTTGCATCTGACCAGTTGCTGGCCGTGCACGACTATCCCGCATCGCAGTGCGCGCTGGCCCGCCTGGGCGAACGCGATGGTGTACCGGTGGCCGAACGCTTCGAGCTGTACCTGGGGCCACTGGAACTGGCCAACGGCTACCACGAACTGGCCGACGCGGCCGAGCAGGGGCAACGCTTCGATCGGGACCTGGCCCTGCGGCAACAACGCGGCGATACGTTGCCGCCGCGTGACGAGCGCCTGCTGGAGGCCCTGCAGGCAGGCTTCCCGCACTGCGCGGGCGTGGCCATGGGCATCGACCGGTTGCTGATGGCGATGCTCGGCAGCCCCCGGATCGCCGACGTGGTGGCCTTCGACTTTGGTCGTGCCTGAGCACCACCGGCACTCGATCGGGCGACACGAAAATTTAAGGAAGTCCGGGATGTTTGTTTCATCTGGACGGTTTAGAGTGGTCGCGTGAACTCAGGGGTGCACGATGCGCGGCTGGTCGCTTTCGACTTGCTTCTTCGCACTATTGGTACTGCTGGCCGCGGCTGACACGAGGGCCCAGGACACGGGCGGCCGTTTCCTCGGCGACCGCGTCGTGCGTTGCGAGTCCAAGGGCGGGCAAGCACACCTGTGCCCGGTCGACGTCCGTGGCGGCGTGCGCATTCTGCGCACCTTGTCCAAGTCCGAATGCGATGAAAACCGCACGTGGGGCGTCCTGGGCGCCGGCATCTGGGTCAGGGATGGATGCCGCGCGGAATTCGTCCTCGGCTACGGCGGCTCGGTCGGTAGTGCTTACGGCGAACGCACCGTGCGCTGCGAGTCGCGCGGAAGCCGCTGGCAGCATTGCGATTCGGATACCAGCGCAGGCGTCGAGCTGGTGCGCCAGCTGTCGAAGAACCCGTGCATCAAGGGTGACAACTGGGGCGCCGACAATCGCGGCGTCTGGGTGTCCGGTGGCTGCCGCGCGGAGTTCCGGATGATGGCCATCGTTGCCGCTGAACCGTCCGAGGGGAAAATCGTCCGCTGCGATTCCACCGACAAGCTGCCGCGTCATTGCCCGGCAGTGACCGAGGGCGGGGCGGTGCGCCTGTTCCGGCAACTCTCGCGTGCCGCCTGCATCGAAGGGCGCAGCTGGGGCGTCGACAAGAACGGGATCTGGGTCGAAGACGGTTGCCGTGCGGAATTCGAGGTCCGTCACAAGGAAGACCTCAGCGGCGGCTGAATGGCCGTCAGCGGCGGTCAATCGGTGAAGCATTCGTTAAGCTGTCCTCGTTAGAGTGAGAACCATCTCAGACGAGGAGCTGTTCATGACCCTGCGCTCGCCCATTCTGGTCAAGGGCTTCGGGATTCTGGTTGTGCTGGCGGCTTCAACCGTGGCCACGCCGGTCGTGGCGCAATACAACGGCGGCACCACGCCAACGGTCCGTTGCGACTCCAACGACAACAAATACCGCCAGTGCGCCGCCGACACCCGCAACGGCGTGTTGTTGCTTCGTCAGTACTCCAAGAACGCGTGTGTCGAGGGCCGCACCTGGGGCTACGACCGCAACGGCGTCTGGGTCAACGGCGGCTGCCGTGCCGAGTTTGCGCTGGCCCGCATGGGGCAGGGCGGCGGCCAGGGTGGTGGCTGGGGCGGCGGCAACGGAGGCAATGGCGGCAATGGCGGCAACGGTGGCGGCCGCAGCGTGCGCTGTGATTCCAACGACAACCGCTACGTGCAGTGCCAGATCGATGGTCGCAGCGCTTACCTGGTCCGCCAGTACTCGAAGTCGCCGTGCATCGAGGGCCGCAGCTGGGGCACCGGCCGCGGTTTCGTCTGGGTCGACGAAGGCTGCCGCGCCGAGTTCGCCAGTGGGTATGGCGGCGGTCACGGAGGCGGTTATGGCGGTGGATGGAATGGCGGCGGCAACGGTGGCGGCTGGAACGGCGCCCAGGCGCAGAACCTCTACTGCGGCTCCGACGACCGTCGCCAGCGCCGTTGCAACGTGACCATCCGCCGCGACGCCCGCCTGGTCCGGCAGGCGTCCAAGGCGCCGTGCATCGAAGGCCAGAGCTGGGGCTGGGACCGCAATGGCGTCTGGGTGAGCAACGGCTGCCGCGGCGACTTCACCGTCCTGTAAGGCAGATCCGCTGTGCGCCCTCCCTTTCGCCGCCGGTGAAAGGGAGGGCAAGCGTGCAGTTCGCTAAACTGCACGGCATGAACACCACCATCGATTTCGACCGCTACGACCGCATCCGCCCGATCCGCTGGACCGGGCAGGCCCTGGAACTGCTCGACCAGCGCAAGCTGCCGTTCGTGGTCGAGTACGTGACCTGCAGCGACAGTGCCGCCGTGGCCGAAGCCATCCACGCCCTCACCGTGCGTGGCGCTCCTGCCATTGGCATCGCCGCGGCCTGGGGCGTGGTGCTGGCCGCGCGCGACATCGACGCCGGCAATGGCGCCGAAGCCGCAGGCAAGCTCGAACCCGCCATGCAGCATCTCAACGCAGCGCGTCCGACCGCGGTGAACCTGGCCTGGGCACTGGCGCGCATGCGCCGCACGCTTGCCGCCGCAGGCGCCGACTGGCGCGAAGTGCTCGAGCGCGAAGCGCAGGCGATCGCCGACGAAGACCTCGCCGCAAACCGCCGCATGGGTGCGCTCGGCGCCGCCCTGATCGAGCCGGGCAGCGGCGTGCTCACCCACTGCAACACCGGCTCGCTCGCGACCGCCGGCTTCGGCACGGCGCTGGGCGTGATCCGCGCCGGCGTCGCCGAGGGCCGCATCGACAAGGTCTTCGCCGGCGAGACCCGTCCCTGGTTGCAGGGCGCACGCCTGACCGTGTGGGAACTGCAGCAGGACGGCATCGACCCGACCCTGATCGCCGACTCCGCCGCATCGCACCTGATGAAGACCGGTGACGTGCAATGGGTCGTGGTCGGCGCCGACCGCATCTGCGCCAACGGCGACACCGCCAACAAGATCGGTACCTACCAGCTGGCGATCGCCTCGCGCCACCACGGCCTGAAGTTCATGGTCGTCGCGCCGTCCTCGACGGTCGACATGGACACCCCGTCCGGCGACGCCATCCACATCGAGGAACGCGACCCGGGCGAACTGTTCGGCGTCGGCGGCGTGCGTACCGCGGCCGAGGACGTGGGCGCCTGGAACCCGGTGTTCGATGTCACCCCGCACGAACTGATCGACGCCATCGTGACCGAGCGCGGCGTGATCGAGCGCCCGGACGCTGCCGCCATGAAGGTCGCCTTCGGCTGAGCCGGAGGGCAGGAGCAGCCAGAATCAAGATGGGTCCCGGCGTTCGCCGGGATGACGGGTACGGTTCCCGATAAACCCTCTTTAAAAACCCCCGCAACCTCTTGTTTCTGCGTGGGAATCAGAGGCCAGCCGGACCCCGTTCCGTGCTATGATTTCGTGTCCTTTTGAAGCCGTCGACAACGGGCTGTCAAAGGCCCCCTGAAGGGGTCGGCGACGCAGGCCCGGCGGGCAATCCCCGCGACGGATTTTCACAACCAACGAACGGAAACCTGATGGCCGAACTCGCCAAGGAAATCATCCCGGTCAATCTCGAAGACGAGATGCGCCGCAGCTACCTCGATTACGCCATGAGCGTCATCGTCGGGCGCGCGCTCCCGGACGCGCGCGACGGACTCAAGCCAGTCCACCGCCGCGTGCTCTACGCGATGAACGAGCTCGGTGCCCACAGCAACAAGCCGTATTACAAGTCGGCGCGTATCGTCGGTGACGTCATCGGTAAGTACCACCCGCACGGCGACACCGCGGTGTACGACACGCTGGTGCGCATGGCCCAGCCGTTCTCGCTGCGCTACATGCTGGTCGACGGCCAGGGTAACTTCGGCTCGATCGACGGCGACAACGCCGCGGCGATGCGATACACCGAAGCGCGCATGTCGCGTATCGCCCACGAACTGATGGCCGACATCGACAAGGAAACCGTCGACTTCCAGCCCAACTACGACGAGAAGGAACTCGAGCCCACGGTCATGCCGACCCGTGTGCCGAACCTGCTGGTCAATGGTTCCGCCGGCATCGCCGTCGGCATGGCCACGAATATTCCTCCGCACAACCTGTCGGAAGTGATCGACGCCACGATCGCGCTGATCGACGACCCGACCATCGACGTCGACGGCCTGATCCAGTACATCCCGGGCCCGGACTTCCCGACCGCGGGCATCATCAACGGCACCGCCGGCATCGTGAATGCCTACCGCACCGGCCGTGGCCGCGTGCGCATGCGCGCGCGCGCCGAGGTCGAAGTGGCCGACAACGGCCGCGAAGCGATCGTCGTCACCGAGATCCCGTACCAGGTCAACAAGGCAAGGCTGATCGAGAAGATCGCCGAGCTGGTCAAGGAAAAGAAGCTCGAAGGCATCAGCGAGCTCCGCGACGAGTCCGACAAGGACGGCATGCGCATCTTCATCGAGGTCAAGCGCGGCGAGTCGGCCGAAGTGGTGCTCAACAACCTCTATCAGCAGACGCAGATGGAGTCGGTGTTCGGCATCAACATGGTCGCGATTGTCGACGGCCGACCGAAGCTGCTGAACCTGAAGGACCTGCTGGAAGTGTTTGTGCGCCACCGCCGCGAGGTGGTGACCCGCCGCACGATCTTCGAGCTGCGCAAGGCCCGCCAGCGCGCCCACATCCTCGAAGGCCTGACGGTTGCGCTGGCCAACATCGACGAGATGATCGAGCTGATCAAGACGTCGGCCAACCCCAATGAAGCGCGCGACCGCATGCTCGCCCGCAAGTGGGAAGCCGGCCTGGTCGGCGCGCTGCTGTCGGCGGCCGGTTCCGACGCATCGCGTCCGGAAGACCTGCCGGCCGGCGTTGGCCTGGTCGATGGCTTCTACCAGCTCACCGAGACCCAGGCCCAGCAGATCCTCGAAATGCGCCTGCACCGCCTGACCGGGCTGGAGCAGGACAAGCTGACCGAAGAGTACAAGCTGCTGCTGGAAACCATCCGCGGCCTGATCGAGATCCTCGAGGATCCGAACGTGCTGCTGGACGTGATCCGCACCGAGCTGCGCAACGTCAAGGAAGAGTTCGGCGATGCGCGTCGCAGCGAGATCCGTGCCAGCGAGGAAGACCTCGACATCCTCGACCTGATCGCGCCGGAAGACGTCGTGGTCACGCTGTCGCATTCCGGTTACGCCAAGCGCCAGCCGGTCAGCACCTACCGTGCGCAGAAGCGCGGCGGCAAGGGCCGCAATGCGGCAGCGACCAAGGACGAGGATTTCATCGACCACCTGTGGCTGGTGAACACGCACGACACGCTGCTGACCTTCACCAGCGCCGGTCGCGTGTTCTGGCTGCCGGTGCACCAGTTGCCCGATGCCGGTCCGAACGCACGCGGTCGCCCGATCATCAACTGGATCCCGCTGGAAGCCGGCGAGCAGGTGCAGGCCGTGCTGCCGGTGCGCGAGTACGTCGAAGACCAGTTCGTCTTCTTCGCCACGCGTAACGGCACGGTCAAGAAGACCCCGCTGACCGAGTTCGCCTTCCGCCTGCAGCGCGGCAAGATCGCGATCAACCTCGACGACGGCGATGCCCTGGTCGACGTCTCGCTGACCGACGGAACGCGCGACATCATGCTGTTCGCGAGCAACGGCAAGGCCGTGCGCTTCGCCGAGGACGCGGTGCGCTCGATGGGCCGTACCGCCACCGGCGTGCGCGGCATCCGGCTGGCCGAAGGCGAGGAGGGCGAGGACGGCGCCGAGGACACCAGCGGCGCGCACGTGGTCAGCCTGATCGTGGTCGAAGGCGACGGCGACATCCTTACCGCCAGCGAACGCGGCTATGGCAAGCGCACCTCGCTGGAGGAATACCCGCGCAAGGGCCGCGGCACGCAGGGCGTGATCGCGCTCAAGACCACCGAGCGCAACGGCATGCTGGTCGGTGCGGTTCAGCTGTCCGATCACCACGACGTGCTGTTGATCTCCGATGGCGGCACGCTGGTGCGTACGCGTGCGGCGGAGATCTCGCAGGTCGGTCGCAACACGCAGGGCGTGACCCTGATGCGCCTGGCTGCCGACGAGAGCCTGCAGACGATCGAGCGCGTGGATGCGTCGCTGGACGAGGAAGACGACGTCAGCGACGGCGTGATTGAAGCCGGTGCCGGTGACGGCACGGAGGAGACGACGCCGGTTGCGGGTTGATCGGATGCAGTAGCGAGAACGCCGCCGGAAGGCGGCGTTTTTGTTTGCGGTTTGCGTGGATCCCGGGTGCGCGTTGCTTACCCGGGCTACCCCGGGCTACCCCGGGCTACGGGGCGGAGGGGATGCGGGCGATTACTTCGTCGGGCGACAGGCGCTGCAGGTCTGGCGCCTCTATCGCGTCGAAGTCGCGCAGGCGGATGCCGGTTCGTTGGGCGCTGGTGTGGGGCCCGAACAACGCCAGGCCCGGCGTGCCCAGGCAGGCGGCGAGATGGGTCGGGCCGGTGTCGTTGCCAACCACGAAGGCGGCGCTGGCCAGCACGCCGGCGAGCGCGAACCAGTCGAGGAAGCCCGACGGCCCCAGCAGCACCTGACAGGGCAGGGAGCGGGCTAGTTCCAGCTCGTCCGGGCCGGGGGCGACCACCACCTGGCGTCCGCCGTCGGCCAGGCGCCGGGCGAGCTCGGCGTAATGGGGCCAGCGCTTGTGCGGGTGGCGCGCCGAACTTCCCGGGACCAGGGCCACGTAGCCCGGTTCGACACCAGACGCAGAAAGCAGCGCGGACACATCGTCGGCCATCCAGCGCACGTCCGGTGCATCGGTCTGCGTCGCCGGCACGCCGGCGCGCGCGAGCAGGCGCGCGTAGGCGGTCCGGTCCGGCACAGCGCTGGAGCCGGGGTTGTCCTTGCCGAGCCACGGCAGGTCCGGACGCATCAGCCGCCGGTACAGGCGCGTGCGCTGGCTGTCCTGGAGGTCGTAGACGCGGTCGAAGCTGCGCTCGCGCAATAACCGCAACAGTTCCAGGTTGTGGTTGATGCGATGCCACGGCGCGCGCGGGTCGACGATCAGCGTGTCCACGTGCGGGCAACGCGCCATCAACCGCTGGTATTGCGGCGCGACCAGCAGGGTGATGTGTGCGTCCGGGTGGTGCGCGCGGATGTCGCGTAGGACTCCGTCGGCCTGAACCAGGTCGCCGAACGCGCCCTGGCGGATCACCAGGATCGAAGGGCGTCGCCCCGCAGCGGTTGCGGGCATGCTGGCACCTGGAATGCTGGCCAGGGAAGGCATGTGTTCGCGCAGCATCGAGATCCGGGGAAAGGCAGGCGGGCCATCGGCCCCATGCGCGGATGATGGCACAGACGATCGCAAATCCGTGTAGCCGACCGCGATCCTCCTATACTTCGCGAAAATCAGGGGAGGCCGCATGAAGCGCGTATCCGTGTCGGAAGGAACCGTCGGAATTCCCACCGTGGCCCCACGCTTCGTGCCGTCGGCGCCGAGCCGGTCGCTTCGATGCCTGGCCGCGATGGCCCTTATGGCGACATTGCTGTTCGCCGGCTGCAAGCGCGATGCCGACGGCCAGCTGCCCGCGGTCAGCGGCGAGGCCGTGCAGGGCAAGCGCGAAGCGGTGCAGGGGTTCGCGCTGGTGGCGGCTTACCCGGACCAGAAAGCCGATGAGCAGATGGCGATCGCGCTGGAGTTCAGCCGGCCGCTGGTGGGCAGCCAGGACTTCGATCAACTGATTGCGGTCACCGATGCCAAGGGTGCGGTGGTCAAGGGCAGCTGGGTATTGTCGGACGACGCCAAGGTGCTGCGTTTCCCCCATGTCGACGCCAGCCGCGACTACGTGGTCACGATTAAGGGCGGGCTGACCGCGGCCGCCGGCAACCGCCTCGGCCAGCAGCTGCGCAGGCAGGTGCACACCGGGCCGCTGGACCCCGTGGTCGGGTTCGCCTCGCAGGGCAGTGTCCTGCCGGCGCGCGAAAGCCGCGGCCTGCCGGTGGTGTCGGTGAATGTCGCCGAGGTCGATGTCGAATTCCTGCGCGTGCGCGACAAGGAGTTGCCGCGGTTCTTCGCCCAGTACCAGCGCGGCGGCCGTCGCGGCAGCTGGGAACTGGGCAGCGATTACAGCGACAAGACACCGCTGGAACGCCTTGCCGAACCGGTCTACGTGAATCGATTCGTGCTCGGCGGAAAGACCAACGAGCGCGTGCTCACCTACCTGCCGTTGCAGGACATCAAGGAACTCCAGCAACCCGGCCTGTATTTCGCCGTGATGAAGCGCGCGGGCCAGTTCCAGGACCAGTACGAGACCGCGTTCTTCACCGTCAGCGACCTGGGCCTGCACGCACGTGCGTACAAGGACAAGCTGTTCGTCCACGCCGCTTCGCTGCACACGGGATCGGCCGTCGGCGCCGTCGAGCTGAAGGTGCTCGACGACAAGGGCGAGACGGTGATGAAGGGCGAGACCGACGGCAACGGCAACGTGATGCTCGGTTACACGCTCGATGCCGCGCACGTGCTGGTGGCATCGCACGGCAAGGACGTGTCGATGTTGCCGTTCAACCAGCCGGCGCTGGACCTGTCGGAGTTCGCGGTCAGCGGCCGCGAGCAGGCCTGGTTCGACGTGTTCGCCTGGTCGGGACGCGACCTCTACCGACCTGGCGAAACCGTGCGGGTTTCGGCGCTGCTGCGCGACCAGGATGGGCAGCCGGTCGTGACGAAGGGCAAGCCGTTGCAGCCGCTGTTCCTGCGTTACGTGCAGCCCGACGGCAAGACCTTCCTGGAAACCCGCCTGCAACCGGACCCGCAGGGTTATGTGCGGCACGCGCAGGTGATTCCGGTCGACGCCGCAACCGGTCGCTGGCGCATCGAATTCCGCACCGATCCGGGCAGCAAGGAGGCGGTGCAGGGCATGACGCTGCGGGTGGAGGAATTCCTGCCCGAACGGCTCAAGCTCGACCTGCAGGCGCAGCCCGTGCTCAAGCCAGGCGAACCAGTGCACCTGGCAGTGGAAGGCGCCTACCTCTATGGCGCGCCCGCCGCGGGCAACCGCTTCACCGCGAAGCTGGCGGTCGCGGTCGAACAACACCCGCTGGAGCAGATGCCGGGGTACTTCTTCGGCGACCCGACCCTGACGCTTCCGAAGGAGGCCAAGGACGTGGTCGACGCCAAGCTCGACGCCAACGGCCGGCTGCAGCAGGACATCGCCCTGCCGGCCGAGGCCAAACCGGTCAGCACGATCGCCGCGATCGTGACCGGCAGCGTGTTCGAGAGCGGTGGGCGCAGCGTCAACCGCAGCGTCAAGCGCGTGCTGTGGCCGGCCGACGCGATCGTCGGCGTACGTCCGCTGTTCGACGACAAGGAGGGCAGCGACGCCAACGCCAATGCCGGTTTCGAACTGGCCCGCGTCGGCAGCGACGGCAAGCCGCGCGCCGGCAAGGGCCTGCGCGTGACGCTGGTGCGCGAGCATCGCGACTACCACTGGAACTACCAGGACGACGGCGGCTGGGACTACGACTTCACCCGCCGCTACGAGGACATCCAGACACGCACGTTCGACCTTGGCAACGCACCGCAGCGGATCGATTTCCCGGTCGAATGGGGCGACTACCGTGTCGACGTGTTCGATCCGGCGACAAAGCTCACGACGCGTTATCCGTTCACCGCCGGCTGGGGCTGGGACGACGACAACCGCGGTCTCGATGCGCGCCCCGACAAGGTCAAGCTCGCCCTCGACAAAACCGCTTACCGTGCCGGCGACACGCTCAAGGTCACCTTGACGCCACCGCACGAGGGCAAGGGCCTGCTGATGGTCGAGAGCGACCGCATGCTCTACGTGCAGGACATCGACGCGAAGGCCGGCAGCACCTTCGAGATTCCGGTGACGAAGGACTGGGAGCGCCATGACGTGTACGTCACTGCGCTGGTGTTCCGGGGTGGCAGTGCGCCGAGCAGGATCACGCCCGCGCGCGCCGTCGGCGTCGCCCACGTGCCGATGGACCGGCGCGATCGCAAGGTTGCCGTCGGCCTGTCCGCGCCTGCGCTGATGCAGCCGGAGCGCGATCTGCCGGTGACGGTGAGCGTGCCGCAGCTGGCCGGCCAGGACGCATTCGTGACGGTGTCGGCGGTGGATGTCGGCATCCTCAATATCACCCGCTTCCCGGTTCCGGATGCGGCCGCGCATTTCTTCGCCCAGCGCCGGCTCGGCGTCGATGCGTATGACGTCTACGGCCGCGTAATCGAAAGCTTCGAGGGCGGAATCGCCAAGCTGCGCTTCGGCGGCGACATGGCGTTGGCGGCGTTGCCGCAGGCGCGGCGTCCGACCGCCCGCGTGCAGACCGTCGACCTGTTCGCCGGGCCAGTGAAGTTGGACGCGCGCGGCAATGCACGCATCAGCCTCGCCGTTCCCGACTTCAACGGCACGTTGCGCGTATCGGCGCTGGTGTACTCGGGCAACCGCTACGGCAGCCGCGATCGCGAGACCATCGTGCGTGCGCCGATCCTGGCCGAAGCCAGCCTGCCGCGCGTGCTCGCACCCGGCGACCGCAGCAACGTCACCCTCGACGTGCAGAACTTCACCGGCCGCGCCGGCGACTTCAAGCTCGAGGTCAACGGCGAAGGTCCGCTGTCGCTGGCAGACGGTGCACGCACCGCTAGCCTCGGCGTGGAAGCCAAGACCACCTACACCTTCCCGCTGCAGGCCAGGGAGGGTTACAGCACCGCGCAGGTGCGCGTGCGCGTGCAGGGCAATGGCTACAAGGTCGACCGCCGCTACGACGTGCCGGTGCGGCCGGCGTGGCCGTCGGTGCTGCGCGCGCGGACGCGTGTGCTCGATGCACCGGGAGCGGTGCCGCTGCCTGTGGACCTGGCCGAAGGCCTGATGCCCGATTCGGTCAACGCGCGACTGTCGGTCAGTGCGTTGCCGCCGATCCCGTTCGCGAGCGCGTTGAAGGGCGCATTGGAATACCCGTACGGCTGCGCCGAGCAGACCACCAGCAAGGGCTTTGCCGCACTCGAACTGGACGACGCGACCGCGCGGATGCTCGGCGTCAACGGGCTGGATGCGAAGCTGCGCCGTGCGCGGATGGAAGGCGCATTCGGTCGGCTCGCGGCGATGCAGATCGGCTCCGGCCATTTCTCGATGTGGGGCAGTGGCGATTACGTCAATCCGCTGATCACGCCTTACGTCGTCGAGTTCCTGCTCGACGCGCGCGAGGCGGGATTCGCGGTGCCCGACACCGTGCTGCAGAAGGCGCTGAAGGTCCTCAACGAGGATCTGCTGTCCGGTGGCCAGGCGTTCTTCGGCCATGACCGGCGCGAGCACCTGAAGTTTGCCTACCAGGCCCATGCCGGCTATGTGCTGGCGCGGGTGAACCGTGCACCGCTGGGCACGCTGCGTGCGCTCTACGACAACGATCGCAAGCAGAGCCTGACCGGGTTGCCGTTGGTGCACCTGGGCCTGGCCCTGACGCTGCAGGGCGACAAGGCACGCGGTGGCAAGGCGATCGCGGAAGGCTTCGCGCGTGACCCGCTCGACCGGCCTGACTACCTGGGCGACTACGGCAGTCGCGTGCGTGACGATGCGCTGATGATCGCGCTCGTGCACGAACACGACCTGGCCACGCCGGCCTTCGATGCGCGTGCCGTGGACCTGGGTCGCGAGCTCGACGCACGCCGCAACAGCGGCTGGATGTGGCTGAGCACGCAGGAGCAGGTTGCCCTGGCGCGGCTCGGCAAGGCGCTGATGGCCGAGAAGGGCAAGCAGGTGTCCGGACAGTGGAAGGTGGGCGAGGTCGCGGCCGATGCGCCGTCGGCGCGCATCATCGGCCGCGCCTTCGACCATGCCTCCCTGCTGCGTGGCGTTTCGTTCATCGCCAAGGGCGAGGCGCCGCTGTTTGCCAGCCTCGAAGTGGCCGGCGTCCCGCGCCGTGCGCCGGAACCGGACGAGTCGCTGATCAAGGTGACGCGCAAGTACTTCGCCACCGATGGCGCGGAGTGGAAGGGTGGGACGCTGGAGGAGGGCGAGGCGCTGATCGTGCAGGTCGCCATCACGCCCAGCCGCGACATGCCCGATGCGCTGCTGACCGACCTGCTGCCGGCTGGCCTGGAGATCGAGAACTTCAACCTGGGTGATGGCAAGCAGTGGGCCGGCGTGGTCATCGACGGCATCGAGATCGCCGATCGCGACGAAGCGGCCGAAGTGCGCCACGAAGAGTTCCGCGACGATCGCTACGTGGCCGCGCTCAAGCTCGAAACCGGTGATACCGCGCGTGTGTTCTACCTGTTGCGGGCGGTGACGCCGGGCACCTACACCGTGCCGCCGCCGCTGGTGGAGGACATGTATCGACCGCAGCTGCGGGGCGTGGGCAAGTCGGCGCCGGCAACGGTGACGGTGACACAGCCGGGAGGCGGATGAGAAGCCTCCCGTCATCCCGGCGAACGCCGGGATCCATTTGCTTTTGCTGTTGCTGCAGTGACAAGTGAAGACTGAAAGCAGGACCAGAATGGATCCCGGCGTTCGCCGGGATGACGACCGGTCGCCGCGACGGTCGAGGCATCGCCGTGTCCTGATGACGTTGCTGGTGGCGCTGTCTTCGTTCGTCGTCGCCATGCTCCTCGACCTCGCATTCCCGTTGCCCTTGCCAGACAAGAACGACGACGGCGCGGTCGTGGTCGCCGCCGACGGCACCCCGCTGCGCGCATTCGCCGATCGCCATGGAATCTGGCGCTATCCCATCGCCGCCGAACAGGTGTCGCCGCTGTACCTGCAGGCATTGCTGAACTACGAGGACCGCTGGTTCTGGAAGCATCCGGGCATCAACCCGGTGGCGATGCTGCGTGCGGGAGTGCAGTGGCTGCGGAGCGGTCGGGTGGTTTCGGGCGGATCAACGCTGACCATGCAGGTCGCGCGCATCCTCGATCCGGCGATCCGCACCGGCACGCGCACGCCATGGGCGAAGTTGCGGCAGCTGCTGCGTGCGCTGCAGCTGGAAGTGCACCTGTCCAAGCAGGAAATCCTCGCGCTGTACCTGCAGCGCGCACCATTTGGCGGCACGGTCGAAGGCGTCGAGGCAGCCAGCTGGGCGTACCTGGGCAAGCCGGCGTCGCGCTTGTCGCACGCCGAGGCGGCGCTGCTGACGGTGCTGCCGCAAGCCCCCAGCCGGCTGCGGCCGGATCGCGAGCCCGAGCGCGCACGCATCGCCCGCGACAAGGTCCTGGCACGCATGCAGGCCCTGGGCGTGTGGTCGCGCGAGCAGGTGGCCGACGCGCGCATCGAGCCGGTGGTGGCGCGATCGCTGCAACCGCCGTTACTGGCGCCCTTGCTTGCCCAGCGGCTCCGTTTCGAGCGCCCGCAGGCGTCGCGGCTGGTATCGACCCTCGATCCGGACCTGCAACGCACCCTCGAAGAGCGCGTCACCCGTTACTTCTCCGACTTGCCCGCGCGCACCTCCGCGGCCCTGCTGGTGGTCGACAACGCGACGCTGGAAGCACGTGCCTACGTCGGCTCGGCCGAGTTCGCCGATGCCAGGCGCCTGGGCCACGTCGACATGGTCAAGGCGTGGCGTTCGCCCGGTTCGACGCTCAAGCCGTTCCTGTACGGACTGGCGCTCGATGACGGACTGATCCATTCGGAGAGCCTGCTGGTTGATGCACCGCAGTCCTTCGGCGGCTACCGGCCCGGCAATTTCGATGCGGCGTTCAATGGTCCGGTCAGCGCCGCGCAGGCGCTGCGCCTGTCGTTGAACGTGCCCGCCGTGGACCTGCTCGACCGGATCGGACCGGCGCGTTTCTCCGCACGCCTGGCGCATGCGGGGATCCGCTTGCAGTGGCCGCGTGGCGCCACGCCCAACCTGGCGATGATCCTCGGCGGCACCGGGGCGAAACTCGAGGACCTGGTCGGGGCCTACGCTGCGCTCAACCGGGAGGGCGTTGCCGGCAAGGTGCGTTACACCACGGATGCCCCGCACCTGGATCGGCGCCTGATGTCGCCGGGTGCGGCGTGGATCGTGCGCGAGATTCTGCAGGCCAACCCGCGCCCCGGAAGTGCCGCCGACACCTTCGACGCGAGCGGCCGACCGCGGGTCGCCTGGAAGACCGGCACCAGCTATGGCTTCCGCGACGCCTGGGCGCTCGGCAGCACGCGCCGCTTCACGGTCGGGGTGTGGGTGGGTCGACCGGACGGAACGCCCTTGCCAGGGCAATACGGCGCGGTGACCGCGCTGCCGCTGATGTTCGAAGTGATCGACACGCTGCCGCGCCAGCGCGGCGATGCCGCGCCACGGACGCCACCGTCCTCGGTCGAGAACGTCGAGGTGTGCTGGCCCCTTGGACTGCCGCCGGATCCGCAGGCGCCGCAGCTGTGCCAGCGCCGCCTGCAGGCATGGGCGTTGCAGGGTTCATTGCCGCCGACGATGGCCGAGCGCGATGCGCGCTTGTGGAACACCGGTGTCGAGCGCTTCGAGGTGGATGCGCGCAGTGGCCTTCGCTTGTCCGGCGAATGCGCCGCGCCGCACCTGCGCGTGCCACGCCAGCTGGCGCGCTGGCCGGTGCTGGCCTCGCCGTGGCTGCCCGCACAGACCCGCCAGGCAGCGCGGCTGCCGCCGTTGGCAGGCGACTGCGTGGCGGATGGCCGCGATGCCGTGGAGGAATTGCGAATCGACGGGCTGGCCGACCGCGCGACGCTGGCGCGCGCGCCCGGCAGCGAACACCCGGTGCGACTGTCTCTGCGCGCACTGGGCAGCGATGTGCGCGTGCGCTGGTTGCTCGACGGCCGCCTGATTGGTGAATCAAGCGGCGCCGGTTCGTTCGTGCACGACTTCGGCGAGCCCGGCGCGCACACGCTGACGGCATTGGCCGACAGCGGCGCGTGGTCGCGGATACAGTTCAGCGTGCTGCGCTAGGGTTGCGCAGCGAGCGGACTCAGACGTCCTGCTTGAGCTGGGCCAGCATGTGCTCGGCCGACGACACCCGGAACTCGCCCGGTGCCTCGACGTTGAGCAGCTTCACCACGCCATCCTCGGCGTACAGCGAGAAGCGGCGGGCGCGGCGACCCATGCCGTAGGCGCTGGCGTCCAGTTCCAGGCCGAGTGCGCGGGCGAAATCGCCATTGCCGTCGGCGAGCATCATCAGGCCTTCCGGCACGTGCTGGCTCTGGCCCCAGGCCTGCATCACGAACGGGTCGTTGACCGACATGCACGCCACTTCGACGCCCTGGCTGCGGAACTCCTCGAAGTGCTGCACGAAGCCGGGCAGGTGCTTCTCCGAGCACGTCGGCGTGAAGGCACCGGGTACCGCGAACAGGACGATGTTGCGACCGTCGAACAGGGCATTGGTGTCGAGGGTCTCGACGCCCTCGCGAATGCGCTGCAGGGTAACCTCGGGGACGTGATCGCCGATCTGGATGGTCATGGGGGACTCCGGTGAGAATGGGCACCATACTGGCAGCGCCAGGAATGCCGCGTCAAAGTCACTTGAAATCGACTGCGCGGCTGCCATTGTCAGCGGACGCCCGCCGCGCCGGGCCCGAGGCCATGGCCAATGCATTGATGGAGCCAGACCATGCAGTTCAAGGATTATTACGAGACCCTGGGCGTGGAGCCCAGCGCCGGTGAAGCCGAGATCAAGACGGCGTACCGCCGGCTCGCCCGCAAATACCACCCGGATGTCAGCAAGGAAGCCGGCGCCGAGGAGAAATTCAAGGCGATCAACGAAGCGTATGAAGCGCTGCGCGATCCGCAGAAGCGCGCGGCCTACGACCAGCTGCGCGCGCGCGGCTATCGCCCCGGTGACGAAGTGCAACCGCCGCCTGGCGGGTTCGGTGGCGGTGGCTACGGCGGTGGCGTCGACTTCGACGAGATCTTCGCCGGCGGCGGTGCAGGCGGCGGCTTCAGCGATTTCTTCGAGAGCATGTTCGGACGCGGTCGCGCCGGCGGTTTCGGCCAGCGCGGTGCGCAGCCGCGTGGCGACACGCGCGCCAAGCTCGCCGTGTCGCTGGAAACCGTGCACGACGGCGGCAGCGTGCGCATCTCGGTCAACGACCGCACGCTCGACGTGCGCATTCCCAAGGGCATCCGTCCGGGCCAGGTGATCCGGCTGGGCGGGCAGGGCGCGCAAGGCGACCTGTTGCTGGAGATCGAATACGCGGCTCATCCGCAGTTCGAAGTCGACGGCCGCAACGTGATCTACGTGCTGCCGGTGGCGCCGTGGGAAGCCGCGCTCGGCGCGTCGGTCAGCGTGCCGACCTTGGGCGGGGCGGTGGAGTTGAAGATTCCCGCCAACTCCGAAGCCGGCCGCAAGCTGCGGCTGCGCGGGCGCGGATTGCCTGGCGATGCGTCGGGCAAGGCGCCGGCCGGTGACCAGCTGGTCGAGCTGGAAGTGCTCGCGCCGCGCGCGCAGGACGACGCGCAGCGGCAGGCGTACGAAACGATGCGCGAGGCGTTCGGCGACGACTGGCGTCGCGCCTGAGCATGCTGGCGACCCTGCCGTGCGGGGTCGCCAGTCAGACCGGAGTCGTCAGGCCGGGATCATCTGGGAGATGATGTCGGCCAGGTCGCTCTCGCTGAAGGGCTTGGTGATGTAGGCCTTGGCGCCTTGGCGCATGCCCCAGACGCGATCGGTGTCCTGGTCCTTGGTGGTGACCAGCACGACCGGAATGTGCGACGTGCTCGGGTCACGGCAGATCGAACGCGTTGCCTGGAACCCGTTGAGGTTCGGCATCACGACGTCCATCAACACCATGTCCGGAAGCTCGCGCTTGGCCGCTTCCACCCCTGCGGCGCCGTCCTCGGCCGTCAATGCTTCGTGGCCAAGCTTCTCGACGATGCGACGGATGCCCATCAATTGCGACGGCGAGTCGTCGACGATCAGAATGCGCGCCATATGTTTCCCCCTGAACTTGACGCGATTGTAGCGGTCGGCGGTGGCGCCGCAATAGCGGTGTGAAGCGGTAACGGGTCCAGCGATCCGGAACCGGGAACCCGGTGCCGGTCGCGGACACGCCCGCTCAGGCCACGGCCACCAGCGTCCGGCCGAGCGAACCGCCGGCCAGCATCGAGGCGAACACCTGCGGCAGCTGTTCCAGACGCACTTCGCGCGTGCATATGCGATCGAGGTGCTGTGGCTTCCAGTCGCTGGCGAGGTGCTGCCATACCGCTTCGCGAATGTCGCGGGCAGTGCCCGCGGACGCGACGCCGAGCAGCGAAACGCCGCGAATGATGAACGGCATCACGGTTGCGTCGAGATCGGCCGAGGCGGCGAGTCCGGCACTGGCGACATTGCCGTACGGCGCCGTCTGCGCGAGCAGGCTGGCCAGCATCGGGCCGCCGACGTTGTCGAGGCCGCCGCCGAAGCGCGCGGTTTCCATCGGCCGCGCGGTCGCCAGCGCATCGCGCCCGAGCACCTGGCTGGCGCCGATGGCTTTGAGGTAATCGGCGTGGTCGGCCTTGCCGCTGACCGCATGCACTTCGAAACCGGCACGGCTGAAGATGTCGAGCGCCAGCGAGCCGACGCCGCCGCTGGCACCGGTGACGGCGAGCGGGCCCAGTTCGGGCGTCTGCCGGTTCTCGGTCATGCGCAGCAGTGCCAGCGCGGCAGTGAACCCGGCCGTGCCCAGGATCATGCTCTCGCGCAGGCTCAGGCCCTTGGGCAGCGGTATCACCCACTTCGATTCCAGGCGCGCGTATTCGGAATAGCCGCCATCCCGGGTCTCGCTGAGCCCGCAGCCGGTGACGACGACTTCATCGCCTTCGCCAAACGCAGGATCGGTCGAAGCCACGACATGACCCGCGACGTCGATGCCGCCGACCAGCGGGAAGCGACGCAGGATCTTGCCCTGTCCGGTGCCGGCGAGGGCGTCCTTGAAGTTGACCGAGGAATAGGCCGTCCTGATGACGACTTCGCCCGCTGCCAAGTCGTCGATCGACACCTGCTCGATGCCGCTGCGATAACCGGCGTCGTCGTTGTGGATGCGGAAGGCGTTGAATGCGCTGGGGGTCGACATGTCCAGTTCCCGTCATCCCGGCGAAAGCCGGGACCCAAGTTGATCTTGCGTCAAAGGATATCCGGATACAGATCGCGCCAGTGTGGATTGCGGCTTTCGATCAGTTCGATCTTCCACAGGCGCTTCCATTCCTTGATTGCCTTCTCACGCTTGATGGCCGATTCCATGGTCTCGTGGCACTCGTACCAGACAAGCGTATGGATCCGATGCTTGCGCGTGAAGCCGTCTGCCAGGTCGTTCTGGTGTTGCCAGATGCGCTGGACCAGGTCAGACGTCACGCCAATATAAAGCGTCCCGCGCATTGAACTCGCGAGCATGTAAACGCACGGTAGGCGGACTCGCATCCTTGCGATCTCCTTTGGGGCAAATCCAGTATCCCGTCATCCCGGCGAAAGCCGGGACCCATTTTGATCTTGATCTTGCGGGCCTCCGCAAAAGCAAAATGGGTCCCGGCTTTCGCCGGGACGACGGGGTTTACCGCAGCGCTTTGCGGCGCTTCTCATCCATCCACTTCGACGCTGCCGCAGGCTCGTACGCTTCCATCCAAGCCAGCATCGCGCCGAGGTCGTCGCCGTGCCACAGGTCCTCGCGCTGGTCCGGATGCAGGAAGCGTTCGCTGACCATGCGGTCCAGCATCGTGATCAGCGGCTCGTAGAAGCCGTCCACGTCGAGGAAGGCGCAGGGTTTGTCGCCAATGCCCAGCTGGCGCCAGGTCAGCATCTCGAACATCTCGTCGAGCGTGCCGAAGCCGCCGGGCAGGGCGATGAATCCATCGGAGAGGTCGAACATGCGCGCCTTGCGCTCGTGCATCGAGCCGACCACTTCGAGCTTCGTGACGCCCTTGTGCGCGACTTCCCAGTTGACCAGCTGCTCGGGAATCACGCCGATGACTTCGCCGCCCGCGGCGAGCACGGCGTCGGCGACCACGCCCATCAGGCCGACGTTGCCGCCGCCGTAGACCAGCCCCAGCTCGCGCTTGGCCAGTTCAGTGCCCAGGGCGATCGCGCGCTCGGTGTAGATCGGCTTGGCCCCGGAGTTGGAGCCGCAGTAGACGCAGACGTTCTTCATTTCGTTGGATCCGGATTGCAGTGGATGTTTGGCCGTAGGGCGCTCATCGCGCGCGCAGCAGGACGATGCCGGACATGCGCACCATCTCTTCGCGCAAGCGCTTGGGTTGCAGCAGGCGCAGCAGTTTCCACAGCCATGCGTGCGGCGCGGTGCGGTTGAGGCGCAGCGATTCGGTCCAGCTGGAGCGGAACTCCGCTTCCTCCCAGCCGAACGGTGCGAAGAATGCCGTGCCTTCGGCCGGACCGAAACGGAACGGGGCGTTGCCTTCGCGCAATTTCGGTGACCAGCGCTTCTCGAGGAATTTGAGCAGGCGCGGCGAGGCCAGGTCGGTCAGCCACCAGCGGGCCTGCGCGATGTCATGCAGGTCGGCAGCGAGCTCGGCGACGTTCTCGGCCTCGAGGTAGACCAGCAGGCCTTCGGTGATCACCAGCAGCGGACCTTGCCCTGCGGCATGCGCGAGCACCTGCTGGCGCACCGCGCGTTCGCGCAGGTCCGCGGCAATGAACTCGACGTCGCAGCGCGGCGTCTCGCTCGCCATGTGCCTGCGGAAGTAGTCGACCATGTCTGGCAGGTCGACATGCAGCCAGCGCAATGTCGGCGGCAGCGCAAGACGATACGCGCGCGCGTCCAGGCCGGCAGCCAGGTTGAGCACGGTGGTTGCGCCCTGCTGCACGCAGCGCAGGATGATCTCGTCCATGACCGCCGTGCGCACCACCATCGGCCAGCTCATCGACGTGCCCTGCGGCATGGCGTCGACGATGGCCTGGCCGCGGTCGCCGGCCAGGCGCCGTGCAAACGGGTCGTGGAAGATCGCATCCGGCCGCTCGCTCTCCATCGCCCGGTAGACCGCCACCCAGGCGGCGGTGTCGGAGACGTTGCGGATCGGATTTGCGTCGGTCATGGCGATCTCCTGTCCGGAAAAGCAAAAGGCCGCCAGCACCTGCGTGATGGCGGCCTCTCGGCACGATGCACGAGGCGATCAGTTCGCCTTGTGGATCGAGCGCTTGTCGACCGCCATGGCGGCGTCGTGGATCGCCTCCGACAGGGTCGGGTGGGCGTGGCAGATGCGCGCCAGGTCGTCGGCCGAACCCTTGAACTCCATCGCCAGCACGCCTTCGTGCACCAGCTCGGAGACGCCGACGCCGACCAGGTGCAGGCCGAGGATCAGGTCGGTCTCGGCATGCGCGATGACCTTGACGAAGCCGGCCGGCTCGCCCATCGCCACGGCACGGCCGATGGCGGCGAACGGGAAGCTGCCGGTCTTGAACGGCGTGCCTTCGGCCTTGAGCTGCTGCTCGGTCTTGCCGACCCAGGCAATCTCCGGCTCGGTGTAGATCACCCACGGAACCGTGTCGAGGTTGACGTGGCCCGGCAGGCCGGCGATCAGCTCGGCAACCGCGATGCCTTCCTCGAAGCCCTTGTGCGCCAGCATCGGCCCGCGCACGCAGTCTCCGACCGCCCAGACGCCATTGACGCCGGTGTGGCAATGCTCATCGACTTCGATCATGCCGCGCGCATCGAGCTTGACGCCGGTGCCATCGGCCAGCAGGCCCTTGCTGGCGGCGCGACGGCCGACCGAGACCAGCAGCTTGTCGACCACGATCGTCTTCTCGCCTTCGGCGTCGGAGTAGGTGACTTCGACTTCCTTGGCCTTGCCCTTGGTCTTGACCTCGGCCTTGCTCACCTTCGCGCCGAGCTTGATGTCCAGGCCCTGCTTCTTGAACTCGCGGGCAGCGGTCTTGGCCACTTCGGCATCGGCGGCGGCGAGGAAGTCGGGCAGGGCTTCGAGGATGGTCACCTCGGCGCCCAGGCGCTTCCACACGCTGCCCAGCTCCAGGCCGATCACGCCGGCGCCGATCACGCCAAGGCGCTTGGGCACGGCGGTGAAGTCGAGCGCGCCGACGTTGTCGACGATGGCGTCGTTGTCGAACTTGGCGAACGGCAGCTCGATCGAATCCGAGCCGGCGGCCAGGATGACGTTGGTGCCCTTGAGCTCGACTTCGGAACCGTCGTGCTGCTTCACCTTCACCACGTTGCCCGGCTGCAGCTGGCCGAAGCCGTAGAACGGCGTGACCTTGTTGGCCTTGAACAGCATCGCGATGCCGCCGGTGAACTGCTTAACGATCTTGTCCTTGCGGGCGATCATCGTACCGACATCGATCTTGGCATCCTTGGTGGTGATGCCGTGCTCGCCGAACAGGTGCTGCAGGTTATGGAACTGGCGCGAGCTGTCGAGCAGCGCCTTGGACGGAATGCAGCCCACGCGCAGGCAGGTGCCGCCGAGGGCAGGCTTGCCGTCCTTGCCGAGCGCGGCGTCGATGCACGCGGTCTTCAGGCCGAGCTGGGCGGCGCGGATGGCGGCGTGGTAGCCGGCCGGGCCGGCGCCGATGACGACAACGTCGAAGTTCTGCTGTTCGCTCACGTCTTTGATCCTTTGCTTTTCATGGCCTTCCTCCAGGAGGGGAAGGAGCACATCACATGCCCAGCAGCATCCGGTGCGGATTCTCGAGCTGGTTCTTGATGTCGACCAGGAACAGCACCGCTTCCTTGCCGTCGATGATGCGGTGGTCGTACGACAGCGCGATGTACATCATCGGCGCGGCGATGACCTGGCCGTTCTCGACGATCGCGCGCTCCTTGATAGCGTGCATGCCCAGGATCGCCGACTGCGGCGGGTTGACGATCGGCGTCGACATCAGCGAACCGAAGGTGCCACCGTTGGTGATGGTGAAGGTGCCGCCCTGCAGGTCGTCAAGGCCGAGCTTGCCGTCGCGCGCCTTCTTGGCGTAGTCGGCGATGCCCTTCTCGATGTCGGCGAAGCCCATGCGCTCGACATTGCGCAGCACCGGCGTGACCAGGCCCTTGTCGGTCGACACCGCGATCGAGATGTCGGCGTAGCCGTGGTAGATCACGTCGTTGCCGTCGACCGAGGCGTTGACCACCGGGTACTTCTGCAGCGCGTTGGCGGCAGCCTTGGCGAAGAAGCTCATGAAGCCCAGCTTGATGCCGTTGGCTTTCTCGAACTGCTCGCCCAGCTCCTTGCGCATGGTCATGACCTTGCCCAGGTTGACCTCGTTGAACGACGTCAGCATGGCGATCGAGTTCTTCGACTGCATCAGGCGCTCGGCGATGCGGGCGCGGATGCGGGTCATCGGCACGCGCTCTTCCGGACGCGCGCCGCCGGCAGCGCCGACGCCCTTGCCCGAGGCGTAGTTGACCAGGTCTTCCTTGGTCACCGCGCCGCGACGGCCGGTGCCCTCGACCTGGGCCGGATCGATGCCCTGGGTGACGGCGGTGAAGCGCGCGCCCGGCGGCAGCTGGTCGGTGCCTGCGGCGGCAGGAGCGGCGGCCTTGGCGGCGTCGGCCTTGGGCTGCACCGGCTGCGCTTCGGCGGTGGTGGCGGCAACGTTCTTGGCGTCGATCGATTCGGCCTTGGCCGCGGCCGGAGCGGCAGCGGCGACAGCGCCGGCCTCGACGACCGCGATCAGCTGCTCGCTGACGACGGTGGTGCCTTCGGCGAACTTGATTTCCTTGAGCACGCCATCGACGGGCGAGGGGACTTCCAGGACGACCTTGTCGGTCTCCAGGTCCACCAGGTTCTCGTCGCGCTTGACCGCGTCACCGACCTTCTTGTGCCAGGTCGCGATGGTGGCGTCGGAGACGGATTCGGGCAGAACGGGAACTTTGATCTCGGTGCTCATGGGGTGCGTCCTAATGTCATTCCGAACGTAAAGGGAATCTGGTTTCCCGGGCCGCATCCGCAGCCCGGGGCGACACGGTGGTTACTCGGCGGTGACCTCGCCGCGCAGCGGGTTGCGCAGCGCGTCGGCGACCAGCGCGGCCTGCTCGGCGACATGGTCGGCGAGGTGGCCGGCAGCCGGCGACGGCGAACGTGCGCGACCGGCGTAGTGCAGCGTCTGGCCCGACTGCAGGCAGGCCGCCAGGTGGTGACGGATCTGGTACCAGGCGCCCTGGTTCTGCGGCTCTTCCTGGCACCAGACGACGTCGGTCGCCTTGGTCATGCGCTTGAGTTCTGCCGCCAGCTGCGGACGCGGGAACGGATACAGCTGTTCGATGCGGACGATGGCGACGTCGGTCAGGCCCTGCTTCTGCTGCTCCTCGAGCAGGTCGTAGTAGACCTTGCCACCACAGACGACGACGCGCTTGACCTTCTTGGCATCGGCGGCCGCATCCGGGATCAGGTGCTGGAACTCGCCCTTGGCCAGCTCGTCCATCGTCGACACCGCCAGCTTGTGGCGCAGCAGCGACTTGGGCGTCATCACCACCAGCGGCTTGCGCGTGGTCATGCGCATCTGCCGGCGGATCATGTGGTAGGCCTGCGCCGGCGTGGTCGGCGTGCAGACGATCATGTTCTCCAGCGCGCACAGCTGCAGGAAGCGCTCCAGGCGTGCGGAGCTGTGCTCCGGGCCCTGGCCTTCGTAACCGTGCGGCAGGAACAGCGCCAGGCCGCACAGGCGACCCCACTTGGCCTCGCCCGAGGACAGGAACTGGTCGATCACGACCTGCGCGCCGTTGGCGAAGTCGCCGAACTGCGCTTCCCAGATGTCCAGCGTCATGGGATCGGCGGTGGCGTAGCCGTACTCGAACGCCATCACCGCTTCCTCGCTGAGCAGCGAGTCGATGATGGTGACGTCCGACGGGTTCTTGACCAGGCGGCGCAGCGGCAGGACGTACTCGTCGTTGGTCTGCTCGTGCAGGATCGCGTGGCGGTGGAAGAACGTGCCGCGGCCGCAGTCCTGGCCGACCAGGCGAAGCTTGTAGCCTTCGTCGACGAGGGTGGCGTAGGCCAGGTTCTCGGCAAAGCCCCAGTCGCCACCAAGCTCGCCGGCGGACATCTTGCGGCGGTCTTCGTAGATCTTGGCCACGCGCGGGTGCAGCTTGAGGTCGGCCGGCACGTCGTTGATGGTGACGGCCAGCTTGTCGAGCTTCTTGCGATCGAACGTGGTGTCGACCTTGTCGGTGAGCTTGCCCGACAGGTACTTCGACCAGTCGATGGTGAACTCGTCCGGCTTGACCTCGACCACTTCGGTGGTGACCGCGCCGTCGTCGAGCTTCTGGCGATAGCCGTCGACCAGCGCCTGCGCCTCGTCGGCGCTGAGCGTGCCTTCGGCGACCAGCTTGGCGGCGTACAGCTCGCGCGGGGTCTTGTGCTTGCGGATGACCTGGTACATCACCGGCTGCGTCGCTGCCGGCTCGTCCGCCTCGTTGTGGCCGTGGCGGCGGTAGCAGACGAGGTCGATGACCACGTCCTTGCCGAAGCGGTTGCGGAAGTCCAGCGCCAGCTCGGCGCAGAACACCACCGCTTCCGGATCGTCACCGTTCACGTGCAGCACCGGCGCGTCGACCATCTTGGCGACGTCGGTGCAGTACAGCGTGGAGCGCGCGTCCTGGACGGCGCTGGTGGTGAAGCCGACCTGGTTGTTGATGACGATGTGAACCGTGCCGCCGACGCGGAAACCGCGTGCCTGCGACATCTGGAACAGCTCCATCACCACGCCCTGGCCGGCAAACGCGGCGTCGCCGTGGATCAGGATCGGCAGGACCTGCTGGTGGCCCTTGTCGCCGCGGCGGGTCTGGCGCGAACGCACGCTGCCGACCACGACCGGATCGACGATTTCCAGGTGCGACGGATTGAACGCCAGCGCCAGGTGGACCGGGCCGCCCGGGGTGGCGACGTCGGCCGAGAAGCCCATGTGGTACTTCACGTCGCCCTGGTGGGCCAAGTCGCTGTGGACGTGCTCGAACTTGCCTTCGAACTCGTCGAACAGGTGGCGCGGCGGCTTGCCCAGCGTATTGATCAGCACGTTGAGGCGGCCGCGGTGGGCCATGCCGATGACCACGTCCTTGGCGCCCTGTTCGCCGGCACGGCGAACGGTGGAGTCCATCAACGGGATCAGCGCATCGCCGCCTTCCAGCGAGAAGCGCTTCTGGCCGACGTACTTGGTGCCCAGGTAGCGCTCCAGGCCATCGGCGGCGGTGAGCCGCTCGAGGATGCGCTTCTTGTCTTCGACGGTGCGGCCGAACTTGCCACCGGCCTTTTCCAGGCGCTCATACAACCAACGCCGTTGTTCGGAGTCGGAGATGTGCATGAACTCGGCGCCGATCGGGCCGGTGTAGGTGGCCTTGAGCAGCGCGAGCAGGTCGCCCAGCTTCATGCGCTCGTTGCCACCGACGCCGCCGGTGCTGAACTCGGACTTGAGGTCGTTGGCGGTCAGGTGGTGGAAACCCAGTTCCAGGTCCGGCGCTTCCGGCTTGGGCAGCAGGCCAAGCGGATCGATGTCGGCACCGAGGTGGCCACGCGACCGGTACGCCGTGATCAGGCGGCCGACCTCGCGCTCGCGCTCGTCGCCCGCACCGGCGGCCACGGAAACCACGCCGCGGGTGGCCAAGCGACCGGCCTGGGCGATGGAGTCGATGACGGCCGAATGCGGCACGTCACCGGCTTCGCGGCCCTTGAAGCCGTCGAAGTACGCCTTCCATTTCGGGTCGACACTGTCGGGGGAAACCAGGTACTGCTCGTACAGGTCCTCGACGAAAGCGGCATTGGCGCCGAGCTGGGAGGACTGGGAGAACTGCTTCAGGAGACTGTCCACGATGGTGATCGGGAAACTCGGTGGGAGAAGGCGGAGGAGGCCTGGATTGCACGCTTGCGCGGCTATTCAGGCGCCAAGATTCGGAATTATAGCCCTTGGCTGGCGGTAAACGGCTAACACTTGTGTCGAATCAGCCGCTGCAGCCAAGCCCTGGTCAGATAGCGTTGGGTCGTCCGGCGCCGCTTCAAGGGCGAAAACATCCCGCCAGCTTTCACTCAAAGGCCCAGCGCGCGGTACTCGGTGCACGGCCGGGCTCGTTCCCAGACCGGGTCGAAGTGGGCGTGCAGCTGGCGGCCGCGGGCCGGGTCGTCGAGTCGGGTCTCGCCGTCGAAGCGGTGGCCGAGCGGGCGGAAGTACCAGCCGCCCGCGTCGTTGACCACATAAGCACTGGGGTAATCGCGGTCCACTGGCTCCTCGATCGCGCGCATCGCGAAGGCGCTGCTCAATCGCTGCGCCAGCCCAAGCAGGGGGGCGATGGCGCGCTGCGGCGCAGCCGGGTCGTGCAGCAGCACGCGGACCTCGCCACCGGACACGGCGAACCGGCGCAACTGCGCCAGCACTTCAGGCTGGTCGAACACGCCCGGGTCGAGTTCGCGGCTGTAGGCCAGCAGGCGACGGCGGGCATTGGCTATCACGCCAAGCACGGCGGCAATGGCGGCATCGCGGCGCTCCACGGCATTGACCGTGCCCAGGGCCAGGCGCATTGACTGGTGGTCGAGACCGGCCTCGACGAAGCGCTCGCCGTAGGGCAGGAAGCCCTGGCGGGCATAGAAGACGATGGCCGGAACCTGCGCGTGCAGGCTCACCTGCGACCAGCCCAGCTGCCGGGCCTGCGCGAGCAGGGCCTGGAGCAGCGCCTCGCCGACCCCCTGGCCGCGCCAGTCGGGCAGCACGGCCATGCGGCCGATGCGGTGGTCGGGGGTGAGGCGGCCGGTGCCGATGGGCTGGCCCTGGTCGTCGCGGGCGATGACGTGGACGCACAGCGGGTCCAGCGCGTCGCGCTCAATCTCGACCGGAACGCCTTGCTCGACCACGAACACCGCGTCACGCACGACCCGCAGCTCGGCGGCGCCGTCGTGGAAGGCGATGGCATCGACCCGGAAGCCGCGGCCCGCCTGGCTCATGTCGTTCATTCTTCTTCGTCCGCCAGGACCAGCTGGTAATGACCGGCCTGGAGCAGGTTGTAGACGCAGTCGCGTCCGGCCTCGGACAGGCTGGCGTAGCTGGCGCCGTCGAGCACCCCGGCATTGGCAATCGTCGAAGCATCCTCGGCCGGCAGTTCGTAGGCCTGGCCGGCGACGAACAGCCGCGAAGGTTGACCCTCACCATGTGCACGGCGCCAGGCCATGCGCGACCACGGATGGCGGTGCAGCCCAGCTTCGTGCTGCAGGTCCCACTCGATCTCGATGCGCGAGCGGGTATCGCCACCGGGCTGGACCTCACCGGCGGCACGGTAGACGGTCATGAAGCGGCCAAACCAGTCGCCGAGGCGATCGGGGTCGTTCATGCGCAGCAGGTTCAGTGCCTCGACGGCGCGATTCATTGCCAGTACGTCGATCTCGGCAGGATCCGCCGCCGGCGCCAGGTCAGGGTCGGCGTAGCGCAGCGATTCGTCGGCGTCCGCGGCGAGGGTATCGACGAAGTCGCCCAGCAGTTCCGCGGCCGACGGTGCGCGCATGCCGACCGAGAAGGTCAGGCAGGCATCTTCGGCGACGCCGTTGTGCGGCACGCCCGGCGGCAGGTACAGCATGTCGCCCGGGCCCAGCACCCATTCGTGGCTCGCGTTGAACTCGCGCAGCAGCTTGAGCTCGACGTCGTTGCGGAAGGCCAGCGGCGGGTTGTCGTTCGCATCGATCTGCCAGCGACGGTGGCCCTGCGCCTGCAGCAGGAACACGTCGTACTGGTCGACGTGCGCGCCGACCGAACCACCGGGCGCGGCGAACGACACCATGATGTCGTCGATGCGCCAGCGCGGCAGGAAGGAGAAGGCGGGCAGCAGTGCGGCGACGTCGCTGTCCCACTTGTCCATGTCCTGCACCAGCAGGGTCCAGTCCTGGTGCGGCATACCGGGGAACTCGGCTTCGTCGAACGGGCCGTGGCGCACCGTCCAGCGGTCGTTGCCGCGGTCGTGCGTCACGATCCGCGACAGCGCGGCTTCCTCGCAGGCCAGCCCGGCCAGGTCTTCGGGTTGCAGCGGCGATTCGAAGCCGGGGAAGGCATTTCGGATCAGCAGCGGCTTCTTCTGCCAGTAGTCGCGCAGGAAGCGCTCCGGCGTCATGCCCAGCGGCGGCAGCGCGCTGGCATCGATCTCGATCGGAACGTCCTTCACCGCAGGTTTCTTGCTCATGTCGTGCTGCTCATGTAGTTATTTCGTCGTAGCCGCGGCCACGGAACTGCAGCAGGCACCAGCCATGCCCGAACGGGTCGGCGATGGTGACGATCCGGCCCCAGTCGGCCTCGCGGATGGCGCCTTCCTGCAGCGCCCCGGCGGCAACGGCCTGGGCCAGCGCGGCATCCAGGTCGTCGACCACCAGGTCGCCATGCAGCGGCGTCCAGTGTCGGTCGTAAGTGCGTGGTTGGCCGCCGGCACCGGTGCTGCCGTCGGCCTTGCGCAACAGATAGATGGGAACTTCGGCACCAAGCATCTCGACCGCGGCGTCACCGAAGCGGCGCGCCGGCGTCAGGCCGAAGGCGGCGATGTAGAACGCCTCGGCCGAGGGCAGGTCATCGACGTCGATGTTCAGCAGCAGCTTCATCGCGATGTTCCATGGTCAGACCGTCATCCCGGCGAAAGCCGGGATCCATCTTGCATTTGCCGTCGAGCAGAGGCCGTGAACTGCAACGGCAAATTGGGTCCCGGCGGTCGCCGGGACGACGGGTGGCTCAGATCTCGCGCGCCAGCTTCTCGGCCAGGCCCGTGTAGCTGCCCGGCGTCATATCGAGCAGGCGCTGCTTGTCCGCCGCCGGCAGTTCGAGCGAAGAGATGAACTCGCGCATCGAGGATTCGTTGATGCCCTGGCCGCGGGTCAGCGCCTTGAGCTGTTCGTACGGATTGGGCAGGCCGTGGCGGCGCATTACCGTCTGCACGGCCTCGGCCAGCACTTCCCACGACGCATCGAGGTCGGCGGCAAGGCGCTCGGGATTGACGCTGAGTTTGCCCAGGCCGCGCTGCAATGCGTCGAAACCGATCAGGGCATGGCCGAACGCGGTACCCAGCGCGCGCAGCACGGTCGAGTCGGTCAGGTCACGCTGCCAGCGGCTGATCGGCAGCTTGGCGGCGAAATGCTCGAACAGCGCGTTGGCGATGCCGAAGTTGCCTTCGGCGTTCTCGAAGTCGATCGGGTTGACCTTGTGCGGCATGGTCGAGCTGCCGACTTCGCCGGCCTTCACGGCCTGCTTGAAGTAACCCAGCGAGATGTAGCCCCACACGTCGCGGCACAGGTCAATGGCGATGGTGTCGATGCGGCGCTGTGCATCGCAGATCTCGGCGATGCCGTCGTGCGGTTCGATCTGGGTGGTGTAGGGCTGCCAGTTCAGGCCGAGCGAATGGACGAAGTGCTCGGAGAACTTCGGCCAGTCAACGTCCGGGTAGGAGGCGACGTGGGCGTTGTAGTTGCCGACGGCGCCGTTGATCTTGCCGGGCATGCGCGCGGCGGCCAGGGTCTCGCCCTGGCGCTGCAGGCGCGCGACCACATTGGCCAGTTCCTTGCCGACCGTGGTCGGGGAGGCGGTCTGGCCGTGCGTGCGCGACAGCATCGGCAGTGCGGCGTGCTCGTGCGCCATGGTGCGCAGGGTCTGGATCAGCTCGTCCAGCTTGGGCAGCAGCACGAACTGGCGCGCCTGGTTGAGCATCAGCGCGTAACTGAGGTTGTTGATGTCCTCGGAGGTGCAGGCGAAATGCACGAACTCCAGCGCAGGCCCCAGCTCGGCATCGTCCTTCAGGCGCTCCTTGATGAAGTACTCGACCGCCTTGACGTCGTGGTTGGTGGTGCGCTCGATCTCCTTGACCCGGGCCGCATCGGCCGGCGACAGGTTGTCGGCGAGCGCACGCAGGCGCGCGGCGGCGGCGTCGGAGAACGGCGACAGCTCGACGATGCCCGGCTCGTCGGCCAGCGCCAGCAGCCATTCCACCTCGACCTTGACCCGCGCCTTGATCAGGCCGTACTCCGAGAAAATCGGGCGCAACGCATCGACCTTGCTGGCGTAGCGGCCATCGAGCGGGGACAGGGCGAGCAACTGGGATTCGACGGACATGGCGGGCTGGGGGCGAGAAAACCGCGATTCTACTACTCCCGGCCTTCACGGTTCCCCCACGTCATCCCGGCACACGCCGGGATCCAGGCCCGCAGCCGGCGTAAGCTCACGCCATCGATCCCCCCGGAGAGTCGGCAATGGCCAGGCAGAAAGGCAGTGGCGCGCAGTTCCGCACCGAACGAGACAGCATGGGTGAGCTGCAGGTCCCGGCAGCGGCGCTGTGGGGCGCGCAGACGCAGCGCGCGGTGCAGAACTTCCCCATTTCCGGCCAGCCGATGCCGCGCGAGTTCATTCGCGCACTGGGGCTGATCAAGGCCGCAGCGGCCCAGGTCAACGGCGGCTACGGCCTGCTCGGCAAAGGTGCGACGCAGGCCATCCAGGCCGCCGCCATGGCAGTCGCCGCGGGCGAACACGACGCGCAGTTCCCGATCGACGTCTACCAGACCGGTTCGGGCACCTCCAGCAACATGAACGCCAACGAGGTCATCGCCACCCTGGCCACGGCCGGCGGCCGGCAAAAGATCCACCCCAATGACCACGTCAACCTGGGCCAGAGCTCCAACGACGTGATTCCCACGGCGATCCGCGTGTCGGCGCAGCTGGCTACCGTGGAACACCTGCTGCCGGCGCTCAAGCACCTGCGCCGGACCATCGAGCGGCGTGGCAAGGCGCTGGGCAAGGTCACCAAGACCGGTCGCACCCACCTCATGGACGCGATGCCGCTGACGTTTGCCCAGGAGTTCGGTGCCTGGGCGTCGCAGCTTGCGTCGGCGCAGGAGCGCGTCGATGACGCGCTCAAGCGGCTTCGACGCCTGCCGATCGGCGGAACAGCGATTGGCACCGGCATCAACGCCGATCCCCGTTTCGGGCGGGGAATGGCCAAGGCGTTGTCGACGCTGGCCGGCACGCGTTTCGAATCGGCGCAGGACAAATTCGAGGGCATCGCCTCGCAGGACGACGCCGTCGAGTTGTCGGGGCAGTTGAGCACGCTGGCCGTGGCGCTGATGAAGATCGCCAACGACCTGCGCTGGATGAACTCCGGTCCACTGGCGGGGCTGGGCGAAATCGAATTGCCGGCGCTGCAGCCGGGCAGCTCGATCATGCCGGGCAAGGTCAATCCGGTGATCCCGGAAGCGACGTGCATGGTCTGCGCGCAGGTGATCGGCCATCACGCCGCGATCACCGTGGCCGGGCAGAGCGGCAATTTCCAGCTCAACGTGATGCTGCCGCTGATTGCCTACGATCTGCTCGACTCGATCCGGCTGCTGGGCAACGTGATGAAGCTGCTGGCCGACGATGCAATTGCCGGCCTGAAGGCACGCCCGGAGCGCGTGCGCGAAGCGCTGGACCGCAACCCGATCCTGGTGACCGCGCTCAATCCGATCATCGGTTACGAAAAGGCCGCGGCGATCGCCAAGCAGGCCTACAAGCAGGGCCGGCCGGTGCTCGAAGTCGCGGTTGAGGTCAGCGGCTTGCCGGAGGCGGAACTGCGCAAACTGCTGGATCCCGCGGCGCTGACGCGCGGCGGGATCCATGAGGGCGCCGGCGGAGGCGGGTAGGCGGCCCTCCCGCCTGCGGCAGGGTCAGCGCTTCGTGGCTTCCGCCGCGGCCGTGCTGGCGGTGTCGTGATCGCGGGTTTCCTTCCAGCAGTCATCGACATCGGACGCGTCCATCGTTGCGTACGGCTTGAACTCCGGCAGCGCGGCGGCCAGCTTCTGCTGCGACTCCAGCATGGCCGGCAGATGCGTGCACAGCTGCTTGGCCGCAGTGCGGACCTTGTCGGCCTCGGCCTGGACGCGCTTCTCGACGTCGTCGGTGTTGCCGGTGAACACGCCCTTGAGCGATTCGGCCACGGCCTTGGTGGCCAGGTCCGCGCTCTCCATGCCGATGTGCATGCCGGCAGTGGCGACGGCGACGACATGGCTGCGGTATTCCAGAAGCAACGTGCGCTGCGCCGGCGTGATCGTCACGGCGCGGCCATCGATCAGCAGGTCGCCCTTGGGCGTGATCTCGGCTTTCTTGCCACCGTTGTGCTCGTCCTTTGAAACGGTGATGTTGCCTTCCGAGATTTCCTTCTGCGCGTCGCCGATGGCGTCCTGGATGGCGGAGGAAATGAAACCGGTGTCCTGCTTCTTGGCCGTCGGCGCGCTGCTCGACGAGGCATCAGATGCGGTGTTGCCCGGCGCCGGGTTGGCGCCACAGGCAGCCAGGAGCGAGGTGCCGCCGAGCACGGCGGCGAACAGTACGGTGCGGCTTGCGGCAATCATGTGGAGCTCCTGGCGGGTTGGGGGGCGCGAACACGCCCCACGCGTCTGTGAAAATCAGTTGTCTTGCGGTACGTCGGTACGCCCGGTCACGCCGCTATGGTCGACCGAACCGCTGCCGACATGGTGCACGACCAGGTTGCCGCGCACGTCGCGCACGTCGAGGTCACCCGAGCCGATGCGGTCGACGTTGACGTCGCCGCCCACGCCGATCAGTTCGACGTCTCCCGAGCCGATGCTGCCGACCGTGGCGCCGCGACCGATGCGGCGGGCACTGAAATCGCCGGAACCGACACTCAGCACCTGCAGGGAGCCAACCGTGTCGAGCTCGATATCGCCCGAATTGACGTCGGCGGTGACGAGGCCGCGGATGTCACGCGCTTCGACGTCGCCCGATCCCACGTCGATGCTCAGCGACTGGGCGCCGGTGACGCGGGCATCGCCGGAGCCGACCTTGAGCTGCACCGGCACGTTGTCCGGGATCGAGGCCTTGATGTCGAGGTAGGCGTAGTGGCTGCCGCCGAAGTTGAACGAGATGCCGTCGCTGCGCTCGGCGGTCACGACCAGCTTGTCGCCGACGCGCTGCTGGGTCAGCCGCAGGTCCTGCAGGCGGCCAGCATCGGAGGCGCAGGCCTTGCCGTCGACGGTCGAACGGGCGCCGGGCCTGGCGGTGACGACGAGGTCGTGCGGGCCGATATCAAAGACCACTGCCTTTACGCCGGCCAGGTCGAGCTGCAGGATGCGCGCTTCGGAGTGCTGGCAATTGGGGCTGCCGGCGTGGGCGGCAGGCACCAGCGCGGCGCTGAGCGAAAGGGCGAGGGCAACTGCGGACTTGTTGATCATGTTGGTCGGGCTCCGTGGTCAGTGCGACTGGGATGCGGGACGGTGGCCCAAGGTTGCGTGCCACCGTCCCGGGATCCCGACGAGCGGGTCAGCCGTCGTCCCGCCAGCGGCGCATGCGGATCGCGCCGTAGAGCATCGCCGCACCGGCCACCGCGCCAATCCACAGCTGCGGCGTGAGCAGGACCGAGTACATCGTGCGCAGGTTGATCACCGAGTGGATCGCCTGCGGGCCGTCGACACTGACCTCGCCGATGTTGGCCACGTCGAACCAGGCGCCCGGCACGATACTGGTCAGGCTGCGGGCGACGATGTTCTTCCAGAACCACGCTGTATCGAGGTCGAAGGCGTGCATCAGGTCGAACCAGCCGACGAAGATGCCGGCGAAGATCGGGATGATGAGCGCCCACAGGAACGGCTTGCTCTTGGCCCAGGACGAGCACAGCATCAGCCAGCCGACGGTCGGCAGTGCCCACAGCGCATACACCGGGATCGACGCGAGCAGGTGTGCGCAGACCTTCAGCGGGCTGGCCGGCACCCACAGCAGTGTGTACGGGTTGCCGCCGTGCAGCAGCACGACCAGGCTGTAGATCAGCATCGAGCCGAACACCGTCGCGATGGCGGCGATCGCGGCGATCACCGGCGCCATCAACGTGGCGCTGAGCACCTTCGACAGCACGGTGTCGCGGTCGGAGATCGGCAACGACTTCCAGAACAGGACGCTGCGGTCCTTGCGATCGTCGTACAGGCTGCCCAGGCAGTAGAAGAACACGACGAAGGCGAGGACGACGAAGGGCCAGGTGGCTGCCATGTAGAGGCTGGCGTCGATCGCGCCACCGAACTCGCGCAGCTCGTCCGGACTGATCTTCTCGGTCAGGCGCGCCAGGTCGAGGCCGTTGACCTGGAAGCTGCCGCCTTCGACGTTGATCGTGGCGTGGTCGGGAACCTTGCGCAGCAGCACTTCGCCGGCGCCGACGCCCATCAGCGTGAGCAGCAGCAGGATGCCGCCGGCCACCAGCGGGGCCCAGAAGAAACCGCCCTTGTGCTCCCAGAACTCGCGCTTGAGCAGCATCTTGTAGGTGTGGGTGGGGTGCGGCGCAGCCACGACGGCGGCGCGCATTCCACCCTGGGATTCTTGACCGAATCCATTTTGGATCGCATTCATGCGTAGGTCCCCTTCATGGTGGCGACGAACAGGTCGGCCAGGCCCGGCGTGCGGGTTTCACCCAGGCCGGCCAGTTGTTCGTGCGGCACGGAGTCGAACAGCATCACGGTCTTGCCGAAGGGCAGGGCGCGTTCGTCGATCGGCTTGAGTGCACGCGCCTGGTCGGTCTTCTCGCCGTTGACCAGCACTTCGATGAAGCGCTCGCCGAGCGATTCCATGTCGTTGTCGAGCACGATCTTGCCGTCGCGGATGAACATCACGTCGGTGAGGATGTGTTCGATCTCCTCGACCTGGTGGGTCGTGACCAGGATGGTCTTCTCCTCGTCGAAGTAGTCCTCCAGCAGGCGCTGGTAGAACTGCTTGCGGTAGAGGATGTCCAGTCCCAGGGTCGGCTCGTCGAGCACCAGCAGCTTGGCGTCGATCGCCATCACCAGCGCCAGGTGCAGCTGCACGATCATGCCCTTGGACAGTTCGCGCACCCGCATGTTCGGCGTGAGCTTGGTGTGGGCGAGGAAACGCTCGCACTTGGCGCGGTCGAAGCGCGGGTGCACGCCGGCGACGAACTCGATCGCCTCCTTGACCCGGATCCAGCGCGGCAGCACCGCCACGTCGGCGATGAAGCAGACGTCGCGCATCAGCTCGTCACGCTCGGTGCGCGGGTCGCGGCCCAGCACCTTCAGCGTGCCTTCGAACGGGATCAGGCCGAGGATGGCCTTGAGCGCGGTGGTCTTGCCGGCGCCGTTGGGTCCGATCAGACCGACGATGCGGCCGGCCGGGATCTCGAACGCGGTCTCGTCCAGCGCCAGCTTGTTCTTGTAGGCCTTGCGCAGGCCGTGGGCGCTGACCACGGATGCGGAAGTGGTGACGGGGGCGTTCATTGCGTGCCTGCCTTGACGTCGGTAGCCAGCAGTTCCTGTGCGGTCAGGCCCAGGCGCATGATGCGTTCCAGCACCAGCGGCCATTCCTCGCGCAGGAAGCGTTCGCGTTCATTGAACAGCAGTTTCTTTGCGGCCTCTTCGGTCACGTACATGCCCAGACCCCTGCGTTTTTCGACGAGAGCCTCGTCCGCCAGTTCCTGATAGGCGCGCGAGACGGTGATTGGATTGAGCTGATATTCGGCGGCGACCTGGCGCACGGAAGGAAGAGCGTCCCCGGGCTTGAGCACCCCGTCGAGCATCATCGCAATGACGCGCTCCTTCAGCTGGCGATAGATCGGAGCGCCGTCGCTCCATTGAATTGCGGTCATGGGTTCAGCCCCGCGGTGCGAATGAGAAATAAGGCATGACTAGGGTTTGCCGGCGGTGCCGGGCGGCAGTCCTTGCCTGCTTCTTTTCGGTATCGATGGTGGCGCTCTCGAAAGACCTGGAACTTTTCACCGCTTCGGCCAGGGCCGCGGCGGTTGCGATTTCAGCGGTCAGGGCGGCGGCATCAGCCAGGCTGTCGACCTGGTTGGCGCGACGCTCGATGCTGCGTGCGAGGGCCTCGAGCTGCTCGCCATGGCTGGCGGTCGGGTCGGACGGCGTGAAGGTGAATTCGACCGGGCCCACATTCAGCGCGATCGGACGGGCTTGCGGTTGCTGCGGCGCCGGGAGCGCCATCGCCAGGCACAGCGCCAGGGTCGAAGCCGAGGCGAGCAGGGCGAGGAAGGAGTTGTGGAGCTTGCGGTTCATGGTGGGCGTCCTGCTCTTTGGTCAACCGGTGTTGTAGGCAACTATAACACCTAAATACTCCCGGTCAAGCCCGGCTCACCCAACTGATGGCATAGGCCGATGAACGGGGGGCTCGGCCCTTGGCCCGGGGGGCGGTTCTGGCTTTGGGCGGGCGGCAAATGCCGCGGCGGAAAGGGCGGCGGTAGTCGCCCCCGTCGAAAAGCACCAAGGTCGCGACACACAGCGAAATAATTGCCGGAACAAACGCGCTGCAAGGCGGTCCGACGATCTGCGCGAACGGTCATTGCCCATGCGATGCTGTGCCGCGACAATGCATCGCTTGCGTGGCGATACCGGCAGCCGGTGTCGTCGATGCGCAACCCGGCCATACCGGCCGATGTTTTCTTCCCATACGGAGCAGGTACCCGATGAAGGCTTTTGTGCGCGGCGCCGCCGTGTTGATCACCACTGCGGCCACGCTGTTCGGCGCGGCAGCCATTGCCCAGGAAAAGACCGTGCTTACCACCGACCGCGACAAGGCCAGCTACATGGTTGGCAGCGATATCGCCCAGTCCATCGCCCCGGTGGCGCCGGACATCGACCTGGCCGCCTTCGAGCGCGCCATCAAGAACGCCTTCGACGGCGGCAAGCCGCTCATCACCGAAGACGAGGCGCAGGTCGTCGGGCCGGCGCTGATGCAGCGCATTGCCTCGCGCCAGGGCCAGGCGCCGGCCGGGGCCAAGGTGCCGGACGTTGCGAAGGACAAGGTCGCCTACCTGGTTGGCGCCGACGTCGGCCGCTCGCTGGCGCCGATCAAGGATGAGCTCGAGTTGCCGGTCGTCGTGCAGGCGATCCGCACCAGCTTCACCAAGGGCACGCCGCTGTTGAGCGAGGCCGAGCAGGGCGCCGTGCGCCAGGCCTTCCAGCAGAAGGTGCAGGCCAAGATGCAGGCACAGGCGTCGGCGCTGGGCGACAAGAACAAGGCCGATGGCGCTGCGTTCCTGGCCAAGAACAAGTCGGTCAAGGGCGTGTTCACCACCGGCTCGGGCCTGCAGTACATGATCCTGCGCCAGGGCTCGGGCGCGCGTCCGAAGTCGACCGACCAGGTGCGCGTGAACTACCACGGCACGCTGCTCGACGGCACCGTGTTCGACAGCTCCTACGATCGCGGCCAGCCGGCCGAATTCGCCCTGAACCAGGTCATCGCAGGCTGGACCGAAGGCGTGTCGATGATGCCGGTCGGCAGCAAGTTCCGCTTCTGGATCCCGGGCGAGCTGGCCTACGGCCCGAAGGGCACGCCGGGCGGCCCGATCGGCCCGAACGCGACGCTGGTGTTCGACGTTGAGTTGATGGCCATCCTCTGAAGCCGGACGGTACGTCTACCGTTCAGTTCGATGCTGGCAGTTTGTCAGGCCAAAGCGGCAGCGTGAGGCTCATCCCGCGCTGCCGCACCCGATGCCGCCCCGTTCTCGCGAACCACATCTCTCGCGGACCACATTTTCCTGGAGCCTCCACCCGATGAAGTTTTCCCCGCGCCATACCGCACTCGCCCTGGCCGTCGCATCGCTCGCGGTGGTGACCACCGCCTGCAACAAGCCGGCAGACAAGGCCGCCGACGCCGGCAAAACGGACACCGCCGCTGCCGAAGCCGGCAAGGACGGCGCCAAGAAGATCCCGGGCCTGGCGACCGAGAAGGAACAGGTCAGCTACATGATCGGCATGGACATGGCGCGTTCGCTGGAGCCGGTCAAGGACGAGATCGACCTGGACACCCTGCACAAGGCGCTGAAGAGCTCGCTCGCCGGCGAGAAGCTGCTGCTCGACGAGAAGCAGTCGTCCGAGATCCGCGAGGCGTTCGCGCAGAAGGTGCAGGCGCAGCGCATCGCCAAGATGATGGCCGAGGCCAAGAAGAACCTCGACGACGGTGAGAAGTTCCTCGCCGAGAACGGCAAGAAGCCGGGCGTCGTCACCACCGCGTCGGGCCTGCAGTACCAGGTCCTGACCGAAGGCAAGGGCGCCAAGCCGAGCATCAGCGATGCCGTCAGCGCGCACTACAAGGGCGCTCTGCTCGACGGCAAGACCTTCGACAGCTCCTACGATCGCGGCGAGCCGGCGACGTTCGTGCTCGGCCAGCTGGTGCCGGGCTGGCAGGAAGGCATTGCGCTGATGCCGGTCGGCAGCAAGTACCGCTTCTGGATCCCGAGCAAGCTGGCCTACGGCGAGCAGGGCGCAGGCCCGATCGGCCCGAACCAGACGCTGGTGTTCGAAGTCGAACTGCTCGACATCGTCAAGCCGGGCGGCAATGCGAAGAAGTGAGTAACGGGTAAGCACCCGGGCGCGGGAAGCGAACCGCGCAGCGCCAATCGCTTCCCGCTCCTGCAGACCCGTTCCTCGTTGGAGTAACCATGCGCGTCACGATTTTTGGTACCGGATACGTCGGCCTCGTCACCGGCACCTGCCTGGCCGACGTCGGCCACGACGTGGTCTGCGTCGACATCGACCAGGCCAAGGTCGACGGCCTCAACC